>JAYQLF010000001.1:0-38225 GCA_038143045.1 Halieaceae bacterium
ATCTGTTTTTATTTAACTTTATTTTTTCGAAATCGCGCGTTTTGGCGTATTTCTGCTTGTGGACGCTACCGCCGAAAGGTAGCGACTGTTAACTAAGAGAAACCACGGAGCGACGGTCCAAGCAAGTTGCGCCACAGTTCGAAGAGGCGCCTCCGATCTGCGCCCGCTTTATGAACACCGGCCTGCACCACCATACCGCGCAGCAAGTAAATCGTTAGCTCAATAAGATCTGCGACCGTAGCTCCAAGCTCGTCAACAACAGCCGGCGTTTTTGACGTTGATCTAGAGGCAATGTTCCTCATCGCAGTGATCGCAATTTTGTCGGTATCACGCACGACAGTGGCTAAGCCGGCATCCGACCTCGCGGCCACCATGGCTTCAACCCAAATTGTCAGTAAGTCGTCGTTAAACGTTGCATCCCAAAGAAATGCGAAGAAGTCCTCCAAGGTAAATTTGACCTCACTTTGGTCAAGCTGCTCGTCAATATGACGTTGATGTCGGTTCACCATTTCGCGAACACTAGCGATTAACAAGCTTTCCCGAGTCGGGAAATGATGCGTTTGTGCCCCTCTCGACACGCCCGCCCTCTGACAGATTTTCTGAGTACTGGTATTCGACCACCCTTGCTCAATAATTAATTCCAACGTCGCGTCTAAAAGTCGCGCGCGCATGGCAGAGGTCCGCTCCTGCTGGCTGCGGCGCTTAGCTAGCTCATTCAAAGATCTCTTACCCCGGCACCGAGTTGACTTAAATTAACATACAGACCAAACTGTTTGTAAATAAAGAATCGAAGCAAGAAGTCAATTCAGTGTCCTCGATGCCATTAAAAAATAGGCCCTCTCCGTCGCTCCAGGAAATACTCGCATCCGACAAGGTGCCTCCACCAGCGCATATGACAGACGAGTCATGGGTAGACATGGGAAGCGACGATGTTCCCATCGACCGCTACTTCGATAAGGCCTTCCATGACAGAGAGGTGGAGAAAGTCTGGCGCAAGACCTGGCAGTGGGCCTGTCGGCTGGAGGATATCCCCAACATTGGTGACCATGTGGTGTATGACATTGTTCACGACTCGGTGATTGTGGTGAGGACCGGGCCGGCATCCACTGACATTCGAGCTTACGTGAACGTCTGCTTGCATCGCGGCACACAACTGCGAACCGAGGGGGGCTGCGTCAAGCAGTTTAAGTGCCCCTTCCATGGTTTCACCTGGGGCCTTGATGGTTGTCTAAAAGATGTGCCGGAAGCATGGGATTTTGATCACATCGATTGGGAATCATTTTCCCTACCGGAACTGAAGGTGGATACATGGGGTGGCTTTGTCTTCATCAACTTTGATGAACAATGTGAAAGCCTCATCGATTATCTCGAAATTTTGCCCGAGCACTTCGCGACCTTTGCACTGGAAGACCGATACAAAGCAATCCATGTCGCGAAAATCATGCCCTGCAACTGGAAGCTATGTGCCGAAGCCTTTGTTGAGGCATACCATGTTTCCTCAGCACACCCACAGACGGTGGCGTACTACGGCGACATCAATACCCAGTACGACACGTGGCCGGGCGTAAGGCATATCAATCGAATGATCAGCGCTCAAGGTGTGCCAAGCCCGTCAGTCAATCACATCACCGAGACGATGACGCGCGAAATGATGGAGCGCGACACCCCGTTTTTTAAATCACAAGACGAGTCGATCGACGGAGATACACCAAGGCAGTACTTTGCCAATGTGGCGAGGGAAAAGATTGCTAAAACAGCGGGCCGGGATTTCTCGACACTATCCGATTCTGAGGCGATCGACCTGATTCAATACACTGTCTTTCCCAATTTTGTGCCCTACGGCGGCATGGGGCTCTCTGCGGGCTATCGATTCAGACCGCACGGTGATAACCCTGAGAAATCGATCATGGAGATCTTCTTTCTGTTTCCCAAATCGGCAGATGGGAGTCACCCAAAAGCAGCTCCGATAGTCTGGCTTTCAGAAGATGAACCGTGGTCTACCGTTGAGGCGATGGGATCTGCAGCCATGGTAGTAGATCAAGACACAGACAATCTCAAACGCATTCAAAAAGGGTTACGTGCCACAAAAAAAACCGGCGTGACACTGGCCAACTACCAAGAGCGCCGTATTCGACACTTCCATCAAACCCTAGATCAGTATCTCGCGGCAGAGTGAACTATGAGTAAGGCGGCACAGCTCAAGCATGACTATTTAATGACTCTGATGCTCGAGGTCGATTCAGCGTCTGCTTACCCCATTGGAATGACGCTGTCGGGAAACCGCATGGTAGCCCCCATTGTGGGTGGGACGTTCTCGGGCCCGAGACTCGAAGGCATCGTGCTGCCCGGAGGTGCGGACTGGGTGGTCGTTGGATCTGACGGGTCGATGAAGATCGATGTGAGAACCACCCTTAAAACCACAGACGGAGCCTTCATTTACTTACAGTACAGAGGTCGCTTCATCGCCTCTGCCGAGGCCATGCAACAACTGCATGCTGGGACGCAGGACCCGTTGACGAAGCGTCAAAGTAGTCCTCGTTCTATCATGGGCCGGGCTATTCAGTCGGAATCGAAGCTCCCTCTTTGAGCACCTGTAAACTGAAATTCGACTCCACGGTCTTAACACCCGGAATCTTAAGAATGCGCTTCATGACCAGATCGGAAAAGTGATCCATGCTTTTGGCAACTGCCTTCAACAGATAATCATGGGCGCCTGCCATCGCATGGCACTCGACGATATACTCGTCCGTGGCGACAGCATCAAAAAACTCTTGCAGCGCCTGATCGTCCTGACTATCCACCGTTACTAAAATGAACGCTGTCACCTGTAGCCCTAGCTTACGTCGATCGACCTTTGCGCCGTACCCCGTAATTACACCAGCCTCTTCGAGCGCCTTCACCCGGCGGTAACACGGAGACTCAGAGGACCCAATTTGCTCTGCCAACTCAACATTAGAGATGCGACCTTGGACTTGCAGCACCCTAATGATGCTTTTCTCCTGCTTATCCAAATTCATGGGCGTATATTTTCTTTTAAAAAGGTATAAAAGAAGAAATTATCGTCTTTTGGAGCTTTTTCCAATCAATTAGGTGAATTTCTCCCAAACGCTTTGTGTAACCTCATGCTTGCGTTAGGTACTGAGTAATAGGGGAAAACCGTGGCTGACTTATTTGAGAACCCCATGGGGCTGGACGGATTTGAGTTTGTCGAATACTCGGCAACTGATCGAGGACTGCTCGAGCCTGTATTCGAGATGATGGGGTTCACTCATGTGGCGAATCATCGATCAAAAGACGTCGCACTCTGGCGTCAGGGTGACATCAACTTCATTATCAATTACGAGCCAGAGTCACCCGCTTACTTCTATGCCAAGGAGCATGGCCCATCGGCCTGCGGCATGGCGTTCCGAGTGCGGGATGCGAAGTCAGCCTATACACGTGCTCTAGCGCTGGGGGCTCAACCCATTGATGTCCAAGCAGGCCCAATGGAGCTGAAACTCCCAGCCATCAAAGGCATTGGCGGCGCACTACTCTATTTAATTGATCGCTACGAAGCGGGCGCCTCAATCTATGACATTGACTTTGAATACCTACCGGGTGTTGACCCCTACCCCAAGGGTTGTGGCTTTAAAGTCATCGATCACCTCACGCACAACGTCTACCGGGGTCGAATGGATTACTGGGCTAAGTTCTATGAGCGCCTGTTTAACTTTCGGGAAATCCGTTACTTCGATATCAAGGGTGAATACACGGGGCTACAGTCGAGGGCGCTTACCGCGCCCGATGGCAAGATTCGCATCCCTCTGAATGAGGAAGGCGGCACTGGCGGGCAAATTGAAGAGTACCTGATCAAATACAACGGCGAGGGTATTCAGCATATTGCCTTCTCGTGCGACGACCTCTTTGATTGCTGGGACATGCTGAAGGCACGAGGGGTTCCGTTTATGACGGCACCTCCCGACACCTATTATGAAATGCTCGAGGAGCGCCTACCCGGCCACGGCGAACCCGTAGATGCACTGCAGTCTCGCGGCATCCTTTTGGATGGCACCACCAGCGACGAGGAACCGCGCCTCCTCCTGCAGATTTTCTCTGAAACCCTGATTGGCCCAATCTTTTTTGAGTTTATCCAGCGCAAAGAAGACGAAGGGTTTGGTGAGGGGAATTTCCAGGCACTGTTCGAGTCCATGGAGCGTGATCAAATGCGCCGGGGCACCTTGAGTGCCGGGCAGTGACGAAATAGAAGGGTCGCACTATGGACATTAAGCGAATCCATCATGTGGCGTATCGCTGTAACGACGCCAAAGAGACGGTTGAGTTTTATCAACGCGTACTTGGCATGGATTTCCAATTAGCCATTGCTGAGAACGAGGTGCCTTCTACAAAGGCGCCTGACCCATACATGCATGTATTTTTGGATGCGGGCATGGGTAATGTTTTGGCGTTTTTCGAGTTGCCCAATTCACCTCAAATGGGGGTTGATCCCAATACTCCAGACTGGGTCCAGCACATTGCCTTCGAGATCGAGACTTTTGAGCATTTGATGAGAGCAAAAGCCAAAATCGAGGCCGAGGGCGTCGAGGTCTTGGGGCCAACCAATCACGGCATTTTTCAATCGATCTACTTCCGTGACCCCAATGGCCACCGCCTCGAACTCGTGGTCAACACACGCACTGAAGCGGAGATGTCGGAGCTCCATGGGGTCGCGCCCGAGATGCTCGAAGAGTGGAGTCAAACACGTCAGGCACCGCGTCATGCCGCATGGCTGCATGAGAAAGAATTTAATCCGGAGACTGTATGAAACTCGCCAGCCTGAAATCTGGCCGCGACGGACGCCTGGTTGTGGTTTCCCGCGATCTGACGCGCGCCGTTGAGGCGTCTTCCATTGCGCCGACACTGCAATCGGCTCTCGATTGCTGGAGCACGGCGTCTACGGGACTCGCACGACTTTACGAGCAACTCAATGCGGGAGAAGTGGCAGCCAGTTTTGCATTTGACCCGACGCACTGCGACGCCCCGCTGCCCAGGGCTTACCACTGGGCTGATGGCAGTGCGTATGTCACACACGTGGAATTGGTGAGAAAGGCACGCGGCTCTGAGCTACCCGAATCATTCTGGTCCGACCCGCTGGTCTACATGGGCGCTTCAGACGCGTTTTTGGGTCCGACCGATGATGTCCCGGTCGAATGTGAAGCCTGGGGAATCGATTTCGAAGCGGAAGTGATCGTCATTACTGACGATGTACCCGCTGGCATTTCATCTGAGCAGGCACCTAAACACATCCAACTAATCGGGCTGGTCAATGATGTCTCTCTGCGCAATTTGATCCCAGGAGAGCTTGCCAAACAGTTCGGTTTTTATCAGTCGAAGCCTTGGACCAGTTTCAGCCCGGTCGTTGTCACTCCCGATGAGTTGGGCGAGGCTTGGGATGGGGCAAAATTACATTTGCCCTTACGCGCCACCCTCAACGGCACCTTGGTGGGCGCGCCAAATGCCGGCGTGGACATGACCTTCGACTTTTGCACGTTGATTGCTCACTGCGCAAAATCACGCGACCTCATGACAGGCACCGTCGTCGGTTCAGGTACGGTCTCCAACGTGGGCAGCGAGCACGGCTCCTGTTGCCTCGCTGAAGTCCGCTGCCTCGAGACCATTGCAAATGGAGCACCGCAAACACCCTTTATGTCATTCGGTGATCGCATCGAAATAGAGATGCTTGACGATGAAGGCCAGTCGATTTTTGGAAGAATCGACCAGCGCGTAGTGCAATACACGCCGCCGACCGACTGATACATGAAGCTTTATTCCTACTTCAGATCCTCAGCGGCCTATCGCGTCAGAATTGCTCTCGGGCTTAAAGGTCTCGAATATGACTATGCGGCGGTAAACCTGCTCAAGAGGGAGCAGAAAAGCGCCGCATATGTAGCGCGCAATCCACAGGGCCTAGTACCTGCGCTTGAGACAGAAGATGGTGCGACCCTCGCGCAGTCCATCGCCATCATCGAGTGGCTGGAGGAACTGCACCCAGATCCACCACTGCTGCCGATCGATACGGCTGAACGCGCAAGGGTGAGAGCGGTCGTAGCCAACATCGCTTGCGACATTCATCCCCTCTGCAACATCGCTGTGATTGATCACCTTCGGGAGAATCTGGGCGCCAGAGAGAGCGACGTACTCACGTGGTTCAAGACCTGGATGCACCGCGGATTTGATGCCGTGGAGACCGTATTGGCTGCTAATGCACAGAACTACAGCTTTGGGGAGACGCCCGGGATGGCGGACGTCTTCTTGGTACCCCAAGTATTCAATGCTCGCCGCTTCGGAGTCTCGCTTGAAAATTACCCCAACATTACGCGAGTGGAGGAGGCGGCCAATGAACTGGCAGCGTTCTCGTCAGCTGCACCGGAAAAGCAACCGGATTTCAATGGCTAAGTGATCCCGGGAGGTCGCACTAGAGCATCATCAACTGGCGGTCGCCTCGTCTTTGAACGTGACCTCATTGTTCAAATCATTATCAAGTAATCGCTGTTGCCGTTCTAGATTATTTTGCTCTGCAGACAGTGCCGCGCTTTGTGCTTCTCGTCGCCTATTCGCTGCATTTATCTGATTTTCCAATCTCCGGTGGGATGCCTACGCGAGCGTCACACCCGACGGCAAGTACATTTTATTCAACAGGGGCGTCGACTCGGACAACGAAGATGTCGATATCTATTGGATTAGCGCGAAAATTATAGATGAGCTGAGACCCAGTGGCCGTTAGTGGCGAGCGAAGGCTAGAATCGTTGCCAGGGCTCTGATTCGAGTGGCCTCAGCGGCCCCCATCGAAGGGGCTTGGCGCCGACTCGAGGCAAGCGCCCAGACTCGACGAGTCCGCAAACGGTTGATTTTACTGGTGGAGCCAGGCGGGATCGAACCGCCGACCTCAACACTGCCAGTGACTTGGCTGTCTACTACAAGCCACCACAAGCTACGACAAACGATGTTGCGATTCAAATATGGAAACGGAAGCTGCCACACTGGCAGCCCGTTCAATTTGATTGTTAAGGGCTTGGTGCGAGCTTTCTAGCGAGTCGAGCTAAATCTTTTGGTGGGATTACACAATGATGCCAGCTTGAATTTGGGCCAATGCGTACTGCGAAACTACTATCCCAGGGCAAACCTTAGAGCCCCGCGGCACACAGAGAACTCAAACCGGTCTGTAACTAAGGGCTCGCCATCTAGATTCAACTGCAGTGGTCTATCGGAGGGCTAAACCTGTCTAATGTGTCAGTCGCTCTCGATCGGCGTAATTCGGTATCTTACTGATATCTAAAACGTAATCAGAAATGGCTTTGTAAGTCGATTAACGCCGATTGCCCACTTTTGTGTCGGCCGCCGTCAAAACTAGTTACAAAACAGGGTACGAATCTGCCCTTTTTCTTGTCCTGTACTATCCAACACGCGAACCTATTTCGGCAGAGCAACTTTTGTTCGTCCTCGGAGCGTCAACGGCTGGCGACGTACGTATCTAGAGCACTGCCTAAGGCCGGCAGAGATTGATTCTAATTTGTCGTGATGGTCAGGTCTCGAAATCTCAATCTGTTTTTGCCGGCATACTGCAGCGCAATAAACCCGGATCTGCGCTGAGCGTTGTGCAGAGTCGCCGTAGCGACATCATTCACCGAAACTTCAATCGTTTCCCCAAAGGCGCGAACGACCAGCATATTCCATTTGCCGAGCGTATGAACTTCTGCCGCCGGTATGACGTGCTTGACGATACTGCCCGTGCGAAATTCCTGGACTGGGTGATTGTCCCAAATATTCACTTCGTAACAACTGTCGGGATTGATATCCGCGATTTCTTCCGGGGCACGGCAACGGACGAATATGCCGCTGTTTGTTTCATCTTCGATCCAGAATTCGATAGACAGCTGGAAATCTTCAAACTCTTGTGGAGACACCAGATACGATGCCTCGCTCGATGGCCCGGCTTCGGCCACACCGATATCGAATTGCCAGACGTCCGCTCCAAACTGCGGCCAATCCCGACCCTCGAAATTAGGCGCTGCCGAATTTGTCGTACAGCCGGCGAGCACGATAAGCAGGCAAGCGATTCTCATGCGAATCGAACATAGAGGAACATCACTGACAGTACTGTGAGCGCGGTGATGCCAAGAATGCTCCACCACCCTAAGAGCGGTGATGGTCGATACTCGAGGGGCACGCGCGCGGAGGTGATGGCCAGATGATTGAGGCCGGCTGTAATCGGACTGACGATGAACGTGGTAATTGTCACGAAGTCGATGAACGCCTGAAAAGAGGACATGAGGAACATGAGTATTGATATTGCAGCGATCGCCAGCAGAGCCGTGCTGATATAGAGTGGAACCGATCGCCCGACATCGATGGCCTCAGCACTTTCACCCGATCGAAGTGCAACCCAACCGGTCGCCAGCAACCTGGGGAACCCATCCACAATCGCGATGAGCGTCGTAAACATGACGAACAGCGCGGCAGCACCGACGACGACCCCCGCCCAATCACCCAGATTCGTCGTATAGAGTCCGATAACCTGATTGGCGAACGCACCCGCGGACGTGGCAGGAACCTCACCTGTCGAGTGCATGACGCCTGCGCCCATCAGCAAGAAGCAGATTGCCAGGCCGACGGATCCGAAGAAACCGATTTTGAAGTCCAAAATCGCATGCTGCATCGTGGGTTTGACGCCGGCTGCCTTCTGTTTAGCCACCGCCCACGACGATTGCAGAACGGAAAGATCGATGCCCGCCGGCATGAATCCCATAAGCGCGATGACAAATGCCAGCGTCTGCAGGTCCGAAAGCGGAAAGAAGGTCTGTGCGAACTGCCACTCTATTTTGGGCAGCGTTATCAGCGTCGCACAGATCGTGGCGATGGTTAGTATTGCGACGAATACTTTTGTTAGTCCCTCGAGAAGGCGATAGCCGCCGGTGGCTAGCATGATCACGCCGAGAAGGATCAGTCCAACGCCAATGTAGCGAATGTCGACCGATAAATCGGCTAGCGCCATTAGAATGGCGCCGGTGACCGCGGCAGTCGCCGCAATGATGATCGCCATTACGGCAACTTCGCTGAGCATGTAAACGGCGACGACCCACTGACCAAGATCCCGATACCCTTCTATCAGTGATCGACCGGTCGCGGCTGCGTACTGTGGACCAAATCGAAATGCCGGGTACTTGAGAACGTTCGCGAGAATGAGCACACCCAGCAGGCCGAGGCCGAAGGTTGCGCCGGCGCGTGTCGATTGAACGAGATGTGATGTGCCTATGGCAGCACCGGCAAACAGGATGCCGGGCCCCATTGACCTCCAGAGCGACGGCTTGCTACTGTCTGACATGGCACCCCCGGCGGTTAATGATCATTAGTGCTGGGACGACTCTCAGAGCGACTCGTCGAGCCAGTCGAGAATCATCGTCATGAGTTCTGCGCTGTTGTCCTCAGACATCGGCAGGTGAGAATTCCCGTCAATACCCATTGCTGGCAAATTGAACATGGTTGCTGGCGTTCCGTTCGCGGACAGATAGTCGACTGTCTCCTGGCATTGGTCGCGGCGAATCGGCATTTGTGGGCGAACTTCCATGTGATCGCCGAACATTGATAGCACGGCAATGCCGTTAAGTGAGTCGATGATCTCCGTCGGACACCCTACTGGCTCCACATTCACGACTGCACGCACGTTGCCAGACGCTCGTCGCGCAACCTCGAATCCGGTCGTGCCAGACGCACTGTGGACTAACAAAACCGCAGGGCCAGTTTGCTCAAGCAACTCGGTCAAGCCCACCACGTTTGCTTCCAATTGGTAGGTGATCATGGAACCGCCGGCGATACTTCCGACATTTATCGGCGTATAAGCCCGAATCAGGTTGTCGTAGTGTTCGACCGGGAATCTTGAGTCCGCGAACGGCTTCGGGTATTCCGGACCGAGCCCCCATCGACTCCAGACGTGTTGGCGTCCCCAGGTAAACAACAGCGGTGACTCACTGGCCTCGCCGAGCTGAGCCGCTGTGTATGGGTCGGGGTTGAAGCCCGCGCGAGCGGACTGCGCCGGTTCAACCAGGTAAACCGGATGTCCACGCCGTACCGCGTTCATCGCCCAACCTTCCCTGCCGTCCGGGGTTTCAATATAAATGGTCGCACCGAGCGCGAAACCGGGGAGCATAACGATGGGAAACTTCGGCGTCGCCGTATCTGGCACTAGCCCAAGAACAGCAATCTGACCTTCAAACACCTCGTCGCTAATGTCGCCATTAATTCCGGTACGAGCCGCTTCTGCAGATTGACCGCCGAGTGAAAATGCTCTGACCGTTTTGACGGAAAATGGCCTCTCAGAAGCCGCGCGCTCGGGCGCGGAAGAGCTTCCTTCCCCGCATCCGGCAAACAGCAGAGCGCAGGCGACCACTAAGAAGCAGCCAATCCGATAATCACTCATGTCTTAATGCCTCCAAACGGAGGCTCGCCCTCTGTTCCGCTATAG
The DNA here is from genome assembly GCA_038143045.1 of Halieaceae bacterium. Lineage (GTDB taxonomy): Bacteria > Pseudomonadota > Gammaproteobacteria > Pseudomonadales > Halieaceae > Luminiphilus. The sequence continues at coordinate 10,496 of JAYQLF010000001.1, forward strand.
ACGACGTCGGGTTCTTCTCCATTCGATGTCTTCTCTACCACGAATTTCACTCGACGCCGAACGGGGGCTTCGCCAGGAGCCTGGAGTTTGGTCGGCTCGTAAACACTCACAAACTCTACGTTGCACGCATCCTCGTCCAGGCGCGCAACGAAAAATCCGTGCGCATCACTATCGACGTAGTCCAGGTGCGGATTAACTTCTGGATCGCGGCTGTTCGTAGCTTCATCTGGATCAGCACCATTGTGAATCATCTCCGCAGTGGCGTGTCCAAACAGCATCCAGGCATTCAGCGTCGGCATTATCGCCTGTGAGTACCCCTTCTCCGTACCATCATCAAAGGTCACGAGTTTAGAAACGGCCTCATCATGAGCGGAAAGTTCGCGCTGGATGATCATTCGACTCACCGCACTCGCTGCACCACCCGCGAACTCCGGCAAGACCGTTGTGCGCTCCTGTGCATCGAAATCATCGTAAACAACGCCAGCCATATGAGCATGCCGGTCACCCGTTAGTGACACCACGTTGCCGATATCCGAATTCTTGATGAACGTGCAAATCTCGGCGCGCTCGGCAGGATAACCGTCCCAACCGTCAGTCCAAAGAAGTCCACCCTTACTGCCCGTATCTCGAAAGCTGTCGTCGAAGCTGTGCCGCATGAGACCGACGTTGAGACCGAGCAGTTTCCACGTTGCATTGCTCTTTCTTAGACCTCGCTTGAGCCAGTCCTTCTGATCTCGGCCTAGCATGGAACCCATCGGTGCATCTATTCTCGGATTCTTCATCGTGCTGCCGAGGTATGTCACTTCTTCCGGGGGATTGCCATTCAACGCATTCCGGCCCTCGTTCATGATGCGAATCAGCGCGGGATCTACGGGCGTTCCCGGGTACGGGTGCCGACCAACGTTCAACAACTCCTGAGGGAGTCCGCGCGGGCCGCGGTAGCTTCGACCATCGATCATGAAGAGATCCGCTGTCTTGCCCCACTGCAGCGATCGGTAAATCGTCAAAGAACCAATAGCCGCAAGATTGTTTGGCTCCTGGGCCAGATAATGATCGTCAAAATCCGCTGCCGGCGTATCGGTGACGGTTACCGGCTCAAAGTCCTTCGCCCGATGTTCATCGACGTCACGTCCGCCAACGCTCAGAGCGGCAGGAATGTACTCGAACCAGGCTTGATTTGCAGCCACTTTGAGGTTGGCGACAGACCTATTCTTGTAATAGCTCTGCCAGCAGTCGTTGAGGAACTCATGATCATCCCAGACTTGTACAAAAGGGTACAAGGCTCGCGCTTCCTGCAGGTCTTCGTCAGCCAGATACTTCTTGTACAACCAGCGAAAGTCCTCTAGATCAGTCGGAATCATCCAACTACGGGCACCGACAGCACCACCTGACGGGAATGGTCCGCAACGTCGCAGACTGCCGTCGCGGTTGTATAGCTTTACCTGATTGCCATTGTGATCGAGTTCACCGACAGTACTTTCACCACGAATGTTCTCGTAGATGAAATCGCCGACATGCATGATGAAGTCGATCTTGCCATCTTCACCCCAGTCAGCGTCATCGAGAATAAGGCGTCTGTATGCAGTGAAGTAGCCTTGTTCGTAGTCTTGGCAGGAAAACACCGCGATGTTTAAGGGACGAGTAGATTCGGCATCCGGCGCGGTCCGCGTTCGACCGACTCGACTAACGCTGCCGTCGGGTCCAATGAACCGATAGAAGTATTGGCGGTCCGACTCGAGACCCACGACAAGCACGCGAACTGTGTAGTCCCAATCAGCTGCCGCCAGCGCCTCACTCTCGGAAACGATGTTTCCAAACTCGGCGTCCGTGGCTACCTGACAAACAAGACTGGCCGCGTTGTCAGCGCCTTCAACGCGCGTCCAAAGTACAACAGCATCCGATTGTGGATCCGCCGAGGCGACACCGTGAGGGTAGCTGAGTATGCTCTCTCCGCCACCAGGTCGTGCACAACCTGCGAGAAGCGTCGGCGAAGCTCCCGCAACGAAACATCCTGCTGTCGCAGAAAAGTATCTGAGCAAGTCACGACGAGAAACTGTCATATCAAACCCGTTCCAGCACGATGGCTATATTTGTAGCCGCGCGGCAACGACGGGCTCTTAGGTACCCGTCGTCACGCACGGCGCAACACTAGAACGCGTAGCTGGCCTGCAATGCCCAGGTCTGCGGACGTTTCAACGATCGGACGTAGGAACCACCACCTGCCGGAAGGTCATTGGCGAAGAAGATGATTTGCTCATCGGTGAGGTTTTTGCCAATCAGTGCAACCGACCAGTCTCGTTCGGCGCTGGAGAGAGCAATTCTGAGATTAACACTTGAGTAGGAGTCCTGCTCAGTGAAGGGATCAAAATCCTGCTGGATAAAGTAGGAGTCCGTAAAGTAGATGCTCGGCTCAACGTCCAGAATCAGGCTATCCGTGAGATTCGCGGTATACACCGCCGAGATAAATCCGCTGTATTCCGGCGCGAAAGTCGTGGGGTGCCCTGCCAAATCCTGGAAGCCCTGAATTATTTCTCTCGGTGCATTGGTCGATGGGTCATCAACTCTGGTACCCGTACATCTGTCGAACGTACCCGTTTCACCTAACGCAAGCATGTTTAAGAGGTTCCCCCGCTGATAGACGTTACAGGGGCCATCAAAATCCTTAAACTCCGCGTCCAAGAACGTCATACTGGCCTTAAGCGTCAGCGAGTCGGATGCCGCCCAGTCAACGTCCAGCTCTAGGCCTTTAGACTCTGACTCAGACGCATTGCCTACGACGAAGGTAAATGTTCCTGGCTGCAGTGCACTTTGCTGTACACCCTCAAATTGCGAAAGAAACACGTTGACGTTCACTCTGAGGCGACCATCCAACAGCATCGTCTTGAGGCCCAACTCAAAGTTGTCGACCGTTTCCTCATCGAAACTGGGGTCTGTCGAAGGAAAACGACTGGAGAAATTGAACCCACCTGCCTTAAAGCCCTGGTTAAAGCTGAAATAGGCCATGGCGTCTTCATTGAGGTCACGTTCCCAGGTTACGGAAGGCAAAACATCGTCCCAAGACGCACTGTGGCTGTCACTGTATTCCGCTCCGAATGTGGTATTACCAAGCGCGTCGGGCGGGATAAATGCGGTATTGGGTACCGATTGCGCCGGATTTAGACGCGAGCTTTCGTACCAACGCCATCCACCGAATCTGTTCAAGTCTTTCTCTACCTCGATCCATCGCAAAGAGGCAATCAAACGATTGCTGTCATTGACATGGTAAGTAAGGTTGGCAAATGCAGAAGTGGTGGTTAGCTTCTGTTCATGGTTGTTGTTGTAGCCACAAACGCCTTCAAAGTTCGGGTCACCTCCACCATATTGTGTATTAGCGCCGACGCGACACGCGCCCAGTGGCCCACCGCCCAGAGCCCGGTCGGCTGGTGGCCCAATCATGTATGGCATTTGATTCGCCACAAAATCAATCTCCTCGTCCTGCCAATACGCACCGACGATCCACTCCAGGTCACCATCGCCATTGGAGGTAAGCCTGATTTCCTGACTGGTTTGCTCCACGGTATCGAACTGTCGCACAGGAAAGATATTCAGAGGCCCGGAATCCAGATCCTGCGCCTCGTCAATTTCATTGTCGATGCGGCCAGTAATCGATGTCAGGGTAAAAGAATCGAAATCCCAGTTAATTTCCAGTGACGTTGAGGAATACTCCGCTTCGCCCAAATCCTGACCCGGGGTCGCTTGAAGCTCATAGTTCACTTCGTTATCAAGGAGATCTTGCTGTCGCAGACAGGCCGTTGCTGCACCGGGAGCGGGCGCCGATGGATCAAAAGCGGGTTGCCCCGGGCGTATTCGATCAGAGAAAGTAGATGGGCAATTTACCGCTTCTTTGAGAAAAGTAGCTTCCGACTTTGATTTTCCCTCGCTATGCTTTAGTAGCACGCTCAAGGAATCTGTAGGTTCCCACAGAGCGCCGATACGATAAAAGGTGTCATCGTTGCTTCCAACATCCGCGCCGGTAAAGGTGTTTACCACATAACCATCAAGGTCGTACTTTCTGAAAGCAGCTCTTAACGCGAAGGTCTCTGACACTGGCACATTCAACGCGGCTTCTATGTTTCGTTCGCCATATTCACCCGCGGTTGCAATTACATGTCCTGAAAAGCCATCGTCTATTCTTGGCGAAGCCGTTGTGACACTGAGGGCACCTGCTATTGAGCTGTTGCCGAACAGAGCTGACTGGGGCCCTTTCAGTACCTCGATGCGATCCAGATCCACGAACGAAGCCCGAGTGCCGCGAGAGCGACCTACGTAGACTCCGTCAATGTAGGTTCCGACCGCTTGCTCGAAGCCACCATTAAAGCCCGAACCGATACCTCGAATGTACATTTGGTCGGACGCGCCGCCTTTTGAAATATTAACTGCGGGCAATGTGGTGGAAAGCTCCTCAAAGCCTTTAACGCCGGAATCAAGCAAAGCCTGTCCGGTTGTCACCTGAACCGACACGGAAACATCCTGAAGGCTTTCGGCGCGTTTTTGTGCCGTGACTGTAACTTCCTCGAGCGCGCCAGAGGCCCCCTCTTGGGCGGTAGCTGAGTCAACTGTTGCAAGGCACAGGCCAGCGGCGGCAAGTAGCAAAGCGGCGAACTTATTCATCATCCCTCCCGATTTCTCGGTAAACATAATTATTGTGATTTTGGTGTTGCTCCAGCTTGCCCGCTCGTTAGCTGTAAGAAAAATACAATGTTTGTCTACATACCATAATAAAAAATGTATACTAGATTTGTGAATATCCGTCGCCTAGTTCAGTTCACCACTGTTGCCAACGCTGGGAGCATTACAGAGGCAGCCAAGCGCCTACACATTGCCCAACCAGCCCTGAGCCACTCCCTCGGAGAGCTCGAACGGGATCTGGGGGTCAAGCTCTTTGAACGCCACCGTCGAGGGGTCACCCTTACGGACTCCGGGAAAGTTGCCCTGGAGCACGCGAAGACTGTTCTCCGTCAGATTGAGTACTTGCGTGAAGCTGTAGTCGAGACCGAGCAGAATCCATCGGGCAGCGTCAGTCTTGCCCTGCCAGCCAGCGTTGCCCATGTGCTGTCGAAACCAGTTGGCGAAGCCGTGTTGTCCGAACTACCGCTCGTCAGTTTGTCGCTCGATGAAGGACTGACGGGCGACCTGGCGAGATCGCTTCGCTCCGGTCGCATCGATCTGATGATCCACTTTGACGTTGAATTTGACGACGAGTATCTCGCCGAACCGCTGATTCGAGAAGAGCTGTTCCTGTTCGGCCGGGACATTGGCGGACGAGGCGACATCTCAATGGCCGATGCGAGCAATTTTCCGATCTTTTTGCCGGGGCCGCAGCATGCGATGGGAAGAGCGATTGCCCGCTTTGAACGAGAAAACAATAGGCACTTTACACGTGTCCCGCTCGAGGCAGGCGTACATCCAATGCTTGCGCTCGTGGAGGCCGGGCGAGGTACTGCCATTCTGCCCTGGTCGCTTATTCATGATCGCGTTGACAAAAACGGTCTAACCGCGCGAAGAATCACGTCGCCAAGTGTGTCCAGAACCGCATTCCTGGTGACACTGCAGTCGCGCCTGCAAACACCGGCCGCCAAAGCAGTCGCGGAGATTGTGCGAAATGCAGTATCTATGATCCACAAGCAGGGACTCTGGCGAGGCGAATTGCTAGTCTAGTCCGCCATGCAATCAAGTTCGCAGACACCTGACTCCAGCGCTTTATTTGTCGCAACGATTGTTGCGACCGGATCGATAGCGATCAACGCGGCAATCCCCGGTGCGGTTCACCTCGAGTCATCGTTCGGACTCGATGCCGGCGCCGGTGCAAGGATCATTGGCACATTCGTTACCGGCTACGCTCTCGGTCATATCCTTGTTGGATTGCTGGCCCAGGACGTTTCGCAGAAGTTTTTGCTGCTAGTGGGTCTGCTGGGATTCGTCGCGTGTTCGTTGTTTATCGGTATCGCTCCGGAACCCGACGTTGTTGGCTGGATGCGTGCTGGCCAGGGACTTTGCGCAAGTACATGCCCAATCATTGGCCGCGCGTTGGTTCGCCAAATGGGTACGAGCAGGCGCGCCGCTAAAAGAATGTCGGGCGCCTCAGCGATTTTCGCGTGGGCACCCGTCTTCGCGCCGCTTATTGCGAGTGCGCTGTCCGAAGAGTTCGGGTGGCGCAGCGTTTACTTCGCGTTAGCAGCGTACGGCGGCATTGGCCTGATTTGGGTGTTGTTGACGCCGGAGCGCCAGTTTTTGACAACGACAAATCACGCCGGTGTTCGCCGACGACTACATCATTTCGCTGAGTTGTTTAAAGACGCGAATTGCCGGGCTGGACTGATCTCCGGCTCGCTCGCATTCGCCGGCTTTTTCTCGTTACTTGCTGCTGCCCCCAATCTGCGTACAGATTGGACGTCTTACCCAATCTCACTTGCAGCGGTTATTGCACTTTTCGCCGCTGGATATGCGTTCGGCGCCATTTTCAGTCGGCTCGCTCTGGACTATGTGGACGAGGTATCTGTTTTGTTTGCCAGTCTTGGTTTGATGGCCGTCGTGGGCGTTGCTCAGGGAGCCGTCACGCTGGTCGGAGGGAACATCGGTATTCTGATCGGATTCGCATTCGTATTTGCCATGGCTGCTGGCGCCGCAATGCCCAACGCAACGGTTCTGACAATGCACTCCGCAATTGATCTCGCACCGTTTGCCCTGGCATTGCTGGGCATGTCCAAGATGGCACTCGCGGCACTCATCACGACAGTCATCACGATGTCGATAACCACCGCAGGCACTTACCTTTCATTGGCAATGATTGTTGGCGGTATAGGTGGACTTATCGTCCTGCTGCCAGTGCGGCGAGCGACAGTCAATTGATCTTCTGCTCTTCGCAAAAGCGTAGAACGAACGTGTCATGCAGCAACGTAGTTTGTTCGAAGTTGGGTATAAAACTCCACAGCTGCATATCCTTGTTCGCGAGGACCGTAACTTGAGGCTTTGCAGCCGCCAAACGGGACATGATAGTCAACGCCGGCCGTAGGCAGGTTCACCATCGTCATGCCCGCTTGGGCGTGTTTCTCGAAATGACTGGCGTAACGCAAACTTGTCGTACAAATCCCAGCTGACAATCCGAATGGTGTGGCGTTTGCGATAGTCAACGCTTCAACGTAATCGCTGACCTTGATCACTGACGCAACCGGTCCGAAGACTTCTTCACGGTTGATCCGCATTTCAGGAGATGTTTCGGTAAACAATGCCGGCTGTAGATAGAAACCTGGCGCTGCCAGATCGAGTCTCTCGCCACCAGTCGCGCGGCTAGCACCTTCTTGCTGTGCGATCGAGATGTAAGAAAGTGACTTTTCAAGCTGCGACTCGCTTGCCAGGGGACCGATCTGAGTCTCCGGGTCTCGAGCATCTCCGACCACGAGCTTGCTTGTTGCAACCGTCATCTCGTCAACGAATTCGTCGTGGATTCCTTCGGTCACGATTATCCGGCTTGAGGCAGTGCACCGCTGCCCTGTCGAGAAGAACGCCCCGTTAATTGCACAATCCAGCGCTATGTCGAGATCCGTATCGTCCAGCACCAGCAGTGGATTCTTGCCGCCCATTTCCAGCTGAACTCTCGTGCCGGTCTGTGCTGCTGACATCGCAATCTTTGCTCCAACGGCCTGGCTTCCCGTAAACGACACGCCATCTATATCCGCGCTTGACGACAGCGCCGCACCAGTGACTCCGTCTCCATGAACGAGATTGAATACGCCGCCCGGAACGCCCGCTTGTTCGATGATTTCCGTCAATGCGACCGCAACCGCCGGCGTTATTGGTGATGGCTTAAGCACAACGGTATTGCCAAATGCGAGGGCAGGAGCTGCTTTCCACGCAGGAATCGCGATGGGAAAGTTCCAAGGCGTAATCAGAGCAAATACCCCGAGCGGCGCTCTCCTTGTTCGGGCGTCGACGCCCTGACGGACAGATTCAAGATTACGTCCGCCGCAACGCAGCGCTTCGCTGGCGAAGAACTTAAAGATACGCCCGGCACGAACGGTTTCGGCGGCAGCTTCAGCGACCGTCTTTCCTTCCTCTCGTGCAAGCAAGACTCCCAGGTCGTCGCTCCGCTTCAGTATCTCACCGCCAATTCGGTCCATCAGGTCGGAACGAAGCTCAGGACTCGAGGCGGCCCAGTCTGGTTGCGCCGCACGCGCGCAGCTCACAGCCTCAATCACAAGACTTTCTTCTGCCTCACGACAAACACCAACCGCGTCAGTCGTGTCGGATGGATTGATGCTTAGTATTTCCCGGGACCCAGCATCGACCCACTGACCGCCGACGTAGTGCTTCAGAAGAGTCGGAGATGACATCGGTTAATGGGCAGCCGGATAAAGGTCATGCGTACGCGCAAACAATCGTGTAAGCCCGAGCAATGCGCTGGTATACGGAACCGGCATCCCAAGGCGAGTCCCAATCTCATGAACCGCACCAACAATAGAATCAAGTTCTATTTGACGACCCGCTTCAGCGTCTTGCAACATCGAGGTTTTGAAAGCGCCCAATTTGGCCGTCACGGCATGACGGTCTTCGGGATCCTCGTCAATCGGGCAACCAATGCGGGCGCAAATTGCCGCAGCTTCCCGCATGACCTCCGAGCAGTAACCCCGGACTTCAGGATCGCCCAGCATGAGGTCGGCCGTCGCGCCAGTAATAGCACTCACGGGATTCATGGTCATGTTCCCCCAGAGCTTGTACCAGATCTCGCTGCGAACATCCGGCGAGTTCGTAACATCGAATTCTGCATCCGCCAGTAAGCGAGCCACGGCCTCAGCACGCTCCGAAGACCCTCCCGCTGGTTCCCCAATGATCAGCTCATTCCCCATTTTGTGATCGACCAATCCCGGCTCGGGCCTGGATGCCGCAGCGTGAACGACTGCGCCAATGACCTGTCTGGCCGGAATCACTGAGGAGATTTGACCACCAGGATCTACGCTCTCCAGTGGCTCTTCGCCAACTTCACTGTGGCCGTCCACAAACCACCACGGGACTCCATTCATTGCTGGAACGACAATCGTGTCGTTGCCGATGAGTGGCTCGATGGCACTCGCGATACTCAACATTGCTGGCCCTTTTACAGCAATGAATATGACATCCTGAACTCCGAGATTGGCGGCGTCATCGCTTGCTGTGACTGGCGCCTGAGTCAGTTCATCACCCATGCGCAGGCGCCAACCATGTTGCTGCAGTGCCGCAAGAGTTTCACCGCGTGCAAGCGTTGTCACCTGCACATCGCATTTCGCAGCAATTCGTGCCCCCAAAAACCCGCCGATTGCGCCGGCACCAACAATACAAACTTTCATAGATAACGCTCCGGTCTGAGTAATGACTAACGCCCTTCTTTCGCCTTGCTAAGATTGTCTTTAAACAAGTCGGGTACACGCTCATCGAACCCAAGAGCGACACGCCGAACTTCGTCACTGTCGGTCGGTTGATGACCAACTCCGAGCGCCGATGCACGAGGTGCGTCAATAACAGTCACAGTCCCGCCGATTCGCCCAATTCCGGAAATTTCGCACTCGACATAGTTTCCTGGATCCACGGAGCGCGAATGGCATGGCGTACCCATTAACAGCACATCACCAGGAACGAGCGTAATGTGACGAGCGATATCCGCGATTGCGTAATGCGGTCCCCAGATAGTCTCGTCCCCGATGTCTGCCTGCTGCACAACCAAACCATTGACATAGGTGGTCAGCGTCTGCTCGAACAGGTTGACGCCTTTGACAATACCGGGACCAATGGGCAACAACGTATCCGCTCCTTTGACACGGAGCATGGACCCCTGGTCTGTATCTCGAAAGTTCTGCAGACCCATGTCGAGTGCCGGACAGAATCCTTCGATGTAGTCCCAGGCCTCGTCGGGCGTCACGTTGCGACAGGTTTTCGAAATCACAACTGCGTACTCACCTTCATAATTGAGGTACTGGCAGTCCGCCGGCTTTAGGATCTGGCCGTCATGGCCATTCAATGCGGTGGGCGGTTTCGTGAAATACGTGGGAGTCGCGGTAGGTTTTGGCTTGTTGCGTGTTTCGTGGCTACGCGAGCTGTAGGAAATGTGTATCGCAATAATCTTGCTCGGACTAACCGGCGGCAGATGCGTAACATCGTGCGGGTTAACGAGCCGGCCGTCGTCGAGTCTGAGTTGCCCCTTGTCCTCACCGCCCTCGATGATGGTTCCCCAATACGGGCTGCCACCAATCAAAATGCGACGACGCTCCACTCGTGGTCCTTTGAAAACCTCCGGAAGCTCTTTGATTGGAAATTCAAAGTTCATGCCGCTTCCTCCGTATCAAACCAAACGTGAATGTTGCCCGTACCGCGTGCGTTCTCGTACTCGGATAAGACCTCACCTTTCGCGCGACATTCAGTACCGCCCATGGCACCGAGCATCTGCAGGTAGTGACCACCAAACGCTTCCCAGTGTCTTTTGCGAAAATCGGAATCCCAGTTTTCGATAATCAGATCGTGGCGACCCTCTTCAAACATCTTGATGGCTCGCTTGTCGCTCTCGACATTTTCCTGACTCGATACATTGTCTTCGTGGTAAATGCGCGGGTGCTGCTGTTCCCATTCAATATTGGTGAACACATGACTCAATGCACCGGATGCGAGGAGCACAACCTTCCAGGGCCCGCGACGGATTGTCTCACCGACTATCTCTCCGGCCGGCAGGAATTGATGCCATTTGCAGTTCTGACAACAACTGGCAGAGACAACGGGAATATTCATCCGCTCTAGTTGCAGTAGCTTGATGACATTGATAGTTGCGTACGCCCGCGGCAGGTCAGGATTGCAGATTGCTCGCGTCTTGACGCCCTTCTCCTGTCCCACACTGTCAATCGCCAGCGCAAGTTCCGGGTGTCCGCGGTAATCATAAGGAACCCCGTATAGATACCACGGCATTTCGTCGGAAATGTAGTTGCCGCTGTATCGCTCCCCGCCATCAATAAGGTTGTAGCCGGTTGTGAACCAGTGCGAGTCGAAAATAATCACCGCGTCCGGCTGAATCTTCTGAATCTTTTCGCGCAGCCGCGCGTACCCTTTGATCAAATCGGAATCCGCACCGGCGCCGGCCATCTTCCGAATATCCTCGTTTTGCATCAGGCCTGGATGGTGTGAAACCAGCGCCGCTCCTGCAACATGTCCCATTTTCCTCTCCCTTAATCAGTTAGCGCTGGCTAAAGCTCGCCCGAAACGGTTTTTTGGGCACGACGACATCCTTAATGTCGCTAAAGAACTCGAAGCTCCAGTTGCCACCCTCGCGGCCGATTCCCGAACGTTTAATCCCACCAAACGGCGCTTCCAGATCGCGAATACCGAAACTGTTAACCCAGATGAACCCGGTTCGGACGCGATCGGCGACGGCGGTGGCGTGGTCAATTTCGCCGTAACATACGCCGCCGAGGCCGTAGTCTGTGCCGTTCGCCAGTTCGATGACCTCGTCGTCGTTGACAAAAGTTTGCAGGGTCAGGACCGGACCGAATACTTCGTTCTGCACGATCTCGTCTTGCTGCCCGACACCCGTCAACAAAGTCGGTTTGTAGTACTGCGCGCCAAAATCGTGCTTTTCGGCGCCCCACAGAACCTCCGCTCCGGCTGCAACAGCGCGATCCACGAACTCACTGACACGATCAAACTGGCGAGGGTGAATAATCGGGCCGACTTCGGTGGCGCTATCTCTCGGATCACCGATGTTCAGGTTCTCCACATAGCCGCGCATGATGTCGACGAATTTATCGGCGACTTTTTGATGTACGAGCAGTCGAGTCCCGGCAAGGCAAACCTGACCCGCGTTGCGGTACATCAGGGCCGCTGTTGCTGCAGCATTGTCGAGATCCGCATCCTCCAGAACGATAAATGGACTCTTGCCGCCCAGTTCGAGGCTGCACGGCACAAGGTTGGCGCCTGCGGTCTGTGCAATGGTCTTGGCGGTCGGGACCGAACCGGTGAACGAAATTCGAGCCAGCCTGGCATCCGATACCAAACGAGCCCCGCTTACAGCGCCCGTTCCCTGCACGACGTTCAGAACACCGGGCGGCAGGCCGGCGACGTCGGCCGCATCGGCAAGGAGCGAACAGGTCAAGGGCGCCCACTCCGGCGGCTTCAGGATGCAGGTGTTGCCGGCGGCGAGCGCTGGCCCCAGCTTCCAGGTCGACAGCATTAGCGGCGCGTTCCACGGCGTAATGATTGCGGCAATACCCGCTGGATCATGTCGAACGATGTGTGTTGCCTGCGGCGTCTCGATAGGTCGGTCCTGCAGCTCCAGTGCGTGCTCGGCGAAGAAGCGGATGTTCAGCATCGCCCGAGGTACAACTCCGTGTTGCATACGTGAGAGCAGCACGCCCGCGTCATTGCTTTCGAGCAAGCAGAAGTCATCAGCGCGCTTGCCAATTTCCTCGGCGAATCGATCCAGAATCGGTAGTCGCTCTTTGGCTGACATGGCCGACCAAGATGGAAACGCCTGATCCGCCGCTACGATTGCCGATTCGACGTGCGCTTCCGTTCCTTGCGAGATTTCGCCCAATGACTTTTGATCGATTGGTGAGTGCACCTCAATTCGTTCATCAGACGCCACACGCTGGCCGTTTATGTAGTGATCCGGCGAGACTTCTACGCCGGCAACATTCAGCCTTGCTGTCATGACATTACCTTTCCTGGATTCATAAGATTGAATGGATCGAGCGCCGACTTAATAGCGCGCATGATGTCGAGCTCTACCGACGACTTGTACCGCTGCGCCTCATCGCGCCTGAGCACGCCGAGTCCGTGCTCGGCGGAAATCGAACCGCCGTAGTTCACCACCAGGTCGTGCACGAGTTTGTTGACTGGCGCCTCGAGAGCGGCGAAATCTTGTTTGTCGCCACCATTGCCGCTTTGTGCTGGCGGCGATAGGTTGTAATGCAGATTGCCGTCACCGAGATGTCCAAAGACTACCTGGCGCAGTTCGGGATACCGGGTCGCGATATCGCGGTGCGCTTGCTCGATAAACTTCGCCAGTCCGGAAATGGGTATGGCGATGTCGTGCTTGATCGTTGGGCCCTCTGCGCCCTGTGACTCGGATACGTTCTCGCGAAGCGCCCACATCTCATTAAACTGCGAAATACTGCTGGACAAGGCCGCATCGCTGATCAGCTCATCCTCGAAACTAGCCATCAGCACGGCCTCAATGGCCGCACGCGCGTGTTCCTCGGACTCAGCGTCACTTACTTCGATTAGCACGTACCAGGGTGACTCATCGTCGAGCGGTCTGCGCGTCGCCGAAACGTGCTTTTCGACCAGCGCAAGTCCTTCCTGGCCGACCAGCTCGAATGCCGTCAATGATGCACCCAGCTTTGCCTGGCAGCGCTGTAGCAACTCAACGGCCGCTGCGGGCGTCGGCACCGCCGCGAATGCAGCCACCTGAGCAGCAGGCAACGGAAACAATTTCAAGACTGCCGCGGTAATGATCCCTAAAGTGCCTTCGGCACCGATGAAGAGATCGCGCAGACTATAGCCCGAGTTATCTTTCCGAAGTCCTCGCAGGCCGTCCCAGATTCTGCCATCACAAGTAACGACCTCTAGCCCGAGGCATAATTCTCGTGCGTTGCCATAGCGCAGTACCTGTACGCCGCCGGCATTGGTGGCAAGGTTTCCGCCAATCGTGCAGCTGCCCTCGGCGGCGAGGCTCAGCGGAAAAAGCCGCTCTTCGGCACGAGCTGCTTTCTGCACGTCCAGCAGTGTGACTCCTGCTTCCACCGTGATTGTGTCATTGGCTTTGTCGACTTTCCGGATGTTTTTCAGGCGCGCTGTGGAGAGCACTAACGATTCTCCTGAGGCATCGGGCGTTGCGGCACCCGACAACCCGGTGTTACCACCATGCGGCACTACCGGTACGCGGTGCGTATGGCACCAACGCATCACCGCTGCAACATCGTCTGTCGTATCCGGCTGCGCGACAGCGATAGCAGCGCCGGTCCACTTACGGCGCCAGTCCGTCAGGAACGGCTGCATATCATCCGCGGACGTCAGCAATCGCCCGGAAAAGGATGATTCCAGCTTGCCCAGGTCGGGCGTCATCGGGTCTTCTTCGCGTCGGCGAATCGTTCAGCGAGCGACTGGGTTGCCTGCACCAACACTGTCGTATCGACGCCCACAGCGACCAGCTGCACGCCGAGTGACAGGTAATGGTGAGCGAGCTCTTCGTCCAAGCAAAGAATACCCGGCGCTTTTCCGGCAGATCGAATCGCAGCGACCGCGCCCTCAATTGCTTCGCGAACCGCGGGGTGTGCCGACTGACCCCGATAGCCCATGCTCGCAGCAAGGTCGGCGGGACCGATAAATACACCGTCAACACCGTCCACACTGGCAATGGCATTGACTTCTTCGAGCGCGGCGACACTTTCGACTTGCAAGATCAGGCAGATTTCATTGTCGGCTCGTTCGAGGTAGTCAGAGTAACGAGTCCATCGTGAAGAACGCGCAATTCCGCTACCGACACCACGAATACCCGTCGGCGGATAACGGGTCGCATCAACCAATGCCTGCGCCTCAGCCGCGGACTCGACCATCGGAACAATCAGGTTCGTAGCACCGAGGTCGAGGGCCTGCTTGATCAATACTGAATCGCCGCCAGGCAGTCGCACTACAGGAACAGACGGCGACGGTTGCAGAACCTGCAGGGTCGACAGCAAACTCCGCAGGTCGTTGGGCGCGTGCTCCGCGTCGATAGCCAGCCAGTCGAAACCGCTCGCGGAACACAGCTCCGCGGAATAGCTATCCGCCAGTGCAAGCCAGAGTCCAATTTGCACTTGCCCTTTCGCCAATGCCTGTTTCAACGTATTTGCTGGCGTAAGCTCGTTCATACGAACTTCACCCTGATCTCTCCCAGAGGGCCGTAGTCTGCGCAGATTACGTCCCCCGCGGCGCAAGGAATTGGCCTTACGAACGACCCGCCCAATACGATTTCGCCGGCTTCCAGGGTCTCGCCATAAGGCGCGAGCTTGTTGGCTAGCCAAGCTACCCCAGTTGCCGGGTGGTCGAGCACAGCGCCACCAAGGCCGGATTCTTCAACAACATCGTTCTTGTAGATCAGTGCTCCGGCCCAGCGCCAATCCACATCATTTGGAGCACGGCGCTCCGTTCCAACGATGATCGCGGCGTTGGCAGCATTGTCGGCAATCGTATCGAGGACCTTGCGATTCTTACCTGTGTTGCGATCAAAGATTTCAGTTCTCGCGTCAATCAGCTCGAGCGCTGGCACGACATACTCGGTTGCAGCCACTACCTGTTCCAGCGTCACGTCTGGGCCCGAAAGCGATTCCGCGAGCACGAACGCAAACTCAGCCTCAATACGGGGCACGATGTAGGCGCTGGAATCGATGATAGCGCCGTCTTCTAACAACATGTTGTCCAGCAGAGCACCGTAATCAGGTTCCTCAATCTTCGAGGCGAGCTGCATCGCCCGTGACGTCAGTCCAATCTTGTGGCCAACAATCTTCCGACCACCCCGCACCTTTTGTTGCACCCATGCGCGCTGAATCGCGTAGCTGTCTTCAATTGTCATGTCTGGAAACCGCGCTGAGAACTGTTCGATCTGCAGACGCTGTTGCTCAGCTTGTTCGAGCTCCTCGGCGAGGTCGCGAATAGTCTCATCGCTCATGGTGTTCTCACTCATTCGACTGCTTCCGTATTGATTGTCTGATCGGGATAACGGCCATAGCCGAAGTCAAGATCGGCCTGGTAAACGCCATTGGTCTCAACATACTCATCCCACGCGCGCGCGAGTCTGCCAACGACATCAGGATGCTGCTCCGACAAGTCCTGGGTTTCTCCGGGATCACTTTCGATATCGAAAAGCTTCCATTCGCCATCGCCGTAGGGTGGCCACGCCCAGTTCAGTTTCCAGTGACCCTCAAACACGGCGCGCCCACCGTAAATCTCCATGGCGACAGCGCGCGTTGGACGGCTGGTGGACTCAAGGCCCGACAGCGCGGCACGATGAGAAACACCTTGCATCGCATCGGTCGATTCGACCCGCACACCGGCGGCGTCAAGGAGAGTCGGTGCTATGTCCAGTATTGAGACGAATTGCCTGTGCGTTCCTCGTTCGCCAACCCCCGGTAGTTTGAGAATCGCCGGGACTCGCACTCCCCCTTCAGCCAGGAATGTCTTGTAGAGATTCAGAGGAGTGGCGCTTACGTGGGCCCAGCCACGTCCGAGCCAGACGTACGAACCGGGACGACCCATATTTTCATAGCTCAAGTCAAAGGTTTTCGGTATCCAGTCCGCGTTGTTCTTGAGCCTCAGGATGTCGTTTCCATCCGGACCGTTGTCAGAGAGGAACACGATGATCGTGTTGTCGTACTCATCGACATCCTTGAGAAACTGAATGAGCCGACCAAATTCGTGGTCGAGGTGCGAAATCATCGCGGCATACAGTTCCATGCGGCGCGCTTCGTAACGCTGTTGCTCTTTTGTCAGTGCAGACCACTCTCCTAGTGCTTCGGGTAATTGACTGTAGGCGGCACTGTCCTCAATAAGTCCAATCTCAGCCATTCGAGCCAGGCGCTTAGACCGAATCGCCTCCCACCCCTGGTCGTACCTATTCTTGTACTTATCACGCCAGTCATCTGGCGCCTGCAAGGGCCAATGCGGTGCCGTATACGCGAGATGTGCGAAAAAAGGTTTGCCCGATTTCGCCCCATCGTCGATATAGGAAATCAGCTTGTCAGTGAAGAATGTTGTCGAAAAGAAGTCACTCTGTAGCTCGGCACCGGGCTGTTCGTCCTCCCAGTACTGCACCGGGCTTTCTCTTTCGAGGTTACCCATTCGGTCGGCGAAATGACTCGCACCCCCATGCTCGAAGTAGTAGGACCGCTCGTATCCGCGGGCCGGCGGCCACGAACTGGGCTCATGGCCCAGATGCCACTTACCCGACAAATAGGTGGCATACCCCGCATCGTTAAAGCGCTGTGCCAACGTTCGGATGTCCTCTGCGAATTCCCCACGGTACCCCGGCCGTCCTCGAATCTCGGGAAATCGGCGCGCAACGCCCGGATTTGCACCGAACCCCACGGCGTGATTGTCGATGCCTGTAAGCAACATGGCACGAGACGGAGTACAGCTCGCGTTCGCGTGAAAGTTGGTGAGAACGAGCCCGTCCTGTGCGACTGCATCAATGTTCGGCGTCTCAATCTCGCCGCCATAAATCCCGAGGTCGCTGTAACCCAGATCATCAGCGATGACCAACAGCACATTGGGGTGCGACTGTTCAACCGCTGGCGGCTCATTGCTGCACGCAAACAGCATCAGGGCAATGGCAACAGAAAGTAATTGCGACACTTTCACTCTGGTATCCGTCTCAAACCGATTCACGCCATACTTGGGCAGGCCGAGTTTGGGGGTCATTATAATGAAGGACAAGCGATAGTTTTTGCATTATTATTAAGATTAACTTTTTAATAGATCATTGGCATGGCTCGTACGAGGTTTTCACCGCGGCAACTCGAAGCTTTCATGACGGTTGCCGAGACACTCAGTGTTCGTGCCGCTGGTGAGCGGATGCACCTGACCCCATCGGCGGTGAGCCAGCTGATCAACGAGCTCGAGAAGTCCGTTGGATTCAAGTTGTTCGATCGCAGTACGCGCAGAGTCATCCTATCGGCCGGTGGTCGCGAGTTTCTCGGACCTGCACAATCTGCGCTAAGACATCTTGGCCTGGCAGAATCAGCGGCTACCGATGTACGGGACCGGGCCGCTGGTATCGTGCGTGTGGCGGCACCGCAGGTGTTGGCTGGCATCGCGCTTCCGGGTGCCATTGCCGACTTTCAAATGCAACGCCCAAAAGTCACCGTTCGGATTCGCGATACGGCGGTCGAAGATCTTGTCGACAGCGTATCTGGCGCTGATGTTGACTTTGCTATCGGTCCCGACAGAGCGGTAAATAAGGCGATCGAGCGGCGACACGTCTTCGAGAGTCCTTGGGTGATGTGGTGCGCACCAGCACACCCGCTGGCCGCACAATCTGAAGTTTCATGGCAACAGTTGCGTGATTTCGATCTTGTCGCGGCGGGCCGGGACCACGAACGCAGCGTGCATCAAATGAGAACCGCCCTTCCGGCGGAAGAACGAATCACTCCTATCTATGTCGTGGAGAACGTCACTACAGCCTTGGGAATCGCGAGCGCCGGGCTTGCTGTTACTCTCGCGCCAGCCTATGTGTCGGCCTTTGCCGACCGCATGGGTCTCGTAATGCTTCGAGTTGTCAACGCCGAGATTGTGCGGGAAGTCATCATCTACGCTCCCACAGACCGATCGATGTCTCCTGCAGCTGAGGGATTTCTTGAATTCCTCGAGCCTTGGCTGCAAGAGTGGAACCAGCAGATTTAGCTGGGCGAAGACGGCAAGCACATACTTGCCGTCCTTAACCGCCCCACCCCAGGTACGCGTTGACCGTCAACACAGTTCGTCCTCCAGCGGTCTCTGCCGCCATTTTGGTCCCTAGCACGGGGACCGCGCACATCCGTCCACACGCCGTTCTTAGTGTAATCCTCTGAAAGTTAGCTCTTTTCTCCAAACCGGAATTCTGGATTCGTTTCTATAAGCTGCATGTAGGCCATCAGAAAGCGAAAACGGGCTCGAGGAGACCGGACAAGCGGACACCGAATTCGACATGGGTTGATGGGGGCATCACGCGAATGGATACTGTCCGCTCCGAATCTGATAGTCGATCGCGCGGTCGCGATGTACCGCAGCAGTAACGTCGCGTCTCAGATCTGGCTAAGCGGGCGCACACCTGCCCAAGTGCGAATGGCCGATCGCATAAGCGACCGCGCTGTGAGTGGATTCCTGTTCTCTATTTTCGATTCACTGTTTGTCATGCCAGAGCTACGCCATGACTCGGATCCGTTTTTCTTCTTTCTCGAACTGTGTGATGTACCTCTGTCCATCTCGATGATCGAGCATGGCGAAATCAGAGACGACATGGTCGAGGAAGCCAAGCGCGTCGGTAAGGGCTACCTCAGCACCTACCTTCCACCGGTTCTCACCAAACGTCCCCCAGAGGAGCCAGCGTCATGACAACCGATACCCGCGAGTCAGCCAAGGTTGCGATCGTGACCGGTGCTGGTCACCCAGATGGTATCGGCGCCGCATCCGCCAAGGCGCTACGAGACCAAGGCTACGAGGTCATCACGTTTGATCTTGAGGGCGCCGATCATGCGGTCGACGTGACTGATGCACAGCAAGTCGCCAAGGCCATTCAAGCCGTAGCCGCTGACTTTGGACACCTGGATGCCTTAGTGAACAACGCAGGCGTGGGTGTGGGATCGGCGAACCATCCCCGCCAGTCCGCTGCTGATAGAAAGAAACACATTCGATAGCCTCTCATCGATGTTTGGCAAAGCTCAGACCTTTACAAAAAGAGAACATAATCTGACCATATGAAAGACAAATCAGAACAAATTTTCCCCCACTCCTACATGCGGATTTTCGACGCCCTCCTGGCTTTAACCGCAGGCCGAGTTACAAACAGAGCGCCATCAATCCGATTTAAGCCCTGCGAGTGGTTGATTTCATAATTACTTACCACTAATTTTGAGGGGTCCACGCGTGTCTTGGTGCGGCCGATCGGCCTTGACATGGTAGAGGTCGGCGGTTCGCACAAATGCGACCCTAGGAGCATTTGCCACCGAGCGCCCGCGGCGCGAAGCTAGCAGGGACAAAACAGGCTTCAGCCTCTCTCGCGCACCCCGCTTGGTCCCACCATTTTTTAGTCCTTCGCTTTTGCTCTACTTTATTTTTTTGAATCGTGCGTTTTGACGTACCTTTACGCCTCCACACAACCTAATGAAAGTGGCAACACAACGTCGATGCAGCCTACACCCCGACGAACCTCGACTAAAGCGACCGACCCCCCGTCTCTTCCAACTGGGAGAGCGACCACAGCGTGAGGCCTGCGGCTACCAAAATATAGACCGACACGTAAAAGATGCCCAACTCATTCCATAACAACACCGCAATAGTGGGCGCCAAAGCGCCACCCAAAATCGCGCCGATCTGATAGCCCAATGAAGCGCCCGAGTAACGTACCTCGGTTGAGAACAGCTCGGTAAAGTAAGCGGCTTGCGGGCCGTACTGCATACCCAGAAAGATCATGCCGACAGTCACGGCCAGCGTGATCATCAAGGGGCTGCCGGTATCGATCAGCGGGAACAGCGCGAAGCCCCATACGCCGGTCAAAATGGCGCCCCATCGGTAAATCTGCTTTCGCCCCACCCGATCTGACATACCCGAAAAATAAAACAGTGCAGGGATCATCGCCGCAGCCGCGATCAATACCGAGGTCAGCATTTCGTCCCGGGTCAGTTCCACCGACGGCGAATTCAGTCCATACGCAATCACAAACGCGATGAGGATGTAGAACGTCACCTGAACCGAGAGAAAGGCGCCTGCTGCCAGCATAATGCGTCGCGGGTAGCGGCGGATGGCCTCGAGCACGGGGGATTTCTTCACAGTCGCCTGCCCGCCCGCGTCCGCCTGCGCAGCTTTGAGTGCTTTGAACGCCTCGGTGTCCTCCATACGCAACTGAACATAAAGCGAAATGCCGATCAGCACGATGCTGGCAATAAAGGGCAGTCGCCAGCCCCATTCAATGAATGCCTCGTCACTCATGGAGGTGCTCACCGCCAAGAAAGCGAGGTTCGCGAGAATCACTCCCACAGCGGCTCCTGCCTGCGCATAGGCGCCGTACCAACCGCGCTTGTTAGATGGCGCGCTCTCGGTCACCAACAACATGGCACCGCCCCACTGCCCGCCCACGGCCAGGCCCTGTATAAAGCGCAAAGCAACGAGCATGAGCGGCGCGGCAATGCCTATCGACTGGTAAGTGGGTAAGAGCCCAATGAGCGTGGTGGCCACACCCATCATCATAAGCGCGATGACCAACGTGCGCTTGCGGCCCACCTGATCGCCAAAGTGGCCGAACACCACCCCACCGAGAGGCCGGGCAATGAACCCCACCGCAAAGGTGCTGAAGGAAATAATCAGCAGCACCATGGGCGGTAAATCTTGAGGGAAAAAAGCCTTGGGGAAGATCACAGCAGCCGCCGTGCCGTAGAGGAAGAAGTCGTACCATTCTATGCTGGTGCCGGCGAGGGACGTCAACGCCACGCGGCGCATGTTTTTCTGCTGATGGTTTTGGTCAGAGCTCAAGGGGCCTCCTCTAGCGCCTCGTGATATTACGCGCGTCGATCTCGATTCACAGTCACCCGCTGCATGTGGCGCCTTTCTGGCAGGTAATCGCAGACCGCGTAATGCTGTGTGATCCGGTTATCCCAGATAGCGAGCGTATTGTCACGCCACTTCAGGCGCACCTGAAACTCCGGTTTCTTCACTTGCTGAAATAGGTACTGTAGAAGATCGTCACTCGGCCCCTGATGCATATCCACAATATGGCGAGTAAAGGCCTGATTAACATTGAGATACTTCAGGCCGGTCACGGGGTGAGTCTCTATCACTTTATGAACAGCAGACCCCACATCGGTCAAAGCCCGATCAATCGCCGCTACGCCCCCCTCGCGGTAGTAGTCATTACGAAAGGTTCCCATATCGTGAATCGCGAAGAGCCCCTCCAAGTCCGACTTCCAACCTGAGGAAAGGCTATCGTAAACGGCACTCATACTTGTCCACAATGTGTCTCCGCCCACTGCGGGGACACTCACCGCATACAGAAGGCTCGCAAAAGGAGGCTCAGCTTTGAAAGTCAGGTCTTTGTGCCAGTCGTCAGTGTCAGGCGGGTGATCGCCATCTGATATCAGCTCGACCACGTTCGGATATCCCGGTGCATATGGATAAACAGGGTGCCCGGCATCAACCTCTCCCAATCGCTCGGCCAAAGCCAGCATCGCCGGTGGATCAAGTGACTGATCGCGAAAAAAAAGCACCTGGTGCTGCATCAACGCTTCGTGGATGGAATCGATATCCGCCTCGCTTAAAGCCCCACCCAAATCGAGGCCTGAGACATTTGCACCCAGCGCCACCGTGACAGAATGCGTTTCCAACATGTCATCACCCCCACTGAGCTGCATCAGCACGAATGCTATGCATCATATTGATCGGTTCAGTCACTGTCTCTCTCCTTTTGCCAATGCGCTGCTCGGCAAGATAGGGATAATATGGCGGTCTCTCATAACGCTCTGCACTGATCGACCTCTCTGCGGAGATAAGGCACAAAATTGGACGCCATTGAACAGTTCTCCCAGCAATTAGTCGATGTCGTCTGGGGCACGCCCCTTGTCACGCTTTTGCTGGGCGGTGGGCTGTTCTTTCTTGTCGTTTCCAGAGCAGCACCTTACCGATACATGGGACACGCATTCGGGGTATTGCTGGGCCGCTATGACACACCAAATGCCGCTGGTGACATCTCCCACCGGCAGGCTTTGGCCGCGGCACTGTCGAACACGATGGGACTCGGCAACATCGCGGGTGTCGCGCTGGCGATTGTTGCGGGCGGTCCGGGTGCCGTGTTCTGGATGTGGGTCTCGGCCATCGTCGGTATCGCTACCAAATTTTTTACCTGCTCCCTGGGCGTGATGTACCGGGGAAAGGATTCGTTGGGCGCCCTCCAGGGTGGCCCGATGTACGTGATTCGAGAAGCACTGCCTAAACCCTTTTATCCCGCGCCTTGCTATTTGCGCTCGCGGGCCTGATTGGCACGCTTCCCATGTTCCAAGCCAATCAGCTCACCGCGCTGATCCAACGCACCCTGTTCGAGGACACTGCGCCTGTGTGGGTATCGCTCCTCATCGGCATGTCGATAGCGGGCGTGGTGGGCAGTGTCATCTTTGGCGGCTTGCCGCGGGTTGCCAACGTTGCCGTCGCGCTGCTGCCCACAATGGTAACGGTGTACCTGCTCATGACGCTGTGGGTCGTCGCCAACAACATCAGTGCCGTCCCCGGCATATTACTGAGCATCGTCCGCGAAGCCCTCTCACCCACCGCGGTCGGTGGCGGGTTCCTCGGAGTCATGCTCATCGGCATCAGCCGGGGGGCGTTTTCAAACGAAGCCGGCGTGGGTACGGAAGTCATGGCGCATGGCGCGGCAAAAACCAATGAGCCGATTCGTGAGGGCATGCTGGCAACACTCGGGCCCGTCTTCGACACGCTGATTGTGTGCACCTGCACTGCCGTCGTCATACTGCTGTCGGGAAATTGGCAGTCGCCCGGCGAACTATCAGGGATTACGCTGACGGCCACCGCTTTTGAGCACGAGATGGGCACACTGGGCGTAGCGCTTCTGGGCTTCGTTGCACTGATCCTGAGCATGACGACCATGTTCGCCGGCTGGTACTTCGGAGCAAAATGCTTCGGTTTTCTCGCAGGCGCCCATTGGCAGCCTTATTACCGCTGGTTCTTCCTATTGGCCGTTATTTTTGGCGCCACTGTGAGTATTGATGTGGTATTCAATCTGATCTCGGCGAGCTATGGGCTGATGGCCATTCCCACCATGGTGAGCTCGATCTACCTCGCCCCCAGAGTTGTGTCCGCCTCCCGGACCTATTTCGCATCCCTACGCTGACGCCGAAAGCGGAGGCTCATCCCCACCCAGGTCGCGGACATCGCCACTTTCGATGTGCGTGCCGTGCGGGTGATGGGACGGTACGAGCAGACTCACCGCGAAGTCACCAAAATGGACACGAATCGGTACGCAGTAGCAGATTTTGACAATGATATAGCAGGATTCGACAAAATCAGCTTCAGACAATTCCCGATGAGCCCGCGGCCAGTTCAGGGGCGAACGTCAAACAAGTTCCGAGGCAGTTACATGAAAGAGCGCCAAGGTCTAACATTGTCTGCGCTTTTTGCTAAAAACCCTCAGGCTAATTAAAACCTCGGCATCTATTCCAAAAAGAAATCAACTACCGCTAGAAAAAAACATGGTTGTTTGTTTATCATGCCGTGAGAGAAAAACACTAATTACAATAACCACTCAGGAGTCGATATATGTCTCGTACTGCCAAACAACTCGCGCTGGCTACAACACTCTCTATGGCGTTACCGGTTGCGTTTCCAGCCCTGGCGCAAGAAGGCGCCTCAGGAGGCCTCGAAGAGGTCGTGGTCACAGCGCGTAAGCGCGAGGAGAGCCTCCAAGACGCTCCTTTGACGGTCACGGCATATAACGCCAAACGCATCGCTGAGTACGACATCACCAGCTTGGAGCGCATCCAGCAGGTCACACCCCAGCTCTACGTGGGCCGCGTATCGAACGGCTCCGGCGCACAAATCACCATGCGCGGCATCGGCGCCTCAGCTGCCACCAGTATCGGTATTGAGCAGTCCGTTGCAGTGGTGATGAACGGTGCTTATTACGGTCAGGGCCGCGTGCTGAATGAGGGCATGTTTGATCTGGGCCAGATCGAAATTCTGAAAGGCCCGCAATCACTCTTTTTTGGCAAGAACGCGACGGCCGGGGTGATTTCACTGACGACAGCCAAACCCACCGAAGAATGGGAAATCAATGCCAATGTCGGCTACGAGTTTGAAACCGAGCAAACCCGGGTAGAAGGCATCGTCTCCGGACCACTCTCTGACACCGTTGGTATCCGACTGGCGATCCGAGAGTCCCAGATGGATGGGGGTTGGTATAAAAACAACTCCAACAACAACACATACACCTACATGGATGTCGCAACAGGCTTTGCTGACAGCTTCACCGAACCGGCGCCCGGCGACGACCGTGACGCCCCACAGGAAGAGGAAACCCTGGCGCGGGTGACACTGACAGTAGACCCCAGTGATTCACTGAGCATGACCTTCACCGGCCAATACAGTGACGTCTACGTACTCGATTCGGCCTACAACCACATCCCTTTCAGTTGCGATGGGCCCACAAGCGCATGGGGTGTGCCCTGTGGCGACAACTTTACGATCGCTCACAACAAGCTCCCGCAAACACTGGCTGACAATCTGCCCTACGCGGACGGTCAAGATCTCTACAACGCCTACGAGAGCTGGTCTTTGAACGCAGAAATTGAATGGGAAGTGGGTAATTTCACTCTGAGCTCAATCACGAACATTCAAGAAAATGAAAACGACTGGGCGTTGCCGGGTGACTTTGCCGATACCAACGATGGCATCTTTGCGACCGAGCATGCGGTCTGGGAAGCATGGTCAGAAGAAGTTCGCATCCAGAGTAACTTTGACGGGATGTTCAACTTCATGTTGGGCGGCCTGTATCAGGAGACCACCCGGGAATTCTTCCAATGGGTAACCTTCGGTGGCGGTGGCGCGCTGAACTGGAACTCCGCAGCACCGGCAGGCCTCGAACACGTCACGTATAACAAAGAGAGCTATACCGATGGCGAAACGTTCAGCCTGTTTGGTGAAGCGCAATTGGCACTCACTGAGCGGCTAGAAGTCACCGCTGGTGTGCGCTACATCGACGAGAGCAAGGACTCCTCTTTCCAACAGCCCTATGTTCACCCTATCGGCATATTAGCTTTGGGCTGGGAAGCGGGCGGCCTCGAGGCCAGCCAAACCTTCTCCGAGTGGCAGCCTGAAGCGACAATCAGCTATGACTTGAGCGACGCAGTCACCGTCTATGGCGCCTATAAGACCGCGTATAAGTCGGGCGGCTTCTCAAACGGTGCGGTTTTCGCGGCAGTGAGCCAAGAAAAAGACTTTACCTTCGACCCAGAGACCGCTTCCGGTTTTGAGGTGGGGGTTAAATCCACCCTGCTGGACAACCAGTTGCGCCTCAACGCAACGCTGTACTCCTACGAGTTTGAAGATTTGCAGTTGGATTACTTCGACTCCGCTGCGATTGTGTTCCTGACCATCAACGCGGGTCAGGCCACGTCTGAGGGCTTTGAGGTCGACATGGAGTACGCGCACTTCTCTGTGCCCGGACTCACACTGCGCGGGACACTCGCTTACAACAAAGCAGAGTATGACCAGTTCATCGCGCCGTGCTGGGACGGTCAAACAGCGGCTCAAGGGTGCAGTACCGACCTGCCCGGCTATCCCGGCAAGCCCGGTTATGACATCAGCGGACAGGCAACCGGCATGGCCCCAGAAATTTCGGCCACCGCAGGCTTTAGCTATGACGGCGAGATGTCCAACGGCTGGATGTACGGCATCGGCGGCGACGTGCTCTACAGCGATGACTACAACGCATCTGCCATGGGGCACCCCTACGCGATGCGCGACTCCTACACGCTGGTTAATGCAATGGCTTACGTCGGGTCAGGCAACTGGATGCTGAAATTGCTGGGCAAGAATCTCTCAGACGAGATGGTGATATCAGGCAACCTGGAAGGCGCAAGCTCTGGTGCCGCAGCAGGCCGATCTCAGGCGGATCTGATTGGTTACGGCGGCCCGGGCCGTACGGTCGAGCTACAACTGCGACTGAGCTTCTAATCACCTAATCAACCCTTGTGGCTTGGGCGGTGTGCATGAGAGTGCCACCGCCTTTTTTTCGCTCGATCAGGAACACATTCTTGGAACTCTCATTACAGAACAAAGTTGCTGTCGTCACGGGCGGTGGCGCGGGGCTGGGCCAGGCCTGCGCACTGGCGTTTGCCCGGGCAGGCGCCCATGTCGCGATCTGCGACGTCAACGAAAGCACTCTTACAGACACCCAAGCACAAATTGAAGCATTAGGTGTCAAGGCCGTGGGGGTCGTCTGCGACGTCAGTGACGCCGACTCGGTGCACCACTTTTTTCAGACGGCGGAGGAAGAGCTGGGCGGCGTCGACATCACGCTGAATAATGCCGGGGTCGCCGCCCCTCTCACCTTACTCGCTGACACTACAGAAGCGGATTTCGAGCGCGTCATGGGCATCAATCTAAAGGGCACGTGGTTGGGCATGCGTGAGAGTCTTCGCCGAATGCTCCCCCGCGGGCAAGGCACCATCATCAACATGGCCTCGGCCATGAGCAAAAAAGCTATCCGGGTTCCGGGTTCTACACCACCAGCAAATTTGCCGTTGCAGGCATGACTCGTAACACGGCTGTTGAATATGCGGATCAGGGAATTCGCATCAATGCCATCTGCCCCGGCAATATCCTGACCCCCCTGCTCAAGCAGTCAGTCAGCGAAGATATCCAGCGCCAGCTGGCAGAGGCACACCCGATGAAGCGATTAGGAGAGGTGGATGAGATTGCGAACTGCGCGGTCTTTCTCGCCAGCGAGGCGTCGAGCTTTATGACCGGCGCCCTGCTGTCAGTAGACGGTGGATGGACGGCGCTTTAAACGGATGCCCAATGGGTTCCCCAGAGGGGGTGGCGGACACAGCACCTACTCACGACGTTTGGCAAAGGTGATGCAGGGAGCATTACCCGTATGCAGCGCAACAATACTCCGCAAAGCGTCGGGCTATTGACGCCTTAAAACGGGCGGCCTGCGCCGCCCTTCATCTTGATTAACGCCGGTAAATTTATCGGTGACCGTGGATCTCTTCGAGCGAGTCCGGCATCGGCATAGCCGGATGGATCTCGTAACGGGTCACTTTCCAGCCGTTTTCGGTTCGCAAAAAGTTCATACGGTAGCGCACGTCCACGTCCACCATGCCGCCATCCTTGGATCGCCCCATGCCCCGGGCATAGGCGCGCATCACGGCCGTGTCGCCGTTGTACTCGTCAAGGCGAAAGTTACTGATGGTGTGGTTATGGTGTGACATATCCGCGAATACGC
>JAYQLF010000002.1:0-2902 GCA_038143045.1 Halieaceae bacterium
CGAGTACCGCGTCGTCAGTGAACAGATCCAATACCGCCGGAATATCGTCCAGTGCGTCTACCCGGTAACAGTACTCGGTCATGATGTCCTGAAGTTCGAGACGTTCTTCAATCGGTGCGGCTGCTTGAATCATTGAATTGTCCTCTGAAGGTAAAGCACCCAATTAAGGTGATGCCGCGGGTCGCAGCACCAACAAGGCATTGCCCGGCATTTTCCCGGCGAAGGCGTAGCCCGAGTTCAAAATAATGCGATCACCCACCACAAGCGGCGCCTGACCACCACCAATCGATCCCCCTTTGGCGGACCGCCCATCCACAGCAGTTGTCGCCTGCGTTGTATCGAACTCCCAGAGCAAGGTGCCGTCGTTGACGTCGAACGCTCTCAGCCAACCGTCGTTGGCGCCTGCCAGAACATAGTCATCCGTCACCGAGATAGCGGCGGAATAGCCCGGATAACAACCCGGCGGCCCAAACACATATCGCGGAGCGCGGGTGCGCGCCACACATAGTCCCCGGTGGTGACGTCCAGACGCTACAAGCCCGGTTTGGCGGGCTCGTCATAGTCGCGCCCATCTGGAACGTCGCTCACCGGCACGAAGACTTTGCCGTCGTGCGCGGCAATGCCAAAGTTAATGCCGGCTACCACCCCGCCTCGGCCCACTTTGTTTTTCCAGAGGGACTCACCGGTTTCTGCGTCCATCGCAGCCACCACGCCACCCTTGTCACCCGCCAAAACAATCCGGCGACCGGTTGCATCGCGCGTGAGGACTGGGCCCGCACCGTAATCCCAGTCGGGGCCACTGTCCTCGGGACAATTGATTCGTCCTGCGTTCTCGCAGGAGCCGTTCCAGACATCGCCAAAGCGTGCCTGACGCACCCAAAGAGTCTTCCCTGACGTTTTATCCAGAGCGATGATGGCATCACTGGTCGGTGAACCATCTCCTGAATAATCGTCTCCCGTAGCGATATAGAGACGATCGCTGTCCAACGCCATGCCCGCCCAGATGGGCACGCCCGAGGGCCCGTAAAGCGTCGTGCCCGCATCATTTTTACCCGTCTCGACGGCCTCGGGGATAAAAAAGCGTCGCCACAGCTCCTCACCCGTCATGGCATCGAGGGCCACAATC
The DNA here is from genome assembly GCA_038143045.1 of Halieaceae bacterium. GTDB lineage: Bacteria > Pseudomonadota > Gammaproteobacteria > Pseudomonadales > Halieaceae > Luminiphilus. Next base: position 1,127 of record JAYQLF010000002.1, read on the forward strand.
GATCCCCGGAAAGTGCAACAAGAGTAGCCCGCTGCGATCGCAGCACCCTCCTCAAGCGACGAAACCGGCACATACAACACACCTTCGGAAAGTTCCGATGCAGCAGTCAGCGTGGCGTTGCCATGCAGATCCATTCGCTTTTTCCACCGCAGTGCACCCGTGACCGCAGAGACGGCGTACTGGTTTCCGCTCAAGTCTCCGAAATAAAGCAGTGGATCGGCATCAGGGTCCGCAGTGTCCCAGGCAGACAGTGTCATCGCATTTCGAACCTCAGCCGAAGCCATAAACTGCCAGCGCGTGCAGCCGGTCTCGAGGTCAAAGGCGTACACCAAACCGCTCTGACTGCCAACGAACAACGCACCACCGCCAACGGCGGGCTGTGAGCGCGCGCGATTAGCGGCCGGATACGCAAACGCCCAGTCGACTGCTAGCTTGCCGAGATCCGCCTTTTTGAGCGACGCAACGGCGGGCGGGATGAAGTGACTGGCCCCCGGCTCCAACCCCCAGTGAGAGAAAACCGGCGGAACTGCGTGATCAAAACCTTTTCGCGGCGCGTCACAGGCAACACCCGCTAGCCGGACGTCCGTATTGTCGATTTTGCGACCTGTGATGAACTCGGCGATCGCAGTCTTTTCCCGGTCTGTGAGACCTTTGGAGACCTCCCGCATGGGGCCATCAACCATGGCGGCCAGAATGGTCTCGGGTGAACCCTGCTCCAAAATATAACGCTGCGGCGCCCGCACGACATTGCCGTCGTGACAAACGGCGCAATGCTGCGCATAGAGCCCGCCACCCAGCGCCTTGGTTTCTTCATCGAGATTGAGATACACCTCTTCATAGGCGTCGGAGTTTGACTGCCCGGCGTCTGCAAAGCCAAGTGACGTACCGCAGAGTGCGAGCAGCGCGCTCGCGAATCCCATAAACCAACGCATTATCATTCCTACTGTTCTTTTTATGAATGATTGATGAATATGCATTCACAATCGATCGAGGCCGCTACTGGACAGTGCCCTAATACGACGGCCCGGTTAGATCACGCCAAGCTATCCCAGAGCGCAAAAACGGGGTCGCCCGTTCCCCGCTCTCCCTTCACCATGTCTTCGAACATGCCAAGGCCCATCAAGTCTTTGCTCGCCGTCGACGTGGTCCAATCGAGCACGAAGGTGCGGTGACTGATTTTCCACACGCCGTCACGTCGCTCATAGCGATCGATGTACCGGCCACCTGTCATCACGTCTTGCGGTTCGTCGCCGAGCGTATTCTGATAGGCGATCACATAGCTCTCCCCCACCGCGTTGTCGCCCTGAATGTCAATCCAGTGATTAGTCACGGTGTGCGCCACCCGGGGCGATATCTCGTCCAGCAACTTGCCGATCTCGGTCGAAAAATCGACCGCAGACCCGTTAAACGCGCCCGAAACAATCGCGGCATCCTCATGGAACGCCGTCATGATCGTCGCCGGGTCGCCGCGATCTACGCCGCGCACATAGCGGCAGCCCAACTCCAGAATGGCTTGGTGCGATAGCGCCTGATCCAGCGCGTCGTGTTCCGTCATGGTTGGTACCTCTGTTGAGGACTGGTCAGCGCGCGCGTAGGCCAGGAGGAGCGCGTTACCGGGATCTTGAGGAAAATGTGCACCGCTGGGACAGCTGCCTGCCAGATTGAACGCTGCGGCATCGGCGGGCGTGGCAGTCGGTGGGAACTGACGGATCCAGTCAAGCACGTAGTGCCGGTGCTGCATGCGCCACTCGTCGTTTTGAAACTGTGCCGATCGAG
>JAYQLF010000003.1:0-33779 GCA_038143045.1 Halieaceae bacterium
GATGGATGAGCACCGCCCTCGAGGTGAACAACCTGTGAGGTCACGTTTCGCTCCCAATAGACGCGACGCGCCACGTCGGGATCGTTAAAGTAAGTGGAATCCACCATTTCATCGACTGAGACAATGGTGTGTGCCGATGCTCGGGCAAACCAGTCATCCATGTAGTGATCGGGGCTAGCGATTTCACAGACGCCCCGCTCATCAGCGCGAGTCGCGTGAATGAGGGCTACATCGAGATTAAGTGCCGGCATCGCCACCCATGCTTTGTCATCGTAGGGGCTATCGACCAGCTTAAGGTCGGGGTTTCGCGTCACAACATCCGTTCCCAGACCAATGCGTGTTGGAATGAAGGGGCTTCCCCACGCAGCCGCACGCAGTCCGAGAAGCATCATTCCCTCATCAATCTCTCGCACCTCGATGGCGCCTGACTCACGCGCTTTACGAAACGCGGGCTCGAGTGGCATGAAATCAAGTGACACAAAGGCGAAGATGACTTTCGATACTTTTCCGGAAGCGCAGAGAAGTCCGACATCGGCGCCACCATAGGCAACCAGGGTCAAGTCATCCACGTCCGAGCGCAATAGTTCGCGAACGAGGGCCATGGGCTTTCGCCGCGGGCCCCAGCCACCAATACCGATGGTCATGCCACTTTTAACAGCCGATACCGCTTCAGCGGCGCTGACGCACTTGTTCATGCGCGCGTTTCCTGTAGTTCTGATCAGATGAAAGCAGTATCAAAGTCGCCCTTTATACCCACATCCCCCATAGAGACTATGACAAGTCAGCAGAACCCACTTAGCGTGCACAAAAAGACTAACCAAAGCCTTCAAGGGGTCTACGTGTCAGGGTCCATACCCACATCAACCGCTGAGTTATTGGATAACGCAGCAACACATTTTGGCGATAAGCCGTTCATCGTCGATAACGGACGCAGTATGTCCTTTTCGGACCTGAGTACGGACGTGAGGGCACTTGCGTGTTCATTGGTTGCGAAGGGTTTTAGACACGGCGATCGCGCCGCCATCTGGGCGCCCAACTGTGCAGAATGGATTATCGCTGCGCTGGCCATACAGTACGTGGGCGGCACGCTCGTAACGGTCAACACACGGTATAAGGCGTCAGAAGCGCGAGAGATCATTAGCGACAGCGGCAGTTCAGTAGCGTTTGTGGTCGATGAATTCCTGGGCGTCGACTACGCCCGGTCACTGGCAGCGCTCACTATCGATGGACTCGAGCACATCGTCACCATCAAGGCACCCAGCTCTTCTGACCGCGATGGCATCAGCGAGTGGATCGCGGACGGAGCGGCTGCAGACGATGAGTTACGCCGTCAGTGCGCCGCGCAGCGAGAGGCGGTCGACGCGGACGACGTATCGGATATTTTATTTACCTCAGGGACAACAGGCCGAGCCAAAGGCGTCGTCACCACTCACGGGCAGAATTTGAAGGCATTCACAACCTTCGCAGACATCCTGGGACTCGATGCCGACGACCGCTATCTGATTATCAATCCCTTCTTCCACAGCTTCGGTTACAAGGCTGGCTGGTTAGCAGCGCTCCTCAAAGGCGCCACCGTCTATCCCATGGCCGTTTTCGATGTGCCCGCCGTGCTAGACGCCATCAAAACTCAGGCCATCACTGTCATGCCGGGACCTCCGACCTTGTTTCAGAGCATTCTGATGCACCCGGAGCTGGATCCCGGCCGATATCGCCACCTTGAAGAAGGCAACCACAGGCGCTGCTGTAATACCGACTCAGCTCATTGTCGACATGCGCCATACGCTGGGGATCGATACCGTCATCACGGCCTATGGCCTGTCGGAAACCTGTGGTCTGGTCACGATGTGCCGTCAGGGGGATTCACCTGACGTGATTGCCCACACGTCAGGACGCGCAATTCCGGAGGTAGAGGTGGCCATCATGGATACTGACGGTCGCATCTGCGACGCAGACGAGGCCGGTGAAATCGTGGTGCGCGGCTACAACGTCATGACCGGGCTATTTTAATAACCCCGAGGCCACGGCTGACACGATCGATACGGATGGCTGGCTGCACACGGGTGACATCGGAACACTCGATGTCGATGGCAATATCCGCATTACCGACCGCTTGAAAGACATGTTCATCTCGGGCGGCTTCAACTGCTACCCGGCTGAGATCGAAAATCAGCTGCTACAGCACGAGGACGTGGCGCAGGTTGCCGTCATTGGCATGCCCGATGAACGCATGGGGGAAGTCTGCGCGGCCTTCGTTGTACCCACGCCCAATAGTGGCATCAATGACGCATCACTGATTGCCTGGAGCCGCGAGCACATGGCGAACTACAAGGTGCCTAGGCGCGTGATTTTCACAGATGCGCTCCCCTTAAACGCGTCGGGAAAGGTGTTAAAAACAACATTGAGGACTATGCTCTGATCGCAATCAGCGTCATCAGTGACGCGACGTGTTGATGCGAGCCAATAACAAACAACAAGCAAGACAACATAAGGAACACACTATGGCCATTCAGAGCCTGGGGTACATCGGCGTCAACGCCACGCAACTCGATTCATGGAAAGGGTTCGCCTGCGGTGTCATGGGTCTTGAAGACGTATCCGACACACTCGGGGACGACAGCACCCACTATTACAAGATGGACTACCACCCCTATCGCTTTTTTGTTCAGGCGGCAGACACTGACAACTTGGCGCTCTGTGGTTGGGAGACTAACAATCAGGCAGGACTGGATGAGGTTGCCTCGGCACTGACCGCGGCCGGCGTCGCGTTCACCTGGGGTGATGAGGCGCTGATCGCGAAGCGCCGTGTACAAAATTTGCTTTCCTTCACCGACCCGGCAGGTAACCACCACGAGGCCTACTGGGGCGTGGTCTCCGACTTCAAAGTGCTGAACTCGCCCGAGGGTGTGTCTGGTTTTGTCACCGGCGATCAAGGTCTTGGACACGTGGTACTGCCCGCGCCAAACTTTGATGAAACCGCAAGTTTCTTCACCGACACCTTGGGATTTGGCCTGTCTGATCTGATGAAGCTGCGTTTTACACCCGATCCCGATGAGCCTGTAAAGCGATTGTGGTTCATGCACTGCAACCGACGGCATCACAGTCTCGGACTTCTGGAAATACCCCATCCTGCGGGCTGCATCCATGTCATGACCGAGGTCAATGCGCTCGATGAGGTTGGTCGCTGTAACGATCGGCGAATTGCTGCGGGGGTAAAACTGTCGGGCACCATGGGCGCCACGCCAACGATCATATGGTCAGTTTCTATATGCAGAGCCCAGCAGGCTTTGATGTCGAGTACGGCGCCGAGGGTCGAACCATTGATGACTGGTCCCGCTACGAAGTGTTCGAAAGCACCGTTCCCAGCTTCTGGGGCCACGACTTCTCCGTAGGCCAGCAGGATTAGACAAGTTTTCCGGGTTAGTACATACGAGGTATGTCGGCGGCGCCGCGCTTTGCAACGATGTGTGCAATGCCCTAAAACCCGCAGCAAGACGGATACAGCTAAAGGATCTTTGCCATGAGCACACATGAACCAGTCGTAACACAGCAGATACTGGACTTGATTTCGAGTAAGTCAGACGAGCAGCGAGCCGCTCGTGAGATGTCGAAGGAAGTCGTCGATGCGCTCAAGGAATGTGGTTTCTTCACCATGTTGCTTCCCAAACAGTGGGGTGGTCTCGAGCGTCGTCCACAAGAATTTTTTGCTGAGCAGGTGCGCATCGCTGAGGCGGACATGAGCACGGCCTGGGCCGGTGGCATCATTGCCGTTCACGCCTTCCAGCTAGCGCTGATGTCGGAAGAGGCGCAGCGAGAAGTGTATGAGAACGACCCAAACACGCTGATCAGCAGCTCTTACAACCCGGTGGGTGCACGAGCGGAAATGTGTGAAGGCGGATTCATGCTTCACGGGCGTTGGGGCTGGAGTTCTGGATCGGGGCACTGCACCTGGGCACTGCTCGGCGGCGTTATTCCCGGCGATGGCTACCGCACCTTCCTGGTACCGCGCAGCGAATACGAAATCGAAGACACCTGGAACGTGATGGGCCTTCAGGGTACGGGTTCAAACGATGTTGTCATTCCCGAGCCGATTTTTGTACCAGAGCACCGAACGCACAAGCAGATGGATGGCTTCAACTGCGTTAACGACCAGGAAAACCCGATGTACGACTTGTCGTGGGCGCAAACGTTCGTGCGCGTTGTCAATTCGGCGGCGATTGGTGCATTGAAGAAAGCGGTCAAGGTGTTTGTGGAGTCCAAGCAAGGCAACTCGACCACTGACATGACCAAATTCGCCGGTGACGTTGAGACTCAGGAGCGCCTAGCCAAGGTACTCAACACGATCGCTGAGCTTGAAGCCGTGATGTACCACAACTTCAACAAGATGGAGGCTGCCAGCTGGAAGCCAAGCCTCGAAGACCGAATCATGTACCGCTACCAGGCATCATTAGTCATCGATAAAGCCATCGAAGCCATCGATACCTTGTTTGATGTCGCCGGCGGACGCTCAGTCTTCAATGGTCATCCGCTTCAGCAGCTCTGGCACGATATCCACATTGCGCGTTGCCACGTTGCCAACAACCCAACCGCGTTTGCGCGCAACCTCGGTAGCGTGACACTGGGCATGGAAAATAAGGATGTCTTTATCTAATGTCCGCCAATCCGGAAGCATCGCAATTTCACGAGGTGAGTCCGGGTAGATCGATTCACTACACGGACCACCCTGCCACCACCGCAGAGCGCGGCACCGCAGTCTTTATCCACGGCAGTGGTCCGGGTGCCAGCGGTTGGAGCAACTTCAAACACAACGTCTCCGCCTTCCAACAGGGCGGTTACCGTTGCATCGTTTTTGACCAGTGGGGTTACGGTAAAACGTCAAAGCCACAGGATGTCGACCACACGCTGGATTTCTTTGTCGACGGCTTGGAGTCCCTCCTCGACCACGCTGGCGTGAGTAAGGCGATCTTGGTAGGCAACTCGCTCGGCGGCGCCGTAGCGCTGGGCTTAACGCTACGCAACCCTGAGCGCATTGAAAAACTCATTCTCATGGCTCCCGGTGGCATCGAATCGCGCGAGGACTACTTTTCCATGCCCGGCATACAGGCCATGGTGAAATATCCTATGGGATCTCCGGAATTCACAAAGTCAGTCCTGGCAGAGCTGCTCACGCAGTTGGTATATGACCCTGCAAATGTTGATCAGGAACTGGTCGACGAGCGCTGGGCAACGCTAGAAACCCAGAACGCGCACGTTCTCGCCACCATGCAAATACCAGATCTGACCGACCGACTGCCTGAGATCGACATCACGACGCTTGTTTTCTGGGGCACAGAAGATCGCTTCTGCCCTGCCTCAGGCACCTGGAAGGTGCTTGGGATGAAAGGCACGGTCCAGGCAGAGCTTGTGAATCATTGCGGGCACTGGGTGATGTCGGAGTATCCAGATCTCTTCAACGAGCGCTGCCTGTCATTCCTCGCTAACTAATTCGGAGAGCGGCACCATGAGCCTATCCAAGGCTGATCACACCACATTGGGGCGAGCGCTGTATGAAGCGATGCGTGCCGAGGTGCCCATCAAACCCCTCATCCAGTCACACCCGGCCATTACCATTGAGGATGCCTATCAGATATCTCGCGTGATGCTATCACTGCGGGTGGAGCAGGACGGGGAGACCATCGTTGGTAAAAAAATAGGCGTCACCTCGGATGCAGTGCAGAAAATGTTGGGTGTATTCCAGCCTGACTTCGGCTTTCTGACGGATGCCATGGCCTATGCCAATAACGCAGACATTCCCATTGCTGGGAACATGATTTCTCCGCGTGCCGAGGGAGAAATAGCGTTTCGTCTGAAATCAACACTGTCGGGAATTCACAATACCGAAGCGGATGTATTGGCCGCGACAGAGTGCATCATGCCCTGCTTTGAAATTGTCGACTCCCGTATCGAAAACTGGCAAATCGCGATTCAGGACACCATAGCGGACAATGCCAGCTGCGGCGTCTTCGTGGTAGGTGACACCGAACTCGACCCGCGGGTGCTAGACCTGCCCAACATTCGTGTAGACGTGACTAAGAACGGCGCACCACTGAGCTCCGGCTTGGGCAGTGCCGTGCAAGGAGATCCTTTGACGGCCGTTGCCTGGCTTGCCAACACTCTCGGTGCCTACGGCATTGCGCTCGAAGCTGGCGAGGTGATTCTCTCAGGGTCGGTCGTGCCGCTGGAGCCCGTACAAGCAGGCGATGAAATGCATTTGATTATGTCGGGCGAAGGCTTCGACGACTGCAGCGTAGGCTGCCGATTCGTATAAACAGGGTGATGTATGACAGTTAAGGCAAAAGCCGCAATCATCGGGCCGGGAAATATTGGAACCGACCTGTTAATGAAGTGCCAGCGCAGCGAATTCATCGAGGCCACCTGGATGGTGGGCATCGAAGAATCGGCAGGTATTCAGCGCGCACGTGAGTTCGGACTCAAAACGTCGACCGAGGGCGTTGATGGTTTGGTGGCTGGGTTCGACGAGTCCCCTGTCGACTTCGTCTTTGACGCCACGTCTGCCTACGTGCATGCGGAAAATAGCCGTAAGGTCACGGCGCTCGGCGCCACCATGATCGATCTCACACCTGCGGCGATTGGTCCCTTCTGCATTCCTCCGGTAAACCTCGATAGTTTGTTGGACACCGGCCCCGCACAAAACGTCAACATGGTGACCTGTGGCGGCCAAGCCACTATCCCCATGGTTCATGCGGTCAGTCGCGTGCAGTCGGTGAGTTACGCCGAAATCGTTGCCACCGTGGCCTCCAAATCGGTCGGTATGGGTACACGAGACAATATTGATGAGTTTACTCGTACCACCTCATCGGCTATTTCCCAGATCGGCGGTGCCGACGAGGGTAAGGCCATCATCATCATTAACCCAGCCGAGCCGCCGCTGGTGATGCGAGATACCATCCACTGTCTGACAAAAGACGCGCCGGATGAAGCCGCTATACGCGACTCTATCGATGCCATGGTGTCAGAGGTACAGCGCTACGTGCCGGGTTACAAACTCAACAATGCGCCCATCATCGACGGCAACCGCGTCACCATTTCAGTCGAAGTGGAAGGATTGGGTGATTTTCTTCCCAAGTACGCGGGTAACCTCGACATCATGACCGCCGCGGGGCTTCGAACCGCAGAAATGATCGCTCAGCGACGCACGGCATAAGGACACGCAGAATGAAGCTTGAAGGACGTAAGGTCACCCTGCATGACATGTGTCTTCGCGACGGCATGCACCCCAAACAGCACCAGATTACCGTTGATCAAATGGTCGATATTGCCGGCGCACTCGATGATGCCGGCGTTCCACTCATTGAAGTCACCCACGGGGACGGCCTGGGTGGTGCATCGGTGAACTACGGGTTCCCCGCCGCCAGTGACGAGACCTATTTGAGGGCCGTGGTTGAGCGTGTGACGCGGGCAGGCATCTCTGCCCTACTGCTGCCCGGTATCGGAACTGTCGATCATCTCCGTATGGCGGCCGACTGTGGCGTCACCACCATCCGTGTGGCCACGCACTGCACCGAAGCCAATGTATCCCGGCAGCACATCAACCTGAGCCGTGAGCTTGGCCTCGATACGGTGGGTTTTTTGATGATGGCGCATATGGTGTCTGCTGAGGAATTACTGGCGCAGGCCCAACTGATGGAGTCCTACGGCGCCAACTGCATCTACTGCACTGACTCTGCAGGCTACATGTTGCCGCAGGACGTGACCGACCGGGTCGGTTTACTGCGCGACAACCTCAAGAGCGACACCGAAATCGGCTTCCACGGACACCACAATCTCGCTATGGGCGTTGCAAACTCACTGGCAGCCATCGATGCGGGTGCTGACCGTATCGACGGCTCAGCGGCGGGATTGGGGGCCGGTGCTGGTAATACGCCACTTGAAGCCATGGCCGCCGTGCTCGAGCGCATGGGCGCGGTGACAGGCATTGATATTTTCAAGCTGGCCGATGCCGCTGAAGATCATGTCCTACCGATCATGGATGAACCGGTACGTCTCAGCCGCGATGCGTTGGTTCTAGGCTACGCCGGCGCCTACTCGTCGTTTTTGCTCTTCGCTAAGCGAGCACAGGCCAAATACGGTGTTCCATCGCACGAAATCCTGCTCGAAATGGCTCGAAGAAAGACCGTGGGTGGTCAGGAAGATCTGATCGAGGAAATCGCCATCGAAATGGCGGCGAAAGCCAGCTAGCGCTGGACGGCAGTGGGTCTTTCTGATAACTAAGTAGCCTAGGGAATAACCGGGATGTCTGTACGTAGCCCTATGAATCAACCAAGCATAGCGGAGCTCTCGAAACTGATTGGTTTCCTCTACGATGGCCACATCGAGGAAGACCCCTATAGTGCGTTTCTGGCTGAAACCCGCCGCATCATTGATTCTAATTTTGCTTCGATCACCATGCGCGAGCCGCAGGGCGATGACGGCGGTTTGTTATTCGTCTCCTGTGAGGCGCTACCGAAGACCTTCGTCGATGATCACGATAACCCCTACACGGACCGCTATTACACCTCCAACCTCATGACCAACCTGCCCTGGGGCAAGGTCACTTCTCTCGATGAATGCGTGCCGTATCGCACCCTGGAGCGCACCGAGCTATACAAGTACTGCATGGCACCTATCGACATCTATCACATGATTGGTGTCGACCTGCGCAACGCCAACGGGCTTCGCTTTAGTGTGCGATTCTGTCGACCGAAATCAGCCGACAACTTTGGCCCGCAGGAGCGCGAGTTCCTGGAGATGTTGGCCAGTCATATCCAGCGTGCTGTCGCTAACGGCATGCAACTCATCCAGCTCGACAAGGAGCGCAAGCTCTACAGTTCGACCATCGCAAAACAGTCGGTTGGCGTGGTCACGTTGGATGAGAGGGGCAAAATAGTCTCGCGCAATGCCGTAGCGGACACGCTGATACGAGAAAAAGACGGCCTATCGGTGGTGAATGAGCAGTTGCACCTTGAGAGCCCGTCGGCGAGAAGCAAGCTGAACGGCTTCATCGAAGATATTGTGGTTGCTCAGCGCAATCAGGACCCTGCGCCTACCAATGCGCTGTCCGTGGAGCGCCCCTCAGGAAAGGCAGATCTTGAAATTCTGCTAAAGCCCATGATGATCGACAAGACCGTGGAACCTGGCCACACGCCCCACATGATTGTTTTCATCAACGAGCCCGAGCGCAGCTTCCAGATTGAAACGCGCATTCTGATGTCGCTCTACGGCCTCACCAAGGCTGAGGTTGCCTTGTCTAAACTGCTGGCAGAGGGAGCCAATCTCGATCAGGCGGCCGCTGAACTGGGAATTGCGAGAAACACGGCCCGGGCCCAGCTTCGGTCGATTTTTGCCAAAACGGGCGTTTCGCGTCAGTCGATGCTGGTAAGTCTGCTACTGAAGAGCGTGGTGACTTACTCTTAACCTAGGCTCTTAGCCAGGCTTCTTAACCAAGGCCCAATCATGAAGGGCGATTAGCGGTTAGCCAGATTCCCTTTTGACTTCCCCTCCGCCAGCTCCACCTAGACCTTGGGTGGCGACTAACTCGCCATATTGTCCGGACCCCAGAAAGCGCGCATGGTCACAACCTTGCCGTCCTCGTTGAACTTGAAGACGTCGATAATGTTGATCACGATCTCCTGGCCGGGCTACACCCGCTGTCACATTGAAAGGAAACGCTACCTCGTTGCCCGCCAGACGCGGATTACCCGTCAATTCGGCTTTAGCAACGCCCTGGCAGGCCTCGCTGTAGAAGGCGCGTAATACATCTTTTCCCTCGCGCAAATCGGTGCCCACGGGGTCCTCGATGGAGGCGTCATCAGCAAACAGGTCGAGCAACGTCTCAAGGTCACTATTCTCTAGTGAACGCACGTAAGTTTCGCAGGCAGTCTTAGCTGTTTCGTAGTCAATCATGACAAATAAATCCTTATAAATTACTTTTTATTTAATTCTTAAATTATTGTTTTAATTAAATTATTAATCGAATCTGCATCCCGCTTTTCATTGAATGCATCGCGCGCTTCCTGCGAGTCCTGGTGACGGTAGGCCTCGAGGGTAAAGCCCTGTTCGCTGCGATATTTGTCCTCGAGATTGCCATCTTCAATGCCGTTGAGCGCCTCTTTGGCCAGGGAAATCATGATGGGGCTCTTCTCGGCTATTTTTGCCGCTATGGATCGCGCTGTCTCCGCGAGCTGGTCTCTCGGCACCACACGCTCTACCGCGCCCAATCGATGAGCCTCGTGGGCATCAATAAACTCACCCGTAAAGTACATGTAGCGGACCTTTTGAACAGGGAACATGCGCTGTAAGTGGGCACCGCCGCCCATGGCACCGCGATCGACCTCGGGCACCCCGAACGAGGCGCATTCAGACGCCACGATGATGTCCGCAGCGCCTGCAATGCCTATACCGCCGCCCAGAACAAAGCCATGCAGCGCAACGATCACGGGCTTCGGATTGCGGTGAATGGCCTCAAAGGTGTCGTAGTTCCCCTTGTTGACCGGAACGATCATATTCGGGTCAGCACCTAGCTCTTTGATATCGACGCCAGCGCAAAAGCCCTTGCCCTCTGCGCGAACGATAATGACGTGAACGTCGCTCCGCGTGCCCAAAGCCTTGATTTCAGCGGCAATGGCTGCCCATTCGGCGCTGTTAAACGCATTTACGGGCGGTTTATTGAAGATGACCTCTGCAATACCTGCGTCAACTGTCGAGTTGAAAGCCATAAACCAATCCTTATTCTGAATTTGTGGTTGAGCAAACGGTGGTCTGTATCGAACTTGCGGCTGTTTCTGCATCCGACACGATGCTTGCCACCAAGTCCGCAACCGTCGGTAAGTCGTCAATCAGCCCAGCGACTTGCCCCGAGGGCAAAATACCGTCTTCCGGATTCCCTTTCACCATGGCTTCTTGAATCATCATTGGTGAATTGGCGGCCATGAGGGTCTGACCGAATGACAAGTCACCCGAACGATACATCTTCCAGGCCCCGCCTAAGGTCGCTATGAGTGAGCCTCCCGTCATGCGACTAAAGGCCAGCCCGTTTTTAACCGCCCGCACCAGCAAACCCAGTTGCGAGGCTTGAATCAGCCGGTCGAGATACGCATTCGCAATCATGCGCTGAGGCAAACCATCCAACCGCGTACTGACGACAATCTTTTCAGGCGGCGTGCCGAGATAAATAGACTTTGTCGCCTCGGGAACCGGGGACTCCTGTGTCAGCAAGAATCGGGTGCCCATGGCAATACCATCCGCCCCCATCGCCAATGCGGCAACAAGACCGCGCCCGTCCCGGAAACCGCCCGCAGCCGCGCTGGGCACATCAATGGCATCGCGCACTTGTGGGAGAAGAATTGATGTTGCAACCGATCCCGTGTGACCGCCGCCCTCTCCGCCCTGTATGACAACCGCATCAGCCCCCATTTCGACGGCCTTAACCGCGTGGCGTTTGGCACCCACCGTGGGAATACACACAATGCCCGCGGCCTTGAGCCGCTCAACGGTGGCCGCTGAGGGGGAGCGCGAGTAACTCACGGCGCGCACCTTGTGTTCAATGCACAGATCAACGATTTGCTCGGCATGCGGCACGTACATATGGAAATTGACCCCAAACGGCGCATCAGAGGCCGCTTTGATGTCGAGAATGCCCTGCTCAATTTCCTCGGGCGTCATGACAGCGCCGGCAAGGAACCCAAAGCCACCGGCATTTCCGGTCGCGGCCACAAGGCGCGCGTCAGCCACCCAGCCCATTGCGGTTTGAATAATGGGATAGCGGCAACCCAATAGCTCGGTCAGTCTCGTGTCCATGATTGGTCTCATAACCTCAGTGGCATCACATTATCGAAGCCATAATTTACTGCAATCTGAGACGCTTTGGGGCGATAGGCTGATCAGACTATGGCCCCTCGACTGAGGCTGTCGGGTCATCGGCATCTGGTTTAGAGTCCTAAAAAAACAAGACTGATGTATCTCCAATGAGCGATTACACGAAACCGTATTTTGATGCCGTGGCGCAGCTGACCGCGCCAACAGCGCCGTTTGAAGTTGAAACGGTAGACGTGGCGGGGGTCCCTCTCAAAGCATTTAAAAATGCGGAAAGCAGCTTGGGTGCCTTCCTCGCCGCTGGCCGCAACCACGACGCCAACCTATTTTTGCAGTATCAGGGTGAAGATTGGACCTACGGCGCGTTCTTTAAGGCCGTTGACCAGGCCTGCGACTGGCTTGTTAATGAGGCTCAGATACAAAAAGGTGACCCCATCGCGATCGCCATGCGAAATCGCCCAGAGTGGCTGGTTGCCTTCGTCGCCACCGTAACCATTGGCGCTGTCGCCGTGCCGCTCAACAGCTGGGGTAAAGCGCAGGAACTGACCCAAGGCCTCGAAGACAGCGAGGCAAAGTTGGTTTTTTGCGATAGCGATCGACTGGCCTTCATCCGTGAGCTCAACGCCGAACTGCCCGCGGTCTTGGTGGATAAGAGCGACGACCCGCGGGACACCGTACTCAGCGAGATCCGACAGCGCCCCGCACCAAATGAGCCATTACTGGCCGATGTGGATCGACACGATCCGGCAATCCTCATGTTTACATCAGGAACCTCTGGCCGGCCAAAAGGCGCCCTGCTCTCGCATTTCAATTGCTGTCAGGCGCTCATGAACGTCGAGTTCATCGGTGCCGGGACCTACATGACCAATATGGAGGAAATGAACAAGCAGCTGGCCAGCCCCACGCTGCCAAAAACCCTCCTCGCCGTACCCCTATTCCACATCAGTGGCTTGCTTTCTCAGGCGCTCATCAACCTCCGGCACGGTCGCGCGCTATACATGATGTACAAGTGGGATATTCAAGAGGCACTGCGCATCGTCAAAGAAGAGCAAATCACGGTGCTGATGGGCGCACCGGTCATGTTGCTCGAGCTATTGAAGAATCAGGCATTCAGCGACGAGCACGCCGCGCACCTTACCAACGTCAGCGCCGGCGGCGCGGCGACGCCAGAGCTCCTCTCAGAGCTCTATGCCACCAAAACCGGAACGGCCATGTCCGGTGGCGGTTGGGGAATGACCGAAACCATGGGGTCAGGCGCCGCATTCACAGGGCGCTACTTTGCTGAGCGACCGACCGCCTCAGGATTTCCCAGCCCAATCGTTGAGTTCAGCTTCAAGGACGAGAACGGTGATGAAGTGCCTCCAGGCGAGCCTGGTGAGATATGGGTGCGTTCGTCAGCCGCCATTCAAGGCTACTTCTCAGGTGGAAAAGAATCGGATAAGCCAATTGATGGCTGGATGGGGACCGGTGATATCGGCTACATCAGTGACGAGGGCTTCCTGTACATCTGTGGTCGAGTCAAAGACATGATTATTCGCGGGGGCGAGAACATCTACCCGTCAGAAATTGAAGCCTGTCTACTCGAGTACCCGGGATGCGAAGAAGTCGCGTGTGTCGGCATAGAGCATGACACCTGGGGTGAGGAAGTGGGCGTTGTGATGAAACTGCAGGCATCAGCCACTGCTGACGCCGATGCCATTAAATCGTTCTGCAAAGCCGAGCTTGCAGGCTACAAAGTACCCGAGCACGTGGTGTTTACCGACGAGCCATTGGCCCGAAATGCTCTGCAAAAATTGCTCAAAGCGGCCATCAAGGAGCGGTACTTTGGCTGAGTCGGACACCCACCGTCTGATATTTCTGTTCTTTTCCGAACCTCCGGACCGCGACTCTGTGATGCACGCGCTGGAGGCCTTTCCTGAAACCCAGAACGTCTATCTCGGCATCTGCGATGAACACAGCGACCAAGCGGCCATGTGGACCCGCAACCCAACCGGCAAGCTCCCCCGCGGACGTCTGGCGCTCGAGTTCTCAGAGTCTGGCATCGACTGGCAATGCGCCGTTGATGTTGCCAAGCAGTTGGGCGCAGAAGTTCACTGGTGCAAAGGCACCACGCCGCTGACGCCACCGATGCGCAGTGAAAAGACATTCAGTGGAACAATCCAACTCTGCTGCTTCGAGCGGCGTGAGGGCCTGTCCGATGAGGCGTTAGAGCACATCTGGTTTCAGGAGCATGTGCAGGTGGCTCTTGATACCCAGAACACCCTCGGTTACCGACAAAATCGGGTGCTCCGCTCGTCGCACGAGCCACTCGACGGGATTGTTGAGGAACACTTTCCCATTGAGGCCGCAAATTCACTCACCGCCTTTTTCGCCGATGGCGATGACGAGGCAAAAATGATGTCGAATATCCATGTACTGACAGAGAGCAGCGAGCGAGTGCTCGACCTCGAACGATCATCCGTTATTCATATGACTGAGCATCGCCTGCGCTGAATCACTTATTACTCAATAACGCACGCTTAACTACTCACGAGATTCTTTATGACGGACGCCAATACGACTCACTCTAACCCGCTTTCTACCCCCCTTTCTCCCCCCCTTTCTCCACTTCAGGGCAAAGTTGCGCTGATTACCGGCGCGGGCCAGGGCATTGGCCAAGGCATTGCCTTTTCGCTGGCAAAGCGCGGCGTCTCGATTGTGGCAGTGGGAAGAACGCTGAGTAAGTGTGAGAAAACGGTGGCTGATATTGAAGCCCGCTTTAACGGCAAGGCTGTGGCGATCGAATGCGACATCTCGAATCTCGATGCGCTCGATGCCTTGGTATCCGATGCGGTAGCGGCGTTTGGGCGCCTCGACATCCTGGTCAATAACGCAGTTACCACAAGCATCAATACGCTCATGGAGACGACGCTTGAGGACTTCGAGAAAGGGCTTCGCGTCGGCCCAATGGCCACCTTACGACTCATGCAGCTGGCCCAGCCCCACCTCTTGGAAGCGGGCGATGGCAATATCATTAACTTGGCCACCGCGGCCGCAAAGCGCTGGGACAGCTCCACCTATGGCGTGTACGCGGCAGAGAAAGAAGCCATCCGAGCGCTCTCGCGCGGTGCTGCCTGCGAATGGGGTCCGATGGGGCTCCGAACCAACTGCATTTTGCCGTTGGCTAAATCGCCCGCTCTTGAGATGTGGGAGCAATGGCGGCCCGAGGAAGCTGCCGCCTTCGCCGAAACGGTACCAATGAAGCGTATCGGGCACTGTGAAGACGACATTGGCGAGTTCGTCGCCATGCTTTGCTCGCCAGAATCGCGCTACGTGAACGGACAGTCCATTGCCATCGATGGTGGTCAGGTCAACATGGGCTAACGAAGCCTGGGCGCGCCGCTACTCACTTCACAGAAGCGCCGCCATCCACACTCAGCAGTTGCCCAGTGATGAACGATGCGCGATCGGAGGCAAGAAAACACACCGCCTCTGCGATTTCTGAAGGCTCGCCCAAGCGACGCATGACAGCGGCCTGCTTTAGGCCCTCGGCAATCTTGGGTTGTTCTTCAAAATACTTTTCGACGCCCGGTGTGCGAATGACGCCGGGAGATACCGCGTTAATTCGAATCCCTTTGTGCCCGTACTCCGATGCTGAGCTCTTCGTCAGCAAATTCACGCCACTTTTGGCTGCGGCGTAAGCGGTGTTGTAGGGCTGACCGCGGAGCGAAGCGTTCGATGAGATATTGACAATACTGCCACCAGACGCCTGCCCCAGCATGGCCTCAATCTCGTGTTTCATGCACAAAAAGGTGTTGGTTAAGCAGAGATCAAGGGTCTGATCGAAGACCGCCTTATCGAAGGTATGAATCGGACCGGAGCCCCGGCTAACAGCCGCACTGTTACAGGCCACATCGAGCGATCCAAACATTTCTACAGCTGTTTGAACCATGGCTGCCACACGCGTTTCATCGCTGACATCCGCGGTGAAGACCGCTGCCTCGCCACCCGCTTCTTGAATAACGTTGACGGTTTCCTGCGCTGTCGCCTCGTTGAGATCAACGACCAAGACGCGCGCGCCCTCAGATGCCAGTTTAATCGCGATGGCTCGCCCTATTCCAACCCCAGCACCGGTTACCAGTGCCACTTTTCCTTCCAGCTCAGCCACAGCGTCTCTTCACCTCCAATCGCAGTAATGGTCAATTTAGACTAAGTATCTCAGAGCGTCCGTATTCCACGCTCGCACGCTTCGTTCTATCTTGTGCACGGTGTCGCCCACAAACTCAAATGGACTACTCCATCCTTATTTCGACGATTACCCGCTGAGGAACCTGCTGTGATTACCGATTACTTCCGTCTCGAGGGCAAAAAAGCGCTGATCACCGGTGCAGGCAAAGGCATCGGCGCTCGCATTGCCACCGCATTCGCCGAAATGGGTGCCGACGTAGCACTGCTTGCCCGAACCGAGTCTGACCTGGATTCTGTCGCACGCGAGGTGACCGAACTTGGCCGAGAGGCCTTAACCTTCGCTTGCGATGTCACGGACGAGACTGCACTGGCGGGCGTCGTTGAAAAGCTGACCGATCACTGGGGTCGTCTGGACATTCTGGTGAATAACGCAGGCGCTCCGGGCCAGGGGTATGGTTCGCTGAAAAAAGTCACCAAAGCGCGCTTTGTTAACACCCTCGACATTAACCTCACCTCTGCCTACACGCTGACTCACCTTGCGCTGCCGCTCTTGCAGGCCGCACCGTCGGCGAGCATCGTCAATGTGTCATCAGCGCTGGGTTGGATGGTCGACAAGAACTTTGCCGCTTACGGAGCCGCGAAGGCAGGTATGGATCAGATGACCCGCATTCTGGCCTATGAGCTAGCGCCCAGCATCCGCGTTAATGGCATTGCGCCCGGGGCCATTGAAACCCCAAGCACCGCCTTCATCACGCAGAACGAGGATGTATACAACGCCACGGTTCGTTGGATTCCCCAAGGACGGCTGGGACAACCCGACGACATTGCACTGGCCGCGCTGTACCTCGCATCGTCAGCGGCCGGCTTCGTGAGTGGTAAGGTCATCGAGGTAGACGGTGGAATGGCCGCCCTACCCGGGACCGCCATCGAGGCAAAAATTCCTCGCTGAGGAATCAAAGCGCCAAAGACGTTTAGTCAAAGAAGAAAAACAGGAATTACTGATGGGAAAATATGTGCTTACCGGAGGTGCCACAGGTATTGGTGATGCGATCAAGCAACAGCTGCTGGACCAGGGCCATGACATCGTTGTCATCGATCTGAAAGACGGTGACTACCTCGCAGATTTGGGCGATCCAGCAGCCCGCAAAACCGTTATTGACCAGGTCAAAGCGGATCATCCAAGCATTGATGGACTGATTACCTGTGCCGGTGTCGCATCACAGTTTCCCGATCCTGCCAAAATTCTTCAGATTAACTACTTTGGCACCGTGGAGGTCATCGAAGGCCTGTCCGAGAATATTGCGAGCGGTGGGCGTGTTGTCGCCATCAGCTCTAACTCCGCGCCGATGAGCACGAGGCCAGATCTTATCGACGCCATGCTCGGCGGTGATGAAAACGCCGTTGTCGGCATGGCCAGTGACCTACACGGCCACGAGTGTTACGCCAGCAGTAAGGGCGCTGTGGCTCGGTATATGCGACGTAAAGCCCCAGAACTTGCGAGACAAGGTGTCACGTTCAACGCCGTCGCACCCGGCTATATTCAAACGCCAATGACAAAAGCCGTTGAGGAAAGTGAAGAGTACGGTGAACTCATCAAAGCGTTCATGGATTCGATTCCCATTGGGAGACCGGGCCAAGCCGATGACGTAGCGAATGTCGTGCTATTCCTGCTGTCACCACAGGGAAGTTACGTCGCCGGCACAACCATCTTTATCGACGGCGCCCATGACGCCATGATGCGGCCAGACGCTAATCTGTAATACCGAGCCCGAGCTCGATACCTTGGGCTTTGGGCAACATAATAAAAACGAGGAGTTTCCATGAAGGTCAGTCAGCAAGCATCAGGCGCATCGCTACCCGGCATGATTCGCTGCAGCCTCATTGCGCTCTGTTTGTCAGCGCCCTGGTCCGCGGCTGGCGAGGAGGCCATGCCCTGTGCGGTCTCGTCTGATACCAAACTCCCCTTCTTTGGCGACTTGCATATCCACACACGCTATTCCTTCGACTCCTACCTCTCAAACCAGAAAAACGATCCCGATGGCGCCTACGAATACGCCAAAGGACAAGTCATTACCTTGCCTGACGCCTACGGTGATCAAACGCTGAGTGCACAGATTGACCGGCCCATCGATTTTGCTGCGGTAACTGATCACGGCCAGTTCCTCGGTGAGGTCGCGCTCTGTGACAGTGATTGGACCGAGCCCGGTTGGTGGGCGCCAGTCTGCATTATGTCTCGCACCCAGAACCTATGGGTCCAGCTTTACGCAGCGAGCCTCTGGACCGTATCAGGCGGCATGGAGGGCGATGCGCCTGAGCGAGGCCTGGTCTGCTCTCTCGGCGATTGCGAGGTGAACGCCCTGTCTACCTGGGACGACATTCAGGCGGCTGCAGAACGGCATTACGATCGCTCAGAGGACTGCAGCTTCACCACCTTTGTTGGCTACGAGTACACGCAGGGACAGGAGATGGCGAATCTGCACAGGAATGTCATCTTCAAAGGCGAACAGGTGACGCGCCTACCGATTTCCGTCTTTGAAACCGATAGCTCGGTCCCCGAGCTATGGCGCCAACTCCGATCCCAATGTCTGGAGGCCGGCGGCGATTGCGATGTCATGGCCATCCCTCATAACCCCAATCTAGGCGGCGGACTGATGTTCCCAGACCCCGCAACTGAGCAGGAGGCCATTGACCGCCTCGAGATCGAGCCACTGGTGGAATTGGTACAGCACAAGGGTGCCTCAGAGTGCCGCTTTGATCGCATGGCGGGCATCGGTATCGATACCGAAGATGAGTTGTGTGACTTCGAGCAAATACCGTCCGATAACCTCGCCATGCTGGGCAGTGTGAACGGCAAGATGTGGTCTGACCGAGGCCTTCCAGTCGATGTTGCGAGCTTCCATCGCCGAAACATGATGCGCAATGTACTCAAAGATGGACTGGCGCTTGAGCAGGACAGCGGGCTGAACCCCTTCCGGCAGGGCTTTATCGGTAGTACGGATACCCATACCGCCACCTCCGGCGGTGCGATGGAGAAAAACTACGTCGGACACCTCGGGCTCTCGAGACGCGACCTTCAGAAACCTGCAAGACCATTTCGTCTCGAATCCCGGTGGTTTAGCCGTGGTGTGGGCCGAAGAAAATCGCCGAGACGCCATTTTTGAAGCCATGCGCCGTCGTGAGACCTATGCAACATCGGGTACCCGACCCATCGTTCGATTCTTTGCCGGGGACTATGACGAAAACCTCTGTGAGAGCACGGATGCGTTGGAACAAGCTTACGCAGGAGGTGTTCCTATGGGCGGCGTACTCGAGCGCACCGATAACGACGCTCCCCCTAAGTTCTTCATCAGCGCCCAGCGTGATCAGGGCACTGAGATGTATCCCGCTAATCCACTTGAGCGAATTCAGATCATCAAAGGCTGGGTCGATGATGCCGGGGAGACGCACGAACGAGTTGTCGACGTCCTCGGCGAGGAAACGGTCGGTCTAGGCGTCGACATGAACAGCTGTGCGGCGAATGCGCGCGGTCATGCGAGCTTGTGCACGGTGTGGGAGGATCCCAGCTATATCAAAGGCGAATCCGCGTTTTACTACGCTCGCGTTCTAGAAACACCCAGCTGCCGCTGGAGCACGCTTCAGTGTCAGGCTGCCGGGGTGAATCCATTATCGGATAGTTGCGGTGTTCAGGCAGAAAAAGCCAATCTTCTCGCTAATGATAATGGCGACTCAGGCGATATTTTTGGCGTCTGCTGCACCAACCCGGAGACGGACCCGTTCTACTCTCCCACCATTCGCGAGCGAGCCTGGACGTCTCCTATTTGGCTTTCGACGACTCGCTAGCGAGATGCAGAAAGACGGGGACTTCTCCACCGCCATCGACCTCAAGGTTGGCACCGGAGATATAGGCCGCTCGATCTGAACACATCAGTAGTACCGCGTTGGCGACATCCTCTGGAGACGCCATACGTTTCAGGGGCAACATGTCGGCGACCCGCTTGAAGCCCTCTTCACCGCCGTAGTGTTCAACGCCCGCCTCGTTATGAACCAAACCCACAATCAAGGCGTTGACGCGTATCTTGGGGCCCCACTCCATGGCCAGAGATTTTGTGACATTGAGCAACCCTGCCTTGGCCGCGCCGTAAGCGGCGGTTCCCGGTGAGGGACGCGCTCCGCTAACACTCGCAATATTGACAATCGAACCCACACTGTCGCCCCGCTCTAACAAACTATGAGCTTGCTGGGAGAGCACAAGGGGAGCCAGTAAATTCAGC
Source organism: Halieaceae bacterium (assembly GCA_038143045.1). Classification (GTDB taxonomy): domain Bacteria; phylum Pseudomonadota; class Gammaproteobacteria; order Pseudomonadales; family Halieaceae; genus Luminiphilus. The sequence goes on from JAYQLF010000003.1 coordinate 20,286, forward strand.
GATACGATTTTCTGGGTGAGCTCAGGACTCGCTTGAGCAGCGGCGACCGGTGGACCACCGCCCGCGTTGTTAATCAAGATATCCAGGCGCCCATACCGTTCCTCGATGGTATCGATAACGGCTTGCGATGCGGCCGCGTCGCGAATGTCCGCACTAAGGAAGGTGGCGACTTTTTCGTTGTGGGCAATGGGCGTAGCGGGCTCGCGACGACCCACAGCGATCACCTCGGCACCGTGACTCAGCAATGCTTCGCAGATAGCACGGCCAATGTGACCGGCTCCACCGGTGACCAGGCATACCTTGCCTTTTAACTCAGACATTGTTGTTTCCATTACGGACTATCTCACTACACACAGCTTAGGCCTCACACTCGCACTACGCGACGTCGACTTCATCGTCTGAAACAATGATGCCTCGAACACAGAATATGGCACAGTACGAGTTCATCGTCGCCTTGGCTAAGTCTTGACCTGACGCAGGGCGGGATCATGTATAGGGCGAGTTGGCCCTCATTGCGAATTGACAGGAGATTGGCATGTCCAAAACCATTATCGAATCACCCTCTGACCTCTATGACCTTGTAGGTACAACCTTGGGCCCGAGCCCCAGCATGGAGATCACGCAAGAGCGTATCAATCAGTTCGCTGATGCAACGGGTGATCACCAGTGGATTCATATTGATGCGGAACGCGCGGCCAAGGGTCCGTTTGGGGCCACTATCGCCCACGGTTACCTCACGATGTCGCTGGCCGCTAAGTTCATGCCGGAGATCATCGAAGTCCGTGGCATCGCAATGGGAGTGAACTACGGCACAGAAAAAACACGCTTCCCCTCCCCAGTGACTGTCGGTTCAAAGCTGTCCGCAACCGGGACCGTGGTATCCGTCGAAGAAGCGAGCGGCGGTATCAAAATGGTGCTGCGGATTGTCATGCAAGCGGAAGGTGCTGAAAAACCCGCCTGTATTGTCGACGCGATTAGCGTTTATTTCCCTGCGTAGGGCGTGAGTGAAACAGTGCGAAGAAGGTGATCTGGCACCTTAATCCAGATATAAAAAAACCCGCTTAAAGCGGGGTTTTTTTTGAACATCTCACAATCAGACCTTGAATACGCGCTTGGCATTCTCCCGCAAAAACTTCGGCCAGACTTCATCCTTAAACGGCACATTGGGCATGTCACCAAAGATTCGCTCCAACGAGAGTCCCATGGGGAAGTAACCCGCATACATAATCTTGTCAGCACCACGCGTGTTAGCGAAGTTAATGATGTCTTTCGGGTAGTGCTTCGGTGCAAAAGCGCTGGTCATGTAGTAGAGGTTTTCGTACTTCAACATCAGCTTCCATGCCAGATCTGTCCATGGCTCAGCGCCATGCTTCATCACAACCTTCAACTCCGGGAAGAACCAGCAAATTTCATCAAGGTGCTCGACTTTTTGTGGCTCCATGGGAATTCGAGGTCCCGGGACACCAACGCAGGGACAAAACGGAATATCCAAGTCAATACAGGTAACAAAGATCGGGTACCACTTCTTGTCGGACAGCGACACCTGAGGGCATAGACCCGAGGGAAAGGCATTGACCGACTTGATGTCATATTCTTCTTTGAGGCGGCGAATCTTACGAACCTCATCCATGCCGTTATTGGGATTGCAGTCATAGGACGCGAAGAACCGGTCAGGATGCTTTTTCACCGCCTCACACTGGGTCTCGTACTGCCCCTCATCAACCCCCAGCATGGCCTTCTCGATATTGAACTCGTCCATTTTCTCGAGGGTGTAGGCAATGTAATCATCGCGCTTACCAACCTTGGGCAGGTCTTTGAACATGTATTGCGCCGGCATTTGGAACATCTGGCGGCTCTGCTCATCCATCAATAAGGGACGAATAAAGTCGTAGAAATTCGAGGTGTCGTCATTGGGAACCGCCAACATCAAATCGATGACTGGCACATCCGTCGGCATGGGCATGAAACTATCCTTGCTACGTTCGTAATAGGGTTACGTTACTCGTTGACTGCGATTTATGCATCACCCGAAAGCATGGGGTAATCGCAATAACCCGCGGCACCTTCGCCGCCATAAATCGTGCGCTTATCCATTTCGTTGAAAGGGACCACCGCGTTTGAAGCGCTCCACGAGATCAGGATTGGCGATGTACAGCCGTCCAAACGAGACGGCATCGACCAGGCCATCCCCAATACTCGTCTCAGCTTCTTCGGCGGTGTAGCTGTCGCTGCCAATTAAAGCTCCCGAGTAATGGGCTCGTGTCAAAGCCAAACTGTCGATACCCGTTGAAGCCATCCTGATGGCATGCACCCAAGCAACCCCCTTCAGTTCAGCCAACTGCAGTAGTCCGGCATAAGTCACTTCGGGGTTCGCATCGACATGGTCGTTGTAGGGGTTACCCGGTGAAATCCGCAGACCCACCCTGCCAATACCGATGGCTGTGTCGAGTGCGTCGAGCACGCGTTCAATGAACCGCAGCCGGTTGCTTAATGAGCCACCGTACTCATCTCCTCGGTGATTACTGCCCGAGGCAAGAAACTGGCCCGGCAGATAACCTGACGCACAGTGCAGCTCGACAGCATCAAAGCCTGCTGACAGGCACCGCTCCGCGGCCTGTCCATAATCTGCAATCGCCTGGTCGATGTCCTCTAGCGACATGGGCTCAGGCGTGGGCATGGCCTTCATACCCCCTTCCGTAAAAATCTCGGCACGCGCAGCAATGGCCGAAGGTCCCAACAGGCGAGTACCTGCTGCCTTGTTGTCAGGGTGTCCAACGCGGCCGCAGTGCATCAGCTGGCAGGCGATCTGCCCACCGGCCTCATGCACGGCGCGTGTCACACGTGACCATGCGGCGACATGCCGCTCGTTACAAATGCCCGGCGTCCGGTTGTAACCCTTACCATCAAAGGTGGGATGGGTCCCCTCGGTAATAATCAGACCCGCGTTAGCGCGTTGCGCGTAGTACTGCTCGTGAATTTCGGAGACACAGTCATTCTCCTGAGAGGCCCGACTCCGCGTCATGGGCGCCATGACGACCCGGTTCTTGAGCTCAAGGTCGCCCATCGACAAGGGTGAAAGCAGTCGATCGATAGCCATAAATTAATCTCTATCGCGTGCGAATGTTGGGATCGTCAGATCCGCCACGCATGGTTTTCAAAAATTGCTCGACAGGCGCTGGCGGAGCGACCGAAGGCAAAGCGTCAGTGGGCGGTTCAGCCCAAAAACTTCTGCCAACTCGGGAACAAGCTGTGGAACGCGCCCTCATAGAAGTCTCGGTCAGGCCAGCGCATTTTGTTATCGCCGTAAGGCGGTTTGTTTAGATCTGTGGCATACCAGTAGCAGGGTAAGCGTCGTTTGAACAACCAACGCCCGTCAATCCGCTGATAGTGATCCCAGTAAATCATCTGCATGATGACCCACTCGCAGCCACCGTCTTCAGTGGGGGTTTCATGCTCATTCTTCGAGTACACCACGCCCACCGCACTGTCAGGATCTTCAAACTCGATAATGTGGTTGCCAATATGATGCGACGTACCCGTGAACTGCGCCCGCAAGGTCTCATCCATCCACTGTTTAAAGTGCGCTCGGCCTACTTTGTCTTTTCCCACACGGACATCTTCGGGGAATAAATTGACCATGGCATCCAAATCGCGCATATCCAATGCCAAAGAATATTTGGCTGCAAGCTGACGAATCTCATCGAGAGACTCCAAACGGTCGATCCTGGCTAACAATGCTTCATCTGGCATGAAAATCTGTCCTTGTCATTACCGTCGGGCCCTATTCAACTACTGCGCTGTGGCAACATGCCGGCCCGCGCGGCGGCCCGAAAACGTCGCATCACCAACGGAACTGCCAGAGGCATACCCATCACCACGGCGCGGCACGCCGCAGGCGGTCCGTCCAGCCGCATATAGGCCGTTGATAACAGCGCCCTCTGCGTTTAAGACGACACCATCGACCGTCGTATCCAAGCCTCCCAGCGTAAAGTGAGGCAGGAACGCACCCGCACCGGGTGTGCAATCGAGCGCAACAAAAGGACCAGTCAGCGGTTTAAGCCAGGCATCTGACTTGTGGAAGGCTGGATCAACGCCGGCTTCAGCTGCCTCGTTATAACGTGACAGTGTCTCCTGCAAGGATCCGGTCGGCAGGTCGAGTTCATCAGCGAGCTCGTCAATCGTTTCACCCGTGCCCTTTACCGGGGCCGCAAGCCAACTCGCCGTTTCATAATCCGCATAGTCGTCAACATTGAGCACGAGGTAAACGGGGAAGGTCTGCTTCACGAGATAGCAGCCAATCCTGCCGTGATAGGCATCCTCGTTAATGAAACGCTGTCCCTGACCGTTCACAAAAATACCGTGTGTCAGTGTCGCCGGTGGGTAGAACGGGACGCTCAAAAAACCCTCATGCATGTTGATGGCAGACGCGCCCTACGCTCAGGCCCATCTGAATACCACCACCGGTATCGTTTGGGTTGCCAATTGGCACGGTGCCCGCTTTTGCCAGTTCAGGCGCATAGCGCTGCATCATTTCCTGATTCATGACGAAACCGCCTGCACACAGCACCACACCGTTGCTGGCGCGGTAGCATCGCTCTTCCATGTCCTCGCGAACCACGAGACCCACAATCCGTTGCTCCGGACCAAACTGATCGACAATCAAACGCAGTGCCCGCGCTTCAAGGTGAACGTTGATGTCCCGTTGCTCGACCGCCTCAGTCAGTATTTTCACGAATAAGGGACCACCGTTATCCCCCTCCACGTAGAGGTTGTGCCCGCGGGGGGCCGGCTTGTACTTATCGACGTAGGGCCATGCCTTTTCACTACCGGTATAAAGCAAGCAATCGTCAGTCAACGCCATCATCGCGCGCTCAGGGTATTCGGACATTTTGAAGGGAACACCCAGCGTCATTAACCAGTCGAGATGATCAGCGCCGCCATCAGCATAGGCACGAACCTTTTCAGGGTCTGCCTGGGGCCCATTTGAGTCCATCAGGTAGCCGTAGACGTCGTCAGTTGAGTCGTCGTAGCCGACGGCTTTTTGCACCTTCGTTCCGCCACCCAGATACAGCTCGGCTGAAGACAGCTTGGTTGACCCACCACTCTCAGACGCCGCCTCAAAAATGGTGACCGATGCGCCGTTATCAGCGGCCTCGATGGCGGCACAGGCACCCGCACCCCCGAAGCCAACGATGAGCACATCGCGGGTCTCCGTCCAGGTTTTAACGTCAGCTTCTAGAATCGGTGCAAAGGACACAGCCCTCTCCCAGTCTTTTTTATTGGTATAGCGTCAATGTAGCGCCTCACCTCGGCGCGCTCTCCCTCCGTTTGGACGATACCTCACACTTGCGAAGACTGCCCGCACAAGCGACCTTAGGCGCCGCTGACAGAACAATGAAGGACCCTCGCCATGCAGTGGTATACCGGAAATACGCTCTACGACACCTTACTCCTCATCGGCTTTGCCTATGCAATCCTAGTCATGGTATCGAGCTTCTTTGGCACCGCAGCCTATGGCGGTCGTTTTGGCGGGGGCAAGCGGTCAAAGGGTATCAAGCTTGGCTCGAAAGCCGGATGGATCCTAATGGAACTACCGGGGCTACTGGTTTTCCCCGTCGTCTTCTTCATGGGTCCCAACTCGGACCAGACAGTACCTCTCTTCTTCCTCGCCGTCTGGATGTTCCACTACACCAACCGCGCGCTTGTCACGCCCATGCTGATGCGCGTACAACCTGGATCAACCGCCAGCTTCTCCCTGGGGGTTGTGATCGCTGGCTGGATTACGCTGTTTCTCCACGGCTACTTCAACGCAGCCTACCTGACGGAGTTCGGCACTCAGTACACAACCGAATGGTTTAGCGATCCACGTTTCCAAATTGGCCTCGCCATTTACATTTTCGGTTTCACGCTGAATGTCCACTCGGACAGCATTTTGCGTAACTTGCGATCTCCCAATCCCAGTCCCGACGAGCCGCGTTACAAGATTCCTTACGGCGGTGGCTTCAAATGGCTGACCTGCCCACAGTATTTTGGCGAGATCCTGTCATTCACTGGATTTGCCATCATGGTTTGGAACCTAGGCGCAGTGTTTGTTCTCGCAATGACAGCGGGCAACCTGATTCCCAGGGCCCTTTACACCCACAAATGGTTCCACAAAAACTTCGATGACTACCCGAAAGACCGAAAGGCGGTTATCCCAGGGCTACTCTGACACGGGCATCAGAAACCATTGCAGCGCAGTCCTCAATAGCAGACGCTTCAGGGCTGGTACCAAATAGCAGAGCTGATCGCCCGCTCCTGAATGGCTACTGGCTCCATCGGCTCCATGCCCAACTGCAAGGCGTCATAGGTCGACCATCGCGGTGTTGGGATCTCGAGGACGCGAAGGTAATAAAACGCCTCCTGCCTCGGATCAAAGGCTGGGTCGCGCCACTGCGCGCTGAGCTGCGGCGCTCCAATCTCATTGGTGTAGGTTGCGGTTTCGGATCCACCGTTGAGCCCACGGACGACAGTTTTCCGTGTCCGGGTCGAACAATCCGATCATCCGACCACGCCAAATCAAAGATCGCCTCATGACTGATGCCGTCAGCATCAACCCAACCCTTGATCATCTGAATTCGGTCCAGATTGGCGCCTAGTGGATCGCGCTGGGCGACGGCAATAAATTCGGGAGCCAAGTCCTCCATCGGGCGCCAGGGGTAAATCGCCGCCCATGGGTACACCGTAGGCGCGACCCAGGTGTCGACATCTGGAGCCTTATTTGCCCCATCAGGAAACCCCCAGCCACCAAACAAACTGACGGTAATGCGCGGTCCTGACGTGGCAAATGTTTCGCGTCGTTGCATCGCGTCAAACAGCGCTTCACGCGTATTTTCAGGCGCCCACACTGCGGCCAAGCCGCCCGATCCCCACTTTCGAGCCGGCGTCATTTTATCCAGCCCAAGACCTGCAGCACCGGTTCGAAGACCGGCTGATCCATCCATCATTGGCAACTTACCGGTGTAGCCTTTTTCATCACTGGGCGATGTGGCGTTGTGACTGTCACTGGAGCCGATAACGCCAAATTTCAGTGGGTTAAACCCCTCACTGTGAGCCATCGAGATTCCCCCACGCAACGCATCACGCGCGTAGGCACCTTTCACGCTAGTCAGTGTCATTTCACGCCCGGGAACCGTTCCCGCAATTTCAAAATCGGCAAATTCATCGAGACTCGATAGCAACGGGTGGGTATCGGAACTGCCTTTAATTTGCAGAATCTCGCTAATGGGCTCGAGTATCGAACGATCAGCCGGCGACAGCTCCGTTATGCGCTCACCCGAACTGCCCGTAATGCGATAGGCCAATCCCTCACTCAGGTTGGGGTTGTGCGGGATAGCCATGACGCGCCGGCCCTTAGCCCGTTCAGAACGAAGGAAGACCCATAAATCAGGTGGTGTGGGACCATCGATCGAGCTAAACGGAATCTCGGGTAAATCGTCGCCACCGTAAATCACGTTGCGGTGCAGATGCGTTCCAACATCGCCCGCATCGGCTGACCATTCCCAGCCGGGGAAGGTTGTAAACACCCCTGGCTCGTAATGTTGTTCTGCGGCCGCCACAATTTCTTCCCATGCGCTTTTATTAATTACCGGGTCGACGCCCTCAAGATCGAGTTTGAAACCGTTCTCGCGAATCAAGCTCATGATCTCCCACCAGGCCTGAGTAATGGTGAGTCGATTTTCGTTGCTCAGTAAGTCCGCAAGACGCTGTCGTGTGGTCGGAACATCCAGACCTGAGAGCTTCGCCTGCCCCAGATACTCGGCGTGATCGGTGACAGCGGCGAAATCAAGCGGTCGAGCGATCGTGACCGGATACCCGGCACCGTGCTCAATCGTTGCACCCTTGGCGAAACGATACACATCATCCGGCACAGCCCTTACGCCCATCGTAAAGGCATCACTCGAGAGTGACGTGTGGATGTGCAAATCACCCCAGTACACGCGCTGCTCACCCTGAGCAGGGACTGGTTCGGTTGTCGTAGGCTCGATAGGCTCGGGCCCTTTGAGCGAGGGGTCCTCTATCGGTAACAGCATGACGTAAGCAGCAAGTAGCGCCGCAAGCAACAGGAGACCCAGCAGCTTAATTTGACCCCGCCAGCCTGCCCATGGGTTCGCTGCCCCTCCTGTTTGTGGTCTTCCTTTCATTGTCAGGCAGCCCCAATCAGTAAATAACGGCAGGCGACCGATCGGGCGGACCACCCAACATATCGCGATGTGACGGTCGGTATTCGCCAGCATCGCTAATCCCCAGCTCAACACCCAAGTTCTGCACCGACCACGGTTTTACCCGCATAGCGCTCGATGGCATCACCGAACGCGAGGGCATGAAGCAAGTGACCTGTGTACTCGGGGTTCTCGGCGACCTTCATGATGTCCTCGTACTGCTCCGGATGAACCTCAGCCGCCATCAAGGCACGTTCGGTTCTCAAGGGCCCCATCCAAATCGATACGGCGTTGACGCCTGTCTCCGACAGATCGTGTTGCATGTCGTGTGCAAACTTATCAATACCAGCTTTTTGAGCCCCGTAACCCGGACCGTGCATATAGCAGTTCGCCCCAAACGACGACCCAAAGGCGATCAGACCTGAGCCCTGTGGCACCATGATTCGGGCGGCATGCCAGCTGGCCACATAAGCCGACCGAAGACCCACGTCTAAGATCCCAACGGCATCCAGCGGCTTCTCCCAAAACGGTTTTGGCGTAATGAGCTCTGGATGAATCATGGTGGCGTTGTTCACCAGGAGATCGAGACGGCCTGATTCAGCCTCGAGCTGGGCAAAGACGGCCGCCACGCGCTCGTCATCAGCATGATCACAGCGAAGAGCAATCCCCTCACCTCCTGCAGCGGTTACCTCCTCGGCGGTACTGTGAATCGTGCCGGGCAATGCAGCGCCATCCCAACCACGCGCTTCGCCCACCGTTTCAGCACGCCCAGTCACATAGACGCGCATGCCGTAGCTACCCAGCGCTCGCGCAATACCTGCGCCGGCGCCGCGGCTTGCGCCTGTTACGAGTGCCACTGGCCTGTCTGATTTCGCCATACTTTGCTCCTCGGCTTATTCTGTATTTTGACGTGAGACGAGCTGTTCGGCTCGACTGACCAGACTGTCCGTCATTCCCTTGAAGCCATCGTGTAACGGCCCACTCAACATCGCGCCCACCAGTGGTGATAACCAGCCATTGAGCTCAAACGTTGATCGATAGAGGGTCCGCCATCAGCCTGCGATGCAACCTCGTGCTGCCGATAACTGTGCAAGAGCGGACCTACGGGCTTCATTCGATATTCAAAAAGCTCGCCGGCAACGACCTTGGACACAAACTCCACTTGGTCCCGTTGCCGATCGCCTAATTGGACGGTCATCGCAATGGGGGCACCTACCCTCAGCTCACTGCTCACAGGCGAGCACAAAAAGGATTCCATTCAGCATACGCTGCGAAGTCGGTAATCACGGACCAGACAAGTTCTTTCGGCGCTTCAACCTCGCGCATGAATTCAATTTTCATAACCGCCTGACCCTCTTTCCTAGGCCTTTTTCTGACCCTCTAAACTGGATCTGTGTTATTGCCATCGCTTTATTGTTATCTCAATAGCTGGCGACTCACCTGAGGGTTGCTAGGTCACCGACGCCAGTACTTGGTTATCCTCAAGCTTATTGGCAGGTCGATGAATGCACCAGGTTCCCGCCGGGTGGTAAATGTACGCCACACAGCTATTGCAGTTATCGCAAAGGGAGTCGCCGCCCTCATCCCGCCATCGATTAACCAGGTCCGGCTCGCGTAATAAGGCTCTCGCCAACTGCACAGCCTCAAAGCCCGCGTCCATACACTGAGCAACATTGTCGGCTGACTTAACGCCGCCCAGATAGGCTAAAGGCAGCTTAACCGCCTCTCGGATCTTGGTTGAGTACTCCCAGAAATAGAGTTCTTTGAACTCTATCTTTGGAACAGCAGCTTGGGTTGAAGCGATTGCCATCCCGCTTAAAGACCACTTTCCAATCACACGGAGCATGGCCTCCAAATTCATATTGCTGCCGAAGGTAAACCAGCCAGATTCGACGTTACGGCCGCCCGAGAGCACCAACATGTCAGCACCAGCGGCTTCAAGGACTTTGGCCGTCACGATGCCATCTTCCAGTTGCGCACCTTTACTTCGGCCATCGGCGACATTGATCTTGGCGATGACCGCCATGCGGTCTCCCTACCGCGGCCTTGACCGCTTTCAACACCCGCGCTGGGAATCGCGCTCGATTCTCGGCGCTACCGCCGTACTCATCGGTTCGGTTGTTATCGAGAGGTGACAGAAACTGGTTCAGTAAGTAGCCATGACCCATGTGGATTTCAACCGCATCGAACCCAGCCTCAAAGCAGCGCTCGGCAGCGTTCACGAACAAATCAACCATTCGCGCCATGTCTTTTTCGTTCATCGCGCGGCGGAACATGTTCCCTCGTAGCAACCCAGCAGGGTTGAAACCTGATACCGAGCTCTGCAAGCGTTTAGGAATAAACACCCCTGTTACAAAGCTGCCACCATGCGTAATCTGCGCCGCAATTTTGCCACCCGCCGCGTGGACGGCATCTGTAACTGCACGCAGGTCAGCCATAGCCTCGTCATGGATCCAGACTTGATCAGGCAGGGTTCGGCCGTCTTTCTCAACAGCCACGTAGGCCATGGTTGTCATGCCAACGCCACCTTTCACGAGCTCCTCGTGATGCATGCGCATCGCGCGCGTGGGACGCCCTTTCTTCGACATATTTTCGTTTGCGCCCGCTTTGATGAAGCGATTAGGCAAAGTAATGGGGCCGAGTTTCAAAGGCTCATACGCGGTCGATAGCATGCCTGTATCCAATGACTGAAGGTGCTCACCGCCAGTATACGCACTCACCGACTCAGACCATCGTCTCTTTGGGTATTCCCTTCGTCACCCGTGACGTTTATGCATGATCGAGGAAATTTTGCTGACTCTTTAACTATAGACATATATTGTGACACTATATGCCGGACGGGGCGTTAGTCCCTTCAGTCGTGCAACACTCAAAAAGTGCCACGGCGTCAGCACGTAATCGTTGTTAAGCGAGGGGACTGAAGCTAATGAATCTGCACAACAAGATCGTCGTAGTCACAGGCGCCGGCAGTGGCATAGGTCGAGCCCTAGTGGAAAAATTTGTCCGTGAGGGAGTCAAAACGGCCGTAGCCGTTGACATTGATCCCACCAGCGCACAGCAAACCGCTGATGATAATGGCTGTATCGCCATGACCGCCGATGTTTCCAACGAGGAAGACATCAAACGCGTGATTGAGGCAACCGGAAAAAAACATCGGCCCCATCGACCTGTTCTGCAGCAATGCCGGCGTTGGCATGGGCTTGAATGAACAATCGCCCGACCGAGAGTGGCAAATGAGCTGGGACATCAATGTGATGTCCCATGTGTATGCCGCTCGCCACCTCGTACCGCGCATGACAGAACGCGGCGGGGGCTACTTTCTCAATACGGCGTCAGCTGCGGGTTTACTCAACCAAATCGGTGGAGCGGCATACGGTGTCAGTAAGCACGCGGCCGTTGGCTTTGGTGAGTGGCTCGCCCTCACTTATGCACACCAAGGCATCAAAGTATCAATGCTTTGCCCACAGGCGGTCAGAACTGGAATGACAGTGCAAGACGATGAAGCCGATGGTGCGAGCGCAACGAGGGCGGCAGCAGGTGACGGCATGATGGAACCGGAAGAACTGGCCGATATCGTGATAGAGGGCCTGGAGCGAGAATCTTTCCTTATCCTGACCCACCCCGAGGTGGAGACCTATGGATGCATGAAGCGCAAAAGCTAATAACGATGAACACTATTCCCAAACATAGTGTTTTACGATCGCTGGATCTAACAGGACTAAAAATGATTGGAGTCGTTATTTTCCATGCAAGACAAAATTTGCGTTATTACCGGTGGCAGTCGCGGGCTGGGCTCTTTTATGGCGCAGGGTTTCCTGGAAGCGGGAGCCAAGCGCGTATACATCACGGCTCGTAAGCACGAGGCTTGTGTCAGCGCGGCCGAAGAACTGAGTCAGTACGGCGACTGTGTTGCGCTTCCCGGTGATATCACGACGTCGGAGGGTCTGCAGAATCTAGTTTCTGAGCTGTTTTCTCGCGAGCAGCATATCGATGTTCTGGTTAACAACGCGGGTGCAGGTTGGGGCGCGCCATTTGGGCAATTTCCCGAGCAAGGTTGGGACAAAACGCTGAACGTGAATACCAAAAGTCCCTTTTTCCTGATTCAGGCTTTAGCGCCATTGCTTAAAGCCAATGCACGTGCCGATAACACTGCCAGCGTTATTAATATTGAAATATCGCCGGCATGGTCGGCCATGCCGTTGATAACTTTAGTTATGCAATATCCAAAGCCGGCGTCCATCAGCTCACGCGCATACTGTCGGCCGAACTCGCCAAAGACCACATTCGCGTGAACGCCATTGCTCCTGGGCGCTTCTATTCAAAAATGACTGAGTTTTTAAGTACGGATCAGGAAGCCTTTGAAGCGGAGCTCAAAACCATCCCAATGCGTCGGTGGGGAGAAGCGTCTGATATTGCCGGTGTCGCCATTATGCTGGCGTCACCAGCGGGAGCCTTTATCACCGGTCAGATTATTCCGGTTGATGGTGGCACTCGGTAGTGAATTAACGGATGACTTGACGCATTTATAGCGCTTCCGGGGGCACGACAGTATGTTGCGAAAAACTACTCATTGCGATGAGTGTATTGATCTCAATACCCGTGTTGCTATTTCTCACCACGTGGCTCTATCCGCGCCCGGTCGACACTACCCCGCCCTGGGTGTTTGAAAGCGACGGTAGCGAGCTCAATTATTGCGATCTGCCTGAGCTCGATGGTTCAGGGCTCAAGTCAGATGATATCCCCCGCGCCTACACACCGGGTTGCGGTTACACACAGTATCCTCAACCTATTTTGCGCGGCTGTACCGAACCCCTACCCGAAGGCGCACAAGATCTTCGCGGCCTATGGCAAAGCGTTGACCCCAAATTGCCCGACCATGTGGAACGTTTTGAGCAATGCGGTGATCGTGTCGTCATCACGACCGCTGGGATCATTCATGACCATACATCGACCAAGGCCTCTTTTGATGTTGGGCCTCGGGACATCGGTCCCTGGACGTTTTTTGTATGCGCTCGTCACATGCAACGACGGTCTGGAAGGACAACCAGCTCCACTTCAAGGCATTTGGTGGCCCTACCGTGGTGAAACGCTACATCGAAAACGGCGTTTACACGTGGGAGTACCCCAATAAGGGCGCGATCAAAATGAAGCGCATCTGCAAAGTACCCGAGCATGCCCGATCATTTGATCGCAGTCATGCAATCTGACCTTAGCCGTGAACACTGGTTTGCGTAGGGCGGTCACGAGTCCTGTTAGAGCGCCTAAAACCCCTCTGCCTCATGGGACGCTTTCC
>JAYQLF010000004.1:0-171828 GCA_038143045.1 Halieaceae bacterium
TCTCATTGATGATACGGTTGGACACCGTCTCCATCAGGTCATAGGGTAAGTGCGCCCAACGCGCTGTCATGAAATCGATCGTCTGCACAGCGCGAATCGCGATCACCCACTCATAGCGGCGACCATCGCCCACCACACCCACTGACTTCACTGGCAGGAACACGGCGAAAGCCTGACTGGTTTGGTCATACCAGCCGGCATTGCGGAGTTCTTCAATGAAAATGGCATCGGCGCGCCTCAACAGGTCGGCGTATTCTTTTTTCACCTCACCGAGAATTCTTACGCCCAGACCAGGCCCCGGGAAGGGGTGTCGAAACACCATATCGCGCGGCAGTCCCAGCTCGAGGCCAATGCGGCGCACTTCGTCTTTAAAGAGCTCTCTCAGCGGCTCAACGAGCTCCAGCGCCATATCCTCGGGCAATCCACCCACGTTGTGGTGGGATTTGATCACGTGGGCCTTGCCCGTTTTAGCGCCAGCGGATTCGATCACGTCAGGATAAATCGTGCCCTGTGCCAGCCATTTCACGTTCTCAATTTTCGCTGCTTCTTCATCGAAGACGTCGATGAAAGTGTTGCCAATGATCTTGCGCTTGGCTTCCGGGTCTTCCACTCCAGCAAGTTTAGATAGAAAGCGCTCTTCGGCGTCGGCTCGGATAACTTTCACGCCCATATTTTGGGCGAACATCGCCATGACCTGATCGCCCTCATTGAGGCGCAAAAGGCCGTTATCAACAAAAACGCAGGTCAGCTGATCACCAATCGCTCGATGCAGCAGCGCGGCGACCACCGACGAATCCACGCCCCCGGACAGACCCAGCAAAACATTGTCGCCGCCAACCTGCTCACGCACCCGCGCTATCGCATCGTCAACAATATTGGCAGGCGTCCACAAGGCCTCGCAGCCACAGATCGACAGGACAAACTGACGGAAAATCTCCTCGCCTTTCAGCGTATGGGTGACCTCTGGGTGGAACTGAATACCAAACCAGGGTTTATCGCGATGCGCCATGCCCGCGATCGGGCAGCTGTCGGTCTCGGCAATCAGCTCAAAGTCCGGTGGGAGCTGTGACACTTTGTCGCCATGACTCATCCAGACATCTAACAGCTGTCGTCCACCGTCATCGGTGCCGTCGGCCAGCTCAGCAAAGAGCCCGCCCTCAGTAGTACGTTGAATTTGGGCATAGCCAAACTCTGAGGTGTCAGATCCTTCCACAGCGCCGCCGAGTTGCGCGGCCATCGTTTGCATGCCGTAGCAAATACCGAGAATCGGTACGTTCAGTTCGAAAACGGATTGAGGCGCGCGAGGTGAATCCGTTTCGGTGACGGACTCGGGACCGCCCGAGAGAATCACACCGCTGGGCGAGAAGGAGGTGATCTCTTCCTCTTCCACATCCCAGGGCATGATTTCGCAGTAGACCCCGACTTCGCGAATCCGACGCGCAATCAACTGGGTGTACTGAGATCCAAAATCCAGAATCAGCAATCGATCGCGATGAATATCCAGTGTCACGCTATACGCTCCGCGCCGGGGAGAAAACCGTTGTATAAGACCGCTTTACCGCACCGGGTAGTTGGGGGCTTCCTTGGTAATCGATACGTCGTGCACATGTGACTCGGACATACCCGCCGACGTCACTCGCACGAACTGCGGCTCAGTGCGCATCTTTTCCATAGTTGAACAGCCCGCGTAACCCATTGCCGAGCGCACGCCGCCCATCAATTGATGAATGATGGCCGACACGGGGCCCTTGTAAGGCACCCTGCCCTCAATCCCCTCTGGCACCAACTTCTCAGCGCCAAGACTCGAGTCCTGAAAGTAACGATCGGATGAGCCCTGATTTTGCGCCATGGCGCCAATCGAGCCCATGCCTCGGTAGGATTTATAAGTCCGCCCTTGGTAAAGCTCGACCTCACCGGGTGCCTCCTCGGTACCGGCAAACATACTACCCATCATCACCGCATCGGCACCCGCTGCCAGCGCTTTGGCGAGGTCACCCGAGAAACGGATGCCCCCATCTGCTATCACAGGGATTCCTGAATCTTTTAGTGCTTCGGTCACGTTGGCGATGGCTGATATTTGCGGCACACCAATGCCCGTCACAATTCGGGTTGTACAAATAGAGCCAGGGCCGATACCTACCTTGACCGCATCAGCACCGGCATCGCGCAGTGCAATGGCGGCGTCGGCGGTCGCAATATTACCGCCAATGACATCGACGTTGGGGTAGTTCGCTTTAATCAGCGAGACGCGATCGAGTACGTTTCGCGAGTGCCCGTGGGCGGTATCAACGACCAATACATCGACACCCGCGCGGATCAGGGCCTCAACGCGCTCATCAGTATCCGGACTCGTGCCCACCGAAGCGCCGACGCGCAACTGGCCGAAGCCGTCCTTACAGGCATGGGGAAAAGATTCGGCCTTATCGAAATCTTTAACGGTGATGAGACCTTTCAAGCCAAAATCATCATCAACCACCAAAATCTTCTCGATGCGATGCTCGTGCAACAGCCGCTGGACCTCTTCCAGTGGCGCGCCCTCTTTCACCGTTACCAACTTTTTCTTCTTGGTCATGATGGCGGATACAGGTTGCGCGGTATCGGTTTCAAACCGGATATCCCTGCGTGTAACGATGCCCACCAGATTCCCCGATTCCATCACGGGCACACCCGAGATGCCGTTCGCTCTCGTCAAATCGATCAAATCGGCAATGCTCGCGGTACTTTCGATCGTGATGGGATCTTTCACCACACCGCTCTCAAACTTCTTAACCCGCCTGACTTCCTCAGCCTGCTCTGAGATCGTCATATTCTTGTGAATGATGCCGATGCCGCCTTCCTGCGCCAGAGCAATGGCAAGGCGCGCCTCGGTAACGGTATCCATCGCGGCAGAAACGAGCGGAATATTCAGTGGGATATTGCGCGTCAAGCGCGTCACCAGTGATACGTCCTTGGCGGTGACCTCGGAGTAGCCTGGCAGGAGGAGCACATCGTCGAAAGTAAGCCCTTCGTGTGCAATTCGGAGCATGTTGGCCTCGTCGTGCCCGACCGGCAAACTTGTGCCGTATCAGGTCTCCCCAAACGCGCTAGTATACAGAGGGCGGTCTAGCTCCACAATGTCAGCGCGACTGCCAGCGCCCCCAACACCATTAGGGAACAGTGCCAAACCACGTGCAATCCGAGACATATCAGCAAACCGCTCTCTCTGTCAGTGAGCTCAACCGGGAAGCCAAATACTTATTGGAGGGCCACTTCGACTGGGTCACGGTAGAAGGCGAAATCGGCAATTTCACGGCGGCCAGCTCCGGGCACTGGTACTTCTCACTTAAAGATGCCGACGCTCAGGTACGCTGTGCCATGTTCCGGCGAGCCAACGGGAGCGTCAAAGTTCGTCCGCAACAAGGCGACTCCGTGCGCATTCGCGCCAAGGTCTCGCTCTACGAGGGCCGCGGCGAATTCCAACTGATTTGTGAGCACCTTGAACCCGCTGGCGCCGGTGCGCTGCAAGTCGCTTTTGAAAAGCTGAAGAGAAGACTCTCAGAGGAAGGACTCTTCACGGCAGACAGCAAGCAGGCTGTGCCCCACGATGCCTCCCATGTCGGGGTGGTGACTTCCGCAACCGGTGCCGCACTGCAGGATATTCTGACTGTGCTCGAGCGTCGAAGCCCGCATACAAAAGTCTACGTCTTCCCGGTCGCCGTGCAGGGCGAAGGTGCAGCAGAGCAAATCGCGTCGGCCATTGCTCAGGCTAACCAACTGACAAAAACCAGCGTCATGCCTCTCGACGTGTTGATCGTGGGTCGCGGTGGCGGCTCGCTTGAGGATCTCTGGGCGTTCAACGAAGAGGTTGTTGCGCGAGCCCTGTTTGCGTCGGAAGTGCCAACCGTGTCTGCGGTGGGCCACGAAGTCGACTTCAGCATTGCGGACCTCACTGCCGACGCGCGGGCCGCCACCCCCTCAGCAGCAGCAGAATTCGTCTCAACCGACCAGAATGAACGCTTCCAGCAACTCGATATGCTGACCACAGGCATGACGCGGTCGATCACCCGCCGGCTTACCGCTGTGTCACAGCAACTGGCCTCGCTTAACCGGCGCATTCGCCATCCAGGGCATGCACTGGGGCAGCAGCGTCAGTCGCTAAAACGGCTTGCCGGCGCATTGCACCGCGAGATGACCCGCCATATCGCGAGCCAACGGAGCCAGCGAGCACAGCTCGCGTCGAGATTGGGCGCTCAGCACCCTCGACGGCAATTGCTACGGGGCAAACAACAGCGTCAGCAGTTGCATCACCAGCTCAATCAGCAGATCCATCAAAAGCTACAAACCGCGCGATCCGAGCTGGCCTACAAAACAAAATTATTAGCCTCGCTCGGACCCGAGCAGACGCTGGAGAGAGGCTATGCGATCGTAACGGATCCACAGGGCAAGGTTCTCAAAGACGCATTGAAGGCAAGCAAGGGCGATGCTCTGAATGTACGGCTGAGATCCGGAAGGCTGACAGCCGAGGTGACCGATCACCTCGTCGATTGATCAATACTTGGCCGGTAACCGTGTGTTAATCACAATGTGACGACCCTCAAACCGGATGTACTCTCCGATCGTCAGATCCTTCAAGATCCGCGCCACCATTTCCCGCGAGGCCCCAACCCGGTCCGCAATATCTTGTTGAGTTAGCTTCTCAGGTATAAACAGAGTTCCATCACCTCGCTCTTCAGCCAGATCCATCAACACGTTGGCAACTCGGCCGTAGACATCCTGCAACGCCAGACTCTTTACGTCAGCGGTGAGTTTTCGCACACGCCCCGCCAGGTTGCTGATGAGTTGCTTGGTGATACCCGGGTGGTCCTCCAAGACGCCGGAGAAATCTTCCTTCATGACGATTCGGAACTCGGATTTTTCCACGGTACGAACAGACGCCGACCGGGTGGAATCATCCAGCAGCGCGAGCTCACCGAAGTAATCCCCAGGACCGAGGGTGTTCATGATGAACTCTTTACCGTTTTTGTCGCTGCAATACACTTTGACCTTGCCAGACTCTATGACGAAAAGTGAGTCAGCTGGATCGTTCTCATGAATAACAACGGTGTTCTTGGGGAAGGCCCGAGTGGTGCTACTGCCCTCGAGGGCCTTTAGCTCCTCGTCAGACAAGCCGTGAAATATTTCCACTTGATCCAGCATTGAACATGTGCCCCATTATCTCCCCAAGTTGGTGCGATACTACCCCATGAAGGGGTTATCGCCTATACCTCCAGATGACGCTCAAGGCGGATTTTCCGTTCGCCGGTATACTGGGGTACAGCGAGAATAAGGAAATCTCTGTGTCGTCAGAAACCGATCATCCGGATCAATGGGCAGCGCGCATTCTCTCCTCTGCGGAGCCGCTCATGGCTGCAGTTGGCCGCGCCACCGTGACAGTCGAACCTCCCATGGATGCCGATGTCAGCGCGCTGAACGAGGCGCTAATCAGAATGCAAGACCTGCTGGCGAATCCTACTCACGACGTCAATCACGATCTGCTCAATTTGATCGGCGCCATCCGCGGCTATGGGGAGATGCTCTATGAGGATTTGGCGCTACTTCACCCTACCTTGCAAGCCTCGCTGCCCCCGCTGTTATCAACCGTCGAGAGCAGACAAACGGTCACGAGCAGTGAGGGTGATCCAAATGTGCTGACTGTCTCGAGGCCCCGGGCGTGATTCTTGCGGTCGACGATATGCCCGAAAACCGGGAGCTGATCAGCCGCCTCTTGTCCCGCGCTGGCCACACGGTGATCTCCGCCGTATCGGGCGAGGAAGCGCTAGAGCTTTTGGAGACGCGAGGCGTCGACTTGGTGTTGTTGGATCTCATGATGCCCGGCATCGGTGGCTCTGAGGTACTGAAGCGTATGAAAGAACATGAGGATCTGCGTGCAACTCCCGTGATCATGATCAGTGGTCGCCAAGATATGGATCAGATTATTGCCTGCATTCAGGCAGGCGCAGATGACTACCTACTCAAGCCCTTCAATCCCGTTCTGCTGCAAGCAAGAATTTCTGCGGGTATTGAACGCAAACGCTGGCACGATCGTGAAGAAGAATATCGACATCAGTTAGAGCGCAATGAGCGCTTTATTCGTCACACTTTTGGTCGCTACCTTTCTGACGACATCGTGGCGCAGTTACTTGAGGCGCCTGAGGGCTTAGAGCTTGGCGGAGATTTACGCGAAGTCACCATCATGATGTCTGACATTTGCGGATTCACTAGCTTGGCAGAACGACTACCACCGCCCCAGGTGGTATCGCTACTGAACCGTTATTTCGAGCACATGACCGGTATTATTTTCGATCACGGCGGTACCATCGATGAGTTCCTCGGCGACGCCATCCTCGCTGTATTCGGCGCGCCGAATCGATACGACGATGATCCCGAACGGGCCGTGCGTTGCGCCCTAGCAATGCGAGATGCCATCTCTATCGTCAATGAAGCAAACGAGGCAGCGGGGCTCCCCAGACTCCAACACCGGGTTGCGCTGAATACGGGATCGGTCATTGCGGGCAATATCGGTTCGGAACAGCGGGCAAAGTACGGCTGCGTTGGTCACGCAATGAACGTGACGTCGCGGATAGAAGGCGAGACCAACCCAGACGAAATCCTCATTTCAGCCGCCACAAGAAAAGCGCTACCTGAAAATGCGTTTTCTTTCGGTGAGGCCCGCCATCTCTCGGTCAAGGGCATTGTTGACGCAATCGTTACTTACCCAGTGCTGGGGCTAGGGGAAGGCCATGGCTGATCATCTTGTTTTGTTAGTGGAGGACAACGAAGTCAATCGCAACATGCTGGTACGGCGGCTGCAACGCGCCGGTCATCGAGTTGTCACCGCGGGTGATGGTGAAGCAGCCCTCTTAGCCATGAGGACTGAGCGACCCGGCGTCGTACTGATGGACATGAACCTCCCCGTAAAGGACGGCTGGACCGCTTGCTTGGAGGCAAAACAAGACGCCGCGATCTGCGATATACCGGTCATCGCACTCACAGCGCACGCCATGGAGGAGGATCGCAACCGAGCGCTTGAAGCTGGGTGTTGTGACTATGCGACTAAGCCTGTCGATTTCCCCGATTTACTAAAAAAATTGTCGGCGCAGCTCGATGCGACCCGCTGAGGCCGTCAGTCAGTTGCGGCCGCGCCTGAGCCTGCGCGGGCGTCTCTATCTCTTCTCAGGCGCTATTCTGATCTTGTTCGCCATTAATGTCGGCACGTCCCTTTGGGGAAGTTTCGCCCGAAATGAAAGTTCACTGGCCTATCGAGAAGCTGTCACCACAGCTCAATTGACCGCAGAGCTGCAACAAAATTTACAGAACAAGCGACAGCAAATATTGGTCTTAGCCACGCTGAGAGGAACAACTGAAGAGCCGCTGGACGCCGCTGCATTGGATCAGGCACGCACGGATATTGAGATCATTGCTGAGCGCCTCAGGCAATTAGGCGGATTCGGAGAAGAAGAGCTCGAGCCGTACTACAGACGACTCCACGACAGCACCACTGCACTCCTGGGTGAATGGCAACAGTTTTACGACAACTACAACGATCAGGCCACGACGCAGGACGTTGAGTCCGCACTGTCCTACAACAACACTCAGCAACACCTTCAAGAATTGGATCAACGTCAGAGCTTCATCGCCGTGCAACGCGCTAACGCGATTGATCGCACTATTACATTAACGGATCAAATCACGGTCGTTGGCTTCATCAGCTCCATCGCCATTACCTTGGCACTGGTTTTCGCGATGATCCGAAGCACCAACGCCTCACTGACGCGAATGAAACAAGGTGTCGAACGTTTTGGATCAGGTGATTTAACCTACCGTATCGATGAACAGCGCGACGCAGGCGAGATCGGCGACCTCGCGAGAACGTTTAATGACATGTCGTCAAAACTGCAGGTCGCGATCGAGGAGATGAACACGGCGCGTGCCGATGCCGACTCTGCTAACGCCGCGAAAAGCATGTTCCTCGCCAATGTGAGCCATGAGTTGCGAACGCCGCTGAATGCCATCATTGGCTACTCTGAAATGCTTCAAGATGAATTGGGTGACGGGATTGATATTGATCGCGAACAGTTCCATCACGATCTGGCAACCATTATTTTCTCGGGCAAACAGCTCCTCACCTTGATCAACGACATTCTCGACCTCTCCAAAATTGAGACCGGGAAAATGCAAGTCACCCGCGAGGTATTTAATCCGGCGGCGCTCTTGGTGCAAATTTGTGATGCGCTATCGCCACTGTTGTCACAAAACAACAATCGGCTAGTGCTCGATATTGATAAAGACAGCATGCGGGACATGAACAGCGACCGTGGCAAGCTGCAACAGATCGTCACCAATTTATTTTCCAACGCCTGTAAATTCACCAAAGAAGGCGACATCACTGTATCTGCTTCAATGACAGCCAATACCTTGATTGTCGCCGTGGCGGATACGGGCATTGGTATGACTCAAGCACAACAGGCCCGGGTCTTCGAGGCCTTTATGCAGGCGGAATCCAACACCGGCTTGAAGTACGGGGGTACTGGCTTGGGTTTAGCCATTGTCCGAGAGTTTTGCACGATGCTGGGTGGCGACATCACCCTAGAGAGCGAGCCTAACCTGGGGTCAGTATTCCGCGTTACGCTTCCGGCTGCCCCAGTGTCAGCTCCCGTAGCCGCTTAAGCGCTTCCTCTCGTTTTTCAAGATCTGCAGCCAGCTCAGCGTTTCGCGCGCCCAGCGTTGCAATATTCCCCTCGAGTCTGTCAATCAGCGCTAAAACAAGATTGATCAAAACAGCACGATCAGTGCCCTCCATCGAATCGACAGGCACCACGTCGCCCATATATCGCGACAGGATATCGGTGAGTTCGCGTCCAGCCTCAGCTTCACCGTGGGTCAGGGCATCACCGTCGGCCTCGTGTTGCGCAAGCGCCATCCGAGCCGCGTCAAATTCGCCGCGCACCAATGCCTGAAGCGCCAGATTGAAGGCATCCTCGCGAACGACTGCGGGGCAGTCGCACATGCTGACACCTTCAGATCTGTTCGATGGCGAAGCCGGTTCGCCAGTTTGGGGGGAGGTCTTTTGAGCGCCCGTTTGCGTCGCGCAACCGGAGAAAATCGTCAGTACGAGCAATAAAAACGGAATGCCAATCGAAGGCGAGTTAGGCACGCTATTGATCCTTTATAGTTTGCGGGAGCATAGCACCCGCCGACCAAAAGACACCAGCGTACTCGACGATTATTCATGCCGCAGATGCGGAAAGAGGATCACGTCACGAATCGACGGCGAGTTGGTGAGTAGCATCACAAGACGATCAATACCAATGCCTTCACCGGCAGTAGGAGGCAAGCCGTACTCCAAGGCTCGAATGTAATCATGATCGAAATGCATCGCTTCATCATCGCCCGCTTCCTTCGCCGCCACCTGGGCCGCAAAGCGCTCCGCCTGATCCTCTGCGTCATTAAGCTCACTGAAGCCGTTCGCCAACTCGCGACCCCCGACAAAAAATTCGAAACGATCCGTGACGAACGGGTCTTCATCATTTCGCCGCGCCAAGGGTGATACCTCGGTCGGATAGGCCGTGATAAAAGTGGGCTCCAGTAGTTGCGACTCCGCTGTTTCTTCAAAAATTTCGATCTGAATTTTGCCCAGACCCCAACCAGACTGCACCTGTATGCCAAGCCGCTTCGCCACGGCTGCCGCAGAGTCTCTGCTCGCTATATCACCCGCAGTCAGATCCGGGTTGTATTTCAGAATCGCCTCAACCACCGTCAGTCGCGTGAAAGGCCGATCAAAGTGGAAGGTGTGATCGCCGTAGGTGACGTCAGTACTGCCCAAAACTGTCATGGTCAGATCACGCATCAACGCTTCAGTCAGATCCATGGCGTCATGAAAATCCGCATAGGCCCAGTAAAACTCGAGCATCGTGAATTCCGGGTTATGACGCGTCGACAGTCCCTCGTTCCTGAAATTGCGGTTAATCTCAAAGACTTTCTCGAGTCCACCCACCGTGAGCCGCTTCAGGTAAAGCTCCGGCGCGACCCGGAGATACATCTCCATATCCAGGGCATTGTGGTGTGTTATGAAGGGACGCGCCGTTGCACCCCCAGCGATGGGGTGAAGCATCGGCGTTTCAACCTCAACAAATTGACGCTCGGCCAAGAACTGACGAATAAACTGTATGGTCTCAGCGCGGATACGGAAGATCTCGCGAACTTCAGGATTGACGATCAAGTCGACATAGCGCTGCCGATAGCGCGTCTCCTGATCCACAAGTCCGTGGTACTTGTCTGGCAGCGGCCGCAGGGCCTTTGTCAGCAAACGCCCCTCTTCCATGTTGATGTAGAGGTCACCCTTCCCGGAGCGATGCAGTGGGCCGGATGCCGCAACAATATCTCCTAAGTCCCAGGTTTTAATTGCCGATACGGCCTCATCGGACAACTGCTCACGATTGAGATAAAGCTGTATCGTGCCGGAGCCATCTTGAATCAGCAGAAACGCGCCACGGTTGCGAATCAAGCGACCGGCAACGGAGAAGCGTTCGTTGGCGCTTTCCAGCGTCACCTTGTCTTGGCCCTCATAATCACGCTGCAAATCACCGGCGAGTGCAGTGCGCCGAAAGTCACTGGGGAACGCCTGACCCTGCTCGCGCAGCGCGGCGAGTTTGGCGCGACGCTCCGCGATGAGCTTGTTCTCGTCGTCTGCTTGTTGCGGCTTGTCCACACTATTCTCCATAGAAGGATCGATCAAAGACCTTGCTTTAACGAGGCCTGAATAAACGGGTCCAGAGCGCCATCCAATACGGACTGGGTGTTGCGCGTTTCAACACCTGTGCGCAGATCCTTGATTCTCGAATCATCCAAAACGTAGGAACGGATCTGACTACCCCAACCGATATCGGCTTTACTGTCCTCCATTGCCTGCTTCTCGGCGCTTCGCTTCAACATCTCCATTTCAAAGAGCTTGGCGCGCAACTGCTTCATCGCGTTATCCCTGTTCTGATGCTGAGATCGCTCCGTTTGGCAACTGGTAACAATGCCCGAGGGTTCATGCGTGATACGAACCGCCGAGTCTGTCGTGTTGACGTGCTGACCGCCCGCGCCCGATGAGCGATAGGTGTCTACTCTCAAATCCGCTGGGTTGATATCGATTTCAATGTTGTCGTCAATTTCCGGGGAAACGAAAACCGATGCAAATGAGGTATGTCGACGCCCTCCACTGTCAAATGGCGACTTGCGTACCAGGCGGTGCACCCCGGTCTCAGTTCTCAACCAGCCAAAGGCGTACTCTCCCTCAAATTGGATCGTGGCACTCTTTAGTCCGGCGACTTCCCCTGCGGACGCCTCTACCAAGGTCGTCTTAAAACCTTTGTCTTCGCCCCATCGCAAGTACATGCGGAGCAACATCTCGGCCCAGTCTTGCGCTTCAGTGCCACCGGATCCGGCCTGTATATCGAGATAGGCGTTGTTCTCATCGGTCTCGCCCGAGAACATGCGACGGAATTCGAGCTTTTCGAGTATTGCCTCGAGGCCCACGAGGTCCTGTTCTACAGAGCGGGCGGTTTCCTCGTCGTCTTCCTCGACGGCAAGGTCCAATAAATCGCTCGCATCGTCGCAGCCTGCGTCAAGCGTTTCTATCGTATTAACGACCAACTCGAGAGAGGCCCGCTCACGACCCAGCGTCTGCGCTTTTTCAGGGTCATCCCAGACGCTCGGCTCGGCAAGCTCAAGCTCTACCTCTTTCAGCCTGTCCTGTTTAACAGCGTAGTCAAAGATACCCCCTCAACACGTCAGTGCGTGCGCGAATATCTTTGATCTGATTGATGAGCGGTGCGATTTCCACAGTACGTCCGTTATTCGTTCAGCGCGGGGCGGTGTGCCCGTTGCGAGGGGCGTGAGTCTATCGGGTTGCCTGCCTCTGTGCCAACTCAGCCGTCCGATGAATTCGCATCAGCTGGCCAAAATGACTGGATGACGAGCTGCGGATTCCGCTCACCGCGGTACTCATTAATGTCGAGCCGGTAGAGCGCATGGATCCGTTTTAGGGGTCTCGCTTGCCAACCGTTAACGTCAATATTGAAAGCGATGCCGCCAATCTCTGCCCCCTCGGCTGCCAGCGTCAATTTGAGGTGTTTTTCGCCCACAATCCGGTGTTGCATAACGTCAAACACGCCATCAAAAGTAGGCTCAGGAAAGTGCTGCCCCCACGGACCACCTGCTGACAGCGACTCGGCGAGTTGCAGCCCCAAGTCACCTGCACCCAGTGCACCGTCACTGTCCTCCACCGCTTGAGGGGGCACGTGGCTCAGTGTCTCCGCAACGGCCGCCTCCAACGCTTCTGTAAATTGGTGTAGGTCGCCCTTCGCCAAAGTGAGCCCCGCGGCCATCGCGTGCCCACCGAATTTACTCAGCAGACCCGGGTGCCGCGTTGCCACCAAATCCAACACATCCCGCAGATGCAGACCGGGTATCGATCGACCCGACCCCTTCAGCATGCCCTCGCCGACCTCCGCAAAAATCACTGTGGGGCGATGCACGCGCTCACGCACACGGGATGCCAAAATGCCAATCACTCCCTGGTGCCAGCCAGGATCAAATAAGACCATCGCAAAGGGCAATGCGTCCGAATCGAGTTCGAGCGTGGCAAGTTGCTCCAGCGCATCGTGCTCCATGGATTGCTCGATATCGCGACGCTCGCGGTTCAGGCGATGGAGCGTCTCGGCACGCTCTCGCGCCTCCATGGAGGATTCGGCCAACAAGCACTCAATACCAATCGACATGTCGTCGAGCCGGCCCGCCGCATTAAGTCGTGGACCCACAATAAAACCCAGATCTGTGGAGGTGGCTCGCCGATAGTCTTTGCCAGCGACTTCAAAAAGCGCCTCAATACCCGGGCGGGCTCTGCCACTACGGATTCTCGCCAGCCCCGCTGCAACTAAAATGCGGTTGTTGCGATCCAGTGGCACCACGTCGGCGACAGTACCCAACGCCACCAAGTCCAGGGCGTCGCCCAGATTGGGTTCTGACAAACCCTGACTGTCGAACCAACGCCGCTCGCGGAGTTCGGCACGCAACGCGCTCAACACATAAAACATCACGCCCACACCGGCTAACGCTTTGCTGGGAAAGGCACAACCGGGCTGGTTGGGGTTAACGATGACTTCAGCAGTTGGCAACTGCGAACCGGGCAGGTGATGATCCGTCACCAGCACGCTGATACCCATAGCTTGTGCTGCGGCAACACCCTCGACACTGGAAATACCGTTGTCGACGGTGACGATTAAATCCGGCATTTGAGCGGCGGCCAGCTCCACGATCTCAGGCGTCAGGCCGTAGCCGAACTCAAACCGGTTAGGCACCAAGTAGGCGACCTCACGCAGCCCCATTTGTCGCAATACAGAGACTGCCATGGCGCTACTGGTTGCGCCGTCTGCATCAAAATCCCCAATGATGAGCACTCTGCCGTCGCCCTCTATGGCGTCCGCCAGTAACTCAGCCGCCTCTGCGATGCCCTTCAACTGTTGGGGCGGATGTAACTGGTCGAGAGTGAGGGATAGCGCCGCAGGGTCAGTGATGCCGCGGTTTGCGTAAACGCGCTTAAGCGCCTCGGGAAGAGCCGCCGCCTGCAGCTTGGAGGAGATGTCAGCTGCGCGCCGACGAATCAGTGATGCATTCAGAGGCACTGTTCCGCCATGTAGGCATGCACCGTGGACAGATCGTTATCCAACGTATCGAACCGCTCTTCTCGATCGAACAGATCTGCCAAATGCGAGGGCAAAACAGGTTCCTGCCCGGTGTTCGCCTTGGCTACGGCCACTGGGAACTTGGCCGGATGAGCCGTCGCCAGCGTCACCATCGGACCCTCGCCGTCACGCAAACACTGGCGCGCGGCCCGCGTGCCAATGGCAGTGTGGGGATCCAAAAGCTCGCCGGTTTTCTCCCACATTGCCCGAATCTCCTCACACGTTTCGTCGTCGGAGATGCAGGCACTCGTAAAGAGCGTCTGCGCACGCGCCAGCGCCGTCTCACTCAGATGAATTTCGCCCTGGGAGAACGCTGTCATCAGGCTATTAATCTGCGCCGCATCGCCGTCATAAAGATCAAAGAGCAGACGCTCGAAGTTTGAAGAAATAGAGATGTCCATACTCGGCGAGAGTGACGCTTCGATAGGTTGTCGCGCGTAAGTTCCGGTGATCAGCATGCGATGCAAAACATCGTTGCGGTTGGTGGCGATCACCAAGTTATTGATCGGCAAGCCCATCCGGTGCGCGAGGTAGCCGGCATAAATATCGCCGAAGTTGCCGGTCGGCACCGAGAAGTTAACGGGCCGATCAGGGCCGCCCACGGCAAAGGCTGCATAGAAGTAGTAAACGATCTGGGCCATGATGCGCGCCCAGTTAATAGAATTGACTGCGACAAGTGAGCGTCCATCGGGTAGAAAGGCATCGGCCATGAAACTGGCTTTCACCAGTGCCTGACAGTCGTCAAAGTTACCCCGTATCGCGATGTTATGGACGTTATCGCCCTGCACGGTCGTCATTTGTCGACGCTGCACGTCGGAGACGCGCCCATCCGGATAAAGAATAAAAATATCCACCTGCTCGCAGTGCCGGCAGCCTTCTATTGCCGCACTGCCGGTATCGCCCGAGGTCGCACCCATAATGACGACCCGCTCTCCTCGCCGGGCCAGCACATGATCAAGAAGCCTTCCCAGTAGCTGCAGCGCGAAATCTTTGAACGCGAGAGTGGGCCCGTGGAACAGCTCCAGTAACCACTGATCGTGATCCAGTTGTTTAATTGGCGCCACCGCTTGATGACGAAAGTCCTGATAAGACGCCTCGACCAGACCTGACAGCGTCTCCCGGTCGATACTGCCCTCAACAAAGGGAGCGATCACGGTTGTAGCCAACTCGGTGTAGGACATACCACGCATCGCATGAAGTTCTGTGTGGCTGAACTGGGGCAGCGCCTCGGGCAAATACAGTCCGCCATCCCGTGCAAGACCGGCCAGCAAGACGCCCTCAAAATCCATAGCGGGGGCTTGACCACGTGTACTTCGGTATTGAAGGCTCACTACCGGTTTCCTCTTATCGCATTCATCGCGATGATGATTGCTTACTCGAAGGCTTCGACACGCAGTAACGCGAAATCAGCACTCACCTCGTCGAAAGCTGTAATCTCATCAATAGCGTCTGTGATTACGGATTCAGATGCCATATGGGTCAACAACACAATCGGCACTTCGGTTTGCCCCGGTGCTGGCGCCTTCTGCACCAGCGACTCGATGCTGATCCCACGGCCTGCCAAGACCTGCGTGACATCCGACATCACACCGGGGCGATCGACCACGGTCAACCTGACGTACCACTCGCTGGCAATCTCACCCGAGGGGACGAGCGGTCGGGCATTGAGATCCGCAGCAGGCTGCCCCATTGCGGGCCCTGTGCCATTGGGGTGCCGGGCCACGTCAATGATGTCAGCACACACCGAAGATGCCGTTGCTGCACCTCCTGCTCCGGGGCCAACCAACACCACCTCACCCACAGCACTTCCCGAAATCATGACCGCATTCAAGACGCCATCGACGGTGGCGATTTGCTTGTGCTCGGGGATCAACGTGGGATGAACTCGTAACTCAACGCGATCCTCAATGCGACGGGCGATACCCAAATGTTTAACCCGATATCCCAATTCCGCCGCGTAATCGAGATCAGTCGGCGTCAACGTATCGATGCCCTGCTTTATCGGGCCGTCGATATCCAAAGGAATACCAAATGCCAATGACGCCAGGATAACCAGCTTGTGAGCAGCGTCTGTACCATCGATATCAAATGTGGGATCCGCTTCGGCATAGCCCAGCGCTTGCGCCTCGGACAGCACGTCGTCAAACGCGCGGCCTTTTGAGCTCATTTCAGTCAAGATGAAGTTGCCCGTGCCGTTAATAATGCCGGCAACCTGGCTTACCTCATTTGCCGCCATCGATTCCCGCAGCGCTTTGATGATCGGAATCCCACCCGCGACTGAAGCCTCGAATCCGATTTGCACGCCAGCGGACTCAGCAAGCGCAAACAACTCGTTACCGTGCTCGGCAATGAGCGCCTTGTTGGCCGTGACGATGTCTTTTCCTTGCTCAATCGCCAGTTTGATCAAGTCATACGCAACCGTGGTGCCACCTATCAGTTCAACCAGCACGTCCACCTCGGGGTCGCGCGCGACCTCCATCACGTCGCGGCTAACGCGTGCATCGCCATAGTCATGGTCTGCGTGATTTCTGCGCGCACCCACGTGACGAACTTGGACCGCCCTGCCGGCGCGAGCCGAAATCAAATCGCTCTGCTGTCTGAGAATCTCAATGGTGGCCAGACCTACGGTGCCCACGCCACAGACGCCAATACGCAACGCTTCGCCGCTCACGCCGATAACTCCTCTGTGGTCACCGGCGGCCCCTGGCGCAACACCTTTTTGATGCCTCGAATCGCCTGTCGCGTGCGATGTTCATTTTCAATCAGTCCGAAACGGACAAACCCTTCACCGTACTCGCCGAAGCCGACGCCGGGCGAGACGGCAACACCCCCCCCCTGGAGAAGCAGCTTGCTGAACTCAATGGAGCCCATATGACGAAACGCTTCGGGTATTTGTGCCCAGACAAACATAGTGGCTTTGGGTGGCTCTACCGGCCAACCCGCCTCATTGAGACCATTGCAGAGGACGTCGCGGCGTCGCTGGTACATATCGCGGATGTCCTTTACGCACTGCTGGTCACCCTCGAGTGCAGCAATCGCAGCCACCTGAACGGGCGTAAAAATGCCGTAATCCAAATACGATTTGATGCGGGTGAGAGCCGCAATAAGCTCAGGGTTGCCGCAACAAAATCCAACACGCCAGCCGGGCATGTTGTAACTTTTTGACATCGTGAAAAATTCAACTGCGATATCACGCGCACCCGGCACCTGCAGGATGCTTGGAGCAGTATAGCCATCAAAAACCAGGTCCGCGTAGGCGAGGTCATGAACGACCCAGATGTTGTGCTGCTTCGCTATCTCTACCACACGCTCAAAGAACGACAACTCGACGCAATGGCCGGTGGGGTTTGACGGAAAGTTCAACACCAGCATCTTGGGCTTGGGGTAGGTATTTCGAATAGCTGATTCAAGTTCTTCCAAAAACCCTGCTTCATTTTGCATCGGCACATGGCGCAGGTCCGCGCCTGAGATCACAAATCCATAGGGGTGTATAGGGTAGCTGGGGTTAGGCACCAAAATGGCGTCGCCGACACCGGTTGTTGCCAGGGCCAAATGCGCTAGCCCCTCCTTGGAACCCAATGTCACTATCGCCTCGGTTTCAGGATCCAATGCCACGTCGTAACGATTTTGATACCAATCACAAATGGCTTTTCTCAGCCGCGGTATACCCTTGGATTGTGAGTAGCGATGGGTATCACCGCGATCTACCGTATCCCGCAACTTATCGACAATATGCTGAGGCGTCGGCTGGTCCGGATTGCCCATGCCGAAATCGATAATATCTTCACCACGGGCGCGGGCTGCCTGCTTCAGCTCGCCGATGATATTGAAAACATAAGGCGGCAAACGCTCTATACGTTGAAAGTGTGTATCCAAAATATGTGTTCTCGCCTACTCGGCCTAGCTCAGTCCAATCCGAGCACTGCGGCCAGATCAGACGCAGGTCGGTAACCCGGGATCATCAGTCCCGAGCTCGTGATGATCGCGGGCGTGCCGGTGACTCCCATGTCTTGCCCTAGTTGGTATTGCGCTGCAATCGGATTATCCGGACAGTCATTGATCGGCAGATCCACGCCGGCTTTCAGCTCAGTGAGTGTGGCTTGCTGATCCTTCGCGCACCATGCCGTTGCCAGTTTCTTTGCTCCTTCAGAATTCATACCACCCCGAGGAAAGGCCAGATAACGAACCTCTATACCCTTTGCATTGAGCTGATCTACCTCACGGTGCAGCTTCTGGCAGTAGAAACATGTGACATCTGTGAATACGGAGACGTAATCACGCACCGTGCCCTCGGGCGAGAACACCACCATATCGCTCATCGAAACAGCTGCCAGTTGCTCTTTTCGGGAGACGGAACGGCGCTCCTCAGTGAGATTCACAGCACCCGAGGTGCTGATCTGATGAAGATCTCCATTCAGAAAGAAGTAGTTGCCATCGGCCGTGGCATATAAAAGGGGGCCGTTCTGGATCTGAACTTCGACGATGCCCGGTGCGGGGCTCGGGCGAACAGCCTCAACGGCGATAGGCTGTCCTGCAAAACGACTTAAAGCGGATGCCATACGGTCTTTGACATCCTGTGCCGATGCAGAAACCGCAACCAGGGCGGCGACCAGCGCAAAACAGCAAAGCGCAATAAGGCTTATTGGACGATTGGGTTTTTGATAGCACGGGTTCAACACGTTGATCCCTCCCATCTGCCGGGGTTTACCGCCATGCCCTAGGGGCGACCCACAAACTTGCCACCTTCTCCACTGTAACAAGCTGCGCGGAGAAACAATGTTCTGAGAGTGGGCCTCTGAAGAAATGCGATGGGGCGGGCGAATTCGCCCCAAACAAAGCGTTAAGAGGACAGCTTCTCCTTGATGCGCGCCGCTTTCCCGGACAACTCACGGAGATAATAAAGCTTGGCCTGTCGGACATCGCCACGACGCTTCACCGTGATGCTGTCAACCAGCGGGCTATAGGTCTGGAAGGTGCGTTCCACCCCAACACCGTGGGAAATTTTTCGGACAGTAAAGGCAGAGTTCAAACCGCGATTTCGCTTGCCAATGCAGACACCTTCAAAAGCCTGCAGACGCTCACGATTACCTTCCTTAACCCGAACCTGTACTACGACCGTGTCGCCCGGGGCGAACTCTGGGATTTCCCGGTTCATCTGCTCCGCATCGAGCTCGGCAATAATTTTGTTGGTGCTCATTACCTTCTCCTACCGCCGCGCTGCTCACGACGGCCGACTGATCTCAAATGTGTTTCGTCTACGCGCCCCAGAACGGTTCAGTTCAGGGTGATCACGCCGGATTTTCAATAGCCAAGGCGGCTTTCTGGGCACCGGTTTGCCCGCGAGCGCGCGATGATACCTGCTCAATTAGCGAATGTCTGCCCCTCTAGCTCGGTAAAAGATCCCATTTCGCGAGCAGTTCTCGCTCAGTGGCGTCCAGCCGCTCCCATGCCAACAAGTCAGGCCTGCGATCCAAGGTACGCCTGATCGCTTGCGCGCGCCGCCAACTGGCAATGGCTGCGTGGTCTCCACTGAGTAATACTTCGGGCACTCGCTCACCCTCATAGACCTCGGGGCGCGTGTAATGAGGACAGTCGAGCAGCCCCTGAGAAAAGGAGTCCTCCTCGGCCGACGCCTCATGACCCAACACACCGGGGATCCATCTTACAATTGCATCAATCAACAGCATGGCGGGCAGTTCGCCTCCGCCGACTACAAAATCGCCTACGGATAGTTCCATATCGACTTCGCGCCGAACAAAACGTTCATCCAGACCTTCATATCTACCCGCAATCAAAATGAGACTAGATGCCTCGGCAAACTGCTTTGCGACATGAGCATCTAATTTTTGCCCCTGTGGGGATAAAGCAACCACTCGCGCATCGTCCCCCACCGCCGCTTTTGCCCTCGCCAAGGATGCAGACAGAATAGGCGCCTGCATCACCATGCCGGGCCCGCCACCATAAGGGCGGTCGTCAACGGTGCCGTGCCGATCGGTTGCCTCCTCACGTGGATCCTGCAGATGCAAGGTGCATAGCCCCGTTTGAAATGCACGCCCCGTCACCCCCCAGTCAGTCAGCGCAGTAAAGGCTTCGGGGAACAATGTCATGACCGCGAACTGAAAGCGGGGAGACGGATCACTCATCGACATACCAGCGCACCTCCAGTTGACCCGCCGTCAGATCGATGTCGCCGACAACGTCACCGGGTAACCAGGGCACCAAGTGCTCCCGGTTGTCCACGCTACCCTCGCAGGGACTCACGACCAGCACATCGTTAGCGCCTGTCTCCAGAAGGTTTTTTACCGTCCCGAGCAACACTCGATTACCGGCCTCGCTGCACCACACCTTCAGACCCAATAAGTCCCGCCAGTAAACCTCATCTTGGGCAGCGGCGGGAAAATCCGCCTCTGGCACCTGAATACTGAGGCCTTTGAGTAACTCTGCTTGCGTGCGATCAGCAACGCCTCCCAGGCGGGCGATGAAGCCTTTACCGTGCTGCTGTAGTGCTTCAACCGTGATGTTTCTGGGCGGATTGCTTTCAGCGGCTTGTGAGCTGCTTAACTGTAGATGCTGAAAAGAAAGTAAGAGCTGGGGCTCATCTAGCTGAACGCGCAGCTTGACCCATCCCTTAATGCCGTAGACGCCAACAATGTCGGCAAGTGTGAGGAGTGATGAAGCGGGGGGCATGGCGTGTTTCATCCAGCCCCTCCAGCCGGCGGTGAGGCCCGCTTAAGCGGCAGTAGCCTCAGCGCCTGCCTGATATTCTTTCATGAGCTTTTTGACACGCGGGCTGACCTGGGCGCCCTTGGCTACCCAGCCCGCTACCGCGTCAACATCAATACGCAGACGTTCTTCCTGGCCTCGCGCGATGGGGTTAAAAAAGCCCAAACGATCAATGAAACGGCCATCACGCGGCTCGCGGCGGTCGGCTACCGTGACATGGTAGAAGGGTCGCTTCTTAGAACCGCCCCGTGATAATCGGATGATCACCATCGTGTCATATCCTCAAAATGCAGTGTTTTGGCCCTTTTAAGGGGACCCGTCGACAAAAAGAGCGCGGAGGATACAGCAAACCGCATGTTCTGCAAAGGTGTACTCTGACCGTCTCACAGGCCCTAGCGGCGCGGGAAGCCAGGCGGCATGGCACCTCCGCCAGGGCCACCGAGCCCTCCCAAACCTCGCATCATGCGCTGCATGCCACCGCCTTTCATTTTTTTCATCATCTTCTGCATTTGCTTGTGCTGCTTCAGAAGCCGATTAAGGTCCTGCACCGCCGTGCCTGAACCGAGGGTAATGCGCCGTTTGCGCGACCCTGAAATGAGGTCAGGGTTGCGGCGCTCCTTGGGCGTCATTGAGTTGATCATCGCCTCCATACGATCAAACTGCTTGGTATCGACGTTCTGAGCGGCTTGAGCCATTCCCCCCATGCCCGGCAACTTGTCTAACATCGCTCCCATACCACCGAGATTTTTCATCTGCTGCAATTGCTCGCGAAAATCTTCGAGATCGAAACGTCCTCCTTTTTGAACTTTTTTCGCCAGCTTTTTTGCTTTGCCGTGATCGACCTTTCGCTCGACCTCTTCGATGAGCGACAGCATGTCGCCCATACCCAAAATGCGTGAGGCGAGCCGATCCGGGTGGAAGGGGTCCAATGCGTCAGTCTTCTCACCCACCCCGAGGAATTTGATGGGGCACTCGGTTATCGTCCGCACCGACAGTGCGGCACCACCACGCGTATCCGCATCGACTTTCGTGAGAATGACACCGGTGAGCGGCAGCGTCTTACCAAATGCCTTTGCCGTGTTGGCAGCATCCTGCCCGGTCATCGCATCCACAACGAAAAGAGTCTCAACCGGGTTAACCGCCTCATGCAGGGCTTTGATTTCAGCCATCATCTCGTCATCAATAGCCAACCGACCTGCTGTATCGACCAACAGCACGTCCGAGAAGGCCACCTTGGCGTCATTCATCGCTCGTTTGACAATGTCGACAGGTGATTCGGATGCCTCGCTGGGTTCAAACCGGGCTCCCACTTCCTCGGCAAGAGTTTGCAGCTGCGCGATCGCTGCCGGCCGGTAGACATCAGCGCTCACGACGGAGACCTTCTTTTTCTCCCGCTCGATCAGATATCGCGCGAGTTTGGCCACAGACGTGGTCTTGCCGGCACCCTGCAAGCCCGCCACCATCACCACGGCCGGTGGTTGGGTAGAGAGGTTAAGGCCCTCGGACTCGCCGCCCATGACCGATTGCAGCTCAGCCTCAACAATTTTGAGAAAGGATTGCCCCGGCGTCAGGCTCTTGCTGACCTCCACACCCACAGCGCGGTCTTTCACTCGGTCAGTAAAGGTCTTCACAACGGGCAACGCGACGTCAGCCTCTAGTAAGGCCATCCTGACATCGCGCAATGTATCCCGGATGTTGTCTTCGGTGAGTTTCGATTTTCCTGCTATCGCCTTCAGGCTACTACCCAGGCGGTCGCTTAATGATTCAAACATGGTGTTATCGCACCCAGAGGGATACCCAATGATGTTAGGAACGGCGTAGTATAAGGACGCATTAGGAGAACCCCAAATCGGCGGCTGAATTTGTCGCAGAGGGCACGCGGAGACGCCATGGACAGCACCCCCAGCTTATTGACTGCCGGCCTCGCCATCGGGGCTGCGCTGTTATATCTGCTGGCAGTGTGGCGACAGGTGCTTAATCTGGAGACGGGCGCTGATCGACAAAGACAACAAATCGCCGTTGTCGGTGCTGCCGCCCTCGCCGCTCATGCTTTAGCTGCGTATTTGCCGGCGCAAGCTGGAGAATCCAGTCTCGGGTTCTATCGCGTCGCATCACTGATGTTTCTCAGCATGGGACTGATCAGCCTGATAGCGCTCGTTGCGCGACCACTGCATACGCTGCTGATAGTGCTGTTCCCGCTTGCTGCGTTATCCATCCTAGTAGCGACCTTTGCGCCCGATACCAGTCGGCCAATGAGCGATCTGCCGGCAGGCATTTTGTCGCACGTCTCTGCCTCGATCATCAGCTTTGCTGTTCTCGCCTTGGCAGTGCTCCAGGGTCTTTTGGTGACAGTGCAATCACGTCAGCTCAGGCAGCATCGGAACAGAGGTGTGATTCGCAAACTACCGCCTCTCGAGGCGGCGTCGGCGCTGTTTTTCGAGCTCACGGGCGCAGGTTTTCTGATTCTTACCGTCGCCATCGGCAGCGGCATGATTTTCATCGACGATTTGTTCAGCCAACACCTAGTGCACAAGACGGTGCTGACTATGCTGGCTTGGTGCCTTTACGCGGTGTTACTGGTGCAGTACTTCCGTAAGGGTTGGCGTGTGCAATCCGCTATCACCCTGAACCTCATTGCATTCGGCCTCGTGGTCTTGGGCTTTTTTGGATCAAAGCTGGTGCTCGAGCTGGTGTTACCCGCATCAGGTTGAGGTCGAACAAGCCAAGAACAAGCAAAGAGCGGACTTGTGCCTTAGGCTGTTTTTCTCCACCATTTCACTTCCGCAACGATAGAGGCGCATTGCACTCTTGAACGAAACCTCGCTGGGCCTGCTATTCGCGGCGCTGGCAATTCTCATTCTGATCTCCGCGTTCTTTTCGAGCTCGGAGACGAGCATGATGTCGCTCAACCGCTACCGTCTGAAGCATCTCAAGGGGATGGGTCACCGCGGAGCGCGACGAGCCATCAGACTTCTGCAGAGACCCGACCGACTGATCGGGTTGATTTTGATTGGCAACAATCTGGTCAACATTCTGGCCTCGGCTATCGCGACAGTCATTGCTATCAGGCTTTTTGGCGACGCCGGCATTGCGATCGCCACCCTAGTGCTGACGATCGTGATCCTGATCTTTGCGGAAATCACGCCAAAAACCATTGCCGCGCTCCATCCAGAGAGAGTCGCCTTCCCCGCAAGTTGGATTTTATTGCCACTTCAGAGGTTGCTGATGCCATTGGTCCTGTCCATTAATTGGTTAACCAACGGCATCCTTAAACTGATGGGGTTCTCTCCAGATAAGGCGGGCGATGACGCCGTATCTCAGGAAGAGCTTCGCACTATCGTGACCGAATCCGCCTCAATGATTCCCAGCCGTCACAGGAGAATGCTGGTCAATATCCTCGACCTCGAGCAAATGACCGTAAACGACATCATGGCACCCCGGAATGAAATCTACGGGATCGATATTGAAGCACCGGACGGAGCCATCATGCGGCAACTGAAAAATAGCGCGCACACTCGCCTACCCATCTACCGCGACGACATTAATCAAATCGAAGGTGTTTTTCACATGAGAGATTTGAGTCGTGTTCTCGATAAAGGGCGCCTCAACAGGCAGGCACTATCAGAGGCAGCTGAGCCGCCGTACTTCATTCCTGAAAATACGCCGCTGAACACCCAGCTTTTGCACTTTCAGCGGCAAAAGAAACGCTTGGGCATGGTTGTCGACGAGTATGGGGATATTCTGGGACTTGTCGCACTGGAAGATATTCTTGAAGAAATTGTGGGTGAGTTCACCTCAAATCTGGTTGAGGAAAATGAAGAAATCACCGAACACGCTGACGGCAGTACGACCTGCTCTGGCACCGTCAGCATCAGGGATGTCAATCGGCAGCGAAAGTGGGATCTACCCACTGATGGTCCGAAGACGCTAAGTGGTCTTGCATTGGAAGCGCTGGAGGCGTTTCCCAGCGCCAAGACGTCAGTGCGCATCGAGGGGTATCAGCTGGAGATCGAAGAAATCGCCAAGACGCATATCAGTCGGATTCGGATCTGGCCATTGGACAGTGAGACTGACTCAGCCGAGTGATATCAGCGTCATTTGACCCTTACCCCGTCACTCGCCTCTCACTCACAGCCACTAGGATTTCCCGCTTTCGTTGATCGGAAGCCGAAAACCATTCGATGATCTCGTTGGCCGTGCGATAGCACCCAATGCAGACGTCTCTGTCATTTAAAGAACAGACCTCAATGCAAGGCGATTTCACGGGTGGGCTCGATTCACTCATTCCTGAACGCTTATATTTTGCTGGTCATAGAAGTTACGAGAGAACTCATCCAATTGCCCTGCCTCAATAGCGGCTCGAATACCGGCCATATGTTGCTGATAAAAACGGAGGTTATGAATGGTAGCTAACTGAGAGCCCAGAATTTCGTTGCATTTATCGAGATGCGCGAGATACGCACGCGAAAAATTCTTGCAGGTATAGCAATCACAGTTTAGATCGACCGGTTCGGTGCTGCTTTTATGCCGCGCGTTGCGGAGCTTTAAAACACCGGTGCTGGTAAAAAGATGTCCGTTTCTGGCATTACGAGTCGGCATGACGCAATCGAACATGTCAATGCCACGACGCACACCCTCTAGAAGATCTGCGGGTGTACCGACCCCCATCAGGTAATGGGGTTTGTCTGCGGGCAACAAGCCGGCAAGATGATCCAGCACTCTCACCATGTCCTGTTTGGGCTCACCCACTGACAGGCCACCCACTGCAAAGCCATCAAACCCGATCTCTTGAAGCGCCTCCAGAGAGCGACTCCTCAGATCCGGGTACATACCGCCTTGTATGATGCCGAATAGCGCTGCGATATTATCGCCATGAGCGCGCTTGCTGCGCTCTGCCCACCTCAGCGACAGTTCCATGGACCGTTCAGCCTCTGCCTCGGTAGCGGGGTATGGGGTGCACTCATCAAAAATCATAACGATATCGCTGCCTAAATCACGCTGGATTTGCATCGATGTTTCGGGGTCAAGAAAAACGCGGTCGCCGTTAACAGGTGACTTGAACGCCACCCCCTCCTCACTCACCTTACGGAGATCATCGAGGCTGAATACCTGAAAACCTCCAGAGTCGGTGAGAATAGGGCCATCCCAGCCCATAAAGTCATGCAGGTCACCGTGCTCACGAATCACACCCGTTCCAGGCCGTAACCAGAGATGGAAGGTGTTGCCGAGGATGATTTCCGCACCAATTTCTCTGATATCGCGCGGCAACATCCCCTTCACAGTCCCATACGTCCCAACCGGCATAAACGCGGGGGTTTGCACGCTGCCTCGCGGAAAATCGATTTGGCCACGTCTGGCAAATCCATCGCGGTGCGATACACAAAACTCCATTAGGGCCTTTCCTGCCGAGTCAGAAACATCGCATCACCATAGCTGAAAAACCGGTAGCGGTTATCGATCGCGGTTTGGTAGGCATGGCGGATGGTCTCGATACCAGCAAAGGCTGACACCAACATGATGAGCGTTGACTCTGGCAAATGAAAGTTGGTCACCATAGCGTCGACCACTTTGAAGTCGCAACCCGGATAGAGAAAGATATCGGTGTCCCCGTGCAAGGGTTCGATCCATCTATCGCCTTCGGCCGAGTTACTCTGCCGAACTGCGGCGCTTTCCAGCGAACGAACTGCTGTGGTGCCAATGGCAACAACCCGGCCACCGCGCTCTCGACACGCCCGCACGGCATCAACGCAGGCTTGGTCAACCTCAACATACTCACTGTGCATGCTGTGATCCGCAATGTTCTCAACCCTCACGGGCTGGAAAGTGCCGGCTCCCACATGCAGGGTCACCTCGGCTCTGCGGATACCCGCAGCGTCGAGTTGGTC
Organism: Halieaceae bacterium; assembly: GCA_038143045.1. Classification (GTDB taxonomy): domain Bacteria; phylum Pseudomonadota; class Gammaproteobacteria; order Pseudomonadales; family Halieaceae; genus Luminiphilus. The sequence continues at coordinate 26,354 of JAYQLF010000004.1, forward strand.
CAACAGGGTTTGATCAAAATGAAGTCCGGCTGTGGGCGCCGCTACAGCGCCGTCTCGCCGGCCATAGAGAGTCTGATAGCGTTCTCGATCCTCTGGCGTGTCCTCCCGCTCAATATAGGGCGGCAGCGGCATGTGACCGAATCGTCGCATCATATCTTTTATCGAGCCTGACTCAGGAGCCAGAACAAATAGGCTGCCTTGCCGGCCCGCCACCCTCACCGTCAGCTCGGAGACGTCGCTCTCATCATCCGGCATGATCAGCAGCAGTGTGCCTTCACGAGGACTCTTGCTGGCGCGCACATGAGCCAGAGCATTGCCATCACCCAATAACCTCTCAATCAGCAGCTCCACCCGACCGCCCGTTTGTTTTTGCCCAAATAGCCGTGCTGGCAATACTCGCGTGTTATTGAACACGAGTAGATCCTTGTCCGTCAGGAGTCCGGGTAAATCTCTAAAACTCAGGTGGTTCAATGAACCACTGCGACCATCGACGTTGAGCAGACGCGACGCGGAGCGCTCGGGCAACGGTGTCTGAGCGATCAATTCAGCGGGCAAGTCAAAATGGAAATCAGCGGTTTTCATAAAAGGTCACAACGGGTGCACGGCGTCATACCCATCCCTATTGCATCGATATGCCGTAACGTTCAGTCATAAAAAAGCCGGCACAAGCCGGCTTTCTTCCAAACTGGGCTAAAGCTCGATCACTTCGCTTCGTCTTCCTCGTCACCTTCTGATGAAGCGGGTTCTTCCGTTTCCGTTTCGGCCGCAGGCGGCTCAGGCTCAGGCTCAGGCTCAGGCTCGGCCAGGCTCAGGCGGCTCAGGCTCAGGCTCAGGCTCAGGCTCAGGCTCAGGCTCAGCAGCATTATCCTCTGCAACTGCCTCCCCTGCATGCTCCTCCGCTGAATCAGCACCCTCATCGGCCACTACTTCTACGGCCTCTGGTACCTCCTCTTTAGGGTTGGGAACCGTCACCTTGATCAGCTCTTCTTCAACCAGTATGCGCACTTTCTCTTCGCCGTTAACTGGCTTACCACTTGCATCCTGAACCGCGTATCGGTCATCGCCACGCATGAAGATCTTGTAATCGGCCGTCTTTTTGATGAGCTTCATCGCCATCTCTTTTCTCCCTGAAGATACTCAGATCCACCGGAGCATCCGGAATTGGCTCGGCTGAATCGCGCAGAAGTATACAGTACAACTAAGAAATGCATAGCCTAGCGTTGCCCGCAGTCAAAGACTTGGTATACTCCGCGCGCTTTATCAGCTGTGCCGGAGTGGTGGAATTGGTAGACACGACGGATTCAAAATCCGTTGCCTTTAAAAGCGTGCCGGTTCAAGTCCGGCCTCCGGTACCACTTTTAGACCTTCAGTAAATCCAACCTCTTGAAAGACCTCTGAAATCTCAGATGGCTTTGGAATTTCAGGAGGGGGTGATGCACAAACAGTCGCACCAAAATACTCATCCGACCTTTACGTATCGCAAGGGTCGTATCTTCTACTTCAGACGAAAAATCCCAAGTGATCTGCGTTGTCATTACAAGCGACCTGTCTTTGTTCAGTCGCTGAGGACGACTTCGCGGTCATCTGCTCAGAAGGCCGCAACGATCCTCTCAGCGCGTTTGGACGAGCAATGGTTGATGCTGAGGATCAAACACAATCAATCACCCGCTTCACAGTTGCTGGTTGAAGCCGAACATAAATCTGAGTTGCCACTGATCTCAGAGATCTTGGAGCGTTACTTAGAGACGAAAGGGATTGGCAAAGCTGAACTGTTCTTTGTCCATGCCAAGCGCAACATCGGCTACGTCATCTCCGCTCTTGGAAACAAAAGTATTGATCTGTACTCCAAGACAGATGCTGTTGAGTTTAGAAACTGGCTTGCAAAAAGAGGGCTTCAGGGCAGTTCAATTCAGCGGATCTTTTCCAGCGTCAAAGCCATCCTGAACTTCGCAATAAACGAGTTTGGCTATGGATTTTCAAACCCTTTCACAGGCGTCTACATCGCTCCTGACGAAGAAAAAGAAAAGAGACGCCCACTGACGGCAGAGGAACTTAAGCGTCTGTCAGAGGCTTGTAGACGCGAGAACGACGACCTCCGTCACCTATTAGCGATGTTGCTCGACACTGGCATGAGACTGTCTGAAGCGGCTGGCCTGCATGTGACTGACATACATCTAGATCATGAGTTTCCATACGTTGAAGTGCGACCAAACAAAGCAAGAAGACTCAAGACCTCAAACAGCAAACGTGTCATTCCGTTGGTTGGTGATTCACTGTGGGCGGCTCAGCAAGTCACAGCCACACGACAGGGCTACTGCTTTCCAAGATACGCCAGAGACGGTTACTGCAATGGGAATTCAGCCAGTGCGGCTCTTGGTAAGTGGATGAAGAATTACTGCGAGGATGGCGCAACCGTGCATGGGATCCGTCACGCCTTTAGAGACAGGCTTAGAGCAGTTGAAGCTCCAGTGGATTTAATTGACCAGCTGGGAGGTTGGTCAGTTAAATCGGTGGGTATGAGTTACGGAGATGGTTATGGCATGCGAACCGCACATCATCACATCTCTCACATTTGCGCTGACATGACCTCTCACATTGAGATAGTCCTGCGGTAAGCTCGGGGGATGGACGGCGTAAAGCAAAGACTCGGTAACACAGTAGCTTGGCTAGCATTTTTCCATAGCATTGTTTGTGGAGGAGTTATTTGGCTGGAGCTGACGAGGGCATTGGGATACCAATACCAATTTGTAGCACCCGTTGGCGACTTCGTGGAATGGTATATGTGGGTTTTCTTTGGAGAGATAGTCTTCTTTCTTTTCTCGCCTGCGATATGGTTTGGCATGTACGTTCTGACTGGCAGTCCCCGAATTCTTCCTTGGATGCGGCCAGAGTAGGCTGAGGAGTTGTAGATGGCGCTAATCAGCAATTCTATGCACTGGGCATGGAAGATTACGCTCATACCCTGTGTGATATGGCTACCGACGATTCTCGCGGAAAACTATCCCTACCTCGATGACGGCGAGGTTATCTTGGGAGCAACATGGCCGGTCGCACTATGGGTCACAATTCGATGGATCACTATCGGCAAGACGCTAGAGGACAAATGACTAAACCACTACTCGCCATTCTGCTGTTACTGCCGTTGTCCGTTAGTGCTGAGGATTACATATGCTCTGCGACTGCCCCCGACTTCACACTGACTGTTGCAATACAAGCTACTGACAGGGGCTACGATTTGGTCAACATGCTGACAAGCCCAGTGATCGGTAAGAATCTGGAAAGCATCTCATTCGCACTCAATGGCGATCAGGGCAATGGACGCCGGACTCACGTCATGCAAAACAAGCTCGGCTTGCATTTGTTGTTGCACCAAGGCCCGAACCTTCGGATATGGTCAATCAATCTCTTGGACATGGGGTTTAGTTACACCCAAACCGAGGACGGAGGATCCCCCCGACCGTCCTGGGGGGGCTGTGTTCGTCAACCAACGACTCACAGCCCTAGCGCTGATGCACAAACTACCACTCGCCATTCTGCTGTTACTGCCGTTGGTTTCGTCTTGCGGTGTTCAGCCTAAGGTTACCGCTAGCGGGGGGCGAACAGTTGTTGTTCGTGCGGCGATACCTGATATGGGGGTAGAGCAAGCCCTGCCGCTTGCAGAAGCTGAATGCCAAAAACAAGGAAAGTCAGCGCGGGTTCAAAAAATCACAAGCCCTAGCTCTGATAAATACATCTTCGAGTGTGTCTACTAGACCAATGATGACTAAACCGCTACTCGCCATTCTGCTGTTACTGCCGTTGTCCGTTAGTGCGGGCAGACTTTATTGAGAGCCGAGAGCTTCACTCATCCCCTAATTGAATTTGCAGTCGGCCTGATGTGGTTCGCCACAGGGTGCCAATTTTTTCAGCATCTTTAAGGCTCAAAGACTCGTCATCAATATCTGCAGACTCAGACTCCTCCTGCGCAATAAGCGCCGCGATAAAGGCACGCGCCTTCATGAGTTCTTCTTCTATGTTTGTTTTATGCCAGCGCCCAAGATGCTTCAGTGCCATAGCTTCCAAGACAGCTTTCTTCATAGCACTAATCCCTGAGTGAATGTTCGCACGGATGATATACGCTGACGGGGCAACTCCGTTGAATTGTCTAAATCGGCCAACCCAGTCCCACCCCCTAATGTATCTGGGCGGTAACCATCACCCCCTCCTGAAATTCCAAAGCCATCTGAGATTTCAGAGGTCTTTCAAGAGGTTGGATTTACTGAAGGTCTAAAAGTGGTACCGGAGGCCTTCATCGTTTCCGGGCCAAGGCACCACTACTCTTCAAAGATCTCTGAAAACTAAGCATTTCCTAGAGCCACCCAATCCGTCAAGGGACTGTTTGGTGCTACCAATAGTGCTACCCCCTAGGCAGGTGACCATGGCCCCTACCTACTATGTATAGGTCTGGTTGGACTTGATGGGGTGTTGGAGGTGTAAAGTAGATTTGATGATCGGTTGGATTTTAAAATCTGTAATCGAGAAGAGGCTTTGGAGTAGGTGCTGGCCAAGGCTTGAAAAGCTTGTTAAAACTTTAGACGGAGTTACGAAGCTTGAGGTAATCCTGTGAGACTCAACCTTTCTATCGCCCTGGTGATTTTGATCGCAGTCAATTCGTGGAGCGGGCCCGCTTTAGCACTGACCAACCCTTGTGATCCGGAATTTGTCGAAATCGATGGCGCTGGTTTTTTTTTAAGACCCTCAGGTAATGACGACACTGATAATGTCCAATGTGCTTTGGACTCTGCAGTGGATCAGAACATTGCATTGGTCAGTCTTGGCGCCGGTTCATTTCAAGTAACTTCACTGCGGGTGAGTAACTTCAAGGGTGAATTCAAGGGTCAAAGCAAGAGTCGAACGACCTTATTGCTCGCCAGCGAAGGGGACCAGTGCCTCAGCCAAGAGCTCGCGGGAGGAAGCAACAGAGGCATTGTTTTTTACAATGGCAATGTAAAAGTCTCCAGTATGACAATCGAAATGTCGGAGTCATGTGATCATCGGTATATCGCACTGAATTTCCGTCCAGCTTCCTGTGATGAGAGAACGCTTTTCGCGAACATCGATAGAGTCAGCTTCATTGGGAAGCCTTCCTCAAAACGGCAGTCTGAAACTGGTTCGAATAGGGCAATTTCTTTTGGATATTCTGACGACGGGTGTGCATATGAAGGCGCTGGAGCATTGGGGCAACTTAAGATAAATAGGTCGACCTTTGACGAGTTTGATGTCGCTACTGATTATCGCGTTTGGGGCAAGGGTGAGGTCACGATAAGTACCAATGAGTTCACCAATGTACTTTTAGGCATCCTAAGCACTGGCTCTAACGCTGTCTCCGCAATTAGAAACAATAAGTTTTTAATAGGAAACCGCCGACGTGACAGCGGGGTCACCCACTCGCATGGCGCGGTGACTATATATGATTACATTGGAGATGAGTTTCCATTACGAAATCGCACTAGTCTGGATAGTAATCGCGTTGTATTTCAGTCCGAAACTCCGGGTTTCGGGTTTCGGGTTTCCACTCGTTATAGTGATGAGTGGCAAGCTTGCCGCAACAGTTCTGCCTGCGACGAGTCGATTCCATATAAAGAGCACCCCATCACAGTCGCTGATAACACCTTCAACATGAAAGTCCCCGATCAGTTGCTTGAACCTGAGGATTATTGCTTTTTCTTTTGCCTCTCTGTTGATATAGACAGCGGCGATGCTTCAGCAGTCGTCAGTAATAATTCTTTTGCTGGCAGTTATGCTAGTGCACTTAATGTCTACAGTAGCGTTGGAGCGGCTTTCGGCAATGTCTTCCGTGGCAACGCGATGGTACGTTCAGACCCCTTCTGGGATTACGAGACTGCTTCCCACTGTGCGCTCCCGGTTCCCACACTGCCGTCGGGACTCTCTTTGTACGAGTGTGAGCAAGGACACGTTTGGGACGATCGCGAATACTTTCAGTAACCCAACACTGACAGCTCACCAAAGCCCTTCAAACCCCGTCGTGTACCTCACCTCATGAACTGCCTAGACCCGCGGCTAGCGCGATGATGTCCGAAGAGGTCGCTCAGTCCAGAAGGACCGCCTACGCCGCCATGAAGGCGCTCACGGCCATGAAAGAAACAGCCAATGATTCTCTTTAGTTTTATTTTCCTATTCTAGCTCGTGTCCTTCTGAGCTATTGGCGCAGACCTAAGGGCGAGAGAATCGGTATCGGCTTTGTGCTTTGGATCGTCAGTTACCAGTTGGCCTTTATTGGGCTGTTGGGCATTGGCCTAATCCAAGTACATCTTGGTTGCCAGTCAGTGCTTGAAGACTGCTACGTTGAGGGATATCCAAGCCGGTTGGAGTGCAGGTCGACTCGCTGGTGTGTTCATTGAATGTGGAGTGAGCTCATTTAAATTGTATTTAGGTCCTGCAGACGGAATTTAAAAATTACTGAAGTAGCAATCGAATTCAATGATCCCGATTCGCTTGAAACTGTTCCCCAGAGCCTTTTCCAACGCTGCTAGACGATCTTTGGACGACTCTACCTGCAGAACACATTGATTATTAGTCAGTAGCTCCCTCATTCCCTCGATAGCTTCGATTTCATGTGCTTCGACATCTAATTTGATGGCGAGTCGCTCTTCCCTGATAGGGAGCACATCATCGCCCCTAGTTACCCGTATAGCGTGGGTTCCGGTAGCAGATATTTTGTTTGCTCCCCGGTTTTTTATGCCTACACGATCGAATTTGACTTCGCCGCACTGGTTTGAGAGGCCTACATCTCTGAGGTCCACGTCTTCGACACCATTAAGAAAAAGGTTGGCAGCAAATTGTTGTCTATTTTGATGGTCTGGTTCGAATGCAATGTAGCGGACCTTTTCACCAAAAGTTTTTCGTAGCCAGAGGGTGTACAAGCCCCAGTGGCCTCCAACATCTATGAAAAATTTGCAGTCATGACGAGCTATTTGTTCAGTTAAAAAACTCAGCTGCGCAGGCTCATACGCTCCATGGGTATCCATGTGACGATCCACTAGGTTGTTGGTGTCCAGCAGCAATTTGATGCCTCCAACTTCCTTTACGAAAAATGGCTGGTTAGTTAATCGGCGGTAAAGCTTTTCAGTGAACGCTGGATCGTAGGGAGCCTTTTTTCTTTCGCGTATTCAAATTCCATATTCTTGCGTATCTCAAAAAGGGTGGCGCTGTCATGCTTAATCGGGGATTTAAGTATGGTCACTGAATGTGCTCTGCGTAACCTCAATTTGTCTGTTTCGATAAAATTTATTAATAACAATACCCTATAGCCGCACACCCTAATTAGGTGCGGGTAATGATAAGCCCCTATCAGTGATGAACCTCATGAACCTTTCAGCCCTGAACTTATACCCCTTGGTTCTAGTAATTGAGGCTTGAACATCCTCTAAGCCTTTGACGATATCAAAGCTCTTATCCATTCGATTGAAGCTTAAGACCATTCTTGGAGATATCTTCTCTTGTTTCTTCTTGAAGACGTAATCACCTATTTCCTTTTGAGTTGCAATGACCATTTGATCCATTAGTTCTTGTTCATATTGGCTTTGAACAACATATGAATCATGAACTGTAAGTATTGGTATTTGTTTATCCGTGAAGTGATTGATGATGCGAGTAGTAATCCTTCCATCAATAGCCATTAGCTCTACACCTTTATCAGTACAAAGGTAATGTCCTATTGGTTGGTTTTCAGTGACAAACCTATTGAGCAGTTTATTCAGAAGTACATCCTCGTAACTGATCTTTTGTTCTGGTTGTTAGGAACCTCTGTTCTTTATTTCTTTCTTGTCTGAAGGCATTGAAGGCTGACTCACGATCTTTTGCATTGATAGATGTAAGCGCCAATAGCTTTACATCTGATCGTTGTTGTTTGGCTGAAAGACGCTCAAATAGCTCTTGAAGCGTGTAGGGATCTTCAGGGGGTTGTAGTCTTTCTAATCCGTAGGCCAGAGCAACATGAAAGCCTGAGTAATCCACCTCTACGGTATGTTCATCATTAATAAGAATGTCTCTTCTCAACTCAGAAGGGATTTGTTGCCACCAGCCACCGTGATATCTCCCGCCAAGGTTCCAATCACCTCTGTAGAAGATGCGCCTGACAAACTTGTTGTCGTGTCTGAGTGATATCCGTCTCTTCTCATACCGTCTCTTCTTCCTGTTGAAGTATTCACGGATTACTACTGGCTTCTCTTCAGAGCCAACATCGATAAAGGTTCTTTTCAGCAGGGCGTTATAGGACTGCAGTTGCTGCCTGGCCTTTTGTAGGTCAAACGGAGCGTCTGAGTCCTCGTATTCAACAGATATGGTTTTTTTTATCTCTTCTTCATCAGCGTCATAGGTCACTTCCTTGTCGTTTAAGACAATGCATTCTTTGTCTTGGTGGATATCTATTAAAAACTCTGAGAATGCGGCGGTCTTGAAGTATTCCATTAGCGGTTCAAGTGGCCAGATCCTTGTCACTCTGTGACGACCTTCCACGCCTAACCTCTGATCTAAAAATCCAAGCTTCAGAAGAGCGTCGATAACACCAATGATCTTCTTTGAAATGTGGAGCGTGTTGTATCGCGTGTTGACTTTGTAGGCGCTGTCAGTGCGTGAAACACCTATGCATAGATCTGGGTCTTCAAGCCATGCGACATAAAGATCAAGAAACAGAACCTTGAACATCCTCTTGGGCTTGGCTTTTGATTTAGGCCCCCGCTTATCAGGGCTATCTGGAAAATACGGTACGAGATGCCCGTTCCAAAAGGCGTCAACCCACTCATTCACCTCTGGATAGTCAAAGAATCTATGAACATCCAGGGGTCTTGAGTAATCAATATCTCGCATCGGATAAGGATCTTTGAGTGCCTAATTGGGACTGATGAATTATTATGCATGTGGTTAAAAAATAACCACTTATTAGTGGTGCTGGGACGAGTCAGCAGAAACCTTCTTTACAACTTTAGCAGCCCGTTAAGTCCATCCAGCCTTAACAGTCCATGACGAATTTATTGTGCCTGTCGATATGGTCGAGGCAATGCATGCAGTGAGGTATACGGCAGCGTTTTAGGAGGTTTGGTTAATTCATGCCAGCTAAACGAATTTCCCTTTGCGGCACTCGATTGCCCAGAGCAAGCGCCCGAGAAACCAAATGCGTCTGAAAACGGCGTGGGGTCGCCAGAAGCTGTGCAAACTCTGAGATACGGTATGCTGCTTGGAATACCCCCATAAGAACTTACCGAGTCGCTCATGAAGAGCCATAGAACCTCATCATTAGGTGGAAATCCATAGAGGGCTCCCGGCAGAAACTTTAGTATGCCCTCTCCCCGATGATATCTCTGTTGCCCGTAGAGAGGTCTCCGTACTCAATACACCCTCTTTGAGATAATGATCGGGCGTCAAAAACACCTCGGTTGACATAGCCACTATCTACTAAGACGTCTATATCCACTGGCGCCACGGTTCCATCCACATCACAATTCCCGCCAACCTCAACTGGTGATAAGTTCCCGGAGCTATCGATCGTAATGAGCTCACCGAACCCTGACTCGTATGCGTTGGCATAAAGCCCCTCGGCACTGTCAGGCGCCGACACCCCATAAAATGCATAAAAATCTGGGCGTTCCATCTCGACGTCGACAGTTCCCACGAGGCCACCCGAGCTACTGTAAAGTGAATACTCTCCTGACGCGACAGATCCACCTAAATCTATCTCACCAGTGAGTCGGTAATTCTCATCAGTCACAAAATAGCCGTCCGGAGCGTTCGCACACCAAACTTCAAAGGTGAGCGTCCGTACAGCAGTAGAGCTGGAGCCAAAACACTTCTCATCCAGACTGTCATATGTGTAAGACTCTACATATACTCTACCTTCTCTGGTGACCACGATAGCAGCAGAGATATCATCTGCGTAAATTCCATCAATGCTGAGCGATGTGGTGTACCAAGTCCCTGTTGCGACGGCGTCTATTCTGATTGAGGAGTTCAGTGTTGCACTGTTGCCTGAGGTGTCAGAGGCTGAAAAGCTGATGGTGTGATTACCGGGCACTGAGTTGATGCCTGTAATCACAAATTGATTATCAGAGTCGCCCTGCTCAATGAACAGCGAGTTTGATGTTGCGTTATAGGTGGTGTTGCCGGATCCAAAATTTCTTGCCGTGACAGTTACGACAATTGTTTCATCATCGAAAGCGGTCGAGGGCAGATTACTGCTCAAACTCGGACTGGGGGGAGATGAACCTCCACCGCCACTGCATGCCGCGAGAGCGATCACCATATAGAAAGCGAAATAGGAAGGCGCGATTCTGTTCGCTGCACTCTTCATACTTTCCTCCGAAGACTTTTTAAAACCACCTTCTTGCCTTGGAACACTGCAAAACTTTGCGGGCAAAATAAATCCGGATATTTTCCACCCCGCGTCTAAAAATTACCCTGTTCCTGTTGACGGCTCAATCGTGATCATCAAATCTACTTTACACCTCCAACACCCCATCAAGTCCAACCAGACCTATACATAGTAGGTAGGGGCCATGGTCACCTGCCTAGGGGGTAGCACTATTGGTAGCACCAAACAGTCCCTTGACGGATTGGGTGGCTCTAGGAAATGCTTAGTTTTCAGAGATCTTTGAAGAGTAGTGGTGCCTTGGCCCGGAAACGATGAAGGCCTCCGGTACCACAAGCATACTGTGACGCCTCCGTTCGCCTTGTATAGCCTGATACCAGCGACTGAGGCACGTCCCGCTCTTTAACCAATTCTTTGCGCACTCTGCAGGCAGGTAGGCAGTAAATCCCAGACTTCCCGTAATCGTGACCTGAGCTGTCGACCGCCTCCAACTCCGCTATTTTGCGCGCGACCATCGCGCCCACGATGGCCGCGACGAAAGGTTGGAAAGATCAAGCGACCCCCGGTGAACGTATCGGCATTATCGATTCCGCCTCAATGAACTGTTTAGATGACGCTGTGTTCCAGCGGCGGTGATCGGCCTAGGGGCCGCAACGGGTAACGAAGTGGATTTCGCGCGTCACGCCGTTCCGTCCGATCGGCTGCTCAACCGAAGCCAGTGATAGCAAGCGACCAGTCTTGCTACAAGACAGCAAGTCAGTGCCTAATCGTGCAGGTAAGCGGCACTACTGAGAATACTGTCGGCAATCATGGTCCAGCCTCGGATCACGCCTCGAGGGTCATTGAAGCGCTCACTCTCCAAGCCCGGAGGCAGATCATGCATATCCGACCAGACTTGCCAAACGTCGCAGTCGGCACCGTGATGCCAAGAGCGGGTAGTCTGCGCGGCGGCGTGCTCCACCAGTTGCTCAATCATCAGCTCGTTGACATCGGCAGGTAACGACTGATTGGTGGCTCGCTTATATAGGTTTGAACATCCAACCGACTTGAGTTAGAGATATCTCTCACCAGATGGAATCGTTAAGTGCTAAAGGGGAGATTGTTGCATCATCGGGCACGTGGCTTGGAATTCATCACTCAATGTTGACAGTGAGATGAGCCTGCCAACGAACCTAGCTTTACCCGTCAACACCCCGTCAAGCTCGACCAGACAAAGACTGGCAAGCTGGCATCGCGGATTCCCTAAGGAAGCAGAGCTATCGGGACGTCACGCGCACACGGCGCCACCCAAGTGCCATCAACACAAGTGGCAGTAATAGTGTGCCATGGGTGCCCAGGGTCGGGATAGCATTCGCCGGTCGGTTAACGGAATCCGCTTTATTTTCTGCATCAGGGGCGCCTGAATCGCTCAGCCTTGCACTGCGACCAGGATCTGCCGAGGCGGTTGAGTCCAAACCGAGTACTGTCTGTAAAAGGCTTAAAAATCTCGATTCCGATTGACTCGCAACAGGCGCATCGCCCAACACAACCCTTCCCGCCGAAACAGACTCACTCTGCCGTGCTGGCAGGACGTCCGAAAATACACCGGCAATACTGCAGTCATAAGATTGGTTTGTCGGTAACCCTGTCACGGTAATGGGGGATCGAGTGCCTCTGCCAGTAAAAAAGTACTGACTTTGCCTAATACCCCAACTGTTCAAAACACCGTCATCGCCAGCCCATTGGTCAGACACATGTAAAGTCCAGGAACCTGACAATGGCTCGCCAGCCAGCTCGGAGAAGGAAGTCACCGATCTCAGTGTGGTTGAGTAAGTGCCTCTTACATCATCGCCACTGTCGTCGGACTCCTCACGCCTCAGGGCGATGCGCTTTCCACTGGGAGCCTCGAGCTCAATGACCACATCACTGCGCCAGGAGTGGGTAATGTCCACCGCAACTTCAAACTCATCGGGTGACACTTCACCCACGGCGCTGATTTGGATGCTGGACGAGACAGATGTGTCATCATCAAAAGATGCCTCAGGCGCCTTTGATCCCTCGACGATTCGGGGGGGTAGGACAGCCGTACCCGAAATGCTCCAGCTGTTGAGCCTTCCGTTAAAGTCATCCTCCCACCCGTCACTGGCTTCCAATTGCCATTCGCCGGCGATGGGCTCGCCAAACACTCCTCTCACCAAATAGGTATCTACGACGTCATCCGCTTGATCGTAAGCGTCATAATCCTTCAAGTTCACTGAATTACCGGAGGGTGCGGTGAGCTTGAGGATCACATCACCACGGTACCCATGAGTAATATCAACAGCAACGCTCAGCCCGTCTGGGGAAATCGTTCCCGGAGCGTCCAGCCCGATTGCAGACACAGCCGATTGGGCGGTGTCGAAATCAGCTGAAGGTGACTCAGATCCGCTAACAGCAGCGAGACTCGGCTCACCTACACAAACAGCATCGTAATAATCGACTCCACTTCCACTACCAGGACTAAACGCGATGTCGATACCCGTGTCCCCCGACTTGACTCCAGATACATTTGTGGGAGCAGGCACTTCTGGTGTTACGGCCGCGCTGCTGTCAAGCGAGAAGTTAGCGTCCGACACGTCATAAAAGATGTTGTTATGCCCCTTTATCATGATACGCGCCGTATCCGTTTGCACCCCAGAGGGGAACTCTACTCTGGCGTAACCGTCGTTGGCGGTTCTGAGAAGGGGCTCACTGGAAAAATTCTTGCCGCCGTCGGTGGACAAGTACAGCTCCACTTGCTTCGCCGATATGGGTTCATTGACGGTTTCTCCGACGTGCCATCGCACTGTTGCCACCTTACCCAGAGACCCGCCGAGATTGGGCTCAGCAACGGCAAATGTTTTCCCCACAAGGGGCGCTGCTATGACCTCTATCTGGGTGGCATCAGAGGAACGCCCCCCTGTTTTATCTCTCGCAGTCAGCGCAAAAGCCATTGTCCGCGCTACACGAGGCATCTTCTCTGTGTCGTCGAAATCCCCAGAAACAACTTTTTCCAACTGAGGTAAATAGCGCCTGGCGCTGCTGAGGGGGGCGTAAGTTCTGAACAAAGGAATGGCGCCATCATCTCGCGCTGACAGGGCCGCAGCAGGCCCGAGGTCACGTTGCTCCCAGGAATACGTAACTGCACCACCGTCAGGATCAGAAGCTGCTCCTTCAACGTATAAAGGTGTCAGCGCAGGCACCACATAACTGCCTCCAGCGTCCACGGATGGTTGCGTATTCCCTGTGTCGGTGGCAACGCCACACGATGCACCCTCCCCCTCTAAATAGGCAGCCCCCTGCTCAAAGCTGTAAGAGTGGAAAATGGGATCCGAGTTATTGTTATCCAGGTGCGCTTGCGCGATGTTATCGGGGTGACATACCCCGTTATAGCTCATAATTGTGCTGCCGGCCCCCGGCTCAAAAGCTGAAGGGGCGTAGCGGTTTGCAAGACAACCGTCTGCGTTGGTATTGAAAGTATGGTCCATACCAAACTGATGGCCTATTTCGTGCGCAACATAATCCACTGCAAAGGCGTCGCCCTCAGTGCCCCCCGTCACACCGCTGGCCTTATAGCCCTCTTGGCAGGGGCCGGTGCTCGCCATACCTCCACCGTCACCACCAAAAGTATGCCCAATGTCGTAGTTCTCAGAACCGATCACCTCGTCGATGACGGCTTGAGATTCACCGATGAGAATTTCCGTATCGAAATTACCCTCGAACGGGTCAGTTTCAGCATCGGTGAAGATAATCTGATCGTTGTCCTCGATTAACTCGAATCCAACAGCGAGCTCGGAGTTAAAAATTCCGTTAACGCGGTTAACAACTTTGACGACGGCGGAGAGTGTGTCGTCTACAGAGCCGCCGTGATACTCGCTGTACTCACCTGTTGTAGCGACAGCCAAGCGGTACGTTCTGAACTCCGCGCCCCTTGCTTTCGAATGCTGGGCCTCTTGTTTGGGTTTTGATGAACGTGTATCTCGCAGGCGATGATCAAGCGGGTGAGATCTGTCGACCAGACCAGTGACGCCGCATTGAAAAGCGCTACCCTGCTGCTTCGCATGGCTGGGGTAAAAGCTTTTCACCTTACTCGCATCGGATTTATCAGAGGGATCAATCATCCATCGCCCCTCAGATGCCAATACCTGTGCGCTTACGCCAGAGGGAGTCACCTCAAGTTGCGCGCTGGCGACGCCACCATCCAGCGATCGACCGGAAAATGCCATGATATTTGGAAATTTTTTGGCCAGTCCGGGGCTCATGGTGCTCGCCGGGCGAAATTCAAAACGGCGGTAGTCACCATCAGGAGCGGGAAGTGCCAGCGTAAAAGTGCGCTCTGGACTGTTCCCGCCCTCGTTGATGAGTCTCTTCAAGCCCTGTCGGTCAATCCGCAATCTTCTCGACACCTGCTCGGATTCACCGGGCTTGCGCTCCGCACCCGCCGCGACATTTCCGTCCTCGCCAAGCTCACTCCACAGAGCTTGATTGGCCCACACATCAGCTGACAATGAAAAAGCGAGCAGAACGCCCAGAATTCGACTGCCACAACAGAAACATTTCATAGCGCCCGGGCCCTCTCTTGGAGATCAGGCACACCACCATAACACCCAAGCCAAAAGATCACCTCGAACTGCAACGGCTTCAGATCGACCGAGCAACGCGCAATATCTAAGGCGGGTGCCATTCCGCAGGTGCTTCGCTCTCTCGCTGTCACCATTTGGCAACCCGACGAGAAACGCCTCAATGATAAGCTTCAGCTAAATAAAAAATACTGGGGGTTCCACATGGAGACGTTCTTAGCTTTGCTGGACAGCGTGCTCGACATCACAACGATGTTATTTGCGCTACTCATTTTAGTAGGCCTTGCATCAATCGCCGTGCTTTATGTGCTCGACGTAACACAGAGCAAACAAACCATCCGTAAAAACTACCCTGTCATAGGTAGGTTGCGTTACGTGTTCGAGCATCTTGGCGTGTTCTTTCGCCAATACTTCTTTGCGATGGATCGTGAGGAGCTCCCCTTTAATCGCGCACAGAGGGCCTGGGTCGCGCGAGCCGCAAAACAAGTCGACAGCACCCTTGCCTTTGGATCGACCAAACCTCTCAATCGGCCGGGCGACATTTTTTTCTCAATAGCGCTTATCCGCCTACCGCAGAAGAGATCAGTGCATCCATTCCGGAGCCCCTGATTTTTGGCGCGGGCCATGTCCCTCATCCGTATACCGCCCCCTCATTCTTCAACATCTCTGCTATGTCTTACGGCGCTTTGTCCGGGCCCGCTATTTCGGCGCTGTCATCTGGCGCGCACCAGGCCGGGATCTGGCTGAACACTGGCGAGGGCGGATTGTCTCCGTTTCATCAGACAGCACCGTGTGATCTGGTCTTTCAGATTGGTACCGCCAAATATGGCGTTAGGGATGAGCATGGGAATCTTGACGCCGAGAAGGTCGCGGAAATCGCCGCTATCCCTGCCGTAAAAATGTTTGAAATTAAGCTCTCGCAGGGTGCCAAACCAGGAAAAGGAGGAATTCTGCCTGCCAGCAAGGTGACAGAAATTATTGCCAGCACTCGAGGCATTCCTGTGGGTCAAGACTCCATTAGTCCTAACCGTCATCCGGATGTGACAGATGCCGGATCACTCCTCGATTTAATAGACCGGGTCAGAACAGCTTCGGGGAAACCAACTGGGATCAAGTTTGTGCTGGGGCAAACAGACTGGCTTGAAGAACTATTTTCAGAAATTACCGCACGAGGGTACAGCAGTGCGCCAGACTTCTTCACACTGGACAGTGCTGACGGCGGCACAGGTGCCGCTCCCCAGGGCTTGATGGACAACATGGGACTGCCCGTTGCCTCTAGTTTACCTTACATCAATCAGCGCCTGATCGACGCCGGACTTCGCAGCAGAGTGAAACTGATCGCCACGGGAAAAATGGTTAACCCGGCAGGTGTCGCAGCCGCTCTTTGTCTCGGAGCCGATGCCGTCTGCTCCGCCCGCGGATTCATGTTCGCACTAGGTTGTATTCAAGCACTGCAGTGCCATCAGAACAGCTGCCCCACGGGCATCACCACTCATAACCCCAAACTCCAGCGAGGGCTTGATCCACAAAACAAGGCAACGAGAGTGGCTAACTTCGCGGGCTCGATTCAAAAGGAGGTGGGACTCATTGCTCACAGCGCAGGAGTCATGAGCCCCTCGCAGCTCAGCCTGAAACACGCCTTCCTCATTGGAGCGGACGGTAATCCTATCCCACTCGAAAAAACCTAGGCCTCAGTGACAGAGTTAGGATCAATCCCCGCCTGGCGCATCTTTGCCTTTTGAACTGTACTCAGCTCTTGGGCAAAGATTTGTTTCAGTTTATCGACACCGCTCTCCCGAAGCGCTCCTTCGTTCCCCGCAACAACAAAAGTGGCATATATCGCACAGGCTCTCATCAGTGCGGTGGAAACAAACTGCACCGAGGCGCCATCAGTTTTCATTTCGTTAGCGAGTGCGATGAAGGCATCAATGGCTTCTTGTTGCGAGGCAGGAGCTGGCATAGCTGTGTCCTAATCAAGAAAGGCGCAAGTATAAATTACCAGTGCGATGACTCAACATCATCAAAGCCGGCTCCTATACTAGGCTCGCCGCAACAAAACGACCGCCTACCCTGAAAAACACCACTGACAATCTGCTTATAGCAATCGTTCTCTTCTTGGTCCTCGTACCTCAGTCCGCATCGGCTGGCACGGAGTGGGAGTTGGAGCTCGCCGCCGGCTACGCATGGGACGATAACGTCGGGCTTGACGAACTGGAGCGTGCCACAGGTGAATCCGATGAGGTCACCTCATTAGAGATTCAAGGCTCCGCGTTGTTTTCATTTCAAGACAGAATGTCGATGAGGATCTCAGCGGGCTTAGTTGACGACAGTTACCAAAACTTCTCTCAAGTAGATCGACGCACTGAATCCCTTGGGATCAACCTCGAGACTCAAATAGGTGGCGTCACAGCAGGAATCAACTGGTTTGATGTATCCGCAGATCTCGACAGCGAGGCGTTCTTAACCTACGAGCGGCTGTCGCCATACCTAGCTGGCTTTCTCAGTAAACGCTGGTTTTTGCGCGGCGAATACGTGTACGGCGAAAAAACCATTGCCAGACGACCCGGTCGCGAGGCAGATAGCCACAGCGTCTCTATGGATAGCTACTTCTTCATTCAGGGTCTGAAACGCTACGCAGTAGTCGGCTACACATTCCGCGTCGATAACGCCCGGGCTAACCGGTATGACTACGACTCCCATGCGCTAAAGATAAAATACGTGCACAGGGAGACACTGGCTGGCTTGCCCCTCGAACTTGAGCTGGAAGGCAAGTTTGAGGACCGCCAATACAAGGCGCCCGATCCAGTGATTCGAGCGGAGCGCGAAGACACTCGCTTGCGCTTTTCAGCAGAGCTCAAACTGCTGATAAATAAATATGCATCCGTTGCCCTGCAAGTGAAGAATTCGGATTACGACTCCAACGTTCCCACTGCGAGCTACAGCGATCTGGTGGTGGGAACTGAGGTTCGCCTTTCTTTTTGAGTATCAGCTAGCTTTTTGAGTATCAGCTAGCCAGACCATTGCGTGTCGCGATTTCAACCTACGGGAATTGAAGTTGACCGTAACCATAGATCTGATCACGGCCCGGCGCGCCCACATCAATAGTGCTGGCATACAGTGCATCAAGTATGGCTGCAGGTTCACTGTCTGACTGCAGCAAACGAGCCGCTGCGACCGTCACAAAAGGGACCGCATAAGAAGTCCCAGAGGACGCCGCATAGCCACCACCGGCCTGAGCATGCCGAACATTGACTCCCGGAGCCGCGATATCAACATATTCACCGCGGTTAGCTAATCGGAATGCACGGCCTCGCTCGTCCGTTGCGGTGACAGCGACCACCTCAGGGTAGGCCGCTGGATACATGGGTTGTGCCATCGGGCCGCCGTTACCTGCCGCTGCGATTGCCAACAGTCCCCGCTCTCGAACCCGAGATTAAAGCAGTCTCCAGCAATCTATTGGGCGGCCCGGCCAGACTGATATTAACCACTGTCACCTGCTGGGTGACCAGCCAGTTGAGGGCCTTGATCAAGCTCACGGTGCTCGCGAACTCGCCCTGATCAGTCGTCTCGTCAAACACCTCAGCAGCAAATAATTCGGCTCTAGGGGCAAGACCCAGCGCCTCGGGTTCATTGCTTGCGATAATGGAAGCAATCGCCGTTCCGTGAAAATTGGGTGGCCTATCATTTTCGACAAACCGGCGGGTAGTGATTGAGGCTTGCGCGAAGGCTGCATGGCTCGTATCGACACTACTATCGATAATGCCGATCCGTAGGGCCATGTCCGAGAGATCGGTTGGCAAGGTTAACAACTCGCGAGGCGACAAGCCGACTAATTGCGACGCATCCTCTGACGTGACACCCGCAGTGTAGAGATGGTTCAGATCAACGTCTGCGCGATCACCTCCAATAACGTCGAAGATGCCAGCACGCGTGGCTGATAAATCGAAACTAGCGGGCGCTGCGACTTCAGCTAAAAGAAAACCAAGCCCCTCCAGTTCACTGACCCTGTCGAAAAGATACCCCTCTTCCTCCAATTGAACGAAAACATCAGCTTCAGCCATCACAAGCCAGTGGTCGGTTTGAATGCGCAGCGAATCCTCACTCAGTCTCGATTCAATGTCGTCTAGCAGACCTTCCATTGCCTGCTCAATTCTCTCCTCCGTCGCCTCTGAGATAATCTCTGCAACCTGATCTTCAACTTCTTGTGCTTGAAGAAAACCCGACGTCATCGCATTCAGAAGCAGCGCGCACAGCGAACCGACCGTTGCGATTAACAGGAAATATTTGGCTTGCAGTGGTCTACTCATGCTCGACATGATGGCAGTCTAACCTCTAATGCAAGCGCCGCGGAGCGAGCACAACGGCACACAGCCCCTAGATTGTAAGATTTTATGGGCATCGTTATCCGCATCAGAAGAAAACTGGGAATAAGACCCGCGCTAAAACGTCATTTAATGGACAGGCAGACACTATGGCGAGTTTGACCGCCCAACAACGACAGGATCTGATTGAGGAATTGCCTCGTCTCAAGCGATTTTGCCTATCGCTGACTTCCGACCCTGCCGATGCTGATGATTTACTGCAAATCACAGTTGAACGTCTGCTGGAGAAGGGCATGCCCGAGGATGCTCATGTGGCCAAGTGGTCACACCGGGTGTGTCGTAATTTATGGATTGACGAGATTCGATCCAGAGATGTGCGGAGCCGCTATGCGCAATCGGAAAGCGCGCTAGAGGGGCCGGAACCACTTCGGCCAACACAGATGAGTCTGTGCAACTTGATCGAGTCTCGGCAGCGATGGAGCGACTACCCCCTGAACAGCGTGCAGCGCTGGTTCAGGTGGCGGTAGAGGGTTGCTCCTACGCAGAAGCGGCGGCGTTTTTGGAGGTGCCAATCGGCACAATCATGAGCCGAGTTGCTCGGGCTCGTAAGGCGCTGGCTGAAGATTTGGAGTGGAGTGCAGAAAGAGAGGCCTAAGCCTCCGGCACCGAAGGGTGGTCCGCTTGGGACGGACCAGTGAGTAACAGGGTGATGTGCATGTCTGATGATCGTCAAAATGTGGTCGATATGGCAGGAACGCGGGTAGATGACGATCATCTGCTGTCGATGTATATCGACAATGAGCTGGATGCTGAGAGAACGATCGCACTGATAACACGGTTGCGTAGCGATCCGGCATTGCGAGCGCGGCTGAATGCAATGGAAGCTAACGACGCGGCGCTCAAGGCATTGTTCGCTGCCCAGACTGATGTGCCTGAACATCTGGCGCCGTTGGTAACCGCTGACAATATTTCCATCATGCCCAGGATGGTCAATTGGACCCGTCGTCTGACCCTCTCTGCGGCCGCGGGCTGCGTAGCAGTGGTAGCGCTCGTAGCAAGCCTGGATCAACCAGACGTCTTTAACCCGATGACTATGGACCCTCAACTCGCTTCGGCACTCGAGCACTCCGCGTCTCGTGCAAGTGGTTGGGAGCGCCTTGATAACGGCAGGAATTTTCGCAGTGTCCTGACCTTTCCTGCCACCGATGGTCGTTGGTGTCGTGAATTCTTGCTCGCTCAGGACGAATCGCACTGGCGAGGTGTGGCGTGCCGCGATAAAGGTGAGTGGGAGAATCAGGTCGTAGGCAGCGAAATCTTCCTTGAACAGGAAACACAATATCGACCAGCTGGCGCCGATGATAGCGAGCAAGTCGTGCGCTTTATTGACGAGACAGCAGCCGACGTAGCGCTGGGCCCACAGCAGGAAGCCGCGCTGATCAACTCAGGCTGGTGATGGTTCAATCATAAACGTCTTGCGCGCCACCGCACCCGGCGGGCTAATGTTCCGTTTACAACTCTAGAACTAACAACCACAGCATCCTTCCACAATTGTCTCTCCCCGTGAGCTTGATCAAGCGTCTACTCTATGCGCTAGAATCGCGCCGCGGCAGGCATATCCAAGCTTCGACAACTGAGGGACTTATCCTTGGAACCTTTTATTCTCCCCCTAACGGGTGGCTTGTTACTCGGCGCCTCAGCTACGTGGCTTCTATTATCCATGGGCCGCATCGCGGGTATTAGCGGTGTGATTTGGGGGGCGGTGGCAGGGCCGGATCGCTCGTGGCGTTGGGGTTTTTTGATTGGTTTATTGTTCGGTGGCGGTATCACGCACTTTGCACTTGGACAACCGCTGCCCGACCCATCACGTACGCCCATGTGGATTGTGGCCATAAGTGGGTTACTGGTGGGCATTGGAACTCGCATGGGCGGCGGGTGCACCAGTGGGCATGGGGTCTGCGGGCTCGGTCGGCGTTCGCCTCGATCAGGTGTCGCGACCCTGACGTTCATGGCACTCGGCATTATCACAGTCGCTCTAACGCAAATGTTGAGCGGGGGTGCACTGTGAAAGCATGGCCAGCACTGATCGCGGGTATCCTGTTCGGATTGGGCTTAACGTTATCGGGCATGTCAGACCCGGCAAAAGTGCTCGGCTTCCTGAACATCGCCGGTGACTGGGTTCCTGATCTCATTTTCGTTATGGGCGGGGCAGTGGTCGTCACTCTCATATTCACACCCCTCGTTGTGAAGCGCGCTCGGCCGCTCTTGGCAGATAGCTTTTCGCTCCCGACCACAAAAGCACTAGATAAGCGCCTTGTGAGCGGCGCGGTGCTATTTGGCGTTGGCTGGGGTTTATCGGGCTACTGCCCCGGCCCTGCGGTTGTTAGCCTACTATATGGCTATGAGTCAACAATCGTATTCTGTTTGGCGATGCTTGCCGGCATGTCGATTGAGGGTCGCGTCTCTAAGCGACTTGGGTAGCAGCGATAACAGCGAGGCTCATTCCAATCCGCGGTCACCGGCTCTAGGAAATATCCAGCGCAAACGCTTTCAACACATCCAGCGAGACTACTTCCAGCGTTTTTTGATGCGTGGCGCGAAGATACAGGCGCGGGGCATGCCCTGCCTCATAGGCTTGCTGCCACCTCAACGCGCAAAGACACCATCGGTCACCTGCGCTCAGCCCAGGGAAACCGTACTGCGGCATTGGCGTCACAAGGTCATTGCCCGCCGCGACAGAAAAATTCAAAAAGGCCTCAGTCATCTCGGCACACACGGTATGCATGCCGTGATCGAGCGGCCCGGTATGGCAGTGACCGTCGCGAAAGAAGCCGGTCACAGGATCCTGGCAACACAACTCGATGGGTAAACCCAAGACGTTGAGTTGCTTAGGCGGTTCACCCGATGGCTCACCCATAACCAGATCCTTCCTATCCGTAGGATTGCGAGATTAACACTGAATGCGGCGTCAATCGCCAGAATCCGGACGGCAGAGATTCGGTCGGTGATCGCATGACTGGTCTGTGAGCCCCCTACAGCGGAACACCCCCGTGTTATTCCACACCTCAGTCCAGTAGCATCTGAGGCGTCCACTACCTGCCCAACATTCTATGATCGACCCACAAGACCATCTCGGCATCTTCGCAGCGCTTCTCGTTATTGCAGCGGCTTCCTTCTGGCTCGAAAAAACGCGCATAGGTCAGCTGTTGACGGGCACTGTGCTGGTCATACTCACGTCAATAGCGGCTGCCAACATCGGCATAATTCCGCATCAGGCGCCCACCTATGACTTCGTCTTCACTTATTTAGTACCCCTGCTGATTCCGCTCTTTTTGTTGCAAGGCGACGTCCGGCGACTATTACGAGAGGCTTCTCGCACCACAGTGGCGTTCTTGGTTGCAACACTCGGCACCATTGTGGGCGTGCTTCTGGCTATTTCACTACTGGATGTCAGCGGGCTGGCCGTCGACGCCCAATTACCACCTGAGGAAACGGAGCGCGCTGTCGCGGGTCTTTTCGCGGCAACGTACATAGGCGGCTCAGTAAATTACGCGGCATTAGGCGAGATCACCGGATTGTCGCGGGACGCTTCGTTTTTCTCAGCAGCGACTGCCGCGGACAACCTGTTCAGTGCCTTATTTTTAAGCGTGCTGGGACTGCTGCCCAGCGTACGTTGGGTTGCTCAACGGTTTGGCTATGCACAACCTGATCAGAACCACTCGTCCAAACACAATCAGACGGGCTCAACCCCTGAAACGGCCCCCATCACACCCACCTCACTGTGCACCGCAACAGCACTTTCGGCCGGGTTGGTCACCATCAGCGATTCGCTGAGCATCTGGCTCGATTTTTCAGGCGGCAGGTACGTCATACTGACCCTACTCACACTGGCTGCCGCCACCGCACTTCCCCGCCTTCGCATCTGGTGCGCGGGGGGGTTCGAACTAGGAGTCATGTTGTCCTTTGTGTTCTTTGCTTCAATCGCAGCGGGGGCAGATATTGGCGCCATGATCAGGGTGGCACCACTGCTGGTAGCGTTCGTGGCCGTGCTGCTGTCGTCTCACTTGCTGTGCTTGTTGGTGGTAGGTCGATGGCTGCGTCTCTCTCTACCGGAATTACTCACTGCGTCTAACGCCGCAGTATTAGGCGCGACAACGGCGCCCGCGATGGCGGCGGCCAAAGGCTGGCATGATCAGGTGACGCCGGGCGTGTTGGTAGGTGTGATGGGTTATGCCTTGGGCACGCTCGTTGGGAGTCTGATGTTCAATCTGCTCTAAGCTCGCTGTCGCATTGCAGGAGCTACGGCTGGCTAACCTCTGCCAGTTCGGTCTGAACGTTCATCCGGCCGCCGGCATCATTGAACCGTCTCGGCGGTGCGCCAATATCCGATGGGCGGCATCACGACCTGAAGTCACGGCCCCTTCCATCCAGCCATACCAGCCTCTGGAGAGGTCACCACCAGCGAATACAATCGGTGGCGGCATGTCGGCCAAGGCGTGGAGCCCCGCGACCTGACCCGGGGCACAACTTAGCCACGTACCTCGCGCATAGGGATCCCGAATCCAGTCATGACTCCGGTAATCACCCTGTAGCGCGACCTCTGGATGTCGTTCGCACACGGCCTGCCAACTCTGGTTGAGCGCTTGGTCATGATCAGGTGACGCGACGGCAAAGGTGCAGATCGCGGCGCTTTGCTGACCAGACCGACTGTACACCTCAACCGCGTTCGGCCACCCCGTTGACGTGACATGATTTGACATTTGCGCCGTCGCCCAGCCCTTGGCAGCGCGCCCAACATGCCCCTGCTGGATAACGGAGTGGGCGGATGTCGGCATAGAAAAATTGAGACCCACGTCGCGAAGCACGTTCAGAGGCAACGCCACAATCACCTGCTCCGCCCTGACTTGAGCCGCGACCATTCCTTTTAGTCCGGTCATCAAGACGCCTGTATCGTCCGTCGAAAGTGACTCGACGACCCAACCCAGTCGCAGCCGTTCCCCAAGTTCCTGACCTATTGCCGTCGCCAGCGATTGCGCGCCGCCCTCAACACGACACTCTGCTGCGTGAAATGCCTCGATAACACTGCCAAATGAGGCAAACTCATGCAGCAAATTGATGAGACTGTACTCATCAGGGTCAGCGCCCTGCAATGCAAACCCATTCGCTAATAGATAATTGCGAGCAGATTCTTCGAGGTTGAACTGGCTCAAATAGTGGGAGACCGGCACGTCGAAACCGACGCCCTGTTGGTACCAATTTGATTGCCTAGGGCTGAGCTCGCTCGCTGCCACCTCTAACGAGTTGATCAATGTAAGAAACGACTCGCGAAGCGCATCGGCTCCATTTTTTTCCGCTACGTCGGCAGCTGGCTCCAGCGCAATACCGTAACGCGAGAGCTCTGTCATCAGCGCCAAGTGGTGAGCGGGTGCGACCCATTCTGCGCCTAAATCAACGTGGCAACCGGCGGCCTCAAAAGGCACGGTGTAAGTGCGCCCTCCGACTCGCTCACGCGCTTCGAGGACGATGACATCCAACCCAGCTAATGCGAGATCTCTGGCAGCACACAACCCCGCCAAACCCGCACCCAGCACCGCGACATCACATCGTTCCACGAGCATCCCTCAGCGGCGCAGCCAAGGCTTCCACCACACTCCATCAAAAAGGAGACCTTCACACAAACGTGGCAACCTCCGACAGTGATTTCTTCACCGTCGCCGCACGCGGCACCATCGCCTCCGCTGACGGGTGCCCCACCACCATTAGTACAAATGGCCGTTCGTTCTTCGGGCGCCCCAGTATCGTGTTCAGAAATTTCATTGGATTGGGCGTGTGCGTCAGCGTCGCCAAACCCAACTGGTGGCAAGCCTGAATCAAAAACCCGGTGGCGATACCAACGGATTCGGACACATAGTAATTTTTATGCCGATTGCCCTCCTTATCAACGCCGTATCGCTCGGCAAACACCGCGATCAGCCACGGCGCTGTCTCCAAAAAAGGTTTCGACGCATCAGTGCCGATTTTCTTGAGGTCGTTTAACCACGTGTCGCCCGCTTTGCCGCCGTAAAACGCACGCTCTTCTTCCTCTGCCGCCTCTCTGATCGCTCGCTTGGTGGCACTATCGCTCACACAAACAAAGTGCCACGGCTGGTGATTGGCGCCGCTCGGTGCCGATCCAGCGGCCTGCACACAGGCCTCGATCACAGCGCGATCAATGGGTGCATCGGAGAAATGCCTGACGGTTCTGCGTTGGGCAATGAACTCTCGATGCGCGATCGCCAAACGGATCAAGGCGTCGTCCGACATTCTCTGAGGCGCCTCTAGCGGGATGGGGTCGTAATCATAGTCCGACATGGCGGCATACTCCTGAGCCCTCAATGCGGTTATTGCCCTGAGTGTATAACGGCGCGCTGGGCGGTGTGCTGAGGGGTTGTTACACAGTCTGATTGAAACGCTAGAATCTTGACCTCACGGTTGTCGGTTTACGTAACGCATGAATCTCACCACCCGGCTCGGGGTCACAGCAAAAGAACGCGATCTCGCGACCAAGTGGATCAAGCGCTGTCTGCGGGAGATCACTCGCAAAGACTATGAATTGCCAGCCGACTATGCCGGTGCTCGCTCAGACATTGTTGTGACCCTGAAGCAGGCGGGGCATCGATCATCGGCCTGCGCTAAGGGTGTGAACATCGATCTAGCGGCCTACCGCAAGGGCTCGAACATCGTATTGGAGTACCCGGCATTTGCGCAGGACCCGGTGATTGGCTCGCGTAGTGGGCTGTCTCCTGAAATGGTGTTGGCCGCGACCATCGCTCACGAGGTAAGCCACTTCGTGCAGTATCGATATGGGCCTCATACACGATGGCTGACAAATCGGTATCGCAAGCCACACGGCGAGGGTTTTCAGGACATTTACCGCATCCTGCGGGCGCGTGTGGTCAATCCCCATCTCCCAAAGTGAAGGTTGAGCCAAGAATCCATCACGACGAGCCAGAAAGGCTGCCGCGCAATACAGCAACAAGCGCCCTCTAGACTGGGTTGTCGGGAATCGTAACAACCTTGCACCCTGACAGAACATCAAGACAGGGTAGCAATGCCCCGTCATACTCCCCCCCAACATTATCAAACGACCCGAAAAAGCCCCCGATGAACGTTGACCCCGAGACTGCTGTCTTCGACGCAGAAAAACTGGATAAGCTCCTCAGCCATCTTGATGGTCGCTATGTAACACCACAAAAGATCGCAGGTTGCAGCGTCAAAGTGGTGCGTAAAGGTATCGTCGCTTATGACTCAGCCCTGGGTCGTATGGATATCGAGCGCGACAAAGCCATGCGCGACGATACAATTTTTCGTATCTACTCCATGTCCAAGCCCATCACCTCAGTTGCGCTGATGATGCTGTTTGAGGAAGGCCACTTTCAGCTCACCGACCCGGTGTACAAATTCATCCCCTCCTGGCGGAAGCATCGTGTATGGGTAGAGGGCACGGGCGACGCCATGAAAACGCGTCCCCCCGCCGCACCTATGACCATCCAGCATCTGCTTTGCCATACGGCCGGTCTGACCTACGGCGGTTTTTTGCCAGGCTTGGAACTGCCGGTGGACCCAGCCTATGCGGCCGCCGGTATTTCCCGCGCGGGCACGGACACACTCGGGGAGTTTGTTGAAAAACTCTCTCAGGTGCCGCTCCTATATGACCCTGGATCGCGATGGAGCTATTCACTCGCCACAGACGTATGCGGCCACTTGATCGAGGTGATATCAGGTCAGCCACTTGAAACCTTTCTGAAGGAGCGGCTGTTTGGACCCCTGGACATGCCTGACACCGGATTTAGTGTCCCGGGTGAAAAACTGGACCGATTTGCCGCTTGCTACGAACGAGCGCCCGACAAATCACTGAGACTGCAAGACGACCCTGCCACCAGCCGCTATCGCCGTGCTCCCAAAGCGCCCTCAGGCGCGGGCGGACTGGTGGGGACCATGGCTGACTATCACAACTTCTGCCAAATGCTGGTAAATCAGGGTCAGTTCGGAGGGCGGCAGATCATCGGGCGCCCGATTCTCGAGCTCATGACTCGCAATCATCTCGGCGGCTCCTCGTTGGCTCAAATGACGGTGGGGGGATTCTCGGAAACCAGCAACGAGGGCGTTGGCTTTGGCCTCGGCTTCGCCTCCACAATCGACGCGGCCGCATCGCGAACCGTTGGCGAAGGTGACTTTTACTGGGGAGGGTTAGCCTCGACCCTGTTTTGGGTGGACCCCACGGAAGATCTTTACGTCATCTTCATGGCGCAGCTGATTCCATCGTCTACGTTCAACTTTCGTGGCCAAATCAAGAATCTGGTCTATGGCGCGTTGCATTAGTGAGTCATCAAAGCTAGAGCCCGTTGTACTGATCGCCCATCTGCTGTTTCAGGGGCTCGGCACCTATAAAAGCATCAACGTTACTGCCCGACACTCAACGCCACTAGCTGTCCCGCTTCACCCGGAGCGCCCGTCGCCACGACGATGTATTGCTGGCCCTTGACGGCGTACGTCATCGGCACACCGGTTTGGCGCTGCCCCAAGTCAATCTCGGCCAATACCTCGCCTGTGTGCTTATCGTGTGCCCTGAATAACGAGCCGCCCCACTTCGAGCCATACATCCCCGCACCCTCTCCAGAGAACAACAGCGTTTTAGTGACCAATAACGCGGATCGGTCATCGTTGCCAGTATCAGCCAGCTCGACGCCAGCCAACTTGGGGTGATCGCGGATTTCATGCGGCGTTTCACTGTTGGGGCGTTGCCACAGTAGCTTGCCCGTATTCAGATCGAGTGCACTAATCCAACCCCAGGGCGGCTTGAGTAGCGGCAAATCAAAGGGCCCCTCCAAGAGCGCGTCCCGCAGGATGTAGCGCATGGTCGAGCGCTCGGGGTCGTTTATAAGTCCCACCACCTCTGGTGACACTGCATAGGACACATACATGAGCCCTGTCTCCGGGTCGGCAACTGCGCCCTGCCAGTTCGCACCGCCAACGGAACCCGGCAGGACCAGAGTGCCACCATTGTCCTCGTTGACCAGGGTGGGCGGGGTATAGAGTGGCCCCAAGGTAAAGCCTTCAACAATCCGCTTTGCCTCGGCATGAATTTCCGGCGTCAGATCGTTGAGCTGCCCCTCCGTCACACCCGTTCGACCAAATGGCTCTGGCAAAGAAGGGATGGGTTGCGTCGCTGCCGTGTGCTCTCCGGGCACGTCACTTTGAATCACGGCCACCTCTTTGATAGGCCACACAGGCTCTCCAGTGCGCCGATCAAAGACAAACGTCAGTCCCTGCTTGGTGATTTGAGCGACTGCAGGAATCTCGTTGCCATCCAATACGATATCGATCAGCACAGGCGGCGCCGGCAAATCGTAATCCCAGATAGGATGATGAACGGTCTGGAAATGCCAAATTCTCTCGCCAGTGGCGGCATCGAGGCATACCAAGCTTTGCCCATAAAGATTGTCGCCCGGTCGGTGACCGCCGTAGTAATCACTGGTAGGCGCCTCGACGGGTAAATACACGTAACCCAGATCTGGATCTGCACTCATCGGCGCCCAGACTCCCGCATTGCCGGTGTAACGCGCCGAGCCCGCACCCCATGACTCGGAGCCGTGCTCCTCTGCGGTCGGAATGGTGTTAAAGCGCCAGAGCAACTTGCCAGTGTTTACGTCGTAGGCGGTAACCTTGCCCTTTAATGCCTCCGGTGCTGCTGGCGCGCCGCTAAAGGCGAATGCGGCACCTACGATGACCACATCGTTTACAACAATTGGCGGCGAACTCGCACCGATAGGAGCAGTAACGGGGTCCAAGGGTTCACCGAGCTGCAATTTCAGATCGACCAGGCCGGAATCCCCAAACGTCAGCTTCGGTCTGCCAGTCAGGGCATCGAGTGCGATTAACTGATAGCCCGGTGAAATCGCAAAGATGGTGTCGTGATCAACACCGCGATGAATCGCGATCCCCCTGCCCGGCCCTTTGCGCGGCGCAAACCTCCCGCGCTCTCCTCATTGAGGCGGTACATCCAGAGGGTCTCACCGGTCTCGGCATCGAGCGCGACAACGGAACGATTGGAGCCTGCCGAGGCGTAAAGCACCCCATTGGCCATGAGCGGCGTGACTTGATAGTTGGGCCATGGCGACGCGCCAAAGTTATCGGACTTCCAGCGCCATGCCACCTCATGCTCTGACACGTTGTCCTGATGAATTAAATCAAGGGAGGAATAATTGGTGCCGAAAGGAGTACCTCGGTGGTGCAGCCATTCCACTGTGGCACCCGCCTTGTCTAGCACAGGCAGGGACGGCAAGTTGTGCTCACCCGGACGCCCCAATACCGATTGATGTCTTTCCTGAGAACCGAGCGCCAGCGGCGTCATGCCTGCCTCATAACCATTGCTGTAGAGCATGTACGCCAATACGGCCTCGTACTCTTGCGCTGGCAAGCCACCTGGATTGGAGACGGGCATACTGCGCATAGTGAGATCGAACAAGTCCCTCAGAGGCCTGTCCATCCAGCGCACCCGAAAGGTCGCTCCAATCAGCGCCGGGCCCGCCTCATTGCCCATCAGGGTCACACCATGACAATTGGCGCACTGCGCCAAATAAACGCTGTGGCCCTCGGCGGCCTGCACCAGACTATATAGGGCCTCACTATTGCGGGTATTGGCCTGCGAATGCGGCGCAATAACCCCACTACCTACCCATATAAGCAGCACCGAAAAAAATGAATCGCGGATAGTCCTGATCACGCCGCCAACGCTTCCAGATGCGCCAGCGCAGAGCGAGCCAACGCGTCGAGATCGTAACCACCCTCAAGCGTCGACACGATGCGACCCTGGGAAAATTGATTGGCCAGTGTGACAATCTCAGCCGTCACCCAGGCGAAGTCGGCCTCGACCAAATTGATCTGCGCCAAAGGATCCGCGCGATGCGCGTCAAACCCGGCAGAAACCAGAATTAAGTTAGGCTGGTGTGCTTCTATCGCCGGCCACCACGAATTTGCGATCGCACGCCGGAACACATCCCCTGACGCACCGGCGTCCAATGGCGTGTTAACGATATTCGGTGCCTCGAAGTCATGAAAGCGATGCGGATAATGCGGATGCTGGAAGCTTGAACACACCAAAATCTCGGGGTGCTTGCGGCACAGATCGACGGTGCCGTTGCCGTGATGCACATCAAAATCGAGAATCGCAACGCGCTCAATCGAAGGGAGGTTCAGCGCATTGATGGCGGCAATCGCCACGCTATTGAGCAGACAAAACCCTATAGGCGCATCGAACTCAGCATGATGACCGGGTGGCCGCACCGCACAGAACACCCGATTCTCAGGCCCAGCGACCACATCAGTGACCCCCTGCCATACGGAGCCCGCAGCTTGCAGTGCCGCCGACATGCTCGACGGCCCCATCCACGTATCCGGGTCCAGTGGCGCCAGTCCACTTCCAGACCCTGACGCCACTAAACGCTTGAGCAGGTCGGGATGATGCGCCCTGTCAATCTGTGCCGCTTCAATTGGCAAGGCCTCTGCCACCGGGTGGTCCTGAGTAAAGCCAGTGTCGCCCAGGTAAGTAAGAAGATATCGCAATCGATCCGACCGCTCAGGGTGACCGTCAGGCGTTTCGTGCCGAATGCAATCAGGGTGGCTGTATATCAGCATGGCCTTCAACGCTCTATGCAGGGCTTAATCGCATCACTATATGCCCTGCCCCGATGAAGGCAATAAAAAGCCTCCGGTTTTGGGATGCCCGCCTAGTCGAAGTTCAGACGGAACCGAGGCCT
This sequence comes from Halieaceae bacterium, assembly GCA_038143045.1. Classification (GTDB taxonomy): domain Bacteria; phylum Pseudomonadota; class Gammaproteobacteria; order Pseudomonadales; family Halieaceae; genus Luminiphilus. The sequence continues at coordinate 57,411 of JAYQLF010000004.1, forward strand.
ACAACCCAGGGCAAGCGTCTCATCAATCCTGGCTTTTCACACATAAATGAAAAAGCCCGCACATGGCGGGCTATTTCATTTATGGCGGAGAAGGAGGGATTCGAACCCTCGATACGCTATTAACGTATACTCCCTTAGCAGGGGAGCGCCTTCAGCCACTCGGCCACTTCTCCGTAAAGTAAAATCAAGGGCTTACGTTGCCTCTCCTGCAACTTGTGCCTGACTGGCTACAAAAGTGGCTGCAAACTGCCACCTAAACCCATGAATGCTGTATTTCGCGGAGGTGCGAGGCTATCACACCTTCCGCCATTTGCGATATTACATGACCGTATAAGTTCATTGTAGTCGCCGTTGACGCATGCCCCGCCCGCCTGCTCACAACCAGCGGCGGCACGTTACGCATCAGCAACTGCGAGATATGGGTGTGTCTAAGCGTGTGAAGCCCATAACCCTTGTCAGCGAGCCCCGCTCGCTTGAGCAGACGAGAAAATTTAGCGTTCAGTGCACGCGGCGCTAAAACTGCACCCTCAGCAGACGCGAACAGCCAGCCCTCGTGATTCCAGTGCGCGCCTAGAGTATCGCGGTGAGCCTCCATGACCGCTCTGTGCCGCGCCATAAGGCAAAGTAAATGGTCATCGACATCGATCTGGCGCAAACCCCTCGCGCTCCTGGGCGGTTTGAGGAAAACGCGGCGATCACTCTCGGAAACAGACCGTCTCACATGAATCACCCTCCGATCCTCGTCGACATCGGTGAACTGAAGACCCGCCATCTCGCCACGCCGCATCCCAGTCAGTATCGCAAGATGAAAAAGGAGCGTGTTCGCGCTGACGGCTAAGGCCCCATTCCGCCTGAAAAACAGGCTCTCGGATTTAGCCTCAGACTCCAATATCCGAGCCAATGTGCCCTGCTCTTCTGTCGACATTACTGGTCGTTCAGTCCGTGAGCTTCGCGGTGGGAGTACATTCTCAGCAGGATTTTTATTGAGATAACCCCACCTGACGGCGTCTTTGAGTGCAGTGTTTAGCACTCGATAAAAACCGTTCACCGTCTCTTCAGAAAGACCATCTGACAGCTTGCCCGACAAGAAGTGCTCAATGTGCAGTACACCAAGCCGGGTAAGTTGCACATCGCCGATCGCAGGGCACAAATGTTTTTTGATTGCGTTTCTATACCGGTCATTGGTCGCAGGAGCCTTATCAACGCGCTGGCGCTCAAACCATAATTCTAGATAGCGGCCCAAGGACATTTTTCCAGCAGACTCAGGCCCTGTCGTCTCATAACTAACCTGTAGTTTGCGCATAGCCGAGGCGGCCCCCTTCTTTGACGTATAGCCGCGCCGCTTAACGTGTTTACGTCGCCCTGTCTGGCTGTGATTGTGATGGTTACCGCCCAGATACATTCGGGGGCGGAATTGGAGAGTACGATCCACAATTTATCGGTTATCAGATTCCATCTCACTTCGACACAGTGGCCGCCCGGAAGAGGACTGTTTTTTTGTGACAAGCAGACAAAATGTTAGGCTATGCCGATAGCGATCGGCGGGTTCGCGTTAAAACTTATGGGAGACTCGTGGCGGCAGTGAGTTAGAGCCCACACAGCAGTGCCGGAGCATTTATGAAGCTTTTGAGACGTTCAACAATTGGAGTGGTAGCGATTTGCTTGGCCGCAAGCACTGCGTCGGCGCAAGTCAGCATTGGTGCGGGTGCATCGAGTCTCGGTGGAGACGGCATTGATTTGACCGGAGGAGCAATCGACGTTACGGGTAAATTCAATGAGTATTTGGGGTGGTCTCTGTCATCACAAATTGGTGGAAGTGGCAGTGATGGTGGTTTTAGTGCTGAGCTCGATTATTTTGCGGCGGCCAAGCTACGGGCTGGCGTGACGGTAGATGAAGGGTTCTTGTTCTTAACCGCAGGTTATGGAAGCGCTTCATTACAGGCAACTGCCTGTTACTACATTTACCCATATGGCGGTGGTTGCGCCTCAGAAGATGCCACCGACAGCGACTTTGTTTATGGGGTTGGTTTTGAAGCTTTTTTTGGTGCAAACGCCAATTGGGGGCTAGGCCTAGAGTACAACACTGGCAGTGGTGATTTCGATGGCTTAGACCAGCTAATGGGGACGATCCGCTACGAATGGCCCTCAAAGAGCCAACCACGTTATTCAGCTTTATTAACCGAAAGTGCAGGCACTGCATCTAGCTATCAATCCGTACCCCGAGCTAATGACTCTGTCGCCACAACGGCTGATGCGGCTCGCAACACACCTGTCATCGTCGAAGATGTCGTGATTGAGGATCTTGACGCAATTGCTACAGATTCACCTGAGCCACAGACAGTCTCATATAGCCAAACGTTTCCCGCTCCTTCGTCAACAGCGGAGCGCAACGACTCTGAGCGCATACACCCTATGAAAATCGCGATTAATGAGGGCTGTAACGTGATGTCAGTGAAGATCGTTGACGGCTCTGAGGTTTGGGATCTTTTTTGCCCCAAAACACTTCAACGTCTTACAGTGACCCTGTAGCCCGTTGGCCTGCCGGCGCGGCGAGTGAGGCACGTGCGACTGGTTGGCTAATTATTTCCTCCTCCATTCCCACGGTGCCATCCGGTCTTCGTCTTCCCATAACCCCTTGGGCGCCTGCTGAGCTTCGACCTGACAGTCATCCAACACCTGACTATCCGGTGCATAACGTTCATACCACCACGCATACCCTGCACACACCATTGAAGCATTGATGTCATAGCCATCTTTTGAGTGATAGAGCTGGCCCACCAGACGGCCATAGCGATCCTCATCTACCTCAACCAGATAGACACCACGAGCGACCATGTATTCGAGGGCGGCGGTGGCAATAGGGCCATAGGGCTGATCCCGTTCGGGTGCGTCTATGCCGTGTAAGCGGACGCGTGTGCGATCCATCAGGACGATGGTGTCGCCATCAGTCACTCGGTCTACTTTGACCCAGCGGGCTTCTGAGGGGACGCCTGCGGGCCGCTCGTCTGCATAGACGGATAGCGTCCATGCAAAGGCAAGAAATGACGCAAGGCTGAGCAAACGGATCATGCGGCCAGATGAGATGAGTCAGGAACTAATAGTCGACAAGGAACCCGCTTAAACGTTGGTCTTGGAGATACTCGGTGAGCGAGGGTTGATTCGTTTGTAGACTTAGCAGGGGAGCGCCTTCAGCCACTCGGCCACTTCTCCAAATTCTCGTTGTTGCGTCTTTTTCTACTGCCCCTTCTGCGCTCCCCGGTCGCGCGTGACTCGGTGCTTCGCACCTCGCCCTCCGGGTCGCCGTCGTGACGACGGCGCTCCTTCGCAGTCCTTGACTGCTCGGTCAGCCACTCGGCCACTTCTCCAAATTTTCGGTGTCTTACTCGTCGCTGGCGTCTTCTCCAGCCGCTTCCTCAATGCGATTGAGGATTTCCTCGCGATGCACGGCCACCTCCTTGGGGGCCTTAACGCCGATACGCACCTGATTTCCTTTGACACCCAATACGGTGATCGTGACATCGTCACCAATCATCAGGGATTCACCCACCCTTCGCGTCAAAATCAGCATGAGTCACATCCTTGTCGCTTAACGCCCTTCTTTCATGAAGGGTCTTGTCGAGAATAGCGGCCGTGCAGGCGCGCTTTCAGGCCTCGACTGTATCAAGACCGAACGCAGAATGCAGGCTCCGCACGGCCAGTTCAAGAAATTTTTCCTCGATGATCACCGAGATTTTAATTTCCGAGGTGCTGATCATCTGGATATTCACACCCACATCCGCAAGTGCTTTAAACATGGTTGCCGCAACCCCTGAGTGTGAGCGCATCCCGACCCCAACAACGGACACCTTGGCAATATGGTCATCGGTCAGGACCTCGCCCGCTCCCAATTCGGCCACTACAGGTGTGAGCACTTCCGCTGCCGCTTCCATATCACTGCGCGCCACCGTAAAAGTGAAGTCTGTCGAATTTTCACCTCGGCTATTCTGCAGGATCACGTCAACTTCGATGTTGGCCTCGCCTACTGGGCCAAGAATGCGATAGGCCATGCCGGGATTATCTGGCACGCCCACCACCGTCAACTTGGCTTCGTCGCGATTAAAGGCAATTCCTGCAATGACAGGTGCTTCCATGGAGGCATCCTCCTCAGTCGTAATCAGCGTCCCAGGGCCATCTTCAAAGCTGCTGAGCACTCTCAGCGGGACTTTGTACTTGCCGGCGAATTCCACCGAGCGAATCTGCAGCACCTTGGACCCCATACTCGACATCTCGAGCATCTCTTCAAAGGTAATCTGATCAAGTCGCTTGGCGCCGTCCACCATGCGTGGATCTGTGGTGTAGACACCGTCTACATCGGTATAAATTTGGCATTCATCGGCTTTTAGCGCAGCCGCCAATGCCACGGCGGTCGTATCCGATCCACCTCGTCCCAGCGTTGTGACGTTGCCCTGCACGTCCACGCCCTGAAATCCGGCAACCACGGGCACACCGCCAGCTTCCAGCTCCGCCTGCAACGCCTCTGCCCGAATGTCCTGAATACGCGCCTTGTTATGCGCACTGTCAGTCAGGATACCCACCTGGTTCGCGCTAAAGGACTTTGCGCGAACAGCGCGTTCCCCCAGCGCCATACTGAGCAGAGCGGTTGTGACCTTCTCTCCCGTGCTCAGTAGTGCATCAAGTTCGCGCGGTGCAGGGTTCTTCTGAATTTCCTTGGCCAAGCCCATCAGGCGATTCGTTTCGCCAGACATCGCCGACACGACCACCACCACGTCGTGGCCCTCGCTTTTAAAGCGAGCCACTCTGTTGGCTACGGCACCGATCCGCTCTACAGAGCCGACCGATGTGCCGCCATATTTCTGGACGATAAGCGCCATGGGGTGAGGAATAAGCGGTGTCGTAATAAGAGGGCGCGTATTTAACACGATTCGAGGGCCGGTGAGAACCAGTGTTAGCGTCAATGCGCACAACATGTCGCTGCCGGTTCACATCGGCCACGAGGGGCCCGGGGTCGGCTGGCGGCTGGTACTATGATGCGCGGCGCCGGATGCCCTGGCGGCGATCATTTGTGGATCGAGGGCGTTGATGGTTGAAGGGCGATGGCCAGGGTGGCGGGAGATCATTCGATCCAATAGGCTATCGCCAACACAATAACAATGAGATCACCGCAGTGACCGACGCTGACCCGCTCTATAACGACTGGATACACCAGCAGCTTCGCGTGCAGCCTGATGGCCTGGCCCTGTATGACCTGACCGCGGACCGACCGTTCACCTGGCGTGAGTTCAATGCGCGGATTGACGCACTGGCACATCGTCTCACCGCGGAGAACATCGGTGCCGGAGACCGGGTGGCATACCTCGGCCTCAACAGCTCCGACGTGGTAGAGATGTTTTTTGCCACGATTCGCATTGGCGCGGTCTACGTCCCACTCAACTTCAGACTCACGCCACCCGAATTGTCCTTCATCATTGGCGATTGCACGCCCTCGGCAGTCTTGTTTGATCGCGCCTTTGAGGCTGTCATCAAAGAGATCGATGCGTCGGTGCTGCCACCTGTCCTGATTGACACGGCGCTGGATGGATCCGAGAGCGGCTATGAAAAAGCCCTGATATGGGACCAGCCTGCGATAGCGCCTGCTGCTGCCAACGCCGACACGCTGTCGATGATTATGTATTCGTCTGGCACAACCGGAAAACCCAAGGGCGTGATGTATACGCGGCGCATGATGCTCGCCTCGGCGCTCAATCTTTTACAGCCCAGTGAGGCGAGCCCCGACAGCCGGCTGTTAAATGTCATGCCGCTATTCCACATTGGCGGGATGCAGTTTGTGCTGATGGCTGTGAAGTTCGGCATCCCGCAACTCATGATGCGCAGCTTTGACCCCGCTGCGATGTTGGGCGCGATCGATGACCCGAACCTAGCGATTACCAATATTGGCGGCGTACCGGCCATGTGGAGCGCCATGTCTCTCATGCCCAACATCAACGACATCGACTTCAGTCGACTGCGCGTCGCAGCAACAGGGGCTGAATCAGTGCCCGAGCCCATGCTCAAGGAATGGCAGGAGCGCGGGATCCTCCTCCAAGAGGTTTACGGCATGACTGAAACCTCAGGCGTCGTGTGCATGGCACAAAAAGCCGATTTACCCGAGCATATGGGCTATGCAGGTCGTGCATTGCCCTACGGTGACGTCAAAGTCATGAAATCCGAAACCGAGGAAGCGCTGCCCGGTGAATTGGGCGAGATATGGATGCGCGGCGCATCCGTGACACCCGGCTACTGGAACCGACCCGATGCGACGGCGGAGGCGTTCGTTGGGGATTGGCTGAAATCTGGCGATATCGGACGCCGGGATGAAACCGGACGCCTCTCAGTCGAAGACCGGATCAAGGACATGTACATCTCCGGAGGCGAGAATGTTTACCCCGCTGAAGTAGAGTCAGTCCTGATGGCACACCCAGATATTCGCGAAATCGCGATCATCGGAGTATCGGACCCGAAATGGGGAGAGGTGGGTTGCGCTGTGGTGGCCACCATCAGCGGCGACCCGTTATCGGTCGAAGCGATTCACCAACAGTGCGACGGTAACCTGGCGCGATTCAAGTGGCCGCAGCAGGTTGTTCATACCGACGCCTTACCCAGGAACAGCACCGGGAAAGTGCAGAAATTCGTTCTGCGACAGGAATACGCCTGAGCCAACCTTTAACTCAATTGCTCGGCTACCCAGTCCTGAAAGGTCGCCAACACTTGGGGCAGTGCTGCAACATCTGAGCCACCGCCCTGCGCCATATCGGGGCGACCGCCCCCTTTGCCGCCGAGCTGAGCCGCGAAATGCTTGATGATATCGCCTGCCTTGATCCGGTCAGTGGCGTCAGGCGTGACACCGGCGACCAGCGCGATTTTGCTGTCCTCAACTGCAGCCAACAGGATCACCCCCGAGCCCAGCTTGTTTTTGCACTGATCCAACGTATCGCGAAGTGATGAGGCCGTTGCGCCATCAATCTGCGCTGCCAGCACCTTGAGGCCTTCGACCTCCACGGCATCCTGCGTCAAATCGCCACCGGCAGACGTCGCAAGCTTCTGGCGTAGTCGTGTGGACTCTTTTTCCAGTTCACGTACCTCCGCACGCAGAGCATCCACCTTGGCGGCCGCATTCTCGGGTGTGGCTTTCAGCGCGCCGCAGACTGACTGCAGTTCTCGTGAGAGGCCTGTGACATGAGCGAGCGCTGCCTCACCGGTGACGGCTTCAATCCGCCGCACACCGCTGGCCACGCCGGACTCAGCGGTGATCAGAAACAACCCAATATCTCCGGTTCGCGCGACATGCGTGCCACCGCATAGCTCAACAGAGAATCGATCTGCACCCATGGTCAGGACCCTGACTTCCTCTCCGTACTTCTCCCCAAACAATGCCATCGCGCCGGCTTCAATCGCCGCATCCATGGTCATCAGTTCAGTCGAGACAGCTTCGTTGGCACGGATCTGCTCATTCACCACAGTGGTGATATCTGCCAGCGCGTCGGCTGACACGGGCTCACCGTGCGAAAAATCAAATCGCAGACGCTGCGAGTCCACCAACGAGCCTTTCTGCAAAATGTGGTCGCCGAGGGCTCGCCGGAGGGCCTCATGCAACAAGTGGGTCGCTGAGTGATTGAGTCTCGTGCGATTGCGCACCTGCGCATCGATCTGCGCGTCAACACTGTCCCCTACTTTTACGCTCCCAGCAGTGACGGTCACGTGGTGGAGGTGATGTCCCTGCGCCTTGGTGGTGTCCGTCACATCGAGTTGGCCGCCGGTAGCAATCAAACGACCACAGTCTCCGACTTGCCCACCGCTCTCCCCATAGAAGGGAGTGCGATCCAGAATCACAACACCGGACTGACCCGCCTCCAGTGAAACTACCGAATCACCCTCAACCAGGATTGCCACTATCGAGCCTGCAGCTTGATCTGCCTCGTATCCAACGAATTCCGTTTCACCTTCAACATTCAAGCTCTGGCTGTAATCGACCTTGAAACCGGCATGATCCTGAGAGCGCTGCCGCTGCGTCGCCATGGCCTCCTCGTAGCCCTCCAGATCAAGAGTCAGGCCACGCTCACGCGCAATGTCGTTGGTGAGGTCTACCGGAAAACCATAGGTGTCATAAAGCTTGAAGATCACCTCGCCCGGGATAGTTTGGTCAGTTATGCCCTCAAGCGCCTCTTCGAGGATGGCCATACCGTTATCCAACGTCCGAGCAAATTGGTCTTCCTCGGCCTGCAAGGCAGCGGTAATAGCAGCTGACTGCTCCACCAGTTGTGGATAGGCCTCTCCCATCTGCGCCAACAAGTCAGGCACCAGCGCGGCAAAGAACGCTTCTTGCGCACCCAGCTTGTTCCCGTGGCGAATGGCGCGACGAATGATGCGCCGCAGCACGTACCCGCGACCTTCGTTACCGGGCAACACACCATCGGCGATCAGGAAGGCCGTGGATCGCAAGTGATCGGCAATTACCCGAAGCGATTTGTCTTCGGTATTCGTGATGCTCAATTGCCTCGCCACCGCAGCAATGAGCGCGGTAAACAAATCGATTTCATAATTGGAGTGCACGTGTTGCAGCACCGCCGCAATGCGCTCTAGCCCCATGCCCGTATCAACCGATGGCGCGGGCAACGGATGGAGTTCTCCCTGAGCATCGCGGTTAAACTGCATGAACACCAGATTCCAGATCTCGATGTAGCGATCCAGATCATCATCTTCACTGCCCGGCGGGCCACCCGGTACATCAGGTCCATGGTCATAAAAGACCTCAGAGCAGGGTCCACAGGGGCCTGTGTCACCCATTTGCCAGAAATTGTCCTCATCGAGTCGCGAGAGTCTGGCGGGATCGACACCGATTTCGTCCACCCAAATCGCGGCGGCCTCATCATCACTGACGTGCACCGTGACCCATAAACGCTCGGGCGGGAGCTGCAATGTTTCGGTCAAGAACTGCCACGCAAACTGAATTGCCTCGCGCTTGAAGTAATCGCCGAAGCTGAAATTTCCCAGCATTTCGAAAAAGGTGTGATGACGCGCGGTGTAACCCACATTCTCCAGGTCATTGTGCTTGCCGCCCGCGCGCACACACTTCTGCGCCGTCACAGCGCGCTGATAGGGCCGCTGCTCCAACCCCAAAAAGGTCTCTTTGAACTGATTCATGCCAGCATTGGTGAACAGCAAGGTGGGATCGTCTGCCGGCACCAGAGAACTCGAGTCCACGCGCGTGTGGTCCTGTGACTCAAAATAAGAGAGAAATGCTTCGCGGATATCAGCGGTCTTCATGGAATGTCTCTGTTGTGTGCGCGTGTCGACGGGACGCTTAATTCAGGCCCGGGGCGAGCTGACCTTCGGCCATGTCGCGGCCGGCAAGAATATGTAAGTGGAGATGGAAAACGGTCTGACCGCCGCCTTCGCCATTATTGATAACGAGTCGAAAGGCATCGCCTACACCCAACTGGTCGGCGACTTTTCCTGCAACGATTAACAAGTGCCCCAGCAAGCTTTGATCCTCGGGTTGTGAATCCACTAACCGTGCAATCGGTTTCCGCGGAATGATCAGCACGTGCGTGGGCGCCTGCGGTTGGATATCGCGAATCACGACGCAATGCTCGTCCTCATACAGGAACTCAGTCGGGATTTCGCCGCGCGTGATTTTGCCAAATATGGTGTCTGCCATGGGACGCCTCTAATCCAACTTCTCGTCCGTGGTCAGCGCGCGCGCCTCCTCCTCGAGCATCACCGGAATTCCGTCACGCACGGGATAGGCCAGCCCACTCGCCTTGCACAGCAACTCTTGCTTGTCTTCATCATAAATCAGCGGCGCTTTACTGACGGGGCACACCAGGATGTTGAGTAATTTGGGGTCCAGCACGGGATGTCTCTCGAACCAAAACGCGGAGTATAAGCCCTCCGGATGCTGAGAGCACCGCCACGCCAGAGTTCACATTAAAGCGACAGGACAATCACTCAGGCATGGGCGGAACCAATAACTGGGGATCGATTCGCTGATTGAACCAACTCATTCGCCAGTCGAGGTGCGGACCCGTCGCACGCCCAGTGGCGCCAATCGCACCCAAGAGGTCACCAGGTGCCAAACGATCCCCCACGGATACAGACACCTCACTTAAGTGCAAGAAAGACGAGGAAAACCCGTAGCCGTGATCGAGGATGACCGTACCACCAGAGTAGAACAGATCCGGCTCGGCCAAGGTGACCTCGCCCGCCGCAGGCGCCAGAACAGGTGTTCCCTTGGGTCTGGCAACGTCCACGCCGTAATGGGGTGTTCCGGGGGTACCGTTATAAATGCGCTGACTCCCATATACGCCACTGATGCGCCCCGTTACGGGCCAGAGGAACCCCTGCTGCACCGCTAACAAACCATCAGTGTTTGGCAAGCGTCGCGACTTGGCGGCACGCACCTTCTCGCGCTCTGCGCGAATGCGTTCTAGATGCTCTTCGCTGGGCGTCACCGTTTGCTGGGGAACGCCTTCAATGCGTTGCACGCGGTAGTCGCGGGCCGCTACCGCCACGATTTGGCGGCAAGTCGCCTCGTCTTCTACTACCAGCTCAACGCTCGCGGGCATATCTCGCCCCAGACCCAGCAAAAACTGGCCATCGGGTAGCACCGGCACGCGGTTGTCATCAAAACGAATCTCCGCGCTGGGTGAGATTTGCCCCCACAACATACCGCCCTGAATCGAGTTGCCTTGCAGCACGACGCATTGGGTCGGGTCAGCCGGCAATTCAGACGACAACGCGGACAGGACACCGCAACCCCCGATGACAAAAAATGAAATAACCCGGATCGCGAATCGCGGGATCACGGGTTTGATAGTGAGCGTGGTTTAGGCGGCAAGGTCATCGCCAATGATTATACGCCTGCCGATAAGAGACGTTATCAATCAGACTAAACCATCACATTGAAGACAGCCGCATTGGCCATATCGACACCCTGCTCGCGGCAAAGTCCGCCGTGCCCGTGGCATCTTTGCCCCATGACAGCATCACTCACGGCCCCATCAAGCAACAACAGCATTTCGCGCACACCTCGATACACCTACACTCTCGGTATGAGCCGATATCGTCCCCCTCGTCCAGCCGGATCGCCTTACATCACACCTGAAGGTGAGCAGGCACTGCGTGCGGAGCTCCATGCGCTCTGGAAAGTTGAGAGGCCCGAGGTCACCAAGGCTGTGTCTGCAGCAGCCGCCAACGGGGATCGATCGGAAAACGGAGACTACATCTACGGTAAGAAACGCCTGCGAGAGATCGATTCCCGCGTGCGGTTTTTACGAAAGCGTCTGGATGCACTGACCGTCGTCAGCGAGCCATTGGGTGACCGCAACAAAGTGTGGTTCGGCGCCTGGGTCACGATTGAGAGCGAGGTGGGCGAGGAAGAGCGGTGGCGGATTGTCGGTCCCGACGAATTCGACGTGACCCAAAGAAAAATCTCCTGCGACTCACCCCTCGGGCGCGCTTTACTGGGCAAACCGGCAGATAGCGACATTCAATTAGACACGCCAGAAGGCCCCGCCAATTGGACGTTAATCGCTGTTGAGTACACTGAGTAGAGCCAACACGGCTGCTCCCATGGGCAAACCTTATTGACAATCATTCCCATTATCATTAGCGTAATGGCATGTACATTTGTATCTGCAAAGGCGTCACGGAACGCGCTATTCGCGATGAGGTATGCGCGGGAGCGAGATCTGTGGACGACGTCAGTCGCAACACAGGCTGCTCGACCCAGTGTGGCAAGTGCCTGTTACGCGCCCAAAAAGTGGTCGAGGACGCTTGCGTCAGCCTCTCTCCAACACAAGTCTCTGCATCTCCATTGGTGCTGGCTTCTGCTTGAGAATACGAATACTTCTCACTTTCGTTTTTATTAACAAAATCAGTCACTTAATTGCCCTCGCAGCCTGAGTTGGTTACACTGCGCTCTGTCGAAAATAACTGGACAGGTGAACCGCATGAAAGGCAACCCCGAGGTGCTCAAGCACCTGAACAAGATCCTCTACAACGAGCTGGTTGCAATCAATCAGTATTTCCTCCACTCGAAGATGTTCAAAGATTGGGGTCTGACGGAACTCGCTGAACACGAGTACCACGAATCGATCGATGAAATGAAACATGCGGATGCTCTGGTTGAGCGCATTCTATTTCTCGAAGGCATCCCTAACCTGCAGGATTTAGGACAGCTCCGTATTGGTGAATCACCTAGAGAGATGCTGGAATGTGACTTACAGCTTGAGCACATTGCGCATGCAGATCTTGTGGCCACAATTGAATGCTGCGAGAAAGAAAAGGACTTTGTCTCCCGTGACTTAGCAAAAGATATCCTCGAAGCGGAAGAGGAGCACGTTGATTGGCTTGAGACGCAACTTTCCCTCATCGAGCGCGTTGGGGAGCAGAATTATCTTCAAACTGCAATGAAGACGGTGAAACCCGACTGATATCGTTTGTGATAACGGCGCGCCTGCGAGCGGCTCGGGCTATAAGTCCGCAGTATTTTCAAGCTGCGGTTTTTCTCGTTGCGCCACATCAGCGCCCTGCGTTCCTCGTGAGAGCTCGGCGCGTGCAGGGCCCGTTACCCGCGGACTAGAAATTCATCGTTACGGCGAGACGGGCATGAAAAGGGGCACCGACGGTCGCTTGATGGGTGCTGTGTGAGCTCGGAAAGTACACCGTGTCCCCAATGTTTTGAAGATTGAGTCGCACCTGCACATCATCTGACCATTCGTAATACAGCGCGGCATCGAGTCGCGTGTAGCTTGGCAACCGCGCAGTATTACTGTTGTTGATGAAACTCTCATCCTGATGTGTGAGGCCCAGTCCAATCCCTAACTTTGGCGTGAACTGAACAAAATTCCAAACAGAGAACATGTTTTCCGGCAACTCCCTCGGACGTAGCCCTTTGGGTCCTCTGCGCTCCATCTGCTCGCCGTCTAAATAGCTGTAAGCCGCTGAGACGTACCAGGCGTCAGTAACCTGCCCCTCCAGCTGGAGCTCAAAACCGTCCGTTTGAGATTTAATAACGTCTAGTGTCGCAGGGTCGCTATCGGCCACTTGCGGCGATTCCTGCTCAATCTCAAACAGAGCAGCTGTAAAGCTCAGCAATGGGGATATGTCCCATTTGAACCCCAGCTCTGTATTGGTGAAAGTATCGGCATCTAACTGACCGTTACTGCCGTTAATGTTGGCAAACTGCTCGCCGCTTCTGGGCAAGAACGATTCACTGTAACTGGCATATACCGACATCGATTCCGTCGGTTTATAAACCATACCCAGCCTGGGCGAGATCTCCTCGTCGCGCTTTGCTCTCACGTCATTGGCCAGCATATTGACAACGTCAATCTCAAATTGATCAAACCTTGCCCCAACAACGAGGTCGAAAGACTCTGACAATGCCATCTCGTCTTGGAGATAAAGCGACGTCACTTCAATGTTCACGCGTGTGTCGTCATTGGGGTCAATGGAAAAATCGTTCACTGTCCGCACGCCCAACGCATTAATGCCCACTCCGCCGACGACATCCAACGGTCTATTAACCAGAAACGATTCTCTATCGTCAGATGTCGCCGACCAGAATGTGTTCCAACGATCCTGGTCTGAAGAGGTGTCGACATACTCGCCACCGAAAAGGAGTCGGTGCTCGACATTTCCGAACGAGATCTCGCTAATCAGGTTTCCGGAAAGGATGAGGTTTTCTCGCTGCGTGGTATCAACATAGCCATCCAAAGTGACTTCATCTGGCGTCTCGGCCTCGTTATAGGAGGCCGCGTAAAAGTTCTGATATAGCTTGTCATAATCGCCATAAAAGGCTGTCACCTTGCCTTTCATCGAATCAGAAAACCGGTGCTCTAGAGCCGCTATGAAGATATGGGCCTCTAAGGTCGTTTGATTGACGTCGGGATCACCAAATACGAACTGATCCAACCGTTCCACCGGCGCTCCGTCACTGCCTGTGGGGATCCCCCTGTCAATGAATCGCTCGTGATCAACATACTCGTATGACAGATCGAGCTGGGTTTGCTCAGACACAAGAACTCGCAGCGTCGGGTTGATACCGACACGCTCGCCGTCGAAATAATCACGATGATTATCCAACCCCTCCGCCATCGCGTTCAGTCTGAACGCCATACGGTCACCCAATCCAAAATTGATATCGCCCTGCACGCCACCCGCGCCAAATGAATCCGCAAAACCAGTCAGTTGAGTGAAGCTAGTGCCGACCTCCGCTTTCTTCGTGACACGGTTGAGAATGCCACCTGTACCTCCGCGGCCAAAGAGCAGCGCATTCGGGCCACGAAGCACTTCCAACTGCTCTAAGTTGTACAAGGGTCGATAGTACTGAACGTCATCCCGAACCCCATCGATAAAGAAATCTGCTGTGGATCGAACACCACGGAAAACAACAGCATCCCGGTGGCCCTCGCCCTGCGACATGCTGACACCCGGCATGTACTCAATGACGTCGGAAACACTCGTAAAGCCGCGCTTCAAAATTTCTTCCGCGGTGACGATGCTGAGACTCTGAGGTACATCCAGAATGGGCGTGGGCGTCTTTAATGCATTGGCCTCACTGGACTGAAGGTAACTTCCACGGACGATAGTCTCCTCCAGCAGCGTTTGCTCGCCCTGCTTGGCGGCAATCGGCACTGCCAGCAAAGACAAAGCAACGGTGAAGGCATTTCTGAGCGCCCGTCGGGCCTTAGGTTTCATATCGATTCCGCACTAATTGCGTTAATGAGAATCATTATTATTATCATTATCAAAAAAACAACCCCGAATTTGCATTTTTGGCATTTTCCCAGCAACAGCTGGCACAGCGATTGGGCAAGTGGCGGCTCAGCCCCTGCCCACATCCGTTCCCATTACTGACAATTGTCCGTACTATTTCGCCTTCCACACGTTTGTCTTAGGAATCGCATATGTCTCAGTCACGACCACTTGAAGGCCTGCGGGTCATTGAGTTAGGACAGCTATTAGCCGGCCCATTCGCGGGGACCGTGTTGGGTTACTTCGGCGCAGAGGTAATCAAAGTGGAGCCCCCCACGGGCGACCCGATCCGGCAATGGCGTGAAGTGCGCAACGGCATGTCGCTTTGGTACCACTCCCTCGCCCGCAACAAAAAAAGCGTTACGTTGGATCTCAAATCTGACCGCGGGCGCGAGTTGGCTTTTGATTTATTGACCAAAGCAGATGTCGTCATCGAAAACTTCCGACCCGGCGCTATGGAGAGCTGGGGGCTGGGGCCTGAACAAGTCAAAGCACAAAACCCCGGCATCATCTATGCGCGTATCTCGGGCTACGGACAAAGCGGACCGTTCTCGGAAAAACCTGGCTATGCCTCAGTTACCGAGGGCTATGGCGGCTTCCGCTACATTAACGGCGAGCCGGGAAAAGCGCCTGTTCGCCCCAATATCTCACTGGGCGACACTGTCGCGGCAATCCACGCAGCACTGGGAGTGGCTTTCGCCATTATCGAGCGCAATAAAAGCGGCAAAGGGCAGGTAGTCGACGTCGCGCTGTATGAGTCCATTTTCAACCTGCTTGAGGGCATCGTCCCCGAGTTCGACGGTGCAGGCGTTGTCCGCGAACCCTCAGGCACGACCATCACAGGGATCGTCCCTACCAATACCTACCTCTGCTCAGACGATAAGCACGTGGTCATTGGCGGCAATGGCGATTCAATCTTCAAACGCTTGATGACGGAAGCGGGCCGGGAAGACATGGCCAATGACCCGGAACTCGAGCACAACCAGGGGCGAGTGATTCACGAGCAAAAAATTGATGTGGCCCTCGCCAAATGGTGCAGTGAACATACCTCCGGCGAGATTATCGGTAAGTTGGAGGCGGCCAGGGTACCGGTTGGCCCGATCTACAGCGTTGAAGACATGATGACTGATCCGCACTACATCGCGCGCGGCATGTTCGAGACAGTCGAGATAGATGGCGAGCCGCTGAAAATCCCGGCGATTTTGCCCAAGCTGTCGGAGACGCCGGGCCGCACCGATTGGCCGGGTGCGAAAATCGGCCAGCACAACGCCGAAATCTTGGGCGACCTGCTGGGCCTCTCCGAGGAGGATCTCAACGGACTCAGCGCAGACGGCGTGACCTGCTGAACCGGCCTTCCGAATGAAACTCGAAGGGCTGACGGTTCTGGATCTGTCGCTGTTCCTGCCAGGGCCGGCTGCCACACAGTTAATGGCTGACCACGGCGCGCGGGTCATTAAAGTGGAGAACCCGCGAGCGCCGGAGCCAACACGGTCTGCAGCGGCATTCCCTTGGCAGCAAGGCGGCGAAACGGTGATGTTTCGCAATACTCAACGCGGCAAAGAAAGCATTGCCCTCGATCTCAAGACAGAGGCAGGCAAGGCCGCCCTCCTCGCCCTCGCGCGCAAGGTTGATGTGGTCGTTGAAGCGTTCCGGCCCGGTGTCGCACAGCGACTGGGGATTGACTACGCATCACTATCTGCCGACAACCCGGGCCTTATCTACTGCTCTATTTCGGCCTTCGGGCAGACGGGGCCATGGCGCGACCGCCCCGCCCACGATACCGCCACGGTGGCAGCTGCGGGCATTCTCGATGTGACGCGATCCCCTGAGGGAGACTCAGGGCCGGCCATAATTGGTGTTCCCATAGCCGACATGCTCTCTTCGTATCTGGCGCTGTCCGGCATTTTGATGGCGCTCAACCGACGTCACGCCACAGGTCAAGGTGACTTCGTGGACATCAGTATGTTCGAGTCCGTGCTGGCCGCCAGCCCCAACATCATGGGGCCCGTATTTGGTGGAGATCAGGCTCCCGAGCGACTTAAAGAGCGCACGCACGGCGGCAATGCCATGCTGAACATTTATGAGACTGCCGATGGGCAATATCTGGCACTGGGTGGTGGAGAGCACAAATTTGTCGAGGCGCTGTTCGAGGGTCTGGGCAGACCAGAATTCATCGCAGATGTAACGGGTCCCGCTGGCGAAGGTCACTGGTCGGCAATTGCCTTTTTGCGGGAGACCTTCCGCACCCGCTCGCGAAGCGAGTGGGAGGATTGGTTCAACGGCCGAGATATCTGTTGGAGTCCGGTTGTGTCGTTACACGAAGCTTGGCAATCAGAACATGTCATAAAGCGGGGAATGCGCTTCGTTGACGACGCAGGCAACGACCATATGGGTTCCCCCATTAAATTTAGCGCGGAACCTGCCGAAATCAGCACTCTACTGCCCGCGGTGGGCGAGCAAACAGAACAAATTCTGGACGAACTGGACTTGACCGACGCCGATCGCAAAGACATATTGTATCGGCTGTAGTGTAATGTCCGGACAACTGGGCACTTGAGTTCGATCTTGGGTTGATCTGAAGCCAAGCGAGAACTGTACATACCCAAAATCATGGCCCCCAATGGGCCTTTACGAAGGAGGCTACCCATGAGGAGCACCCCACTCAGCCGACGCCGTCAGGCATTGGCCACCCTCCCGCTGGCCGCAGCCGTGTCTGCCGCCCTCTCAACGACCGCACTGCTTCTCCCGGCGACTGCATCCGCGCAGTTGGAAGAAGTCGTGGTAACGGCTCGTGCCCGCGCGGAATCACTGCAAGACGTCCCCGCAACTGTGACGGCCTTCACCGAGGGCCAGATCGAAAACATGGGCGTCGAGCGCGCAGAAGATTTTATTTACATGACCCCTGGCGTGACCTTCGTCAACACCGTTGAGGTCGGCGACAGCTCACTCAGCATCCGCGGCATCAATGGTGCGCGCGATGCGGAAACGAACTTCGCCTTTATCGTCGATGGCGTCCTCTACACCAACCCATCAGCCTTTAACCGGGAATATCCAGATCTCGCGCAGATCGAGGTATTGAAGGGACCTCAAGGTGCACTCTATGGCCGTTCGGCAGCGGCAGGCGCCGTTATCATGTCGACCAAGCGCCCTTCACAGGAGATGGAAGGCATTATTAAGGTTGGTGCAGCGGAATATGGCACCGTGTACGGCACTGCGACGATTGCGGGCCCACTGGGTGACGACATCGCGGGCCGATTGACGGTGACGTCTCGCAAGACCGACGGGTTCCTCGAGAACGTCTATCTAAACGACGATGTCGTGAATGATTATGAAGAGACCGCTATCAGCGGCCGAATCGTATTCGACCCAACCGACACGCTGTCAATCGACACAAAGATTCGCTTTTCAGAGGTGTCAGCTGCTTCCATCGCTTTCAACGCGGCCTTTGAGCTCCCCTTCTTTGTCGGCGCTCTGGATGGCCTGCAGGGCTTTGGCGTAGACCCCAGTGCGGCGTCGATCGACGTTAACGACTTCGAATTTGTCTACTCACCGAACGTAGACCCTGAGAACGAGCAGGATACCTTAGAGGTGTCAGTGAAGGTTGATAAGCAATTCGATACCGGAACACTGACTGCATGGGCGCTATATTCTGATCAGGACCAACACTTCCTCGCGGATGGCACATCAGGCGCGTTTGGTTTCTATGACAACCTCGGCCATTGCCAACAAACAGCGGCAGCGCGATCCATCTTCCTGGGAGATGCAACTGCGATGCAGCAACCCACATTCAACCTAGACGGCACTGCGGCGGGTAGATTCCTACCACCCTACAGCCCCACGACCTGTGACGGCTATCAGTATCAGGAGCGCAACCAACGTGACCTGAGCTTTCAGCTACAGTGGACGTCCGACGCTGATCAGCGGTTGCGCTGGCAGGCGGGCATGTACTTCCTCAATATCGAACGTCGCGTAGGCGTCGCGCAGCTTGAGGATGACGGTCGAGCCAACCTACCGCGTTCCTTTGTTAATGAGCTGACCGACGCACTGGTGTTGGATGATTTCGAGACGACGGTATTGTCGGGCTTTGGATCTATCGCTTACGACCTGACAGACCGCATGGAACTCTCCGTAGCGCTTCGCTACGACGTGGAGGACCGAGAGGTCCAGAACGCCGTGCCTAGCCCGGCAGATGGGTATGTTTCGACCAATATTGATTACTGCGGCTCGTTCTTCGAAGGCGGGTGCACCCTGAACGGTGCACCTCTGGGTGGCACACCGTGGAACCCGGCCTTTATCGACCTGGACACCGGCGCTGTCAGCGCCCGCGTTGACAAGCGAAGTAAAGAGTTTGATGCGCTCCAACCCAAAATCAGCCTGACCTATGATCTGTCGGAAAACACCACTCTCTTTGGTAGCTGGGGTGTCGGATTTAAAACTGGCGGCTTTAACAACTTGGGCGGCACAGAAATTATCAGCCTGTTCCTCGTGAACCCCGACGGCCTGCCAACAGCACCGCCGGAAATCTACGAAGAGGAAACTTCAAGCTCGTTCGAGGTCGGGTTCCGTTCAACACTGCTTGACGGCAACCTGCAACTAAACGCCGCTGCGTACCACACTGAAGTCGACGATATGCAGTTCTTCGAATTCTATGTTGGGCCTTTCGGTCTGCTGAGAACGGTTGAGGGCATTGACGAGGTGACGATTCAGGGCTTTGAAGTCGGCGCCTCGTGGCAAATGACCGATGGCCTCCGCCTCGACGCCGGTTATAGCACCATCGACGGTGAGATCGACGCCATGACCGTGCGTCCCTATGTTGCGGGCAATGACATTCCCAACGCGGCTGAATTCACGGCCAATGTCGCGCTGACGTGGGACCAGAACTTTGGCAATCTCAACTTGATGGCACGGCTGGAGTACGCCTATCAGGGCGATATTTTCTACCACGTTGTTCAGGGTAGTGATTTGGATGTGCCCAAGTCTTACGACTTCGAAGGCCTGCCTTATGAAGTACCAGCTACACTATTCGGCGGCTTGGCGACCAGTTACTCCAAGACCAAAGTTGATGGCTACGGCATCACAAACCTGCGCGTCGGCGTAGGCGGTGACCGTTGGAGGATAACGGCCTTTGCCCGTAACCTCTTCGATGAAGAGTTCATTGCTGAAGTCATTATGGCGCCGGAGTTTGGTGGTGCATTCGTGACGCCGGGGGCTTACCGTACCGCAGGTGTTGAGTTCCAGTGGAACTTCTAAAACAGCGATGACGTGAAGGCCGGGCACTGCCCGGCTTTTTTTTTCTATCATTCTAAGGTGTAAGGAACCTGCGTAACACTCACAGGCTCAGCTCATTGGCCAATAGTGAAACCCGTGAAAGTAGCGGCAAGATCGCTCTGGCATCTCAAGCTCCGCAGACGCCCCCTATCGCTTTGGCCAAAAAAGCTCGCTCGTAATCCGCCACAACGACCAAGACAAAAACCGCTGTCGTTTATTTCTCTCGCTCACTCAATTCAATGCGAGCCAGAGAAATAACAGCAAACCGGAGCCCGAGATGAGCGCGGTAGAAACTCGAAGTCGCGCCGAAGACAGGCCCAACCAAAGACCACTCAGCATAATGAAGAGCATCCCGGCTGCGAACACTTGCTGATAGCGCTTGTAGGCAGTCGGGCCATGCCCCATGTGGAGCTCAATCATCCGCTTCTGCAACGACGGCTCGTTGTATCGGACGGTGATCTCATCCTCTTGGATATCAAGGGTATAAAAAGGCCGCGTCGTCGGGCGCGTGATCAACTGCGTGCCTTTTTGCTTGACGTATTCAAACTCAAAGCTCGTTACGCCGGCACGACCCAGCGCCTGTGACACAGCGTCATGAGATGGAGCAGCAATCAGCTCCTGACCTCCGTCTAATACCTTCACCGGTACTTGCTCGAGGGAGCCCTTGATACCGATCAGATATAACCCCCCAGACACAGCGACCAAAATGATCGCAGCGGAAAAAAAAGCTGACAAATAGAGATGCAATTTGATCAGTAGCGCACGGGTCATTTTTCTATCTCTCGCGAATTAAGCAGCGCGAAATTACCACGCCGCAGAGATCCAAGAAAAGGGCGGGCTGACTCGCCCACCCGTTACAACGGCTAAGAACACTTACCGGGGTACGGTCTGACCTCGACCCCACGGTGCTCCCTCCGCCATCAGCTCGCGCCTTAATATTGGTAGATCGTCATTCATCATGCGATTGATTGCTGTAGCGACCGGTGCCAAGGCCTCTTGAGCATTCGTCAGACTGGCCCTGTGGGCTGATGTCGGTCCGTAGGTCGAATTCGCGACACCGCCTTGAGCGTGCCACAACCAGCTCGTGATCCGATGGACATCGTAATCGCCAACCTCACCCTTTGACTTATCCCCCGTCAACGCCCGATCAAGCTCATAGGCCTGCGCTTTCACCGCCGCCAATTTTTGCTCAAATGCGCCAGGTGCCACGCCCGAAGATTCCAGCACCTTGTGAAGAGTATCGATATCCTCAAAAATATCGCCGAGCGCATACTGCGCGGCACTCACTTGACCACCGGTCTTCGCTAACTCATCCCAAAACGCCATGACCTCATCGATGTCGGCACCTTGTAATGCCGGCGATGTCATGCGATTGACGCGAATCGTGACGGGGCCACTCAGCAGTCGAGCTTCACCCTCGACGATCAAAGCCAGCTCTGCGGTGTAATCCGCATCGGGCTTCACCATGAACCCACTGGGCATCAAGCCCTGCCAATTCGGCGGCGTTTCAACTGATCCGTAATAAGGGTGCCGTAAATTCCACGCCACCCGATGCAAACCTTTTGCAGTGGGCGCATCCAGTCGCTTGATAACCGAACCGTCCTCATCACGAATCATGATCCTCAAGGCGGGTGCCGTCTCCCTGCGTTCGGCCTCAACAACATCCCATCCGGGGAAAGCCACTGTGTTACCGGCTTCCAAACGCTCGGATTCAATCTCTTGCCGCGCTGCTGTCTGAGTGGGATAGCCGTCCCGCAGGTAATATGAAATGACCGCGCCAAAAGGCGGATTATCTGCGACGTACAACTGGTCGCCCTGTGACCCCTTGCGCGTTGCGCCAAGTACAGGCCGCTCAAAATACCAATGCGCGGGTCGTGTTTCGAACAGCGTTGCCTCAGGCATCTTGTCTTCTGATGCCAGACTGCGCAGCAATGAGTAATCATCTAGGACAAAAAATCCGCGCCCGAAACTGGCCGCAACCAGGTCGTTTTCTCGGCGCTGAATCTGAATATCGCGGATCGAAATGGTCGGCATACCTCCATTCAGTTTTTGCCACTGCGCACCACCGTTCAAGGTCACGAAAACGCCAAATTCCGTCGCGGCGAACAGTAAATCAGCGCTCTCATGATCCTGAACGACCCGCCAGACAAGATGATCCTCAGGGATTCCCTCGGTAATACTCTGCCAATTACGACCTCGATTACGGCTCACCAAGAGATAGGGAGTGAAGTCTCCATATTTATGATTATCCAGTGCAATGTAGACGGTATCAGGTTCATGCAGATCGGCTCGAATGTCGTTCACAAAAGCGGTATCGGGTACGCCTGGTAGATCACCCACTTCAATCCGCTTCCATGACTTTCCGCCGTCAGCCGTGACCTGAACCAAACCATCATCGGTACCGGCATACAGCAGATTCTCATCGAAAGGCGACTCGGCCAAAGACGTAATGGTGTTGTAGTCGGACATCGCCGACATGTCCCATGACGCGTCCCAGCTCCAGGTCTGCCCCATCAATGGCAGTAACATGCGATCCTGATTACGAGTCAGGTCATCAGAAATCGCTGTCCAGCTATCGCCGCGATCGTCGGAGCGCCACACGCGCTGCGACGCGAAATAGAGGCGCTTGGATTCGTGTTCACTGACCAGAATCGGCGAATCCCAATTGAAGCGCTCCGGCGGGTCACCTGGCGCCGGCTGTGGCTTGATGTAGACCGATTCGCTGGTTGGCAAATCGATTCGCGTGATGTTGCCTTGCTGCCACTGCGCATAGAGTAAATCGGGGTTGCCAGGCTCAGTGGCCGGCTGATGCCCATCTCCGCCGAGGACCACTCGCCAATCCGCGGTACGAATGCCATGAACGTTGTCTGTCCGCGACGGGCCTCCTTGGGTATTGTTGTCTTGGGTACCGCCATAAATATTGTAAAAAGGCTTGGCATCGTCGAGCGCTAGCTTGTAGTACTGGGTGACCGGTAGGTTTTCCATGTAACGCCAGGTTTCACCCAGATCGAAGCTTTCGTATACCCCGCCGTCGGTTCCCATCATGATGTAGTCGGGGTCGGTTGGATGGAAAACGATGGCATGCATGTCGCCGTGCTGATTCGGATGCGCCATGGGCGTGAACGTTTTGCCTCCATCCTCAGATTTCTGAACCGTCGGACCCACCAGATAGAGACGATCAAATTGATGAGGGCTCGCGTAAATCTCTTGGTAGTAATGCGGTCCTGTGCCGCCTCCCACCGCGTCGGCACCCTTCACCCAACTCGCGCCGCGGTCCTCAGACCGCCATACGCCGCCCGAGCGCCGCTCCAGCTCTATCGCCGCATAGATCACATCGGGGTTCTGCATCGAAATGGCCAATCCGATTTTGCCCATATCACCCTCAGGCAGGCCGGTCTCCAACTCAGTCCAACTCGAGCCGCCGTCGGTGGAGCGGTGAATACCGGTTTCCGGGCCACCCCCCATGTAGGCGGCGACAGTGCGATGGTGCTGCCAGGTTGCGGCGTATAGCACGTCAGGATCGCGCGGATCGAGCACCACATCTGAAACCCCTGTCCAAGGCCCTCCGCCGAGCGTTTTGGTCCAGGTTTCGCCACCATCACGGGTCATGAACAGGCCTCTATCGCCACCGGCTGACCACAAAGGTCCATGAACGGCCACCCAGACAATGTCTGAATTCTCAGGATGCACAATGATGGTGGAAATATGCTGAGAGTCTTTCAGCCCTTTGTTAACCCATGCCTGGCCGCCGTCATCGGATCGATAAATACCGTCCCCAAAACCAACGTGACGGCCACCCACATCCTCTCCCGTACCAACCCAGACCACGTGCGGATTGGACGGGTCGACCGTCACGTTACCGATGGAGTAACGACTCTGTTCATCGAAGATCGGCTTCCATGTGACGCCGGCATTGCTGGTTTTCCATACGCCACCTGACCCGACCGCCACATACCAAACGCTCAGATCTTCGGGATGCCAGGCGATGTCGGCAATTCGGCCCGACATAAACGCAGGGCCAATATTGCGCCACTTCAGGCCCGCCAACACTGACTCGTCGTCGGCGACACCCCTTGACGCGACCCCCAGGCCTAGACAGGTCGCACAGAAAGCTAGAAAGAAAGCGCGAAATAGCATCATCATTATTTCCCTGAACCCATTGAATATTCTTATGCGTTAGCCAACTCACGAAGCCCATCAGCCTACGCGAGTGGTCGCCTTATTTTGGTGCATACGATCAACGCTTCCAAGAAAAATTCACCGCCACTGCGCGGCCCGGCTGCCACGCTGCTCGCTCATCCGCTGATCCATAGAACCTCTGATTGGAACAGTTCGTACAAGCTATACCCCACTCCCACTGCCGGCCAAATGGTCGTGAAACAGCGACGTTCAACAGTGTCGCTGAGCTTAGAGGCACCTCCCCCGGTCCAAATTCTGACCGAGCCTCTCTATGGGAGAGATCCAGCCTTACACTGACCCGTGACGGGCGCCACGTGAGGCCATACCGCCATTTGCTTGGGTTAAGATCAGCCAGCCAATCGTCGGTCGCAGACTCCCGCCCCGATTGATAGCCGTAAGAGATTGCGTGGGCCCACCTTTGCGAAGGTTTGAGGACCACGCGGAATTCATACCCTCGAATAATCCCTTCCCCGATATTCTGGTAGCTGCGGGTCGTGACGGTTTTGTCGAAGCGCTCAATATAACGATCGATATCAGTGCGATAGCCAGTCAGGGAAAGACTGAAGTGATCACGCCTTAACTCAAACCCCAATTCGGTCGAGACACTCTCTTCTGGCTCGAGTTCGTTGTTACCTACTATCTCCCCTCTGGGCGTAATGCCGCGGTAGTACAGCTCACTCAGGGTCGGCGCTCGAAAACCACTTGCCCATCTGGCAAATACTGTCGCCTGCTCCGTCATGTGCCAATTCAGTCGCGCACTGGCGCTGAGCACACTATGGGATTGCTTCTCAGCCAGCGCAGCCTGCGAGACATGATCAAAACGCAATCCGAGGCCTGCATCCAGCGGCCCGGTGGTCCATTGTTGATCAATGAAAAGCCCCAGATTGTCTTGATGACCCGATACCGGTTCGCTGTCTGTCACGACGACACCCGCTGAGTTTATTTCCTGGTAACGGATTGAGACACCGCGTCGGCCCACCCATTCGATGCCGGCTCGTCCAAGACCACCAAGCCTGGCGTGTGTGAAGTAGAAAAGCGATCCCAAAGCGTCACTCTGGTAAGTGTTCAGTGCGTGGCTGTAGGTTCCGGTTTGGGTTTTTGGGTTTGGGTTTGCCAATCCTGTCCGTGCCCATAGAGGCGAAGTAACCAACGGTTAGGACGCTCCAGCTCGAGCTTCAGTATCCCATGCCGTTCATGAGGGTAGAGGCTCTCCGATTCGGGATAGTCCCTGTCTGACTTGCCAATATCCTCACCTCGGCTCAATAGTCCACTCAATCTGAGGTTGAGAGCCTGCCAGCTTCTCTCATGGCGTAGCACGGCTGCACCCTGCCGATAGCCTGTATTGAGTGGCGTGCTGTCAGCAGCAGAGGCCTCATCGGCACGTCGGACCGTCATGCCAACATAGGTATCGTCTCTTGGCGCACCGCCAATGGTCAGAGCAAAGGCGTTGTCCCGATTTTGAAAAATGCCTTCCACCTCTAACTGGGTAAAACGTCTGGTTTGAAGACTGACAACCCCGCCCATAGCGTCGGATCCATAAAACGCTGACGAGCCCCCCTTCTGTGCAGTGACGGTGCGGATCAATGCAGGTGGCAAAAATGACGCAGAATTGCCAGCAGCGCGATCGGTAATGATCGGGACACCATCAATCTCAGTCCGAACCCGGGACCGGCTCATGCCGCGGATACTGTAACTTTGTAGCAGGCCTCCCTGACCGTTGAGACTCATGCTGGGGTCCCCCGCCAACCAGTCGGCGATTGTGCGATCTTGCGAAACCCGTGTTGTCGAATCGAGCGCTTTCACGCTGAACGTTGGCATCAGATCCTGAGATAACAGATCCCGATCACCGCTGACGATGACTTCTTCCAATTCCTCGCACGCGGCGCTGGTAGCACCCGCAGAGATGATGAGAGCACCCAGCGCGAAGTAAATCTGAGAGACACGACGTTTCGAATTCAGCGGATGCATCACTATCGATAAAAAAAGCCGGGCTGCGCCCGGCTTCTAACTTGCAAATAACTTAAGACTGAATCAACCGCGCGCCATCTTGATGCGGCCCTTGGGTTTAGGTTGGTCCTCAAGGAACTTGAGTGCCCAGGCCTGGAACTCCGGCTGCCGCGGAGCGTCAAGCCCGGTCTCTTTCTTGCAACGCTTCTTGAGTTCCGCGATCTCTCCACCACGATCGAACATTTTGACCTTGCCACGCTGCTTCGCCATCTTGGCGCGCAGTGCTTTGGTCTTCTTCTCGTCAACCGTTAAGTCGGCGTTCATCACCACACCGTAACGTTTGGCGCCCTCAATCGAGACCAGTCCCGCCCGCACGTCGAACTCAACACGCTCGGTTTCCCGCTTCAGAGGGTCACCACAGCCGCCGCCACCCCAGGTGTTGAAGTAGAGGATGTCTCCGGCGTTCACGGCAATCCGGTCGCACTTACTTGGCATCATCTCTTCGCTACCATCGACGCGCTTGAGGATCTTCTCTGAGCGACGTCCCGGCAGGCCGCCGTTCACACCCCAAGGATAGGTCAGCCAGCGATCATCGTGAATGGAGATCGTGCCAGGCTCCAAGAAGCAGTAGCCCATACGTAAGCCGTTACCACCGCGGTTGTAGCCCGCACCACCGCTATCCGTGATGGTCTCGTAGGCTTCGATACGCAAGGGGAAGTAACTCTCGAGGAACTCGTTCGGCACATTGGTAAAACTGGGCCACAGCGAGTGCCCATCGGGCCCATCACCCGAGGGTTTGCCGGGAATACCACCAAAACCAATCGAGTAGAGCTGATACCACTCGCCGTTCTTATCGTAACCCGAGTACATGAAGTGCGGGCTGTCAGAGAAGCCGGCACCTGCAAGGAAATCAGGATCACCCTGGCCCAAGAGCCCACCCAGCACGTCAAAAATTCGCCCCAGCGCATGGGTACGGCACGACAGTGCGGCGGGTTCGCGCGGCTTGAGTAGCGTACCCTCTGGGATGTGCACCTCCATCAGGTCGTAGAAGCCATCGTTAAACATAATCTGGGGGTCAAACACCATGATCATGTAGACGCCGCAGAACATCTTGAACATCTCTTCGTTGAGATAGAAATTGATCGAGCTAATCGACTGCGGGTCTGTGCCGTCAAAATCAAAAATCACTTTATCTTTGTCACGCCACATCGAGCACTTGATGCGATAAGGGCCCATACCCAGACCGTCGTCACAAATGTAGTCCTCGAAGTACTGCTTTTTCGTGGGCACTGTGTCCTTAATCAGTTTGGCCATAGCCCGCTTGTTGCGCGCCAACAGCTCATCCAGAGCCGAAAAATACTCATCGTCCCCAAAGCGCTCGGCCATTTCGATCACGCGCTTTTCGGCGGTCCTCATGGCGGCAACTAGCGCGTTGAAGTCACTGCGGTTCCAGGTCGGCATGCGGCTGTTATGCAGAATCAAATTCAGCACGTCAGTCTGTAGCTCATCGTTTTTGAAAATTTTGAGAGGCGGCACGCGAATACCTTCCTCAAAAATCTCTCGTGCATCAGTTGGCAGACTGCCAGGCACTTTGCCACCCACGTCCGTCATATGACCAAACATGGCGGCATAGGCAATCAACCGACCATCCTTGAAGATCGGCCGCAGTAACAGCCAGTCATTGATGTGACTGATCGCGCCGTTACAGGCGTAGGGGTCGGTGGTCAGGAACAGGTCACCCTCTTCGATAGTGCCGTCATAGGCTTCCTTGAAGCCGTGGATAAAGCTTCCGAACTGACCGACTACCATCTTGCCTTCTAGATTGGCGATCATCGGGAACATATCGTTTTGTTCACGTATCCCCGGCGACATGGCTGTCCGAAAAACGACGGCATCCATCTCATAGCGGGCATTCATCATCGCGTTTTCGATGATGTCGAGAGTGATCGGGTCGATGTCCTTACGCTTGAATTTCTTGGTGTTGGTTTCAACGATTGTTGCAGGCATTGTTATCTCCCCTCGCTCAAGCTGACGGTGCTATCAGGATGTTGCCGAACTTGTCGACATTGCCGGTGTGGCCAGACAGGATGACCGTGGTCGAATCCATCTCCAGTACAATCGCCGGCCCATCGATTTTGTTGCCGGCTTTTAGTTGGTCCCGGCGATAAAGGTTTGCGTCCAGATTCTTGCCGTCCATGAAGACTTTTGAAGTCCCGATTTTGGCGGCTGCGACAGGCGTGCGACTGCCAGAGCCTGTCACTTTCTTGGCGTCAATCTCGGCACTCTTGCCCTGCGCCACCGCCCGAACGTTTACGATTTACTTATCCGCATCAAGCGCAAAAGTGAAAAGCTGACGGTGCATATCGTCAAATGGGTCGCCAATCACCGACAAACCCTTGGACTTTAGCTTCTTGAGATCGAAATCGACCGTCAACGTGAGTCCCTGTCCGGCGTATCGAATATCCGCCTGATAGGTCACTGAGCGATGGGCTTTTGGAACGCCTTCCTTTTCCAGTGTTTTAAGCGCTTTATTCGCCAACTGCTGGTAGATCTTGGTCAGCTCCGCGGGCGAGGTATTGGCGAAGCGCCGAATAAACGTGCGTGAAGCCTCGTCGCGTACGCGCGTGGTCGCGTCTCCATAAGCGCACAGCACGCCAGGGCCGGGGGGGATAATCACCGGCCAGCTATTCATCAGCTTGCCGAGTGCATTGGCATGCAAAGGACCCGCACCGCCAAAACCGATCAGCGCAAAGTCGCGGGGGTCAAAGCCCTGCTCTACTGACACAAGCCGCAGTGCGCCATACATATTCTCGTTAACGATATCGATGATGCCCGCCGCCGCGCGCTTCACAGAGATGCCCAGCGCGTCCGCAACGGGTTTGATCGCTTTTTCAGCGAGGTCCTTACGGATCTCCATATCCCCGCCAAGTCTCACCTCGCTCGGCAGGTAACCGAGCACCACGTTAGCGTCTGTCACCGTCGGCAACTCGCCGCCTTTGTTGTAGGCCGCAGGGCCCGGCTCGGCGCCTGCACTTTCAGGACCAACGCGCAACGCACCTGTCAGCTCGGGCACGTGAGCAATGGAGCCACCGCCTGCACCGACGGTGCGCACATCTACTGACGAGGCTCTGACGGTCACGTCGCCAACTGTTGTCTCCCTACGCAACTGTGCATTGCTGTCTTGTACCAGCGCCACGTCGGTAGAGGTGCCACCCATGTCAAAGGTCAGCAGATTTTCAAATCCCGCCTGCTTAGCAACCCAAACGGCACCAGACACTCCGCCTGCCGGTCCCGACATCAGCAAATTAACAGGCAAAGACTGTGCCACCTTAGCCGACGCCATACCGCCATCGGACCTAAGAATGTGGAGCTTTACATCCTTCATTTTGGCCTTCAGCTTGCGCTCCAGGTTCTTAACATAAGCGGCCACTTTGGGGCGGACGTATGAGTTCGCCACCGTTGTAATCGTGCGCTCGTACTCCTGCATCTCCGGCACGACGTCATAAGACAGCGAAACCGGAATACCCGGCAGCACCTGCTTAGCGATTTTTTCGACTTCCTTTTCATGGGCTGGATTGGCATAGGAATTCACCAGCGAGATGGTGAGCGCCTCAATGTTTTCCTGCTTGAGCCGCTTCAGCTCTTTGGTCAGTGCCGCCTTGTTCAATTTCCGCACCACCGAACCATCGGCGCCCATGCGCTCATCCGCTTCAATTGTGCAAGACAGTGGGGCCAGCGGTTGGCTCTTGTTGTAGATCACCCATCCGCCGAGGCCGCCGGGCACGTAGGAACGAGCGATTTGCAGCACCTGCCTATAGCCCTTGGTGGTGACCAATCCAACCTTAGCCCCGCTTCCGGTCAGGACCGTATTGGTCGCGACCGTTGTCCCGTGCATCACCTGGGCGATTTCCGACGGATCGACCCCGGCGTTGTCACAAACCTTTGCCACACCGTTCATGACGCCGATAGAAGAATCAGCGGGCGTGCTTGGGACTTTCGCTGTGTGGATGGAACCGGACTTCTCATCTACGAGAATCAGGTCAGTGAACGTGCCGCCGACGTCGACACCCAGGCGATAAGGCATGATGGCCTCCTCTTATTACGATCTTGTTTTGATCTTTGCGATTTGCATGACCGCGGTTGAGTCTTCTGGGCGCTTGACCCAAAAACACCAATTGACCGGACATTTGATACAATCTCGCACTGATTCCAAAGATGCACCAATCTGCACAGCGGTGCAACAACTCATCAGCTAGAAGCACTCGGAGCACCTCATGCTAAAACCACTCGCTGGCATTCGCGTACTGGCCATTGAACAATTCGGTGCGGGCCCCTACGGCTCGATGTATCTGGCCGAACTGGGTGCCGAGGTTATCAAAATTGAAAATCGCGCTGCGGGTGGTGACCCCTCTAGGCAATCTGGATCTGTGACACTGGCGGATGACGATAGCGCGTACTTTCAGGCTTTCAATCTCGCCAAAAAAAGCGTCACGCTGAACCTGAAAAGTGACGAGGGCCGAGCGCTATTCCACGACCTGGTCCAGACCAGTGACGTCGTGTGGAACAACTTGCGTGGCAGTCAACCCGCCAAAATGGGACTCGATTACGCCGCGCTCAAAGAGGTAAAACCCGACATCATTTGCACACACATTTCCGCCTATGGCCGTGATAACGATCGCGCCGATTGGCCGGGCTACGATTACTTGATGCAGGCTGAATGTGGTTTTTTATCGGTAACAGGTGAACCCGGCACACCGCCGTCAAGATTCGGCTTATCGATGATCGACTTCATGACCGGTGTGGTGGCAGCGTTGGGTTGCGTATCAGCCCTGCTGGCGCGTTCGACTCAAGGTGGTCGAGACGTCGATATCAGCTTGTTCGACGTAGCGCTTCACCAAACGACATACCCGGGGACTTGGTATATGAACCACGGCATTGAGACCGGCCGCGTGGCGCGCTCAGCGCATCCCTACAACACCCCTGTTCAGCTTTACAAAACCGAAGATGGCTGGATTTTTATCATGTGCATGACCGACAAATTCTGGGGACTATTGCTGGAGCGCACCGAACACCCCGAATTAGCCGATGATCCCCGTTTCAACTCCATGGCGGGTCGAGCGGAAAACCGTGACGCCTTGACTGAAGTACTTGACGAGATTTTTCAAACCAAAGGCACGGACCACTGGTTTGACGTTTTGAAGACTTACATACCGGTTGCTCCGGTCTACGATCTGCCGAACGCACTCGATAACCCCTTTGTGGCCTCTATCGGCATGATTCAGACCATGAACCACCGGGAGTTTGGCGAGTATCGTGGTCTGAGTAACCCCATCAAGATCGGTAATGAGAGGCTACCTACGGACTGTGGTGCGGGCTTGGGGGCCAACAACGATGACATTCTTGGCACTGAACTGGGTGTCGAAAATCTAGGGGACCTGGCCGCGCGGGGCATCATTTAGAGCACTCCATCGAGAGGACAGTACTCCCGGCGAGACGGAGCCAACCGAGCGTAACGGGTGCGCCAGGCGACCACCGATCCAGAGGAAGTCTGTCAAAAGCTTGCGTAGACGCCCCGGGCGAAATTGCGGGACGGACCATCGGCCCAGCTCAGAAGACATTGCGCCCCGACAATATTCGGCAATCCTCGCAACATGTGTCACCGGGCGTCCCTAGTGTCCTCTGATCGCAACTCATCTCAACTCGTCGCAACGTGACGCGCAATGCCTGTTCAGAGTGCCTTTTCTGCGAGCTGAGATATCCCCTCATGCTCACTCATTGATAGTGTCAGTGTTGACTCAGGAAATCGAACAGGAGCTTACAAAACGCGATCTTCTCTTCCTTGCCAGCTACAACATGGGCGACGTCATCCATCGTGACGCCCACGGCATTTCGCAACCCCTCTTCCAGTGGTTTGGTTGTCCGAGGGCCTGTGATGATGTCCTCGCCTGCATGAATCACCAATGTTGGCGCTTCAATATCACCAAGGTGGGGCCGAATGTCATGCCCCTTGCAGGCCTGAACAAAACGCAGATGTGTCTGAATACGTCCCTCTAGTGCGCCCCATACCCCGCCGCTACCCAGTAGCTTCTCGCGGTTGGCGTTGTAGTAGTCGGGTTTGAAGGACAGGCTAGCCACCATCGACTGGAAGGCGTGAAAGCCCGCGTGTTCATGAATATCGCCAAACGCTTGCAGGTGATCGGCCAGCATCGGATCAGCCCACGTCCAGCAACCCATGTTCACCATGCAGCGCACGAGATCGGGCCTCTTTAGTGCAACCCACTGTCCAATACACGCCCCGATACCAACCAGCCCGACGAAGTACACCGACTTCATGTTCAGGTGATCCAACAGACCGATAATGTCTTCTGCAAATAGTTGTGTTGAGGCCGGCACAGAGTAATCATCAGTTGATTCGCCTAGGCCCCGATAATCAATGATGACGGTCGAGTAGTTGTCGGTCATGCCACGCGCGAGGTAATGGCTCCGGCCATGACAAAACGTGTCCCACCCCCCGATGTAAACCGCGGGCGGCCCGTCTCCGTGTACCTCGTAGTACATGTCGTGGCCGTTAATTTGGGCGATAGGCATAGTGGTGCTCCTGGCGGGTAATGAAATTCAACTGCGTTAGTGTTAGGTCGACCGGCATGGCCAACAGGTCGCGATCTTGGCGCGACTCAGAGTTCATTGATATGGGCCAGTACGCTCTCCAGATCAGTCACATCAGCATAGCGTCGGCCCACGTCCCGCAGGTTGCTCGCGTGCGCCTCCTCGTCCTGATCGCCGCAACAGTCGGCTGGAACAATCGTGCGATATCCGGCTGAGAAACTGTCAACGATCGAGGCGCGCACGCATCCCGAGGTCGTGCATCCGGTGATGATGGTGGTATCAACGCAATGAGTGACCAGCCATGGTTTTAGCGGCGTCTCATAAAAAATGGATGGCGCCGTTTTGATGAATTGAAATATGTAATCGTCATCACGAATGCGCGGATCCAACTCCGTACACGGGTGTCCGTGATAAAAGCTTCCATCGTAAAGCGAGTCAATCTTCCAGTACGTCATCTCATCCGGACCACCCCAGGACACAGCACAGGACGCCACCGGAATGTTCTTTTTTTTACACGCCGCGACAAGCACCGCCGTATTATCCACCGCACGCTGCACGTGATCGCTGCGACCCAGCGGATTACTGGCGTCGGTAAAGCCTTTCTGAAAATCGACGATGATCAACGCGGGTCGCGCACCAAAGCCAATGTCGCGCTGTCCGTAACCCGCCTCTGCAAACTTGTCCATTGGCCACATCGCTCCGTTGTGCGTTTCGCGTCGGACCCGCAATATGACTTAGAATGTACGAACATTTCAAGGAGTGCTCCCACGCCATGGCCCAACCCAGCTTCATCGATAAATTTAGCCAGCAGTTCACGCTGGAGCCAAAGCGCACTGCCTTGCTCGTAATCGACATGCAGAACGCGACAGGCAATCGGCACATGGGTTTGGGCAAGCTTTTAGCGGAACAGGGCAACAGTGAGTCCGCTCAGTATCGGTTTGACCGTATCGATAATCTGCTGATTCCCAACATCCAAAAGCTGATCGCCGGCTTCAAACAAGCGGGTGCGCATGTGATCTGGATTACCTACGGCGCCAATGCGGCGGATGCGAGTGATGCACCGCATCACATTGCCCCGATTATCAAAGCCACCAACAATATTGCAGGGCAACCCGAGCATGAAATCGTTGATGCGCTGAAGCCCGGGCCCGGCGATCTCGTTCTCAACAAAACCACGCAAGGCGCATTTCGATCGACTGCACTGGACAGCTCTCTGCGCGCACTGGGCGTCGACACCGTTGTATCTGCCGGCGTATCCACCAATAACTGTGTGGCCATGACTTCAATGGAGGCTTGTGACCTGCAGTATCGGGTGGTGGTAACCAGTGACGCGACCGGGACGGACAGCGACGAAATGCAAGACGCGACACTCACCATGTTGAAGCGACTGTGGTCGCGGGTCCTCACAACCGATGAGGTTTTGGCGGAGCTTCAAGCGAGGAGCGACAACCTCTGATTGCGAATCAAACGGTCGGGCGCCAACGACCCGCCCTGATAGGCGGATTACTTGTTGCCTCAGGAGCCGTGCTACTCGCTGCAAAAGGTCTGTTTGCCAAGCAACTCTACGCGCTGGGCCTTAGCTTTAACGATGTGGCGGCGATTCGTTCCGTGATGGCTGTGCCAGGTTTTGCCTTACTCGCCTGGCTGTATCGCGGCCGAGACACCCCGGCCGATGGCTTCGCAGTGCCGCGAAACGATGTACTACTGGCCGTCTTTGCGGGCCTGCTCTGCTATTACCTCGGCGCACTCGCTAACTTCTATGCGCTCACCATTATCGATGCCAGTGTTGAGCGCCCGCTGTTGTTCGCCTACCCGATCTTCGTGGTCCTCATCACTACCGCGATGACCCGCAAGCCACCGTCGCAGCGAGTGCTGCTGGCGCTGGTCATGACCCTATGCGGTGTGGTGCTAGTGACCGGCGCGTTGAACACTGAGCTGAACGCAAAGCAGTGGTCGGGCATGACGTGGATCCTCTTTTGCTCGCTCAGTATCGCAATCTATTTTCTGATCAGTGGCGAGCTCACCCAACGTCTCGGCAGCGGACTGTTCACGCTGATTGCAATGACTGCAGCGGCCATTGGTATGGCAGTGCATTATCAGTTTGCGGAGGGATGGGAGAATGTTGATTTAGCACCAGCCGCATGGTGGACGTTGATCGCGCTCGTCATTTTCTCCACCGTTCTGCCCCTTTTTTTGATGGCTGAGGGAGTGCGGCGAGTCGGCGCCGCCAAGGCCTCATTGATCAGCACCCTCGGGCCGCCCGCCACCGCCATCATGGCCTATGAGCTCACAGGTGAGGTACTGACCTCGAGCCAGCTGTTCGGTATCGGTCTGGTGGTCATTGGCGTTCTCGCTTTGGAGTTCAAGCGCTCGCAACCCCAATAATGACCGAGTCCAGTCCGCGTTATTGGTAATCACTTCAAATGTCCGTACAATTGGAGTCAATTGAACGGAGCCACCGATATGTATTCAACCCGCTCTCTCAGTGCGACTTTTGGCGCTGAAGTACTCGATTTCCAACTCACTGGCGAGCCAGACGGCGACGATATTGTTGCGATTAGGGAGCTATGGTCCGAGCACAAGCTACTACTGTTTCGGAATCAATCTTTTGATGAAGCTGGGCTGGTAGGGTTCAGTCGCAAGTTTGGCGACCTAGAGATTCATGTTCGCGAGGAGTACCTCTCGCCGGAGCACCCCGAAATTCTCTACGTCTCCAACATCGAGCGCGACGGCAAGCGGATCGGCATCCTCTCGGACAACGAGGTGGGCTGGCACTATGATCAAATCTATCTGCCAAAACCCGCGGTCGGATCGCTGCTGATGGCAGATACCTTGCCACCCGAAGGCGGCAATACCGAGTTTGCTGACATGTGTGCCGCATGGGATGCGCTACCCGAGGCAACGCGCAGTAAGCTGGATGGTTGCCTCGCCAACCAGTCCTACGAGGCGTTTAATCAGGCTTACAGCGTGCCCACCAACAAAAAGCAGAAGGCGCGATCACCCGATATTCACCACCCTATCGCCCGCACCCACCCAGTAACGGGCCGCAAGGCGCTCTACCTTTGCCCCGGCATGACGACTGAGATCGTCGGATGGGACCCGCAGGAGAGTGAAGAAATGTTGGCGTTTCTTTTTGAGTGGACGACTAAGCCGGAGTTCGTGTACTCGCATGCCTGGCAGCCCGGTGATGCCCTGATGTGGGATAACGCCTGCACCATGCACCGTCGCGATCCTTTTGATCCGCAGCATGACCGCCTGATGAAGCGAACAACGATTTTGCCACCTGCGGAACGTGCTGTGCCATTTTAGGAGGCGGCGATGGCCGGGGACCGTAGGTAGCAAGAATGACTGGGTCTCTCGCTCCGACTCGCAACTGCTCAGAAGCACTCATGTATGACAGAGTAGGTACTCACCCTAAAGCAAACGCCTCTCTAGAAGCAGTAACTACTTTGGAGTTTGGGCCATCCTTCCCAGAGATTTTCCCTCTCCGAGCACTCTCCCTACGAAACCTTTGACAACTCCGTAAAGTCCTTTATTCAGTTTTGACACCATTGCATAAGCAGCATCGCCATCAATACTCCATGCATTGACCGAAGCAACCACATCGACGGCGTCTTCTAACGACACATCTGCTAGCACCTCGGCCAAGCCGATCACTGCGCCCTCACCCAAAGCGCATCTGACCGAACCGCGCCGGAGCTCCAGCGACCCCGAGCTGACGATTATCGCTCTACCTGCGATGATATGGTTCTGGATTGCTGCCCCGTCTGAAAAGTAAACCGAATTCAGTGTGGAGCCCCTAGAAAAAGTTGACCATGCTTGTTCGGAAGCGCCTCCGGCTTCGATTTTGAAAGCACCGGTTGATGCGTCACTACTACTTAATGACGCGATGTAGTTCCTTTGTAACAGCTGCAGAGTCAGCGCAGAAAAGACATTGGTCAACAGAGGAGGCGCGCTACTAATCTGTCTGCCCAACCAGTCGGCGGGAATTTCAAGACAAATCGCATCGGTCTTTGCAGTTGCAGTGGCCATTCTGTACTTCGTACCAACCACCGCCTGCTCACCAAAACTCGCGCCTTTTTCGAGTGTAGCCAACGCGTGCTCGCCTTGCTGTATGGAGATCTCTATCTCACCTTGCTGCACGATGTACATCGCATCGGCTCGGTCGCCCTCTTTAAAGAGGACGGTCCCGGAAGACATTAACACTTCAGAGAGCTTGGGATTAGCCGGTGAGGGCCGCCTTTCTATACCGCTCATTATTCGCAAACCCTTAATTGAAAGATCATGAAAGAAACTTCGCCACGCTACGCATGGCTACCCAATTCGTGCTCCAGGGCCAAAAAATTCGCTGCTTTTTTTTCACCAAAGAGGCGCTGCCCCGCGGGACTCTGCCAATCGTGACGTTGCATCAGTGCCTGCGTCATCGGCAGCATAGTCTGGAGGTCAATATCCAGCTCTTTTGCCAGTAACGCCGTCTGGTCCCAGAAATCGTCTCTACCGAGGTTGGCTAAGTCGGCGTCGAGCAGCCAGGGCGATAATCTACAATTGGCAATCTGCGCGGGCCCTTCCATCACCAGCTGCGTATCCAAGATCATCTGCTCGACTAAATCACATTCCTCTTGGCTAAACCGATCAGCGTGCACCATAGCCTCCACCGCCATCTTGGCGCCTATGGGCTCGTTCTTGGGCCGCTGTTGGAGGAAACCCGCGTCATGGAAGGCTGCCGCAATCGCCAGTAACAGCACGTCACGATCATCAAGCCCATCGGCCTCAGCCAACTCAAGCGTCTGCTTGAGAACGTCCTTAGTGTGTGCCGGAGAGTGGTAGTGAAGCGCGGGATCTAAATTGCAGACAAGTGTCTCCACCGTCTCGGTTACGAGCGGCTCTGCGTCGACAGCAAAATTGATACTCTCCATGCTTCACCCCTTGCGCACCATTAGCTGCGCTTGGCCTAGCCAAGGACCGCCAAATGACGGTTAACGCCGAGAAGATACCAAAAGCGCGCATCAAAGACACCAGACTCGTGCAAAGTGCCAAAACGTCGCAAAATGCTCACTTAAGCAACTGATTATTATCAGATTAGACTACGCACTGAGCAGGAAAGTCTCCATCGGACCTTTACCCTTGATATCAACAACGCCTCGGCTCTCAAGTGGGAACCTGTCTCTTATGATCCCCGCTGTATCAGCGCTCACATGGATTTTGTTGGGAATCCCGTGAGATTCCATGCGAGCAGCCGTGTTGACCGCGTCTCCCCACAAGTCATAAATGAACTTCCGTTTTCCGATCACACCCGCCACTAAAGGACCTGAATGGATACCGATTCGCATTGCCGGGATATGGCCCTCGACCGGATTCATCTCCTTGATATAACGGACCATCCTTTGGCCCATTTCTGCGATCTTGTAGGGGTGCTCCGGGTCAAAATGAGGCACGCCGCAAGCGACCATGTAGTTATCGCCAATCGTTTTAATTTTCTCAAGTCCCAGTTCATCGCTGAAATCGTCAAACTTCGTGAACACCTCATCCAAGAATTCGACGAGCCTCTCTGCACCGAGATCCTTGGAGAGCTGAGTAAAACCAACAATATCTCCAAAAAGAATACTGCACGACTCGTGAGCGTCGGCAATGACCTTCTCGTCAGCCAGCTTTCTGTCAGCAATGGACTTAGGCAAGATGTTAAGAAGAAGCTCTTCGTTCCGGTTGAGAGCGGTCTTGATCTCACCCGTACGCGCTTCAATCAGCGCGACGACCTCATCAGACATCCGTGACACCGCGATAGACATGAGCTCCGCCGATGCCTCCTCAGCCTGCTCAAAATCTTCTGTCTCCGTGAGGCTCTTCATTCGTTCAATATCTGCCTCGAGGAGTCTCTTGGCATCTCCCTGTAGCTGACTCGATAACGAGGCCATTTTATCCAAAACGACTTTGTCACGCTGCTGCCGCTTTTGAGACTGCGTCGCTCTGATCGACTCTATCTCCAGCAAGTGTCCCCGGTAGGTCTCCAGAGACGTGTTGAGTTGGCCAACCTCATCCTTTTGAGAATGCATAAATCCGGGTGCAGGCATGGCTACATCGAGCTCACCACGGGTCAGGGCCGACAAAACGCCAATCGCTTTACTGATTCCACCAAAGGAGTAGCTGGTTAACCAGGTAATGGCGCCCAAAATAATGAGGAATACCGCTGCGAAGACGCCGAACGCATACTTATCCGCAGCGAGCTGCTTGGATACGGATTCTTGCTTATTCGCGACTACCACGAGCTTGGCATCCTCAATTTTGGCGAAATCACTCAGTGCGATTGCCACGTATGAGACGCCCAGGTCACGGTTTAACTCCCCCCAAAACCCCCGCTCTTGCATGGACAAAAGATTTTCGTCAAGTAATGCTCCAACCGGATCAACGACAGGCCCCACCTCGCCTAACTCGGCATAATCCTCCGCCTCAAAATAATCATTAAGGTCAACGGTACCCTCTGGAGAGCCCAGAATGGCTTTGACAGAAAAGTCGTATTCAAAAATCTCTATCGCCTCAGCGAGGTTCTTACCCAGTAATACTGCGCCCACTTTCTTTTGAACATTATTCAAGTCAATCAGCAAGGTTTGGTAAAAGCCTGAGGCCAATTCCCCGCTGTCATCCCTAATCGTGCTGACACTCCTTACCGCCCCTAAAGAGAACTCATCGGATCGCCCTGCCTTGAGGCGGCCAGTAGACGAGGAAATGAAATCAGGCCGCGCATTCTCCTCACAGGGATCCACGCCGTAACCCTCTTCTGCAGTCCCGCAATAGAGGCTGTTGCCCTTTTCATCGAAAACCATCGCAAAGCTGATCTCGCCCCAGACGAATGCGTCTTCAAAAAAGAGGTCCAAGGCATCCCGGATCATCTCTCGATCAGGGTTATTGCGAACAGCCGCGGTTAGATCGAAGGCATCACCCTCTATATCGATTGCCTCGACCCATATGGCAGTTTTGTCCGGGTCACCAGATTGGGGGTGAAACAACCCCAGAGAGGAAGCAAAGGTATCGTTTAGGACAGTGCGCCACGCTTGCCCGTACACGGTGGCGCTAGACTCAATAGAGGAGGCTTCTTTTGCTTGTCTTGGTACTCGTACAGCACAAAGAAAATAGCGCCGATGACAACGTTGCCGAAGAGAGAAAGCAGGATTATTCGAGCTTTAATCGACATTAACGCTGGTCACCTACTTTATTCACTTGAATTCACCCAAGTCACCGCCTGTTTGGATCAAAAACGAGTTTGATCGCTACTTCGTCAACATGTGTCGGCGCCCCACCCAAAAGTGGGGGCTGATATTTATAGGACTTAATATGCTGTAGAGCTGCACGCTCGAATACCCCGGGGGGCTCGCTCGCGACCACATAGGGATCAGTAACCTTGCCACTCTGGTCAACCCCAAATTTAACAATCACTTGGCCTATGTACTTGTAACGCCGCGCTTTTGGCGGATAGCGTAAAGGGCCCGCACCAATCAAATTACAGGGCACCTGCACCACGCCAGATGCGGTTGCTACCACTCCAAAGTTGGTACCCAGAATGTCAGCCGCGTTGGCGAAGCCCGAGGTCAAACAACCGCATAGCAATGCAAAGCACCATGCTTGCAGAGCAGCAACAAAGCTCAGGCCGGAAACTCTAGTCCTTACCATGCTAACCCCGCTGACCACGACAGAGTGCAATGAGGAGCTACGCCCCGCCCCCCTACAGTGGGTCGAGGAACGACAGAAACCAGCCGTTCAGACACGGGTACCATCTCTATAACAGCAAGAGGCGGCGGCAAATGAGCTAACCAATACGGGCATTACTAAAAAGTCGCGCCCAGCTTGAGAAAAAACGTGCGCCCATAGACATCGTAGTATTGCGAGTACGTGTTTGATATTGCGGGGGCGCTATCCGTGCCAATCACTTGTTTGAGCTCCCACGAATTAGAACCGATCGCCTCGGGCTCCTCGTCGAAAAGATTCCTCACTCCCAACGTCAAACGCAAATTGTCAGTGATCTGATACTGCCCGGAAAGGTCGAATACCGAATAGGTGCTGAGCTTCTCACGCGTGTAAACCCTCGAACCATCACCATCGCTTAAAGAACCATTTAAGCGCCAAACCAGTTGCAGATCCAAAGCGCCCTTGGACCAGCCCGCAGTCATGCGATGTTTAAAGTCAAAAACCGGATAGCTGATCAGATTATCGCAGTCGCCGTTAAATTCCCCCACGCATCGGAAATTCACGTCACCAAAAGTATTGTCCTTGATGGATCGCTCTTGAATCTTTGTGGCGAAATAGTTGAGGTCTAAGTACCCAGAAAAGAGTGAAAACCCATAATCTATGTTGATATCAAACCCGCGCACTCTATGCAGGCCTAAGTTTCGATACCCTTGGTTTATGTAATTAAGTCGGCCGTCCACGTCTCGACCGAGAGAATTGCATGATGCTGAGCCGGGGCCTCCTCTACCCAAAGAGGGATCAAAGCAGTTCTTTATCAAGCCCCAAACGTCTACCGGTGTGGTGCTTATATAGTCTTCAATCTCTACGTGGAAATAATCAAAGCTCATTGACAGTCCGTCAATGCTATACGGAGTCCAAACTACGCCTACGCTATAAGTCTTTCCCTCCTCATTACGGAGGTTGGGGTTGCCACCAAGATCCGCAGTACCACTTATCTCTTTGTATAACGGGTTGTAGAGGTTCTCCGCAGGCATACCAGTTGATAAGCAGGTGGCGGCAAGCTCCGGCGTCTTGTCGATCAGGACCGGACCATTGTCACTAGGCGCCGCAATGTTTGCTTGTGGGGTCGCCTGAGTACAGGGATCCTCGGCAAAGTTATATTGGAACTGCGCGTAGCGAAATAATTCGTTGATAGCTGGTGACCTTACGGCCTTGTTATATGAACCCCTTATCTGCACATCTGGGTTAGGGTAATAGGACACAGCCGCCTTATAAGTCGAGGCATTCCCTGTCAGAGAGTGGTCAGAAAATCGCCACCCCAACTCCAGTTCAAGAAAATCAATACCAGGCTTGCCTGCCACTAGTGGTATCAGTGCTTCACCAAAAATCGAGGTAATGTCGGTGGAAGCGTCCATACTAAAAGGACTATTGCTGAAACCCTCGAACAACTGCTGCTCTATGAACTCTGGCGTGTCGATCGTCGCATTTATTTCAAGGTACTCCGCTCCCAGCACGAGTCCAATAGGGCCGGGATCGCCGGGCAGTGTAAACCAGTCGGCTGTGTTACCAGACAAAGTCGCCATCACCACATTCTGCTCGTTGTTCGTCACAGAGCGGCCCGCCCCCGGGGATAGGTAATGAAATCTCGGGCCTCCGGACCGATATCGTCACCCCAAAGGTTCACAGGCACACATCCGTTTGAAGGATCTTGGCACTCTCCGTCTTCCGTCAACAGTAGTCCTTGCTGAATACGCTCTGGATTCAGTAGCGGATAAGGGTCGAGCACACTTTCCACCTCGCCAAGCTGTGCATAAACTTCATAGCCCCACGATTGGCCCAAGTCACCTTTGACACCAAACTCAAACTGCACTGACTCAAAGGTTCGCGGGTTTTCTGTAATGCCAACGTCCTTACTGAACATCCTGAAAAGAAACGGGAGTCTTAAGGTATCTGCAATACCGTTCCTATTATCGTCCTTATACTGCACGCGCTGAGGCAAGAAGAGTCCGTAGACAAAGTAATTGGCTGAGATGTACTGCTTCGTTTGATCACTCCAGAAGGGGTTGTTTTCGACGGAAGTGGTGTAACCGTATGAGGTTGGAAATCCAATAAATGGCCCACCCCATTTGAACGGCACTTCGCTTTTGGAATAATAGAGGTCAGCGTATGCTTCGATCTTCCCAAAGTCGTAGGCCAACTTGCCCTTGAATGAGACCCTTTCCTGCGGCAACTGCAGGTAGGAGAAACCATTAATATTGTCAAAATCCGAGCTGCCGTCAGAAACCCCCAAAACTCCGGCCCGGTGTCAGACGCAGTAAACTGATTTAAGGATATGTCTCCACCATTGTTAAACGATGCAAAACAACAGTTCGGCCGACCACCGAGAAAATCGGGCACCAACATGCCAGCTGTAGGAGTAATTGGAAATCTATTCGGCGCATTCTGCAAGCCCAGGTCACCGTTGGGCCCTACCGAATCGATCAAGCCCGCTTTTGTTAAATTTCGATCCGTAAAATAGAGAGGCTCGCGCTCTAAGTAGTCCGCATGCACCAGATAAGAACCCTTGCCACCCGCGAACGATCCGCCATTTGTCAGGTTGAAATTAAAGATTTCGGAGTCGCCCTGCTCCGTAATTTCGGCTCCAGCATTAAATTCCCATCCGTCGGTTTCTTCCTTCAAGATAAAGTTAATGACCCCCGCCATTGCATCGGAACCATAAGCGGCAGATGCCCCACCAGTGAGGATCTCCACTCTGTCTATCAATCCTACTGGGATGAAATTGAGATCGACGGTGCCGCCGTCGGGGAAAGTGGGCACAAACCGTCGACTATTAATCAATACGAGCGTGCGATTTTCACCTAGGCCTCTTAGATTCGCAGTTGCTATGCCTTGACCGAAACTAGAGGAGCGATCTGCCCCGCCCACGACCTGCGGCATCGTATTAATCAGGTTTTCAACGTTAACGGCGTTGGACATCTCAAACTGGCTAGATGTAATCGTCGCGATTGGCGCCTTCGAGACAAAGTCACCTTTCGGGAGAAGCGAGCCGGTAACAAAGACCTCTTCGATCTTTGCCTCACCGTTGAACTCTTGATCTGCTGTTGGACTCTCTGAATCCTTGTTCTCTTGAGAGATCACTTCCTGCTGGATCTCATCAAATGTTTCGGTTTGTGCCGAAGCCTGCGTCGGCACAAGCAACTCGAATCCAACAATTGTCGCTAGAACAATCTTGATCAGTTTCCTGATGCTAAACGCCAGCGTGGCGCTATGCGTGTGGCTCGCACTGCTCATCTCAGGCTCCCCCTGAATTTGTGAGTTAAGGTCTCTTCGTGCCTTACCCTACTTTCTACAGCAACGGAACCTGAGCGCAAGATGTTTCAGATGAAAATTTATAAAACCGTAACATAAACGCTACGGCAGTAAGTTTTTTTGCAACGCCCCACAATTCTAGGGAGTCCGAATGCGATGAGCGGCTAGTCTTCTTGTGTCTTCGGCGGCTGACACCCGGTGGCACAACATTGACCCGGTTGTTTCTGTCGATTTGGCGCGCCCGAAGAACCGGTCTCCGCAACACCCCGGTCGAGCAACCTCTCGACCAAAGCGCGGCGCTCCTCGATCGGGTATCGGCGGTAGATCTCGCGTTTCATGGCCTGAGGAGACCCGCCACCATGCAGGCTGATCACCGAGTACCAACCGCCTGTAGAAGAGGCCGTGATATCGCCGAGGAAACGCGCTACCTGCTTGCGTTGATCGTATGGAATGTCCGCACGGCCGGTTAGCACTGAAGCGAGGTCGCCCGACGTCGCAGGGTTGTGGTCCTCATCAGGCCCGGGCAAGGCAACGATCAAGCCGCCTGATACCTCGTGCGCAATCCGGTGCATATCGTAGATTTGAGTGGCCAATAACAACTTACCAACGTTTGAAAAGACGGGTTCGGGCATCCACGACCCGCAGGGATCCTCCACACCGTAGACGGACGCCGCCACGCCACAGGCAAAGAACCCTTCCACCAATTTAATCAGCTCTGCCATGCTGTCACGCAAGTGCGGCACGGCATCCATATCAAGGCCATTGGCCTCGGTCATCAGTGCACCAGCACCGATTAACAGGTCGCCAAATCCCGCGCGCGCACCAATACAGCTGTGCCGATGGTGGTTGGCGTAGGAGGTCACGAGATGCTCGGTGTACTCTGAATCTCCTGCCAGGAAGACCTGATCCCAAGGCACCAACACCTGATCAAAATGGCAAACCGCCACGCTTTGACCATATTTTGAACTGAACTCAGCGTCTGCCTCGCCTGGTCGACCTGCGGGGCG
Source organism: Halieaceae bacterium (assembly GCA_038143045.1). Lineage (GTDB taxonomy): Bacteria > Pseudomonadota > Gammaproteobacteria > Pseudomonadales > Halieaceae > Luminiphilus. The sequence continues at coordinate 102,200 of JAYQLF010000004.1, forward strand.
GGAGATGATCGTCAAACCCTTGGCATCAATGGGCACGGCACAGCACACGGCGAAATCAGCGTCCTCTTGACGCATCGTGCGGCAGGGCATCACCAGCAACTCATGCATATACGGGCCGCCTGTCACGATCGCCTTGGCGCCCGAAATCACAATTCCTTCAGCGCGGCGCTCAGTAACGTGCACATAACTGTCAATATTTTGCTGATCACCGGGGCGCTTACTGCGATCCCCTTTGCCGTCAGTCATTGCAACACCAAGGGTCAGGTCCTCGTCCTGAATCCTGTGCAAGTAGGCGAGGAACCGCTCGTGCTGCTCACCTCCTGTGTCCTCCGCCATTTGCCAGGTGGCCTGATAAATCGCATTCAAAGCGTCATGCGTGAGGTATCGCTGCGCACACCCGCTTTCCCGGCACAGCAACCGCACAGCCTCAAGCTTAGAGAGCAAATCCTCGCTGTGACGATTGATGTGCAGCATGCGGTTAACGGTCTTGCCCGAAGTACTCTGCTCAGCCAGCATCAGCCCGCCATACTCGGGGCGTTGCGCAAAATCATAGGTCACGCCAATTGCCCTGATTCCGGGCTGCAGGCGAGGCTCATCCACAACCGACTCGATCCGGTCACCATCGACGTAAACGACTGGACTGTATTCGCGCAAGCTCTCTTGGTACTCGGCCGCGCTCATAATCCGGCCACCTGCTTTCATCAACATGCTGTACTCCTCGGGCGCCTAGTGCGCGGCATTCGCTTCGTCACGCAAGAGCGCAGTCAGCGCTGATACGTCTTTCAATTCATCCATTGACATCATGGTATGCCATAGCTGCTGGGCAGCCTCGGCAGAAATTGTCAGCGCGCAGTTATCAAGAAACTTCTCTCGTACCTGATCCCGAGATAACAGCTGCCCCTCAGCGCCCCGGTTGACCACTTCGAAGTGCTCTAACTCATTACCGTCTTTGAGCCTGATCTTCACACCGCCCGAGAACGCATCGGGATATCGCGAGCGGTCGTCGTGGGCACACTCAATACGTTGCGCCAGCGCAAGTACCGCCGGATCCAAGCGCGCAGCGTCCTCTAATTCTGCCAGGCTGAAACGGCCCTGACACAACGCCGTGGCCACAGCGTAGGGAACACTGAACTTGGCATCATATTCACTCTGGGGCAACCGCTTCGCCTCAATGGGGTCAACCACTACGCCGAACTGCCGAGCGTCCAGCAATATGGTGACTGAATCAATCATGTCGGGGGTCAGCGCGTGCTCCTGACGAAGCGCTAGCGCCGAATCGACCGGCGCATGATTAAAATGACAGATGGGGTATGGCTTAATGGCCACCGTGCGCAAAGCCCAGTCATTGAAAAGCCTCGAGGACACCGCCTCGGTGTCCACTGAGGTGCCCGGTGCATATAGCGCATAAAAACCAAAACGGCCGCCATAGGCCTCGCCCGGTCCCTCAAAGCCTGACACCCCCAAAGCGGCTGCTTGCAGCGCCGCCGACGCGGCCCAGCCAGGATGCAGGCGTTTCGTCCAACTACCGTCATCCAAAAATGCCATGCTGCCGCTGCTCAAACTGAGGGCAACGCCCTGCGCCCTCACCAAGGCATCGCTGTCACCGCCCAATAACCGCGTGGTGGCCACCGTCGCGCCGAATACGCCCACAACACCGGTGGGGTGAAAGCCGACCTGCTGGAATACGCCACCCGCTTGCGTGCCCAACATCGCATCCACCTCGATCGCCATGAGCGTTGCCAGCATGAGGTCAGCACCACTCAAATGCCGCTGCTCAGCGAGAGCCAGTACCGCAGGAAACGCACTTGCCGAGCAGTGGACCACTGACGCCAAGTGCGTGTCGTCGTAGTCCAAGCCGTGAATCAACAGCCCATTCATCAGGGCGGCGTCGCGAAGCGCTACGGTCGATGTCTGCCCGATAATGGTCGAGTTACCTTCACTACCCAGAAGTCCCAATGAATCGATGGATTTTTGGGCAAAGGTGTAATGTCTTGACGCAAAGGCGATACCCACCGCATCCGCGAGACACAACTTGAGGTAATCCCATACGTCTAAAGGGACATCGCCACGTTCCAACGCCACCGCACGCTCTGCGATAGCGCGACTTAGTGGCGCAGTTTGCTGGGTAAGATGAGAAGCCTGCATGAATCACTCCGCAAATGTCCGGACATGATACACGATGCCCGGCGCGATGCCGACTCAAGCCTCTCCACACAACCAAAAGCAGCGCCGTCCCTATCGTGGCTGTGCTCATTGATGCCAGCGGAATCGGGACTAGGCAGACAGATTTGATGACGAGTAAGCCGAGCGGAGAGCTCACGGCAGCCCTCCAGATAAAACCTGCTGGACCAAAGGGGCCGACAACCCCAGACAGTCTTTTTCTCAACGACAACCAGACAAGGGCCTGGGTATCAGCCAGGCTCCCCGGGTACTTCAAATATATCGGCGCTCAGTCGAGCAGCTTGTCAGCGAGGGCAAGAATCCGTTGACTCTTGTAGACGATCGGATAGTCGATGAAATAGCCATCCAACTGAATCGACGCAGAACCCTCTGCTTCAGCCGCCTCAAATGCTGCAACCACCGCCCGCGCATGGGCAATTTCTGCCTCAGACGGTGTAAAGACCTCGTGGGTTAAAGGAACTTGATCGGGGTGAATACACAGCTTACCGCCGAAGCCAAACTGCTTGCCCTGCCGCGCTGACTGCAAGAATCGATCGTTATCCTTGATTTGCAATACCACGGTGTCTATCGGTGGTTCCAGATCACCGAGCCGCGACGCATGCGATAACTTGGCGCGCGCATACGCCAGCACAGCCTCATCCGCCTCCCACTGGTAATTCAAATCCAAGGTGTAATCGCCGCCGCCAAAGGCAAGACGCTTGATGCGGCTGTCAGCCGTCGCAATCTTTTTCGCCGACTCCACGCCACGCCCAGTTTCGATAATCGGCATCAGATCGAGACTGCCGACCGGCAAACCTTGGTCGGCTTCTGCAGCAGCCAGCATGCGCTCGAGTTCATTCAAACAGGCGCGAGACTCCACTTTCGGCAGTACGACGCCATCCAGCCACGGTCCAACCGTCGCTTTAATATCCTCTTCACAGTAAGGGGTATCGATGCTGTTGACGCGGACATAGTGGCGCGTGCCGCTATTCGGCCGGCCGCTAAAAGCGTTAACGACGTCCTGGCGCGCTGCGGGCTTCTCGCTGATGGCAACAGCATCCTCGAGATCAAGAATGACCGCATCGGCACCGACCTGAAACACCTTCTCAACGCGACGCGGGTGGTTAGCTGGCGTAAAGAGAAAGCTGCGGATCGGGGCGGTTTCGGAAGAATCCATATCAATTGCTCCACGACCAATGGTCGGCAGTTTGCCAACCACGGGCAAATTCAAAGGTATAGCTGAAATTGGTCGCGGGGTGTTCCGATATGGAGACCTCAAACACCCTGCCACCTCTGCCCTGATAGAAGCGGCTCACGCTCAATGATGGTGTGCCGTCTTCCACAGCCAGGGTCTCCGCTTTTTGCCCGGACAGTATCCCGGCCGTCAGCCGCACCGTGATGTTCTCAATCGATTCCTTGAACGTCTCGGCGATCATCTCGTATACAGGCCGCGAACTCCCGGACAAACGCTGAGCGATGGAACCGTACTCCGGAATCACATACACGTTCGCCCAACAAATCGGCATGCCATCCGAGCCCAGTGTCCGTAAGCCCGAGATTTGAACCCATTCTTCTCCGACCTGACAGCCCAACTCGCGTGCCAGTGTTTTATCTGCCTTGATGCGGTCATCTGCTAGGAGCCGAAACTGGCTGCTATCGGGGTAACTAAAGAGCTCAGAGGGTGAGCGCACCATCTGCACAAACGCGGGTGAGGCCTCCGTAGATAAGACGATTGTGCCCCGACCGCGTTGCCGCTTAACCAGCCCCATATCTTCCAGCACGCGCAACGCTTCACGGATCGTATGGCGGCTGGCTTCGAAACGATCGATCAGCTCCAGCTCCCCGGGCAAAAAACTGCCGACGGGGAACTTGCCCTCCCGAATTCCCGAGAGCAAACTGTCGGAGATTTGCCGATACAGAGGCATTCGCGACTCCCCATCGGTCATTGATTTGCTGGCCTTTTTTACCGCTTCAGCTTGCATAGGCGCCTGCAACCCCCCAGACTTTAATTGTCCAGACATTTTAGATGGATCTGGGCACGTCACAACCCGTTTTAACGCGTTACTAAGGGAACTGAGCATGGCCAAAACGACCGCCAGTGAGCGCTACGCGCACCAGAAGGGTCGCCATTATGAGGACTTCACCGTTGGCGATGTGTACCACCATCTTCCAGGACGCACGATCTCGCAACATGACAACGCCTGGTTCACGCTCCTCACGATGAATACCCACCCGCTCCATTTCGACGAGGAATACGCGGCTGAGACAGAGTTTGGGCGGCCGCTCGTCGCAAGCCCCCTAACGGTTGCTATCATTGTGGGGATGAGTGTTTCAGATGTCAGCGAAGCCGCCATCGCCAACCTCGGCTGGAAAGAAATCAAACTTCCCGCTCCGGTATTCCCCGGCGATACCCTGTATGCGAATACCGAGGTGCTCGACAAACGCGAGTCGCGCTCCCGCCCTAATGCCGGGATCGTCAGCGTACTCACCCGAGGGATCAATCAGGACGATACCGAGGTCTGTGTGTTTGAACGACAGATTCTCGTCCCGAAGCGCACCGCGTCCTAAAGCGCACATTCAGGAGACATTTCATGAGTCACGATAGCTCTGTCGAGCAACAAATCTTGGCGACCATTGATAAATGGGTCGAGCAGGAACTGAGGCCCATCGCGCGCGAGCACGACCAAGCGGACGAGTACCCCACAGATCTCGTTGAGCAAATGAAAGAGCTTGGACTCTTCGGTGCGACGATTTCAGAGGAATATGGTGGACTGGGTCTCAGTGCTGCCACCTACGCGCGGATCGTGTCCCGCATCTGTGAGGTATGGATGGCACCTTCAGGGATCTTTAACTCACACCTCATTATGGCGAGCTGCGTTGAGCGTGCTGGCACCCAAGCGCAAAAGGAGCACTTCCTGCCGAAATTTGCCACGGGGGAATTACGCGGCGGTATTGGTCTTACCGAGCCTGACGCAGGTTCAGACCTGCAAGGTATTCGGTTGGTCGCCAAGAAAGACGGCGACGACTACATTCTCAATGGCACCAAAACCTGGATCTCAAATGGCATCAAGGGCAACTGTCTCGCCGTACTGACCAAAACCGACCCGAACGCCGAACCGCGTCATAAAGGGATGAGTCTCTTTATCTGCGAGAAGGGAGAAGGATTCAGCGTCGGCAAGAAGCTTAAGAAATTAGGGTACCGATCAATCGACAGCGCTGAATTGATCTTCGAGGATTTTCGAGTCTCGCAGAACAACTTGGTGGGTGGCGAGGAAGGCAAAGGTTTTCAGCAGGTTGCTGGAGGCTTAGAGCTGGGCCGAATCAACATTGCCGCCAGAGGCGCAGGCATGGCGAAAGGCGCCACCAATATGGCGCTGCATTATGCGATGGACCGAAAAACCTTTGGCAAACCCATCGCAGAACACCAGGCAATTCAGTTGAAACTTGCGGAGATGTCCACCCGTGCTGCGGCAGCCGAGCTGTTGGTTCATCAGGCCGCCGATAAGTTTGATCGTCAAGAACGCTGCGATCTGGAGGCCGGGCAAGCAAAATTCTTTGCATCCGAAGCGGCCGTGCAAAATAGCCTGGACGCCATGCGGGTCTTTGGTGGCTATAGCTACTCCCCGGAGTATGAAATCGAGCGCTTCTACCGCGATGCACCGCTTCTTTGCATTGGTGAGGGCACCAACGAAATTCAGCGCATGATCATTGCCAAACAGATGGTGGCCCGCGCTAGTTAGATCGCCCCTAATCCAGCACCGTCATGTAGTCACGGGCCTCGAGGCGCCCTGTGCGGTAGGTATTCACCAGCGCATCAGGATCGGCGTAGCCGAGCGACATGCCGCACACCAGCATTTGCTCTTCAGGTGCATCGAGGATAGGCATGACGCTGTCGTGGTAGGGGCAAAAAGCCGCCTGAGCACAACTTTCTAAGCCCGCCTCCCGGGCTGCGAGCATGAAAGACTGCAGAAACATCCCGTAGTCCAACCAGCTGCCCTGCTCCATATCGCGATCGATGGTGAAGAAGAGCCCGACCGGCGCGCCAAAAAATTGATAGTTCTGCACCCTGTAGTTTTGTACTGACGCGGTGTCTTTGCGATCCACACCGAGAAGTCCGTATAGGCCGAAGCCCGTTTGACGCCTGCGCCCTATGTAAGGCTCGCGCCAGTTCTTCGGGTAATAATGATATTCGTAAGCGCCTTCATCACCGGACAGAAACCGGTTGGAGCAGACCTCGGTAATGCGCGCTTTTCTTTCACCTCGCACCACATAGACCTGCCACGGCTGTATGTTTGATCCCGACGGGGCTCTGCCGGCAACATTCAGCAGCAATTCAATCTGTTCGTCACTGACGGGGCGGTCGGCCAAAAAAGCCCGAATACTCTGGCGGCCAATAATGGCCTCGCTAACCCGCACCGACTAGATCACGCGCACTGTTTGGAGAGCCAAGTATGTGCCCGTCCGCCCTGCGGCGCGCCGATCATATCGCTCAGGAGTGCCACGGCCTCCAGCAGCTTGGGCATATCGATGCCCGTGTCATACCCCATCGCGTCGCACAACATCGCCACGTCCTCAGTCGCCACGTTGCCCTTCGCACCCGGTGCGAAGGGACAGCCACCGAGTCCACCTGCTGACGCATCAAACTGCCGGACGCCCGCTTGTAGGGCGGCATAGACATTGGCCAGACCCATGGCACGCGTATCGTGGAAGTGGCAGCCAAGGTGATCAGGGCCATAGCGATCGATCAATTTTTGCATCATCGACTGCACCGCAGCCGGATTGGCCGCACCAATCGTATCTGCGATGACCAGTCGTGCGGGTCGGTGCGCCATTAATCGGTCTACTAATTCGAGCACCAGTGATTCAGATACCTGGCCTTCATAAGGGCACTCAAATGCCACCGCGAGATAGGTATGAATCGCGACACCCTCCTCAGCGGCCCTATCCATGATTTCCTCGCCCATCACGAGCGTGTCCTCCAGGCCTTTGCGGATATTGTTTTGATTCATCTCTTCCGTCGCTGCCAAGGCAATAGCATGGCTATTCACACCCGCCCGGACGGCGAGCTCGTATCCCTTCATATTGGGAACCAGCGCGCTGTAGGCAAGATCAGCCGCCGGTAAGTTGGCCGCAATCTCATCCGTACCCGCCATCTGGGGGACTGCCTTGGGCGAGACAAATGAGCCGATTTCCAGTTCGGGAACACCCGTTTTTGCCAGCGCCGCCAACAGTGCTATGCGCTGCTCGACAGTCAGATGCTTGGGTTGTGCCTGCAGCCCGTCTCGCGCTGCTACCTCTTTGATAATTACCGTCTCTGCCATGAAAAGGTCCTGTGGAGTAATCAAAAACCGATGATCGATTTCTTCAGGCGATCAGTTTAACGCCACTTCGGCAACGTAGCATCTGCCGTTAACGCGGCTACAGACCCTGTCACAGTCACCGTCATGGCAGTGTTAAGCTCGCATACTTGGAGAACAACTCGGCAGCACCGCTGGCGACGCCATGCGAATCGAGACGGGTACGGAACAAACCTATGAATGAACGCAAAGCACTGGACAGAGTCGATGGCGGTCTGGGAACGAAGCCTGCACTGATTGTTGTCGACGTCGTAGAGGGGTTTACCAATCCGGAATGCCCTCTGGGATCCGAAGCGGATGCCGTCGTTGCGGCAAATGTGCAACTCATGGAGGCCTTTCACCGTGCAGGCTTGCCAGTCGTCCTTACCACGGTCATATATCGCAGTGAACAGGAAGCCTCCGTGTTTAGAGCACGCATCCCTGCTCTCAATCTGCTGACTCCGGATTCTAAATGGGTTCGCTTCGATTCAAGATTGCCAATCGAGGACCCTGATCTACAACTGGAAAAACGCCATGCAAGCAGTTTTCACGGTACCGAGCTGGACGAATGGCTGAAGGCCCGGGATGTCGACTCAGTTGTTGTCACAGGCCTCACCACCAGCGGCTGTGTGCGCGCCACCGCGGTAGACGGATTACAAAACAACTATCGGGTGGTCGTGCCGAGGGAAGCCTGTGGCGATCGCGACGATGAGGCCCACAAGGCCAACCTCTATGATCTCAACGCAAAGTACGCAGACGTGCTATCCCTGACTGAGACGCTGAGCTTACTTCCCGTCTGAGGGTTTCTGCTGCGCAGCAAACTGCGCGGCTTGCTCGGGCGTCGCCTCGGTCTGGAAGCGCGCCTTCCATTCATCGTAGGGCATGCCATAGACTATTTCACGAGCGGCTTCTTTATCCAGTGAGCGGCCTTCTTCTTCCGCCGCCTCCGCGTACCACTTCGACAAACAGTTGCGACAGAAACCCGCCAGGTTCATCAGGTCAATATTCTGGACATCCTTTCGGCTGTCGAGATGCGCCAACAAACGGCGAAATACCGCGGCCTCAATATTTTTATCACTCATACCGGCACAGTCCTTGGTCAGTCTTGAAAATCAAATTCGGTCTTGGAGAGCAGTTCGACAATCAGTGCGCCTTGCCCCGGGTAGCGCCATTGCTCGTCATTCATTCCAGCGGGTTGCTGCCATGCCACTTCCCGAACTTCGAGCGGGCGATGGATGCGCGGCGCAACATTAGGTTCTGAGTGACACCAATATAAGTGAAAGCCGTTGTCAAAAACGATCACGAGTTGGGTGGCAACAACCGGTATGCCTGTTTCCTCAAACACCTCCCTCTCGGCACCGCAGGAAGCACTCTCGCCCGGTTTGACACCACCGCCCGGGAGTGCCCAATCTCCGGCCCAGTCTTGCACCAGTAACGCACCGCGATGGTCTGTCACCAGACATCCCGCGCTGGGCGCAGATCGGGCATCGCCATTATTCGAGCAGGGAGGCGGTGTTTCCCCACAACCCAGAACCAGTGCCAAGGGGATAAGAACGCTATGCCTCATATACCCAGTCCACCGCGTCGTTGCCAACCGCGATTCGCAGTTCATCGAGCAGAGCATCACTGGGATGCACTTGCCATGCCCCACCCAGACGGACCGTGACAGAGCCCTTGGGCTGCACGTACTCCATCACCACCGGGCACTGGCCACCGACTGCAGTTCGCAGCGTATTGGCCAGCATCGTGTTGAAGCGTTCATCCACGCGGTGACTGGCCACACGCAGACGCAGTTGCGACACTCGGGCTTTCCTCGCCTGCTCGAGTGAGCGAGCGGTTTTGGTTCGCATTGCCAAGCCGCCGTTAAAATCGTCCGTCTGTAATCGCCCCTCGAGCAAAACGATGCGATCTTTTTGCAAGAGATCGCGATGCTCGGTAAACACGTCGTTATAGACCGTTGCCTCGATCTGACCGGAGCCATCATCGAGAGTTAAGACTGCCATCGGGCCCCTCTGGGTTTTGATGGTACGAATATCCAAGATCAACCCCGCGACAACGGCCTGATTTGTCGCTTGCAACTCGCGAATGCGTCTTGGCGCGAATTTGCGGACCTCGGTTTCACAGGCTTCCATTGGGTGACCACTCAAGAAGCTCCCCAGACTCTCTTTCTCCGCGTTCAGCAGCTCAGTCAGCGTCCAGGGGCGAGCGCCACGGTGCTCCTGATACAGGTCGTCTGAATCATCACTGGCCGCAATGACCTCACCAAACAGATCCTCGATGCCGGCCGCTGAATTATTGGCGACCTGCTCTGCTCCCTTAATCGCGTCGTCCAAAGCGGCGAGTAGCACCCATCGCTCGACACCCAGCTCGTCCAGCGCGCCGCTCTTGATCAGTGCCTCCAAGGCTCTACGGTTCACTTTTCTCGGATCCGTGCGCGCGCACAAGTCGAAGAGACTCGTGAAGGGTCCCTCCCGGCGCGCCGTTAACAGGCTGTCGATCGGACCTTCCCCCAAGCCCTTAATGGCCCCGAGCCCGTATCGGATCTGGCCGGCGTCGTCGACCGAAAACGCGTACTGTCCCGATTGGACCGAGGGCGGCTGCACGACCAGACCCATGCGTTTAGCTTCATCGCGGAAAGTCAGGAGCTTGTCGGTATTATCGATCTCTGAGCTCATGACCGCTGCCATAAATTCGGCGGGGTGATGCGTCTTCAGCCACGCGGTCTGATAAGACACTAACGCGTAGGCTGCCGAGTGAGATTTGTTGAAGCCGTATCCGGCGAACTTCTCCACCAGATCAAATATTTTGATAGCCAGTGTCGGGTCAATCCCCTGGGCCGCAGCGCCTTCTTCGAAAACGCTGCGTTGCTTGGCCATTTCTTCAGGCTTTTTCTTGCCCATGGCACGTCGTAAGAGATCCGCGCCGCCCAGCGTATAGCCTGCCAACACCTGCGCGATCTGCATCACCTGTTCCTGATACAGAATGATGCCGTAAGTGGGCTCCAAGATCGGCTTCAACCACTCGTGCTGGTATTGGGCGTCAGGATATGCCAAGGGCTCCCGACCATGTTTGCGGCTAATGAAGTTTTCAACCATCCCCGACTGCAAAGGGCCGGGACGGAATAGCGCCACCAGCGCGATGATATCTTCGAAGCAGTCAGGGCGCAGATTCTTGATCAATTCTTTCATGCCACGACTTTCCAGCTGGAAAACAGCCGTGGTATCGCCTGCCTGCAGGAGCTCAAAGACCTGCGGATCATCCAGCGCAATCCGCTCGATATCCAAGGGCGATTGCGCGCGGGTATCGATCATCTGGATCGCCCACTGGATGATGGTCAGTGTGCGAAGACCCAAAAAGTCAAACTTCACGAGGCCCGCGTCTTCGACATCGTTTTTGTCATATTGCGTGACGACGCCTGAACCGTCTTCGTCGCAATAAATCGGAGAAAAGTCAGTCAACTCACTCGGTGCAATCACAACACCGCCGGCGTGTTTGCCGGCGTTGCGCGTCACCCCCTCCAGCTGCACCGCCATATCCCAGATTTCCTGCGCGGAGCTGTCCTCCTCGAGCAATCTGACCAGCTGCTCCTCCTGCTCAAGCGCCTTGGAAAGCGTCATCCCCACCTCAAACGGGATCAGCTTCGACATGCGGTCAGCCAATCCGTAAGGCTTGCCTTGAACGCGGGCTACGTCCCGCACAACCGCCTTAGCGGCCATGGTGCCGAAAGTGATAATTTGCGAGACCGCGTGTCGACCGTATGTTTGCGCAACATACTCGATCACTTCATCACGTCGCTCCATACAGAAGTCGACGTCAAAGTCGGGCATCGAAACCCGCTCTGGGTTGAGAAATCGCTCGAAAAGCAGGTCGTATTCAATCGGGTCCAGATCAGTAATGCCCAACGCGTAAGCAACCAATGACCCGGCACCGGATCCTCGGCCCGGACCCACGGGAATATCCTGCTCTTTGGCCCATCGGATAAAGTCCATCACCACCAGGAAATACCCGGGAAAGCCCATCTGATTAATCGTATTCAGCTCGAAGTCGAGGCGCTCGCGGTAGGGAGCCAGCTGAACTTCCGCCCAATCGGGGAAGCGTTTTTGCAGTCCTTCAAAAGACAGACGACTCAAGAACTGCTCGATGGTCTCCCCTTTAGGAACAGGATAGTTGGGCAAGAAGGGTTGTCCCAGATTGATCGATACTGAACAGCGTCGGGCGATCTCGACCGTATTTTCCAGCGCCTCGGGTATATCGGAGAACAACTCGATCATCTCCTCCGCGGAGCGCAAATATTGCTGATCCGAATACATCCGGAGCCTGCGGGGGTCATCTAGCGTGCGGCCATCTCCAATACAAACACGGGCCTCGTGCGCTTCAAATTCCTCTGCCTCCAGGAATCGCACGTCATTGGTCGCCACGACCGGACAAGCTTGCTCAGACGCCAAGGCCACTGCGGCATGCAGATAGTCCTCCTCATCGGCCCGCCCCGTGCGCTGTAACTCGATATAAAAGCGGTCAGCAAAACTCTGCCGCCAGAGCTCAAGGGCTTCCTGCGCATCGGCCCCGCGACCATTGAGCAATGCTTGACCAATGTCGCCCTGTCGGCCGCCAGACAGTGCAATCAGTCCGTCGGCATGCTCGGCAACCCACTCCTGCTGCACGCGCGGGCGGCCAAGATACTGTCCCTGCTGATAGGAACGTGATAGCAACAGCATCAGGTTCTGGTAGCCCGTTTCATTCTGCGCGAGCAGGCACAACTCGTAATGGCGCTCTTGATCATGGGGATCCACGACATGCACATCTGCGCCAACGATCAGTTTGATGCCGAGTTCTGCCGCCGCCTTGTAGGCCTTCACCAAGCCGAAGAAATTGTGATGATCGGTGATGGCCACCGCAGGCATACCCAGCTCCGCCACCCGATTCAGGGCAGGGCGTATGCGCAGCAAACCATCAATGAGAGAGTATTCAGTGTGAAGACGGAGATGGACGAACAGGTCATAGGGGAACGCTATCCCACCTCGGGGTGCGCCAGCAAGCGTTTCACCGGGGCAAAGCTCCGGCGGTGAATCGGTGTGGCGCCGAACCTCTCCAAAGCCGCCAAATGCGCTTTGGTCGGGTAGCCCTTGTGTTGATCAAATCCGTACTCAGGATACCGCTCATGTAGCGCCTGCATCTCGCCGTCGCGCTGGACTTTGGCCAATATTGATGCGGCCCCAATCGCCGGCTCATGAAGATCGCCCTTCACAATCGCGCGTGATTCAAAAGACCAACGAGGCAAGCGATTGCCGTCAACCAATACCAGTGTTGGTGTGACGCTGAGCCCTTCGACAGCCCGTCGCATAGCCAGTAGGGACGCCTCGAGAATATTCAGTTCGTCAATCTCGGCAACTGATGCTCTACCCAAAGCCCAGCTGACCGCCTCGCGACGGATCACATCCGCCAAGCATTCACGGCGCTTTGCGGTCAGCGCTTTCGAGTCCGTGACTCCCTCCAGAGGTGAATCAGACAAAATCACTGCCGCGGCCACCACATCACCTGCCAACGGGCCCCGGCCCACCTCATCGACACCCGCAACGATATGCGCTGACGTGCCCTCGAACAGATCGCTAGACTGCACTATCGATGGACCATCGGCGCCAAGGCATCGATGCAGCGCTGCGCGAAATCGCCGCCGATTTGCTCGGCAAGCGAATCAAACTCCGCGACTTGGTGCGCGCCACCGCTATCAAGCAAGGAGGACAGCTCGTGCACCATACGCGCCGCGGTCGCCTCATGCTGCAAGAGTTCCGGTGCCACCAACTGGCCCGCCAAGATATTGGGCAGCCCAACGTGAGGTGTCTTGACCATTCTCGACAAAAGAGCCCATGAGGCCGCCGCCATACGGTAGGCAATCACCATTGGCTTGCGTAATAGCATCGCCTCCAATGTAGCCGTCCCTGAGGCGATCAGCAGCAGGTCGCTCGCATGCATCGCCTCCCTACCCTGGCCTGTCACGACGGTAACCGGCAGTTCTCGCCGTTCGAGTAATGTATGGATCTGCTCACCCCGCTGCGCATTCGCAGCAGGCACCACGAAATGCAGTGCGGGGTAACGACATTGCAGCTTCGCCATCGCGTCGACAAAAACCGGCATCAGGTTGCGCACCTCGCTCTCGCGACTGCCGGGCAGGATGCCCACTATCGTTTTCTCGGACGGAAGTCCTAGTTGCTGCCGGATCGCGTCGGCCGGCGCCAGGCGTTTGAGGTCGTCAACCAAAGGGTGCCCCACACACACCGCGTCGATACCCGCCTGCTTGTAGATGTCGACTTCGAAAGGTAGCAAGCACAGCATTTTGTCGACTGACTGGCGGATGCTCCGAATGCGCCCACTTCGCCATGCCCAGACCGAAGGGCTCACCAAATGAGCCGTTGTAATGCCTGCAGCTCGTAATCGCCGCTCAACGGGCAAATTAAAATCTGGACTATCCACACCCAAAAACAGATCGGGCTGCCACTTCAGCTGCTGCGCAATCAGCTGCCGGCGGATGCGCAATAGCTCGGGAAGACGCTTGAGGGGTTCAACCAGTCCCATCACCGCCAATCGCTCCATCGGTGCGAGCGACTGCAAACCCTTATCCATTGTCTGCGGACCGCCAATGCCGCTGATCTCAAGGCTGGTGCTCGTGTCCTGCCAGGCTCTAAGAATCGCCCCCGCTAAAATATCGCCCGAGGTTTCGCCCGCGCAAATACCCAGTCTTAGCGAAGGGATCGGCACTAACGGACGATGCCCCTCTGTGATTGCTTCAAAGAGTCAATCAGCACTTGAATACTGGGCGCATCGGCCACCATCGTCTTGAGCCGCTCGATCGCCGCGTCCAAAGTCAGCCCCTGTCGGTAGACAATTTTGAACGCCCTACGGATCTCGCTAATTTCGCCCGAATCATAGCCTCGTCGTCGCAGTCCCTCCGCGTTGATGGTTTTTGCCTCGGCGGGGCTCCCAGCCACTGTCACAAAAGCCGGCACATCTTTACCAATTGCCGTCCCCATGCCACTAAAGCTATGCGCCCCAATTTTGCAGAACTGATGCACCAGCGTGTAACCCGATAAAATCGCCCAATCCCCGACCTCGACATGCCCCGCCAGTGCCGTGTTGTTCACCAGAATAGTGTCATTTCCTATGACGCTGTCATGACCAACATGAACGTACGCCATCAACAAATTGCGATCGCCGATCGCCGTCAGAGATTGATCCTGCACGGTCCCGCGGTGAATCGTCACGTTTTCTCGGATGACGTTGTCGTTACCGATGTGAAGCTCGGTAGGTTCGTCACGGTATTTGAGATCGGGCGTCGCCTCTCCCACCGTTGAAAATTGATAGATGTGGTTACGGGCGCCTATTCGCGTGGGCCCCTTGATAACAACATGAGATTCAATCTTGGTGCCTTCACCGATTTCGACGTCGGGGCCGATCAGCGTCCAGGGGCCAACCTCTACGGAATCATGCAGACGCGCGGTGGGGTCAACAATGGCGGTTTCGTGAATCACGATTCACCGATCGGCACACAATATCGTGCCGGAAGCGGCGAGCTCGTCATCCACTCTCGCCTCAACATCGAATTTCCAGATGCCTCGACGTTCGCTGACAATGCTGGCGTACAACATCACCTGATCGCCCGGCACACAGGGCCGCTTAAAGCGCAGGTTATCGGCGCCGACAAAGTAGTAAATCGAACCGTCCGCGGGTGTTTTATCCATGGTGACAAAGCCTAGGATGCCGGCGGCCTGTGCCATGGCTTCAGTCAATAAAACGCCGGGAAATACTGGTTTGCCTGGAAAATGTCCATCAAAGAAGGGCTCATTAATCGACAAGTTTTTATAGGCTTTAATCCGCTCTCCCGGCGTAACCGACACAACGCGATCAACCAGAAGAAAAGGGTAGCGGTGCGGGAGCCGGTTACGGATTTCTTCAATGTCCAGTGTCACGCCTTGTTATCCTCTTGCTGATCGAGACCGGTAGCTTTCTCCAGTTCTGCGATGCGCTTCGCCATCTGATCTAATTGGGTAAACCGTGATGCGCTTCTCAGCCATGCTCTCAGGGGTTGGATAGGCGTACCGGAAGAGTAATGCCCGGCCTCGGTAACGGAACTTGCGACCCTGCCCTGTCCGCCAATGTGAACGTCGTCGGCAATCACAAGATGCCCCGCCATTCCCGCCTGCCCGGCAATCACACAACGCTCTCCAATCTGCGTGCTACCTGAAATACCCGCTTGTGAGGCGATGGCCGTCTGGCGCCCAACTCGGACTCCGTGAGCGAGTTGAACCAGATTATCGATAATCACGCCGTCTCCCACCACCGTATCCTCGAGCGCACCGCGGTCGACCGTCGAATTAGCACCGATTTCCACATCATCGCCAATCACAACCGTCGCGAGTTGCTCGATTTTCACCCAACCCTCAGCACTGGGCGCATAGCCAAAGCCGTCCGCACCGATCGTGGCATTGGGGTGAATCGTGCAGCGCCGTCCGATTTTGACCGCGTGACAAACCACTGCACCGGGCTTGATCACCGTATCTGCACCAATATTCGCGCCATGACCAATATAGACGCCCGCACCGATCCAGACCCGATCACCTAGCACCGCGTCTGCTTCGACACAGGCGCCCGCATCAATGGTCACTGCGTCACCCAGTTGCGCACTACTAGCCACCACCGCGGCGGCATGGACAGTCTCCGACGGACGCGGGTGATTATCGAAAATTCGCGTGGCCTTGGCATAGCTCACATAGGGGGTCGGACTCAGTAGAGCGGGGCCAGACCAAGCACTCATCCACTCCGGATGAAGAATCACCGCTCCGGCCTGCGTATGCGCTAATCGATGAAGGTGCTTTTTCTCGGAGATAAAGCTCAGTTGTTGTGGCTCGGCAACGTCGATCGCCGCCAAGCCTTCTATTGAGGTGCCGGGATCCCCGTGGAACTCGAGCTCCAGGTATGTCGCGAGCTCCCCGAGGGTAGGCATGAGCTTTACTCGGCGCCTAGCTGATTCATTTTGTCCGAGACTTTAGCCGTGATGTTGTAACCCAAGTCGGCATGGATCACCGCCTGCTGCTGCAACAGCAAGCCGATTTGATCAGTCTCGATGATCTCGCGGAGCACCTCCTGCGCTTGAGGCGCAAGCTCCTGCATGACCCGCTGTGCATTCTGAGTCTGCAGTGTCTGCAATTTCTTGGCAACATACTCCAGATCAGACTGTTTGCTAGCCATTTTCTGCCGAGCAGCAACCTGGTCCTCCTCGCTCATTGCTGCCTGATCGCGCTGAAAATCCTTGACCAACTGATCGAGGTCGGCGCGCAAGGCATCGAATTGCGCCTTATCAGAGGCGAAGTCTTCGTTGCTCTCAAACTCCTGCAGCCGTTGCTGCGCGACGTCAGTTTGCAGAATCGCCTGTTCCAGGTTCACAACGGCGATTCGGCCCTGCGCTAATACGGTAGAGGGCAACACAACCATCAGCAGGGCAGCCAGCCACGCACGTACGTTCATTGAAGGATCTCCATCATTTTTCATCTTCAGAAGCCCCTGCCCAGCGTAAACTGGAAGACTTCTCGTTCATCAATCGGACTGGCATTGAGTGGTTTCGCCAGACTGAAGGTCAGCGGGCCGAATCCTGACAACCAAGTCACACCCAAACCAACAGAGTACCGTAATTCCCCGGCATCTATACCAAAACAATTCACCTGATTTTCTCGGCAATTGGTATTGAAAACATTCCCGACATCGAAGAACAACGCCGATCGCAACGAACTGCGGTCTTTGATAAACGGCATCGGGAACAAGATTTCCGCGCTACCTTCGATCAGGACATTGCCACCAAAAGGGTCCGGCTCATTGTAGAACTGTTGCACGGGAATCTTGCCCGTCAACGGATCAATCGCATAGCCATAACCGCGGCCATCAGGACCACCAAATTCAGTGGGTCGCCCGTTCTCGTCAATCCCCGTAACCGCCGTGTTGGCTGAGTAAACAGCTGGTGGGGTCGAGCGAGGACCTAGCGTGTTGTTCTCATAGCCCCTCACTGACCCAAAACCACCCGCGAAGAAATGCTCATAAAAAGGTAATTCGGAGGTGTCAGCATAGCCATCTCCGTAGCCCACCTCTCCTCGCAAGTGCAAGGTGAAATCGCCGAACAGTGGGAAGTAGATCTCACCGCGATAATTTAGCTTGTAAAACTCCAAATCAGATAAAGGTACCGCCACCTCGAGAGAGAGGGATTGCGACGCGCCTCGCGTCGCAAGCTGTCCGCGGTTAAGAGTAGATTGCAACCAGCTAGCGGTCAGGGTCCAGTTCAGGTATTGATCACCATTGAGGTCGAGGAATCCTTCATTGCTTGGAGGAGACAGCGCCGACAGTGGAATTGTGTCAATGGGCTGCAGTACTTCCGCTGCAGAGTAGGTGCCATTCTGCTGCAACGTTGAGTAGTACCAATACTCAATCTCGGGAGCGAGTCTAGGGCTGGCAGCAATTTCTTGAACAGCGTATTGGCCAGAGGTGATTTTGGTGTCTGTCACGCCCACCGAAAATCCTAGCCGCTGAGTCTCGCTGATCGGATAACCAAAGTTGACGCTCCCGCCCCAGGTGTCGGTGGTGTAACTCGCGACATTGATCTTGGACAAATCCGTTTTTCGGTAAAACACACCGAACCCCCTGCTCACGCCATCCTCGGTGAAGTAAGGGTTCGTGTAATTAAAGCTGATGACGTCTTGATAGCGAGATGAGTTGAGCGAAATACCGACCCTGCGCCCAGTACCCAGGAAATTGTTCTGTTGCAAATTTAACCCCAGGATCAATCCCGCGTCCTGCGCATAACCGAGACTGCCTCCAATCGAGCCAAAAGACTGCTCTTCCACTGCGAAATTGACATCGATTAAATCATCGGTGCCCGGCACTTCGGCGGTTTCCACTTCTGCCGTCTTGAAGAATCCCAGACGCTCCAGTCGTATTCGTGACTGTTCGATGGCTGCTGAGGAGGCGGGGGCGGACTCCATCTGGCGCATCTCGCGACGCAACACGTCGTCGATCGTCGTCATATTGCCCGCGAAATTAATACGACGGACGTAGGTCCGTTTGCCCGGATCGATGAAGAACTTCATCACCACAGTGCTATTTTCTTCGTCGATCTCCGGCATGCCGGTTACTTTCGCAAAGTTATAGCCCTCGTTACCGAGTCGACGGGTGAGGTAGTCTTCCGTCGCTGTAACGAGTTGCTGCGAGTACACCTGGTCCGGCTGCACGATCAAAAATCGGTTGAGATCTTCCTCTGGGAGCACGAGGTCACCACTCAATCCCACTTCACTGATCGTAAACTTCTCGCCCTCTGTCACATTGGCGGTGATGTATACCTCTTCCTTGTCGGGCGACACCGCAACCTGCGTTGAATCAATATTGAACTGCAAATATCCGCGATCAAGATAATAGGAAGACAAGGTTTCCAGATCTGACGTCAGCTTTTCTTTCGAATACTTGTTGTCGCTGGTGAAGAAGGAGAACCAGCCGCCTATCTTCAGCTCGAAGAGATCCAACAAATCCTCATCGGAAAAAATATCGTTGCCGACCACGTTAATGTGCTGGATGGTCGCCACCGTCCCTTCGTTCACGTCGATTGCAATAGAAACACGGTTTCTGGGTTCGGCGATGACCTCGGAATCGATAGTCGCGTCGTAACGGCCCTGCAGGACATACTGTCGTTGCAGCTCAAGCTGCATGCCTTCCAGTGTCGAGCGCTGAAATACCTGGCCTACTGCCAGTCCAGCACCCTTCAATCCATCAAGCAGCGCCTCTGTTTCAATCGCCTTGTTTCCGTCAATAGTGATTTCACTGATGCTGGGCCGCTCAGCCACCACGACTACCAAGACACCACCATCTCGAGCGATAGAGATATCATCAAAATTTCCGGAGGCAAATAAACTCTTTGCAGCCGCTCTGACCACTTGGGTATCCACTGTGTCGCCAACACCCACAGGCAAAGCGGCAAAGACGCTACCGGGAGAAATCCGCTGGAGGCCCTCAACTCTGATATCTTGGATCACGAAGGGCTCAAGCTGAGCAAAGGCCGAACTCACCACGCCCAGACACACGACCAGAATGCATGTAGCCCCGAGGCGGCTGCCCCGCAATTTGCGAAAGAGATTTAAGCGCATACCGTCTTCGTGTTTAGGTCAGGAACCCCACCCCAGCAACTTTCACCATTGGCCAAGACCCATGGCGCAAGAATATCTTCACTGGTTGCAGGTTTATCGGTCATCCAGCGTTATCAAAGCTTCGAAAAATCATTATACAGAGCAAATACCATGATGCTGAGCACTAAAACCACACCTAGCTGGTATCCCGCCATCTGGACACGCTCGGGTAATGGTCGACCCATGAGCGCCTCAAATCCGTAAAACACGAGATGGCCTCCATCGAGCACTGGAATGGGCAGTAAGTTCAGCGCCCCCAGTGACACGCTCAGCAGGGCCAGAAACCCCAGCCATGACACCCATCCGGCCTCTGCGGTAGACGCAGCGACCTGCGCAATGGTTATTGGGCCCGAAAGATTACTGGGCGATATCAACCCCTGCAACATTCTGCCAATTGATTTGAAGGTAAAACCAACAAGGTCAACAGTTCTCTGGAGTGATGCCATGAGCGCTTCGATCGGCCCACGGTTGAAATGACGTTGCTGGGACTCAGGTATGGAGGGCAGCGCAACTGACATACCAACCGAGCCTACAGCTGAGCCCTCGGACATTACGCTGGCGGGTGTCACGGTAAGCGTCTGAATACGACCCCCTCGTTCGATCAGCACACGAATAGGCTGATCGGGGCGTGCGCGGACGAAGTTAACCCAATCCATCCAAAGCGCCACAGACTGATCATCAGCCTCCAAAATCAGATCGCCCACCTGAAAACCTGCTGCACGCGCTGACCCCGCCTCGGTGAGTGCGCCGACCCTCGGTAGCACCGGAGGGGTCTTGATTGTGACGCCCAACGCCCTCAGTAAGTTGGGCTGCTCTGTACCTTTTAGCCATTGCTCAATCGAGGCTTCATAGTGATGCAAGACGTCTGAATCAGGATAGGTTGCGGCGAAGGTGACGACGCCTGAATCGCCGAGGCGCTCCAGTAAAGCAAAGTTCACCGCGGCAACGGTGGGCGTCTCGCGTTCATCGATTGCCCTAATTTCCTGCCCAGACTGCAGCCCTGCGCGCGCCGCCAAAGAATCCGGGGCAACCTCGGCGATTTCGGGTACCACACCCACTTCGCCGCGTAAAAACACACCCCATAACACCAGAATTGCCAACATAAAATGCGCGACCGGTCCCGCGGCGGCGATCGCCATGCGGGCGGCTACAGGCTGTCGATTAAAGGCGCGCGGTAAATCCGCGGCCGCGACATCTCCATCACGCTCATCTGCCATCCGGACGTAGCCGCCCAGCGGGATCGCCGCAAGCGCGTACTCCGTTCCATCTGCCCCTTGCCAGCGCAATAACGGCTTGCCGAAGCCGATCGAAAAGCGCAGCACTTTGACGCCCGAACGTCTGGCCACCCAAAAGTGTCCATATTCATGGATCGCAACCACCGTGGCAAAAGTCACGAGTGCCACCACC
The DNA here is from genome assembly GCA_038143045.1 of Halieaceae bacterium. Classification (GTDB taxonomy): domain Bacteria; phylum Pseudomonadota; class Gammaproteobacteria; order Pseudomonadales; family Halieaceae; genus Luminiphilus. Next base: position 123,312 of record JAYQLF010000004.1, read on the forward strand.
AGCGTTTGAAGTGTTTCGATCAATGTCCTTCCTTTGGCTTACGAACGGGAAGACAGCATTGTGACATGCGAAAAAGCGATATCACGTGCCGTTTGGTCAAGCATTTGGACCTCATCGAGGGTCTCAGGTTCCGACAAATCGACCTTGCCGAGGGTCGATTCGATCACACTATCGATATCAGTGAAGCGGACATCGCCGCCGAGAAAAGCCTCCACCGCTATTTCATTGGCCGCGCTATAAACGCACATACCGCCCGGCTGCGTGATGGCCTGTTGAGCCAGCGCCAGACAGGGAAATGCCTCGAGATCAGGCGCCTCAAAATCGAGCCGACCGACACTGACTAGGTCAAGGGGTTCAACACCCGCATCGACCCGCTCGGGCCAGGCGAGACAGTAAGCGATCGGGGTTCGCATATCGGGCTGCCCCAGCTGGGCCAGAACCGAACCGTCACGATAACGAATCATCGAGTGGACGATGCTTTGCGGATGCACCACGATCTCGATTTCATCGGGGGTGCGGTCAAATAACCAACACGCTTCCGCCAGTTCGAGACCTTTATTAGCAAGCGTCGCAGAATCGACCGAGATCTTCTGGCCCATGGACCAATTGGGATGGGCACAAGCCTCCGCGGGCGTGACGCCTCGAAGCGAGTCCCGGGACCGCCCTCTGAAGGGTCCACCCGAGGCTGTAAGAACAATCTTCTCAACATGACCCATGTCGGGGCGCCCCGAGGAATCAATCGGGAGGCATTGGTGCATCGCATTGTGCTCGCTGTCCACAGGAAGTAGCGTGGCGCCACCCTGCCGAACCGCTGCCATAAAAAGCCCCCCGGCACTCACCAAGGCCTCTTTATTCGCCAATAAAATTGTCTTTCCGGAGCGCGCCGCACTGAGTGTCGGCTGCAAGCCTGCGAACCCCACAATACCTGCCACCACCGTATCGATCTCTGGTGCCGCGACCAATTTGTCCAAAACTTCTGAACCCGCGGACACCTCAACTTCGGGCAGATCGGCGAGCAGTCTTCTCAATGCTTCTGCCGCGCTGTCGTCAGCCATCACCGCGTGCTTGGGACGGTGATCACGACATAAAGCCGCCATTTCCGTCACTGAGCGATTTGCGGAGAGCACCGTGGCCCGGTAACGACTCGGGTGACGAGCCAACACATCAAGCGTGGATTGCCCAATTGAGCCCGTTGCCCCCAGCACCGCCACGCGCCGCACGCTCAGTACCCCACCAACAGTAGGCCCAGCGCAAATACCGGCGCAGCGCCGCAGATACTATCTAGCCGATCCAGCACGCCACCGTGCCCAGGCAGCAGAGACCCTGAATCCTTCACGCCAACCTCTCGCTTGAGGAGACTAACCGTCAAATCACCCACGACGGACGCTCCCGCGGTCGCGAGCCCCAGGGCAAGCAAGGATCCGAACCCCAAGTGTATATAGGCAGGCGGCAATGCCTGGTGAGTCACAGTGGTCAGTAGCACGACTGACAGCAACCCGCCCCAGAAACCCTCCCAGGTTTTTCCTGGGCTTATGGATTTGGCCAGGGCGTGGCGCCCAAACCGCCTTCCGACAAAGTAGGCCCCGACATCAGCTGCAGCGACCGTCAGGATCATCGCGAACACCACTAAAGCACCATTGCTCATGATCAAACAGGTCACAACCGCTAGCCAGGTGGACGACAAGATCGCCCAACCCAAGAAAGCGCGGACAATGACGAGTTGCCAGATTGTCTGGCCAGCGGGATAGTACTTGAGGCCCAGCAACATGACTGACCACAAGAACGCACTGGCGGCCAAGAAAGGCTGAGCGGCAGCAGCACTTTCCATATCGGGCAAACCGACCCCGGACCACAGCACAAAACAGAGCAATGGAATACCCGCTGCGAAAGCACCCCGGTACAAGTTTGAGCGCGCACCTGCCAAGGTTGCCCACTCCCAGGCTCCAGCCGTTGCCACCAGCGCGAAGATACACGCCTGCAGTGGATATGAGGCAAAGGCGAGCGTGAGAATCAGTCCTCCTGCAAGGATCAGTGCTGTAATGACTCTTAGCCGCAGCATTATCGTTTTTCGTCCGCCAGTCTAGTATTGATGCAGCAGGGGACGGACACCAAACCGGCGCTCCCTGACAGCATAATCAGCCAGAGCAAGGTCCAGAACCGTGTCGTCGAAATCAGGCCACAAGACTTCGGTGAACCAAAATTCAGCGTAGGCGAACTGCCACAGCAAGAAATTAGAAATGCGCGTCTCGCCCGCCGTTCTGATGCAAAGATCGGGATCAGGCAAGTCAGCAGTCGCAAGCCTCTGAGAGATGACGTCCTCATCGATATCTTCAGGCTTCAAGGTCCCTTCGGCAACATCGCGGGCAATCGACCGTGTGACCTCTGCAATATCCCAACGGCCGCCATAATCCAGCGCGAGCGTCAGCGTCGCTTTATCTCCTGACTCTGTGGCGGCTTCTGCCTTGGCAATGAGCTTCTGCAAACGGGGACTGAAACGATCGCGCCGACCAATCACCCTGAGACGCACCCCATCTTTCGTCAGCTTTTCGACTTCATTGCGCAGATAGCGTGACAACAAGGCGAGCAGAGCCCGCACCTCAGCACGGGGCCGGCCCCAGTTTTCACTGGAAAAGGCAAACAGCGTCAGGTAGCGAATTCCACGAGACTCACAGGCGGAGACAATCTCTCTTACCACCTCGGCGCCGGCGCGATGGCCAGCAACACCCGGATAACCCTCCCGACGCGCCCAACGGTTGTTACCATCCATAATGATGGCCAAATGGCGCGGGACGCTTCGTAGTTGAATGTCGGGGGCTTGCACGAGAGAAAACCAGCGTTCGTCAAATCGCCATCAAATCGGTTTCTTTCTCACTCAGCGCAGATTCCACTTTGGCGACAAAGTCATCAGTGAGTTTTTGGATGACATCCTGTCCACGGCGCTCCTCATCCTCGGAGATTTCCTTCTCTTTCAGGAGCTCCTTAAGCATCCCCAAACCATCTCGTCTGGCGTTGCGCACCGACACTCTGGCTGACTCCGCCTCGCCCCGGGCTTGCTTGATGTAACCCTTGCGCGTCTCCTCGGTGAGTACTGGCATCGGTATACGAATCACCTCGCCCGCCGTGGCGGGGTTCAAGCCAAGGTCCGATTTCATGATCGCACGCTCGATATCGGGTGTGATGGCCTTGTCAAAGGCGACAACGCTCAGCGTTCTCGCGTCCTCGATATTGATGTTGGCGAGCTGATTGAGCGGCGTTTCAGCACCGTAATACTCGATTCGGATGCTGTCCAAAAGGCTGGGGTGAGCTCGCCCCGTGCGAATTTTGTTGAAGTTGTGAGACAGCGCCTCCAGCGCTTTTCCCATCCTTTCTTCTGTTTCCTGTTTGATGTCATCAATCATGTCACTGATCCTGATCTCTATTTAGTTCAGGCGTTCAAGCCTGAATCAAGGTCCCCTCATCACCGCCACGCACAATGCTTAACAAAGCGCCTCGCTGCGACATGTTGAAGACTCTTACGGGCATATCGTGATCGCGCACCAGACAGATCGCCGTAAGGTCCATGACGCCCAGCTTCTTATCCAGTACCTCATCGTACGTGAGTACATCGTATTTGACCGCATCAGGATCAGTGACCGGATCTGCGCTATACACACCGTCAACCTTGGTGGCCTTCAAAACCACGTCGGCCTTTACCTCGATACCACGGAGACAGGCCGAGGAGTCGGTAGTGAAAAAGGGATTGCCCGTTCCGGCGGCGAAGATCACCACGTCTCCGTTCGATAATGCGCGGATGGCCTTGCGTCGGTCGTAGTGCTCAACCACGCCACTCATGGGAATCGAGGACATCGCCTGGGTGGCGATATTGGAGCGCTCAAGGGCGTCTCGCAGCGCGAGCGCATTCATCACAGTGGCAAGCATACCCATATGGTCACCTGTGACGCGATCCAGTCCAGCGGCGTTCAATGCGGCGCCTCTGAACAGATTACCCCCGCCAACCACAAGCCCAACTTGAACACCAATCCCGACCAACTGGCCAATCTCCAGCGCCAGCTGATCAAGGACTTTGGGGTCTATGCCAAAAGCTTCCTGGCCCGTGAGGGCTTCACCGCTGAGCTTCAGGAGAATGCGCTTATAAACTTTGTCTGCCGCCATCTTTGTCACTCCCGCACAACATCTCCAAGAGATACCATGCTACCGGACGGTAAGGCTCCCGTTGATACAGAAACCTTGGTGATTCTTCTTATCTCGATGTGGCGCCGCCGCAAGCCCACGCGGCGGTGTGCCTGCGGCTCAGTTACCCAACTGTGCCGCCACCTCAGCCGCAAAATCGACCTTCTCGACTTCTATACCTTCACCGACCTCAAAACGCGTAAAGCTCAGGACCTCGGCACCAGCCGCCGAGACTAGCTTACCCACGGTCATGTCGGGGTCTTTGACAAACGCCTGCTCTGTCAGACTGTTCTCTGACAAGAATTTCCGGATACGCCCATCGATCATCTTTTCAACGATTTCCGGAGGCTTGCCCGAATCCTGTGCTTGAGCCGCATAAATTTCCCGTTCTTTGGCGACTTGTTCCGCGGGCATATCATCGGGGGACACAACCTGCGGGTTGACGGCAGCCACATGCATGGCCACGTCGCGGGCCAGCTCGTCAGAGCCACCCTTCAATGACACCAACACTGCGATACGGTTATTGCCGTGGACATAACCACCCACAACACCATCGCTCGCCTCATGCGTCATGACTCTCCGCACGCTAATGTTTTCACCAATTTTTTGAACGAGTGCCTGGCGGGCGTCTTCCGTTTCCCCTGCTGCCAGCGTCTCAACATCCGCAATGCGCTCGCCGAAAGCCTTGCCCACTACCGACTGGACAAAACCCAGAAAGTTTTCGTCACGAGCAACAAAGTCAGTTTCACTGTTCACTTCAACCATCGCCGCGAAGCTACCGTCATCGGCGGTCTGTATCGCAACGACCCCATCAGCCGCGGTGCGGCCTGCTTTCTTCGCGGCCTTCATGCCACTGGATTTCCGCAGCGCCTCGATAGCCGCATCAATATCGCCATCCGCTTCAGAGAGCGCTTTCTTGCACTCCAAAAGGCCCAGGCCGGTCCGTTCACGCAGTTCTTTTACCAGTGCAGCAGACATGATTTTCCTCGCAATCCCGCATTACAGCGGCAACACAATGATGAATAGGGGAACCGTTTAAGGTTCATGTTGAACGATTACCGGGCACCCGAGTGCCCGGCATCGGGTCAGGAGGCAGGCGCCTCTGCGTCGTCGCCAGCGGCAGTCTCAGCTTGAGCGGCCGGAGCCTCTGCAGGCTCTTCCACAGGGGCAGCGTCTTCCGCCGGAGCCTCAGATGCCTCTTCGGCAGGCGCAGACTCTGCTTCAGGCTCAGTCACCTCGACAAACTCGTCAGCGGCAACGACTTCACCCGCCGCCGCTTTGCCTGCAATCACCGCATCCGCCACCGCAGTGACGTACAGCTTGATGGCGCGAATCGCGTCATCATTGCCGGGAATCACGTAATCGACGCCATCGGGATCACTGTTGGTATCAACGATGCCGATCACGGGAATACCGAGCTTGTTGGCTTCCGTTACGGCGATACGCTCGTGGTCAACATCCACGACGAACAGCACGTCGGGCAAACCTGACATTTCTTTAATTCCGCCGATGGAGCGCTCAAGCTTTTCCTTCATACGAGAGCGCATCAGCGCTTCTTTCTTAGTCAGCTTGGCAAATGTGCCATCTTGCTCCTGCTCTTCCAGCTCGCGCAGACGCTTGATGGAGGACCGGATAGTCTTGTAGTTGGTGAGCATACCTCCCAACCACCGGTGGCTGACAAAGGGCATGCCGCAACGACGCGCATGCTCTTCAACGATCTTACCCGCAGCACGCTTGGTGCCGACGAACATGACTTGATTCTTGTTCTCGGCCAAGCGCTTCACCGTCGCCAGCGCTTCGTTAAAAGCCGGTACGGTGTGCTCAAGATTGATGATGTGGATTTTGTTGCGAGCCCCGAAGATGTACTGATCCATCTTAGGGATTCCAGAAACGGGTCTGATGCCCGAAGTGCGCACCTGCTTGCAGCAAGTCACGCATGCTTACTTGCGTCATAATCAAACTCTCTGTTTGGGTTTACCTTCCGTTTTCTCTGCGACTCCAACCGTCACCGGCACCCGGGTCCGCACATCCGAGAAAACGTGCTATTTGCCTAAAATGGCGTCGCCAGCACTTGCTAGCGGCGCGCTTTATACCACAGCCCTTCAAACAGTGAAAGCGCGGCCCAAAAGGGTCGCCGAGTCGGTTACACTCTCGCACCTTACGAAATCTGAAGCACCGACAACATTTCATGAGCACTGTGACCCCCAAAACCGACTCCGAAATCGAGGGTATGCGCGAGGCAGGCCGACTGGCCGCCGAGGTATTGGACATGATTGCCCCGCAGGTTGAAGTCGGCATGACGACGGGAGAACTTGATCGCATCTGTCACGATCATATCGTCAATGTGCAGAAAGCCATCCCAGCGCCCCTAAATTACAAGGGATTCCCAAAATCGATCTGCACGTCCGTCAACGAGGTGATCTGCCACGGCATCCCCTCAGACAATAAAAAGCTCCGCAACGGCGACATCATCAACATCGACGTCACAGTGATCAAAGATGGCTGGCATGGCGATACCAGCATCATGGTCGGTGTTGGCGAGGTCGCACCACACGCCGAGCGACTGGTTCGCATCACGCAAGAATGCCTCTACCAGGCTCTGGCACTCGTCAAGCCGGGCGCCACGCTGGGAGATCTCGGCCATGTGATTCAGCAGCATGCCGAGGCCAACTACTACTCAGTGGTGAGAGAGTACTGCGGCCACGGTATTGGCAAGGTCTTCCACGAGGAACCTCAGGTGCTCCATTACGGCAAACCAGGCACGGGGTTGCGCCTCGAGCCGGGCATGACCTTCACAGTAGAGCCCATGATCAATGCGGGCAAACGATACACGAAGCTCAACGCACGAGACGGATGGACCGTTACAACCCGCGACGGCCGACTTTCAGCCCAGTGGGAACACACCATAGCCGTCACGGAATCGGGTTGCGAAGTACTCACCCGGAGGCAGGATGAAGTCCTCCCCTTCTGAGGCATCACTGGACGCCAGCCCAACCGTTTCTCTGCCACATTTTGGTGATTACGTCGCGGAGCACAGCGCCGCCTCGGTTGCTGCGCGACACTACTTGCAAGACGCCCGAGAGGCGCTCGCCTCCGCCTTTGCACCGGGCAACGCTATCAAGCCCCTGTTGCGCCAGACCAGTGAATGCGTCGACCGCGCCCTGTCGTTGCTCTGGACCGAGCACCTCGGTGAAACCCAAGCAGCGGCGCTCATTGCGGTAGGCGGCTACGGGCGCGGAGAGCTCTTCCCACAGTCGGATATCGATATTCTGATTCTGATTGAAAGCGCGCCGAACGATGCGACGGCAAGCAAGCTCGAGCGATTCGTTACGAGCTTATGGGATACTGGCTTACAGATTGGCCACAGCGTCCGGACACTCGAGGAATGCGAAACGCTGGCAGCCGAGGACCTGACCATCATTACCACCATGATGGAGGCCCGCCACCTGAACGGTGATGAAGCGCTACTCCCCGCGCTGGAAGCGCTGATCGCACCGCCCCGAATGTGGGGACCCGATGACTTCATCCGGGGCAAGCTGACCGAGCAGCAAAACCGCCACGACCGTTACAGCAACACCGAGTATGCCCTCGAGCCCAATATTAAGAGCTCTCCCGGTGGTCTCCGCGACCTGCAGGTCATCGAGTGGATCACACTGCGCTGCTTTGGCACCAGTTTGACTGCAACGGACCAGCCCGACTTTCTGAGTGAAAGCGAGTTGCAACAGCTGCGTGATGGCCAAGAGTTTCTCAGCCAGGTGCGCTTCGCGCTACACGTCATGACAGGACGCGCTGATGACCGAATCCTCTTTGATCATCAAAAGAAACTCGCCGCGCTGTGGGGCATGTCGGACGGAGATCGGCTGGCAGTAGAACAATTCATGCAGATTTACTACCGGTGGATGCAGACGCTCAGTCAACTCAATGAATTGCTCATCGAGGTTTTTGAGCATCGTTTGGCCGACACCGAGGCGTCCGACATTCGGGTGATCGATGATGACTTTGAAGTCAGCGATAGCCGCATTCGCGCTCGACACAACAAAGTTTTTCAGAACCAGCCGGGCAACCTGTTACGCATCTTTGTATTGATTGGCAATGACCCGCTAGTCGATCGTATCGAACCCAATACCCAACGGTTATTGCGACGCGATGCTCCCCTGATTGACGAAGCATTCCGGGCAGACCAAACAAACCGCCAGCTGTTCATGGACGTCTTGGGCGTGCCCCATAACATGACTAAGCAGCTGCGCCGTATGTCTCGCCACGGCGTGCTTGGCAGATATCTGCCTGCCTTCGGTGCCATTATCGGGCAAATGCAGTTCGACCTTTTCCATGCCTACACGGTTGATGCGCATACCACTGAGGTGATCGCCAACACCCGACGCTTCATGCGCGCTGATTACACCGACCGCTTCCCCGTCTCGACGCGAATTGCCCGGCGCCTGCGCGATCCCAAACTGCTCTACATCGCGGCACTCTTCCACGACATCGGCAAAGGCCGTGGCGGTGACCACTCGGAATTGGGCGCAGTCGATGCGGAGCAGTTCTGCACGGATCACGGCCTATCAGCCTCGGACACCGCACTCATTGTATGGCTGGTACAAAACCACCTTTTAATGAGTCAGATCGCCCAGCGACGCGATATTTCTGATCCGGAAGAAATTCAACGCTTTGCCGAGATTGTCTCGACTCAGGAACGTCTCGACTATCTTTACACCCTCACCGTCGCCGACATTGCCGGCACTAACCCCGAGTTGTGGAACGCATGGCGCTCCTCGCTCATGCGACAGCTTTATACCGAGACTCGGCGCGCCCTCAGTCGGGGACTCGAAAATCCGCTGGACCGCGAGGACGTCATCCGATCGACCAAACAAGCGGCGGCGGAAACACTGGAATACCGTGGGTTCTTGAGCGAAGAACTCGACACCCTATGGGCCACCTCTGGGCGATGACTACTTTCTGCGCGAGCGCGCCGACGACATCGCCTGGCATACCGAGGCGATTGCAGATCATAACCACGACAACGGCGCCCTCGTGCTGATCAGACAGGCCAGTGAGTCGCCCGTCAGCAATGCAACGCAAATATTCGTGCACACTCAGGACCAGCCCAATACCTTTGCCCGGATTTGTGCGGCGCTCGAAACATTGGACCTGAGCATTCACGATGCCCGTATTTACAGCGATACCAAAGGCGGCACGCTGGACACGTTCTTCGTATTAAAAAGTGACGGCAGTTCACTGTCCTCGCACCCCGACGCCTTCGCGGAAATTCAAGAAAAAATTCGCCACAGCTTGGCGCTGGAAGGACTCAAAGCAGTGTCTCGACACACGCCAAGGACCGTCCGGGCATTCACGATCCCCACCTCCGTGGCGTTTTCTGAGGATAAGGCAGGCACGCACACTACCCTCGAAATTCCACCGCGGACCGCCCTGGCCTGCTGGCTCGACTGGGGTCAGTCTTATCTGAGCATCAGGTGTCTATTCAGGGTGCCAAAATCCAAACGCTGGGAGAACGCGTTGAAGACGTGTTCTTTTTGACCGATGCCGCGGGCGGCCCGCTGCGCGACAACGCATCACTCGCGAAAATCGAGCAACAGTTGATTGCGGTATTGGACGCATCACAGAGCGACAGTCGCGCACCGTCGGAGATCGCGATTTGAATGCTGGTCTCGGGGCGCTACAGCCTTACCCGTTCGAGAAGCTGGCTCGATTGTTCGAGGATATCTCTCCAGAAAACAGCGCCGTCATCCCACTGACCATCGGCGAGCCGCAACACCCACCGCCCGGGACGGTGCTATCGCTACTGCAAGAACACGCCGGCTTAGATTGCCTCCTACCCCGCCACCGCCGGGAGACAGGAACTTCGAGCGGCGATTGCGTAGGTGGCTGAAGCACCGATTCTCACTATCTGCAGTCGATCCGGAGCAACAGGTACTGCCTTTAAATGGCACCCGTGAGGGTCTGTTTGCGCTCGCTCAGGTCGCAGTCACCTATGGCAAACCCGGTGCGGTGATCTCGCCTAACCCGTTCTACCAAATTTATGAGGGCGCGGCGCTTCTCGCTGGAACAGAGCCGCTGTGGGTGAATTGCAACGAGAGCAATGGCTTTCTTCCAGATTTTGATGCCGTCACGCCCGAGCAGTGGCAGGCCTGTGAGCTTTTGTATATCTGCACGCCAGGCAACCCGGCCGGCGCCGTCATGCCCCGCGGAATACTGCAGAAACTCATCCAACTGGCTGACGAGCACGATTTTCTGATTGCCAGTGACGAGTGCTACAGCGAGATCTACCCAGACGAAGGCACACCACCGCCCGGGTTACTCCAGGCCTGTGCTGAATTGGGAAGGCACGACTACCGACGGTGTCTTTGCTTTCACAGCCTTTCGAAGCGCTCTAACTTGCCGGGGCTGCGCTCCGGTTTCGTCGCCGGCGATGCGGAGTGGATAGAACGCTTCAAACGCTACCGAACCTATCACGGTTGCGCGATGCCGCCACACCACCAAATTGCCAGCGAGTGGGCATGGGGGGATGAACAACACGTTTTAGAAAACCGGGCGCGGTATCGAGAAAAGTTTGCTGCCGTGACGCCGGTACTCGCTGAGGTGATGACCGTGACCTCGCCCGAAGCGGGCTTCTATCTATGGCCCGAGACGCCCATCAACGACGAGACGTTCGCACAGCAACTGCTGGAACGTGCGGCAGTTAAAGTGTTGCCGGGTCGCTACCTCGCCAGAGACACCGAACAAGGTAATCCTGGCGAGAATCGCGTCAGACTGGCGCTGGTCGCCGAGCTTGAGAACTGCGTTGAAGCAGCTGAGCGAATCGCCCATGCCATCAAACAGGGCTGGTGAGATGGGTACAGCGAGCAACCTCAGCAAGGCAGAGCGCTTCACCTATATCGATGACAGGTTGCAGGCGCTCTATCCAGAGACGCTGGTCCCCCTCGACCATACCGACCCGTACACGTTGCTCATCGCTGTCTTACTTAGCGCGCAATGCACCGATGAGCGCGTCAATCAGGTGACGCCCGGACTTTTCGCCAAAGCAGATTGCCCCGAGGACATGGTTCAACTCAGCGTCGAGGAAATCCGGTCGATCATCCGCCCCTGTGGTTTATCTCCGCAAAAATCGAAAGCGATTCATCGCCTGAGCGAACTACTGCTGGAACACCACAACGGTGAGGTGCCCGCAGATCTGGAAGCATTGGAGAAATTGCCCGGCGTCGGCCACAAAACGGCCAGCGTCGTCATGGCGCAAGCGTTTGGAATGCCGACCTTTCCTGTCGATACGCATATTCACCGTCTGGCACAGCGCTGGGGTCTGACCCGGGGACGCAACGTCGTCGAGACGGAGCGAGATTTGAAAAAGGCCTTCCCCAAGGCGCGCTGGAACGCGCTCCACCTGCAGATCATTTATTACGGACGCGAGTATTGCACCGCTCGCGGCTGCGATGGCCGCGTCTGCGAAATCTGCACCACTTGCTACCCCGCACGAAAGCATCCCAAACGCTGCAATAAAGCCTGACCACAAGGCAGGCGTACAGCAATTCTGCTACCCTGCGCGGCCTGTTCGGGATGCCGCACGATCCGTAACTCAGCGACACACCGTAAAAGCATCATCACCAGCATGGGCACCGTCATGAGTCTGCCGACCTTATTTGGAATCCCCAATTGCGACACCGTCCGCACGGCGCGTAAATGGCTGCACAGCCAGGGCATTGCGCACGACTTTATCGATCTTCGTGAGAATACGCCGCCTGTCAGCCGCATTGCGTCTTGGCTTGAGTCAGTTGGCGCGGAGCGTCTGATTAACCGTCGCAGCACAACCTACAAACAGTTGGATGAGGCGCAACGCGACGCGCTGAGCGGCAGTGCCGCGGCTGAATTGCTCCGCGAGCATCCAACACTGATCAAGCGACCGGTGTTGGTATGGCAGGACACGGTGTCGGTAGGCTTCTCCGAGCAGGATTTTGCGGCGCGGTTTCAATGTTTGAAGTGCATTGTTGAAGGTAAGACGGAATGAGCTCGCTACATGGTTTTGGTCTGGGCATCGCATCGGAGAACGCCGAGGGCGCTTCCCTGGATACGTTTTATCCTCGCCCTCTCTCGCAGGTAACGGGGGCGGTTGCCGACGCCTTGCAGGGTGTCACGGGGCATCTCGACGCCGCTCAGTTGAAAGAACTGGCCAGCGCATTGGAGCAAGCCGGCGAGTCGGTGCTTGCCACCGTTGCCAAGCAACTCATAGAAACCGATCAGCGTGTCGTGGCCACGGCGCTTGCCGACAATGTTGCCCCGGATTCCGTTGAAGCGGCGTACCTTAAGCTGCACCTGATCTCCCACCGGCTAGTCAAACCCCATGAGACGGACCTGACCGGCCTATTCGGCCTGCTACCCAACGTGGCATGGACCGATCAGGGGCCGATCGACCTCAATGAATTACCCCAGCGGCAACTCGACGCCAGATTGAGGGGCGCTGTGTTGGAGGTCTCCAGCGTCGATAAATTCCCCAAGATGACCAACTACGTGGTGCCTGCTGGCGTGCGCATTGCTCACACTGCCCGGGTGCGACTGGGGGCTTACCTTGGTGAAGGCACGACCGTCATGCATGAAGGCTTTATCAACTTCAACGCGGGCACGGAAGGCCCCGGCATGATTGAAGGCCGCATCTCGGCAGGCGTATGGGTAGGCGAGGGTTCTGATTTAGGCGGCGGCTGCTCCACCATGGGAACCCTCTCAGGCGGGGGCAATATCGTGATCTCGGTGGGCAAAGAATGCCTGATCGGCGCCAATGCCGGCCTCGGTATTCCGCTGGGCGATCGGTGCACCATCGAGGCGGGATTGTTCGTCACCGCAGGCACCAAAGTCAGCGTGCTGGATGACCGCGGTGAAACCATCGAAACCGTATCTGCCAGAACGCTGGCGGGGCGCTCCGACCTGCTGTTCAGACGCCACTCATCCACGGGCGCGGTGCAGTGCCTCACCAACAAAAGCGCCATCGAACTGAACGAGATGTTGCATGCCAACAATTGATGACCAGGACGCCACGCTGGCGCTGACGCGGGAGCTGATCGCGCGCCGCTCCGTCACCCCCGATGATGCCGGGTGTCAGGACAGCATGATGGCTCGCCTTGAGCAGATCGGCTTTGCAGTTGAGCCCATGCGCTTTGGCGAGGTGGATAACTTCTGGGCGACCCGCGGCACGTCGGGCCCCTTGTTGGTCTTTGCCGGACACACTGATGTCGTTCCCCCCGGTGACGACGCCCGCTGGGATTCCGACCCCTTTACCGCCACCGTCGATGGGGATGATCTCGTCGGACGCGGCGCGGCGGATATGAAAGCGAGCCTCGCTGCCATGGTGGTGGCCTGCGAGCAGTTCGTGAGCCAGCACCCTGACCACGCGGGGCGAATCGGCTTTCTCATCACCTCAGACGAAGAAGGGCCCGCCAAGCAGGGCACCGTCAAGGTGATGGAAACACTCACCTCCCGAGGCGAACAGATCGACTGGTGCGTTGTGGGTGAACCCTCCAGCACTGAGGCGTTGGGCGATCTCGTCAAGAACGGTCGCCGTGGCTCGCTCAATGCGCGACTCACTGTGCATGGCAAGCAGGGGCACATCGCCTATCCCCACCTTGCCGATAATCCGATTCACCGGGCCATGCCTGCCCTCGACGCGCTGGCTAACGAGGCTTGGGATAACGGCAACGATTTCTTCGACCCGACCTCCCTGCAGATCTCTACCGTTCGATCAGGCCAAGGCGTCACCAATGTCATCCCGGGCACGGTAGAGGTGCTCTTTAACCTGCGCTTCAGTACCGAACTGACCGCCGAGGCGATTCAGTCACGTTGCGAGGCCATATTGGATGCGCATGATCTGACATACGAGATCGAGTGGTCTCTAAGCGGTGAACCGTTTCTGACCGAACCCGGGGCCCTACTCGATGCCGTGACTCAGAGCATCGAGGCGGTCACAGGGCAGCAACCCGTGGTGTCTACCGGAGGCGGCACATCAGATGGGCGGTTCATTGCACCCAGTGGCGCACAGGTGGTCGAGGTGGGACACGTCAACGCCACGATCCATCAGTGTAACGAGCGTGTGAAGATCGCCGATGTTCCCAAGCTGACCCAGGTTTACGAGGGTATTCTGGAGCGCCTACTCGGCTAAGTCAGCGCGTTCAATGCGGAGTAAACGCCCGCCTTCAGACCATCGCGCGGCTTCAGCGGAAACAAAATGCTCCACGAACGCGGCCAACCCCTCCGCCAGCGAGTAGGACGCCTGACGCGGCCCGCACAGCATCACGGTCAGCGAGCCGCTCCCGGTAGGCATCACGGCCTCGGCAGCCCGCGTCACGATCAGTAAGCCCTCTGTAATGCGTCGCGCGTGCGCCAAAGCCTCATTCACCGGCGCAACGACCCGATCTCTCATACCCTCATCTGTCGAGACGTCTAATGCCAACACCACGCTGGCAACGGGGAGACGTTGACGTAACAAATCCATCACATAGCCCTGGCCAATTGCCGTATCGAGGGCCACGTCGTGCCACTCTGCGCGTTCGTATAGCTCACCCAACTCAGCCTGCAATCCCTGATTCAGCGACAGCTGGCCACAGAAGATAGGCCGCTCATGCTCTGCGGCGGCGCGTAGCACCGATACGGGCATGGCTTCTACGCCGATCCAGAATCCACTCGCTGTCACCCTACACCTCGGCTTGGCCGATCGAATCGGGCTGCTTTTTGCGCACAAACACGTCAAACCGCAGTGATTTGCCTGACAAACTGTGTGACGGCCGCTGCGCGCCCAAAACAGGCGCGCGGAGCGGGCGCTTCACCACTATCCGCTCAACGGGCTGTGCCCAAGCCCATGCCCATAACTCTTCAGCGTCATCATAACCACCCGTTAACCGCTGGAGCATCGCCGCCTCTTTTTTCACGGCGGCGGCTTTTTTTCGCTCGGGGAACATGGGGTCCAAGTAGAGCACGGAGTCAGAGGGCACCGCTGATTGGCAACTATCCTCCGACCACAACCGTCATGCGCTCAGCGGCATCGCGCACCTGCTCATGAGCGCTGACGCTGGCGGCAACAATGGCTTCATTGAGCAACCAGGCAAGCACCGGCACCCGCTCATTCAATGTGACCTCACAACCGAGGTCGGCCAGCACAAAGGCATCGCGCCCCATACCGCCAGTCGCATCCCAGACGCGCGGTTTACGGCCCGCCTTGACCCCCACCGCACGCCCCAGCAGCTCATTCTGTCCACCCTTGCGCCGGTGGCGCATCGTCGCGGAATCGAAGCTCACTCGCACCTCAGTGCCGTCAGCTTCAAGCCATGCATCGGTTTCTCCTACCACCAGCAGGAGGTCCGAACCCGCCTTGTGCGCACACAGGTGCGTACTCAGGGCGGTGGCCGCAGTACGGGCGCGCGCCGGCGACTCTCCCGAGACAGCCAGCACCGCCGGTGGAGCGGGTACCGCGACACCCGCATCACTCATGATGGTTTGCATTGCATAATGGCCCGTGATTGACTGAGTCGAACCTGACTCCAAGCATACTATGAAGCCATTCCGTACAGGGTTAAGCGGCACATTTGCGCTGGTCGGCATCACCCTGATGACAGCATGTTCCACATTGGGCCAGTACGACATCACGGTCAACGATGTCACCGTCTATGAGCCCGCGTCGCCGTTACGCGTCGATGGCATTGAGGACACGGCCCTCCAGAACTGCCTGCAGCAAACCGCCGACGACATCGAGGCCACGCAGCCAAGCGACATCATGAGCCTCAACTGCAGTGACGCAGGCATTACCTCGCTGGCAGGACTCTCGCAATTTGATCAAATCCAGTTGCTCAAATTGAATGACAACGCCATACGGAATTTACTCGAGCTCGAGCGCCTCGAGGCATTGGAGCAACTGTGGCTCAATAACAACGACATCGTGGATACGATCCCGGTACTGGGAATAAGCGGCCTGCGCACGCTGAACCTGCAGGGTAATCCGCGCCTTCAATGTCCGCCATCGGATAGGATTCCGCCGACCCTGCAACTCACGCTGCCCGAGCACTGCACCGCACTATGATTTACTGGCTCTACAAGGCTCTGGCCCTGTTACCGCTCCCCATCAAGTATGGGCTGGCCCGGGTGGCCGCGATCCTCCTGCAACGCGTATTCCGCTACCGGGCCAAGGTCATCGATACGAATCTGCAGAATGCCTTCCCCGAGCGGGATGCGGCATGGCGAGCCGACATCGCCACACGGTTTTACCGTCAATTCACCGATGTCACGATGGAAATCCTCCACGCTTCCCGCATGCCGCTCAGTGAATTCGAGCAACGCGTGACGATAGAGGGTCTGGATGAGTTCGAGCGACTCACTGAGAATCGCTCGAAGTCGGCCATCGTGCTGACCATTCATCTCGGGAACTGGGAATGGATGATGCACGCCGCCAACGCCCATGGCGATATCCCCATCGATCCGGTCTATAAACGACTGCGCAATGAAGGCGCCGAGCGCTTTGCCTATGAGGTGAGAAGCCGATTTGGAGGTGAGCCGATCCTGATGGAGAAGGTCGCGCGCAATGTGCTCAAGAACCGTCGTCGATTTCGGGCTCTGGTCCTGCTGGCTGACCAATCACCGGGCGGCCGCGATAACGTCTATTGGAGCGATTGGCTCAACCAACCCACGGGCTTTTTCTTGGGCCCCTCCACGATCGCGCAATTGACCGGCTTTCCGGTGATGTTTGCCCGTTGTCGACGCAAAGCCCGCGGCCGCTACCACCTGAGCCTGATACCCATTGTGGAAACGCCCGGGCAGCTGACCGAGGAACAAATTATCGAGGCCTATATTCGCACTGCGGAGCAAACCATTCGGGAAGAGCCCGAGAGTTATCTCTGGTCCAATCGTCGTTGGAAACATCAGCCCCCTCAGGTCACAACACAAACGCCTGAGGCTTGATGGCAAGTTCAGGGTTTCTGCGAAGACATGGTCAGCGCAAGATCCTCGATCATATCCTCCTGCCCGCCGACAGTGCCCCTGCGACCTAGCTCCACCAGTAAATCCCTTGCCGGGACGCCGTATTTTTCTCCCGCGCGTTTCGCAAACAGGAGGAACGAACTGTAAACGCCGGCATATCCCAGGGTCAGGGAATCCCGATCCACCCTGATAGGCTGATCCATCATGGGCACGACCAAATCTTCTGCCACATCCATAATCTTGTAGAGATCGATACCGTCCTCGGCCCCCATTCTGTGCAGCACCGCAGATAACACCTCGAGAGGGGTGTTACCGGCGCCCGCGCCCAGCCCTGCAACCGAGCCATCGATTCGGTTTGCCCCGGCCTCGATCGCGGCCAGCGAATTCGCAACGCCCATCGCCAAATTGTGGTGGCCATGAAAACCAATCTCCGTCTCGCCTTTAAGATGCTTTCGGAGCGTCGAAATCTTTTTTGTCACCTCATCCGGCAACATATAGCCAGCCGAATCGGTACAGTAAATGCAGTTGGCACCATAAGACTCCATCAGCAGTGCCTGCTGGAGAAAATCCTGCTTATTCACCATGTGAGCCATCATCAGAAAGCCGACGGTATCCATGCCCAAATCGCGTCCCATTCCGATGTGCTGCTCGGATATATCGGCCTCGGTGCAGTGGGTCGCAATACGAATGGTTGAGGCGCCAAGGTCGCTCGCCATGCGAATGTGATCCAAGGTTCCAATACCCGGCACATGGAGTACCGAAATGCGTGCCTGCTTCATTTTTGGCACAACTGCGCTTAGGTACTCTTCATCGCTGTGCGCGGGAAAACCATAGTTCACGGACGCGCCGCCCAAACCATCGCCATGGGTGATCTCAATCAGCGGCATACCCGCCTCGTCCAAGCCACACGCTACGGCCACCATCTCTTCAATGGAAATCTGGTGACGTTTGGCGTGCATCCCATCTCGCAGGCTCATGTCATGCAGCGTGACTTTTTTGCCGTTCAGATCCACTTTGATACCCCCTCTACGCTCTTGCAGGCAGTGCGAATCGATCACTTGCGATCTCTTCGGCCAGCATCTCAGCAGTTCGCAATCCTGCTGCCGTCATAATGTCGAGATTACCCGCGTATTTGGGCAAGAAATCCCCGAGACCTTCTACTTCCAGATAAGTCGACACGCGGTTGCCGTCGAAGACAGGACCATTGACCAAACGATAGCCCGGCACGTACTTCTGGACTTCTGCGATCATCTCCATGACAGACTCAGTGATCGCCTTCTCGTCAGGCTCCTCATCCACCAAGCAATGCACTGTATCGCGCATGATCAGGGGGGGCTCCGCCGGATTAATAATGATGATGGCCTTACCCTCTCTTGCGCCACCGATCTTGGCGACTGCCGCCGATGTGGTGCGAGTGAATTCATCGATATTTTTGCGCGTGCCAGGTCCCACGGACTTTGAGCCCACCGTCGCCACAATTTCTCCGTAAGCCACCGATTGCACA
Source organism: Halieaceae bacterium (assembly GCA_038143045.1). Classification (GTDB taxonomy): domain Bacteria; phylum Pseudomonadota; class Gammaproteobacteria; order Pseudomonadales; family Halieaceae; genus Luminiphilus. Next base: position 141,946 of record JAYQLF010000004.1, read on the forward strand.
CGCGATACCGCATGCACCATGGGAATGGTCGCCTGCCCACCACAGGTCACCATATTGACGTTCATGGCCAGCGATGCCGAATGCTCCGCGAGGTTGACCGGAGGAACACAGAATGGCCCGATAGCGGCGGGCGTCAAATCGACCATGATCACGCCGAGTGCGTTCAGCTTTCGAGCGTGCTCTGCATGGGCGTATGCGGACGTGGCATCAAAGGCGATGCGGATATCATCTGCCACCACGTGCTCCAAGACCCCATCAATACCCGTGGTGCAGGTTTTGACGCCCATCTTCTGGGCTCGATGTATCCCTTCAGATTCCTCTACACCCACCATCCAGACCGGTTCGATCCAGTCGCTTCGCTGTGCTTTCATCAGCAAATCGGTACCGATATTTCCGGGGCCAATAATCAGCGCTTTCAGCTTGTTTGCCACGCTATGTTCTCCTCACGTGAAGGCGACCCGACAGTCGCCCATCCCACTAATCTGCAGGCTCATCTCATCACCGGCACTCACCGGCTCCAATGGAACCAAACTCCCCGACAACACGACATCGCCCTTTTCGAGCGTGATACCGAACGTGCCCAGAGTGTTGGCAAGCCAGGTGATGCAATTAACCGGGTTGCCCATCGCCGCAGCGCCCGTACCCCTGGAGATCACCTCTCCATTTTTACAAACCGTCATTTCACAGTTGATCAGATCGACAGCGGTAGGGCTGATCGCCGCCGCCTCGTTCAGTGCGAACCAGCCGCAAGACGCATTGTCGGCGACTGTATCCTGTATTTTGATTTGCCAATCCTTGATGCGGGAGTCGACGACTTCGAAACAGGGCATCACAGCTTCCGTTGCCGCCACCACGTCGGCGTTCGTCAGACCCGGACCTTGAAGATCTTTCTTCAGCAGAAAGGCAATTTCGCCCTCAGCGCGAGGCTGGATGAGCGAGCCGGAAATCGCCATCACATCGTCGTGGCGCATAGCGTCCGTCATGAAGCCGAAATCTGGCTGTCGGACACCCAGCATGTCCATGACCGCCGCACTGGTCACGCCGATTTTCTTGCCAATGATTTTCTCTCCTGCGTTTAAGCGGTTAGCTAAAAAGCGGAGTGAGATCTCGTAGGCTTGCTCAATCGTCAGGTTTGGATGGCTATCGGTCAGCGGCGCTAACATACGGCGGTCGCACATAGCCAAGTACAGTGCGTCACCCAGGCGCTCGATTTCAGCTCGTTCCATGCTCTCCTCGCGGGTAAATGTTGACCCTATCTTCGAGAGCGAACGTTATCCCAATCCGGCGCGGATCTCAGGTGTTTGATCTAATCCATCAAGGGTATGCCAATCAAAACCCGACTCTTGCGTCGCGTGTATCACCGCACATGACGATAAGCCCGGCCAGTCTTCAAGCGCGGCATCTGCGAGTTCAGGGACGTTGTTTTGCTGGCTGATGTGTGCAACGAAAAGCATCTTCAACCTGTCGGTGCCGGCATGGTCCAGAAACTGCCGGGCCTGCTGGTTGGTCAGGTGACCAAAGGCACCGCCCACTCGGGTCTTGACCGAATGCGGATACGGACCCTCTGCCAGCATGACCGGGTCGTGGTTGAACTCGAGTACCAGGGCATCACAGTCGGAAAACGCCTGCACCACATGGGGCGTGATACTGCCCAGATCAGTCAGGATGCCCAGCTTGCAGTCACCGGCCTTAAGGCAAAATTGCACAGGCTCGCGGGCGTCATGGGGCACTGGTTCGGCGGCAATCTGGCAATCGCCGATGGCAAAGTGATCACCCGGACGAATCACCACGCTATGGCGCAGCCCCTCCAGCTTGCGGCTGCTCGCGGTACCCGCAGTCAGAAAAACAGGGAGTGAATAGGCTTTGGCGAGAGGCACCACGCCCCGGCAATGATCGCCGTGCTCATGGGTCACCAGAATGGCATCCAGATCTGCGGCAGCAACCCCCCGCAAGGCCAGTCGCTCTTCGGCTTCCTTGCGAGGCAATCCACAGTCTATGAGGAGGAGGGTCTCTCCCGTGTCGACCAGCGTCGCGTTCCCCTTACTACCACTTCCGAGGGACGCGATGCGCATCAGGTGATGTTACCCCGAAGAATCGTCAGCAGCGCCTGCTGCTCGCGTCGCTCAATCACCTCGCCATCAACTCCTCGCAGGGTAATGAGCATCATGTCATCGTTCTCGGCATCAAGATGGATCTGGTAGCGATGCCCCGCGAGCGGATGGTCGTCCTCCCCACCCCACAGCCAGTCGAACCACCCGCTGTCTTCCTCTTCCTGAGGGCCCACGAAGGTCGCATACAAGACGCCTTCGCTCCGATTGCGATCGTCGATCACAAAGTCGGCCTGTTCAGTGCCTTTGACCAATGACGCCCAGGCGCGGTCAAACGGCAGCGCAAGACGAATACGCGTTTCCTGCTCTGTATCTTCAAGGGTGATTCGTCCTGAGTCGCTCATGGAGCGGTCGGCCATCATTGAAATAGGTACTGATTCCGCACTGTTCGCCAAGTACTGCGCCACGTCTTGGAGCATCTTGCGTTCCAGATCACCGTCGTCTGATTCACGGGGCCAGTCGACATCCTCGACACCGCGGGTCTGCTGCAAAACATGTAACTCAGCGGTATTGCGCTGCACGCCGGTATCGACCCGGAAACGGAAGCGCGTTGCCAGCTCACGGTCTTCCAGTTTGAACCATTGCGTATCGATCAGGCCTGCTTCAGCATCGACCGCCGCCACACCAATGCCGCTGGTCGTGAGAAAGCCTCGAACCTGTGGCCAGAGCTGCCCCGGGGCCACATTAACCAGCGCCCAGCGCTCGCCAGAGAGGCTCTGAATCCGCACTGCGTCAGCCTGATTGTTGGCGGTCAGCGGTGTGGGTCTGGGCGTTTCAAATTGCGTCGCGAGTTGGGCACTCTCCGCCACGGGGGGCACGGGGTAGTCAGGCTGAATGGCGTCCGTCGATAGATGGGGCGGCACATCGATTGGCGCCAGCTCAGGGGCCGTCTGGTATCGACCGGCGTTATCCGGGAATAAACCATCGTCGCCAAACAACCAACTGCAGCCCGAAAGTGGCAATGAAATCGCCAATAAGAGTCCTAACCGCTTCACGCGAAATATGTCTCCATCGCCTGTTCTAACGGTGCACGGCAATCCTCAGCAAGAGGGGTCAACGGCAAGCGAATGCCCTCTTCGATGATGCCGCGGTGCGCCATCGCCCACTTTACCGGAATCGGGTTCGCTTCGCTGAACAACAGATGATTGAGGTCAGATAGCCGGGCATCAATCTCCGCCGCAGCTGCCCACTCCTGCGCCAGTGCCAAATTACACATGGCCGCCATATCACCCGCGGCAATATTGGCCGTGACCGACACGTTACCTTTGCCGCCACGGCGCATAAGCTCCAGTGCCGTCGCATCGTCCCCAGAGAAAACCGAAAAGCCATCGGGCACCGCCTCAATGAGCGCGGCCCCTCTCTCAACATCGCCCGTCGCGTCCTTGATCGCCACGATGTTGTCGATCTGGCTCAGTCTCACGACCGTGTCATTGAGCAGGTCGCAGCCCGTGCGGCCCGGGACGTTGTAGAGAATGATGGGCAAGTTCACAGCGCGAGCCACGGCCTGAAAATGTTCAAACAGGCCCTGCTGGGTGGGCTTGTTGTAATAGGGTGTCACCGATAATGAGTAGTCCGCGCCGGCCTCTGCTGCGGATACGGTGAGCTCGATGGCCTCGTGGGTTGAGTTGCCGCCTGTGCCCGCCACAACAGGGATACGCCCCCCCGCCTGCTCAACCGCGAATCGAATAACCTCGCAGTGCTCCGGCACGGTCAGCGTCGGGCTCTCACCCGTGGTGCCCACAACGCCCAGTCCGGCCGTGCCTGACTCAATGTGATATTCAATCAAGCGCCCCAACGCCGGCCAATCGATGGCGCCATCTGGGTGCATAGGCGTTACCAACGCAACGATGCTTCCGGTTATCATCGATTTACTCCGGGAGGGACCTCAGGGGGTCGAGACAGAACTTCATGGTGCCGCAATTATCCATTTCAGGGCGGGTTTCACAACTGCAGAACGCAAGGTTCTTCGGGTTTCGCAAGCGATTGGCTCAAAGCCTGCTGATGCTCGCGCTGTCGCTAGGCAGCGCGTCGCTTTGCCATGCGCAGGGTGCCGGTTTTGAGGTGCAGATCGAACCGCTGACAGCTATTGATCACCAGTTTATGGCAGAGCAACGTGGCCGCGTGGAAGCGCTCGCCAATCGTTTGGGGCGCGGCCTCACCGGTAACGTGGACCGGGACCTCGACACGCTACAGCGGATACTCGATGAGCGCATGGTGCCCGCCAGCGATACTCTGACGTTGCAGGCGATGGGGTTGGTTTTCGGTGACTTACTCGGTGACCGCTTAAGCATGCAGTGGGTGGTGTACCGGGACCGCCAAGGGCGGTCCCGGGAGCATTGCGCTACCGCGATCTCGATGTCTTCCTGTTTCCCATGACAATGATTTCGAGAAGGCAAGAAGCCCGCAGCGATCGACGGATTCGCCCCCTGTTTGACGAGACAGTTGCCGAGACACGCCCCTTGTTACCCGGGGGCAAATGGTTTCAATAACCAGATTGCGCGGACTGTAGACTACCCAACCGGACCATCGTTTCCGTCCCGTCTACCAAGTGACTCCCTACTTGGCCGAGCTAAGCTCCTTCCGAGAGAGGCTCGTAGTAAAAGACCCCCCCCTTACCCACCGTCCGGTGAACGGGGCCCTCCAGAGCGAGATCACCGCTCTCGTAACACGCGTCACCTTCATATAGAAAGATCATCGCCTCAGCCTCGCGCACGACGTTGGGAAAGAAGTGGACGGGTGGCCGCGATGCCAAAGCCGTCCACGTGTCCCGGGATGCCTCCAAGCACTGCAGCTCGTGTAATGAGACCAGCGTTGGCGGCGTTAGCGGCAAATCGCCGTTGTGATGCGCGGCGAGCGCCTCCGAAGGACACCACCACTGATGCGCCGTGATCTCACTGCCATCAACGGTCACCGGCGTATCGTCATCAACCTCAGCCAGAAAGAACCAGGTGCTGAAGCGCCTTTTCACTACGACAGGCGTCAACCAATGTGAAAACGGGCTTAAGTCGGCGGGCGACAATGACACCCCCGCCTCTTCCTGTAACTCGCGCGCCGCACCATGTCGCGCTTGCTCCAGCGCGTCCTCACCCGGGTCGTCTGGTTCCACTTTGCCACCAGGGAACACCCACAGGCCTGGCATGTGTTTGAGCGTTTCATTGCGCTTCAGCAGCAGGACTTCCGCCGACTGATCGGTAAAACGCACCAGAATGGCCGTCGCGGCCGGCCGGGCCTCATTCACGGTATCAGACAGCTCGAGTACCACCGCTTCGATACCCTCAGAGAATCGGTGCGCAGGACAGGCACTGCACGTAAACGTGCATGGGGTCGCGCAGCGTCGACAGCCCTTTAACGACCGGCTTAAAACTTTCCGCCAGAGCGTCGAACCATCCCCCGGCAGGCAGAACGCTCGCATTGAAGGAGCGACTTAATTCCTCGAGCAGGATGTTTTCAAATGAAGGCGGCAACTGCGTTCTACCGGTTCGCCATTCCTCAACACCCGCCAACGCTGCGGCTGAAGCGACCGCCTCATTCAAGCCGCCTAGCTGGTCGACAAGGCCAATCTCACTGGCATCGGCGCCTGTCCACACAATGCCCTCGGCAATCTCTCTCACGTCCGCATCACTCATCTCACGACCCGTCGCGACCAACTCAATGAAGTCCTCGTAGGCCCCATAAGAGAGCGCTTGCACGATGCTCGACATCTCAGGGCTCAAACCCCGGTTAAGACTCGCCTCGCCCGCCAGCGGGGTGGTGCCCACACCGTCTACTGTCACGCCGATATAGTCGATGATGCCTTCGATCGTCGGGAATGCCGAGAAGGCGCCGATACTGCCAGTGATCGTGGTGGGTAACGCCCAGATTTCATCCGCCTCTGCGGAGATCCAGTATCCGCCGGACGCCGCGACGCTCCCCATCGATACGACCAGTGGGATATCTGCTGCCTGTACCTCAGCCAATTTGCGGCGAATGAGGTCAGAGGCAAAAACACTCCCACCCGGAGAGTTCACCCGCAGCACCACGGCGGCGAGATCCTCTGCTTCCAGCGCGGTGTCGATGTAGCCCACGATGGTGTCGCTCCCCGCCATGCCCTCTTCACTGTCACCGGGAACAATCGTGCCCTCTACAGGGATGATGGCGATTAAGGGCAGCGTCTCTTGGCTAATCGCCAGCTGAGATTTTTGATCTTCAACGTAGCGACCCAGCCCGATTAGTTCAGCGTCGCCGTCTTCGTCCGTCACGCCAACCCACTCAGCCAGCACCGCTTCCATCTCGGCGTGGTCAGCCAGCGCATCGACCCAACCGCCGGCCAGCATGGTCTCAGCCAGGTTGTTATTCGAGGCTGCGAGTCGCTCGCCAAAGCCGGCGATAAAGCGATCCACGTCACCCTCGGGCAGCTCGCGACCTGTCTCGGCAAGCTCGGTATAGGCGGACCAGAGCCCGCCCAACCAACGTGTCACGATCTGGCGTTCGTTTTCTGACATATCGTCACGAAGATAGGGCTCGACCGCTGACTTACTCTCTCCTGCGCGGAACACATGCATCGTGACCCGGATTTTTTCGAGAAAGGTGCGCAGATAAGAGCGGTACACCGAGAATCCCTCGAGGAACATACCGCCCTCGGGGTGCAGCAAAATGTGGTCAGCTTGCGAGGCCAGCAGATAATGCGCTTGAGAGTAGAAATCGCCGAATGCAATCACGGGTTTGCCCGCGTCTTTAAACTCCGCAATCGCCCGACTGATCTCGAGGGTCTGACTTGTCGACGGACCGGCGAGATTCTCTAGGTCCAGGACCAGAGAGGTGATCCTGTCATCGGCTGCCGCCCAGCGAATAGCTCGCACCACATCATTGAGCAATATGGGTTGCTCGTAGTCTTGATTGAGAAACGCCGTAACGGGCTCAACAGGCGGCGCATCCTCCACGAGGGGACCATTAGGCGCTATGAAAAGCCCTGCTTTTTGCGGGAGCGGTTCGGGTGTCGATTCGCTCAGACCAGAACTGACCGCCACCACAAAAATCGCCACGAAGACCAAGGGCACCAGAACGGTGATCACCCGACTAATGCCACTCAGAACGCGCCAAATTCCTTTTAGTAATCGCAACATGGTTGTTTCCTTTGTTTCCTTCTCACCGCCATGCTGTGGAAACACCGCCGCATCGCTTTCATCTTCCAACATCAGACTCACAGCTTACCTCACGCTCTCCAACGCCCCTGCCGGAGACACACGTATTGGGCTCGTTTCAGGCACAAACATGACCTAGGATTGCGGTCAGCTTGTTGCGGCACGCACCTCACGGCCTCGGTAGCGAATGTAGAGCATGCAAACGATAAACTGCACGATCACCAACGTCAGACCCGCTATAGATAGAGCATCCGCCTGATAAGCAAACGTCGCCTCAACAGCCGAGGTGAAGTAAAACAGCAGCACCAGCTCGTACCAAATGAGCAAGCGCAAGCTATCCCGAACGGCAAACCAGATAAATAGCATCAGGGGAAAACACCGCAGACCGACCAACGCCAAGGTGCCTGAGAATCGCTCGACATCCGCGGCTTGCTGACCCAAAAACGATATCCACGTGACCCACATGATCCACCACATGGATCCTGTCAGGGGGCCGCGCTCGACAGATTGCTTCATCATCCCGCTAGGTGCCCGCACCACGCAAAGCCCACTCAGCGACACGTCGTCCAAGCGCGCGACAGATCGCTGCCTCGTTATCATCCAACCCACGGTCTCCCGTTTCGGTAGACCAATGACTTGCACCGTAAGGCGTGCCACCCGCATCAGTCGCGCGCAGCTCTGGCACCGCGTAGGGCACGCCTACCACGACCATGCCGTGATGCATCAGTGGAAGCATCATCGTAAGCAGGGTCGACTCCTGACCACCGTGCAAAGAACTGGTCGAGGTGAATACCCCCGCGGGCCGATCAATCAGAGCGCCTTGTAACCACAACGCGCTACTGTCGTCGAGAAACTGCTTGAGTGGGGCCGCCATATTGCCGAACCGGGTCGGACTGCCCAGCACCAACCCGGCACAGCCACGCAGATCATCCTGAGAGGCATGGAGTGCCATCGCGTTTTCGTCATCGCCTTGGGCAGATGATGCACGTACGGTGCGGAGTCGAGCCTCGATACCCGCGACGCACTCCACACCCCGGGCCACTTGCCTGGCCATCGCAGCCGTCGCACCCTCGCGACTGTAGTAGAGCACCAAAACGTAAGGCTCATTGCTCACTGGTCTGTTTCCATTAGGCGCCTCGACGCAGGCTTGAGCCTCGCGTTACAGTGACAGGCATGTCAGCGCATGCCGATAATCAGACACGCATGGTAACGCATCCCTTACTTCAAAATGCAGGCTTGGGCCTGCGATACCTGGTTAATCGAATCGTAGAAGATCGACTCAATGCCAGTGCTGCTGCCCTGACCTTTGTGAGTCTCTTCGCGCTGGTGCCGCTGCTGACTGTGACGCTGTCCATCGCCTCTGCGCTGCCGGCAGCGGGCAATATCGAGGCCAAACTGGACGAGTTTCTACTTCAGTTTCTGCTCCCCCAGAGCTCCACGCAGGTCGTTGAATATTTGTCGACTTTCATCGGTCAGGCGCGTTCGCTCACTGTTTTTGGCGTAGCCATATTGCTGATTACCGCCATATTGATGCTCCGCAACGTCGAGACGTCGCTCAACGGCATTTGGCGGAATCGCGCCGGTCGCAGGCCCTTACAGAGCTTTCTGCTCTATTGGGCGGTCTTGAGCCTCGGCCCCGCTGCGATTGGTCTGGGTCTCGGTATCAGGGCCTATCTCTTCGCGGTGACCAATGACTGGGTTGGCATCCAGCTCTTCGGCCTGGGATCGATTAATCGGGTTACTCCCCTTCACCATCAGCGCCATTGGCTTGACCTTGCTCTACGTCGTTGTACCTAACTGCCAGGTCCCGTTTCGTCACGCGCTACTGGGTGGGGTTTTTGCCGCGAGCACCTTCACCATCGCACGAATGTTATTCACTGGGGTAATGGCTCAGTCTAGCTATGAGCTGGTCTACGGGGCCTTTGCGGTAGTGCCGCTGTTTTTGCTGTGGATTTATGTCACCTGGATCATCGTATTACTTGGCGCGGTGCTGACGCACAGCCTATCTGCCTTTCAAACCGCTGAGCAGGCGCAGACACCACTCATTATGAAAGCGCTCGACATCCTGTACCTGTTTTGGCGGGCGCAGCAGCAAGGCAGAGACATTGGCGAACTTGAGATCATTGGCCAGAACGAGATACTGAGGAACGGCATCGATGCTGATAGCTGGCGGCTCATCCGTGATCGTCTTGTTGACGCACAGTGGCTAAAACGCCTCGATCGCGGACACTATGTCCTGAGCAGGGATCTGCATCACATGACTCTGTTTATGCTCGCTGACATCATGCGCGCAGAACCCGACTACAATCTCAACCCTCGATATCTGGGCTGGCAGACGGAGGCGTCCTGCATGCTACGCGATGCCCGGCATCAGGAGGCGCATAGCCTGAGCAAACCCTTGGCAGCCGTTTTCAGTGGGAGCGACCCAAACTGAATAGAATTTGGACTGTGTTCACCTCCCTAGTGCTGCTCTGTCTGGCAGGTTGCGATCAGAGCGGCACTGCGTTGCCTCAAGCCGGGGAATGGCGTGTCGTGAACTATTGGGCGATTTGGTGCGGACCATGCCGCGAGGAAATCCCGGAACTCAACGCGCTCAACCAACATCCCGCGATAACTGTCTTCGCCGTGAATTACGACGGGCAACAGGGAGAAGTGCTAATTGAGCAAGCGGACGAGATGGGCATCGCGTTTGAACTACTTGAGCAAGACCCCGCTCCCGACCTGGGAGTCGAACGGCCTCGGGTACTTCCCACGACGCTGCTGGTCAACCCCGAGGGGGCCGTCACCGACACTCTCGTCGGGCCACAAACGCAGAAAGCCATACTGGCTTTGTGGGAAAAGCGGCGATTGTGAGCTTTCCGCTCAGCGCTCAGCGCTCTGTCCATTGTTTAGCGCCCGGCAAAGGCCCTCGGGTGAGACCGCTCTAGTTGTGATGGTTGGCCAGAACCCGGGGCGAATATCGTGGCAAAAAAAAGCCGGCTGTCACACAGCCGGCAATGAAGGAGCCACTCAAAACGGGGAGGGCCTCGACTGTGAGTCCCTCGCTGCTCAGACGTTTCCCTTGCGAGGTCCCCGTAGACAACGCCATCTCAACAACTGACTCTATGACAGGGTCAGCAGAGAAAAGTTCCCGTTATTTGAAAATTTTTTCAGGTGGCTCGCCAGCAAGCCGAGCTCATTTGCCCGTCCCCTGAGCTCACAAAAAGCTCAAGCTCAATCAGATCCCCGAGCGAGGATTCGGCGAGCACCCGCTCAAGAAGGTAATTCGCCAACGCCTCGACTGTGACGTTGACGATCGGCAATAGCAGCGTCTCGTCTACCGGAAATCGCAGCGTTTTACCCGCAAAGGTCGCGTGGTACTCGCCATCTTGCTCAACCACAGCCAGCCAGGGAGACTTTCCCGGAAGCAGCATATATTCGTCATGGGCGTCACAAATCTTCTGCAAACAGCGTTTATAAACGTTGTAGTCCGCCGAAAACCCATTGTCACCCATCTCGGCCACGATGCGCGCCGACACGCCGTAGTTGTGACCGTGTAGCCGTTCCCGCTCGGTTTCAGAGAAAATGGTGAAGTGAGCAGCGGAAAATTTGTGCGCCTGCTTGTCGATATGCAAGGTAGCGAGCTGAGTCATGGGCAAAACCTGCTGGCATTGGCCTTCAATGGTGTGGGAAGCGGTGAGGTACGACAAGTCCCGCGCCCCGGATCAGCTGCATGTTTCCGCGATGGCACCGTGACCGGAGTCCGCGGCTGCAGTACCCTGTCGCCCCCAATGCAGCTTTCGGACACAACATGAGCTCAATTGCGATTCTGACCGGTGCCAGCTCCGGCATCGGCGCCGCCGCTGCCAGTCGATTTGTGGACAACGGCGACACCGTCATCAATATCTCTCGCAGAACCTGTCCCGTGGCCGGAGTGGAGTCACTCCCTACCGATTTCGCCGATGAATCTTCGGTAGCCAGCACCTGTGACCAGCTTATCGAGCGTCTCGCAAGCCAAGAGGGCTCGACAATTTGTCTCGTCCATAATGCGGCGCTGATGCTTAAGGATCGCTGCGATACGACTGAAGATGATGCCCTCCGGCAGGTTTTGGCCGTCAACGTAGTGGGCATCAACGCACTGAATCGCGCCTTACTACCTACGATGCCAGTAAAGTCCAGCGTTCTTTACGTCGGCTCGACACTGTCTGAAAAAGCGGTCGCGGGTGCGTTCAGCTACATCGTAAGCAAGCACGCGCAGCTGGGCATGATGCGAGCGACCTGCCAGGACCTCATGGGAAGGGGAATCCACACTGCGCTGATCTGCCCGGGATTCACCGATACCTCCATGCTGCGCCAGCATGTTGGCCACGACGAGAGCGTTCTCGATCACCTCGGCACCATGAACAGTTTCGGTCGACTCGTTACACCGGACGAAATCGCTGACATGATTTTTTGGGCTCACCACAACCCCGTCATCAATGGTTCGGTCATGCATGGCAACCTGGGACAGGTCGAGCATTGATATGACGATATCGTCAGAGCTGATCACCGAACGCCGAGAACGCACTTTTCTGGTTTTAGCGGGCATCTTTTTGTCTGCGATGACGCTACTGAATGTTGTCGGTATCACGCGCTTTATTCAGCTCGGCCCCCTCGCGTTGGCGGTCGGCGTGTTGCCTTACCCCCTGACGTTCCTCTGTACCGACCTCATCAGTGAACTCTATGGCAGGGGTCGCGCCAACTTTCTCGTCAGCGTGGGTCTGGGTATCAACTTCCTCATACTCGGTGTCTTGACTCTGGGGGCGACTGCGCCTGCAGTACCCGAGGCAATAATGCCACCCTGGCAAGTGCTCCAGCTGGCGGCACCTGTCACGCTCCCCAATGGAACCGTTGCTGAATCTGAGGTTGGTTTATTTCAACTCATTTACGCGACAACCTCGGGCGCCGTTTTTGCCTCCATGCTCGCCTACATTGCGGCACAATATTGCGACGTGCAGCTTTATCACTTCTGGAAACGGGTCACGAAGGGCAAGCATCTATGGTTGCGAAATAACTTCAGCACCCTGCTGAGCCAGCTGGTTGACTCAATCATGGTCGTCACCGTGACCTTCGGCGCCGCATTTCTAGCGGGCGATATTGCGGTGGCCGCGCTGATGACGCTGGTGGGAAGTAACTATGCCTTTAAAGCCCTTTGTGCTTTGGCAGATACGCTGCCACTCTATTTAGCGGTGCATTGGTTGCGAAAGTACCTGCAACTGGCGCCCGGGGAGTACGCCATCAATCAACCGGTGGATGGAGCAGCCCCGATTTCCTGACAAAGGGGACAGTGATAGCGCGCCGCTGGGCCAAGCTCAGCTTATCCAGCTCATTGATGAAGCTGACCACCTGCCCAGGATTTCGTCTCAATCGGACGGCGCAGTAACGGACAACCTCCTCCGCCAGGTGAAGCCCAGCCAAATCACCGCGCAGGGCGAGCAGTTGAGCAACCTGGTCTTCATCAAAACGTGGTATCCGGAAAACTGGCAAACTGCTCAGCCGAGAGCGTAGGTCAGGCAAGCTACCAACCAACTGCTGCGGTGCTTTACTCGCCGTCACCAACAGACAACTTCCTGATTCCTGGCTGAGATTAAAGAGACCGAATAGCGCTTCTTGCCATTGCGGGTAGCCCTGCGTCGCATCGACATCGTCAAGCGCAATGATCCGCGCTGACTCAGCACCGGCCAGAACCTGCTCCGGGGGATGAACCACAAAATCCCGCATGGGCAAGTAGCGCGCCCGTTCGGCATGAAGCTCACAGCATGCTTGCAGAATGTGGCTCTTACCCATCCCGGCACTGCTCCAAATGTAGGCCCCATGGTCCGGGGGATTGCCCTCGATCAGCAGCGACTCCAGCGCCGAGGTCTCCTGACGGCGCAACCAATTGCTCCAGTTGGCGAGATCCTCCTGCCGCATTAATAACGGTATTTGCTCAGATGGCGCAGTCATGAACGGTTATCCTTCGCAAGCACAATGTGCGTCAAAGCGGTTGCCATCTCAGCACCAACCCCTCGTCTCTGCCAGGATCGTCTTGCATCCATGTTAGCCGGACAAGCGGCGCCATGAGGCGCGATAAAGTCTGTGCGTCGCCCGCTCCCGTCAACTCGAGCGTCAGCGTATCGCCCTCAACGGCAACAGGCCTAACACGCTCCAATGTGGGTAATGACTGTATCGCCTCGGTTACCGCTCGGTAGTCATCACGACTCACAACGTTGCGAATACTTACCGTGATGACCTGCCCTACGCTCGTCTGTGTCAGCGCCACGGCATACTGCCGGCGCAACTCGTTCATCGCTAAGGCAACGGCAGGGTCAATAAGCGCTTCTCTTGAGTCCGCCTGAACGGAAATAGACTGCTCAACAGTGGCATCCCGATACATCCACTCGGCAATGGTTCGCCCATTACTGAGACGAATCAATTTACCAACCAGAAGCTGGGTCATACCGTAACGCTCGGAGGCCTCCAAAATTGGCCCCAGTTCCCCGTCCCACAGGGTCTGAGGTGACAGCAGTAGTGTGTCAGACAGATCGTACAGCGGCCGGCGTAAGTTGATACCCAAGCTATCAAACATGTCGCTAAGTGCTAACCACAACGGCTGCTCTGTCGCACCGTTGCCAAACCGACGGCCGTCAACATCATCCACCACCAACCATAAAAGCACCGGAGGCCGCGATCTGGTCCATATTGTGCTGTCGGCCTCTCTAATGAGGTTGTCAATGGCTTCCGGATCAATCTGCGCAACAAAACGCGTGCGGCCTTCAGTTTGCTCGAATTGATAGAGTGACAAGCGTGATCGCGCGTCTTCTAAAGCGTTACGGATAACTGGGTGCGCGAGCAGATCTCGATCGCCCGAGCGTCGCAGAAGCGTTTGCCGCAGGGCTTCGCGCGCCGCGTCAACAATCGTTTCCTCCGTCCGATCATTCACCTCGATGCGCACGACTAACTCAGCCGGCTGAGCATTCACTGTGAGGCAGGCACCGACAGCGGCCAGTATCAGCAGGATGGCTCTGAAGCGACGCATCCCTGCACTACTTGACTGTCTAGCGTTCAATCTCGTCATGCCTCTCTACTGTCGAATGACTGTCAGCGCGGCGATCGATCCGCTCACGCAATGTTTCCACCGGCGCGGCCAACGACCACCGTACACGCGCTGTGAAAGCCATATTATCAGCCAATCTTGCCGCCATTGCTTTCCAGCGCGAAGCCAGCGCATTACTATCACGCTTCGACCCCCAGAGAGCACGGCATGACGGACTCATCCGCCCCGCAAACCTCGCTGACCTATCGCGATGCCGGCGTTGATATTGACGCAGGAAATGCATTGGTAGAGCGCATCAAGACCGTCAGCAAGGCCACGTTCAGGCCCGAGGTGCTCACCGGGCTGGGCGGCTTTGGCGCGCTATGCGCGATCCCGCCGGGATATACGGAACCCGTGCTGGTATCGGGAACCGATGGCGTAGGTACCAAACTGAAGCTGGCGATGGATCTGGGTATCCATGACACCATAGGCATTGACCTCGTGGCCATGTGCAGCAACGACATCGCCGTCGTGGGCGCTGAACCGCTGTTTTTTCTCGATTACTACGCCACCGGCAAATTGAATGTCGACGTGGCCGCAGCGGTTGTGACCGGTATCGGCAAAGGCTGTGAGCTCGCAGGTGCCGCGCTCGTGGGCGGTGAAACCGCTGAAATGCCCGGAATGTACGAGGGCGAGGATTACGATCTGGCGGGCTTTTGTGTGGGCGTTGTGGAGCGAGCCGACATTATCGACGGCAGTCGTGTGCAACCGGGTGACGCGCTGATTGCACTCCCCTCCAGCGGCCCCCACTCCAACGGCTACTCCCTTATCCGCAAGGTGCTTGAGGTCACTGGAGCCGATACCGCCGAGCCCTGCGGCGACGTCAGCCTGGGTGAGGCGCTCCTGGCACCGACAACTATTTATAACCGGCCCCTGCTGGCCGTGCAGAAGCTCCTGGACATCAAAGCGATGGCGCATATTACTGGCGGCGGCATTCTCGAGAATCTACCGCGTGTGCTGCCCACAAATCTGGGTGCCGAAATTGAGCGAGATAGCTGGCAACTGCCTCCCGTGTTCCGTTGGTTGCAGGCCGGCGGCAATATTGAAGACACCGAGATGATGCGGACCTTCAATTGCGGAATCGGAATGATTCTGGTCGTCGATCAGGCCGCGGCATCATCAACCTTGGAGGCGCTGGCCGCCCAGGGCGTCACCGGCTGGGAGTTGGGACGCATATGCGACGAGATCGCCGGCGTCCAGTTCCGCTGAGGCATTCCTGTGAACGACTTGAGAGCCCGGTTGCCAAACCATAGCCGATGGTCGATCGACTCCCAGATCTGATGAAAGGTCTAACGAGGAGGAGTTTGTGAGCAAACGGATCGCGGTACTGTTATCCGGCAGGGGCTCGAACTTCCAATCTATTCTATCGGCGAGCCAGTCGGGCACGCTGGGTGGGGAGATTGCGCTGGTCATCAGCAACCGGCCCGGCGCAGGCGGACTGGATATCGCGCGCGAAGCGGGCATCGCGACAGCTCTCATCGATCATCAAGCCTATGCGACGCGAGAGGCGTTTGATGCTGATCTCGCCGGGGCGCTGGAGAGCCAATCTCCTGATCTCATTGTATTGGCCGGCTTTATGCGAATTCTGACATCGGAATTTGTATCGCGCTTTGCGGGCCGATTGATGAATATCCATCCGTCTCTGCTGCCCCTATACCCCGGCTTGCACACTCACCAACGCGCGCTGGATGCAGGGGATACACATGCTGGCGCCACGGTGCACTATGTGACCGGTGAACTTGATGGTGGTCCACCTGTCCTACAAGCGAAGGTTGCGGTCCAGCCGGATGACAATGCAGATTCGCTTGCCGCGCGGGTTTTGCAGGTAGAGCACGAGATCTACCCCACGGCCATTGAATGGCATCTCAGCGAGCGGCTACAGTTCAGGTCAGGCACACTGTATCTGGACGGAAACGCCTTACCGCCGACCGGACAGCAATGGGAGTCAGAGTGAGACAAACCGCGACACGGCTCGCCACCTCAGTATTGGCCGGGCTACTCCTGAGCGCGCCGCTGGCAACAGTCAGCGCTGACGAGCTATCCCTCTATGAAGCGGCCTATACCACCAAGGTGATCGGTTTGTCGGTCACGCTCAATCGCAGCCTCACTCGCGAGGGCGATCGATTTCACTTAAGTCAGGCCGGTAAAACATTCATGCTGAGCTTGAATGAGGACTCGCATTTCACATTGGAGGGCGAGCAAATCATCGGTGAGGAATTTGTCTACCAGCTGGGCGGCGTGAGTAAACGGCGACGCGAGGTGCACTTTGATCCTGCGAACAACACCATAAGGAGCCTGAAAAAGAAAGAGTGGACCGAGCATCCATGGTCGCCCGACGTGCTGGACCGGTTGAGTCAACAAGAGCAGATGCGCCTCAAACTGCTACTTGCAGAGACACCGCCCGAACGGATCTCGCTCTCGATCATCGACGGCCCGCGCATTAAGCTGAAGCACTTTGATCTGGTAGAAACGGGCTCGCTGGAGACAGAGGTCGGCACGCTAAATACGGTCCACTACCGCTTGCGCCATGATGACCCGTCTGAACGGAGCTCGGACGCCTGGTTAGCCACCGATCACGATTTCATCATGGTGCGAACCGAGCATGTCGAGGATGGCTCTAAGACCGTCATCCGTCTACAAAGTGCGTCGATTGAAGGCGAACCGGTAACCGGACAGTAAGCGGCATTAACACACCGCGCTAAACCGCGGCCTTGCGTCAAACAGTCACATCGCAGGCTAACCGATCCTCTGCGGCGACGTCGCACACAAAACCGGTTTCTTTAGCGCTGGCAATTCGCGGCGGCGCTATTCGCATATGGCTGTTGCGCTATCTTCAAATCGCTGCGGCGGCCTCAACTTGCTCCGGCACTCGCCACAAATTGCCACACTGACATGCCATATACGATTACGCTCTGGGCAAGGTTACCCCGCGCTGACCCTGGTACTTTCCACCGCGATCGGCGTAGCTGGTTTCACACACCTCGTCAGATTCAAAAAATAGCATCTGCGCTACGCCCTCGTTGGCATAGATTTTTGCTGGCAGCGTCGTGGTATTGGAGAACTCCAGCGTCACGTGCCCTTCCCACTCGGGCTCGAGCGGCGTGACATTAACAATGATGCCGCAGCGGGCATAAGTCGACTTACCGAGGCAGATCGTCAACACGTTGCGTGGGATGCGGAAATACTCCACCGTGCAGGCCAGTGCGAAAGAGTTGGGCGGAATCACGCAGACGTCTCCCTCAACGTGGACGAAGCTGTCCTCGTCAAAATGCTTGGGATCAACCGTCGCCGAGTGGATGTTGGTGAAGACCTTGAACTCCCGCGAGCATCTCACATCGTAGCCGTAACTGGATGTGCCATAAGAAATCAGACGTCGATCGCCGTCCATCCGGACTTGATCGGGAGCAAACGGCTCAATCATGCCCTCCTGCTCAGCCATACGGCGAATCCATTTGTCTGACTTAATGCTCACTGTGTTTCTCCTGCTGTTGCTGGGCGCACTCGATGCGCTCAATCACCCATGCTAATAATCGGCGCGGACGCCGGCTGTTGCTGCCCCAATGCGGCCATCAGCTCTCGTGCCGCGGCGTGATAGACGCCGGCCACCGCACCCTCCGGATCAGCACAGACGACGGGGTTACCCTGATCAGCATACTCGCGAATCGCTCTATCCAGCGGTATCTGCCCAAGAAGCGGCACGCCATACTGTTGAGCGAGGTTTTGCCCGCCGGCCTCGCCAAACAAGGGTTCAATATGCCCGCAGGACGAGCAGACATAAGCCGCCATATTTTCGATTAAGCCGAGGACAGGCACCTCGACTTTTTGAAACATCTCGATGCCCTTGCGCGCGTCGAGCAATGCAATGTCCTGTGGCGTCGTGACGATCACTGCCCCGGACAGTGTCGCGCGCTGCGCCAGTGTTAGCTGAATATCACCGGTCCCCGGGGGCATATCGACGAGGAGCACATCAATGTCGCCCCACAACGTTTTCTCAAGTAGCTGGCTCATGGCCGAGCTGGCCATCGGACCCCGCCACACCATCGGCGTCTTGGCCGAGCTCAGGTAACCCATCGACATGGTCTTCAGGCCATGGGCTTCAACCGGCAACAGAAACTCTCCATTCTGCTGATCGGGGGTCGTACTCTCTGGCACACCCAGCATGTGTTGCTGACTCGGACCGTAGATATCCGCGTCCAAAAGCCCGACAGACAGGCCCTGCTGTTTCAGCGCAGCGGCTAGATTTGTGGTGACGGTGGACTTGCCAACGCCGCCCTTTCCGGAGGCCACAGCGACCACGTGGTGAGAAGCTGACACCACTGTTTTCCTTAAAATTAACGGGACGGGGAGTATACCG
This sequence comes from Halieaceae bacterium, assembly GCA_038143045.1. Classification (GTDB taxonomy): domain Bacteria; phylum Pseudomonadota; class Gammaproteobacteria; order Pseudomonadales; family Halieaceae; genus Luminiphilus. The sequence continues at coordinate 160,621 of JAYQLF010000004.1, forward strand.
CGCCAACACCCCGTTCCGATCACCGCTACACAGCGAAATCATCGAAAATCCGGTAGACTGCGCGCCTTTCCCCGCTGGATCACGCCTCCCATGAGCGCCGCCCCGAGAAAAATTCTGGTGACCTCGGCATTACCCTATGCCAATGCTCCGCTACACATTGGGCATATGCTCGAGCAAGCGCAGACCGATATCTGGGTACGCTTTCAGCGCTCACGCGGCCACGAGTGCCGTTATGTCTGCGCAGACGACGCCCACGGCACCGCCATCATGCTCTCGGCAGAGGCGGCAAACCGCACCCCTGAAGAGCATATCGCAGCGATTCAGGCTAAACATGAGCAGGACTCGGCGGGCTTTCTGATTCATTTTGATCATTATCACTCGACTCACTCGCCGGAAAATCAGCGCTGGTCAGAGACCATTTTCGAGCGCCTCGAAAAAGGCGGCCACATTGCAGTCAGGGAGATCACGCAAGCCTATGATCCAGAGAAAGGCCTGTTTCTCGCGGACCGTTTCATCAAGGGCACCTGCCCAAAATGCAAAACCCCCGACCAGTACGGCGATAACTGCGAGGCGTGTGGTGCGACGTATTCGCCTGCCGATCTAATTGATCCGGTCTCGGCGCTTTCAGGCGCGACACCCGTCGACAAGGCCTCGAGTCACCTGTTCTTTCAGCTCAGCCACTTCGAAGATTTGCTGACCCGCTGGATCGGCAGCGACCAACTGCAGCCACCAATTGCGAACAAACTCAGGGAATGGCTCGATGCCGGACTCCAGGACTGGGACATCAGCCGCGACGCGCCCTACTTTGGCTTTGAGATTCCCGGCTATCCGGGCAAGTATTTTTACGTTTGGCTGGACGCACCGATTGGTTATATCGCCAGTCACGAGGCGCTGTGCCGCGAAAACGGTGATAATTTTGACGCTTATTGGCTGCCGGGCGGCGACACCGAGCTCTACCATTTCATCGGCAAGGACATTGTGAACTTTCACGGTCTCTTCTGGCCCGCGATGCTCGACAGTGCTGGCCTGAGGCAACCGACCGCCGTGTATGCCCACGGATTTTTGACGGTGAACGGCGTGAAGATGTCGAAAAGCCGAGGCACGTTTATCCTCGCTGAGACCTATCTCGAACACCTTGACCCCGAGTACTTGCGGTACTACTTCGCTGCCAAGCTCTCAGCGGGTGTCGATGATATTGACCTCAACCTCGATGACTTTGTGCAGCGGGTGAACTCGGACCTCATTGGTAAGGTGGTCAACATTGCCAGTCGCTGTGCCGGCTTTCTGCGCAAGAAGTTTGATAACCGCATGAGCACCGAGTGTGCCGAACCCGAGCTGGTGCAATCTTTCATCGATGCGGGCGAGGACATTGCAGCACTCTACGAGGCACGAGAATTTAACCGTGCAATGCGCGAAATCATCACACTGGCTGATCGCGCCAATCAGTACATCGATGAGCAAAAGCCCTGGGTCATGGCAAAAGACGAAGCGCTCGCCGATCAAGTTCAGGACGTGTGCTCTGTCGGCGTCAATTTGTTCCGCGTGTTAGCCACCTACTTAAAGCCCGTATTGCCCGCCATGGCTGAAAAATCTGAGGCGTTTTTGCAGCACTCTCTCGATTGGACGGCACTGGATGCGCCACTGGTCGATCATGAATTGGCGCCGTTTCAGCCCCTACTGCAACGCGTCGATGCGGAAGTGGTCGCCGCCATGGTCGAAGCCAGCAAAAGCGGCGGCTGAACCAGCAAATACTTCCTGCCACACACCTGATATATTCCCTAATATTGCGGCTTTGAGTCGATATCAAGTCGCCGCAGGGGGATGACATGCTGGGTGATATCGCGCTCCTGTTGGTGGGCGCGGTCTTGGTCAACAATTTCGTGTTGGTACAGTTTTTGGGACTGTGCCCGTTCATGGGCGTCTCTAATAAACTCGAGACCGCCATGGGCATGTCGGTGGCCACCACCTTTGTTCTGACGCTGGCGTCAGTCTGCAGCTATCTCACCTATAACTACCTGCTCGTGCCCCTTGATTTAGCTTACCTGCGCACCATCAGCTTCATCTTGGTCATCGCGGTGGTCGTACAGTTCACCGAAATGGTCGTGCGCAAAACCAGCCCCCTGCTTCACAGGGTACTGGGCGTTTTCTTACCGTTGATCACCACCAATTGCGCTGTGCTGGGTGTCGCCCTACTGAACATTAACCAGGCGCACAACTTTGTGGAGTCGCTTTTCTATGGCCTTGGGGCAGCGCTCGGCTTTTCTCTGGTGCTGGTGCTCTTCGCTGCCATGAGAGAGCGGCTTGCGGTGGCTGATGTGCCCGAGCCTTTTCAGGGCGCTGCCATCGGCATGATCACTGCCGGCCTTGCTTCACTGGCCTTCATGGGTTTCGCAGGCCTGATCTCATGATCACGCTCCTGACCGATCAGCCGCTGCTGGCAGCACTCAGTGCCCTACTCGGCTTGGGTGCGGTGTTCGGCGCGCTGTTGGGTTTTGCGGCGATTCGTTTTCGCGTCGAAGGCAACCCGATCAGCGAACAGATCAATGCCCTGCTCCCCCAAACCCAATGTGGCCAGTGCGGCTATCCCGGCTGCCGCCCGTATTCGGAAGCCATCGCCAACGGCGACGCTATTAACAAGTGTCCCCCCGGCGGAGAAGAGACCATTCAGGCGCTGGCTGACCTGCTGGATGTTGAGCCCCAGCCGCTCGACGCTGAACACGGCACCGAAAAGGAACCCGTCGTCGCCTGGATTCGCGAGGCAGAGTGCATTGGCTGCACCAAGTGCATTCAAGCGTGTCCGGTCGACGCCATCTTGGGGGCAGCGAAGGTCATGCACACCGTCATTGCGGACGAGTGCACCGGTTGCGACCTCTGTATTGAACCCTGCCCGGTCGACTGCATCGACCTCATACCGCGCAAATCTGGCATTGGTTTCTGGCACTGGCCGCTTCCTGAAGATCGTGCACCGCGCTTTGATGTGATTGCCACCGACGCACCGGCGCGAGACGCGGCATGAGAACCATTCACGACATTCATGGCGGTATACACCCGCCCGAACGCAAGGAACTGTCGCAACCGGGTAAGTTAAGTGACGCGCCGATTCCTTCCCAACTGGTCCTGCCTCTACGTCAGCATCTGGGCGTGCCCGCTGAGCCCTGTGTCAGCCTGGGCGATACCGTGCTGGGCGGTCAGCAAATCGCTGAAGCACAGGGCCCCATGAGCGTGCCCGTCCATGCGCCCACATCCGGTACCGTCGTGGCGGTCGAATCGCGACCCATCGCCCATGCCTCAGGCCTTGAGGATCGCTGCATCGTCCTAGAGACCGACGGGCAAGATCGATGGGTCACCTGTGAGGGCACAGCCGATTGGCGCGCCGAAGACCCCGTCACTTTGGTGGCGCGGATCAGAGATGCGGGTATCGCGGGGATGGGGGGCGCAGGCTTCCCCACAGCGGTGAAGCTGAATCCCGGGCCCACGCGAAAAATTGACACCTTGTTGATCAACGGGACCGAGTGCGAACCCTACATCACGGCCGACGATACGCTCATGCAGTGCCACGCCGATGAACTCATCGAGGGCGCGCAGATTTTGGCGCATATCGTCTCGGCCGACGCTATTTTGATTGGTATTGAAGACAACAAACCCGATGCGATCGCGCGCGTCGCCGCAGCGATCGACCGGTCAGGGGCTGACATTGAGCTTGCGACCTTCCCCACCAAGTATCCCTCGGGTGGAGAAAAGCAAATCATCGAAATACTGACCGGACAGCAAGTCCCGTCCGGCGGTATCCCCGCTGACATTGGACTGGTCTGTGTGAACCCCGGTACCGCGGTTGCGACCAAACGCGCGATTGTCGATGGCAAGCCTCTGACACACCGCATCGTAACGCTGACTGGTGAGTCTCTTACTGCTCCGCAGAATGTCACGGCTTGCCTGGGCACACCGATCACTTGGTTGATGGCTCATGCCGGTCTTGCCGCGGCGCCGCAACAGCGCATTATCCACGGCGGCCCGATGATGGGTTTTGCGGTCTCTAACCTCGACGCACCGATCACCAAGATCACGAACTGCCTGCTCGCGCCCACGCTGGCCGAGCTACCGCTGCCCGAACCCGCCAAGCCTTGTATCCGCTGCGGGCACTGTGCCGAGGCGTGCCCCGCCTCGCTCCTGCCGCAACAACTTTATTGGTTCGCGCGCGCCAAAGATCAGGAGCAATTGGCAGAACACCGGCTTGCTGACTGCATCGAATGCGGCGCCTGCGCCTATGTTTGCCCCAGTCAGATTCCTTTGGTGCAGTACTACCGCGCCGCAAAAGGTCAAATCCGCGACAGCGAACAGGAAAAGCGACGCTCCGACAATTCGCGGGAACGTTTTGAGGCCAGGCAAGCCCGCCTTGAGGCGGAGGCCGCCGCTCGCGAGGCAAAGCGCGCGGCGCGCAAAGCCGCGGCGGCAGATAAAGCTGCAGAAGATGGCGTTGACCCGATACAAGCGGCCATCGAACGGGCCAAAGCTCGCAAAGCCGAGCAGGGCCACGACAGCGAAAAAGAGCCCGCAGAGTGAGCCTGCTCAAAGTCACATCGCCCCACGCGGCGGGCCAAAACAAGGTCTCCTCAGTCATGCGGGATGTGCTCCTGGCCACCATACCGGGGGTACTGGTGCTGACCGCTTATTTCGGGCCCGGAACGCTGGTCAATATCGTCTTTGGGGGCCTGATTGCCGTGGCGTGTGAGTATGCCGTCACCGCTTGGCGTGGCCGCGACCCCAAAGTCGCGATCAGCGATCTCAGCGTGATCGTCACCTCAACCCTGTTATGTATTGCTCTGCCACCCTATGCGCCCTGGTGGCTCATCGTGATTGGCGTGCTGACGTCGGTGCTCTTGGGCAAGCACGTATTTGGCGGCCTCGGGTATAACCCGTTCAACCCCGCCATGGTGGGTTACGTCGTACTGCTCATTTCATTTCCCGTCCAAATGAGTGCCTGGGCGCCGCCGCGGGGTCTGGCGGAGATTCCCGGGCTGGGCGACACATTGCGCCACCTGTTTGCGCCCGGCACTATCGATGCCGTCACGGCTGCAACGCCGCTGGACCTGCTCCGCCAAAATACGGGGCTTTTATTCAATGATTTGATGCGTAGCAGACCCGAACTCGATGGCTGGGGTGGTGTTGGTTGGCTGCAAACGAACATGGCGTTTCTGATCGGAGGCGTCTGGCTCTTGTATCGAAAAAATCTTCACGTGGCACGCGCCGCTGGCCATGCTGGCTGCGTTGAGCCTTTGCGCTTTAATGGGTTACGACGGCGGGAGCTCAGAGAGTGGCGGCAGTGCACTGTTCCACTTGTTCAGCGGTGCGACGATGTTCGCTGCGTTCTTTATCATCACGGACCCCGTCAGCTCGGCCGTGTCAAATCACGGCCGAGTGATTTTCGGGGCACTGATCGGCGTGCTGGTTTACCTTATTCGCGTGCTAGGCAACTATCCCGATGCCGTCGCCTTCGCGGTGCTCATCCTCAATTTTTGTGCCCCCTTTATCGACCATTACACCCAGCCCAAGGTGTATGGCACGCGGAGCAAAGACGCATGAAATGGCTGGCTTCCATTGGCCTGAGCGGCACCGTGCTCGCGCTGTTCGCGGCCGTGACGTCGATCGCGATCGGCTGGACATACCTCAGCACCAAACATCAGATCGACTTTGAAGTGCGTCGGGCAGAAGCACGGCAGCTGCTAGAAATTTTTCCGCCGGAAACCCACGACAATGACATGGTCGACGACACCTTTACCATAGAGGCGGAAACGCCATTACTCGGGATTCGCGAGGAACGACAGGGATACCGGGTTCGGCAAAATGGCGCGGTAATTGGCGTGATCCTGCCGGCGACCGCGCGAGATGGCTATAGCGGAGATATTCGCGCGCTGATAGGCATCCGGCGAGACGGTACGGTGGCCGGCGTCAGAGTCGTTGCGCACCGCGAGACACCCGGCCTGGGTGACAAAGTCGATATCCGGAAGTCAGACTGGGTGACAGATTTTAATCGGCGGAGTCTGACGGACCCGAACTTGAGCGGGCTGGAATGTCAAGAAAGACGGTGGCGTGTTTGATCAGTTTACTGGCGCGACGGTGACCCCTCGCGCGGTGATCCTCGCCACGCGTCGAGCTCTGGAATACGCTAACCTCAATACTGCGACGCTATTCGAGACGGAGGCTGATCCGGCATGAGCACCACCTCCTACAGTCAGCTCACGCTGAACGGCCTGTGGAAGAATAACCCCGCACTAGTGCAGCTATTAGGGCTATGCCCACTGCTTGCGGTCACGGCCTCCACCGTCAATGCGCTCGGCCTTGCCGCAGCCACGCTGTTTGTCCTAGTGGTCTCCAACACCGCGGTATCACTGATTCGCAGTGTCGTGTCGGACACCATTCGCTTGCCCGTCTTTGTGATGATCATCGCCGCTGCTGTCACCGTTACCGAATTGCTCATGCAAGCCTACAGCTACGAGCTCTATCAAATCCTGGGCATTTTCCTGCCGCTCATCACGACCAACTGCATCATCTTGGGACGTGCAGATGCTTTTGCCCGAAAGAACCCGGTCCCGGCTGCCCTATACGATGGCTTCATCATGGGAGTGGGCTTTGGCGCAGTCTTGGTGCTGCTAGGCGCGATTCGCGAACTGCTGGGTACCGGGGCGCTGTTCGCTGACATGCAACTCCTTTTCGGCGAGGGAGCCGAGCATTGGCGCTGGGACATTTTCAACGTGGAGTATCCCTTCCTGGTGGCCATTCTGCCGCCGGGTGCCTTTTTGGTCACCGGTTGCTTGATTGCACTGAAAAACCAGATCGATACCAGCCTCGAACGGCGCGCTAAAGCCCAGGCGGATGCACCCGTTGCAGGTAGCAAGCGGGTGAGGGTCACCGGCACCGTTTCCTGAAGCGAGTTAGGTGGCTAAGTAGCGAGACTGTCTCCGGGCACTAACGTCGACAGGATCTCATCGACCGCAGCCGCGTCCAGACCCTCATCTTCCTCATCGCATGCATAGGTGATGTACAGCAGCGCCTCGCCAAAGGTGAGATACCATTCCTGTATCGCCGCCCCCTCCTCTTTGACGCAACCCGTTACGCCGCTGAAACCGCCGTAACTTGCCTGATTCCAAGCTGAGATCTCGGGGGACTCCTCTGCCGCCACATCGCGGGCAGTCATCTCTCCGCCAGCCCCGGACTCTCTAACGAGTGTCGTCACCGCCAACTCACCGATGCCATCCTGGTCGGTTATTAGCACGACATCCTCGCTCTGCTCGGCAGACCACTCAGCGGGCAACATCAAACACCAGTAATCGGTTTCGATGATATTCATGCGCTTATTCCTCTCTTCATCATCACAGCCCGCGGTCGCGTTATCAGTTCGTCCGCCCGTCAACTTGTGGGCTCATAGGGAGTAAAACTCAACTCGCCATCGACGCAATACCGCCCTGTGACATCACTCCGTGCAATAAGCCGGGGGATTCGTCCCTGCAACGCGACTGCCGCACTGCTTCTCAAACATGCTTGTTCAACGCCAAGGTCATCAACACCGCATCCTCGCGGCCCTGATCGTGCGCGTAATAATCCGTCCGGCGCCCCGTCTCCGAAAATGACAGCGACCGATATAACGCTTGAGCAGCGGTATTGCTGTTGCGCACCTCTAAATCAACTTGGGTTACCTCTTCCAGCGCCACCAGCGATGCCCAGAGAAGCTGCCTCCCAAAGCCTTCGCGACGTCGTGACGCCCTCACTCTGAGATCTAAGAGCTCGGCACGTTCAGCGACACATTGATACCAGATCGCCGCGACGAGCTGTTCATCATGCGAAAGTATCCAGGCCCGACAAGTTGTCTGATAGAGCAGACCAGATAAGAACGATAAACTTGGCCCGTCAGAGGCGGTGTAGAGCGGTTCAATCAGGCCGGTATCAAAATCGGCCGTCAGCGGCTGCAGCGCCGGAACGCGCTCAGGCACTGCGATGAAGCGGCTTGAGTATCGCCCAGGCGGTTTCTTTCAGCGAACCGTCGCGCAACATGCTCAAACTGGATGGGATGCGGTGCTGCGTGATGCCAGACGAGGGAAGGCAGTCACAGTCCCCCATCAGCACCATGAGTTCAGTGCTGTGATCTCGTGTCAGTCGCTGTAGAAACCCCGATAACACCTCCGCCATCCCATTATCGGCAACCGCCAAGGCACCTTGCCCTGAGGGTGGCCAATCGAACTGCTGATGTTCGCACCGCACAGACATACCGCGAATGGCGCGTGCCATGGCTGCGACCAACTGCAACTGCTCTTGGCGGAGTAATTGATCCTCGAGCACCTCTACCCAAAGAACATCACCACTGGTAACAAACAAAAGCGACTGCGGCTCATTCTCGGCAGCAGCAGGAGGCCTAGGCTTCGCTTGTCCTTTTATCGAAGGGGTAACGTGATTTGCGACCTCTGGTTCAACTTCTGGTAAACCCTGCCCATCCTTCCGCCCTAGGGCGACGCGAAGCTGATCGACAGGGCCTCGCTGGATCACCCCCTGCCGGGCGAGCGTCGGCTCGGATAATTCCTCATCTGGCATGTCAAAACGTTCACTCGCTTTAGCACCGGGCGCATCAAATCGGCTCACAAAAGGCGTGATACCCATCGCGGCTAGCGACGCCCGGCGCGCGCGCTCTCGCGCCCAATGCATCCGAAAATTCTCGTCCATCTGGGGCCTTAAAGAGTCCACTCATGCAATATTTTAAGTTCGGTCGATGCTGCTGCAACGCTCGACCCCACCGCCACTTGGGCACGCGTAAACGCAGTTTTGGCGGAGGGCTCGGTCGCCTCAGTTGACCTCATGGCCCCAGCCATCGCCATCCCCAACGATTAAAGAACCGCACTGCGCTGGTGATAAACCACCTCATATGGTTGCAGCCTTTCCCCGCAGCTTTCCCACCGTGATGGATAATGTGAGCCCCGCTGTGCTCCTTAACGGCGCCGTGCTGCGCCATTTTCAAGGATAGGTCATAGTCTTCAAAGTACAAAAAAAATGACTCATCGAAGCCACCGATCTTATCGAAAACGCTTCGTCTCAGTAGCATGCAGCAGCCCGACGCAAGCGTGACAGAGCGGATGGGTTGCTCATTGATAGTATTTCGTAACTCATATTTGCCTAGCGTGTGAGCACATTTTCGCTTAACCCATTCTGGAGCAAATCCGCGCAATCCCAGGACCCAAACCGATGGATAAGCTTTCGCCAGAAACGCTGGTGCACCTACAGAATCAAAACCTACCGGAGCAAGCAATGCAATATCGTCGTTCGCCTGCAGTGCATTCAGTAGCAGGCCAATCGTCCGCTCGGATAGCACCACGTCAGGGTTCAACACCAGATGAAAGGGTGCCCTGACACGCGAGGCCGCGGCATTATGCCCCGCGCCGTATCCTCGATTTTCTGGCATCTGCAATAATTCAAGTCGAACCGCTGAATCGTTGTCGTAGGTAGCCAACAGGGAAAGGCATCGCTCGGCATATTGATCACAACCGCTGTGATCAACCAAGACAAACTCAACGGAGGATAAGCCAGCTGACTTAATCCCCACTATCACCGAATCAATCAGGGCGTGCAACTCTTCCAGCGAGCTGTGAAACAACACCGCACTCATCGTCAGCAGTACACTAGATTCGCCGTGGGAGGATCGTCGCATCGGAACAGGATATCAGCGACGGAACAGTGTTGATATGATTTGGGGCACCCTCGGGAGCGTTCCGTGGTGCTAAAAAGCGGGTAAAAAACCCGCCAACGGGCGGGTTTTCTTAACGTTGCGATCTAGGCCGCCTGCAGCTTGCGCCAGCCAAATCCAGCGATGGCCATGCCCATCATGACGAGTAGCCAAGCCGGGGCCACCGGGACGGCGTCGGGATTTCTGATCACAGGAATCGTTGGACAGCTATCGCCTTCCGTCACAACCGTGTCGGCCAAACCGAAGTAGGTGTTTCGTGTATTGGAATACAGGATAAACGAACTGTAGGTTTCGTCAGCCGGACGCGCAGCAATGGAAACACAGTAGGATTTTGAACCGCCAGATAACGTAACGGACTCCGTCTCAAACGCCGGATCAACATCCGGGAAAGGCAATCGCTCGAAGCGGAAACGAATTGATACGTCGCCATTTTCGGCACTCGCCGTGAATCTAATCGTGCCGCCCTGGGGAAAAGACATAGGGGCGATGTCCGCGTTGGTATTAGCCCAACCGCCCCAAGACTCCGCGGAGTCTGGCCACGAGAAAGCGTTGTTAGCGTCGGGGCCTATGTTATTTCCAAACTGTCCCCACGTGGCCGAGCCGCCGCCAGCCAAAGCGCCACCGGACAACGCTCCCAAACAGATTAATGCAAACCCGGCAGCTGCGCTTTTCATCTTCATTATGGCATTCCAAAACAATTTGGTCGTCTCCGAACGGTACAGCAAGCGTGGTTTGTCTGTCTTTACAATTCGTGCACCCCACGTTTAGCGGGACTTTTATCGCGATGAGTGGGCCGGCTCCAAGCAAATATCATGACGGCAGCTCGACGCCAGCTGTGCCGCAATTATCGACCGGATGACCGGGTAGCGGCAGGTCAGAGGGTGTTACCGGCCTGACAACCGGCATAGCGCTTGGTAAAACGCAAAAAAACCCGGGCGCTAAACGACCGGGGTTTTCTTTTTTTAGAAGCCTGGCGATGACCTCACCGTGTAGCAAGCAGTGACCTGCGATCGCTTCGCGACGCCTGCGGCGCACTCACTGCCGCACCTGCGGTGCAGGCGTGGTCACATGAACCGAGCTTCGCTCGGTCATTGGGGGAAAGCTAGCGTCACGCATCCCAAAAAACAAAACCCCGGCCACTGTGTGACCGGGGTTTTCTTTTTTTAGAAGCCTGGCGATGACCTACTCTCACATGGGGAAGCCCCACACTACCATCGGCGATGCACCGTTTCACTGCTGAGTTCGGAATGGATCAGGTGGTTCCAGTACTCTATTGTCGCCAGGCAAACTGGTATGAATGGCAAATAGCACGCTAAGAACCATTCAAATAGGGCGGTAAATCGAAACTGAGTCTGTCGGATGATTACTCCGACGCACACTATGACTTGATCACAACATGCTCTTCGTCTCCTGCCTAGAGTGCTGCCACCTAGTAAGGGATCTGAACCATCACGCTTTCGCATGATGCCGAAGTCTTCCGAGCT
>JAYQLF010000005.1:0-338084 GCA_038143045.1 Halieaceae bacterium
ATCGACAACTACGACTCCTTCACGTGGAATATCGTGCAGTACTTCTGGGAGTTGGGCGCTGAAGTGGAGGTTTACCGCAACGACGAGCTCTCTATTGCTGACATAGAGGCCAAGTCACCGGCCGGTATCTGCATCTCTCCCGGGCCGTGTTCGCCTACCGAGGCCGGAATCTCCATGTCGGTCATTGAGCATTTCGCGGGACAGCTCCCGCTTTTCGGTATTTGCCTCGGCCAGCAAAGCATTGGCGCGGTATTTGGTGGGCATGTCGTTCGGGCCAAAAAGGTCATGCATGGCAAAACCAGCCCGATTCATCATCACGGCGTTGGCGTGTTTACGGATTTACCGAGCCCGTTTACGGCGACGCGCTACCACAGCCTCGTCGTGGATCCCACGACACTGCCGGATTGCCTTGAGGTAACGGCTTGGACAGAGGATGAGCAGGGTGAACAAGAAGCCATTATGGGCCTGAGGCATCGCCAGTACGACATCGAGGGCGTGCAGTTCCACCCGGAGTCGATACTGTCTGAGCATGGGCACGCCATGTTGGAGCGTTTTCTGGCACGATGCGCCTGACACGATCACGGACTTTCAATGATGACCTTGCAACAAGCACTTGAGCATTTGGTAGCGAAGAGGGATCTCTCCCGCGATGCAATGCGAGAGGTCATGACCGCCGTGATGACGGGCGAGGCCTCAAACGCACAGATTGGTGCTTTGCTGGTGGCTCTGCGCATGAAAGGTGAGGCGATTGACGAGATCGCGGGTGCGGCAGAGGTCATGCGGGAGCTCGTCACACCCGTCGACGTGTCGGGTGATGATGTCATTGATTTGGTTGGCACCGGTGGTGATGGTGCGAATCTGTTCAATGTGTCGACCGCGGCGACCTTCGTGGCGGCCGCGGCCGGCGCGCGGGTGGCCAAGCACGGCAATCGCTCTGTCTCCAGTAGCAGCGGTTCGTCAGACGTGCTGGAGGCGTTGGGGGTGAGTCTCACACTCACTCCGGATCAGATTGCGCAGTGTATTGAAACGATTGGCGTCGGGTTTATGTTCGCTCCTGCCCATCACAGTGCGATGAAGCATGCCATCGGCCCGCGCAAGGAGCTCGGCATGCGGACCCTCTTCAATGTCCTGGGCCCGCTCACTAACCCGGCGCTGGTCAAGCGGCAGGTATTGGGGGTTTATGACCCAGCGCTTTGTGAGCCGCTCGCCAAGGCGCTCCAGCAACTGGGCAGCGTCCACGCTCTGGTGTTACACAGTGAAGATGGTCTTGATGAGATCTCGATCGCCGCACCCACCCGTGGATTTGAGCTCAGCGATGACAAGGTGACGCCCATCAGCATTGACCCCAAAGAACATGGGCTTGGCTTTGATTCACTGGATGGCCTGCAGGTCAGCACGGCCGCCGACTCCGCTGATTTGATTCGATCGGCCTTTGGCGGTGCGAGCGATGAGGCCAGTCACAAGGCGCGTGCCATCATCGCACTGAACGCTGGCGCGGGGGTTTATGCGTCGGGGCGCGCGGGCAGTCTTGCCGCAGGGTTTGATCAGGCGTGTGAGGCGCTTCGCTCGGGGGCGGCGGCAGAAAAGCTGTCAGACTTTGTGGGCTTTACCCAAAATCTTGCATCAGCCGGTGACGCGGGATCTCACTCATGACCACTAAACTTGCGGCGCCGACTGTTCTCAAAAAGATCTTTGATCGCAAGATTGAAGAGGTTGCAGAGCGCCGTGTAGCACGGCCGATGAGCGAGATTGAATCCGCTGTTGCCAGTGCTGACCCCACTCGAGGTTTTCGCCGGTCACTCGCTGATCGTGTCGAACGCGGGGACGCAGCGGTGATTGCCGAGGTCAAGAAGGCGAGCCCGAGTAAGGGTGTGATCCGCGCTGACTTTCAACCCGCCGAGATTGCGGCGAGTTATGAAGCCGGTGGTGCCGCTTGTCTGTCGGTGCTCACAGATATCGATTTTTTTCAGGGCGCTGATGCGTACCTAGAAGCGGCCCGCGGTGCATGCTCCCTGCCTGTATTGCGCAAGGACTTCACGCTCGACCCTTATCAAATTTACGAGGCACGAGCCTTGGGAGCCGATGCCATTCTATTGATCGTAGCCTGCCTGGAACTGCCGCTCCTAAAAGACCTGCACGATTGCGCCACGGGCTTGGGTCTGGATGTGTTGGTAGAAGTCCACGACGAGGCCGAGTTGGACGAGGCGCTGACCCTCGGCGGCGATCTGATTGGGATTAACAATCGAGATCTCCATACTTTTGAGACCAGCCTCGATACCACATACCGATTGCTAGAGCGCATCCCGGATGGTGTGCAGGTGGTGACCGAGAGCGGGTTCAGCGCCCGCGATCAGGTTGTAGAAATGCGCCGCAACGGGGTAGACACGTTTCTGATTGGCGAGACTTTTATGCGCGCCGCCGATCCAGGTGCCGCACTGGCGGAAATGTTTACCGACAGCTGAGGCAGGGATGCAGCGGACTGAATCAGCCCGTTAATCACTATTTCGACGTGAGTCCACCCCATCACTATCCGCCACCGAGCGGCTCCCCGTCTAACTATCCCCCACTCTTAACACTGTGCCACCTACACCTACACTTACACCGACCACGAGCTCAGCGACAGTCTGCGCGAATGCCTGACTAGCGATGCCCTAAAGTCTGGATTACTTGTGGTGTTGTTCGGTGTGCATCGCTTGGATGACTTCACACGCCCGCCTTGTTGGGAGCTCTCTCTGAGTCAGCCTGACGCTGGCATTGGGTTAGTGGCAGGTATCGCTGCGCTCTAAATCCAGTAGGTGGTGCGAGTCATCAGCTGACTCGCCAACGACATCGCATCCTTAACGGGTCTGGGAAACTCCTCGCCGCCATGCTCGAGCGCTTCCTCGCCATGCCGTTCCTCGTCCGCCAGCATCTGCTGCAGAATGAGCTGGGATTTTCGATCCTCGCCCGGCAGGGCCTTTAGGTGAGCGCGCAAATGATGCGCGACACGCTCCTCGGTAGCGTGAACAAAACCGAGGCTCACTTTATCGCCCACCATGGCGGTAGCCGCACCCAGCGCGAATGACGCCGCATAGAACAGAGGGTTCAGTTTGCTGGGCTGTGCGTCCAGTTCCTGTAGCCGCGTTTCACACCAGGCCAGGTGATCGGCTTCTTCCTGCGCTGCGCCGAGCAGTTTCTCTCGCGTATCAGGACTCCGCGCCATCATTGCCTGACCTTGATACAGCGCTTGAGCGCAGACTTCTCCGGTGTGATTGACACGCATGAGCCCTGCCGCGTGCTCGCGCTCACGGCCGCTGAGTGCGGGTTCAATGTGTCCACTGGCCGGGGAGGGGCGTGCTGGGCTCTGTGCGGAACCGCTGGCTTCGCCCGCGAACTGGCGGAGTCGTTGGTCGACGCGACTCAGTAGATGGTCGAGTCCGGTCAAAGTGCGACGAGATGGGGTAGTAGTGTCAGTCATGCGCCAAGCTTAACGGTCTATAGCGCGCCAACCAATATCCCGGCGAACGACCATGCCTTTCCAGCTAATCTGGTCGACGCCGCGATAAGCCGCGTCGATTGCGCCACGGATCGAGTCACCGAGTGCACTCACGCAGAGCACGCGACCTCCTTGTGTAGTGATCGTGTCACCCTCTTGACGAGTGCCGGCGTGAAAGACCTTGGTCGATAGGCCCCAATCGCTATCCAGCCCAGAAATGGCAAAACCCTTTTCATAGCTGCCCGGATAACCGCCGGCAGCCAGCACAACGCCTACCGCCGGCCGGGGGTCCCATTGAGCAGTATGTTGATCCAGCGTGTGATCGAGCGCCGCCAGACATAACGCTGCCAGATCGCTCTGTAACCGATGCATGATAGGCTGAGTTTCTGGATCCCCAAACCGGCAGTTATATTCGATCACCGAGGGATTACCGTCGGCGTCGATCATGAGTCCCGCGTACAAAAAGCCCGTGTAGGGGTGCCCTTCAGCAGCCATGCCGCTTACGGTGGGGAGGATCACTTGCTCCATCACCCTCGCGTGCACCGCATCCGTGACAACTGGGGCAGGGGAGTAGGCGCCCATGCCGCCTGTGTTCGGACCAGTGTCACCCTCGCCGATCCGTTTGTGATCCTGAGACGTCGCCATGGGCAACACGTGTTCACCATCAACCATGACAATAAAGCTGGCTTCCTCTCCTTCAAGAAAACCCTCTACTACGACACGCGCGCCCGCGTCACCGAACTTGTTGTCGGCCAGCATGTCGCGAACAGCCGCCTCGGCTTCATCGAGGGTCATGGCGACGATGACGCCCTTTCCCGCGGCGAGGCCATCGGCTTTGATGACGATCGGTGCGCCTTGCTCTCTCACGTACGTGAGGGCGGCCGCAACCTCGGTAAAGACGGCGTAGGACGCTGTCGGTATATTGTGCCGGGCTAGGAAATCCTTGGTAAAAGACTTGCTGCCCTCGAGCTGTGCTGCACCCGCGGTCGGGCCGAAGCAGGCGAGGCCTTGTTCATCGAAGTGGTCAACAATGCCTGCAACCAGTGGCGCCTCTGGACCGATCACCGTAAGGGCACAGTCATTTTCTTGAGCAAAGGTCGCCAAACCTTCAATGTCCATCGGGTCCAGCGGGATATTTTCGAGTTTAGGTTCAAGGGCAGTGCCAGCATTACCCGGCGCGACGAATACCCGGGACACGGAGTCGGGCTCAGCCAGCTTCCAGGCCAGCGCGTGCTCGCGCCCGCCGCTCCCCACTACCAAAATGTTCATACCCTTATCTCCACTCGACGCGGTATTAATGTCGGAAGTGCCGCATACCGGTAAAGACCATCGCCATGCCCGCCTCGTTGGCCGCTGCGATGACTTCTTCATCGCGCATGGAGCCTCCCGGTTGAATCACAGCAGCGATGCCGCGCTCGGCAGCGTTATCGATCCCGTCCCTGAAAGGGAAGAAAGCGTCAGATGCCATGACAGCGCCTTTGACTTGAAGGTCCGCATGCTCGGCTTTGATCGCTGCGATGCGCGCTGAATTAACGCGCGACATTTGGCCTGCACCGACCCCAATGGTGCGTTGATTGGCAGCGTAGATAATCGCGTTGCTCTTTACGAACTTGGCCACCTTCCAGGCGAACAGCAGGTCCAGCCATTCCGCCTCGGTGGGTGCTCGATCAGTGACGACGGTGAGATCGTCGCGCGTGACCGTACCGTCATCGCGATCCTGTACCAGCAGGCCGCCGTTGACGCGCTTGAAATCCCGCGCCGGTAGCGGTGATGACCACTGCCCTGTGCGTAACAAGCGCACATTTTCTTTGGCTGAGACCGCCGCGATGGCGTCGCTAGAGACTTCCGGTGCAATAATGACCTCAACGAACTGGCGCTCGACAATGGCCGCAGCGGTCGCGCCATCCAGCTCCCGGTTAAAAGCAATGATGCCGCCAAAGGCCGACTCAGTGTCGGTATGGAAGGCGCGGTCGTAGGCGCTCAATAAATCGTTCGCCACGGCCACACCACAGGGATTGGCGTGCTTCACGATCACACAAGCAGGCTCCTCGAAGGTCTTAACGCACTCTAGCGCGGCGTCTGTATCGGCCACGTTGTTGTAGGAGAGCGCTTTGCCCTGAAGCTGCTCCGCGGCGCTGATACCTACCTCTGCTTGTCGGGCCTCCTTATAGAAGGCAGCGCTCTGGTGGGGGTTTTCCCCGTACCGCATTTCCTGCACTTTCTCGAGCTGCATGTTAAAGGTGCGTGGGTAGCGCTCTGAGCCGCCTGATGTGAGGCGGCCGAAATGATTGGCGATCATTCCGTCATAAGCGGCGGTGTGCTCGTAGGCGCGGATAGCGAGATCAAATCGGGTGGCAAGTGTAGTGTGCCCGTCATGCGTCGCGAGCTCTTCGAGCACGCGCTCGTAGTCGTCGGCCGATACGACAATCGCGACATCACGATGATTTTTCGCTGCGGCGCGCACCATCGTCGGGCCGCCGATATCAATGTTCTCTACCGCATCCTCCAGAGAGCAATCGGGTCGCGCAACGGTGGCTTCGAAGGGATACAAATTGACCACCACGAGATCGATTGGCGGGATGTTATGTGCGGCCATGACGTCGTCGTCGGTGCCACGTCTGCCCAAGATCCCACCGTGGATTTTTGGGTGCAGGGTTTTGACCCGGCCGTCCATCATTTCGGGAAAGCCGGTGTGATCCGAGACCTCGATGACGTCGACGCCTTCTTCGCGGAGCAAACGACAGGTGCCGCCGGTCGAGAGAATCTCGACACCGCGATGGGACAATGCTTGTGCAAACTCGACGATGCCGGTTTTATCGGAGACGCTGATCAACGCGCGCCGCAGGGGCGCCAGTCCGGCATCACTCATGATTTATCGCTTCCTTTTTGGTTGTCTGTCTCGTGGCGGCGCGCGCACTGCGTGCGCCGCGTTTTCGTTTCGGCTTCTCGGGTTCGGACAATAGGCCATGCTGTCTGAGCTTTTTTCGCAACGTACCCCGGTTCAGTCCCAGCATCGTGGCCGCAGAGCTTTGGTTCTGTTGGGTGTACTCCATCACCGCTCTTAACAGCGGCTCCTCGACTTGATGAAGCACCATGTCGTAGAGCTCGCTACAACCCTCACCATCCAAGGTGCCAAGAAAGTGAGCAATCGCTTCAGCGGCACTTTCTTTGAGGGGTGGCGGGCCTTTTTGGCTCTTTGATTGCTTGCTAGATGATTTTTTGTGGGGCTTTGTTGAGGGCACCTTAGAGGGGGTCATGCTGCGAGTCTCGCCCCTAGTTTGGAATCGTTTGATTCGCGGTGCCCATGCTGCGTCGCGCTCAGCGCGATATCATCTGCCAACTCATCAAACAAGTTTAGCTGGGCCTGCGGAGTGGTGATCTCGTTAAAACGCCTGCGACACCATCTCCCTTGATCTTCAGTTAGTTGTTCCTGATGAGCCAGCGATTCCAGAAACCACGCGAAGTGCTTCCGGGCAATCCGATGCCCCAGGTGCGCGCCATGAAACGCATGCAGTGCCGTAAGGTGTCGTCGCTGAATATCCAACTGTTGCATGACGGATGGGGCGGTATGCGACGTCAAACCTGCTGCCAGTGCCGCGGCGATGGCGCCGGGTAGCCAAAGCTGCCCTTGGGCGGCGCGCCCAATCATGACGCCTTCAGCGCCGGTCTCTCCTAGCACCTGACTTGCTTTGTGAGCCGAATCGATGTCGCCGTTTGCGACTACTGGGATCGATACGGCTTCAACGATCTGGGCGATGGTCTCGTACTCTGCTTCGCCGTTGAATCGATCCGCGCGCGTTCGCCCGTGGACAGTGAGCATTTGTACGCCCGCGCTTTCCGCGATGCGAGCGAT
Source organism: Halieaceae bacterium (assembly GCA_038143045.1). GTDB lineage: Bacteria > Pseudomonadota > Gammaproteobacteria > Pseudomonadales > Halieaceae > Luminiphilus. The sequence goes on from JAYQLF010000005.1 coordinate 7,329, forward strand.
AGTGACGCCATTGCGATGCGTGTGATCGGTACCGGTTCGGATCTTCAACGTGACCGGCACATCGACAGCGCTGACGACCGCGTCGAGAATGTGACCCACGAGCGTTTCATCAGACAGAAGCGCTGAGCCCGCGGCACGCTTACAGACTTTTTTTGCCGGACAACCCATGTTGATGTCGATGATGTCTGCGCCTCGGTTTACATTGAAGCGCGCCGCGTCGGCCAATTGATTGGGCTCGTAGCCTACGATTTGTACCGAGCGTAAACCGGCCCTTGCACTGTGTTGTTGGCGTTGAAGTGTTTTGCGGGTATGCGCGAGACTCAAGTTCGCGGTCTGCATTTCACCCACAGCGAGTCCCGCGCCTAACTCAACAGCCAGCTCGCGCATCGGGAGATCCGTGACGCCCGCCATGGGCGCAAGAAACACGTTATTTGAGGGCTTTAGGCCGCCAATTTGCATGGGAAAGGGCTCGCTACGGAGGAGGGGAGTGTAATGGAGTAAGAGGTGTGCGTGAAGAAGTATTGGCTATTTTTTAACCAGCATGCGTGATCATGTTGGTGACCACTGACCACTGACCACTGACCACTGACCACTGACCACTGACCACTGACCACTGACCACTGACCACTGAGTCCTACACCACTCAAAGCTCCGAAACAAAGCTCAAGCGAAACGTGAACCCAAGCCCAAGCCCAAGATCAAGTTCAAGCTCAAAGTCACCCCGACACTTGCGCACTTACCCACATCCAGGCAGGCGCACACCCACGCCCCTGTGCACACCCATAACGGGCCATCGCCCGTGGTTGAGCCACAGGCGTCAGTTTGTCCGTGGTATTGACTGTGCCCGTGAACGATAACACCCCTCGAGCGAGACTGATAGATCGCGAATGCCAAAGCGTAAGGAGTCCATGGTAAGTCGCGCTTCCGTGATCGCGCCCAACTCTTGATTCCGCTCAATTGGCAGTGGTGGGTGGTCCCGTTGCGCGAATCGAAACAAGACGCCTGCCATTGTTCGGTGTGGATTGATCTTATGCGCCATCATTGAATTGAAATCGGAATGTCTTGATCACAGGGATCTGTGTTCACTTGTGACGCCCGGACCCGCATGGCGAGGCGGGTTGGCAAAAAGTTTGCGGCGAATCTGCGCCTATCTTCGCCAAAAATCGTGCAAATGCCCAAAAAAGTGGACGTGACACCCATTCTGCGACACACTTTCGCTCCAATTCAGGATTTTGGTGGACAAGCCCATGGCGGCGATCCTCGTATTACACGGACCTAATCTCAATTTGTTGGGTACCCGCGAGCCTGAGGTCTATGGCTCGGAGACGCTGGACGAGATCAACCATCGGCTCCAGGGCGAAGCCGAACGTGCGGGGGCCACTTTGGCTTGTTTGCAGAGTAATGGCGAGCAGGAACTGGTCGAGGCGATCCATCAAGCTAGAGCAGACGGTACCCAGTTCATCATCATCAACCCGGCTGCTTTTACCCACACCAGCGTGGCGATTCGTGATGCCCTGTCGGCAGTCGATATCCCATGCATCGAAGTTCACATTTCCAACGTATACGCACGCGAACCTTTTCGACATCACAGTTACATCTCGGACATCGCCGAGGCGGTGATCTCGGGGCTGGGCAGCTTTGGCTACGACTGTGCCTTGGCCGCAATTCTCCAGTCCTTGGATACCCACTCCACGAAGCACTAAGGAACTCACATGGATATTCGCAAAGTCAAAAAACTCATCGAACTGCTGGAAGAATCGAATATCGGCGAAATCGAGATTAAAGAAGGCGAGGAATCGGTGCGCATCAGCCGCTACGGTAATCAGCCTGCCGCCCCGGTGGCTTACGCGGCGCCCGCGCCCGCCGCACCGGCTCCTGCAGCAGCCGCCGCTGAGGCGGCGCCCGAGGCTTCCGCGCCTGCCGCGGCGCCGGTTGCTGACAATGCGGTGTTATCACCCATGGTCGGCACGTTCTACCGTTCGCCGAGTCCCGATGCAGCCTCTTTTATTGAGGTCGGCCAGACTGTGCGTGTCGGCGACGTGCTGTGCATTGTCGAAGCCATGAAGATGATGAACCAAATAGAAGCTGATCGCGCCGGTACGGTCACCGCGATCCACGTCGAGAATGGCGAAGCTGTTGAGTTTGATCAGCCACTGATCTCAATTTCTTGAAGCGTGGGTGAGTCACCCAAAAAGGACATTCCCCATGCTAGAAAAAGTACTGATTGCCAACCGCGGCGAAATTGCACTGCGCGTTTTGCGGGCTTGCAAAGAACTGGGCATCAAGACCGTGGCAGTGCATTCCACTGCGGACCGTGACCTGAAACATGTGCGCCTCGCTGACGAGGCGGTCTGTATCGGGCCACCACCCTCGGCGCAAAGTTATCTTGATGTGCCCTCGATCATCAGCGCCGCTGAGCTGACCAATGCCGACGGCATCCATCCGGGTTATGGCTTTCTGTCAGAGAACGCAGATTTTGCTGAACAGGTGGAGAAGAGCGGGTTCAAATTTATCGGGCCGACAGGCGAGACCATCCGTCTGATGGGCGACAAGGTATCGGCCAAGCAGCAAATGAAGCGTACTGGCGTGCCCACCGTACCGGGTTCAGAGGGCGCACTGCCCGATGACCCTGAAGAAATCATTCGCATCGCACGTGAGATCGGCTTCCCCGTGATCGTCAAGGCCGCAGCAGGCGGCGGTGGCCGCGGCATGCGCGTCGTCCATAATGAGGAGGTCTTACTGTCCTCGATTCAGGTAACCCAGTCCGAAGCGGCAGCGGCCTTTGGCTCGCCGGTGGTGTACATGGAGAAGTTCCTCCAGCGTCCACGGCACGTGGAGATTCAAGTGCTCGCGGACGGCCAGGGGAATGCGATCCACTTGGGTGATCGTGACTGCTCCCTTCAGCGGCGTCATCAATAGGTCATCGAAGAAGCCCCGGCGCCAGGTATTGATGATGCGCTCAGGAATGAAATTGGTGAGGCGTGTGTGCGCGCCTGCCTCGATATGAATTATCGGGGTGCCGGCACCTTCGAATTTCTGTTCGAGGACAATGGGTTTTACTTTATCGAGATGAATACCCGTGTTCAGGTAGAGCACCCGGTGACCGAGATGATCAGCGGTGTGGATATTGTTCGCGAGCAACTTCTGATTGCTGGCGGTGCCCCCCTGTCGATCAAGCAGGAAGACGTCCAGTTGAAGGGCCACTCGATCGAGTGCCGGATTAACGCTGAGGACCCACGCACATTTATGCCGTCACCGGGCACGATCAAAACTTTCCATGCGCCAGGTGGCCATGGAGTTCGCGTCGACTCGCACGTTTACAGCGGCTACACCGTGCCCCCTCACTACGACAGCCTGATTGGCAAACTGATTACGTTTGCCGACACGCGGGAAGCGGCTCTCGTCAAGATGCGTCAGGCGTTGGACGAGTTGGTTGTGGACGGCATTCGCACGAATGCTGCGCTCCATCGTGAGTTGGTGACGGACAGCTCTTTTATGGCCGGTGGCGTCAGTATTCACTACCTCGAGAGTAAGCTGGAACACGAGCATTGAGCTCTAAAGCCGATTGGCAGGAGCTCCATTGCACAGCCCGCAAGGATCAGATCGACGCGCTGGAGGAGTGGTTTTTTGCCGCCGGCGCGCTTTCTGTCACTCTCGAAGACCAAGCTGATCAACCTCTGCTCGAGCCGGGCCCTGGCGAGACCCCTTTATGGGATACGGTGCAGGTCACCGCACTCTTTGCGGGTGATCACGATCTGACGCCGGTGCTGGCGGCCGTACCGGGAGATTTGGTTACCGAGGCGCCCGAGGGGATTGTGCCGGTGGCTGATCGTGAATGGACCCGAGTGTGGGAGGATCAGTTTCAACCCATGCAAATGGGCAGACGACTGTGGATTTGTCCCAGCTGGACGCCGCCCCCCGACCCCAATGCCATCAATCTATTACTCGATCCGGGTCTGGCTTTTGGCACGGGCACACATCCGACCACTGCGATGTGTTTAAAGGCATTGGATGCGGCACAGCTCGAGAACCCGCGTGCTGTGGATTACGGCTGCGGCTCGGGCATTCTGGGTATTGCCGCGGCGCTATTGGGTGCGCAGCAGGTGTTGGGGATCGACAACGACCCGCAAGCCATTACCGCTAGTCACGACAATGCGGTGCGCAATGGGGTATTGGCGCCGCAATTTTCCGCGAGTCTGCCTGATACTGCGGCGCTCGAGAGCTGGCGAGGTTCGGCCGATTGGGTGGTCGCCAACATCCTTGCAGGGCCGCTTATTGAACTCGCGCCGACACTGACGGCTCTGTGGCGCCGCAGAGCCGTTTGCTGCTGGCAGGCCTTTTGGAGGCACAAGCCGAGCAGATTATCGCAGCCTATGCGCCGAGTGTGACCTTAGCCATTGCCGACCAGCAGGAGGAATGGGTGCTGTTGGCCGGTGAGCGTCTTTCAGCCTGAGAGGCGTTGTGGCCACCGCGGCATGATGTGCTGTTCTTTGACAAGTCGCCTTATCTTGTTCACGTTGATTTTGGAGTAGATCAGCACCGTCCCCCGCGACTTGGATCGCAACCTCTACTCAAAATCTGGCCGTAACTGCCACTTTGGCCACACCCGCAACTTCGATAGCAACCGTAACGGCAAACCGCAGCCGGGTGGGCTTACCCCTGAGCGAGCAATTCCCTCAAGTCGATCAGCGCGGCGTTAGCGCGGGAAATATAGCTGGCCATCACCAGTGAATGATTCGCCCACAGCCCAAAGCCGGATCCGTTGAGAATCACCGGGCTCCAGACGGGTGCCTGCGCTGATTCCAGCTCGCGGATAATTTGTCTGAGGCTGACGGTGGCGTTTTTCTTAGCCAGCACATCTGCAAAATCGACTTCGGCTGCCTTCAGGAACTGCGTTAACGCCCAGGCTGCACCGCGGCTTTCATAAAAAATATCGTCGATCTCGTTCCATGGCGTGCGCACCATGATCTCTTCTGGGCCGCTGGTTGATTGCGCCGCTGCCGTGTCTCCGGCGAGATCGGTGTTGAGCCGTCTCTGTCCGACACTGGCTGACAAGCGCTGAGAAAGGCTGCCCAGGCGCTTTTCAATCATGCCCAGCCAGTGACTGAGGTTGTCGGCCCGGGCATAGAATTGCGCGCTGTTCTCCCCCGTCACCGCCAAACGCGCGCGGTAGGCCTCTAAAAATTTCAGCGCATCCCGGTACTCACTTTCTGAGGCGGGCAATATCCAACTCTTGGATTGAAAATTGATGCGCGGCTCCGCCAGAGTCAGGTCCACATCTTCTCTAGATTGGGATTGGCTTCGGCTCAATACCTCCCGGAGTGCCCGGGCTAAGTCGCGGCTTTGAACCAATACGCCGTATTCCCAGTTCGGCATATTGTCTAGCCACATCCCGGGCGGGAATACGTCGTTATGAAGATAGCCGCCGGGTTTTTCAAGTAGTGTGCGAATGGCCTCCTGCAACGCGGCGACCGTCGTCGTCCCGGTGACGACTGCTTGCTCTGCAGCGGTGGCATAGCGTGCCGCGTTGTCGCGCACATCGAAATAATCTGGCGTGCGACTCCAGTAGATCCCCACGATTGTCGTGAACACGAGATAAATGCCAATAAGCACGCCAGCCCACTTACCCAGCTTCATCGGGTCAGAGCTGTCAGGGTGGGGTTGCAGGCGCGAACGCAGGCGACTGAATAAGCCGCCTACGGTCGGTTCGGTTGAGGACGCTGTCTGGGAATCCTGATTCGTCATCAGTGATGGTGGCCAGAGTGTCCGGCGGGCTCCGCGTCAGTGTGGTGAGAGCCTTCAGCGTGAAGAGAACCTTCAGCGTGATGAGAGCCTTCAGCGTGATGAGAGCCTTCAGCGGGGGACTCATCCGCATGGTGAGCACTATGCGCACCATGATGATCGTGGCTGTCCTGCTCCCCCGGTGCCTGGCGCGAGACCAATGCCTGCGTGCAGGCACGGGTGCCCGCCGCGCTCAGCGCGCAGATGTCGACTTGGCTACCTTCAGCGGGGGATTCACCCACACCGATTATCATGATGTGCCGCCCGCCGGGTTCGAATACCAGCGACGCGCCGGGCGCGATATTGGCTTCTTCCAGTTGCACCATCCGTCGTTGGTCGCCCTCGGCGATCACATCGTGCATTTGTGCTTCGCTACCGAGATCAGCGGTCAGCTTTGAGATGGTGATGGTTTGATCACTGTGATTCATAAGTTCGCCATAGGCAGCGGTTACCTGTGTGCCAGGCGGCATGCTGCGCACCCAAACGTCCTTCCAGTGGAGCACTTCTGCTGCTTGAGTGGTGATGGCACTACACAGGCACGCAACCGTGGTGAGTAAAACAGCGATCTGCCGACGCTCTGTATTCATTGACCGGTTTTTAGTGTGCACTGATTGCATGACATTTCCTCTATTGCTGAGACGGTTAGCCGCTGGTGGACATTCCTTTCTGCGGGCGATCTTTCGAGCCTTGCTTTATGAGCCGCGCAGCTTTTATGAGTCGTGATCCAACGCAAGCTATCCCCCTGTGTCGCGTCACGATGGCGTCTTCTCAAGCCGGCACGCGCGGACGCCTATCTAGGCCAACCTCAGCGCTTCACGCGATCAAGCGCGTCACTCACGATATGGCGAGTGAGTAGCTGAGGCAATATCACGGGCTCGGATTGCAGATCGCCGGGGTACATCACATATAACGGGATGCCATTTCGGCCATGCTCCCGCACGAATTCGCCGATCGCCGGATCGTAGTTGGTCCAATCTGCCACCATGTATGTTACGCCTGCTTCCGCGAAAGCGCGTGTCATCTCATCGGTGAAGAGCACCGCCTGCTCATTGGCGAGACAAGTGATGCACCAGTCTGCCGTGACGTCTACGAAAACCGGTGTGCCCGAGGCGCGCAGGGAGTTGAGCGCCTCGCGGGACCAGCTCACGGTGCCGGCGCGCGTTGTATCTTCCGCGCTCAGTGGCGCGTCACCTCTGACACCCGCTAAGAGCAGCGCAGCAACGATGGCGGCGACGCCGGTCATTTTTGCGACGCTCTGTCCGCGCAACAGCATGAGCCCCAATGCCAACAGTACCAACCCCGCTGCAGCAGCGGCCATAGTGTCGACACCGCTTTGCTTGCCCGCTACCCACAATAACCAGACGGCAGTGAGATAGAGCGGGAAGGCCATCACCTGTTTCAGCGTCTCCATCCACGCGCCGGGTTTAGGAAGCCAGCCGCGTGCCGTTTTACTCATGCTGATGGCGACCATTGGGGCGGCCATGCCAGTGCCGAGTGAGGCGAAGACAGTGAGCGCTGCGATCGGGGGCTGAGTGAGCGCAAATCCCAGCGCGCTACCCATAAAGGGTGCGGTGCAGGGGCTGGCGACGACAACCGCCAACACGCCGGTGAAAAAACTCCCGCGCGTGCCGGGCGCAGCGGCGAGCCCGGCACCAAGGTTCATCCAACGGCTGCCCAGCAAGACGAGGCCTGACAGGGAGAGCCCCATCAGCGTGAACAGGTAGGCAAGACCAATCACGAATCCTGTGGATTGCAGTTGGAAGCCCCAGCCCACCCACCGGCCAGCGGTTTGCAGGCTAATCAGGGCGCTGGCAATCAGGACAAATGAAGAGACCACTCCAATCAGATAAGCGATGCCGTGCCGGCGGTGTTCAGCTGGATCACCCGTCGCGAAGCCCAGCACTTTGAGTGACAGAATCGGAAAGACGCAGGGCATGGCGTTGAGAATCAGACCGCCCAGAAAAGCCAATCCCATTGCAAATAGAAGGCTCATGTTGGCGGGTGCCGACGTTTGTGCTGAAGGCAGTGCGATTGTGGGTGGCGAAGCGGATTGATTGGCGTCAACGGTTGCCCCAGGCTGCGCGGTGGAGACGCTGCCCGTCCCGACATTCACTGAGAGATACTCCGTTTCAGGCGGATAACACAATCCGGCATCGGCACAGCCCTGATAGGTGACGGCTACCGTCAGGGTGTTGGTCGATTCGGGAAGTGCGACGATCAAATCTGCCTCGCCGTAGTAAACCGCGACGTCACCAAAGAACTCGTCGGTTTTGGCCACGGCGGGCGGCAGGGTTATCGCCAAAGGCTCTTTAGAGGCTGCGTGCTGCGGGCGAACCTTGAAGGCGTGCTGGTAAAGGTAGTACCCATCGGTGATTTGCCAGTACAGCCGTAAATTGCTGTCTCCCAGCAGTGCGCCATCCAGTCGATAGGCCTCGCGCACGGGAAGAAATTCGCTTTGTGCCTGCAGCGCGGCCGCCAGGCTGTTTTGTGCCTGGCCAGTGGGGCTGAGTGAGAGCAGTAGCAAAAGCGTGGCCAACCCGCTTGAGAGCGTTCTTGCCCATCTTGCGAATATCGTGGCGTCCGTGCCGGTCACGATCGCTCAGTCCCGGTGATAGCGCAGCCGAGTGCCATGATCGAGAGATAGCCTGATCTCGTCCGGGTTTAAGTCGGCCGGGAAATACACGCCTGACACCTTGGCGTCCATCAGGCTAGCACCTTCCAGATTGGTTTCACGAAAATCGATGCCGCTCAGGTCACAGTTGCGAAAATAGGCGTTGGAGAAATCCAGCCCCCGAGCGTTCATCTTGCGCAGATCCCGGCCCCTGTAGTCGCCGCCCGTCAGCTCGGAGGTGTCGAGCGCGTCGCGGCTGGCATTGAAGCTGTCCACGTCTTCCTGCCGCAGCATCTGATAGAGCGGATCGGGCTTGATGACGGGTTTGATTTCTTTGTCGCTCATGGGCATGTCATTCCTGTGCAGGTGTCGATCCCTCCACTCGCGGATCAATCACCAAAAAATTGTCGGCGCAGACCGAGGCAGGCATCCCGATCAAGCCGTGGACCGAAGTATTTTACTACTTCCCCCGCAGCGAGGGTGGCAAATTCTGTTGCTCTAAGATCCGTCTCACCCCGCGACAATGCATAGAGAAAAGCGCCCGCGAACATGTCACCGGCGCCGTTGGTGTTGACCGCCTCTACAGGTTGCGCAGCCACGCGGTGCAAACTCTCACCATCCCAGCAGAGCGCACCGTTTGAGCCCAGCGTAATCACAAAGCGCTTGGCAACTTGTTTGATCGCCGTCACGGCATCGTCGAGCTGATCGCACTCTCCCCACTCCAGCGCCTCTGACTCATTGCAAAAAACCAGCTCGACCCCACCCTCGACCATAGCCGACATGTTATCGCGGAAAAACTTCACCATGCCCGGGTCAGAGAAGCTGACAGCGGTACGCACACCGTATTGCTCCGCCAGTGCCTTGGTTTTCAGTGCGGCCGCATGGCCCGTGGGTGAAGTGACGAGATAGCCCTCGAGGTAAACCCACTCCGAGTCTTTGATGGCGACCTCGTCGACTTCGTCGGTGGAGAGCGTCTCTGAGATGCCCAGGTGGGTGTTCAGCGAGCGTTCGGCGTCGGGCGTGATCAATACGATGCACTTCCCGGTGACGCCGTCGCTGCTGCGATCCGTCAGCCCGTGCGCGACGCCTGACTGCTCGAGGTCAGCTAGGTAGATGTCGCCATCGGCATCATGCGCCACTTTACAACTCATATAAGTTGGTGCGCCCATCATTGCGGTCGCGATCATGCTGTTGCCGGCGCTGCCCCCGGAGGCATGGCTGGCGGCGATCAAGTGACCAGACAACTGAGTCAGCATCTCTCGCTGACGATCCTGATCTACCAGCGTCATCATGCCTTTTTCGACATTCATCGCCTCGAGCTCAGCGTCGCTGACCTGAATCTCGGTATCGACCAGTGCCGCGCCGATGGCGTAAGCCGCGTAGGGTTTCACAGAGCACATCCTGTTTGCTGTTGGAGCGCCGCATGATACCGGAAGCCCTGACTTCATGCCGCATTGGAGCCATGGCATGCGTAACTGCGTCACTCGATAAGTAGACAGCGAGTTAAATGGTTAAGATGGCGCTCTGGAATTGGCATACAACGCTTTTTGACTAATCAAAACTCACAACGCGACAATCAGAACGCACACTGCTATGCGAGATTTAACACACCCTCTTCGACAACAGCTGAAAGGTTTCGCCAAGGACGAGGCGGATTTTGAGCCCCGCTCTGGCCGTGCCGCCGTCGCGATCATGGTGCGAGAGGGCCAGGAGGCGACTGAGATGCTGATGATTCGCCGAGCGACTCGCGAAGGAGACCCCTGGTCGGGGCATATGGGCTTTCCGGGCGGTCGAAAGGATCCGGGCGATGCGTCCAACCTTGCCTGCGCACTGAGAGAAACCCGAGAGGAAATTGGTGTTGATCTGGGTGAGTGGGGCACGCCGTTGGGAGAACTGTCCGACGTGAATACGGGCTGGCGCAAAGATCGGCCCGAGATGCTGGTGACGCCCTTCGTATTTCAGGTGGCTGACTTGCCCGCGCTCACGCCCAACCACGAGGTGGATGACGTTGTCTGGGTGCCGCTGCAGTTTTTACTCGATGAGAAAAATCGCGAGCCGCTGGAGTGGGAGTGGCAGGGCAAGAAAATGGAGACCGACTCCTATCTCTATGCCAGCTACCGTATCTGGGGGCTGTCGCTAATGATGATCGATGAAATGATGGATTTACTGAGAACTTGAGCGCCTTACTCAGGCGCATCGCTCGAGTCAGAATCCTGATCATCGAGCCATTGATCCTGGCCCCTGAGAAAACTGCGCGTGTCCAGCATTAGTTCATTCACCTCGTCAGGGCGCTCACGGCTGGCCTCCACCAGCGCCGCCTCAGAAACCGTGTCGTTCAGATACCCGGCGACCAGATCAACGAGCACCGGCGACATCTCCGGCTGGTGATAAAAGCGCGGCATGCCCGGTACAAGGTTGCCAACCGCTGTGTTGCCATTGACCCGAAGCCAGTACCCACCGCAGCTCGATAAGGCGTAATCAAAAGGTCGTCCGTAGCTCTGGTTGGGTGTCGAGGGGTCGAAGCCGTCCTCGGGTATCTCTCGGATCTTCGCAAGTGCCATGATCCATCGACTGCCCTCTGGGAAGGCCTCGGCGGACGGGCGGCAGTAGTCTCGCGTGCGCATCCAGACGCGCATCGAATCAAGCCAGAACTCGCCGTGAAGCACGCGCTCGGGTTTCAGGTCCACGGCATTTCCTTTAATACGCTGGACCTTCCCCAGCACGACGAGATCCGTGGTCGCGGCGACCTCGCTGAAACTGCCCTGCCACAGGCAGCCGCAGTCAGCGCCAGTGGCATCGGGTTGCGCATAAGTCATTGTGGTGGCGTGACCGAGCAGTAACCCGGCCGCGAGGAATGACCGCCACACCATAACCGGCCTAACCGTTGAGCAGGCGCGCGGCATCCATCGCGAAGTAGGTGAGAATGCCATCGGCGCCTGCGCGTCGGAAGCACAACAGCGACTCGAGCATCACCGCGTCACGGCTGAGCCAGTCCTGGGCAAAGGCCGCTTGGTGCATCGCATATTCACCGCTGACCTGGTACGCGAAGGTGGGCACTTGCAGCTCCGTTTTCACGCGTCGGACGATATCGAGATACGGCATGCCCGGCTTGACCATCACCATGTCTGCGCCTTCCTGCAAATCCAGCGCCACCTCATGGACAGCCTCGTCACTGTTAGCGGGGTCCATCTGGTAGGTCTTTTTGTCGCCGCCTTTGATATTGGCGGCAGACCCAACGGCATCGCGGAAAGGCCCGTAGTAGGTGGAGGCGTACTTCGCGGCATAGCTCAAGATCAGCGTGTTGATGTGACCATCCGACTCGAGCGCGCTGCGAATCGCGCCGATGCGACCGTCCATCATGTCAGAGGGTGCCACGACGTCAGCTCCTGCTGCTGCATGACTCAGTGCCTGTTTGACCAGCGTATCGCTGGTCACATCGTTCAGGACATAGCCTGACTCATCAATGATGCCGTCCTGTCCGTGCGTGGTGTAGGGATCGAGTGCCACGTCTGTGATCACGCCGAGCTCTGGCACGGCTGACTTGAGCTCGGCAACAGCGCGTTGTACCAAACCATCAGATTGATGGGCCGCCTCGGCCAGTAAAGACTTCGATTCCTGACCGACGACCGGGAAGAGTGCCAGCGCGGGAATGCCCAGCCCATGAGCCTCTTTGGCCAGCTCGATCAATAAATCGATGCTCAGACGCTCGACCCCCGGCATGGAGGGCACGGCCTCGCGCTGCCCGCTGCCTTCAAGGACAAAAACCGGATAGATGACATCTGCGGGGCTTAGCGTGCTCTCCCGGACCATGTCGCGAGCGAAGGACGAGGCCCTGAGTCGTCTCATCCGGGTCTGGGGGAAAGGGCCACGTGCGCTCATCTCGCGTCTCCTTTTGTCTTACAACGCGGCGAACGCGGCGCGCGCGGCGTCGACTGTCGCGTTAATGTCTTCGTCCGTGTGGGCCGCAGACATAAACCCTGCCTCGAAGGAGGCGGGCGCCAGATAGACGCCGCTATCGAGCATCAGATGGAAGAACTGATTGAAGGCTTCGACGTTGGAATTGATGACCTGGTGATATTGGGTCACGGTCTCGTCTTCTGTAAAGAAGCCGCCAAACATGGAGCCCAAATGGTTGGTCGTGAAGGGCACGCCTGCCGCTGCCGCTGCCTCACGCATACCGCTGCACAAGTCTGCGGTGCGTCGGAACAGGTCATCATAGAAACCGGGTTCACTGATGATCGACATGGTGGCGAGTCCGGCAGCCATGGCCACAGGATTTCCTGAGAGTGTGCCCGCTTGATAAACCGGCCCCAGCGGTGAGATGTGCTCCATGATGTCGCGACGTCCGCCGAACGCGCCGACCGGCATGCCGCCGCCGATCACTTTGCCGAGACACGTGAGGTCTGGCGTGATACCAACAAACCCCTGAACACCGCCGGTGCCGAAACGAAAGCCCGTCATCACCTCGTCGAAAATCAGCACGGCGTCGTGTCGGGTACAGAGTTCGCGCATGCCCTCAAGGTAGCCGGGCACCGAGGGAATGCAGTTCATGTTGCCGGCAACGGGTTCGGTAATGACGCAGGCGACCTGATCGCCGAGCTCGTCCATGGCGGCTTCGAGTGCGGCCAGATCATTGAAGGGGAGGGTTACCGTGTGTTGCGCCAGCACCTCAGGCACACCGGGTGAGCTGGGTACGCCGAAGGTGAGCGCGCCCGATCCCGCTTTGATGAGTAGAGAGTCCGAGTGTCCGTGGTAGCAGCCCTCGAACTTGATGATTTTGTCGCGCCCCGTGAAGCCTCTCGCAAGCCGAATAGCGCTCATGGTGGCTTCCGTACCTGAGCTGGTCATCCGCACCAGCGGCATGCTCGGCACCAAGCGGCTGATCGTTTCGGCTAGCTCGATTTCAATTTCGGTGGGGCAGCCGAAGCTCAGCCCACTCTGGGCCGCTTCCACGACGGCCTCGCGAACGCGCGGGTGATTGTGACCCATGATCATGGGGCCCCAGGAGAGCACGTAATCAATGTAGCGTTTGCCGTCGGCGTCAAATAAATAGGCGCCATCGGCCCGCTCCATAAAGCGGGGGGTCCCACCGACTGCTTTGAAAGCCCGCACGGGCGAGTTCACGCCACCGGGGATGGTGTGTTTGGCGCGCTCAAATAGCGCTTCAGATCGACTCATGACTGACCAATTTGCTTTTGTTTGCGACGATTATCGCAGGCTGCGAGGCTGTGCGCACCCCGTGGAGGCTATCCTCCGAGCGCGGGGCGTACATAGACCAACAATACGATCGCAAACAGGAATAACACGGGGACTTCATTGAAGACCCGATAAAACACGTGGGTCCGATCGTCTTCACCTCTGCAGACGCGGCCGACGTAGACGCCGGTCTGAAAATGATAGGCCACCAGACACACAACCCCACAAAGTTTAGCGATCATCCAGCCTGACGACAGGTAGTAGTCCAACTGATAGCTCAACCGCCAGAGGCCCAAGGCGATAGCCAGCACCATGAACGGCGTGACGAAGCGATACAGTTTGCGCGCCATCACCGCCAGCACGGCCTTGGTTTCAGGGTCGGGGCTTTGCGCGTAGTAAACCAAGATGCGGGGCAGGTAAAAAATGCCTGCAAACCAGCAGACCACAAAGATGACGTGAAAGCCCTGTATCCACAGCATGAGGCTGTCCTTTTGTGCTTTGGTAAAAAGCCCGTCCGGTCATGACACTGCGCGATCGATCGTGAGACAGTACGCGCCCCGCAACACTAACAGAAGCAGGCGTGAAAATGATCAGGGTCGGAGTGGTCGGAGGAACCGGTTACACAGGCGTAGAGCTCCTGCGCTTGCTCCTGCGCCATCCTGGTGTAACGGTATCGCTCATCACCTCCCGAGGCGAAGCGGGCAGACGCCTTGATGACTTATTTCCCAGTCTTCGTGGGGCTTGCGATCTGACGTTCACGGATCCCGCGGGCGCGGATTACAGTGTCTGCGAGGTGGTCTTCTTTGCTACGCCACACAATGTGGCGATGCGCGAGGTGCCTGACCTCATCAAGCAAGGGATTCGGGTGGTAGATCTCTCTGCCGACTTCCGGTTGAAAGACGTCGCCACTTGGGAGCAGTGGTACGGTGAGACCCATGTCGCGCCAGATCTTTGCGGGGACGCTGTCTATGGTCTACCCGAGATGCATCGTGAAGCCATCCGCACGGCACAGTTGGTGGCCTGCCCGGGCTGTTACCCGACGGCAGTGCAGCTGGGTTTCCTGCCTTTACTTGAGGCGGGTGTGATTGATGCCTCGCGGCTGATTGCTTCCTGTGGATCTGGCGTCAGTGGCGCTGGCCGGCAAGCCAAGCTGGGTGGGTTGCTCACCGAGGCGGGCGAAAGCTTGTCGGCTTATGGTGTCGCAGGACATCGACATCTACCCGAAATGGAGCAGGGTCTGTCGGCAATGGGTCATGAGCCCGTCAATCTGACATTCGTGCCGCATTTGGTGCCGATGAGCCGCGGTATTCACGCCACTTTGTTTGCGCCTCTCACGGAAGTATCGTGTGATTTGCAGGCGCTGTATGAAACCCGGTACGCCGACGAACCATCGGTGGTTGTGTTGCCTCAGGGGGAACATCCGGCGACGCGGAACGTGCGGGGTGCCAACACTTGTCAGATAGCCGTGGCGCAACCACAGGGTCGCGATACGCTGGTAGTCATGTCGGTCATCGATAATTTAGTCAAAGGCGCCGCGGGGCAAGCAGTGCAGGCTATGAACCTCATGGTCGGACAATCTGAAACGCTGGGGCTAGAGGGCGTAGCGCTTGCACCCTAGACTGCCGATGGATGTGACCTGATGCAAAAACATCAACCCCGCACCATGGTCGTCCGTGTCCATCCGCATGCTTGGCGATGGCGGGTGGGCGGTGCGGCTGCCGCGCTGCTGTTGACCTTTATTGTGGGATACCTTGTCGGTGCCAGTCAGGCAGACGATGTCCCCTTTTTCAACAGCCCTGAAGAGCGATTGCGCGACGAGGTCGCACAGTTGACCGTCGAGCGTGATGCGGACCAGCTCACCTTGCGCACCCTGAAATCGACGCTGGCAGAGCAAGCCAGTGAAATCAGTGAGATGCGAGAGATGTTGACGCTCTACCGCGGCGTTATGTTGCCTGAGGAAACGGGCGATGTGGTCGTTCTGCGTGCCCCGGCCACAGACTATGATCCCCTGACTCAGAGTTTACGGGTAGTGACGATTGTCCACCGAGGTGCCAGTGACTATGCCAAATATGAGGGGGAACTGAGTGTTTCGGTCGAGGGGCGACTGGCTGAAGCGCCGCATACCATCGATTTGTCCTCGCTTGACACCGCCACGGAAAGTGGTGTATTTCCTTTACGATTCCAGTATTTACAGAGGATTCAGATAGCAGTTTCTCTGCCAGAGGGGTTCGTCCCCGAGATTGTCGTTTCATCGGTAACGATGGATAAGCCGATAAAGGCGACACTGGCGCGGCGTGATGCAGTTGAGCTCCTCATCCCAACAGAGGGGGGGCTCGATGGGGCCGAGGGGAATGCGTCCGATAATAAAGAGCGATGATCAGAAACAGGATCGGAAGTAAAAACAAAGGTGATAAACACACCCGTAAGGAGGCTATTGTGAGTAATACGGCATCAGGCAGAACCACATTGATATCACCCGGGACCGTTATCAAGGGAGACATTACGTTCAGTGGCAATTTGGACATTGAAGGTGAGGTATCGGGTTGTATTGCAGCCGAGCCCGGACAAGACGCCATCCTGCGGGTTGTCGAGGGCGGAAAAGTAGCGGGTGAAGTCAAAGTCCCCCACGCCATGATTAACGGCAAGGTCGAGGGCGATATCCATGCTACTGAACGCCTCGAATTGGCAGAGCGCTCGGTCGTAGACGGCGACGTCTATTATAATCTGATCGAGATGGCAGTGGGCGCCAAGGTAAACGGCGGACTGCGACACACGAGTAATGTTGCTGATGATCTCGCCGCTAAACGAGAGGCGAAAGCCGCGGAAACCGTCCCAGGCCCCACCATTTCCTGAGACGCGATGGTAAGGGACGGGGGTTGCCAACCGGTGCCCCCGTACCGATTTTGGGTATAGTCAAGCTATTGCCCCGACACGGAACCCATTCTTATGACAGTGGTTGAAGCCTTCGACCCAAATGAAATCAGACTGACTGACAATGCAGTCAGCAAAGTCCGTGCACTGGTTGCGGACGAGGGCAACCCGGAACTCAAGCTTCGCGTTTACATCACCGGCGGAGGTTGCTCAGGCTTCCAATACGGGTTTTCTTTTGATGAGGCCGTGAGCGAGGACGATATGGTCGTCGAGCGAGGAGGTGTCACTGCTTTGATAGATGCCATGAGCTACCAGTATTTGGTTGGCAGCGAAGTCGATTATTCGGAAGGCCTTGAAGGCTCACGTTTTGTAGTGAATAACCCCAATGCGACCACTACCTGCGGTTGCGGCGCGTCGTTTTCGATCTAACCGTCCTCTAACCGGCAATGGGACGTCTCAACATTCCTGCGCATATGAAATCTGCTTATTTGAGCGTTGTCTCAGACGCTCCGTTTTCGAGCGCTTATCGCCGGACTGAATCATCAGCGTCACACTGAGTCCACCAGAGCGATAGGGAAGACCGGGTTGAATGTGGTCGGGTAAAGCGGATGACCCAGTCCCGGCGGCTGTCGCACCGGCGCGATAGAGAAACCCAGCTGCTTACCCGTTTCACATTGAGCTATCAGGCGGGATAGATCGCTCCCAGCACCCTCGGTCCCTCTGCGCCGGTGACGGCTGGCACGTTACCCGGTAAGCCCGCGACCGTTTGTTTGGCAAGCCAAGCAAACGCCCACGCTTCCACCCATTGCGGATCGACGCCAACGACGTCAGTGCTGGTCACTGATACCGGCGTCAATCGCGTCGACAGGCGCTCCATGAGTAACGTGTTGTAAGCCCCTCCACCGCAGATTCTGACGGCAGTAACGGCGACGCCATCCAAGGCGCGGCCAATGCTTTCTGCTGTCAGTTCTAACAGCGTGCGCTGGACGTCCTCGGGCTTTTCATGGCCTGACAGCAAGGTGTCGAACCAATCCAGATTGAACATCTCGGGACCGGTGCTTTTTGGCGCGGGCGCCAAGAAGAACGGGTGCCTGAGTCCAGCCTGCAAGAGCGGTTCCAGTACTTGCCCGGTCGCCGCCCATGCGCCGGCGGCGTCAAACGGTAAACTCTGGTGCCGGTGTATCCACCCATCCATGAGCGTGTTACCGGGTCCGGTGTCCCAGCCCTTCACCTCGCCGTCTGCGCTGATGAGTGTGATATTCGCAATGCCACCGATGTTGACGATGGCCGTCGCGATCCCGGGTTGCGCAATCTGGGCTTGATGAAAGGCGGGGACCAGTGGCGCGCCTTGTCCACCCGCTGCCATATCTCGGCGGCGGAAGTCGGCGACGACGTTGATGCCCGTCATCTCTGCAAGGCGATTGGGATCGCCGATCTGCCAGGTATAGGGCGACGTGCCCTCAGGGTGATGCCGTATCGTTTGGCCGTGACTGCCGATGGCGCTAATGTCTTTGGCGCTCACGCCGGCCTGTGCCAAGAGTCCATTGACCGCTTCCGCGTAGGCGACGGCCAACTGCTGGTCCAGCACGGCCATGCGGTGCAGTTCATTCGCGCCCGCGTGCCGGAGCCCGAGGATCTCCTCGCGCAACGCCCCCGGCATCTCCGCATGATGCGCTTGCAACAGCATGCCATGGCGATCTTCATATGACACCAGCACCGCATCAATTCCGTCGGCACTGGTGCCCGACATCAGCCCGATGAACAGGTCTTGGGTCACTCTGCCAGGGCCAGTTGCTGTGCACTGCGGAGACTGGCCAGCTGCTCAGTGGGCTGCCGAATCGACGCCAGGTATCGGGGCAGTTCGGCCTCGGGCAGTGAACGCGCCTTGGGCAAGATTTTGTGAACCGTGCGCGGATTGCGGTGAACGCCGTTCACCAGAAACTCATAGTGCAGATGAGGTCCTGTGGCGGCTCCGGTTGAACCGACGGTCCCGATCACCGCACCTTGTTTCACGCGGTCTCCCTTTTTCACCTTCAACTTGTGGAGATGCAGGTAGTGGGTCTCAAACTGCTCGCCATGTTGAATAAAAACATACCTGCCATTAGGTCGCGTGTAGCCCGCTTCCACTACTCGTCCATCTCCGGCGGCATATACCGGTGTGCCTCGAGGTGCGGCGTAGTCGGTCCCTCTATGCGGGCGCTGTGTTTTATAGATGGGGTGGAGTCGGTTGGGGTTGAAGTTAGAGCTGACCCTTGTGAAGTCCAACGGCGCGCGCAGAAATGCTTTTCTCATGCTGACACCTTTCTCGTTGTAGTAACTGGTGTCGCCCTCAAGATCGGTATAGCGATAGGCCTCGAACGTCTCACCACGGTTGGTAAAACTGGCCGCTAGAATGGGGCCGTCAGCAAATCGCTTGCCGTCAAGGTGGAGTTCTTCGAAGACCACATGAATGGTGTCGCCGCTTCGCGGATCAAGAACAAAATCGATGACGCCACCAAAAATGCCAGCGAGCTCCATGATCATAGCGTCGCTGAGTCCTGCGTCGGTGCCTGCAAGAAAGAGCGAGCTGTCGATCGTCATTGAAACGTCACGAGCATGTCGCTCTGGCTTCCGAACGATGTCGGTCGCCAGATAGCCCTTTTCGTTGCGTTCGTAAATCGTTGTCAGCAGCGGCGACTGTACATGGCGAACCGCGAGCAGCTCGCCCTCGACGCCAGCTTGGAAGCTGATCACTTCACCTGGGTAGATTCGTTTCAATGACCGATCCGAGTTGGCCGCTGCTACGCGATAAAGGTCGGTATCGGTAAATCCCGCTCGATTGAAAATCAGGCTGAGGTTGTCTCCGTCGCGGACGGTGAACTTGCGCCAAGGTAATTCGGGAGGCAATGCCGATACACCCGCGTCCTCCGGGTTCAGAGTGGGTTGCTGCACCCCCTCTGACTCTGCCGGCTCAACGGCGCCCGGCGGGACGTTTTGTTCCTTGTCTTGCGGTACAGAGTCTTGCGGTCCAGACAGACCCAGTGCCATCACACCAAGCAAAGAGCCCATCGTCGCTAACCACACCAGTGGCCGGCGGTGCAGAGGTGTGGTGGGCTGTGCCAGAGGCGTCGCTCCCCTTGGCGCTGTCTTACGAGGCATGGCGTCCCGCGTAGATACCGATGTCGCTGAAGATTATAAACCAGCCCACGCCACACTTCGGGCCGCTTTTATCGTGATCTGTGGCAATGATCCCGATCCCATGGCCTCGCGTTTGTGGGATACTCAAGCCTCGCCTCTCATGACGGCGATACGCCCGTTTTAAGAGAACCGACTCCCGTCTACATTGAATCAACTATGTCCAGCGAACTCCTAGCCGACCTCCGCGCCCGCGATCTGATTTTTCAGATTGCCGGTGAAGATCTTATCGATGAGTGGCTCTCCGCTGAGCCCCGCACCTTGTATTGCGGCTTCGATCCCACGGCAGACAGCTTGCACATCGGATCTCTGGTGCCGCTGCTGGTCCTGCGTCGTTTTCAGGAAGCGGGGCATCGCCCAATCGCTCTGGTCGGGGGCGCTACAGGCCTGATCGGAGACCCCAGCTTTAAAGCTGCCGAACGTCAGCTGAACACACCCGATGTGGTGGCGGGTTGGGTGGAGAAAATCCGCGATCAGGTCAGTCAATTTATTGACTTCGATGGCGATGATCCGGCCTTGGTCGTCAATAATCTGGATTGGACCGCCGATATCAACGTGCTGGATTTTCTGCGCGACATCGGCAAGCACTTCTCCGTCAACAACATGATCGGTAAAGAGTCGGTGCGACAGCGCCTCGATCGGGAAGGCGCCGGTATCAGCTTTACTGAATTCACTTACATGATCTTGCAGTCCTTTGATTTTGCAGAGCTCTACCGGTTGTATGGGTGCGGTTTACAGATTGGTGGCTCTGATCAATGGGGCAATATCACGGGTGGTATCGATCTCACCCGTCGCCTGCACGGCGGACAAGTGTTCGGTCTGACGCTGCCGCTAGTCACCAAAGCGGATGGCACCAAGTTTGGAAAGACCGAATCGGGCACGATTTGGTTGGATGCCAAAAGGACGTCGCCTTACGCTTTCTACCAGTTCTGGCTGAGCACGGCGGATGCCGACGTCTACCGATTCCTGCGCTATTTTACTTTTCTGCTCGTTGCCGAGATCGCGGAGATCGAGCGAGCCGACGCCGAGCGCGAAGGCCGTCCCGAGGCCCAGCGGATACTCGCGCGCGAGGTCACGCGGCTGGTTCACGGCGAGGCAGGCCTGGGCGCCGCGGAGCGTATCACTGACGCTTTGTTTTCCGGAGACCCCAGCGCCCTGAGTGAAGCAGACCTGGCGCAGCTGGCGCAGGATGGTCTGCCCGCCGATCAATTAGTGCGTGGCGACTTACCTCCGACTTTCACTCAGCTATTGGCTCAAATCGGGCTGGCGTCTGGCAAGCAAATCAAGGACGCGCTATCGCGCGAGGCAGTGCTGGTGAATGGCCAGCCCGTAGCTGGCGGCCCGACAATCGAATGTGCCGAGGCGCTGCCTGCGGAGCGTGCACTCCACGGTCGATTCTTTCTCATCCGCTTTGGCAAAAAGAAGTATCACTTGTTGATCGATGGCCACTGAGGGGATCGTCTCGACCGCTGACGACCCCTGGCTGGTCGACATACAGCAAGAGCTCAGCCACGCCGTAGAGATGCTCGGCGCCTTGGCGCCCAGTGTCACCCTCTTTGGCAGCGCCCGAGGCACATTAGCCGATCGCCACTACCAATGCGCTGAAAGGCTGGGCAAATGGTTGGCCAGAGCTCAGGTGCCCGTCGTGACGGGAGGTGGGCCCGGCATCATGGAGGCCGCTAATCGGGGAGCGCATCAAGCTGGTGGGATTTCGGTCGGACTCAATATCCAGCTGCCTTACGACGAAACGCCCAATCCCTATCTGACCCATCAGCTCCACTTTCAGCACTTTGCGACGCGAAAATTGATGCTGACCCGCTATGCACGGGGATTTGCGGTCTTCCCCGGCGGTTTCGGCACCGTCGATGAGTTGATGGAGCTGTTGGTGGCTTTTCACACCGACGACGCCTCGCGGCGTCCGATGGTTTTGGTCGACAGCGATTTTTGGTCCGGTCTGTTGGATTGGTTTCATCACGAACTGGCGTCCAGACAGCTCATTGACGCAGACAGGATGGATTTCATTCGCGTGGTGGATAATGAACGCGCTGCCCTCGAGGTGCTGTTGGGCGAGCACGAGGCAGCCGATGTGTTGAGCCAGTTCGGCGACTGACCTGTCTACCGCCGCAGCCTGCTATGAAAACGCTTTACTTACTAAGACACGCAAAATCGAGTTGGGATAATCCGGCCTTATCTGATCACGATCGCCCGCTGAATGCGCGAGGTGAACGAGACGCGCCGCGGATGGGCGCAGCCATCGGCACGCGCCTGTCACCGATGGTCTTTCACGTGAGTCCGGCCGAGCGCGCGCAGCAAACCTTTCGTGCGTTGTGTACCACTTGGCCGGGTCTTGAGGCGTTGCATGGCGTTACAACCCCCGCACTCTATACCTTCGATTACCGGCAGGTGCTCAATTGGATAACGGCGTGCGGCATCATGGATGACGCGCTCGCCCTGGTTGGCCATAACCCTGCCTTCACGGAATTGACCGGTTTTTTGGTGGGCCCGAGCGCTCTCGATAACCTACCCACGGCGGGGTGGGTCGAGATTGGTTTACCCATTGATCGATGGCAAGACATTCAAAGCGCGCAATACGAGGGTGAGTTACTGTATCGGCTCTTTCCCAAAATGTTGGGGTCCGAGGCATGACGCTGCCCGTGATTTTTGGCTTGGCCGGCCCTGTGATGTCACCGGACGAGCAGGCTTTTTTTCGCGACGCGAACCCCGCGGGCTACATTTTATTTGCCAGAAACATCGAGACGCCTGCTCAACTGCGCGCGTTGACCGACGCGTTGCGTGAATTGCGCGGAGATGATCAGTTACCGATCCTCATTGACCAGGAGGGCGGCCGTGTCGCCAGACTGGGTGCACCACACTGGCGTGATTGGCCCGCCGCCGCGACTTTGGCGCAAGGTGCCGATGGGTATTCGGGCGTTGTGGGATCGAAGGTCGCGGAGCGCGTCCGATTAAATTACGAAGCCCTTGGGCTGGAGCTTGCGGCAGCCGGGGTGACGGTCACCTGCGCACCGGTGCTCGATGTGCCTCAGGCCGATGCGCACGACATTATCGGTGACCGCGCTTTCGGTAACACACCTGACCAGGTGGCGGCTCTGGGGCGGGCGTGTTTGGAGGGCTTGGCGGTGGCTGGTATCGCCGGTGTGATCAAACATATTCCCGGTCACGGACGTGCCCTCAGTGATTCTCACGAGAGCCTACCGCGTGTCGCTGCAGATGCGGCGTCACTGGCGGTCGATTGCCTACCATTTAGTGAACTCTCCGACGCCACCATGGCCATGACCGCCCATGTCGTTTACGAAGCTTGGGATATGGAGCACTGCGCCAGCGTCTCTGCGCGGATCATTGAAGGGCAGATTCGCGGGCGCATTGGTTTTGATGGGCTACTCATGAGCGATGATTTAGACATGAAGGCGCTCTCCGGTGATCTGCCCAGTCGCGCGGTGGCGGTGCTGGAGGCGGGCTGTGATATCGCGCTCAACTGCTGGGGGCGTTTTGACGATATGACCGCGATTGCCAATGCCGTGCCCGCGATGACCGACGTTGCCGAGCGGCGATTGCTGCGAGCCCGCTCGACCCTCCGCATTGCGCAGAACACGGAGGCGCTGGCCGCGCGCTTGGCGGCGTTAATCGCGCGGCGGGACGCTCTTTACTGAGGGGTCTGTCTGGGGGGTACATTGTCGAGGCGATTGCCTACAATGTCAGGATGGCCCGTTCAAAGAAGCAGTTCGTTTATCTACTTCCGTTCGTTGCTCTGCTGAGCGCGTGTAATTCACTCACGCCTGCTCGAGAGGGCGGGACGGCGGCTGCCGGCTGGCAGCCTTGCGATGCCGAGCGACCCGTCGTTTGCACCATGATTTATGACCCTGTCTGCGGGAAGCGCAGTGACGGGGAAACGACCGATTACGCCTCACCTTGCAACGCGTGCGCCGACGTGTCGGTTACCGCGTGGCATCCGAAAACCTGCGAGGAATAATATGTCGCTGACTAACCGCATCCTGCTGGCCATGGTGGCAGGGATCACGCTGGGCTCAGTGCTGGAATGGCTGATGGGCGTTATCGAACCTGAGGCGGGCCTGTACGCGTTTATCGAGGATGGCCTGATTCTCGGGTTTTTCGATGTCGTAGGGCGCGTGTTCATTGCCTCGCTGAAACTCTTGGTCGTGCCATTAGTGATGGTGTCGTTAATCTGTGGCATGAGTTCTCTGGGCACGAGTAGCCGTATGGGCTCAATCGCCGGCAGAACGATCGGGCTCTATCTGTTGACGACCTGTGTGGCGGTCACGCTGGGTCTCAGCGCCGCACTGCTGATTGGTCCTGGCACAGGCGTTGAGGCCATGGCCTCGGCTGCATATGAAGCCAAAGCGCCGCCGCCGCTCACTGACACACTGGTCAATATTTTCCCCAGCAATCCCTTCAAGGCCATGGCCGAGGGCCAGATGCTGCAGGTCATCGTGTTTGCGCTGTTGGTGGGCTTCGCTCTGACACGGGCTGGCGACGCGGGGGAGCGAATCGCTAGCTGGTTCCGAGATATGGAAGTGGTTGTGATGAAGATGGTGGGCATTCTGATTGAGCTCGCTCCCTACGGCGTGTTCGCCTTGCTGACCAAACTCTTCGCCACGATGGGTTTCGGCACCATCGTCGACCTAGCCGCCTATTTCTTTACCTTGCTGGGTGTGCTGCTATTCCATGGCCTCGTGGTGTACACCGGCCTGCTTAAAATATTGACCGGCCTCAATCCCGGCGTCCTGTTGCAAAAAATGCGCAGGGTCTGGGCCTTCGCTTTTTCTACGGCATCATCGGGCGCGACGTTGCCGATTACCCTGCGAACGGTTGAAAAACGGCTGGGTGTGAGCAAGAGCGTTGCCGGTTTTTCGGTGCCGCTGGGCGCGACCATTAACATGGATGGCACGGCCATCATGCAAGGCGTGGCAACGGTCTTTATTGCTCAGGTCTACGGTGTGGATTTGACGAGTGGGCAGCTGCTGATGGTGGTGCTCACCGCGACCTTGGCATCGATCGGGACCGCGGCTGTGCCCGGAGTGGGGCTGATCACTCTGGCGTTGGTGTTACAACAGGCGGGGCTACCGGTAGAGGGTGTGGCGCTCATTATCGGTGTAGATCGGTTCCTCGATATGGTGCGCACCATGGTGAATGTGACAGGAGACGCCACCGTGGCCACGATCGTTGCGCATCAAGAGTCCGAGCTGGATCGCGCGATCTACCTTGACCCGAATGCAGATCATGATGGTGATCTTGAAGACCCGCAAACCACAGGAGCTGCAGCGTGAGCCTGAAAGTGCAGGTGGTGCCCGTTACCCCCTATCAACAAAACTGCTCGATTATCCAATGCGAAGCGACGGGGCTGGCGGCCATCGTTGACCCCGGTGGTGACGTGGAGCGCATTGAGGCCGCGATCAGCAAAATGGATGCGAAGGTCGAGAAGATCCTGCTGACTCATGGGCATCTTGATCATTGCGCCGCGGCGGACGTGCTGCGCCAAAAGCTGACGGTGCCCATGGAAGGTCCCGAGCAAGGCGACAGTTTCTGGATCGACAAGCTCCCCGAGTGGTGTGAAATGGCGGGCTTCCCGCGCGCCGAGCCTTTTACGCCTGATCGCTGGCTGGAGGATGGGGACACCGTCACCGTAGGTGAACAGACCCTTGACGTGATTCACTGCCCCGGACACACACCGGGGCACGTCGTATTTCTGCATCGCGAGACGCAGTTGGCCTGGGTGGGTGACGTGATTTTTGCCGGATCGATTGGCCGTACTGACTTCCCCATGGGGAATCACGAGCAGCTGATTCACTCGATCCGCGAGAAGCTGTTTCCGATCGGTGATGACATCCGCTTTGTGCCGGGTCACGGGCCGGACTCAACGTTCGGCCGGGAGCGCGCCAGCAATCCTTTTGTGGCCGATACCCAGTACGGCTGATTACCTGACCGGGTAGGGTGCCCCCGCAAACACCGTGGCTTTGACTTTCAGGTGGCGCAGCCTATCGCCGGGCACGGTCATGGGGTCCGCTTCCAGTACCACGAAGTCTGCGCGCTTACCCGCGCGAATCGAGCCAATCTCGTTTTCCCGGCCCATGATGGCTGCCGCACCTGAGGTGACGGCTTCCAGTGCGGACGCCCTTGAAATGCGCTCGGTCTCTAGGCCCTCACGGCCACTGATGGTTTCGCGCTCGCTGGCTGCCCAGACCAGCGTCAGCGGCGAGAGCGGTGCCATGGGCGCGTCGGAATGAAGAGTGAGCGGTACGCCATTGCGCTCTAATGATCCTAGCCGCGTCATCTGTGCGGCGCGATCAGGTCCGAGCCAGTCTCCGGAGTAGGCCTCGCTCAGAATGTAATGGTAGTAGGGATTGACCGAAGCCTGCGCGCCCAGCTTCGCCAGCTGCGCGCTCTGTTGCTCGGTACTGTAGGCGAGGTGCTCCACCGTCGAGCGGTGGTCTGGCCGCGGAAAATCTTTCTGTAGGCCGGCGATCAATCTCAGGAAGCGGTCGACCGCCGCGTCGCCGTTGGCGTGGGCGTGTAACTGGAAGCCCGCTTGCCAAAAGACCTCGCCATAGGCACGCAGTACCGGTTCGGGAACCATCCACACGCCTTCGTGACCATCGAGGTAACCCGGCGGCCCCATTTGGGCCAGTCCGGAAAAAATGGCGCCGTCGATCATCAGCTTGAAGTGATTACCCACCATGACACGGTCGTCGTTATCGTTCTGCCAGCCGCGAATTTCCTGAAGCGCCTCCTCAGGGCTTTTCCCCCGGGTAAGAAAATCGACAATGATGGGCGTCAGAATCAGCCGAACGGGGACCGGGTAGGCGTTGGCGGCCGCACGGACACCCGTGATCTCCCCAGCCGGGTTGCCATAGATACCGGTACCCATATCGAGTGCCGTGGTGACGCCGGCCTGATGCAGCATCGCGAGGAAGTTGAACATGCCTCGACCGAAGCGCTGAGGTGTAAACAAGAACCCCAACTTGGGCACCACCGCCCTGAGGCCGTTCTCGTAAAAGTGTCCGCGCGCCCAGTCAGCGCCTTCCTCCATTTGCGCGTCGGCTTCGGTGACACCCAGCAAGGCCCACGCGGCGTCATTGCCGATCAGCTCATGAAAGGAGCGGTGCCAGAGCATTACTGGCTGATCACCGAACCACGCGTTCAGATCCTCTCGCCAGATTTCCCCGTGCCATAAGGGGTGATACCCCCAGGCAATAAAAGGCACTTTGGTGTCGGTATGCTCTGCCGCCAAGTCGATCAATCGTGATCGATAGCCCTCGGGCGTGGTCTCACCCGGGAACTCTCCCGTGGGTAAGGACCAGTCGTCCGGGGCGAGGAAAGGAAATTGCGTCAGTACCGCGGGCAATGAAGGGTGCACGTGTGGGTCGATAAAACCCGGCAGCAAAACGTCTTCCTCGAACTGTCGGTCAACTCGGCCGCTGCGCGCTGCGATTAAGGGTTGAAGGGATTCCTCGGTCCCGACTGCCACAATTAATCCGTCCTCCACTGCGACGGCAGTCGCGGTGGGCAGGGCGGGTTCCATGGTGCGGATCAACTGCGCGGTGTACACCACGAGCTCGGCCCGGACGGGTACTGCCAATGCAAGCAATATCAGGGCCACCAAGGCAGATCGTTGGCCTAAATTGGCCCAATGAGGCGACTGATCAGCGCGCGACATATCCGCTACTCCGCTACACGGGAAATTCAGCGGATGACTTTAACCCAATCGCCTGTGCGGGGCTCGCCCGAGGGGTAGTAGCCGTTGATAAGCCGAAGCTGGTTTTCGGCGTCGGGTAGCTTCACGCTGCTCGCCAGTGAGGCAAAGGTCGCCCCGCGGGGCACCTGAATGTAGTGCAGGGTATGGCTGGTGCCCGTGACCTTTTCCTTTGCGGTCAGGGGGCGAAAACTGTCGATGATGGTGCGAAATCCGGCATCAGCGGCGTTGAGATCCGGTGCCTCGCCCTCGAATAAAAAACGATAGCCGTGGTCGATCACGGCCAGCCGAACTGATTGGCCGCCGCTGGAAGCCACTGCCGTCGAGCCGGTGAGGCCGTATTGCTCAAGGATCTCAAAGTCAGTCACCTCGCCTTGTGCATTGGCGATAAGGCTGGCTTCCGTGTCCTGGTCAGGATTAATGCGCGCGAGACCAATGGTCAGCGTTTCGCTGCCATCTGCTGACGTGGCGACGATCTCGCGGCTGGACTGCCTCACCGTCCATCCCGGAGGGTGGGCAAAGGTGAAATTCAGTTTGTTGTGATAAAACCGGTCGGGCTCGCTTTGTGCGGCTGCGCTCGCTCCGTAGACCATGCCCTCCGTCTGGCGACGATACTCTCCCGGCATTTCAGGGTTGTCCGGCATCTCGCCGATGTCGAGCTCGTTTGCGGCCTTGATAACAGTTTGCAAGCGCAGGTCGTTGCGCGGGTGACTGGCGTACAGCCCGTGATAGGTGCCTGAGGGTTTGCCGCTGGCTTTGGCTTGCACCCGCCGATACTGCTCCTGATCTTTCAGCACGCCGATTACTGACAGCATCGAGTCAACGTCATAGCCGGTTTGGTGCAGGTATTCAGCGCCTCCCGACTCCGCCTCTAGCTTCATGTCTCGACCAAACCCCGAGATGATCTCCGCGCCATACATATTGGCCGCGTCATAGACATCACCGGAGCCTGTGAGGATGTAGGCTGAGACAGACGCCACCTTCGACGTCATCTGGGCGGTTTTTCGCCGTGAGTGATGTCGCTCGGTGATGTGACCAATCTCGTGCGCGAGCACACCCGCCAGTTCTGCTTCCGAGTCGAGGTAGGCCAGCAAGCCCCGATTCACATAAATGAACCCGCCGGGCATGGCGAAGGCGTTAATGTCGGGTGAGTCGAGCAGTGTGAAGGTGAATTCAGGTGAGGTGATGCCGGATTGTTCGAGTAAGCGCTCGCCGACTCGTCGCACATAGGCGTCCAATTCAGGGTCATCGTACAGGCCAATGTTGTCGATCAGCTTTTGATGCTCCTCGGCCACTTCCGTGGGCATCTCTACCGACTTGCCGCCCACGGTGACCGTGGAGGAACCACTGGCGCAGCCCATGACAAAGAGCGCGATAAAACAGAAGCCGGAAAGATGTGTGCTCAGTCGGCCATGGCGGGCTCAGTGGTTCGCAGAGAGGTATTCCAGTAGCTTGTCGCCAAGGCTGTCACAAGCCGTCCCCTGCACCGGTGCAAGAATGGGGATGGGTACGACCACAGCCGGCATATAGTTTTGGCCACTGGTGACCGCGCTGACACGACCGACTTCGACTTTGTCAGTGAAGTCCCAAATCGTCGCTTCGTACTCAGATTCCGTGCCCCAGGTGCCAAAGCCAAAGCAACCCGCCACACCCGGACCAATTCCACAACTCATGGAGCCCGTGCTGTCGGTGTCGATGGTTTTGCCATCAATCCAGATCATGTATTCAAGCTTCATCTCGGCAAACCGGTCCGCCACAGGCGGCAGTTGCAGGAGTCGGTCAATGGTTTGTGGTTGCATTGGTGCAGTGCGGGGCTCGAACCAGGGGTAAAACTCGTTGATAAAGGCGATCTCGTTGATCACTTCAATACTCGGGTCACCGCTGTGGATGTGATCGCCGATACATTCAATGAAGTCGAATTCCGTGTCGTAGTCAGGCGCATGCCGCCTGCCAAGGATAACCACGCTGGATTCACCGATACCGGCAACCGGCTCGTTGTAGGTCATTTCATCTACCGTTGCGCTCACGCACCCGCCCAGCGCGACGATGAGGAGCCCAAGGAACAAGCCTTTACTCACGCGTGAAACCAGCTCCGAAAAGTTCATGGTGACGCCTCGACGTCGGCATCCGAGCTGGCTGAGTCTGTTTCGGGCGATTCATCGCCTGCGGCGTTGGGGGACTCGCGACATCATCGGTTTTTGCAATGGGTGACGTGGCAAGGGATCCATCAGCCGCCGACTCAGATGATGCCTCGGCAACGGAGGCGTCCGCTGGCGGCGTGGACTCGGCCTCGCTGACCAACGCAGCTGTTTGGGATTCTGGTTGGGGCGCTATCGTCGAGTCGCCCTCCACCTCAGAAGCTGCCTCGTCGGCAGCGCGGCTCGCAATGTCGTTCAGCCAGGTTGCCACATCCGGTGTGCTGCCAAAGGTGGTGATGAAGTGCGCGCCGGCGTCGCGAAGCGCGACCACTGCAGCGAGGTTGACTGCGTCCTCATCACTTTGCAAAAAGGCCGTCGGTGTTTTGCCGTAGGCGGTGATCGGCCATTGCGCGATGCGCTCTTCCGGGTTGAAGCTCAGCGCGCCGTCTTCCTGTTGATGAATGGCGCCAATGTCGACCAGCCGAAACTCGTAGCGCATCCAGATCTCGTAGACCTTCACGTTGGTATGCGTCGGGATGGTGTACTGGAGCTCCGCAATCGCGGGGATCAAGACGCCGTCGATATCTCCGCTGCGGGCTTGCACGGTCTCCCAGTCTCGAATGTGCACGACCTCGTCAAACAGGCCGGTGAGCAATATGTCCCAGAACTCGACCTGAGCTTCGCCGGTTTTGACCAGCCAGTCGGACTCGGCGCGGCCTTTGGCCTCGTCAAAAAATTCGTGTTGGGCAAAAGCAGAGGGGTAGATAACACCCATGGTGATCGGTAACGGGTCGAGCAACGGTGCGGGGAATTTGCCTTCAACGACCACCTGCTTGCTGGCGCACCCTGCACCAAGCAGTGTGAGGCAAAGCAGAAGGAGCCAGCGTCCTATGATGGACGGCTCACGGTCGAAAATCGTTGAGGCCAACGAAGCTACCCCCATTCCTTAGGGTCAGTTCTCGCATCAGTGTAGCAAACCGAATCCCCGTCGCCTGAAGCTCCGGAGGTCTGATGAACTGTACGGGAAAGCCGACGGCGTGGATGCGCACCCGGCGCTCGCCACTGGCCGCCTCGGCATTCAGTTTATCGACGGTTCTGACTACCTCCTCAATGGATGCCCCAGTGAATTCGTCGCCAAACACATAAATAGAAATCTTCTTACCCGGGTCGTAAAAGGTTCTGACGGCGTTGGTAATGCCCTCAACGGGTGACGAGTTAGAGAACACGTTCCAATTGCGCAGATTTTGCAAAATCAGACTGCGCCGCGCGGGCGTGTCGGGAATCCACTCGCCGCGGTAGCGGCTGAAGAGGTAGTTACCCATATCGTTGAGTACCTGAATGCCCTTCACCTCGGGGTAAATATTAAGCGTCGCTTCCATCTCTTGAAGCATGCGTTCCCAGGCGTAGGAGAACATTGAGCCTGAGGTGTCGATAATAAAAATGATGTACTCGCTGTCGACGGGGATGCCGCCAATCAGCTGATTTTTCTTCTCAGCATTGCGGCCGAGCAACCTGAGCTCTTCTTCAGAGAGTTTTTGTCGGGCGATGGCAAGTTGTTCGCGGATAATGGCGTTGGCATTCTGTGAGGTGCTGAGCGCGTCGTACTCAGAGCGGGTGCGCGCCAGCGTGCCCTGCAATATGGCTATACGCTCGTCGTAATCCGAGATCTGTTCCCGTTTGACGTTCAAATCGCGATTCAGAATCGTGGTCTCACCGCGAATCTCAAAGAGCTGCTCTGTCAGTTCTGCCACCGATGCTTCGGCGTTGACCATCGCCTGCTCAATCACCTGAGGCTGCACGGTTTTGGTGATCATGAGGAGCAGGATCACGGCGCCGAAGCCACAGCAAATCACGTCCAGAAAAGACAGCGAAAATTCGGCGGGGGCGCGACGTGCTGG
This sequence comes from Halieaceae bacterium, assembly GCA_038143045.1. Taxonomy (GTDB): domain Bacteria; phylum Pseudomonadota; class Gammaproteobacteria; order Pseudomonadales; family Halieaceae; genus Luminiphilus. The sequence continues at coordinate 38,724 of JAYQLF010000005.1, forward strand.
CATCGGCGTGCTCTAAGGCCAGTCCGTAGACGGTGACATGAAGCTGCCATTGGAGGCACGGGCGAGTTGCCAGTACTCCGACGCAGCCATGGGGTCACCTTCCATGGGAAAGAGAATCGTGTTGATGGGCACGCCCGAGGGCAATTGCCGGATGGCCTCGCGGAACAGCTTCAGTCGCTCGTTGCCATCCTTGCGGCTTGCCCCGCGGTGCGCGCGCACCTTGAGTGGGCAGACCGTCGGTCAGCAAAAAGATGTTATCGGGTGGGCTGGGGAGCGCGGCCAACGCACTGAAAGCGTTATGCAGGCTGGTGCCACCTGACGGCAGTTGCTCGCGTAATGCCTCGCTGATCTTTTCAAGTTTTGGGGTGTCAGCGACTTCCAGCCACTGACCTTCAGTACCCTCCAGCAGGGGTTTGGCTTCGGTGTTGAAGGTGATGACCTGAAACTCACTGTTGACAGGCAACTGCGCGGTGAGCCAATCGACCGTGTCGAGTGTACGCCGCCATTTCCCTGCCTGCTTTTGCCATTCGGGATCCATGTTGCGGAGGCGAATCACATTGATCAGCTGGTTAGCAAGCATGCTGGCAGAGGTATCCACCATAATGGCGATTCGCCGGCCTCCGAGGTTGAGGCCGGTCAGGTATTGGCGGTTCCCCTCACCGACGAACTCGCGGGCGCTTCTTCCGGCTTCCGCTTCAGCGGCTTCCTCCAACAGTTTGATTTCTTCCTCAAGCTGATTGATCTCGGCCTGAAGCTTTGCGATCGCATCGGAGTCGCTGACGTCTGATTCCTCGATGGAAGCGATCAACGCCTCGTACTCGTCGAGCTCCTCGGTAATGCGGCGCGCACGACCGCCCGCCTCGACAATGTCCAGATCGGCCTCGCTCAATGCATTGCGCAGCCGGACCAAGCCCGCTTCCCCTTCGCGGCTGTCCTCCGCGAGGAGTGCGACTTCAGACAGCACCTCGGCGTTCACGGTGCGGATCTCGACTTCAAGAGAGTGATCGATGATCAGGAACACCAGCACGACGGCGCCGAATCCGCAGGACATGATGTCGAGGAAGCTGAGGTTAAAGTTAGAGGATTGCCGCTTGCGCCGCGCCATGGTTCAGGAGGCCACCGCGATCAGTAAGATTTCGACAGCCGGCGTTGTGAGTCGGTCACCTGCGCAAACGCTTAGCGACCCCTCGACGGGGGTGCCGTTGATCTGTGCCCCCGAGCCTGCCTGAACGAGAAGTTCGCTGGCTCCCGACACGGTGACCCCTTCTGCCAGCGTTGCGCCGATCAGCAGGGGTGTGGCCTGGCCTGCGATTAATTGATGCGTCGCGGGCAAACCACGATCTGATGTCGAGGCCTCTGATGTTGAGGGGTCTGATATTGAGGATTCTGCGGCGTGAGCATCTGGCACTGATCCGGCGGGCTCAATGGGTTCCGGAGCGGCACCTTTGTCTGTTGGGCAAGCCACTTCGCGCTGAAAAACCAGCTCGCTTTCAGAAACGGGCACCCGCGTAGCGCCGATCGCGGCGGCCTCTGGTGGCACGGCGGTGGTGGTGTGGGCGAGCGCCAGGCCAGGCAGCGTCGATAACATTGTATCCAGGGCAACATGGCCTATGCCCTCGGGCAGGAGAGGTGTGATGGCGCGGCTAAACGCTTCGCCAACCGACCGCAGCGCGTCAGCCGATACGCGGGCGGTGTGGCCTTCGATAGTGCAGCTGACCTCGCTTTGTGTGTTCAGCGCTTGCAGCAATTCTGGAATCTTTTCATAGAGCAATTGCTCGGTTTCAGCGCGTCGTTGCGGATCAAAGCGGGTTTGCGCCACGAATTGCTCAGCGATCTGCTCCGCCACTTCGTCCATCAGACCCAGCAAGCCCTGGCCCGGCAGGAGCTGGGTAATGCCCGCTTTGGCATGGCCGTCTTCGAGGCTCACTGGCGTGATGCTGGTTTGATGCAAGTGCAGCTCAACGTGCGCGCAAGGCGCGCCGAGGTAAGAACCGACTAATGCGCTGCGGTGCACCACGCCGCGCGTCTCAACGGGCAAGGTCTGCAAAATGCCCAGCAATAACGAGAGTTGATCAGGCTCCATCGCGCCGGGGATGATGAGTGTCAGGTCATCTGTGCTTTGACCCAAGAGCGTCTCAAGGTGAGCATGGACCAGATCCGCGGTATGCCGCGCCTGGCCCAATGCAGGGCTCAGTGGCTGGGTAGAGAGCCGGTGCCAGAACCGGTTGTTAATCTCGCGCGGTGCCCGACGGGATTGCGCCCAGGCGGCTTGCCCAAATTGGTAGCGACCGTCGCTCAACCAGGCAATGCCCGGAGACCTGATGGCCTCACCCTCGTGCCACAGGCGCAGAGAGGCGTCATTGCAGTCCAGCAGTTTCATTAGCCGCGCGGCACCGACAGGTGTCTGAGCAGGTGTCGATCAATGTAACGCTGCGTGTTGAGCACGAGGCGCTCCTGAGACAACTGCAGTTGGTGCAGAGCAAACATGATGATGATCGAGAGCACCAGTGCGACGAAGGTACTGTTGAACGCCACACCGAGACTGACCGTCACCCCTGATATGTCGCCCTCGACCGCTTTATAGGCTTGTCCCAGCGCGTCGCCAATACCCCGCACTGTGCCGATAAAGCCGATCGAGGGAATCGCCCAAGAGATATACCGCACCATGGAAAGCTCTGAGTCGAGGCGGTCGGCCTCGATATCGCATTGCTCGCGGACAGCGTCCGACACGGCCGGTATGCTGGCTGTTGTGGTAAAGCGGCTCAACGCATTTGCTAACGCGCGTGGCAGCAAGTAGTCCTGCTCCTCCTCCGGCAGCGCTTCGAGGGCACGGGATTGCTCCCTGGCGTCTCGCGGCAGGATGCTCGTGCCCTCTGGAATCGCAATCAGTTCGCGGGTCAGCATCTGCGCTTCTGATCGTGTGCGTGAGGCCTTCAGACCCATGATCGCAAGCGCCCAGAGCATCAGGATAAAGCAGGCTTCCTGTTCGTAATCCTTGATCACAATGGCGAGCGACCGGTTGCCCGTCGGTGCCTCGCCCGCGGCTTGTTGCGCGGCTTGCACTGCCAGTTGTGAATCCGCGCTGGGCCGAATCACGCCGACGTACGCGGCATGCACCACTATCACCGCAAACAACAGGGCAAAGACCTGGTACAGGAACTCAGAGGGTAGACGCATTTTCATGTCGGGCTCCTGTCGGGCTTAGATGTCCACGGGAAAGGACACGGAGAGGTCCTCTGAAATTGATTCGCTGGGCTCATAATCAAGTACCGAACCGGTGGGGTCGGCCTGAGGTGGCGGCGCCTCGGAGATCTCGGCATCGGGGAGCTGATCGGTCGCTTCAACCGACGCCGACGCCGATTCCGTGACGGCGGCTTCCTGAGCGTTCACCAGCTTCACTCCGGTCAGCATTGCCAGGGCGGCGGCCCACGTTATGCACGTTAATCGCGCCACGGTGTTACTCGGCGTAGCGCGCAATTCTGAACCCCAAGTCATCCCGACCCCGCTCTCCATAATCCCTGAAAGTCAGTCGCAGCTCAGACAGCCGGCTCAGCGCCCAGCTGCCGCCGCGGATGGTGTAATTATCGCCGCGTTGTGCGCCAAGCGGATCAATCTCGAGCTCGGCATTCGCTGACGGAATGCGATAACCATCGTGTACCCACTCCGCCACATTACCACCCATGTCGTGCAGTCCGCGATGGTTGGGCAGGAAGCTGCCCACCGGCGCCGAGACCACAAATTGATCGGTGTAGCCGTTCAAAATACGGCCCGTCACCAGTGCCGAGGTATTGTCAGCGACGTTGGTGACCACCTCGGTAGGGGGAAACTCGTCACCCCACGCAAAACGCCGCAATTGGTCGCCCTCAACGCGAGAAGCGAAAGCCCACTCCGCCTCGCTCGGCAGCCGATAGCCGGTGCTGGAGGGGTTAAAGCCGATGATGATGCCCTGATTCTCGCGATAAAAAGGCGGCAGACCCTCAAGCCGGCTCAACCAGTTACAGAAACTCGCGGCCTGTTGCCAGCTGATGCCTGCAACCGGCTGATGGTCGCGGTCGAGTGAATAACTCTCGATCAAACCGGAATCATGGGTCGCCTCAAATTGTCGGAATTGCGCGTTGGTGGTCTCGGTGCTGGCCATATAAAAGGCGCGACGTAATTCAACAGGATGCTCAACCTCGTTGGCGCGACGACCCGGGTCGCGTCGGGATGCGCCCATCGTGAAGGGATTCTGTGACTCGACTGATGGGTCCACCAAAACAAGGGTTTGTCCCAGTGGTGTGGTAATCGAGGGTTTCATGGCGGCTTTGCGCGCAGCGGCTTCAGTGAGCAGGGTCACTTGTACTTGCTGCGGCAAACCGGGCTTGGGCAGGACCTCTGTCTTGAAGGTGGCGTAGCCCGGCAGGGCGATCTCGATCCGTTGCGCGACGGCGGGCAAATCGAGGGTTTGATTGCCGGTGCCCACAGCTTGGCCGTTGACCAGAATATTGGCGTCAGGGGGCTCGATCACGAACCGGACTTCGCCCAATTCGGGTGACAATGTGATGCTGCGCTCTGCTGTGTCACCCCGTGCCAGTGCGAGCGTCAGGCTGGATGTGCGAAAGCCGGCTTTGGACACTCTGACGGTATGCGTGGCATCGGGGCTCAGCGGCACGATCAATGGCGTTAAACCGGCAAACGCCCCGTCTACGGTCACTCCCGCGCCCGACGGGGTGCTGCTCAGAGACAGCGTGGCATCGGCAGGTGTCAGCGAGATGGCGCCCAACGTCTGGTCGATGCCCGCGACGATTTGGAGTGGCACCGTCACGGGCATAAAGCCCGGCGCACTGAGCGTCAGCTCGCGCTCGCCAGACAGGACTTCGATCCCCTTGTCGGTGACCTCAGTGGTTTCGCCATCGATGGTGGCGATGACCTCGCTCGGTGTCGCGGTGAAGGTGACGTATGCCCAGTCGGGCACGAGTGCGATCTGCACGGTCTGGCTTTGGTTGCGTCCCGCCACCTCTATGGCGCTCTCCCAGGGTTGGAAGCGCGTCAACGCGGCGCCAACTGCGTAACGGCCGGATTCCAAAACGATATCATTGAGCGGCGCGGGTCCCAGCGACAGACCGTCCAGGGTGATGTCGGCGCCGGGGGGCGTTGTGATGATGCTGACCGTGCCTGGAAGGGGTGCCAGGGCGATATCGAGGCGTTGGGTCTCTGCCTCAGTTACCGTGATCGTCTGTTCATAGGGATGATAGCCCTCGGCAGTCACGCTGAGCACATATTCCCCGGGCCGCACCAGCAGCCGTTCTCCGAAGGACCAGTTCAGGCCGCTCAGTGAAAAGTCGGGTGGGGTTTCGGCCTCGATATTCAGGGTGAGTGAGCGGGCGGTGAACAGGAAAAACAGCAGCAACGCGACCGCCACCCCCGCCAAAGCTAACGCGACCTGTGTCACGCTAATCCGGCGTTGAGTGGTTGCTGCTTCGCTGAGGGGCTCAAAGCGCGTGGCCGCCAGCTGCTCATCAGCCCCGGCTGGACTTGAGGGTGACGCCGGCGAGAAGGCGTCAGGGGTCAGCTTGTCGTCGTTGTCGGTCATGGCGCCAGATTAAATCGTCTCGACACAGCGTACCTCAACGGTGTTGGCTTGATCGGGCCGGACCTCGAACTGCACCCGAACATCACGAAAACCGTTACGCATACCCACCGCGGTATAGCGGCCCGGGCGCAGCGACAGCGACTGGCTCGACAGCACACCAAGCCGTTTGACACGTAACAGCGTGATATCCGTGAGGCCATCTGACTGCATCGTGACCGGAACGGGCGTGCTGGCGTAAGTCAGCGCTTCCTGTGCGGCGACTAGCTGTGCCTGTAGTCGTGGCCCGGGGTTAACGATCGCCTCAGCCTCTGCGAGTGTGTCCTGTGCCATGCGCAGTATGCGGGCATCGACCAGGCGGTCGCGTTCTTCTGGGATTTTCGCCAGCCGCTCGTCAAGCTCAGCCCGCGGCGTGGATCGTGCCATTCCCTCGGTGGCAAACAGCAGCAGTGCGTCAATCTCGAGCGCTTGTTCGTAGAGACTGGTCGCGTCCGCCCAACGTTCGTCCCTCTCTGCCTGCGCTCCCTGATCTTTGAAATCCATCAGCGTTTTTTGTGTGCGGGCTTGCTCTACTTCAATCAGTGCGGCGGCCGGTTCCGGGGCGCCCGGGTAGAGGGTGGCGGCCTCACTGAATTGAGCCTCGGCGGTATTAAAGCTTTGGCTGGCGAGCGCGGCGTAGCCAACTGTCATGGCTTCAGTAAATTGCTGCCGGCGCTGTGCCGCTTGAAGTTCAGCGAGTCGCGCCCGCGCCCGTTCGTGAGCGGGGTCTGCGCGGGTCGCCGTTGAGGCGGCATCTACTGCGGCATCCAGGTTGCCTGCCCCCTCTGCCTGCGTGGCAGATGCCAGTGCGGTAATGACCTCCGGCAGGGCGGTGAGGCGGTCCTCAAGCGCAATCAATCGAATATCGGCAGGCGCCATTTCCGCCAAGTTATTGAACCTTGCCTGAGCCGCGGGCACATCGCCGGTTTCGATGGCGGCGATTAATGAGCTGTGCAGAGATTCGATGCGCTCAGGCAGGCTCGTCTCAAGCGCGGAAAGTTGATCGAGAGCAGCTTGGTATGCCGAGGTCGCCAGCTCAAAGTCGCGCTCGCGATAGGCCGTATCGCCTGCTGCAGCCTGGTTGAGCGCCTCGCTGTAGAGGGGCTCGCCCCAGCGTGCCGCACCGCGCTCTGCCAGTGACTCCTGCAGGGCCAGCAGCGCTTGCAGGACCTCTTGCGCTTCGCGCCGCAGTGCACTCTCCTGCGCCTCGGCGAAGGGGCTCCGGCCTTCACCGGTGACTGCACCTGCGCCCGCTGTTGAGGGGGAATCGCCGCTGGCCTTGCTGGTCGCGTTGCCGGCCACCGCAGAGCTTGTGGGGTCCACAGCGTCCGGTGAGACCATTTCAGGGAGGACGAAAAATACGAAGAGGAGTAGGGCGATGCCAATCGCGCCGCCCACTATAACGGTGCGCGACGAGTCACCTCGAGCCGCCGCCTTGTCCGATTCTGCGATAACCGGTGCGGGTTCGAAGGTGGTCGCGGAAAGGGGCTGCGCTTTATCTTCGGTCACGAGTCCTGCGTATCAGGCCTGGTCAGGGAATCATTGGCAGAGGCCGCGGGTGGCTCGAGTGCCGCGAGTTCAGCCGCGTAGATGTCGGCCAACAGCTCTCGCCACTGGTCGTATTGGTCCTCGACATTGCCCGTCAGGCGGACGGTGCGATCCTCAAGCTCGATCACGCGGGGCGTAATTTCCGCATCCAGAGATTGCCCCAATTCTTCCAAAGCCAAAGAGTGAATGTTGGACTCAGCGCGTTTCTCTAATCCGCTTTTCAGCAGCGCGCCACCACCAATCACACCGACCGCACCCGCGCTGCGAGTCGTTCTGCTGCCCGAGGTTTGCGCCACAATGCCGGCGAGGATCGCAGCGCCGCCGGCGATCATTTCCCGCTGCGATTCCGCTTCAAGCTCGCGCAGCGCGATGGTCTCTTCGTAACTCGCCCGGCGCCATTCCTGGTAAGGGGTGTACATCTCCTCCGCGAAGCCGTTGTAGTGGCCCTGCAGCGTATCGACGAAAACGTAGTGCCGCTGCCGCAGCCCGCGAACGCGATTCAACATGGGGTCATCCTCTGCCGGCAATCGGCGCAGGCTGATCTGACCGGCGTCGTCTTCCTCCAGATAATCCGCGAAGGCGCCGCTCGCGAAATCCCGCGCAAAGCGCATCTCCGCAACGCGGCGAATCGTGACCCGGTCGGCGGACGGGACGCGATCAAAAATCGCCAGCATGTCATTGGCGATCATGCGATAGACGGCGAGGAAAGGGTCCTGCTTGACCCGCGTACCCTGCTCGTAAGCGTAACGACTGGTAACGCCTTGGTAGCGCTTATCAAGCCATACCGTGCCGCGGGCATCACTGACCTGGATTTTCAGCTGTAGTGATTCACCGTCAGAGAGCAGGATGGTGCCGCGCACTAACAAATCGGAAAACTGCCGGTCGTCTGGCACGACCCTGACGGCGCCCCAGCCACCTTGCTCAGTGAGCACTTTGGCGAGTTCTGTCGCCATAAAGGTGGCTTCCGCCTTACGGCCCTCGGGGGAGACCAGCTCCTCGTCTTCAACCGCACTGATGCCGGGATCAAGAATGACGACGCCTACATCGAGGAGTTCGGCCTCGGGAGTCAGCTGATCGGGCGCTTCAAGGGTGGGTACCGAGGTGGACTTCACTGTCTCGGAGACGCATCCCCCCAGCAGCGGGAAAAGCAGGCAGACGGAGAGCAGTAAGCGCATCATGCGTCAGGCTCCGCAATGCCTTTGTATTTGCGGTATTCAGCCCACAGCTTCTCCCGAATAGCCGGGTCGGGCTCTCGCATGGCGGCTTCGCGCAATTGTCGGGCGACGACGTCGTCGTCATTGCCGCTCGGAATATCGGCCGGTGGTGGGTACTTGGCGCCATCAACCGGTGGGGCGCCACTCCGGCCACCGATGCCACCTCCAACAGAACCACTGCCGGCACTGGCCATGCCGCCGCCCCCAAACTCGGGTTCTTCGCCCTCCATGGGCTCCACACTGCCACCCGAGGTTTGCGCTGTTTGTGCCGCGCGGTCACGAGCCGCTTCACGCTGGCGCTGCTCCTCATCATAAATGATGCCGTCAAAGTCCCGCGTGCTCTCCTCGAGCTGCCGGTCGAGAATGGCGACCTGTTCAGCGGCAGTCAGTGGGCCGTTGGTGCCCATGTCTGATTCCATGCCGCCACTGGCGCGCGTGCCGGCTTGCGCCTCCGATTGCCCGCCTTGAGGGCCGGCATCGTCTCCGGTGCCGGCGACGGATTCACCGTTACCGCTGCCACCAGAGCTACTGTCACTGCCTTCTCCTTCAGGGGATCCACCGGCTGACGAGCTCCCGTCGCCCTCGGATCCGTAGTCCTCATCGAAGGTGGGGAGGGTATCGACCATGGAGGGCAAATCAGCGCCCCCAGCCATGTCTCCAAAGCCTGGATCGCTGCCGTTGCCGGGGGTATCACCCGCGCCGGCTGGGCTATCTGTACCTGACTCCGTGCCTGCACCGGTGCCCGCGCTGCTGTCGCCGCCAGCACCTGAGGCGCCACCGCTGGGCATGCCACTACCGGGGCTGCCCGATGATGACGGGCTTGATCCGCTACTGCCGCTGCTACCCGAAGCGCTCGAACTACTGGACCCCGAGCTCCCGCTACTGGAACTCGGGGAGCTGGGTCCGCTCGCGCCCCCGGAGCTGGGTGATGAGGCGCCAGAGCTTGACGGTGACGAGGGTGGTGAAGGCACCGACGGTGTCGTGGGCGTGCTGGCTGAGGGGCAGCCCATCAACAGCAGCATGGCAGTCACGATGCCACCCACCAGGAGCGGTCGAACAACGGGTATTTTACGGAGTGTGCGAGGTGTCATTGGGGTTGCAGTGCCATTGCACCGGAATTGGACGAACTCAAATCAAAAGACCACACAATCATACCAGTCCCAACGGCCTCTCCGCCCTCATAGCGGGGCCTGAACCGTGTTCGCCGCATTTTGCGCAGTAATCGGTCCACTGCCGGGTCGTCCTCCACCTGAGCCGTGCTTGCCTCGGGTTCCGCTTCGCCTGTTTCGGTATTCTCAGTCGTTGTGACCGTTGTCATGCTGACACGTTCCAGTTCTGTGATTTTTCCCGCCTCATTAAGTTGAAACTGCACGATGACGGGCCCTGATGCATCGCGACGGAAAGGCGGTAGTGGCCGCAATGTGTCGATATCAGGCAATGGCGTGACGGTCTCGAACAGCGCTGTCCGCATCACCGGGTCGTCAACCGGCGGCGGCGCTTGCGGTTCTTCGGGCTGGGCGATCACGCCGGCTTCAGTTGGATTGCCAGTAACCTCGCCGGTGGTAGCTTGCTCGGCACTGTCTCGCTCATCGGTGCCGGTAAACGCGAGTTGTGAGTCGTCGCTGTGCGTGGAGGTGGCATTGTCAGTCCCAGCCTCAACATGGTTTTTCGTATTCATCGCAGTGCCCGCTGAGTCAGCTGCCGCAGGCTCAGTCGGTTCCGCGCTTGCCGCGGGGTTCGCGCTCTTGTCCTCGGTGTTCTCTATCGCGGCGCCTTCCATAGGAACAGAACCAATAGGAACAGAATCTGCGTCAGCGCTATCAGCCTCGCTCAGGGCCACAGCGGCCGGCTCGGGCGGCGGCGTGATGCGCTGCCAAGCCTGATCATAATAACGGCGGGCGTCTGAGCGCCTGCCCATCCATCGAGCCCAATCCCCCAGCCTGGCGAGATCGTGGGCTTCCTCACCGGCAGGGACCGCATTGGCGCGTTTCAAGCCTTGAATGGCCATGAGCACGGCTTCGCCGCGCCGGTAAACGCCCCCCATGGCTGATGTCTGTCGGAAGCTCGAGCCATCAAAGGTGCTCCCCGTTGTGCTAGCACGTTGCATACCCGCAAACCGGTATTGCAGTCTCAACATGCCCTCCAACGGTGCTAACAAAGCCATGGACTGACTGCCGTACAGTTGAACGCTCTGATTGTAAGCGAGGCGGTAGTACTCCCAGCTACGCGCCAAGTGTTCTGGGTGAGCCTCCTGCTCGCCCAGTCGCAGCTCCCATGCCTGTTCCGCCCAGGCGCCTTGATCAAGCAGTGCGGCGATAGAGGCTGGCGTGCCCTCCAGCGCTTCAGACTCCACTCGCGCCAGGTAGCGCTGACGCTCGTCGACCGCATCGAATTGATTAAGCGCAATAAGGCTGCGTATCTCGGCTTTCAGCAGCGGTATCTGGTCAGCTGCATAAAGCCCAGATTGCACGCGACTCACATGAACCCCCGCTTTAACACCGCGGCGGCTTCGGCGTGACGCTCCAGCGCCTGTAGATTTAGCCCTAAGGCCCAGCAGTTGTTCGGTCAAGCCGGGCGCAAAGGCGCCAGCGCTTTCCTCCATCGATTCGATGTACTGGCGATAGACACCCAATGCACTGGGCTCAGCGCGAGGTGGCGGCGCGCGCTCGGGCTCCAATGGCGCGGCCATATCGATTACGATGGGCGCCGCCTCGGGTGGGGTGCTTCGCTCGGCGGGGGTCTGTGCTGCTGAAATAAGCGGCGCCACCCCAATCAAGATTAGGGCCAGCAGCGGCAATCCTTGCCTGTCTGACAGTCGGCGCGTATGAGCCAAGATCCCTCTCCGGCGCGTACTACGGCCAGTCAGTATAGAGCGATGTGGCCAAAAAAAGCACTTGAGGTGCTCGGTCCCCGATCAGCCCGCCTGAACGGATGTCGGACAAACATCGCGCAATGAAGTAGAGGAATAGTATGGGCCAGTTTTTACACGACACCGCCGTGTCGCAGCAGAATGAATCGACCTGGGAAGCGGAAGTTCGCAAGGGGTGGCGTATCGGCTCTGTGGCCAATGGGGGTTATGTGCTCTCACTGGTAGGACGGACACTGGCAGCGGCGCTCAATCAGCCCGACCCGCTGAGTATCAATGCGTTTTATTTGGCACCCGTTGGACTGGGTACAGTCGAGGTCGCGGTTGAATCACTGTCGGAAACCCGCAGTACCCATTTCGCCAGTGCCGATTTGCGGCAGGAAGGTCAGTTGAAGCTCCGCGCGACCGCAGCTTATACCGACCTCGACAAGCTGCAAGGCCCCGACTGGACTAACGTGACACCGCCCGACGTGCCGGGTTTTGACGATGCGCCGGCACCTGCGATGTCCCATCTGGAGATTCACCAGAGCATTGACATGCGTATGGTGCAGGGCTCAGAGGTCTTTACCGACGGGCAGACCAACGACTCCGGAGAGTTCATTGCTTGGATCGCGCATCGCGACGGTGCTGCGCCGGAAACCATCGACCTGCTGATGTTTGCCGACATCATGCCCCCACCCATCTTCACGATTTATGGTGCCTATGGTTGGGTGCCGACGGTGGAGCTCACCGTGCAGGTGCGTCGCAAGCCCGCGGCGGGCCCGCTTCTGGTTCGCCATACGACGCGCCAAGTGACGCGCGGTGTGGCCGAAACCGATACGGAAATCTGGGATGTGAATGGCGATTTGGCGGCGATGGCGCGCCAGACCTACAAGGTGCGGATGCCGAAGGCCGACTGATGCGCGAAGTCAGCGCAGTAAAGAATCCTGAAAGACAAAGCCCGGCCTAGGCCGGGCTTTTTTTGGGGCGTTTCTCGCGAGTTACGTTGTAGCACAAAGTGCGGTCGACGCTTCTCGTAAGTAACGCTCACTCGGTCGCCACGTGGCCGCCAGGCCGGCGCATATCGGCAAAGCCCTGCATCCATCCCTCGTCAATCATGAGCGAGTTGGAGCGGCCGATGGTGCGGCGCGTCGTGGTGAGGTTGTGCCCCCATTCCTCTAGCAGTCGTTGTGTATCGGCGCTGATCCCCGGTTCAACCAATGTGCGGTCAGGCATCCACTGATTGTGGACGCGGGGTGCGGCGACTGCTGTGGCGATGTTCATGTCGAACACCATGGCATTCAAGAGTGTCTGCAGCACGGTGGTGATAATCAGTGAGCCGCCCGGGCTGCCCTGCGGCCAGCCAGGGCTGGCCGTCTTTGAATACCAGTGTCGGAGTCATAGAGGAGAGCGGTCGTCTGCCTGGTGCGATGGTATTGGCCTCGCCCTGCACCAACCCGTAGGCATTGGCTGCGCCGGCCTTAGCAGCAAAATCGTCCATTTCGTTGTTGAGCAGAATGCCGGTGCCCGGCACCACAATGTGCGAGCCAAAGCTGAAGTTCAGGGTGTAGGTGTTAGAGACCACATTGCCGTCGGCATCGGCGACTGAGTAGTGCGTCGTGTCGGGGCTCTCATTGGGCACCGGGTTGCCGGGTCCAATTTCATCCGCGGTTTTGGCTTGATTGGCGGTGATCAACTCCCGGCGTTTCGCGGCGTAATCTTTGCTGATGAGTGCTCCGATGGGGATCACGGTCTGGTCCGGGTCACCGAGGTAGCGACTGCGGTCTGCATAGGCGAGCTTCATGCTCTCGATCACCCGGTGCAGGTAGGCGGCGCTGTTGTGTCCATAGGATTCCAGCGGGTAGGGCTCGAGGATGTTGAGCATCTGCAGAATATGAATGCCGCCGGAGGAGGGCGGTGCCGCCGAGACAATCTCGAAGTCGCGGAAGGTGCCCCTGACGGGCGGGCGCTCCAGCACGCGGTAGTTGGCCAGATCCTCTTCGGTGATGAGTCCGTCGTTGACCGCCATGTCACCGGCGATCAATGCGGCGGTCTCACCGGTATAAAAGCCGTCTGCGCCTTTGTCGCGAATACGCGTCAGCGTGCGCGCCAAATCCGCTTGTTGAAACAGCGTGCCAGGGGCGGGTGCGGCGTCACCACCCTGCAGGTAGATGCGCTTGGCCTCTTCGTTTTTGGCGAGGCGCTCAGCCCGGGCACTCAGGCTCATATTCAAAGCCAGCGGTGTGTCGAAACCCTCGTTGGCGAGATCAATGGCCGGTTGGATGACTTGCTCCAGCGAGAGCTTGCCGTAGCGCTCCTGCGCGTGAATGAGGCCCGCTACCGTGCCGGGTACTCCTGCCGCTTGATGCGAAAAGTAGGCTTTGGCCTCATCGACCGAGCCATCTTCCTTGAGAAACATGTCGCGGGTCGCTGCCGCCGGTGCGGTTTCGCGGTAGTCGATAAAAATCTGCTCGTCGGTTTCAGCGAGGTGAATCAGCATAAAGCCGCCGCCGCCAATGTTCCCCGCTCGGGGAAGTGTCACCGCCAGTGCAAACCCGGTTGCCACGGCCGCATCAATGGCGTTGCCACCTTGCTTCAGCATGTCGAGGCCGATCTCGCCCGCCAGCTTCTCGGGGCTGACTACCATACCCGCGCGGCCATAGGCGGGCAGATAGCGGTTCTGGTAATCGATGATGGGCGCGTCGGCCGCGGGCATGGGGGGCAGCGTGCTCTGCGCCAACGGCTTCGATACCGTCGCCAGCACGCTCAACAGCGTCACCGCGACCGCCGCAAGACGTGATCGTGCGATACCAGATGTAACGAGCATAGTGTTTTCCTGAGATATTCAGCCCGTGCACCGGGCCTTCGTTATTCGGTTCGCAGTGACTGCGTGCCGCCATGAAAAAAGGTGCGTGAGGCTATCACAGCGACGGATCTCAATGGCAGGTACCTGCGCTACACTTTCTACGGTGATTTGACTCTTTGGGATGTCATGCGTTTTAGCGACCACAGACGGCAGTACACATTAGGCGGCTTGCGGCGCGCGGATCTCGCAGAGGATCCTGTGGCGCAGTTTGTTGCTTGGCAGGATCAGGCCATTGCAGCGGGTCTTGCAGATCCCACGGCCTGCGTGCTGGCTACTCAGCAGTCAGACAAGACATTGCGCCAGCGTATGGTGTTGATGAAGGGCGTGGATGCCCGCGGCTTGGTGTTTTACACAAACTATGAGAGTGGCAAGGCAGCGGCGTTAGCGCACTGTGATCAGGCCTCCATGTTGTTCCCCTGGAATGAGCTGGACCGACAGGTATCGGTCAGTGGTGCAGTCGAGCGGGCAAGTGAGGCGGAATCTGATGTTTACTTTGCCTCGCGTCCCCGCGACAGCCAATTGGGCGCCTGGGCTTCTTCTCAAAGTCAGAAGATAGACAGTCGTGAAGCACTGATGGCTCAGCTCGAGGATGTGACGGCTCGCTTTGCTGAGGGAGAAATTCCCCGGCCCCCACATTGGGGCGGATATCGGTTGGTTCCCGACAGCTGGGAGTTTTGGCAGGGTGGTGAGAACCGTCTGCACGATCGCTTTCGTTACATCCGCCACGATGACGGTAACTGGCAGGTGACGCGGCTACAGCCCTAGCTATTGGTCAGCCCTCTTCTTTTTACAGCGCTAAGAAGACGCTCACTGGTCTGTCACGGTGCGGTGAATGAAAAGCTGTGCGCCAAGGACGTTGTTACTCTGGCAAAGGCAGTGGAAGATCCGGGACCGGTGAGTCGCAGAGAGGTGCTTGGGGCGCCGTGCCTTAGATAGCCCTGCGGCTGAAGTAGTGGGGAAGTTTGGGTAATCCGAGTAGTTGCCGCCGAATGAGATCGAGGCCTGCGGCTGCCACCAACTTCTGGAACATGACGCGGTCAGTGGGGAGCACCGTCTGCAGGGTGTGCACCTCATTTTTTGTACCCCACGCCAGCCAGACGGTGCCGACGGGCTTCTCTTCCGAGCCACCACCGGGCCCCGCAACCCCTGACACCGCAATGCCAATATCGGCGTCGGACTCTGCCAGTGCGCCAGCAAGCATTTGCTCAACCACGATCTCGCTAACAGCGCCGTCGGTCTCGAGGGACGCCTCGCTCACGCCCAGCACCGAATGCTTGATGGAGTTGGCGTAGGTCACAAAGCCTGCTTCAAACACGGCTGATGACCCGGGCTCAGCGGTCATCATGGAGGCGATCAACCCGCCGGTGCAGGACTCCGCCGTCACCATTTTTTTACCTTGATCGCGCAGTACTTGTTGTAACGCGCCGGCGAGGGTCACATCGTCTTCACCAATGATGTGATCGCCAAACAGTCGCTCTAAAGTCTGTCGGCATTGGTCGACTTCCGGCGAGGCAGACGCAGCGGTCAGCTTCATTTCCAATTGCGGCATACCCGCTCGGTAGCCCAGTACGACGGAATCCGGCCAAGGCGCGTCGTCATGATCGATGAGCGCCTGAATTGTCGATTCGCCGATACCAAAGGTCTGTAAGCGTACCCGGTGGGTTTGCCCCCCCCCGATCGCCGAAACAATGCGATCACAGACCTCGGGTAGCATGGCGCGCAGTTCGCTTGGGACGCCCGGCGTGGTGAGTATCAGCGTGCCACTCACTTCAAGCGCGAACCCCACCGCGCTGCCGCGCGGGTTATGGACGATCACCGCGCCTTCGGGCAGCCAGGCTTGTTTCAAGTTGGCATCGTTGGGCTCGATGCTGCGCTCGGCGCACCAGTCCCGAACGTGCCGTTCAGCCTCATTGTGTAAAACGAGTTCAACCCCCGCGGCGGCCGCGACCAGTTCGGCGGTCAGGTCATCCTGAGTCGGGCCAAGGCCCCCGTTCATGATCAGGATGCGCGCATTGCCGGCGGTGCGTTGCAGGGCGGAGACCAAGCGTGTGCGGTCATCTCCCAGCGTGATCTTCTCGGTCACCGTATGGCCAAATGCGGCGAGGGATTGCGCGATCATTGCCGAATTGCTGTCGACGGTGTCGCCGCTCATGAGTTCGTCGCCGGTTAGCAGCAACGCGATGTCCTGAGGCTTCATGGGCCGTCAGTTCGCCGGATTGTCAGGTGTGGGCTCTGCGCTGGCACCCGCTTCCGATTGCTCAGTCTGACTGCTGTCCGATTCAGCTTGGGCTTCGGACGGTTCTTTGGGCTCCTTCGGTGGCTTGAGCCCACAGCCCTCTACCAGTGAGAACATTGCGAGGTAATCCTGCTCGGTGGGCGCGCCCGCAAAGTCGACCTCCACCTCCTGCATGAGCTGAAAGCGTCGCGTAGTGCTAGTCAAGCTCATTGTCCACTTGTCGAAGCTGAATTTTTCATCGTCGGGTCGCAGATCGACCAGCCCTTCGAGGCCGGAGTTGGAAAGCTTCACCGTAAAGCCAGAGCTGGTGATATGACTCACGGTGCCCGTGAAACGCGTTTGTCCTGCCTGTTTGAGTTTGTTGAGGTAGTTGGCGGTGAGCCGACGATCCGCGGCGTTAACAGCCTCTCGGCCCCGACCAATAGCGCGCGTGACGTCGGCCAACCGTTCGACGGGGTAAGCCGCCCCCGATTTACCCTCGAGACAGGCGCTGATTTGCATATGCACGAAGAAATCTAAGGCCTTCCGCAAGGGCGAAGTGAAGTTGGTGTAGGCCTCAGTCGCGAGTCCCATGTGTGGGCCCGGTTGGTCAGTCAGCACTGCGCGGGATAGCAACCGATTGACCATTTCCCTCAGTGGCAGGCTGTGCTCCGCACCGCCGAGGTCGGCCAGCACCGCGCGATACCCCGACACAGTATCCAATGCGGTCTCGGCGAGATCCGGGCGATGCTTCTCGAGAAACGTTTTCGTCTCGTTCACGCGGTCTTCACGGAACCCACCGTGGACGACAAAAGGCCCGGGCGCGCCTGCGTCCCGCAGAAAAGCGGCAGCGCACTTGTTGGCCGCGATCATGCATTCTTCAACAAGGTGTTGTGAGGCAAGTTTTTCAAAACTGTCGATTTCCGCGATCTGCTTATCCTCGCCAAGTACCCAGCGATATTCGCGGCGCTCTTCCATCACCAGTTCTTGCTTTTCACGTCGATCACGGAGGGTGCGATAAACCTGCACTAATGCCTCAAGCGGGTTGGCATGAGCAATGAGGTCATCGCTGTTGCCCGTGACGTACCGATCGACAGCTGCGTAGGCAAGCTTGGCATGTGAGCGAATGACAGCTTTGTGGAATTCGAAATCACCGATCGTGCCATCCTCGCTGACCTGCATTTGGCACACCAGCGCGGGACGAGGGGTATCTTCGGCCAGTGCACAGAGCCCTTGGCTGATGGCTTCTGGGAGCATGGGGATAACATCGCCATGGAAATACACAGAGCTGCCGCGCTGCGCTAGCAGCTCCGGTAGTTCTTTCAGGTCACTCAGGTAAGCGCTGGGGTCTGCCACGGCAACGGAGAGTTGCCAGCCATTGGCCGTGACTTCTGCGTGAAGCGCATCATCGATGTCCACCGTGCGCGCTGCATCGATGGAGACGAAGGCCAGGTTGGTCAGATCGAGACGGGTGGTGTCCTCCAGTGGTGCTTTTTTCGAGGCCACATCGATCAGCGGTTGAGCAAGTTTTTCGCTCCAGACCTGCGGCAGTTGTGCTCTTGCCGCGCAGTACTGATTTTCGATGCCGGGTGTGCCGGGCTCACCGAGGCGGCTTAATACTTTTGCCGAGGGCTTTCCATCTTTAATAGGGTGTCGCAGTAGTGCGCAGTGCGCCAAGTCTCCGGGACTCACCCCGTTGCGCGCATGGGGCGGAATAAAAAGCCACCGAGAGAGCCCTGCCAGGTCAGGCACCACAAATACCGCTTTGCCCTTCTGCACAATATGCCCGACGAATTCGTCGACGCCGGTCTCCAGCAGTCGCTCGATTTCAGCGACGGTTCGCCCCGGCTTATCCTGCTTGCCCTTTTTGTTGGTTGCGGGACGAATACAAATTGCGACCTTGTCGCCGGGTAGGGCCTTGAGCATCTCATCGGGCGGGATAAACACCTCTCGCCCGTCGTCGGTTACGGCAAAGCCGTATCGATGCTGTGTTCCTTTGATAGTGGCGTCGACGCGCTCATTCTGAGCTTCGAGTTCGTCACGAAGCCCCTTGAGCTGCGCCATCGCATTGCGATCGAGCATGGCCGGTGTCGGCTCCTGAGGTTCTCGGCTTAGGGTGGGCGAGCGAGCTTGCGATAGCCTGAGCCAATCAAAAACAAGATGCTATCGAACTTCTCGGTTCCTGTCAGGATAGTCGTTTCAGGCTTTTTCTTTCTGGATCGTTGACAGTGGAGCACCACATGGGTTTACTGAGGGTGCCCGAAATCTGGAGAGTAGGACGCTGTCTGTACCTCACCGAGCCACTCCAAAGTGGCCGTTTCAACAGACTCACACCGGCGCTGAGTGCGCGCCCCAACACTCTCACCCCAAAATTTTGCCTACACTGATGTCGTTGCTCGAAGCGGTATCGTCTAAAACCGTACGCGCGCTATTTTTCATCCCATCCCCTGAGGAGGTTTCATGTCGTTGATTGCAGCCGAGGCCACAGAAGTCACCAAGCTCGAACCTGCACACCGCAAAATCTACGTACTGGACACCAATGTGTTGCTACACGACCCGACCGCGATTACGGCATTTGCCGAGCATCAGGTCGTTATTCCCATGACCGTTCTTGAAGAGCTGGATCACATCAAGGACCGACGGGACAAAAGTGTGAGTCGTGAGGCGCGCATTGCCATTCAACTGATCGACAAGGTGGTGGGTAACGCCTCACCACAGGAAATACAGATTGGCGTGGACATCCCGGGATCGAATCTCGATGAACACCGCTTGGGAAGGCTCGCGATTTTCCCTGACCAATTGATTGCCGATGACGCTGAAGTGCCGTTCCTCAATACCAACGAGGACCAGGCCAACGATAACCGCATCATCAACGTCGCACTTCGCTTAAGCGCAGATCACCCTGGCGCTTTCGTGTGCCTGGTCACCAAAGACATCAATATGCGCATCAAGGCGAAGGGCTCGGGGCTCGCGCACGTTGAAGACTACCGGCATGACCGCGTGCTGGATGATATCGATTTGCTGTCGACTGGCTATGAGTGCTTTGGCGACGATTTTTGGTCGGGCATTGAACAGGTCGATACGGTCAGAGAGGGCAATCTGACCCTGCATCGCATCCCTCGGTCCGAGTTGCCGAACGCGTACCCGAATCAGTTCGTTTACGACGAGCAGGAATTCATAGCCTACGTTGATCATGTCGATTCGGAGTTTGTATACCTCGCCGTCGACAGCCGCGATCACCTGATGAACCAGCGCTTTTGGGGGCTCGCGCCGCGCAATCTGGAGCAGGCCATGGCCATGCGCTTACTGGATAGTGAGGATGTCGATATGACCGTGCTGACGGGTCCGGCTGGCTCAGGCAAGACGCTATTGGCCTTGGCTTATGGTCTGCATGCCATCCTCGAGCAAAAGAAGTACAACAAACTGATTGTGGCGCGTTCTACACCACCCATCGCCGAGGAGATCGGGTTTTTGCCCGGCACCGAGGAGGAGAAAATGGCGCCGTGGCTCGCGGCGTTTGACGACAACTTGGAGATTTTGCACGGGGCGGATGAATGCTCCAACGGCAGTATCGAATATGTCAAAGAACGAGCGAATATTCAGTTCAAGTCGCTGAATTTTATGCGTGGGCGCTCTTTCAACGGCGCCTACATTGTCATCGACGAAGCGCAGGGGCTGACTCAGTTCCAGCTCAAATCGATCATCAGCCGTGTGGGCGCCGATTCGAAACTGGTGGTGTTGGGTAACCTCGCGCAAATCGATAACAAATACATTTCACCGCTGACATCAGGCCTCACCTACCTGGTAGAAAAGGTTAAGCATTACCCGCATGCGGGAGTAATGCACGTGAACGGTATCGTGCGGTCGCGGCTGGCAGCCTTCGCGGAAGAGAATTTATAACGACTGATTCTCGCGAGGGCCGCATTGTGCCCTGAGGCGCTTCTTTTACTTGCGGCACTTTACTTGGGGAAGTCTCCAAAAAAGTCGTTCCTCCGGCGGAAAGCGGCCTTCAATGAGAATGGCTCCTTCGATAAGAGAGTTTCTTGAGCGTGTGGGCATCGCGTTGAAGGCGCCGCTTGCAGCCGATGACTTATGTCCCCGCTCAGCAGCGATGCGTCATCCAAGAGCGTCAAAGCGAGATTGATGGTTTCGCTGATGACCAATATGCGATCGCTCTAGCGAATCTGCTGTTCCACTGTTTCCGATGGGTTGTCGAATAACAGGAATTCAAGACGCAGTTCAATGCGCCACGCACCCTCGCGGTCGAAGTAGGGCTCGTCGATTCGCCAGTTGTAGCTGGGCTCGATCTCCCAGAAGAAAAAGTCCTTATAAGCCTGACGACGAATGCGCATGCCGACCTTGTAGTTCTTCACAAAGTTATAAGGCTCGGTTTGACCGTCGGCGCCGACATAGAGCCAGCTAGCGCCAACGCGGCCGCTCGCTCCCTCCCAGCCGCGGGCGTAGGACAAACTGGTTGACCACTCGGTACCTTCGGTTTTTTCGCCGTACAGAAAGCGTGTGTAAGCTCGAACCAGTTCACGCTCGCGAAGTGCTTTGTCTACAACGAAGCGAGAGGAGCCGTAGCCGCCCTCGCCCAAGTCATAGGTAAAGCGTTGAGTGAACCGAAAATTCACGGTCTCTGCGAGTGCATCCTGGTAAACGTACTTTATGCCGGGTTTAGGGCCCGATGAGCCGAAACCCACCGTTAATTTAAAACGGCCGTTGCGTCGATCTGCGGGTCCGACTTCATACTGCAGTCCGATGCGATCTTCATCCGCATCCTCCACGCCTCGATCGTTAAATCCGTCCATGTCCTCGCCACGAAACACCAGGTCAAGGCGCTCGGAAATTTGTGGCAGGCTGACTTTTCCGCCAAGGCGAACTTTGATTTCGTTATCGAGCCGGTCATCCCAGTCGTAGATCGTGCGCAGTCTCAGGCGCGAGTAGGCTTGTTCCAAATCCCGCTCATCGTTTCCAAAAAAATTATCGACCCATTGGGTCATTTCGTTGGCCTTGCGTGCGGCATATCGGTGGCCGCCTTCCACCCAGCCATCTGGTGACTCGCTGACTGCTTCTGCTTCGCCATCGACATCTGGGTCTTCCGAGTCTTGGTCTTGGTTGTCCTTCTGCGCGGCGATCAGGTGAGGGCCCGCGTCGGCCTGCACAATCAGCGCTTCAGTCAGTCCGAGACCGCCAAAACTGGCTTGGTCATCGATAGCAATGCTTTGTATCTGCGACTGCGCAAAGGGTGCAACCAGAAAGGTGCAGAGAGGCCAGATGGCGCGAAAAATGCGGATGAGCGCAGTGGGGGTCATGAGAGTCTGCGTGGCTCAGAATGGCACTAGGTTACACTAGGCTCATGGAATCTGTAATGACGGCCTTGCAGGCAATATTGCCGCAGCACATGCTCTCTCGTCTGGTGGGTTGGCTCGCGCAGCTTGAAAATCCGGTTTGGTTGAAGAACGCCCTGATAAGAGCGTTTATGTCGCGGTATGCCATCGATCTCACAGAGGCGAACTGCTCGTCTGGCGAAGCGTTCCCGAATTTCAATGCTTTTTTTACGAGATCTCTGCGCGAGGGCATGCGACCACTCGCTGCGAGTCAATGGACTCACTGCGCCGACGGCGTCCTGAGTCAGCGAGACGCCATTGCAGATGGCGCTTTGGTGCAAGCTAAAGGTCGGACCTACACCGTGCAGCAGCTGCTGGCAGGATCTGAAGAAGAGGCGGCCCGTTATGCCAGGGGGTGTTTCGCCACAACGTATTTATCCCCACGGGATTACCATCGGGTGCATACGCCAATCCGTGGCCACTTGGTCAAGACGCGTTACGTGCCCGGAGATTTGTTCTCGGTGAATGCGGCGACCGTTGATCGGGTTGATGGCCTATTGGCACGCAACGAGCGACTAGTCTGTTTTTTCGAAACTGAACGTGGCGGCGTTGTTGTCGTGTTGGTCGGCGCCATGATTGTGGCGGGCATCGCAACGGTGTGGGGTGGACGGGAACAGCCGGGCGCAGGCGAGATTCGGGAGCAGTTGTGGTCCGCAGACGAAGCGCCGCTCCTCGATCAAGGCCAGGAGATGGGTCGTTTCTTTTTGGGCTCCACCGTCGTACTGGTCACGGAAGCATCCGGCCTGGCCTGGGCAAATGAGGCGGGTGATGCGGTGACGGTCCGCTCGGTTCTCGCCTAAGCCCAGTCACGGCCTGGCAAAGCGGTTGACGCACTATTGATCCGCCCGGATCGCTGCGACGATCTGCTGATAGCTCTCGAAACGCTGCGGCTTTATGTGACCGGCCTCGAGGGCTGCGCGAAGCGCGCAATCGGGCTCGGTACTGTGCTGGCAATCCCGGAAGCGACACTCTCCCAGAAAGGACCGGAACTCCCGGAACCCCTGCGCCACGGCATCGGCGTTGACGTGACTCAGGCCGAAATCGCGGACACCCGGCGAATCAATCAATCGACCGCCACCCGGCAAATGAAATAGCTCCGCGGTCGTCGTGGTATGCCGGCCTTTGTCCGCTACCTCTGATAGCGCACCAACCCTGATCAACGCTTCGGGCAGCAAGCGCTTTATCAGCGAAGATTTCCCAACCCCCGATTGCCCGACCAGCACCAGGGTCCTGTTGTTGATCACTCTCAGCAAATCGCTCGCATCACTCATCTGATGGTGCGTGGTTAGGGTTTGGTAGCCCAGTGCGGCGTAGTGTTTTAGCGTGTCCAGGGTGTCGGCGTCTCCCTGGATTAAATCGGTTTTATTCAGGATTAGGACCGGCTCGGTACCGATGTGCTCGGCTGCCACCAGATAACGATCGAGTAAAGCAGGCTGCGGTGCGGGCTCGGGCGCGAAAACCACCAGCATCAAATCGATATTGGCCGCCACGGGGCGCAGACGTCCCTGATTATCAGGTCGCTCCAGCACGTTACGCCGGGTGATGAGCGCGTTGATCACGCCGGCGTCGGCAGTCGGCGCCCAGAGTACCTCGTCTCCAGCGACAGGCGGGTCAAGATGCGCCCGCAAGTGGCAAAGTATTCGGTCGCCGGAGAGGGTCTCGATCAATGCTTGCTTGGAAAAGCGCGCTATCACCAAGCCGGGCTCGCCACCGTCAGTCGCATCACCCTCAGCGTGAGAGCGTTGTGCCTGAATACGTTTTGCTTGCTGCTCTGTGAGGCGTCGCTTTGTCATCGTGCTAGTGTATGCCACCGGGCGCACGATGGCCCGCATACCCTTGGCGTCATGGCACTAGATCGCGTGTGCACGTTAAGAGCGGGCAATGCCGACGTTATGCGAGGGGCATGCTGAGCGGCCCGCGATACGTCGGTAAAGTGATGCATCGATAACGTCATGTGTTGATTAAACGGGAGTACTTGATGACGGTCAGTGATCACAATTTGATATGGGTCGATATGGAGATGACCGGTCTTGTCCCCGAGGAGCACCGCGTCATCGAGATTGCGACCATCGTCACCGATACCGACCTGAATGTTCTGGCGGAGGGGCCGGTAATTGCCGTGCATCAATCACCGGATACGTTGCAAGCGATGGATGAGTGGAACACCCGTACCCACACGAACTCCGGGCTAGTCGAGCGAGTTCGCGGCAGTACCGTCTCAGAGGAGGAGGCCACCCACCTGACGCTCGCGTTTCTGGAGCAATGGGTTCCTGCGGGCCAATCGCCGATGTGCGGAAATTCCATTTGCCAGGATCGTCGCTTCATGGCGCGTCACATGCCAGCGCTCGAGCGGTTTTTTCATTACCGAAATCTGGATGTCAGTACTCTGAAAATATTGATGCAGCGCTGGCGGCCTGATCTGCCTGAGGCGCCCAAACAAGGCGCACATCAGGCGTTGGCCGACATCAGGGAATCGATTGAAGAGTTGCGCCATTACCGCACGCATTTCTTGCGGGTGGAGTAAGTGCCTTTTCTAGCTGTGCTGGTTCAGTGCCCAGCGCGCATGCTCGCGAACTTGGTCTGACGGGTCATCTAGCGCGGCGGTGAGCGCGTCAATCACATCAGGGCTCGACGGTGCGTTGCCCAAGGCCACGGCGACATTGCGGCGCCAGCGCTCATAGCCGATGCGTCGGATAGCTGAACCTTCTGTTTTTTTCAGGAATGTTTCCTCGTCCCAACTAAAACACTCGAGTAGACCAATAGCATCCAGGGCGTGTCGCGGCGCAAAATCAGGCTCGCTGGTTTGTTGTGCAAATTTGTTCCAGGGGCAGACGATTTGGCAATCGTCGCAGCCGTAAATTCGATTACCCATGCTTGTTCGCAGAGACTCCGGGATGCTGCCATCAAGCTCGATGGTGAGATAGGAAATACATTTGCGCGCATCGAGCACCCAAGGATCGATGAAAGCATTTGTAGGACAGATATCGAGACAGGCGCGGCAACTGCCGCAGTGCTCCGTCTCCTGCGGTGCATCGGCGGGAAGCAGAATATCGGTATAGATCTCGCCCAAAAAAAACCATGAGCCTGCCTTCTCGTTGATCAGCATGGTGTTCTTGCCTATCCAACCTAACCCCGCGTTTTCCGCCAGCGCCCGCTCCAATACCGGCGCGCTATCGACAAAGGCACGGTAATGACCTTTGCCCAGTTCCGCTTCAATGCGTTTGGCTAGCTTGGCAAGTCGGCCGCGCATGAGCTTGTGATAGTCGCGCCCCAACGCGTAGCGTGATACGTAAGCTTGCGCACCGTCGGCCAATACTGACTGTGGGTTGGCGCCCTCCGGTAGGTAATCCATCCGTGCAGTGATGACTGTGCAGGTGCCCGGGACCAGTGATTCGGGGTGACTTCGCTTTTCCCCGTGGCTGCTCATCCAACCCATCTCGCCGTGGTAACCCGCTGCGAGCCATTTATCGAGATAATCCCGATGCTCGGCGAGCTCGATGCCAGTGAATCCCAGCGCCTGAAAGCCTAGCTCACGTCCCCAGTCGCGAATCTGCTGCAGCAGGCCTGCTGTCCTGTCGGCTTCGTGACGATCAGTGGTGATAGTGGAGTCGGTCATGCGTGGATTGTGACAGAAGGGGGCTGCACCGCGGTACACTGCTGCTATGAAGACCGCCTACACCCATCAATGCGAAATAGCCCTTGCTGATGAAGACGCAACGCTGGCGCTAGGTCAGCGCCTCGCGAGAGGTTTGCCTTCGCCGCAAGTGATTTTTCTGCACGGTGAGTTGGGTGCAGGCAAGACAACTTTGAGTCGCGGTTTTCTGCGGGGCGCTGGTCACACCGGTTCGGTGAAGAGTCCAACCTATACGCTGGTCGAGCCATACGAGGGCATTGCAGGGGGGGGCGTCTTTCACTTTGATCTCTATCGGCTGGGTGACGCTCAGGAACTCCACTACCTCGGCCTGGGAGACTACTTTTCTACTGGGGGTACGCTGTTGATTGAGTGGCCGGAACGGGCGGCCGCGCAATTACCGCCACCAACCCTGGATATCACACTGTTGGTGGCAGAGGTGGGTCGCACTGCGTATCTGAAATCTGATGACCCGTTGGTTATGGCAGCGTGCGACGCGTGATATGACGCTGGGCGGATTCTCATTGGTAACAGGCGCGCTCCTCGCGCGGTTTATCACAACAAGCGCGGTTTCGCTGATTTGGGTGAGCGGGTGTTTCCTCACCCCGTTTCCAGTGCAAAGCGCTGATGCGGCTAATGTCGAAGCCGTCAGGTTGTGGCGCGCACCCGACCACACCCGCGTCGTGCTCGATTTAACAAGTGCCGCTGATTTCTCCTCATTGTCCTCTGGAAAACCCCGACCGGTTTGTCGTGGATTTGAAGAAGAGTCGCATCACAGCATCGCTCAGTGGATTGCCTCTGGACGGTACGCCGATCAGGCAGGTCCGCTCGGGGATTCGCAGAGGCACAGACCTGAGGCTGGTTTTTGACCTCGACAGCGCGATGCGGACCGCGCTCTTTAGTCTACCGCCCAGCGAAACGATTGGTGATCGCATCGTGATTGACTTCTTCGACGAGATGCCGGTCTCCACGCCATCGCCGGTGCTGTCCGTTGAATCGCTGGAGGATCGTCGCGACATTGTGATTGCTATCGACCCCGGCCATGGAGGTGAAGACCCTGGCGCCTCAGGTCCCGGTGGCTTGCCTGAGAAAAAGGTGGTTCTTGAGATTGCTCAACGGCTTGAGCAGCAGCTGGCGGGCATCCCGGGTTTCCGATCATTTCTGACGCGGACGGGCGACTATTATGTGGCGAAGCAAAAACGAAGAGAGCAAGCCAGGGCGCAAGAGGCGGACCTGTTTGTCTCGATTCACGCGGATGCCTTTACAAAGCCCTCTGCCAACGGGGCCTCGGTTTATGCGTTATCACTGAAAGGCGCTACGTCTGCTACCGCACAATACTTGGCTGACAGTGAGAATACGTCTGATTTGATCGGCGGTGTCGCCGTGACTGAGAGCGATGCTTTGTTGATGGATGTTCTGGCTGATTTGTCGATGACGGCGACACTGGATACGAGCCTAAAGATTGGGGGTCTGGTGCTCGAGCAATTAAGCACGGTGGCCAGGCTGCACAAGCGTCAGGTAGAGCAGGCAGCGTTTACGGTACTGAAATCCGCTGACGTGCCGTCGATTCTTGTAGAGACCGGTTTTATTTCCAATCCGAAGGAGGCGGAGCGTCTTTCATCACCCGCTTATCAGGAGAAAGTGGCGCGAGCCATTCGACGAGGTATTCAAAGCTGGTTCGCGCGACAGCCTCCGCCCGGCACGCTGTTGGCGTGGCAACGCGAACGCGGAGGGCGTGAGGTCACTATTTCTTCTGGTGACACGCTGTCTGAGATTGCCGAGCGCTTTGGGGTCTCCGTTGCGTCCATCAAGGAAAATAACGGACTGCGTCAGGATGTCATTTACATTGGCCAAACCTTGATCATTCCGGAGGGGTCGCGGTGATTCGTATTCTGGAGCCCCGACTGGCTAACCAAATAGCCGCCGGTGAGGTAGTCGAGCGCCCAGCCTCGGTGGTCAAGGAGGCGGTTGAAAATAGCTTGGACGCAGGCGCCACCCGGATCGAGATTGACGTCGAGTCTGGCGGTACCCGGTTGATCAGAATTCGCGACGACGGTGCGGGCATTGATGGAGACGATCTCGCACTCGCTTTGGCCCGCCACGCAACCAGTAAGATAGACAACATTGAAGATCTCGAAGCGTTGCAATCATTGGGGTTTCGGGGTGAGGCTCTCGCTTCCATCGCGTCGGTGTCCCGGCTGACGCTAACCGCTAATACAGAGGCATCATCGGTGCAGGGGCAGCAGGCATTCTGTGAAGGTCGGGACATGTCGGTGGCTGTGAAGCCTGCGCCGCACCCCCGCGGTACCACACTGGAAGTCCGGGACCTTTTTTACAACACCCCGGCGCGCCGTAAATTTTTGCGCACCGAGAAAACCGAGTTTGGCCACTTGCACGAGGTTGTGAAACGTCAGGCACTATCGCGCCCAGAGGTCACGTTTGTTCTCCGCCACAACGGCAAACAGACGCTGCAGCTGAATGCGGCGGTATCCGAGGCCGAACTGCGGCGTCGTGTCGCAACGGTTTGCGGTACTGATTTTGCCGAGCACGCGGTGGTGATTGAACGTCAGGCTGGCCCTATGCGGCTGTGGGGCTGGGTGGCGGAGCCGACCTTTTCCAGAAGCCAGGCGGATCTGCAGTACTTCTTCGTCAATGGGCGTGTCATTCGCGACAAGCTCGTTTCCCATGCGATTCGTCAGGCTTACCGGGATGTGTTGTTCCATGGTCGTCACCCCGCATTCGTTTTATTTCTGGAACTTGATGCCGCGGGCGTCGATGTGAATGTGCACCCGACCAAGCACGAGGTGCGATTCCGCGACAGCCGGAGTGTGCATGATTTCCTGTTCGGGACACTCTCTCGGGCGCTGGCCGACGTCAGACCGGGCCAACCCACGCCGACCGAGCCTGCCACAGGGTCAGAAGAGCGCGCTTTTCAGCCGGGTATGAACTTGGCTTCAGGGGGTTCCCCGACCCTATTGGGACAGGGTGATCAGATTCTGTCGGCGGTTGGCGCGTCCAGTCACCGGTTTGATGGCGGAAGCAGTGGTCAAATGAGCCGTTGGCGCGAGCCAGCTTTGAGTCGTGTACCTCAACCTGAGTTCGCGCAAGAGCCTACAGAAATTCCACCGCTCGGTTTCGCCGTGGCTCAGCTTCATGGCATCTATATCTTGGCCGAAAACCAGCACGGTCTGGTATTGGTCGATATGCATGCCGCACATGAGCGCATCACATATGAGCGACTCAAGCAGGCCCGGGATGGGAGCGGCATTACGCGTCAGCCACTGCTGGTGCCACTGACGCTCGCGGTTTCGAGTCGCGAGGCTGCCATCGCTGAAGAGCAGTCGGGGGAATTAGCCTCGCTTGGCTTGCTGATTGAAGCGACGGGTGAAGAGTCGATCGTGTGCCGCGAGTTGCCGGCGGCGCTGAAAGATGCGGATGCCGAGGCGCTAGTGCGGGATGTGCTGGGCGATCTACTGGAGTTTGGCACTAGCGATCGAATTGCCAGTTCGCTAGACGAGTTGCTTTCGACGCTGGCGTGTCACACCTCCGTACGAGCGAACCGCCGCCTGACCCTGCCGGAAATGAATGCCTTACTGCGCGATATGGAAGAGACCGAGCGTTCCGGCCAGTGCAATCACGGGCGCCCAACCTGGGTGCAACTGGGTATGTCGGAGCTCGATAAGCTGTTCCTGCGTGGCCGCTGATATGGCCGAGAGAATATTGGCTCTCATGGGGCCAACCGCCTCCGGGAAGTCCGCGTTGGCGGAGCAACTCGCAGAGGCATACGACGGTGAATTGATCAGCGTGGATTCCGCGCTGGTGTATCGGGGGTTATCGATTGGCGCAGCGAAACCCGATTACCCCCATCATCTGATTCACATTCGCGAGCCTGTCGATCTATATACCGCCGCTGATTTTGCACACGATGCGAGAGCTAGCATTGACAGCATCCTGTCGAGGGGACGTCGACCGATTCTGGTGGGCGGCAGCATGCTCTATTTTCGGGCGCTGATTCAGGGTCTCGATGACATTCCCGCTATCGACCCGGCAGTCCGCGCAGCGATTGAAAGCGAGGCGCATGAGTCAGGTTGGCCAGTGCTTCATCAGCAATTGGCTCAAGTCGACCCCGAGATCGCACAAAAACTGCACCCTAATCACAGCCAGCGGATCTGTCGCGCTCTCGAGGTGTATCGCGGTACGGGTGTGCCTTTGAGCGAATGGCAAAAAGATGGCGGCGACGCTATCGCTGACCAATTTGAATGTGTCGCATTGTGTCCGGAACCCAGAGCAGTGCTCCATCAGCGTATCGCGCTGAGGCTCGATGAAATGTTTGAGAAAGGGCTCATTGATGAGGTGCGCGCGCTCTGGGAGCGAGGTGATTGCCACACTGACTTGCCTGCAATACGCGCGGTCGGTTATCGGCAGGTGTGGTCTTTGCTCAACGGTGAAATTGACGGCATAACCTGCCGACAACAAATACTGGCCGCCACGAGACAGCTCGCCAAACGGCAACTGACTTGGTTACGCAGTTGGCCGGATTTGACTTGGATGATCACTGATGCAGAGGGGGCTCTCGTCCGAAGTCTTGAGAGCGACGTAAAAGGCCCGTCTGGCAACGAAAATACCCGTTTGAAAGGTTACGAAGCGCGCTGGATTCAGCGCATTCAAGCGTTTTTCGGAACTTTTAGCTGACGCCAAAGTCGTAGTACAATATGGACACTCCACTCCGGTGGAGTTTTTTGTCGCTAACATATTGGCGGCCGTAATGCGCTTTCCGTGAAGAGCGCTGTGTTAGAACAGACAAGGAGTACCCATGTCTAAAGGGCATACCTTACAAGACCCCTACCTCAACGCTTTGCGCAAGGAAAGAGTCCCCGTATCGATTTATCTGGTTAACGGCATCAAGCTGCAGGGTCAGATAGAATCCTTTGATCAATTTGTCGTGCTGTTGAAAAACACCGTTTCACAGATGGTTTACAAGCATGCCATTTCTACTGTGGTCCCGGCACGTAATGTCCGACTGCCCGCCGCGGACGCCGAGGCGCCGGCTGAAGACTGACGATGGCGCTGCCATTCTGCAGCGCACCTGACTTACCGTGTTTTTTGAGCGTCATCAGGGCGGTGAGCGCGCTGTGCTCGTGCAACTGCAGTTTTCCGGTGAGAGCCGCGATCTCAGTTTGCATGAATTCGAAGAACTGGTGACATCGGCGGGCGGACTGCCGGTCGCCACGGTCACCGGCTCGCGTACCGCGCCTCATGCGCGCACCTTTATCGGTGAAGGCAAACTTCAGGAAGTCCTGGCCGCGCGCGATGAGCACGAGGCCGAGTTGGTCATTTTTAATCACGCACTGAGCCCGAGCCAGGAACGCAACCTTGAGCAAGCGCTTTCGTGCCGTGTGCTGGCACGAACTGGCCTGATACTCGACATCTTCGCCCAGCGTGCGAGGACTCATGAAGGAAAACTGCAGGTAGAGTTGGCGCAATTAACACACATGAGCACGCGGCTGGTCCGCGGCTGGACCCACCTTGAGCGGCAAAAAGGCGGTATCGGTCTGCGTGGTCCGGGAGAGACGCAGCTTGAAACTGATCGCCGTCTGCTACGAGCGCGCATTAAATCGATTCAGGCGCGACTCGAGCGGGTCCGCAATCAGCGCGAGCAGAGTCGTCGTGCCCGCCGGCGCGCAGAGCTCCCTGTGCTGTCCTTGGTGGGCTACACCAACGCAGGCAAATCGACGCTCTTTAATCGCGTGACGACGTCGGAGGTCTATGCGGCAGACAAGCTCTTTGCCACCCTCGACCCGACGCTGGCTCGGGTAGACATCGAGCACTTGGGCCCGGTCTTGTTCGCCGACACCGTGGGATTTATTTCTGATCTACCGACGACCTTGGTTGAGGCCTTCAAAGCGACTCTGGAAGAAACCGCTAATGCGAGCCTGTTGCTACATGTCGTCGATGTCTCGGCTTCAAACCGGGATGAGCTGATGGCAGATGTGGAGACAGTATTGGGCGAGATCGGCGCCGATGAACTGCCGCAGCTGCTGGTGTTTAACAAGCTGGATTTACTGGAACAGCCGGCAAGAGTGGTGCGCAACGAATCAGGAGTCATCACCGCAGTGTATGTATCAGCGGCGACGGGCGAAGGCTTGGAACTGTTGCGCGAAGCCATTCGTGAGCGATTATCCGTCGCGCTCTTCGACGAGGAGATTACACTCGACCCGCAGCGCGGGAAGCTGCGTGCCGCGCTGTATGAAATGGGTGCTGTTTGCAGCGAGCAATGGGAATCTGATGGCAGTAGCCGACTACATGTGCGCTTACCGCTGGCTGACTGGCGACGGTTGAACCGGTGAGTTGAAAGCTTGAAAAAAATGGCGATTTCAGAACCGTAGTGGGGAGTCGGAAGAGCAATCGCTGAGGCCGATCTAACCAATCCGCGTCTCCGGGTAAGGGTTCCGGTCTGCCTTATGTGTCACGCAGAATCCGGGTGGCAGGTGATGGAATCGGGGCAAAAGCGCTTTACGGAGGAAAACGTCCGAACTGAGGCCGCGTTTTGTTAGACTGACCGCCCTATTAATGAGGAATCGACTTATGTCATGGAATGAGCCCGGAGGCGGTAATAAAGGCCCTCGCGATCCTTGGGGTGGCGGCAATCAGGGACCACCCGATCTTGATGAGGCGTTCAAAAAGCTGCAGCAAAGCATTGCGGGCCTGTTTGGTGGTGGGCGTGGTTCGAGCGGACCCGGCAAAGGCGGCTTGTCTGGTGCGCTGCTTGGCATGATCTTCGGCGGCATCTTGCTGGTCTGGGGTCTTATGGGGTTCTACCAGCTCGATGAGCAAGAGCGGGCGGTTGTGTTGCGCTTTGGTGAGTATCACTCGACCTTGACTCCGGGACTGCAGTGGAATCCGCCGTTGGTCGACGAAGTGATCAAGGTGAATACCACCAAGGTTCGCGCGGCGGGATTAAGGGAAGTCATGCTGACTCAGGACGAAAACATCGTCGAAGTCAGCATGTCTGTGCAGTACGTGATCGACAATCCTCAGGATTTCGTGTTGCAGGTTCGCGATCCGGAAGTGTCACTGCAACACGCCGCACAAAGTGCGTTGCGACACGTAGTGGGTGGCACCACCATGGATCTGGCGCTCACCGAAGGGCGAGCGGCTATTGCATTCGAGGTCCGCGATCGCTTGCAGCAATATCTGGATGACTACACGACAGGTATTCGGGTCTCTACGATTAACATCGACGAGTCCAAGCCCCCGGCACAGGTGCAGGGCGCGTTCGACGATGTGATCAAAGCTCGCGAGGACGAGGAACGAGTCAAAAATGAGGCGCAATCCTACGCAAACGGTATCGTCCCCGAGGCCAGAGGTCGTGCGCAGCGCATGTTGGAGGAATCTAACGCTTATCGCGATCAGGTGATTGCCCGGGCTGACGGTGAAGCTCAGCGCTTCGAGCAATTGCTTACGGAATACCGCAAGGCGCCTGAGGTGACTCGGGAGCGTCTCTACATCGACGCGGTACAAACAGTTTTTGCTAGCACCAATAAAGTGATGGTCGATGTCGATGGCGGCAATAATGTGCTCTATCTGCCGCTGGATAAGATGGTGCCGAACGCCGGTCAGCCGCGGAGTGCGGCCGGACGAGCTGGCGTGAGCGAACGCGACATGCGCGAGATCGCCGATCAGGTCACAGAGCAGTTGCGCCGTGATCTTGACGCAGCAGCGGCACGCAGGGGAGGGCGCTAATCATGACCAAGCAATCTTTTGTGGGCATTTTAGTCGCGATCATCATCGTGGTCCTGTCTAACAGCCTCTATGTCATTCGAGAGACGCAACGCGGCGTCCTGTTGAAGTTTGGTGAGGTCGTAGATCCCGATTTGCGTCCCGGGCTGCATCTGAAGGTGCCCTTCGTCAATAGCGTGCGCAAATTCGACGGGCGAATCCTAACGGTAGATAGCAGTCCCGAGCGTTTCTTCACGCAGGAAAAGAAAGCGCTCATCGTTGACTCGTATGCAAAGTTCCGTGTGACCGATACTGCCAAGTATTACACCGCGACCAATGGTGAAGAGAATCGGGCTGCAGGACTCCTGTCTCAGCGCATCAATGATGGTCTGCGAAATCAGGTGGCGGTGCGCACCGTGCAGGAAGTGGTGTCCGGACAGCGGGACGAGTTAATGCAGGCGATCACGACGCAACTCAATGAGTTGGCGAACGATGAACTCGGTGTGGAAGTCATCGACGTCAGGGTGAAGAAGATCGACTTGCCGCCCGATGTCTCCGAGTCGGTGTATCGCCGCATGAATGCCGAGCGCGAGAAGGAAGCGCGCGAGCTGCGTTCTGAAGGTAAAGAGCTGGCCGAGGGTATCCGCGCGGCTGCAGACAGAGAGGTCACGGTGATCGAGGCCAACGCGTTTCGTGATGCCGAAATTGTTCGCGGTAACGGTGATGCGGAAGCCACGCGGATTTATGCAGAGGCCTTCAATCAGGACCCCGAGTTTTACTCCTTCATCCGCAGTTTGCAGGCGTATCGTGAGACCTTTAACGCGGGCAGTGATGTCATGCTGCTCCAACCCGACAGTCAGTTCTTCCAATACTTGCGGGATCCGCGGTCGAAAGATTGACGCCGCTCGGCTTTGGTCCTAAATAGTTGGGCGCGCGCCGCGCGCCCCGCTTCTCCTCTTACCCCTGTGGTATTCTTGCCTCGAGCGCTTTCTGCACCACGACATCCTGACGGACTTTCACCATGACCATTGAGAATCGCTGGCTTTTGCCAGAGGGAATCGACGAGCTATTGCCCGAGCGGGCAGCTCAGTTGGAATCCCTGCGCCGGCGTTTGCTGGATCAGTGTGTGACCTGGGGTTACCGCTATGTCATTCCTCCTTTAGTCGAATTCACCGACTCGCTGTTGATCGGCTTGGGAGCAGATCTAGATGTGGTGCCCTGTAAATTCACCGATCAAATGAGTGGGCGTATGTTGGGCGTGCGCGCAGATATTACCCCGCAAACCGCGCGCATGGATGCGCACAGCCTCGCAGAAGATGGGGTGACGCGCCTCTGTTACGCGGGTTCCACTTTGCAAAGCACACCGCAGTCCGTGGTGAGTGGGCGGGCACCCATCCAGTTGGGCGCTGAGCTTTACGGCAGCAATTGCATTGAGGCTGATAGCGAAGTCATCACACTGATGTTGTCGATGTTCGAGGCCGCAGGCGTAACACGAAGCCTAACCTTGGATATCGGGCACATCGGTATTTATGATGCGTTGTTCTCGCAAGTTGGCTTAGGCCCTGATCTCGAGGCAGAGATATTCGATGCGTTGCAGCGAAAATCGGCGCCTGACATCGAGCGGCTAGCCAGCACACTTAACGCTGACATGGCCGAGAAATTACTGATCTTGTCGTCATTACATGGGTCGTCCGATGTGATCGGTAAGGCAAGAGCGGCATTAGGTAGCGAGGCAGTTGTGAGCTACGCGCTTGATGAACTCGAGACTGCGCTTGAGCAGGTTCGTCTCGCGTACCCAGAAGTCGACGTTTATATCGATCTCACGGAATTGAGGGGATTCCGGTATCACACGGGTCTGGTATTCGCGGTTTACCTTGAGGGAAGGGGCTCAGCGATCGCCAAGGGCGGACGTTACGACAATATTGGCGCAGTGTTTGGCCGTGATCGCCCGGCGACGGGTTTTGCCATCGATCTCAAGGCTTTGGTCGACGATGCCGCAACCTCGCAGTCTAAAGATGTGCCAGTCGTTGCGCCGCTATCCAATGACCCTGCGCTCCGCGAGGCAATCGCGGCGTTGCGTAAATCAGGCAGGGTAGTGGTCATTGATGTGCCGCCGGGCGTGGCATTGCCCGAGGCCGAGAGGCTCATACAGAGAGACGGTCAGTGGGTGACCGAGAGGGAAACAGCATCATGAGTCGCAATGTCGTCATACTCGGCACCCAATGGGGTGATGAGGGCAAGGGCAAGATCGTTGACTTGCTGACAGAGCAAGCAGACGCAGTGGTGCGCTTTCAAGGGGGACACAACGCTGGCCATACGCTAGTGATTGGCGGTGAGAAAACAGTTCTTCATCTGATCCCCTCGGGCGTGCTGAGGGCGGGGGTCCAATGCCTAATCGGGAACGGCGTC
Source organism: Halieaceae bacterium (assembly GCA_038143045.1). Classification (GTDB taxonomy): domain Bacteria; phylum Pseudomonadota; class Gammaproteobacteria; order Pseudomonadales; family Halieaceae; genus Luminiphilus. The sequence continues at coordinate 74,169 of JAYQLF010000005.1, forward strand.
GTGCTCTCACCCGAGGCCCTGTTAAAAGAGATTGATGCGTTGGAAAGTAATGGCGTGCCGGTGCAGGATCGTCTAAAGATCTCTGCAGCCTGTCCGTTGATTCTCCCGTACCACGTTGCCTTGGATCAGGCTCGCGAGGTTCGTCGCGGAGAGAACAAAATTGGCACCACGGGTAGAGGCATCGGCCCCTGTTACGAGGATAAAGCAGCAAGACGCGCTTTACGTTTAGGGGACCTCCGCGATCCAGCGCGATTTGGGGCCACTTTGGAAGAGGTGCTCGATTACCACAACCACGTGCTGGCACACTACTATGAGGTCGAGCGACTTGATTTCTCGGCAGTGCTGGACGAGGCGCTATCCCACGGTGAACGTCTGTTACCCATGATGGCCGATGTGACCTCGTTGCTGCATGAGTACCGCAACACGCAGGCCCGTTTGTTGTTTGAGGGCGCGCAGGGCTCTCTCCTTGATATTGATCACGGCACCTATCCGTTTGTGACCAGTTCTAATACGACGGCAGGCGGCACTGCAACCGGTTCCGGTTTTGGTCCGCTTTACTTGGATTACGTGCTAGGCATCACCAAGGCCTACACCACTCGCGTCGGCTCCGGACCTTTTCCAACCGAACTGTTTGATGAGACTGGGCTGCGACTGGCGGAGCGGGGTCATGAGTTTGGGGCAACGACGGGGCGTCCGCGTCGCTGCGGGTGGTTTGATGCGGTTGCTTTAAGAACCGCGGTCAATATTAATTCAGTCTCGGGGCTGTGTCTGACGAAGCTTGATGTCCTCGACGGGCTGGACGAAATTTCAGTCTGTGTGGGTTACGTCGATGCCAACGGAGAGACAGCAGCCAACCCCATCGACGCAGTGGATTACGAGAACTTACACCCCGTTTACGAAACCTTACCGGGGTGGAGTGAATCAACGCTTGGACTGAAATCCCTCGAGGCACTACCCGACAATGCCCGTGCTTACATCGCGCGAATTGAGGAGTTGGTGGGCGCACCGATCGATATCATTTCTACCGGCCCCGACCGAGAGGAAACCATTCTTCTCCGGCACCCATTTGGCGGTTGACTGATGCTGGTCTTCAGTAAGATTCTGTCTTTACTGATTCATCCGTTATCGCTGTGCTTGCTGCTGCTTCTACTCGCCCTCCTGCTGCGACTGGTGGGTGCTACCGCCAAAGCAAATCTACTCAATGTGCTTGCCACTGCGTGGCTGTATTTTTGCGCGACGGCGTTTGGTGCCGATATGCTCTCGACGCCATTAGAAATGGCCTATCCGGCCTTTGCCGACGAAGAGCTGCCCAATGCTGATGCGATTGTGGTCCTGGGGGTGGAATCACCGGTGAATCTCGCTTCGGCATTGGAGGTAATTTCAATCAAGCGGCGGACCGGTTGTGGCGCGCTGCCGATTTGTATCGCGCCGGTAGAGCACCCATTATTGTTCTGTCAGGTGGCACAACCCTTGAGGACGGCGTGCCGGAAGCCAGGCTGATGGCCGAGAAGCTCCGCAGTATAGGGCTGACCTCTGCCGCATGGATCGAGGAATCAGAGAGCCGAACGACCCGAGAGAACGGTCAACTGACGCGCGCATTATTCGAAGGAAGCGGTGTCAATCACATTTTGCTGGTGACCAGCGCCAGCCACATGCGGAGGGCTTCTGCGGTGTTTTTAGCCCAGGGTTTTGCGGTCACTGCGGTGGCCACAGACCATGAAGTGCCGAAAGTAGCGGGTCCTATACCAGGCTGGATGCCCACTTATGAACGACTGGCCCGCTCTACCCGCGCCATTCACGAGTGGGTTGGCTACTGGGCGTACGCATGGCTAGGCTATCTGTCGTCAGAGGCCGAGCCAGCCAGGGCCTAGTTCATCACTGAAGGGTGCTCAGCGGTGGCTGCACGCTTGCTGCTGTCGTTACCCCGATCCCTCCAAGCAGAGGTAACCCTGTGTGCAGGAATTGGGGGGCCTATCCGTCAGCGGTCACGCCATGGGACACATCCTGAGTCCTATGGACCTCAGACAAAGAGCTGTTTGAGTTCGCTGTAGTTGTGGCCTGTCCAGCGTCGGAACGCGCGATAAAAACTGTTGACCTCTGCGTACCCCAGCTCCCACGCCACGCATTTTCCCGGAAGCCACCGTTTTTCCAACATCAACGTGCAACGATGTCGCCGAACGTGATCCAAAATATGCTGGTAGTGAGTGCCGTCGGCCCGAAGTCGCCTTCTCAGCGTGGTAGGACTGACATGCAATGCGTCTGCCACGTCTTCTGAGCGCAGTCGCAGTAAATCGCCTGTCAACAAACAGTCGATCACACACAGAGAAGTGCGTGATAGCTCATGGGGTGCTCTGCCGGTAATGCTCACGCACAGATCGAGTGGCACATCTGGCAGTGGTGCCTGTGAGGCGCGCTCTAATGTTGCCCATGAGTCAGTGAAAGGCTGTTTGCCCCGGCTCGCCATTCGGTGGACATACAGCGGAACGGGTTGCGTGTTGTTGTGGTGAGTGCTGTCTATAGCTGAAGATTTCATAGGAACTTCCCTGTCATCGTGATGATCCCCCAGAGGGTCCAGAATGAGGCGATCCGTTGCCTCGGCCGTTCAGGATAGCGAAACCTGATGCCTAGGCCAGTTGCCCGACCGGAAAGGATGAATTTGGACGAGTCGGGGAGCCACAAAGGCAGTGGAAGATGACTGCTTTTACAGCTTGCCATACCCGCGAGGCTAATTCGGAGGGATGATGAACGGTCTGGGGGTGATATCCGCTCGGCAGTAGAGTGGGTGACGGGGCATACCCAGTGAGGTCGTGCCCAAACAATGGAGGCACGCCTGTCGAGAGGCCACCTCGCGACCACGGTTATGCAGTAGCCCGCCGTTGCCCCATGCTGCCAACACGAGCGCAGACTCTTCTGACGCGCGCCGAAGCCACTGGTTTGTTTGTGCGCCGACAGGTTCTGTGGCTTCCGCCAATTCGCGGGGGTCGGTAGCCCGCCATGCAAATAAATTCACTAGCAGGAGCGACCCATATCCCCATCGCGTTGCGAACCCGATACAACGACGGAGTGTGGGGTCGTCGATCCGCGCGTCTGCGGTTGATGGGTTGAGACCGATCACAGCGCATTGGGGCAGAGCGGGATCCCAACGTCGCCGTAGCCAGTATCGGTAATGACCGCAGCGCGAGAAACCCGCTGAACCTTCCGCGGGGCCGGTTTGCTTGGAGGAACGCGTCATCCGGTTGATACGCCCCGCTGTTGGGAACGATCGGTCACTCCCGTGTAATGCAGTCGGCGGTCATCGGCCCCTGATCGGGTGCTGGCTCTTGATAGATGTCCACCACTAAATGCTGTTGCAATTTACGCTCTTGATAAGTGCCCTCCACGCGCGCCGCGCAGGTCTTGAAGTGCGGCTGCTGGGTCTCGGGAAAGAGCTCCGCCTGAAGCGAACTCGATTGATGACTGCAGCCTAAAAACAGGGACAGCGCTCCAAAAAGTAGTGTGCGCAAAATCATGGGAGATGGCGTGTTCATTCGATCAGCGGTGACGCTCCGTGAAGCCGGCTGGGTGTCCACACTGCACATTGATGGCCTCCTCAACTTTTTCCACTCTCATCCATACAGCGGGTGAGCACCGGCGCGCAGTATTTTGGTAGAAGTCAAGCATGTTATGGTCTTTGCTGATCGGAGCACGTTGTCCGTTGGGTTTGACTGCTTGGCGTCACAACGTAACACAACTCTCTGGCGCAGAGAGCGGGCTGGAGTCAGTTCAAATAAAAAAAGGGTGGGGCAAGCATGATCTTACTCACGGGTGCCACAGGCCGTGTTGGCACCGCCGCAGCGAGGGCACTGGTTCGTGCAGAGGTCCCTTTCAAAGTTTTGGTTCGGGACCCCGACAAAGTCGCCTTCGATTGCGCGACAGTCGACGTCGTGCAAGGTGACCTGTCCGATGCTGCATCGGTTGAGGGAGCGTTGAGTGGTGTCACTCGGGCGCTCATTGTGATGGGCAACCATCCGGATCAAGCGAGGCTGGAACGTCAGTTTGCGAGTTCTGCAGTCGCTGCCGGTGTCTCCCATCTGGTGAAGATTTCCTCTATGGAAGCGTCGCCCACAGCGACCGCGGTGCTGCCAAAAAATCACTTCGAGACCGAGCAGCATATTCAAGATTTAGGTGTGGATTGGACTTTCCTGCGCCCCAATTACTTCATGCAGAACATGTTGATGTATGCGGCGTCGATTAGCCGCGGAGCCAGCTTCGCATTACCACTCGGTATCGCAAAAACAGCAATGGTCGACGCCCGGGATGTTGGCGAGGTGGCTGCCAATGTACTGACCGGTCAGAGTCATGCGGGCCAGCTTTATCAACTGACTGGCCCTGCTTTGATGGATTTTCACGAGGTGGCGGAGGTCATGAGCCGCGGACTTGGGCACGCTATTACCTACGTTGAGCAGACGCCTGAGGCTTTCCGCGACGTCTTGGCCCAATTCATCCACTCACCCTGGCAACTCGATGCCGTGTGTGAGCTCTTTGCTGAAATTGCCAGTGGCTCTCTGGAGACGCTCACTTCAACGACGGCTGATCTGCTGGGGCGCCCGCCCAAGTCGCTCGCGGATTTTACAAAGGAGTTTCAGTCAGCGTTCCAAGCAATCGAGTGATCGCGCGGCCGAGACTTCTACAACGCGTGTTTCTGGGCCGATTCCCAGACGAAAATCTGAAATACGACGAACGAAGTGGGCAACTTCCCTTGAAACTCAGCCGATAGCTCAATAGTCTCTGGCCCACTCGGGTAGCTCGTCGAACAAAGTGGGCCCGCAGTAGTTTTTGGCCAACAAACGAGAGTGACCCTATGCCTCCAATGACCATGCTGGGATGGTTTCACACGATTATGGGCGTGATCGCCATTCTCACTGCAGCCTACACACTGTATCGGCACCGAATTATTCGTGCTTCGGATAAATTGGGTCGTGCGTATCTGCTGATCACGTTAGTCGTGGCGGGGTCCGCCTTGGCCATTTATAACCAGGGTGGCTTCGGCGTGGGTCACATACTGGCAGTGCTGACGTTGACGGCGCTGTTGGCGGGATACCTACTCGAGACGTTAGCGCCATTTGGTAAGTGGTCCGTATATCTGCAGACCGGGGCTTATACGGCTACTGTGCTGTTTCACATGATTCCGGCGATTACCGACTTTCTGAGACGCTTGCCGGTCGGCGACCCCTTCGTCGATTCGCTGGATGCGCCACTTGTGCAGAACTTTCACTTGGCGTTTCTCGCTGTCTTTGCTGTGGGCGTAGTGACGCAGTGGATGTGGCTGACCCGCGCTCGAGACTGAGACGATGCTTTTTATGCTGATCACATTGGGCTTCGTGGTGGTGGTGACGGGCTGCATGATTCTTATCAACCGCTGGATGGTATCCCAACGCCCCAAATTGGATTCGACAGACGAAGACCGTCAGGAATGAGACGAGCAAACGAGCTCCGACGTCCGCCATCGCTCAGCGCTCCAGGATCGCTCCGGGCAGTTGCAGTCAAAAGGCTTGTCGCCAATGCGACGCGTGGGTTTAACCATTCCGCCTAGAGCGTAATGGCAATTTCAGTCCTCCCTTTCACCGAGAAAGCTGCGTCGTTAAAGGAGGGTGGGCCCATAAAGCCTCGAGCGTCATTACTGAATCCGTACTGTTCCTTTGGGACGCCGAAGAAATAGTTGTCGAGTTGATTATTCAGATTGACGTCGTGGAAGATGCCAATGGCATAGGTCCCCGGTGCTACGTCGTACCGGTAGGTTACTGAACCCGCTTCGACAAATTCGATGGTGCCTTGCGTGATACCCGGGGCCGCCCCGCCTTTTTCGCCACGGTCTGCCTCGAAAGCCTCCGCATTGTCATAAAGCGCGACGTGGATTTCGCCGGCTTCTTTGATGTTGTTGATTGTGACGACAAGTTCATCCGCAAAGATCGGGAGGCTGAGGGGAAGCGTGGTGGCGGCTACCGTGACTGCAGTCATCAGACGGGCCGCGGAGCTCAGACGAGAAGGCCTTGGATGACTCGCCCTCGGACAAAAAGAAGCGTGTATTGCGCGGAGCATTATGGCGATAATCCTCTGACATTGAGGTAAAAGGTTGGCTCGTGAACTTGTTGTTCCAAGAATCCGCGCCCATTCCCACACATGCTTTGGCTGCCATGCTGGCTGTGATCTTGGGTGGTCTCCAACTCGCGAGCACCAAAGGGACGACGCAGCATCGTATGCTGGGATGGATCTGGGTGCTGCTAATGGCATATGTGAGCATCTCGTCTTTTTTCATCAGCGAGCTCAAGCTGTGGGGTGCGTTCAGTCCGATTCACTTGCTGAGCGCCTGGACAGTGTTTTCGCTGGTGATGGCGGTGTACCACGCACGTCAAGGAAATATCCGGCAACATAAGATTTGGATGGTGCTGCTGTACATTCTGGCGCTCCTCGTGACGGGGGTATTCACGCTGTGGCCCGGGCGTGTCATGCACAGCGTATTGTTTGGCGTCTAGTACTCTGTGACAGACATTCCAAGCATAATCGTGCACTGAGCGCGTCCGTTAATCAGAGATAAGGATTATTAAATGGGAACCATTTCAGGCTCTTGTTTTTGTCAGGCCGTAAAATACGAATTAACGAGCGAATCGCAGTTGCAGGGGCTGTGTTACTGCACCGACTGCCAGCGTGTGGGTGGGAGTGCACACTGGACGTCCTACGCAGTGGCGCCGGCTGACTTTCAATTACTGGAAGGCACGTTGACACCGTACACCTACGATCCCGGCTCAGGTCGTGAGGTGACCCGTCATTTTTGTGGCAAGTGCGGCACGCAAATCATGGTGCAATCAGACGCGCTCGACGTGGCCTCAGTAAACGCCATGACCTTTGACGACGCGTCGGTGTTTAAGCCCGAGATCGGATACTTCACGACCAGCGCTCCCGCTTGGTGTGAGGTTGATAAAGGGCTGCGACCTTTTGGTGCCGAATAATGCTCGGGCCAGCCTCGAGACAATGCGCAACGTATCCGTAACTGGCCGTTACTCAGTCTATGGCGGCGCGCGAAAGCGCGGCCGAGCGGGGTTAGTGCAGGATCGATTGCTCTGATTGAAAGGCGGTTGGTAAGTATTGCGACCGGGTGCTTTTGGAGTGCTGAAAAAAGACTCTTTCGGCCATTAAGTCATTGGGCTGGCCACCAGCGTTACCAATTTTGATCGTGGTAAAGTAAATCATCGCAACAGCTAGATGAGATGAAGAGAAGCTAGCGTGCAGAAATTAAAAGCGATTGTGCTGTTTTGTTGTGGGTCGTTGTGGAGTGTCTTCCTGCTTGCTCAGGTGGATGAGGAGCACTTTATGCTCGACAACTTCGATGCCTCTACCGATCAGGGTTACATCGATGTGATGGGCGAGATTCGCAGGCCTGATATGGGCATTATCATCCCTGTGTCTGTAGGAGCTGATGGGTCCCTCCTTCTTGGCAATCCACCGGTTGATAAAGTGCCCTCGCAGCGAGTGAAGACTGCGGTCTGCGGGCAAACGATCTACTTTGACGGATTGCCTGAGAGAGAGCTCATGTGCCAGTAGTCACTGGCATCAGACCGCTCACAGGCTTGCAGCCGCGGATAAAATACTGATGCGATGCATTCTTCACATTGGTACCGAAAAAACCGGCACCACAGCTCTTCAATCTGTTTTAAGTCAACAGAGAGAGCTTCTTTTAAGTCATGGCGTGCACTACGCAAAAGCCCCGGGAGAGCTTAATTGCCGTAGTCTTGCGGCGGCCTTTACTCCGCAAGGCGTTCGAGATGATTACTTAACGAGAACCGGATTAACCGAGCCCGAAAAATTTGCACAGTGGCGCCATGATTTGCTTGCTCAAATCAGCCAAGAGATCGCTGCTGCGAGGGGACGTTGCCACACTTACATTCTGTCTTCGGAGCATCTCTCTTCAAGATTGACGACAGGCACAAGCGTAGAGCATCTGGCTGAATATCTGCGCGCTGAGTTCGAGGAAATTCGGGTGGTGTGCTATCTCAGGCGCCAGGATCTGTTGGCAACCAGCCGAATCAGTGAGGGCCTGCGAGCGGGCTTTCCACAGCGCTGGTTCCCGGATTTAGTCAACAGTGCGGGACTCCCACCACTATACGATTACGAAGCGCTCATTAAGCGGTGGTCAGCGTGTTTCGGTGAGTCAGCGATTCAGCTGAGGATCTTCCAGCGGTCACAACTCGTGGGCGGTGATGTCGTCGCGGATTTTTCTGAGAGTCAGTTGGAGGTGCCTCTTGGCCAAGATGGTCGCGAGACGTCTAATGTGTCTCTAAGTTTGGTCGCGCAACTGGCACTGATGATGTTTAACCATGCGATGGGCGTAGAGGCCCGTTTTCACGTCAGCAAACATCGAAGAGAACTGGCTCAATATCTAGAAAGAGTTGCCCCGGGCGCTGACGGCAAACCATCCAGATCCAAAGCTCTGGCGTTCTATGAGCATTTTAGGAAGGGCAACGGTTACTTGGCGGATCGCTACTTTCAGCGCCCCCAGCTGTTTGACGAAGACTTTGAAGGATACCCCGAGCATGAGCTGGAGGCCGACACCGAGTTGGCTGCGTCATTACTGAGAGATTTTTATTTAAGTGGTTTTTTAGGCAGAGATTGTGCCGACGAAACTAACATCTCTGCTTGAGATGCCGAACCATGGAGCTTCGGTTTCAGGGTGACATCCTTTATTCGTTCACTACAGGCCGATTGGTTATTCTCGGGCCGCTGTTCTCGTCGGGATCGGTTGGGCAGTTTGCGAGTCGAGCTCCGATCGATAAATCGAATCTCGCAGGTGCCTCTGGCCGATTGGTTAGTCCTCTTCTAGAATCGAGCTCGACAGCTGTTCTCGTCGGGATCGGTTGGGCAGTTTGCGAGTCGAGCTCCGATCGATAAATCGAATCTCGCAGGTGCCTCTGGCGCGCAGCCGGAATAGTCCTCTTCTAGAATCGAAGCTCGACATGCGATCCGTAGAGGAGGTTTTTAAAAAAAGATGGAATGGTGCCCAGGAGAGGACTTGAACCTCCACGCCCTTGCGAGCACTAGCACCTGAAGCTAGCGTGTCTACCAATTTCACCACCTGGGCAGCGGGAAATCTCTGTATAACCAGAGGCCGCGCAGACTACTGCCTCGCTACCGCGCTGTCAATTTGCCCCCTGGCGTTTGAGTGCAGAAGTACCCAACGATCTCAATGCTGATTCGCGCGTATAATCGGGCCTTCTCCCCTGCCGGCTGAATCCAGCCACTGGATACGCTTTTGGCGCCACGCCGCAACAAAACTTCGCAGCCGCCACCGGACCCCCATTTGGCCCGGGGACAGGATCGTTACGCCCATCCCATTCCCAGTCGAGAGGTCATCCTTTCGTTGCTGGAAGCGGCCGACGCGCCCCAGGGCTTTAAGGACATTGCGGGCCAGCTTGGGTTGAGCGATGAACGCGATTTGGACGCGTTGGGTAAGCGCCTGCGTGCGATGCAACGCGACGGGCAGATTATTTCAGGTCGCCGCGGCGCCTACGGTTTACCAAAACGCATGGACTTGCTGCGCTGTCGGGTCATGGGACACCGCGATGGCTACGGGTTTGCTCGCCCACTGGAGGGCGGTGACGATTTGTTTCTCTCCGCGCGCGAAATGTATCAGGTGTTTGACGGCGACGAAGTGCTGGTCTCCGTCGCAGGCCTGGACCGTCGCGGGCGCGCGGAAGGGCAGGTGGTTGAGGTGCTGATCCGCGCGCACACCGACGTTGTTGGCCGTTACATGGAGGAGAGCGGCATTGGCTTCTTGCTCCCTCACAACACGCGCATTCGCAATCACATTCTGATTCCGCCCAAAGCCAAGGCCGGGGCGCGTCACGGCCAGCTCGTCTCGGTCAAACTGACTGACTATCCGTCGGCGACGTTGGGCGCCAAGGGAGAGGTTGTCGAAGTCCTTGGAGACCATCTGGACCCGGGGCTTGAGATAGACGTGGCGATCCGTGCCCACGGCATCCCCTGGGAATGGCCGGATGAGGTGCTACGCGAAGCGGGTGCGCTCGGCGAGGAGCCGGCAGAGGCCGATAAAGACCATCGCGTCGATTTACGCGACGTGCCTTTTGTGACCATTGATGGTGAAGATGCGCGGGACTTCGATGATGCGGTGTGGTGTGAGGAGAACGCGCAGGGTTTTCAGCTGCGCGTCGCGATAGCGGATGTGTCGCACTACGTTCCTGTCGGTTCTGCTCTCGATGAGGAAGCCAGTATTCGCGGGAACTCGGTGTATTTTCCCGAGCGCGTTGTACCGATGTTTCCCGAGGTGCTCTCGAATGGCCTCTGTTCACTTAAGCCTCAAGTGAATCGGCTGGCCATGGTCTGTGACATGCAGATTGACCACAGCGGTCAGTTGCAGGACTACACCTTTTACGAGGCGGTCATCCACTCTCACGCTCGACTTACCTATACGGATGTCGGTGCAGTGATTGAAGAGGGCTGGAGTCGCCACGTTCCCGCCGAGCGCAATGAGGACATCGATCGTCTCTATCGACTGTATCAAGTTCTGCGTAGTGCACGGGAACAGCGCGGCGCGCTGGACTTTGAAACACAGGAAACCCGTATCCTGTTCGATGAGCAACGCAAGATCGCGGCGATTAAACCCGTGCAACGCAACGATGCGCACAAGTTAATCGAAGAGTGCATGCTGATTGCCAATGTCGCGACCGCACAGTTTTTGGAAGCGCTGGAACAGCCGGCGCTCTTTCGGGTGCACGAGGGGCCGAGCGCCGAAAAGCTCGAGAACCTGCGCGCCTTCTTGGGGGAGTTATCCCTCGATCTTGCTGGCGGGCTGAAGCCCACGCCGGAACACTACCAATCTCTGCTGGCGACCGTTGAAGGCCGTGACGACCGCCACATCATCCAGACCATGTTGCTGCGCTCGCTCTCTCAAGCCGTCTACCAACCGGAAAACGCGGGCCACTTTGGTTTGCACTATGAGGCGTATGCACATTTTACCTCGCCGATCCGGCGTTACCCCGACTTACTGGTGCACCGCGCGATTCGTGCGGCAATTCGCGCCCGGGGCAAAGCTGATCACATCAAACGCGTGAGAGGCGCGCCAGCGCTGAAGCGGGAACGCATTTATCCCTACGACATCGCGACGATGGTTTCTTTGGGCGAGCAGTGTTCTATGACCGAGCGTCGGGCCGATGATGCAACGCGCGAGGTCGATGCCTGGTTGAAATGTGAGTTTTTGAAAGACCGCATCGGTGAGGAGTTCGACGGCGTCATAGCTGCTGTGACCACCTTCGGCGTATTTGTGGAATTGAGCGATCTGTATATCGAAGGGCTCATGCACGTAAGCGCTTTACCTGGCGATTACTACCACTTTGATCAGGCCAAGCAGCGGCTGATTGGGGAGCGAACCAGGCAAGTTTTCCAGCTTGGTGGGGCCGTGACGGTCCGTATCGCTCGCGTCGATCTCGATGATCGAAAGATCGACCTTGAGCTGGCGGGTGTCGCGCCGTCACGACGGGGTAAGACCTCGCAGCGTCAATCAAAAGACGATGCTCTCCGCTCACCTCGACGCGGCAAAAAAGATCGCAGAAGCGAGCAGAGTTCAGATGAGCAACGGGGTGGCGGCCAAAAAACTAAAAAGTCGGGCGCTAAATCATCCAAGCCCAAGCAGTCTGCGAAATCAGGCAAATCAGCCAAAAAGACCAAAGCGGGTAAGGCCGCGGGCGGTCGGTCCCGCTCGAGCGGTTCGACCGGCAAAAAGCGGCGGTGATCCATGAGTGAAGCGGCATTTGGTTATCACGCCGTGGAAAGCGTTATCCGACACGAGCCGGGGCGCATTCAAGCCCTCCATGTTCAGGGTGATCGACAAGACAAACGGATGCAGTCGCTGTTGGCGCTCGCGCGCAACCAAGGCGTGACGGTCGTGACGTGCGCCAGATCAGATCTCGACGCACTCGTCGATGGGCGTCACCAAGGGGTCCTGGCGGTGCTACATCCATCGCGAACAGCGGGTTCTGCGGGCATGATGTTGGAGTCCGCGCTGGCAGAGCACATCGCGCGCGCAGTGTCGCCGCTCATCCTGATTCTCGATGGCGTGACCGATCCCCACAATCTGGGTGCCTGTTTACGGAGCGCGGACGCCGCCGGCGTCACAGCTGTGATTTTCCCCAAAGATAAGAGCGCAGATGTCACCGATGTGGCGCGCAAGGTTGCCAGCGGTGCCGCCGAGACGGTGCCGTGGGTGCGCGTGACCAACTTGGCGAGGACGATCGATTCATTAAAGCAGGCCGGGGTCTGGATTATCGGTACAGATGGCGAGGCCCACGAATCCCTATACGAGCGCGATTTAACGGGCCCCTGTGCCATCGTGCTGGGGTCGGAGGGCTCTGGCATGCGGCGGTTAACAAGGGATCTCTGCGATTTCACGGTCAAACTCCCGATGGCGGGCGCGGTGTCGAGTTTGAATGTTTCTGTTGCCGCCGGTGTCTGCCTGTTCGAGGCGGTGCGCCAGCGGGGCGCTAACCGGGCCTAAAACCGCCGGATTCGGCTAATTCCATTGCCAAATTAGCGCGTTGCAAAGGAGCGACAGGCTCTATAGACTCCGCCCCTCAAAATTTGGTCGGGCCTGAAAAAGGTCCATCCTCCTTGCCACACCGTCATTCGGGTGGCTTTCATCCACAAGGAGTACGCGAGTGCGACACTACGAAGTTGTGTTCATGGTCCATCCGGATCAATCTGAACAAGTCCCTGGAATGATCGAGCGCTACAGCAACGTCATCACAAAAGATGGCGGTACAGTGCATCGTCTTGAGGACTGGGGCCGACGTCAGTTGGCTTACCACATCAACAAAATCCATAAGGCACACTATGTGCTGATGAACGTCGAGGCTTCCAATGAGGCAATGGAAGAATTGACGACGACCTTCCGTTATAACGATGCCGTCATCCGCAACATGGTAATTCGTCGTGATGAGCCTGTATTGGAAGAGTCGCTGATCATGAAAGCCGAGCGTGAAGACAAGGAGCGCAAGGCCCGATATCAGGAACGCCAGGATAATGACGCCCGCCGTGCCGCTGCAGAGACCACTGAGGCGCCCGCCGCCCCAGAAGAGCCTGCCGCTGACGCCACCGAGACCGAGGAATAAGCCATGTCACGTTTTTTTCGACGCCGAAAGTTTTGCCGTTTCACCGCTGAGGGCGTGACCGAGATCGACTATAAAGATCTGGATACGCTGAAGCAGTATGTTTCCGAGACCGGCAAGATCGTGCCCAGCCGTATTACGGGCACCAAGGCCAAGTACCAGCGTCAGCTGGCGACGGCGGTCAAGCGCGCGCGCTATCTGGCGTTGCTGCCGTACACCGACGCTCATAACTGAGTATTGATTAATGCGCGGCCTCGCTGAATTCATCATGCGCGGCCGGTGGCAGGCTCTTGGGGTCGCCGTTCTGGGGTCCGGGAGCTTGTTATTTGGCTGGATCAGTGCAGCAGCCATTGCACTGGTCACCCTGAGAAGGGGAACAGCCGCCGGCGGTTGGTTGGTCCTGTGGGCGTTATTGCCTGCGGTGATCATCACCGCGATGACGGGTGACACAGGTAGCGTGATGCTACTGGCGGGCGCCTTTGGATTGGCAGTCATCCTGAGGGAGACGGTCAATCTCTCACTTGCCGTGATGGCGAGTGTGCCACTGGCAGTGTTGAGTGGCTTGGCATTGATCGTTTTGAACGGCCCTTTCTTGGAGGAGCTGATCACAACGTTCAATCAGGCTTTGGCGCAGCTGGAGCAGGATTTGCAGCAAGAGGGATCGGAGCAGCTGGCGTTTAACGCGCTCTCGGTCTCGCAGGTGGCGGCGCTGTTGGCCACCGGCAATGCGGTAATTGCCGTGTTGAGCCTGATGCTGGGGCGGTACTGGCAAGCGTTGCTTTATAACCCGGGTGGGTTTGGCAGCGAGTTCCGGGCGCTGAAAGTACCGCAAGGCGCGGTGCTGGTGATGGCGAGTGCAGCGCTGGTGCTGTGGTGGCTGGGGCCAGAATGGCGCGTATGGAGCGCCATTGCGGTGTTGCCACTGACGGTAGCGGGGTTTGCGTTGGTCCATGCCTATGCGGTACGAACCGACAAGGGGTTGGGTTGGCTGACCCTGATGTATGTGTTGTGGATCGTGCTCGATCCGGTGAAGTGGTTGTGGGTGGCGTGCGTGGTGATCGACGCCTTCGCAGATTTTAGAGCCAGATGGTCACGTTCATCTGGCGACGGCTCCGGTAACGCGTAAAGCGCATGATCGAAGCCTGACGGCTCGACCCAGAGTGGAACGGTTATAAGATCGAAGACCGTTGCAAAGAGTTTGAAAAGAAATTATAGACAGTGCCGCGTGAGCGGCCATCAGAGGAAAGAACCATGGAAGTCATCTTGCTCGAAAACATTGGCAACCTCGGCGCCCTGGGCGACAAGGTCGATGTCAAGCCGGGCTACGGCCGCAATTTCCTGATTCCCCAGGGCAAAGCGGTACCTGCTACCGAAGACAACGTCTCTAAATTCGAGGCGCGACGTGCAGAACTCGAAGCCGCGGCAGCGGAGACGCTGGCTGCCGCCCAAGCACGCGGAGAAGCGCTTACCGCATTGGGTACGGTCGAGATCGCCGCGACAGCGGGCGAAGAAGGCAAGCTGTTCGGTTCGGTCGGCACCCGGGATATCGCCGAGGCCTTGACCGCGGCGGGTTGTGAGGTCGACAAGGCCGAGGTGCGACTCCCTGAGGGAGTGATTCGTGAGCTCGGCGAGTTCGAGATCATGATCCAGGTGCACGCCGACGTCTCATCTTCCGTAGCGATTCACATCATCCCTGAGTGATTGTCTGGGGCGGGGCATTCGCCCCGCCGCTGTTTCCAACCCCCCGACCGCGCAAGCCCTAGTCTTGCTCTGCTCGAATGCCATCTCCGCTGGTAGTTCCCCGTGACCAGAGGTACTCTATCCGGCCGTCCGGTGTTTGAGTGGCTCGCCCGCCATTTTGCCCGGCTAACTTGATACGAGCATAAAAGGCAGTTCCTTGGAGTCGGTCAAATCCCAAGATCCTGATATCTCACGGATACGCATGCAGCCCCAGTCCGTAGAGGCCGAGCGTTCCGTTATCGGCGGTATTCTTTTAGCCCCTGAGAGCTGGGACGCGATCGCAGAGCTGGTCGATGCGGGTGATTTCTACCGGCCAGAGCATCGCGCCATTTTCCGGCAGATCGCGCTGTTGGTTGATCGGAATGAGCCGATCGACGTGATCACCGTGGCGGACCGGCTGCTGGCGACCGGCGAGCTGGATGCTGCCGGCGGCCACACTTATCTCGCTGATCTGGTGGAGCAGACACCAACTGCCGCCAATGTCAGCGCCTACGCCAGAGCGGTTCGCGAGCGAGCACTGTTGCGGAAGTTGATAGGTGCCGCGCAGGATATTGCGACAGCGGGTTTTAACCCCGAAGGGCGCAGTGCCGAGGAGCTGGTGGACGAAGCCGAGCGGCTCATCATGGCGGTGTCTGAGAGTGGCCCCAAGTCCGGCGGACCTCAGGGTATGGCGCCGTTATTGACGGGCGCGCTAGAGCGAATTGAAGAGCTCTACAACACGGGTGGTGACATTACGGGCCTGACCACAGGCTTTATTGATCTCGATAAGCGCACCTCTGGTCTGCAACCCTCTGATTTGGTGATTGTGGCCGGGCGCCCCTCAATGGGTAAAACCAGTTTCGCTATGAATCTGGTCGAGAATGCGGCGGCGAATACGACAAAGCCTATCGTCGTGTTCTCCATGGAGATGCCAGCAGAGCAACTGGTGGTCAGAATGATGTCTTCACTGGGCAAGATCGATCAATCTCGACTGCGTAACGGTAAGCTGCAGCAAGACGATTGGCCCAAGTTGTCTGCAGCCATGGCCAAGCTCAAAGACACCTCCATCTTTATCGACGACACACCAGCACTGACCCCTACCGAAGTCAGGGCCCGGGCGCGTCGCTTATCCCGCGAGCACGGTGATCTGGCGATGATCATGGTGGATTATCTGCAGTTGATGCGCGTGGCCGGCGCGAGTGAGGGGAGAACGGCAGAGATTTCCGAGATTTCCCGAAACCTGAAGGCTATTGCAAAAGAGTTTCGTTGTCCGGTGGTTGCGCTGTCGCAGCTGAACCGCTCTCTTGAACAGCGGCCCAACAAGCGGCCCGTTAACTCGGATCTCCGGGAGTCAGGCGCTATCGAGCAGGATGCCGATGTGGTGATGTTTATCTATCGCGATGAGGTGTATCACGAGGATTCCCCCGACAAGGGTGTGGCCGAGATTATTATTGGTAAGCAGCGAAACGGACCGATTGGCACTTGCAGGCTGGCGTTTCAGGGTGAATTTACCCGGTTTGAGAATCTGGCCCGCGATGATTATGCGGGTTACTGAGTCTGCCCCTTTTCTCGGCTAGTGCATCGCTCGTTTGATGACCCATTCATGACGACTGAATCTATTCGCTTCGATGCCATTCTCGACATGCTGGGCGGTGACCGGCAAGTGGTAGCAGCACTACTGACCAAGTTCAGCTCGGAACTGGTGTCCGATGTTGCGGCCAGTGAACATGTGTTGGCAGAGCAAGATGCGAACGCGCTGCGACAGATTGCACACCGTATAAAAGGAACCAGCGCCAACCTACAGGCCATGATGTTGTCCGCTGCGGCAAGAGAGCTCGAGCAGGCCTGCGTGGAGGCCAGCGAAACCGTGTGGCCCGTTAAGCAGCGGGTGATGGCGGAGCAGGCACAGCGGGTGCGCGACGATATAGAGGCGTGGATCGCTGCTCTTTAGTTCTGGGACATTAGCTCCAGAGCGTTAGCTCTGCTACGTCAATCCCGGAGCGAATCTCGAAAGCTTTATTTTGTGAGCCCTGAGAGCCGCGTGAACCGTTTGCGTCGCTAACTCTGCCTCGGCCCGAGTACCGCCGGCGCGGCTGACTTCAGAGACCGATTTCTTTTCTTAATCTCGCCAAATGCGTGACTTGTTCCTCGGCACTGGGAGCCGGGGACGTCGGCGCAGACAGGGCAGTGCGCTCGGGTCCTCTGAGCTGATTCACCGCGGGCCGCCCGGCTCACCCAGCGTTCGTAATGCTCCCGATAAACCTGCCACGTTTTACTTTCCGGCTCATTGGCCAAGAAGAACCAGTCGCTATCACGTCCCGCTAGATAGACCGCCGGGTGTGACCACGCAACGTCGGTCTTGGGCGAAGGGGCGAGGCAGGCCTCGCGATAGGCGTCGTAGGGCGAAGGTAAACCCAGATCACTCAGACACAGCCGGCAGGCTTCAATCATGCGGTTCAGCGTGGGCAGGTAGTCGCTGTGTTCGATGGCGTGCTGCGCGGCGCGCAGAATCACGGCGGTGGGGTAGACATCCAGTGCCTCCAACCACAGCCGTTTCACCTGCTTGACCTGTTCGGCATCCGACCACGCGGCGTAGTACTGGTTGTGATAGTTAAGGCGAAACAGCGCAAAGACCTGGTTAATGGCCTCGATCCATTGTCCGTCCGGCGGTTCTGGCGCCTCAGTTGGCCCAACTGGTGTCGGTGAGGTCGTCGCTGAGACTTCGGTCTTTTGAACGATGTCCTGCGCCAGCGTTGCCACGTCCTGTTTGTCCGCCATTCTGATCTCCATGTCCTACAGCGCCACACTGTCTCTTCACGTGCTGCAGGAACTTGCTGTTCCATGAAGTGTGTACTTCGTTGCTATCCAGCCAGTACATCACAAATTCCGGCAGTAATGCCCGTGCTTGTTCCTCTGCGATACCCGCTAGTGCCAGCGTTTCATAGACTGATACATCCGGTTGCCAGTTGCGGGCGATGCGAGTGGGCTCGGTACTGTGGTGCATCTGGCTGGTGTGCTTCAGCCAGCGTCGTCGCACATGTTCCACAAAGCGCGAATTCACTTCCTTGGGTGGCCCGCCACGCTCACTCCAATAAAGGATGAACTCGGCGCGCACGGACTCGGCAAAGACAATATCTATCCCGGCTTGTGACAGAATATCGAGGGCATCCTGGCTGGGCACCCAGTCTCTGCCAAAGGGCAGCGGCTGATTAATTTCAAAGGCTGTGGTTCGCGGCGTCTGACTTTGCTGATGCTCGCGCCATCGTCCAAGCACAAACTGTCGAAACTGGGTATCGACCTCTCGCCCTTCCCCGGGGAGGAACTGTGTCGCAGCGCGCTCGATAAATTGACGTGGGATGCCGTGATTCAGACTCAGCAGCTCTTCCACGGCAGTAGAGGGTTGCCACGTCATGTTGTGTTGCGGTGTCGTACTGAGTGCCGTCATCGATGCTACAGATTCTGGCTCGTCTGTGAGCGCACTGAGCATCACGCTACCCGCTGACTCTCCCGGACGCTGTCGCAAAATCCCGAGTGACACGAGCTTGTTGATCAGGCGAGCGATGTGATCGGCGGACCAAAACGACAGCGTCTGCTGTAACTGCGAGAGGTTGATCGCGGTCCAGCCTCGATCATTCTCCAGGAGGCTACCCAGTGCCTGAAGCAGGACGGCCTCTTCCAGACCAATGGTTTCTGCCAGCTCCGGAGAGAAGGTCAGTTGTCGATCGGGAATGAGCGAAACGGAGGACATGCAAATGCGGTGGGTGCCAATTGGTCTGATAGGATACCGACTTAACTCCAGCAATACAGCACATACCATTAGATTCCGGAGAGCGTCGCGTGGCCAAGGCAAAAACCGCGTTTGTCTGCAATGACTGTGGGGCGGATTTCCCGAAATGGCAGGGCCAGTGTGGCGAGTGCCTCGCGTGGAATACGCTATCAGAAATTCGCTTGAGCGCCCCGGCGAGCAAGGCTAATGCCAGATCGGGTGGCCGCGCCGGGTATGCAGGGACGGTGGCTTCGGTGCAGCGACTCGAGGACGTCGCGGTCGTCGATTTGCCTCGGCTGGGCTCGGGTTTTGACGAGTTTGACCGGGTTCTTGGTGGGGGTTTTGTCCCGGGCTCGAGCATTTTGATCGGCGGGCACCCGGGTGCCGGCAAGAGCACGCTGTTGCTGCAGACACTGTGCCGGTTGGCTGAAGCCCAGCCAGCGCTGTACGTTACCGGCGAGGAGTCCCCCGAGCAGATTGCTATGCGAGCCAACCGGCTTGGATTGCCCACTGATGCGCTTCAGCTCATGGCGGAAACGGATGTCGACGCCATTTTGGCTTCCGCTGATGCACTGAAGCCCAAGGTGCTGGTAGTGGATTCGATTCAGGTGGTACACAGCGAAACGCTGACCTCTGCCCCTGGTAGCGTCTCGCAGGTACGCGATTGCGCTGCCCAATTGACTCGGTATGCCAAGCAGACTGGGACCGTGTTGATATTGGTCGGGCATGTCACCAAGGACGGTAGTTTGGCGGGTCCCAAGGTGCTCGAGCACATGATCGATTGCTCAATTCTTCTAGAGGGCGAGCACGACTCGCGATACCGCACGCTCCGCGGTCAGAAGAACCGCTTTGGCGCCGTGAACGAGCTGGGGATTTTTGCCATGACCGACAGTGGCATGCGTGAGGTCACGAATCCCTCTGCCATATTTCTCGATCGGTCAGAGCACATTGCTCCTGGTACAACAGTGGTTGTGGTCTGGGAGGGCACGCGGCCCTTGCTGGTCGAAATTCAGGCGCTTGTCGACGACAGCTCATTAGGCAATCCGCGTCGCGTAACGGTGGGCTTTGAGCAGAATCGACTGGCTATGCTACTGGCCGTTCTGCATCGTCATGGTGGCATTCAGGTGGGTGACCAAGACGTGTTTGCGAATGTGGTCGGTGGCGTGCGTGTGATGGAGACGTCGGCAGATCTGGCCCTGTTGCTTGCGGTGGTATCGAGTTTGCGAGACAAACCGTTGCCACGAGATTGGGTGGTGTTCGGTGAGGTTGGGTTGTCTGGTGAAATCCGACCCGTCGCGAGCGGGCAGGAGCGGTTGTCAGAGGCTGCCAAGCACGGCTTTAAGCTGGCTATCGTGCCCAGAGCCAATGCACCGAAAAAAGTGATACCCGGGCTCAAAGTGATTCCGGTGACGAGGCTGTCCGAAGCGCTGGAAGCCGCTCAGTAGCGAGCGCTTGAGCTTGTCCCGATGGGCTTATTTCAACTTGCGATGTTTGACGCGGCTAGGAACTGCCGTCTCAGATCCAACGCGCTGCCGATAATCCTCCTCGTACTCTGAATAGTTCCCCTCGTGGAACACAACGCTACCATCATTCTCGTACGCCAGAATGTGCGTCGCGATGCGATCCAGGAACCAGCGGTCGTGAGAGATCACGAGGGCAGACCCTGGGAAGGCCAGCAGGGCTTCCTCCAGAGCACGGAGTGTCTCGACGTCGAGGTCATTGGTCGGTTCGTCAAGTAACAAAACATTAGCGCCTTGCTTGAGCAGCTTAGCCAAGTGCAGTCTGTTTCGCTCACCGCCCGATAGATCCTTGACGAATTTTTGTTGGTCAGCGCCCTTGAAGTTGAAGCGCCCGACATAAGAGCGCGAAGGCACCTCGTAGTTACCGATACGAATGATATCCAGCCCATCCGAGACTTCTTCCCAGACGGTCTTACTGCCGTCAAGATCGTCGCGAGACTGATCGACGTAACCCAGCTCCACCGTATCACCGACGATCACGTCGCCACCGTCCGGCTTTTCGAGGCCCATCAGTACCCGGAACAAGGTCGATTTCCCCATGCCGTTGGCACCGATGATTCCGACAATACTGCCCTTGGGCACCACGAAACTGACGTCTTCAAACAAGAGCCGATCACCAAACGTCTTACGCAGCCCGCTTACCTCAATGACTTTATCGCCCAAGCGAGCACCGGGAGGAATGTAGATTTCGTTCGTCTCATTGCGGCTCTGAAATTCTTGAGAATTCAACTCCTCGAATCGTTGCAGTCGCGCCTTGTTTTTAGCCTGACGTCCTTTGGGGTTGGATCGAACCCATTCGAGTTCTGCTTTGATCGCTTTCTGGTGCGAGGCTTCTTGTCGCTGTTCTTGCTCGATACGCTTTTCTTTCGCCTCTAACCATGTGGAGTAATTTCCCTCGTAAGGAATGCCCCGCCCGCGATCCAACTCAAGAATCCAGCCAGCGGCGTTATCGAGGAAATAGCGATCGTGTGTAATGGCCACCACGGTGCCCGGGAAATCTTCCAGAAAGTGCTCCAGCCAAGCCACCGATTCGGCATCGAGGTGGTTAGTGGGCTCATCCAAGAGCAGCATATCGGGCTCCGAAAGTAGCAACCTGGCCAGCGCGACACGGCGTCGTTCGCCCCCTGAAAGCGTATCGACGTTGGCCTCCCAGGGTGGCAGGCGCAGTGCATTGGCTGCGATCTCGAGGCGCGTGTCGAGGTTGTGCGCGTCTTTCGCTTGAATAATGTCCTCAAGCCGCGCCTGCTCCTTCGCCAGTGCATCAAAGTCAGCATCGGGCTCGGCATAATCGGCATAAATCTTTTCGAGCCCGGCGAGCGCATCAATCGCCTCCTGAACACCCTCTTCAACATTGCCGCGCACATCTTTTTCGCTGTTGAGTTGAGGCTCTTGAGGTAGGTAACCGATTTTGATGTCCGATTGTGGTCGCGCTTCCCCCAAAATGTCGGTGTCGATCCCCGCCATGATCTTAAGCAAGGTCGACTTGCCTGCACCATTGAGGCCCAGCACGCCAATCTTGGCGCCCGGGAAGAACGAGAGCGAAATATCTTTCAGAATTTCTTTCTTGGGCGGGACAATTTTTCCGACCCGATTCATGGTGTAGACGTACTGTGCCAACGCTAGACTCCGATGGTAGTGAGCGGACAGGGCTGAATAGCGGGTGCTAGCCGCGCTGTCCTGATTACAGTCCGTCGAGTGTACTGAAACCGAGGCACTGCTGGCTATCGGAGCCAGCTAGACCACCGTGAGCGCCTCGCGCAAATTAACGACTTGTCTTCCGTTAAGTGATGCAGGGTCACGTGCGCCGCGACTCACTCTTCGCGTATTTCCACGATGGTGGATTTGATAATGTCCTCGAGTTTTTGCTCGGTCTCGTTCCACACCACGAGCCGTTCGCTGCTCGGGTTCGATGGCACGTTCGCCTCGCGGAACTCGATGGTTTTGGTTTCGCCAGTCTTCCAATGTTTAAAGGTCATAAACTTTTTGGGCACGCTGTCGATTCCTCTACGCTGCATTCATTGGCTCTCGCCAATACATACGACGAGTCGTCTTCAGCGGAGCACTCAATTTGTCATGAGCGCCAGAATCGTTTTGTGAATCACGCGTATCCCTTTTAGGAGTTGTTGCCCCGGTTGCGCATGAAGAAGCTCCGGGATTCGGCCCGCAACTTGTAAATCAGTAAAGAACGGGTGTGGTGACCCGCAGTGGGAGTGCCCTCAAATCGCAATAGGTGCGCTACTGGGGTCCTGCTCTTCCTGGTAATCGGAGGGCATCAGCTCTTCGTGAAAGGACTCGGCTTCAAAGGTGTCCTCTTCGAGGATGTCGGCGATGTGGAAAAGCGCGTCGCCCGCGTAAACCAAAGGCAAGTTCGAGCGACCAATAATGACGCCGGCGGAGGGTGCGCTGACCTCGGTTTCTTCGATGCCAAGAGGGTCGGCAATGAGGCCAATCACTTGGCCTTCGCTCACCTGTGCGCCAAGGGGCACCAGCACTCGGTGTATGCCGCTTGCGGGCGCCCTGAGCCATTGTGTTTGGCGGCTAAAGATCGGTTTGGTGCGAGCCTTGGATCGGCTTTTTCGCATCATGCCCAGATGTCGCATGACATTGATGACGCCCTTGACTCCGGCGCGAATGTAAACTTCATCGAAGCGCAAGGCCTCGCAGCTTTCGTACAAAATGACGGGCACGCCCAGCTCGGTCGCGCACTGCCGCAAAGATCCGTCTCTAACAGCAGAGTTGATGACTAACGGTGCTCCAAAAGCTTCTGTCATGGCTCTCACCACAGGGTCACTCAGTTCTGCCCGGATCTGCGGGAAGTTACTGCGGTGTCTGCCCCCAGTATGGAGGTCGATGCCGTGGGTGCAGTTCGATACGATTTCCTGCATAAAAGTGTGAGCGACACGCCCAGTCAGCGAACCATTAGCTGACCCGGGAAAGCTCCGGTTCAGATCTCTGCCATCGGGCAGATAGCGAGAGTGAGAAATCACCCCGTAAACATTGACAATAGGAATGGCGACCAGTGTGCCGCGCAGTTTTTTTGCGTCGACTCGTTTGAGCACACGGCGGATGATCTCGATGCCATTGATTTCATCGCCATGGATGGCTGCACAAACAAATAGGGCTGGGCCCGCCCGCCGCCCATGAATCACGTGTGCCGACATCGCCAGATCATCGTGCGCATAGGTAGGCGCCACGGGTATTTCGATGGTGCGGACCTCTCCGGGCGCAATGACGGCGTCGCCAATCTTGAAATGGTTGGCTGTTTGCACTGCGCTGCTATGTGGCGCGGACACGCCCTTACCCCTTTACTCGTCGCTTAGACTTGCCGGTGTGCACGTGGGATTCGATGAACTCGATGATCTTGCCCGCTACGTTGACGCCGGTGGCTTCCTCGATACCTTTGAGCCCTGGTGATGAATTGACCTCCATCACCAGAGGTCCCCGATCGGATCTCAAAATATCGACACCCGCAACGTTGAGCCCCATGGTTTGCGCAGCCTTGATCGCGGTCCTGCGCTCCAATGCGCTGAGTTTTGTCAGTCGGGCGCTCCCGCCACGATGCAGATTAGAGCGGAATTCGCCCGCGGCCGATGTCCTCTCCATTGCGGCGACGACCTTGTTACCGATAACAAAGCACCTCACATCAGAACCGCCCGCCTCTTTAATAAATTCTTGTACGAGGAAGTCTGCGCCTAACTCTTTAAATGCGTCGATTACTGACTCGGCTGCTTTCGCAGTCTCGGCAAGAACGACGCCACGCCCCTGCGTTCCTTCCAGCAGTTTGACAACGACCGGAGCGCCGCCGACAAGTTGGATGAGCTGTCGCGTATTGGAGATATCGTGGGCAAAACCCGTTGCGGGCATGCCCAACCCCTTGCGAGACAGCAGCTGTAGTGCTCTCAGTTTGGACCGCGATCGACCCAGCGGAATGGAACCCACCAGAGAATAGGTATCCATCATTTCAAATTGTCGAATGACTGCCGTACCGTAGTTGGTTATGGAGGCACCAATACGCGGAATGATGGCGTCTTGGTGCTCTAATTCCTGACCCCGATACCAGACCGAGGGTTTGGCCGAGCTGATGTCCATGTAGCACTTGAGCGTATCGATCACGCGGCAGTCGTGGCCGGAAGCTAACGCTTCTTCAAGGAGCCGGGATGTGCTGTATAGCTTAGGATTGCGGGAGAGAATGCCTATTTTCATGAGGTTTCCGGGGGCTGATAGCGATCTCCACCTAGCAGGAAGGACCGCCGGGGCAAGACCATCGCGTCTTTGGGTAGCGCGGTGCGGCCTAGCAACATTGAAAATCGCATTGTACTGCGGTCGGTGAGCGTTATGTCGATGGGTGCTCGATAATGACCGTTGTGAACGGTACTCCGAATCACAGCGCGTCGCTCCGTCTTCCCCCCCGAGTCTGTCACCTCGCGGAAGTCGATAATCCTAGCCTCGCAGAGGTCGTGGGTTTCATGCGAGCCCACGGCAGGCCGAACGCGGAACCGCACCCAATCGTTGCCCTCTCTATCAAAAAAGTGGATGTCGCCGGCGTGAAGAGCACTGGTTCGGGCACCTGTATCGACCTTTACCTTGATCCAAGAGAGGTTGAGGTCTGGCAGCGACAGCCACTCGCGCCAGCCCACTTGCAGCGGTGAAAGTGTTGATTTCAATCGACGGTCCTTGAGCCTACTACGTGCCTGTATGTTAAGGGGGTAGGCTGGCTCGGTTTTCCGCGCAGCATTGGCCCTCGCATGAGCTTTCTTGTAAACCAGCGCCGCAATCCTAAACGTAAACTGATGACAGTGAATAGGGTGTGATGGTTCATCACTTCGGTAGAGTTTGAATTTCTCAAGACTCTCCAACGGTGGAGAGACAAAAGCCTGACGTCAGAGCGCTGTTCGGCTACCATTCGCTCTCCATGACTATCAAACCAGCCGGAGTACTCCGGTTGACTCTCAGGATGTCACCATGAATCAAGCTGCAACACAGTTGTCCCAGTACCTCGACCGAGATACTCAAACGATTGAAGCCTTTGACGCAGAGCTTTGGTCTGCCATGAGCGCCGAGACGACTCGGCAGGAACAACACATCGAGCTGATTGCCTCCGAGAACTATTGCAGCCCGCGTGTGCTAGAGGCGCAAGGCTCTGTGCTGACCAATAAATACGCCGAGGGCTACCCGGGTAAGCGTTACTACGGCGGGTGCGAATTCGTTGATCAAGCAGAGAGCTTGGCGATTGAGCGCGCGAAGGCGTTGTTTGGCGCGGACTTTGCCAATGTGCAACCGCACTCAGGCTCTAGTGCGAATATTGCGGTCTTTCAGGCATTGCTGAAGCCCGGCGACACGGTTTTAGGTATGAGTCTTGCCGATGGCGGTCATCTGACTCACGGTGCTTCTGTGAACTTCTCAGGCAAGATCTACAACGCGGTGCAATACGGCATTGATCAGGATACGGGTCTGATTGATTACGACGCACTTCGAGAATTGGCCGTCGCCCATAAGCCGAAAATGATTATCGGTGGTTTCTCGGCCTACAGCCGTGTCATGGACTGGGCGAAATTTCGTGAGATAGCTGATGAAGTCGGTGCTTATTTGCTGGTCGATATGGCCCACGTTGCTGGTTTGGTAGCAGCGGGGGTTTACCCCAGTCCGATCCCTTTCGCCGATGTCGTGACGACAACAACACATAAAACGCTTGAGAGGTCCGCGTTCTGGTCTGATTTTGGCGCGTGCCAATGAGGCACTGGAGAAGCAGTTCAACTCGGCGATCTTCCCGGGTGCGCAGGGGGGGCCCTTAATGCATGTCATTGCGGCTAAAGCCGTTGCGTTTAAAGAAGCGATGTCGCCTGATTTTGTGGCGTATCAGGAGCAGGTCATTCGCAACGCGCAGGCGATGGCGGAAACTTTTGTCGCCAATGGTCACAAGATTGTGTCAGGCGGGACCGACAACCATTTGATGTTGCTCGATCTTATCGGAAAGGAGTACACCGGTAAGGATGCTGATGCGGCGCTCGGGGAGGCCTACATCACCGTCAACAAAAATGCGGTGCCCAATGATCCGCGGTCTCCCTTCGTTACCTCCGGTCTTCGCCTGGGAACGCCGGCGATTACAACGCGTGGATTTGGTGTGGCAGAAACCGAGCAGTTGACCGGTTGGATCTGCGAGGTACTGGCCTCATTGGAGGCTGGCACGTCCGATCAGGTGATACCGGTTGTTCGCGAGCAGGTGAAGGCACTCTGCGCCACCCTGCCGGTTTACGCGCGCTAAGGGGAAGGGTGCTGTTTTTCAGCAGCGGCTATTGTTGTGCACTGTCCTTTCTGCAGCACTGACGAAACCAAAGTGATCGATTCGCGTCTGGTGGCAGAGGGCGCGCAGGTGCGTAGGCGCCGAGAGTGCCTGAGTTGTGCTGAGCGATTCACCACTTACGAAGCCGCCGAGTTGGTTCTGCCTCGGATTATCAAACAAGATGGCAGTCGGGAGCCTTTCGACGAGGAAAAGCTGCGTTCGGGGTTGCTGCGGGCATTGGAAAAGCGCCCTGTGTCGGTCGAGAGCATCGAGGCTGAAATCGACCAGATCAAGCATCGCCTGCGTGCTACAGGCGAGAGAGAAGTGAAATCGCTGCAGGTCGGAGAGCAGGTAATGGATTCGCTGAAAGCGCTGGATCATGTGGCTTATGTGAGGTTCGCCTCGGTATACCGGAGCTTTCAGGATTTGGCTGAATTCCGCGATGCTATCGAGTCTTTAGAAGCCGAGCCTCAAGCGCAAGCGCCTCATGTCATTGAGTCCAGTGGAGAGGGCGCTCCGTGACCCCTGAGCAGGATCGCGCCTTTATGGAACGCGCGATCACTGCTGGCCGCCGCGCTCGATATTGGTCAGCACCAAACCCGCCAGTAGGTTGTGCGCTTGTTAGAGATGGCATCGTGATCGGCGAGGGCTTTACGCAGCCCGTCGGTGAAGCCCACGCTGAAGTGATGGCATTGACTGCGGCTCGCGAGGCCAATGGCATGAATGCCTGCCGCGGTGCCACGGCCTATGTCACCCTTGAACCTTGTAGCCATCAGGGCCATACCGGGCCTTGCATCTCGGCATTGATCGACGCGGGCGTTGAGCGGGTTGTGGTAGCGGTTGAGGATCCCAACCCTGAAGTCGCTGGTAGGGGACTGAGTGGGCTCCGCGAGGCGGGCATCGAAGTTGATGTGGGGACAGGCGCAGAAGAGGTCGAGCAGGATTTAGCGGGTTTTTTGCTGCGGATGCGACGGGGCTATGGTCGCATCACGTTAAAGATTGCCGCTGCGCTTGACGGCCGCACTGCGATGGCATCGGGTGAGAGCCAGTGGATTAGCAGCGAGCCTGCGCGCCAGGATGTTCAGCGCCTTCGCGCTGAATCGGATCTGATTGTTACGGGTGTGGGTACTGTCCTCGCTGACGATTGTCGCCTGACAGTGCGCAGCGATGTGCTTCCGCTGAGTGATGGTGACAAGGCGCGTGCGTTGGCGCGCCCGCCCGTGCGGATGGTGCTGGATTCGCGCGGAAAGACGCCGACGGATGCACGGGTACTGCAGGGCGAACCCGCAATTTTGATGACAACGTCTGTCCCTCGCATATCCACCGCCGACCACTGTGCATCAGATCCCTGCAAATACTGAGGGTCGTATCGATTTGGGACAGTGGATCGCGTGGCTACGTTCACAAACTTATAACGAGATTTTGGTAGAGGCTGGCCCGACCTTGGCCGGCGCGCTGCTAAAAGAGGGTTGGGTGGATAGACTGATTCTGTACCAGTCGCCCAAGTTGCTCGGAGATACGGCACGGCCACTCGCCGTGATGGCGCTCCATGAATTGTCCGATGCAGTTGAGTTAGCGTTCACGGAAGTGACCCGCATCGGCCCAGATCTGCGTATCATGGCGACCCCTCGCCTGCGTGGTGGCGACCAGTAGCCGCCCACACGGTGGATATGCCTCTCAGGAGCCAAGGTGTTTACAGGATTAATACAAGCGGTAGGCCGTATCGCCCAGATCGAGAAGGGCGAGCAGGATATCCGCCTCAGAATAGAAACGGGTAAATTGCCGCTCGCTGACGTGGCGCTGGGCGATAGCATTGCAACAAGTGGTGTTTGCCTGACCGTGACGGAGTTGCCGGGCGATGGTTACTGGGCAGATGTTTCCCCCGAGACTTTGTCGCTCACCACATTGGGCACCAAAGGCATTGGCGATTCGGTCAATTTGGAAACCTCGCTCACCCTGAATACACCGCTGGGTGGTCATCTCGTCAGCGGTCATGTCGACGGCGTTGGTCAAATAGAAGAGATCATCGAGGATGCGCGATTTTGGCGAGTGAAGGTGGCGGCGCCTGAGAATCTCGCGCGCTACATTGCGATGAAAGGCAGTATTTGCGTGGACGGTACGAGCCTGACGGTTAACCAGGTTAATGGCGCAACTTTCGAGCTCACTATCATCCCGCAGACTTGGGAAGAAACCGTATTTAGTCACTACGAGGTGGGCAGTCCAGTCAACCTTGAGGTCGACGTGATCGCACGTTACCTCGAGCGACTGAGCCAATTCGATCAGCGCGACGGCGAGTAAGTTGACGGTGAGTGATCACGCGAACATCGATAAAGTGCTCAGTGAACTGCGGCACGGCCACAGCTGTTTGATGCTCAATGACAATAGTGCCGGCGGTATGACAGGTTTCGTTGTGGCAGCGGCGGAACATTGTCAGGCTGATCACATCGCCTTTATGGCGCGTCAGGCTCGGGGACTTGTGTGCCTGGGACTCACCCCGCAGCGGTGCGCGGAACTGGAATTGCCATTAATGGTCGAGGGAGATGATTCTCTGTCGCCTTTCACACTCTCCATTGAAGCCGCGACGGGCATCGATACGGGCATCTCCGCGGCTGATCGTGCTCGAACCGTCCAGGTTGCGGTCGACCCTCATAGCCAGCCTTCTGATTTGGTTCAGCCCGGCCATATCTTTCCGATTACGGCGGCGGCTGGTGGTGTGCTGACCCGAACTGCGCCTGCCGAGGCTGCGGTTGATCTGGCTATGTTGGCAGGACTCCTGCCTGCGGCCGTATTTACAGAAGTGCTTGACGCAGAGGGTGCTGTCGCAGACTCAGCGTACTTGACCGATTTTGCAGAGCGGCATCAGTTGGTGGTGGGGCAGGTATCGGATTTGGTCACTTACCGATTGGCCAATCAGAAAACGATCAGCGCTGTGCGTCAGGGGATGCTAGAGACCCGTTACGGTGCGCTCGAGGTGATGGCATATCAGGACACGACACAAGGGCGCGTTCATCTGGCTTTGAAGAAAGGCGAGATCAGGGCGGATCAGCCCACGCTGGTCAGGGTCCATGTCACGGCCATATTCCGTGATCTGGTGGGTACGACATTGGATGGTCGCACCTCTTGGTCTTTTGACGCCAGCTTAAAGGCGATTGCTGAGGCTGACGCTGGTGTTTTGGTGCTGTTGAGTAAGCCTGAGACGCCAGAAGACCTGCTCTCCGATATTGACCGCTTGTGGGGTGCGCCCGAGGCTGATACTGCCAGCAGCGCTGATGCCTATAATCAGATCGGTATGGGCGCCCAAATCTTGCGGGATCTGGGTGTCGGGCAAATCCGGTTGATGGGGGCTCCACTTAAATACAATGCTTTGGCCGGATTTGGTCTTGAAGTGACGGACTTTGTCTCGCCGCCAGCACTGGAGAGTGTTTAAAGGAGAATGACTTATGTCAGGCAAGGGAATTGATAATTCGCCTGCGCAGGTTCCCGGTAATGACGGAGGTTATGTCATTGTCGTCACACGCTGGAACGAGGGCATTGTAAGTGGGTTGTTGAACGGCGCGAAACGAGCCCTCGCGTCGGCCGGCATCGGTGAATCACAGGTGCGGACAGTACAAGTGCCCGGAGCGTTCGAGATTCCGCTGGCCTGTTTGGCTGCCGCTGAGAGAGAGGATTGTGATGCCGTCATCGCGCTCGGGGCGGTGATCCGCGGCGGTACCCCGCACTTTGAATACGTCGCGGGGGAGTGCACAAGCGGTATCGGTGAGGTTGCGCTCAAAACGGGTAAGCCCGTGGCTTTTGGCGTGCTGACGGTAGACACCCTCGAGCAGGCTGAGGAACGGTCAGCGGATAACGAGGAGAATAAAGGCGCTGAGGCGGCCATGAGCGCCGTTGAAATGGTGAATCTGTTGAGGGCGTTGCGAACCTAATGGCCGAGCATAACGCCCTCGCTGCACAGCGCCGCAAAGCCAGGCATTTCGGTTTACAAGCGTTGTATCAATGGACGCTATCGGGAGCCAGCGTGACGGACATCGAAGCTGAATTTCGGGTCGATAACGACTTTCGGCATACCGATGGCGAGTACTTCAGCGCCTTACTGCGCGGCGTAACGGCCGACGTCGAGTCATTGGAGATGCTGTTCGCCCCTGCGCTGGACCGCGCGCTGGATGAACTGGATCCGATTGAGCGCAACTTACTGCGCTTGGGTACTTTCGAGCTCAGGGATCGCATTGATGTGCCCTACAAGGTGGTGATCAGCGAGGCTGTCGCGTTGGCGAAGAAGTTTGGCGCCACGGACTCTCACAAGTACGTGAATGGTGTGCTCGACAAGATTGCCAGAGATTTGCGCACGGTTGAGCTTGCACAACACGGCTGATGAGCGCCGGTGAGTTCTCACTGATCGAGACATTCTTCTCCCGAATAGGTGAGAGCTCAGCTATTGAGCTGGGTATCGGGGACGACGCGGCGACAGTGCGCGTGCCGGATGGTCATGCGCTACAGATATCGACCGATACCGCCATCGAGGGTGTGCATTTCCCCCCGGACTTCGCTCCGGCTGACATTGCTTATCGGTCGGTGATGGCTGCCGCGAGTGATCTCGCCGCGATGGGCGCGTCACCTATCGGTATGTTGTTGGCGATCACGTTGCCATCGGCTGATGCGGCATGGCTGTCTTGCTTTGCTGATGGTTTGAGGGCGGCGAGCGGTGCAACCCGCCTGCCGCTGATCGGGGGTGACACCACTCGAGGTGGTCTGTCGCTTACTCTGACAGTGCTGGGAGCCACACCAGAATCCAGCGGTCTACGCCGAGACGGCGCGCGTGCCGGGAGATCGCCTCTGTGTCAGTGGGTCATTGGGAGATGCCGCGGCCGGGCTTGCGGTGATCCAAGGCAAGCTGCATCCGACTGAAAAAGCCGCCGCACTGTTTCTACAGGCCCGTTTTGCTCGACCGACTGCAAGGCTTGCACTGGGAGAGTCGCTTCGCGGTGTCGCGACGGCTGCCATCGACGTCTCTGACGGATTGTTGGCCGACACGGCACATATCGCTCATGCCAGTGCAGTGGCGATTGAAATAGACAGTGGCAAAGTACCCCTGTCTTGGGCGCTAAAAGGGATGCCTGATACCGTGCAGGCCAGACAATGGGCACTGACTGGCGGTGATGATTATGAACTTCTGGTGACGTTACCCCCCGAGGCGCCCGTACCCGAGACACTCACGGAAATTGGTCGTGTTGTAGCAGGGCGCGGGGTACGCTGTGATCAGGCGCCAACAGGTGGGGGGTACGACCACTTTGCGTGATGACTCGGCCAATACCAATCCCGCGCGCATTCGCAATGCGGCGACGCTGATCGCGGCCGGACTGGGCTCGGGCTTGTCGCCCGTGGCACCTGGCACCGCCGGAAGCGTGCTTGCGGCCTTGTGTTTGCTACCTGCTCTGGAGGTGGCCGTCGCGGCGCATTGGATTGCCCTGTTTGGGTTGATGGCGGTAGGGATCTGGGCCGCCGACCGCGCTGGTCAGGATTGGGAGGTGGTGGACCACCCCGCGATTGTGATCGATGAGATCGTGGGGTTGTGGCTGGCTGTGCTGATCCCACTCACTCTTGTGCCTGACGCACTCGCCGATGGTTGGCTACTGCTTGCGGCTTTTCTGCTGTTTCGCCTTTTTGACATCGCCAAGCCCTGGCCTGTCAGTCAGCTAGAGCGCACCTTGCCCGGAGGGTGGGGCGTGGTACTCGACGACTTGGCTGCGGGTGCGATGGCGGGCCTGTGTTTGACGGTGATAGCGACTGCTGTGCGGGCGGCTTGAACGCCTCAAGCCAGCAGCTGGTTCAGGTGTCTCGGTGCACCATTTTGTAAGCAAGAGCGCGCAGTGGATCGGCGCGGTCGCCAAAAATATCGAGCGCCCTCAGACCCGTATCCAGAAGCCGATCTGCTTCCTGTTGCGCACCTGCCAGGCCCAACGCACTGACATAGGTCGATTTTTCGGCTTTGACGTCCTTGCCGGCTGTCTTGCCAAGCGATGCGCTGTCTCCGGTGACATCCAGTACGTCATCGGTGACCTGAAAAGCCAAGCCTATTGCTGTGGCAAATTGAACAAGGGCCTCGCGCTCTGCTGTTGAGGCGCCGGCACAGATCGCGCCGGCCTCGGCGGATGCCGCGATGAGCACACCCGTCTTTAGCCGGTGAATCATTTGCAGTCCGTCCGCTTCCAGCGATTGGTGCTCGGCGGCCAGGTCAAGGGCCTGTCCACCCACCATGCCACTGAAGCCAACGGCGCGGCTGACCACCTGAATCAGGTCGATGCGTTGCTTGTCGCTCAGTGACTCGATGTCCGCCAGATGTTCAAAGGCCGCGGCCTGAAGTCCATCGCCGGTCAAAATAGCGGTTGCTTCGTCAAAGGCACAATGCAAGGTGGGGTGACCGCGACGCAGATCATCGTCGTCCATGGCAGGCAGGTCGTCGTGGACAAGGGAATAGGTGTGCAGAAGCTCTATCGCCTCTCCAGCCGCGACGGCTGATTCCAGCGACTCCCCGGCAACCAGTTCCGCGCATAGCAGCGTCAGACGGCTACGAAGTTGTTTGCCCGGATGTTTGGCGAGATAGGCGACGGCATCTGCCAGTCTTGGGTCGGGGCAGCTGATCCAGGAGAACGGTTTCATCTTGGATTAGGCGTCGTCCGCCGAATCGCTCTCCTCTAGCAACGAGCCATCGGCCGCCACCTGAGCGACCCGCTGTTCTGCCGATTCCAACGTTTTCTGAATACTGCCACTCAGCGCTACGCCCTTTTCGTACAACACGAGGGCGGCTTCCAGTTCGATCTCGGGATCTTCGAGTTGTTCCACAAGCTCGCTGAGTTGATTCATCTGTTGCGTGATGCTCGGAGCATCGTCAGCTTTTGTTGATTTCGGCACAGTGGTTTCCTGAGGTTCTTTATCAGCCCGCCTGCTGTGTTTGCGAGCCAGGTTGCGTCAGTTGCACTCAGATTCCGGCGGCAGCAATGATGTCGTCCGCCGTAAGCCCTGCCATTTGTCGGCATTCATCTTGGCCACCATGGGCGATGAACGATCCGGGATACCAATATGCTGGATCGGACAGCGAACGCCCGCGTTGGTCAGAAACTCGGCGACCCCGCTTCCTGCGCCACCTGCAATGGCATTTTCCTCTAGCGTGATGAGCGCCTGATGTTGCTCAACCAGAGACAGAATCATGGCTTCATCGAGGGGTTTCACCCAGCGCATATCGACGACTGTGGCGTTCAGCGTCTCGGCAGCTGCCAAGGCCTGATCCAGCAGCACGCCAAAAGTTGAGGATGGCGATGTTGGCTCCCTGGCGAATCAGTTGAGCTTTGCCCATCTCCAAAGTCGTGAGCTCGCTATCCATCGAGATCCCCGTGCCCTCGCCGCGCGGGTAACGCACAGCCGAGGGGCCCTCATGCAGCCAGGCACTTTGCAGCATCTGCCGGCACTCTTTTTCGTCACTGGGTGCTCCAATCACCATGTTGGGGACACAGCGCAAATAGGACAGATCAAATGTGCCGTGGTGGGTCGGGACCATCTTGCCGACCAGAGCCTGCTCGATCAATCGCCAGCGTGACATCGAGCTTTTGCAGCGCGACATCATGGATCAGCTGGTCATATCCGCGTTGCAGAAAAGTGGAGTAGATAGCGAGAACGGGTTTCAGTCCATCGCAGGCCATGCCCGCCGCGAGCGTGACCGAGTGCTGCTCGGCAATGGCCACGTCGTAAAAGCGATCTGGAAACTGCGCGGCGTACTTCACCATCCCCGAACCTTCACACATTGCCGGTGTAATGCCGACCCCGCGCTCGTCCTGCGCGGCGCGATCGCAAAGCCATTGGCCGAAGACGTCTTGGTACTTCGGCGCCTTGGGTTTGGCCGGTATAGCTGGCTTGGCGGGCTTCGCGGGTTCCAGTTTGTTAATCGCGTGGTAACCAATCGGGTCGCGCTCGGCCGGCGCAAATCCTTTTCCTTTCACTGTTCGGATGTGAAGGAACTGTGGGCCTTTCAGTTCGGACATGACCTTCAAAGTGCTGACCAACTGTGGGAGATCATGGCCATCGAGCGGCCCGATGTAGTGCCAGCCAAGTTCTTCAAACATCGTGCCCGGAGCAACCATGCCTTTCATGTGTTCTTCGGTTCGCTTTGCGAGATCCCATGCGCCTCTGACGTGCTCCAAGATCTTCTTGGAGCCCTCGCGCAGCGCTGTGTAGGTTTTGCTTGCCCAGATTTTGGCAAAGTAGGTAGCGAGGCCGCCTGTGTTGTGTCCGATCGACATCTGGTTATCGTTGAGAATGACCAGCATGTTGGGTCGCTCATGGCCGGCGTGCGCCAGCGCCTCAAATGCCATGCCCCCGGTGATGGCGCCATCGCCAATGACCGCAATGACCTTGCGATCGATACCCTGGCGTTGGGCGGCTAATGCCATTCCCATTGCTGCGGAGATACTGGTGGAGGAGTGCCCTACGCCAAAAGTGTCAAACGCGCTCTCGGAGCGCTTCGGAAAGCCGGATAAGCCCTCATTTTGCCGCATGCTGTGCATGCGGTCTCTGCGGCCCGTCAGTATCTTGTGGGGGTAGGTTTGGTGGCCCACATCCCATACGATGCGGTCATGGGGTGTATTAAATACGTGGTGCAGTGCAACCGTCAATTCGACCACGCCCAGGCCGGCGCCAAAGTGCCCGCCCGTGCCGGCCACGGCATACAGAAGATCATGCCGCAACTCGTCAGCGACTTGCACCAATTGCTGCGGTTCGAGATTTGCCAACGTGCTCAGATCCGCTGCGACGGTATCTAACAGCGGCGTATCCGGCTTAACGGTTGGCAGTTGCTCAATCATGGTTTGATCATACCCCAAGAACTGCGCTGTGCGACCGCTAAATGCTGTCGGGCTCAGGGGGTATCAAATTGTTTTCTCAGTCGCTCGAGCGCCTTGCGTTCGTGTTTGCCCGGTCGCTGGGTGGGGCGCGCCATTGCCCCTGCCGCTTTGCGTGCCTCGGCAGCGCGCTCTCGTCGCGCCATGCTGTCGGACGTTTCCTCGTAAAGGGTTTGCGCGATCGGTGCGCTGCGCCGCTGTTCACTGGTGCCTTTGACGATGACCTCGCGTTCATCCCAGCCCTGCCGAATCCGCAACACATCGCCAGGCGCGACTTCCCTGGAGACTTTGACGCGCTGTCCTGCCAATTGCACCTTTCCGCTTTCGATGGCGGTCTTGGCCAATGTACGCGTTTTGAAAAAGCGCGCTGCCCACAGCCATTTGTCAATGCGGATCTTTTCGAAGCTGTGTGCTATGTCAGACAAGTGCAGGAAGCCCGCTGAAAATTTCGTCGAAGTGATGGATCGCGGGGTAGCGTGTGCTCTGACGAGGGGGCACCGATGAATCCGGTTGTTTCAGCGTCATCAGATTTGTCACCCCATAGGCCTCTGCGGCCTCCAAAACATATTCCGAGTCGTCAACGAATAAGGTCCGCTCGGGATCAAAGGGTCGTTCGGTCATGAGGCGATCCCAAAAAGCGGGCGTCTCTTTGGGTGTGCCATAGTCGTGGGAGCTGATCATGGCATCAAACCACTGGGCAAGTGGTAAGCGTTCCGCCTTCATCTCAAGGGTAAGCGGATGCGCGTTGGTGATCATGACGACGTCGAGATGACTCGCTTTCAGGTGTTGCATGAAACGCTCGGCCTGGGGACGCCAGCGGATACCTTGCGCGTGGCTGGCTTTGATCCGAGGGATGTCGAGGTCGAGTTTTTTGCCCCAGAAGTCGATGCAATACCAATTGAGTCGCCCCCGTTGCGCAGCAAAGAGCGGCGCGAGGGTCTCTTGGCTAGTCGTCACATCGAGACCACGTTGCTTTCCCCATTCGCTGGGAATGACGGTACCCCAGAAATGATTATCGAATTCGAGATCGAGGAGGGTGCCATCCATGTCCAGCAGGATCGTATCCAGCTTCGCCCAATCGACCCCTTCCACCGATTGGCATGAGGCTACAGTCAGCGCCATCGAGTGCTACCCTGTCGGTATGAAACTGCCTCACTATAGCGGCAACAGCGCGCTGGATGCGATGTTGGCCGACGCGAATTTGTCTTTTCCAAGCCTGGTGCAGTCGCTCCATAGCGTGGCGACAGAAGCATCGCAATGCATTCTAGATCTCTACGCCGTGTTGAGTGAGCTGGTCGTCAGTCAAAAATCAGATGCCAGCCCGGTGACCGAAGCGGACCATGCCTCACATCGTTTGATTTGTGAGGCCTTACAAAAAGTGACACCGGACATACCCATCCTGTCTGAGGAGTCAACACTTGAGCAGTTGATCGGACGCCGAGATTGGCCTCGGTGCTGGATGATCGACCCCCTCGATGGGACAAAAGAGTTCATTGATGGCACCGGGGAGTTCACGGTGAATATCGCACTGATTATCGACGCGGAGGCTGTCCTCGGGCTCATCGCAGCGCCCAAGCGGGGACACGTGGATCTGGGCGTGCCCGGTTGGGGTGCGCGCCGGCTGTCACTATTTAACGCAGACCCTGATGAAGCGCTTGAGACGCGGTCGTTGAATACTCGGGCGCCCCTCGTCATGTCTGCCAGCGCCCGACACCGCGAGGAGCGTGTGCAACTCATGTTGGGCAAGCTGTCGGATCTTGCCCGCGGTGCTGAGCGACTGAATGCAGGTAGTGCACTGAAATTTTGCGATGTGGCATCGGGACAGGCAGACGTGTACCCAAGAACCTCACCCTGCTACGAGTGGGATTTGGCTGCGGGCGATGCTTTAGTGCGCGCTGCAGGTGGACGGGTCACCACGCTCGAGGGTGCTCCGATTCGCTACAACCAATGGGACAGCCTCAAGGCACCCAAATTTGTTGCGGCTGCCGATCCGCAGATTGATTACGTCGAGTTGATTCCGGACCCGGATCTCTGAGACCAACCCAGCGCGCATGGGTGGGCGTCATCTTGCGGACGCGTCGGTCCGTCCAGTGACGAAGTCCGGCGAGCGGGGATATCGATAGGATGCTTGTCAGGTTGGTCCAACCGCAGTTAGATTCTCCATGGGGTAGGTGCAGGGCATCGCATGACAGAGCGGTTAGGGCCAGATCAGTCAGCAGCGAATGAGGATTTGACACCTCAGGAGCGGCTGGCGTTGATGCAAACGCAGCACCGGACGCTCGATGACAAAATTATCGACCTGCAGTCCCGCCCCTGGCAGAACCAGCTGTTGGTGCAGCGGTTAAAAAAAGAAAAGCTTCGCTTGAAAGAGGCGATAGAGCGACTTAAAGACGAGATTATTCCGGATCTCAATGCCTAGGGTGCCTGCGATCGTCTAGAAAACCTGCTGCCCCTCCAGTTGCAGTAAATGGATTTTGATACCCAATCCTCCCGAAAACCCTGTCAGCGTCTGGTCGCTTCCTATGACCCGGTGGCAAGGCACGACAATGGGGAGAGGATTTTTGCCTACCGCTCCGCCCACTGGTCGCGCAGAGCGAGGTCGCCCGATGCTGCGCGCGATGTCGGCATAGGTCACCGTGTCACCGTAGGGTATGTGGCTAAGCGCTTGCCATACGGATTCTTGAAATGCCGTGCCGCGCCAATCGAGCTCGATGGAGAACGTTTTCAATTTGCCGGAAAAGTAGGCTGTCAGCTGTCGTTGCGCCTCGGACAGGATGCGGTTACCCGGGGTCTGCTCAGCTTGCTTCGATCCACGATGCATAAAGCGGATGGCACTGAGGCCTCGCTCTGTTGCTACAAGCTGGAGTAATCCGACGGGTGACGGAAGTGTCGCTGTCAATTCGCTCATAAAACGCACCTGTTTTCGCTCTCGCACTTGCTAATGCAGTGAGGCGTCACTCTCCAGACTCTCGCCGTGTCCATCATTCGGTGTGAACAGCAAGCCGACGCAGATGATCAGCATCAACACTTGCAGCCAATCCGCCAAGGTGACGGTGCGACCGACACTTAACAGGCCCAATACCGTCGTACTGCACAGCAAGGCCGTCAGTGCGACGCTTAGCCTGCGCGTTCCCATCAGCCCCAGTGCCAGCAGGATAAAAACGACGCCTCGCCCTGCAGATGCCATGGTTTCGCGGGTGAGTGCCTGCTCCCAAAGATTGCCGACCAGGAGAACGCCGGTGGTGAGCGCCAACAACATGGCAACCAAGCGGACACGTTCCTGAATCTGGGTGCTATGCAATGATTTGGGTTCTGGCGTCATGGGCATACTTTAGCGCGGGTATTCTGATGATGACACTTGACCGAGCAGCTGAGAAGGTATGTGCTCTGCATCGTTGGTGTGGGTTTGTCTCTGCAGGTGACAAGGTATGATGCGTCATGCAGTTAAACCCCTTAGATAGGAATTCGATCGTCTCCAGACTGACGCCCGCGTCTCGGAGTGCACTGAACATTCACGTGCACGACACGGTGGCCTCTACTAATGACAATATTCTCGACCTGCACGGCGCGGGTTCTTGTCATGGCGCTGCGGTCTTTTCTGAGATGCAAACGGCGGGTCGGGGTAGAAGAGGACGCAGCTGGCACAGCCCCGCTGGCGCGAACCTATATTGCTCATTGGGATGGCACTTTGATTGTTCGATGGACGCGTTATCGGGTTTAAGTTTGGTAGTGGGTGCTATGTTGGGTGAGGCGATTGCGCAGTGCTGCGGCGTTGACGTGCAGCTGAAGTGGCCCAACGATTTGTATTTTCGTGAGCGGAAGCTGGGCGGTGTGCTAATCGAATTGCTCGGGGATTCCGAGGGGCGACAGGCGGTGGCGATTGGGATGGGGTTGAATGTTGCGATGCCAGCGCAGGCGGCGTCGGTGCTTGACCGGCCTTGGACTGATTTGTCCGCGGCTTCAGGGGAGGGTGTCGATCGCAATGAGTTGGCCGCGGCAGTGCTAGACCAGCTGGTTATCGGTTTGCCGACGGTACATTCCGCTGACGCCGCTGTCTGGCTCGATAGATGGCGTCACCGCGATTTCTTGCTCGGCCGGTCAGTGGTGGTAGAGGGTTCGCCGCCCGTTGCGGGCATCGCGGCTGGCATTGACGACACCGGGGCTTTGATACTGCATACCGATACCGGGCCACGGACGGTGGCAGGTGGTGAAATATCAATACTGGAAATAGGACATGAGCGTGATGGTTGATACGCCTTGGCTATTAATCGACCAGGGCAACACAGCGATTAAGTGGCGCATGGCTGGCCCCGATGGACTTGGTGCGGAGGGAGGTGTTGCCGGGGACGCCGAGGCCCTGAGGGGCTGCGTTAAGCAACTCAGCTGGAGCGCTGTGGGGCTCTCGAGTGTGGGGAGTGCGGAGAGACTGGAGGGCCTTCACAGAACGCTCTCGCAGATCAGCAAAGCACCGATATTGATCGCGAAGTCTGAGGATGCATGCCTTGGTCTCCGCAATAGCTATGCTGAACCCGAGCATATGGGGGTCGACCGATGGCTGGCGATGCTGGCGGCACGCGATGCTGTTGAGGGTGCACTCTGCGTTGTCGACGTCGGAACCGCCGTTACAGTGGACATTGTAAGTGCTGAGGGCGATCACGAGGGCGGGTACATCTTGCCAGGGCCTCAGTTGATGCACCGCGCCTTGACGGCTGATACTGGCCGTATCCGTCTCGATGCGGAAGTCGCACCGACCCTCGCTCCGGGGCGATCGACGGTTGATTGTGTCAACGCAGGGGTCTGGCGCGCCGCCTATGCGGCCGTGCAGTCAGTACTAACGGATCACCCGACACATCAACCGGTGCTGACTGGCGGAGGTGCTGCGGGGATGCTCGCACTAGGTGTAGTGGCAGATCACCGACCCGAATTGGTGCTTGAGGGGCTCAGAGTCTGGTTATCAAGGACGCTTGACGATTCGGCGCCCTGAGGGGATGATGCGCACCCCGTCGGGGTTGCTAATGTTGCCTCGACAAGCGTCTTTTAGCTGGCGTAGCTCAGTAGGTAGAGCAGCTGATTTGTAATCAGCCGGTCGGGGGTTCGATTCCTCTCGCCAGCTCCATTTTCTTCGCGTTACCCCGAGGACCGATGCTCTGGTTACTCGGCCGCTCCGATCTGACGGTTTATTCATGGACTACGGCTGCCGTTTAAGTCGCAGAATTCCCCCTCAGACCCTGTTGACACAGGGGGTCGACATCTAGAGAATGTGCGCCCTTCCGGAGGGGTTCCCGAGTGGCCAAAGGGATCAGACTGTAAATCTGACGCGCGAGCTTCGGTGGTTCGAATCCACCCCCCTCCACCAAGGTTTAAGCCGGCGGGGGCAATGGATTCCCGGCGGATGGTGTGGGTCCCGGGGTGGGAGAAACATTACCGCGGGTATAGTTCAATGGTAGAACCTCAGCCTTCCAAGCTGATGATGCGGGTTCGATCCCCGCTACCCGCTCCAACAAGGGCAGCAGTTTTGCTCATATAGCTCAGTCGGTAGAGCACTTCCTTGGTAAGGAAGAGGTCACCGGTTCAAATCCGGTTATGAGCTCCAATTCGGTGCGGCGCTCGAGGGCGTGATACCGGGAAGTAGATAGGAAAGGCGCATACTAGGGCGCCAGTGATACGAAAACTCAGGAGAGTGTGTCGCCATGGCAAAAGAGGCATTTGAGCGTTCGAAGCCCCACGTAAATGTGGGCACGATTGGACACGTAGACCACGGTAAGACGACGCTGACTGCGGCGTTGACGCGAGTGTGTTCAGAGGTATGGGGCGGAGAGCTGGTTGCGTTTGACGGTATTGATAACGCACCGGAAGAGAAGGAGCGTGGTATTACGATCGCGACCTCTCACGTTGAGTATGAGTCAGATGGACGTCACTACGCGCACGTTGACTGCCCCGGACACGCTGACTACGTGAAGAACATGATCACGGGTGCGGCGCAGATGGACGGCGCTATCCTGGTTTGTGGTGCGACTGACGGCCCGATGCCGCAGACGCGCGAGCACATCCTGCTGTCACGTCAGGTAGGCGTTCCCTACATTGTGGTCTTCCTGAACAAGGCTGACCTGCTGGCAGAAGACTGCGGTGGTGTGGACTCGGAAGAGTACACGGAGATGAAGGAAC
The DNA here is from genome assembly GCA_038143045.1 of Halieaceae bacterium. Classification (GTDB taxonomy): domain Bacteria; phylum Pseudomonadota; class Gammaproteobacteria; order Pseudomonadales; family Halieaceae; genus Luminiphilus. The sequence continues at coordinate 115,655 of JAYQLF010000005.1, forward strand.
TGGTAGAGATGGAGCTCCGCGAGCTTCTGGATACCTACGAGTTCCCTGGTGATGACACGCCGATCATTTGCGGTTCTGCGCTGATGGCGCTGGAAGGTAAGGACGACAACGGTCTGGGTACGACGGCGGTTAAGACGCTGGTTGAGACTTTGGACTCTTACATTCCTGAGCCTGAGCGTGCGATTGACCAGCCGTTCCTGATGCCGGTTGAGGACGTATTCTCGATCTCTGGCCGGGGTACGGTTGTAACGGGTCGTGTTGAGCGCGGCATCGTTAAGGTGGGTGACGAGATCGAGATTATCGGCATCAAAGAGACCCAGAAGACGACCTGTACTGGCGTTGAGATGTTCCGCAAGCTGCTTGACGAAGGCCGTGCGGGCGAGAACGTCGGTGTTCTGCTGCGTGGTACGAAGCGTGAAGAGGTTGAGCGTGGACAGGTACTGGCGATTCCGGGCTCTGTGAACCCGCACACCAAGTTCGAGGCAGAGGTTTATGTTCTGTCGAAGGACGAGGGTGGCCGTCATACGCCGTTCTTTAAGGGCTACCGTCCGCAGTTTTACTTCCGTACGACGGATGTAACGGGTGCGGTTGAGCTGCCTGAGGGTGTTGAGATGGTGATGCCTGGTGACAACATCAACTTTGTTGCTGAGCTGATTGCCCCGATTGCGATGGAAGAGGGCCTGCGTTTTGCGATCCGAGAGGGTGGCCGAACGGTAGGTGCCGGCGTCGTCGCTAAAATCCTCGACTAAGAATCCTGGCGGTCTGCGGGCCGCCCGACACATGAGCCGAACTGCCCTTTGAGGCCGTTCGGCTTCGTCGTCTCTGGTCAGTCAGCCTTTGTGCTACCCGAGATGACCATAAAAGAAGTGGAAGGCCAGTAGCTCAATTGGCAGAGCAGCGGATTCCAAATCCGCAGGTTGGGGGTTCGATTCCCTCCTGGCCTGCCACCTTAGCTCCCGGTGAGTAGGGTGGTTAAAAAATGCTGCTGACGACAAGGATTCGTCACAGCGCGGAGAGTAAACATGAGTGAAGCCGCAGTAAGCAGGCTTGATTCGCTGAAATGGGTTGTCGTGCTGGCTTTGGTCGCTGGCGGTATTTTTGGCAACAGCTATTACGGTGACCAGCCGATCCTGTATCGGGTGCTGGCACTGTTGGCGTTAGCGTTGCTCGCAGGCTGGATCGCTTCGCTGACGGAAAAAGGCGGCGCCTTTTTGACGCTGGTCAAGGGCTCGCGGACTGAAATCCGCAAAGTCGTATGGCCGACACGCCAAGAAACTACGCAAACGACATTAATTGTCTTTGTGTTCGTCATTATCACGGGCCTCATTCTGTGGGGTCTCGACAGCGTGCTGGGCTGGCTGGCATCGCTGATTCTGGGTTGAGGGAAAAGACATGGCTTTGAAGTGGTACGTCGTACATGCCTACTCTCAATACGAGAAGAAAGTGGCGACCGCTATTCAGGAGCGGGTAGAGCGATTGGGTATGCAGGATCGCTTCGGTGAAATCATTGTGCCCACCGAAGAAGTGATAGAGATGAAGGGCGGCCAGAAGCGCAAGAGTGAGCGCAAGTTCTTCCCCGGTTACGTGTTGGTGCAAATGGATCTCGACGATGATACCTGGCACCTCGTGAAAGAAACGCCGCGCGTACTGGGTTTCATCGGGGGCAAGGCGGACAAGCCGTCGCCGATTACGGACGCCGAGGCGAATACGATCCTGCAGCGGGTCGAGGCAGGGGTTGATCAGCCCAAGCCCAAGACCGTTTTCGAACCCGGCGAGATGGTTCGGGTTATCGATGGTCCCTTCAACGACTTTAACGGCGTCGTTGAAGACGTGAATTACGAAAAGAGCCGCCTCAATGTGGCGGTGCTGATCTTCGGGCGCTCAACGCCCGTAGAACTGGAGTTTGGTCAGGTCGAAAAGGCCTGATCGGGGGGAGCGGGCACGCCCGCTCCAACGATAACGCCGCCTTGGCGGTGACAATGGGGAGCCCGCGCGGACCGGCTTTGTTTAGGTCACGCAACGGCGCTTGAACCCAGGAGATGACAACATGGCAAAGAAGATCGACGGCTACATCAAGCTGCAGATCCCGGCCGGGCAGGCTAATCCCTCTCCGCCCGTGGGTCCTGCGCTAGGTCAGAAAGGCGTCAACATCATGGAATTCTGCAAGGCTTTCAACGCCGACACCCAAGGTGTCGAGCCTGGCTTGCCGATCCCTGTGGTGATCACGGTTTACAGTGACAAGTCTTTTACCTACATCAAGAAGACACCCCCTGCTTCTATCCTTTTGAAGAAGATCGCGGGCATTAAGAGTGGTTCAGGCCGCCCCAATACCGAAAAGGTGGGCAAGGTGACCCGCGCTCAGCTCGAGGAAGTGGCTACCCAGAAGTGGCCCGACCTGACCGCAGCGGATATGGACGCCGCGGTGCGCACCATCGCCGGTAGCGCGCGCTCTGCAGGCATCGAGACGGAGGGTGTGAACTGATGGCTAAGTTATCCAAACGCGTTCGTGCGTTCCGCGAGAAAGTGGACGCCAATCACAGCTACCCCGTCGACGAAGCAGTTGCGTTGCTGAAAGAGTTCGGCACCGCCAAATTCAACGAGACGGTTGAAGTCGCCGTTAACCTCGGCGTGGATGCACGAAAATCAGATCAGGGCGTCCGCGGCGCAACGACCTTACCTCACGGCACCGGTTCAGAAGTGCGTGTTGCGGTTTTTGCGCAGGGCGACAGTGCCGACAAGGCCAAGGAGCTGGGTGCGGACTTCGTCGGCATGGAAGAGCTCGCGGAGCAGATCAAGGGCGGCATGATGGACTTTGATGTTGTCATTGCCTCTCCCGACGCGATGCGCGTTGTCGGCACCCTTGGACAGGTGCTAGGCCCACGTGGCCTGATGCCCAACCCCAAGACGGGGACGGTCACGCCCGACATTGAGGCAGCTGTTCAGAATGCCAAGGCGGGTCAGATGCGTTTTCGCAGTGACAAAAACGGCATTATTCATGGCGGCATCGGCAAGGTGAGTTTCGAGCCGGATGCGATCAAGGGCAACTTGGTTGCAGTCCTCTCGGATCTCAAGAAGGCCAAGCCGGCCTCTGCCAAAGGTGTTTATGTTCGCAAAGTGACGCTGTCCACCACTATGGGCCCGGGCGTCACCATCGATCACAACGCGATCGATTTTTAGTGGAGTAATTGAGGCCTCGGGCTGAAGCCCGGGGTCTTCTGCCCCCGTCTGTTTTGTGTCGGGGGCGAGTGGAGCGCAGTGCAGGTTCTGCTCACTTTGGAAGTCTTTGCAGGGACGTGTGGGAAACCTCGCTGAACACCAAAGGCTGTCAAAGACCGTAGGTGGCGCTGGTGACAGCGCCTTAATGTCGGACTTTCCGGTTGCCTACGCAGATGGTGAAGATGTTCGTCACCGAGGGAGGTCATTGCGCGGTTTGGCATTGGCCTGAACAACCACTAAAGGAGTAAGCCAAGTGGCTATTGGACTCGAAGAAAAGAAAGCGATCGTCGCTGAAGTCAACGAGACAGCCGCCAGTGCGCTTTCGCTTGTGATCGCCGACGCGCGCGGGGTCGCATCGAATGACATGACTGCTCTGCGTGCTTCGGCCCGCGAAAACCAAATCACCCTCCGGGTGGTGCGGAATACGTTGGCCAAGCGGGCATTGGAAGGCACCGAATACGAATGTGTCACCGACACACTCACCGGTCCTTCCCTGTTCGGATTCTCGATGGAGGATCCAGGCGCAGCAGCGCGACTGTTCAAGGATTTTGCCTCTGACAACAATGCGTTTGAGGTAAAGGCACTGTCGGTCAGCGGCAAGCTGCTCGGAGCCGATCAGATTGATGTGTTGGCCAAGCTGCCCACGCGGGAGCAGGCCCTGGCGTCATTGATGAGCGTGATGCAAGCGCCCGTCGTGAAGCTGGTTCGCACAGCAAACGAGGTTCCCGGCAAGCTGGTCCGCGTGATGGCGGCTGTTCGAGATCAGAAACAAGAAGCGGCCTGATTGGGTATCGCTTCGCCCTGTAACGTTTAACGGAGATTAAAAATGGCACTTTCAACAGACGAGATTCTCGACGCAATTGCGGAGATGAGCGTAATGGACATCGTCGCCCTTGTTGAGGCGATGGAAGAGAAGTTTGGTGTATCTGCAGCGGCGGCAGTTGCTGTGGCGGCCCCTGCTGCGGGCGGCGACGCTGGCGGCGCGGCGGCTGAGGAGAAGACGGAGTTTGACGTCATCCTCACCTCTGGCGGCGAAAAGAAAGTCAACGTGATCAAGGTTGTTCGCGCGGTGACAGGTCTTGGACTGAAGGAAGCGAAGGCTGTCGTTGACGGCGCTCCGGCTCCTGTGAAGGAAGGCGCGTCCAAGGACGAAGCAGAAGACATCAAGAAGCAGATCGAAGAAGCAGGCGGCGCAGTAGAGCTCAAGTAATTGAGTGCTACATCTTAATTGCACCGTAACAGGGCTGGGGCGCGATAGCGCTCCGGCCTTTTCCCGGTTCTAGAGCCGGCTCGAATTTTCAGGGACTGCGTTGTGTCGGACGACGCAGCCTTCAGGGGAGTACAGATGACATACTCGTACACGGAAAAGAAGCGTATTCGAAAGGATTTCGGTTCATTGCCCAAGGTAATGGATATCCCGTATCTGCTCGCGATACAGCTGGACTCATACAGTAAGTTCACTCAGGACGGCGTCTCGCTTGACAGCCGTGGGGAACATGGATTGCACGCGGCGTTCAAATCGGTTTTCCCGATTGTGAGCTACAGTGGCAATGCCGCCCTGGAGTACGTGGACTACGCGCTGGGTGAGCCCGTATTCGACGTGGACGAGTGTGTATCGCGCGGCACCACCTATGCGTGTGCCTTGCGCGTCAAGGTTCGCCTGATCATTTACGACAAGGAATCGTCCTCGAAGTCGATCAAGGATATCAAAGAGCAGGACGTTTACATGGGGGAGATCCCCCTGATGACCCAGAACGGTACCTTCGTCATCAATGGTACCGAGCGCGTCATTGTGTCCCAGCTGCACCGGTCCCCCGGTGTCTTCTTTGACCACGACCGCGGTAAGACCCACTCCTCCGGCAAACTGCTCTACAGCGCTCGGGTCATCCCTTATCGTGGCTCATGGCTCGATTTCGAGTTTGACCCCAAAGATCTCGTCTACGTGCGAATTGATCGTCGCCGCAAGCTACCCGCGACGGTACTTTTGCGTGCGCTGGGCTATGACTCCGAAGAAATCCTCGAGATGTTCTTCGAGACCACTTCGTTCCAGCTGGGCGAGGAAGGCGAAGCTACGATGACGTTGGTGCCTAAGCGCCTGCAGGGCGATATGGCGGCCTTCGATATTATGGCTGGCAAGAAGCTCATCGTTGAGCGAGGCCGACGCATTACCGCGCGCCACATTCGTCAACTGGATGATGCCGGTATCGAAGCGTTGTCTGTGCCCGAGGAGTATCTGGAAGAGCGCCGATTGGCTAAAAACATCATTGATACTGCGACGGGTGAGGTGCTTGCCGAGTGCAATACCGAAATTACGGTTGCTTTACTCGCCGAACTCCGTGAGAAGGGTATCCATACCATCGAAACGATCTACACCAACGAATACGATTGCGGTTCGTTCATCTCCGACACGCTTGCAGCGGATAGCACCCGCAGCGTGCTAGAGGCGCTTGTTGAAATTTATCGCATGATGCGCCCGGGCGAGCCGCCGACCAAGGAATCGGCTGAGAACCTGTTCCAGAACTTGTTCTTCTCACCGGAGCGCTATGACCTGTCTGCTGTGGGCCGCATGAAGTTCAATCGCCGCCTTGGCCGCGAGGGCAAGACGGGTTCTGCGACCCTTGACAAAGAAGACATAGTCGACGTGATGCGTGCACTGGTCGACATCCGCAACGGTAAGGGTGTGGTCGATGATATCGATCACCTCGGTAACCGTCGGGTGCGTTCGGTTGGTGAGATGGCCGAGAACCAGTTCCGCGTTGGCCTGGTGCGCGTTGAGCGCGCTGTGAAAGAGCGTCTCTCGATGGCAGAGAGCGAAGGCTTGATGCCGCAGGATCTGATTAACGCGAAGCCGGTCTCGGCTGCCGTGAAGGAATTCTTCGGTTCCAGCCAGCTGTCCCAGTTCATGGATCAGAACAACCCGCTGTCTGAGGTCACGCACAAGCGTCGCGTATCGGCCCTCGGCCCGGGTGGTCTGACTCGCGAGCGCGCCGGTTTTGAGGTGCGGGACGTACACCCCACCCACTATGGTCGCGTATGTCCCATTGAGACGCCAGAAGGTCCCAACATTGGCCTGATCAACTCGCTGGCGACCTATGCCCGCACCAATGAGTACGGCTTCCTCGAATCGCCCTATCGCAAGGTGGTGAACGGCGTCGTGACCGACGATATCGAGTATCTGTCTGCGATTAACGAGGCGGAGTACGTGATTGCTCAGGCATCAGCGCCGCTGGACACCAAGAATCGCTTCGTAGAGGACCTCATTAACGTTCGCCATATGAACGAATTCACTGTGAAGCCTGCGGCAGACGTACAGTACATGGACGTGTCTCCCAAGCAGGTGGTGTCGATTGCGGCGGCACTAATTCCGTTCCTCGAGCACGACGACGCGAACCGCGCGTTGATGGGCTCGAACATGCAGCGTCAGGCCGTGCCCACGCTGAAAGCAGACAAGCCGCTCGTCGGTACGGGTATGGAGCGCTACGTGGCCTCTGATTCGGGTGTTTGCGAAGTGGCGACCCGGGGCGGCGTTATTGACTCGGTCGATGCCAGCCGAATCGTTGTCCGCGTGAATGCGAAGGAAGTCGGCATTGATGATTCACCGGTCGATATCTACAACCTTACTAAGTACAAGCGCTCTAACCAAAACACCTGTATCAATCAGCGCCCCATCGTGAAGCCGGGCGACGTGGTGGCGCGTGGCGACATTCTCGCTGATGGCCCCTCGGTCGATCTGGGTGAATTGGCGCTGGGCCAGAACATGCGCATCGCGTTCATGCCTTGGAACGGCTACAACTTTGAGGATTCGATCCTTGTGTCAGAGCGCGTCGTGCAGGAAGACCGCTTCACCACGATTCACATTCAGGAACTCACTTGTATCGCGCGCGATACCAAGTTGGGTACTGAAGAGATCACGGCAGACATCCCCAACGTGGGTGAGGGCGCTCTGGGCAAGCTCGATGAGTCGGGCATTGTCTACATCGGCGCAGAAGTTGATGCCGGCGATATTCTAGTGGGCAAGGTCACGCCAAAAGGTGAGACTCAGCTGACACCGGAAGAGAAGCTGTTGCGTGCCATCTTCGGTGAGAAGGCGTCGGACGTGAAAGACACCTCTCTGCGTGTCCCCTCCAGCTACAAGGGTACCGTCATTGACGTGCAGGTCTTCACTCGCGATGGCCTGGAAAAAGACCCCCGCGCGAAGCAGATCGAGGCCGCCCAGCTGGCTGACTATCGCAAGGACCTGAAAGAGGAATACCGCATCTACGAGGAGGCCACTTTTGCTCGCCTCGCAGGCTTGCTGGAAGGTAAAACCACGGTTTCCGGTGGCGGGCTCAGCAAGGGTACCAAGCTGACCAAGACGGTGTTGGCAGATCTCGATCGCGAGCAATGGTTCAAGCTGAAGCTTTCCGATTCCGACCTCAATAGCCAGCTGTCTTCGGCTCAACGTCTGCTCGAGGAGCAAAACACACAGCTTGAAGAGCGTTATGAAATCAAGCGCGACAAGCTACAAAGCGGTGATGATCTGGCGCCAGGTGTTTTGAAGATCGTGAAGGTTTACCTCGCGGTGAAGCGACGTATCCAGCCGGGTGACAAGATGGCCGGCCGTCACGGTAACAAGGGTGTCATCTCAGTCATCATGCCGGTTGAAGACATGCCTCACGACGATCATGGTGAGCCCATCGATATCGTGCTGAACCCGCTCGGTGTGCCTTCACGAATGAACGTGGGCCAGATTCTCGAAACCCACTTGGGTATGGCTGCTCATGGCCTAGGTCGCAAGATCGATGACATGCTGGAGCAGCAGGTCAAGCTGACGCAGCTGCGCAGCTTCCTGAAACAGGTCTACAGTCATACCAGCGATGCCCGTCGCAGCGCCGACATTGCTTCGTTGAGCGATGACGAACTGCTGGCGCTGGCGGAAAACCTGCGTGGCGGTGTGCCCATGGCGACGCCGGTCTTTGACGGTGCTCGAGAAGAGTCGATCAAGGAATTGCTGCGCATGGCGGAGCTGCCGGATAGCGGACAGCTGACGCTTTACGATGGCCGGACCGGGGATCAGTTCGACCGCCCCGTAACGGTCGGCTATATGTACATGCTCAAGCTCAACCACCTGGTGGATGACAAGATGCACGCGCGCTCTACTGGCTCGTACAGCCTTGTAACCCAGCAGCCGTTGGGCGGTAAGGCGCAGTTCGGTGGTCAGCGCTTTGGTGAGATGGAAGTGTGGGCACTGGAGGCTTACGGCGCGGCCTACACCCTGCAGGAAATGCTGACGGTGAAGTCAGACGACGTCGCAGGGCGAACCAAGATGTACAAAAACATCGTCGATGGGGATCACCAGATGGAGCCCGGCATGCCGGAGTCCTTCAACGTGTTGATCAAAGAAATCCGCTCACTCGGTATCGATATCGATCTCGAGTCTGAGTCATCCGGCTTCTGAGGGGAGATAAGACGTGAAAGATTTGCTGAACCTGCTGAGCAGGGAGAAAAACGAAGACTTCGATGCAATCCGTATTGGTCTGGCCTCTCCGGAGATGATTCGGTCTTGGTCTTTTGGTGAAGTCAAAAAACCGGAAACGATTAACTATCGAACCTTCAAGCCGGAGCGCGACGGGCTGTTCTGCGCCAAAATTTTTGGCCCGGTTAAGGACTACGAGTGCCTCTGCGGCAAGTACAAGCGCCTCAAGCATCGCGGTGTCATTTGCGAGAAGTGTGGTGTGGAAGTTGCCTTGGCCAAGGTGCGCCGAGAGCGCATGGGTCACATCGAGCTGGCGAGCCCTGTTGCACACATCTGGTTCCTGAAGTCATTGCCTTCAAGAATCGGTCTGCTGCTGGATATGACCCTGCGCGATATCGAGCGCATCCTGTACTTCGAAGCCTACGTGGTGACCGATCCCGGTCTGTCTGCGCTGGAGCACGGTCAACTGCTCAACGACGAGCAGTACTACGAGGCGATGGAAGAGTACGGTGATGAATTCACCGCAAAGATGGGCGCTGAGGCGATCCAGGATCTCATGATGGAGATCAATCTCAAGGCAGAGATTGAACAGCTTCGTGAGGAAATCCCCCAAACCAACTCGGAAACCAAGATCAAGAAGCTCTCCAAGCGCTTGAAGCTCATGGAGGCCTTCGACAAGTCAGGCAACAAGCCTGAGTGGATGATTCTGAACGCGCTGCCGGTCTTGCCCCCGGATCTGCGACCACTGGTGCCGTTGGATGGTGGCCGCTTCGCGACGTCTGATCTGAACGATCTGTATCGCCGGGTCATCAACCGTAACAACCGACTCAAGCGACTGCTCGATCTCAACGCGCCCGACATTATCGTGCGTAACGAGAAGCGGATGCTGCAGGAGTCGGTGGATGCACTGCTCGATAACGGCCGCCGTGGGCGCGCTATTACCGGCTCTAACAAGCGTCCGCTCAAGTCACTGGCGGACATGATTAAAGGCAAGCAGGGTCGTTTCCGTCAGAACCTGCTCGGAAAGCGCGTGGATTACTCCGGTCGTTCAGTGATCGTGACGGGTCCCACGCTCAAGCTGCACCAGTGTGGTCTGCCCAAGAAGATGGCCTTGGAACTGTTCAAGTCCTTCATCTTCGGCAAGCTCGAACTGCGTGGTTTGGCTAGCACCATCAAAGCTGCTAAGAAAATGGTCGAGCGCGAGCCGCCAGAGGTGTGGGATATCCTTGCCGAGGTGATCCGTGAGCACCCCGTTCTCCTGAACCGCGCGCCAACGCTTCACCGTTTGGGCATTCAGGCGTTTGAGCCCGTGCTGATCGAGGGTAAAGCGATCCAGCTTCACCCGCTCGTATGTGCGGCCTATAACGCGGACTTTGACGGCGACCAGATGGCGGTACACGTGCCGCTGACGCTGGAAGCGCAGCTCGAAGCCCGTGCGCTGATGATGTCCACCAACAACATTCTGTCTCCCGCTTCGGGCGATCCGATCATTGTGCCGTCGCAAGACGTGGTACTGGGTCTCTATTACATGACTCGTGACCGCATCAATGCGAAGGGTGAGGGCATGTCGTTTGCTGACACGGAAGAAGTGCAGCGAGCCTATGGGAGTGGTCGCGTCGATCTCCACGCCCGGGTCAAGGTCCGCATTCACGAGACCCTGATGAATCTGGGTGAGGAGACTACGGAGCAGACCCGTATTGTCGAGACGACAGTCGGTCGTGCGCTGCTGTGGGATATCGTGCCTGCAGGTCTGTCCTTCGACATGATCAACCAGCCGATGGTCAAGAAGGCGATCTCGCGCGTGATCAACCAGTGTTATCGCGCGGTCGGCTTGAAGTCGACGGTGATCTTCGCTGATAAACTAATGTATACCGGTTACGAGTACTCCACGCGTTCGGGTGCGTCGATCGGTGTTAACGACTTTGCTATCCCCGACGCCAAGGCTGAGCTGATTGCTCGCGCCGAGGGCGAGGTCGCGGAGATCGAGCAGCAGTATCGCGCGGGTCTCGTGACGCAGGGCGAGAAGTACAACAAGGTCATCGATATCTGGTCGCGAACGAACGACCAGGTGTCCAAGTCGATGATGGCGGGCCTGTCGAAAGAGACCGTGACCAATCGCGACGGTGATGACGAGGAGCAGGATTCCTTCAACTCGGTTTACATGTACGCCGACTCAGGAGCACGGGGTTCGCCCGCGCAGATCCGACAGTTGGCGGGCATGCGAGGCCTGATGGCGAAGCCGGATGGTTCCATTATCGAGACGCCGATTACCGCTAATTTCCGCGAGGGATTGAACGTCCTGCAGTACTTCATCTCTACGCACGGCGCGCGTAAGGGTCTTGCCGATACGGCACTGAAGACCGCGAACTCGGGTTACCTCACGCGTCGTTTGGTGGATGTGGCTCAGGACGTCGTGGTGACCGAGCAGGATTGCGGCACTGACGAAGGTCTGGTGATGACCTCGGTCATCGATGGCGGCGACATCATCGAATCGCTGTCAGAGCGGGTGCTCGGCCGTATTGTGGCGCAGGACGTGGTCGATCCATCCACCGGCGAAGTGCTGCTTGAAGCCGGCACGATGCTGGATGAGGTCCTGACGGCGAAGGTCGATGAGATGGGTGTGGAAGAGATTATTGTCCGCTCACCGATCACCTGTAAGACACGCTATGGCATCTGCTCGACGTGTTATGGACGTGACCTCGGTCGCGGTCATCAGGTCAACATGGGCGAGGCAATTGGTGTGGTTGCGGCGCAGTCCATTGGTGAGCCGGGCACGCAGCTTACGATGCGGACTTTCCACATCGGTGGTGCGGCATCCGGTCAAGCGGCGCAGGACAATATTCAGGTCAATAACGACGGTGTCATCCGCCTTCATAACATGAAGGTGGTTGATAAGCCTGATGGTTCCTTGGTGGCCGTATCGCGCTCTGGCGAATTGTCGTTGCTAGATAGCGTCGGCCGCGAGCGAGAGCGTTACAAGGTGCCCTACGGTGCAACCATCCGCGTTCAGGATGAAGCGGCTGTCGCTGCAGGCGACATCGTCGCTACCTGGGATCCGCACACGCACCCGATCATCACTGAGGTCGCGGGTACCGTGAAGTTCAGCGGGATGGACGAAGGCGTCACCATCAAGCGCCAAACCGACGAGTTCACGGGTCTGTCGAGCATCTCGGTGTTGGATGTTGCTGAGCGGCCGACAGCAGGCAAGGACATCCGTCCGGCTGTGACACTGGTCGATGGCAAAGGCAAGGAACTCATGCTGGCGGGCACCAACGTGCCGGCGCATTACTTCCTGCCTCACGGTGCAATGGTCAACCTCGAGGATGGCGCGAAGGTCGAAGTGGGTGACGTCATCGCTCGTATCCCACAGGAAGGCTCGAAGACCCGGGACATCACCGGTGGTCTGCCCCGTGTTGCCGATCTGTTCGAAGCGCGTAAGCCGAAGGAGCCGGCGATTCTCGCGGAAATCTCTGGCACCGTGAGCTTTGGCAAAGAAACCAAAGGCAAGCGTCGTCTGGTGATTACGCCGACCGACGCCTCAACCTTGCCAGACGGCTCGGACCACTACGAAGAGTTGATTCCCAAGTGGCGTCAGCTATCGGTGTTTGAGGGTGAAACGGTGCAGAAGGGAGAGATCGTCTCGGAAGGCCCGCCGAGCCCCCATGACATTCTGCGTCTGAAAGGCATCCCGGCGCTCGCTGAATATATCGTCAACGAGATCCAGGAGGTGTATCGCCTGCAGGGTGTGAAGATCAATGACAAGCACATTGAGGTGATTGTTCGCCAGATGCTGCGCAAGGTGGAGATCACGTCTACCGGTGATTCGACCTTCATTAAGGGCGAGCAGGCGGAGTACACGGCGTTCCTCGAAGAGTGCGATCGCCTCGAAGCGGAGGGTTTGATTTCGCCATCGGCGAGCCGCGAACTGCTGGGCATCACCAAAGCTTCGCTGGCTACCGAGAGCTTCATCTCTGCGGCATCGTTCCAGGAGACCACGCGTGTCCTGACCGAAGCAGCAGTGACGGGCAAGCGGGATTACCTGCGCGGCCTCAAGGAGAACGTGATTGTCGGTCGGTTGATCCCGGCGGGTACCGGCCTCGCGTACCACGAAGAGCGCCGACGCAAGCAGTCCGAAGGCGACGAGCTCATGCTCAGCATGTCTGACGAGGAGTTCACTGAGAGCTTCGCGGAAGAAATGGAGCGCGCCGAGGCAGCGGATTCTGTCGAGGATGCGGTAGAGGAATAGTCACAGTCGGGCGCGCTTGACCGGTTTTTGGCCGGTCTATAGAATGCGCGCTCTTTTTCGGGGCCCCGGCCCCGAAATCAATATTGGGAGCAAATGCTGAATGGCAACCATTAACCAGCTTGTGCGCAAGCCGCGCAAGCGCAAAGTCACCAAGAGCGGTGTACCGGCACTGCAGGCCTGCCCGCAGCGTCGAGGCGTGTGCACGCGTGTTTACACCACCACCCCGAAGAAGCCGAATTCGGCTCTGCGTAAGGTCTGCCGTGTCCGGCTGACCAACGGGTTTGAGGTGTCTTCCTACATTGGTGGTGAGGGCCATAACCTGCAGGAGCACAGCGTAGTGCTGATTCGCGGCGGACGCGTGAAGGATTTGCCGGGTGTGCGTTACCACACCGTTCGCGGCAGCCTGGATACCTCTGGTGTCTCTGATCGTAAGCAAGGCCGATCCAAGTACGGAGCCAAGCGACCTAAATGATAGAGCGGGTGCCCTGCCGGGCATCCACCTAATGTCACAGCTGTGACAGTAAGGCCGACCCGCTTAGTGCAGTGGTCGGGAACCCTGAAGCAATAGGAAAATTGACATGCCAAGAAGACGCGTTGTTGCCAAGCGTGAAGTCCTGCCTGATCCCAAATTCGGGAACTCCACACTCGCCAAATTCATGAACCATGTGATGATCAGCGGCAAAAAATCGGTCGCTGAATCCATCGTCTACGGTGCTTTGGATATCGTTGAAGAGCGCACCAAGCGCGACCCTATCGAAGTCTTTGACGAAGCACTGGAGAACATTGCCCCGATGGTCGAGGTGAAGTCTCGCCGTGTGGGTGGTGCGACCTACCAGGTGCCGGTTGAAGTGCGTCCGTCTCGCCGCGTGGCGCTTTCCATGCGTTGGTTAGTAGATTACGCCCGCAACCGTGGCGAGAAGTCCATGCGTCAGCGTCTCGCCGGCGAAATCGTCGATGCCGCATCCGGCAAGGGTAACGCGGTTAAGAAGCGTGAAGACGTACACCGCATGGCTGAAGCCAACAAGGCCTTCTCGCACTTCCGATTCTAAAACCCAGTCTGCCAACTTTTATCTGAGGACACTGTCGTGGCTCGTAAGACTCCGATCAACCGTTATCGCAACATCGGTATTGTTGCCCACGTGGATGCTGGTAAGACCACCACCACCGAGCGGGTACTGTTTTATACCGGCCTCTCTCACAAGATCGGTGAGGTGCACGATGGTGCGGCCACCATGGACTGGATGGAGCAGGAGCAGGAACGTGGCATCACGATTACTTCCGCTGCGACCACCTGTTTCTGGCAGGGCATGCAGCAGCAGTTCGACCAGCACCGTGTCAACATTATTGACACCCCCGGACACGTTGACTTCACGATCGAAGTAGAGCGCTCACTTCGCGTACTTGATGGTGCAGTCGTCGTCTTGTGTGGTTCCTCGGGCGTTCAGCCCCAGACCGAAACCGTATGGCGGCAGGCGAACAAGTACGAAGTGCCCCGCATGGTGTTCGTTAACAAGATGGACCGCGCCGGCGCCGACTTTGACATGGTGGTTTCGCAACTCCGCGAGCGACTCGGCTGCAACGCCGTGCCGATTCAGATGACGATTGGCGCTGAGGAAGACTTCAAGGGCGTGATCGACCTGATCAAGCAGAAGGCGATCATCTGGAACGAAGACGACATGGGTATGACCTTCGAATACGGAGACATTCCCGCGGATTTGGAAGACAAAGTCGCCGAGATGCGTGAATACATGGTTGAGGCAGCCGCTGAAGCCAATGAAGAGCTCATGACCAAGTACCTTGACGAGGGCGAGCTCACCGAAGAAGAGATCAAAGAAGGGATTCGGATCCGCACTTTGGCGAACGAGATCGTGCCCATCCTCGGCGGATCTGCGTTCAAGAACAAAGGCGTTCAGGCGGTACTGGACGCCGTTATCGAGTACCTGCCTTCTCCGACTGAGGTGAAGGCGATTGAAGGGACGCTTGAAGACGGTGAGACGGTTGTGACGCGCCCTTCAGACGACAACGAGCCTTTCTCTGCCCTCGCATTCAAAATCGCGACAGACCCATTCGTTGGGACCTTGACCTTCTTCCGTGTTTACTCCGGTAAGCTGGAATCGGGCACCGGGATCTACAACGCAGTGAAGCAGAAGAAAGAGCGCGTTGGCCGGATGGTGCAGATGCACTCAAACAGCCGGGAAGAAATTAAAGAAGTCCTCGCAGGCGATATTGCCGCGGCCATTGGCCTTAAGGATGTCACCACGGGTGACACCCTGTGTGACGCTGACAATATCGTCATCCTCGAGCGTATGGAATTCCCCGAGCCGGTGATCTCGGTCGCAGTGGAGCCCAAATCCAAGGCTGACCAGGAGAAGATGGGTATTGCATTGGGTAAGCTCGCTCAGGAAGACCCGTCTTTCCGTGTGAAGACCGATGAGGAGACTGGTCAGACCATTATCTCCGGTATGGGCGAGCTCCACCTCGACATCATTGTCGATCGTATGCGCCGTGAGTTCAGTGTTGAGGCGAACATCGGTAAGCCACAGGTCGCCTATCGTGAGCGCATCACCACGACTACTGAGATCGAAGGCAAGTTTGTTCGCCAGTCCGGCGGTCGCGGTCAGTACGGACACGTGTGGGTCAAGTTTGAGCCTGCTGAGGACACGAGTGCGGAAGGCCTTGAGTTCGTCAATGAAATCGTTGGCGGTATCGTGCCCCGTGAATACATCCCCGCCGTGAATAAGGGTATCGAGGAGCAGATGCAGAACGGCGTATTGGCGGGTTATCCGCTGCTCGGTCTGAAGGCGACGCTTTACGACGGGTCATTCCACGATGTGGATTCCAGTGAAATGGCGTTCAAGATTGCTGCCAGCATGGCGACCAAAAAACTGGCTGAGGTCGGTGGTGCAGAGCTGCTAGAGCCGATGATGAAGGTCGAGGTTGTCACGCCTGAGGAAAATATGGGTGACGTGGTGGGTGACTTAAACCGCCGGCGCGGTCTGATCCAAGGCATGGATGAGAACGCAGCGGGCAAGATCGTTAACGCAGAAGTACCGTTGGCTGAGATGTTCGGTTACGCGACTGATCTGCGTAGTGCGACTCAGGGTCGCGCAACGTACACCATGGAGTTCGCTAAGTACGCGCCTGCGCCCAGCAATGTGGCTCAGGACATTATTTCTAAAAACCAGACGTCCTGATCGTCTGAACAGTTGAGGTGAAGGAAGATGGCAAAAGAGGCATTTGAGCGTTCGAAGCCCCACGTAAATGTGGGCACGATTGGACACGTAGACCACGGTAAGACGACGCTGACTGCGGCGTTGACGCGAGTGTGTTCAGAGGTATGGGGCGGAGAGCTGGTTGCGTTTGACGGTATTGATAACGCACCGGAAGAGAAGGAGCGTGGTATTACGATCGCGACCTCTCACGTTGAGTATGAGTCAGATGGACGTCACTACGCGCACGTTGACTGCCCCGGACACGCTGACTATGTGAAGAACATGATCACGGGTGCGGCGCAGATGGACGGCGCTATCCTGGTATGTGGTGCGACTGACGGCCCGATGCCGCAGACGCGCGAGCACATCCTGCTGTCACGTCAGGTAGGCGTTCCCTACATTGTGGTCTTCCTGAACAAGGCTGACCTGCTGGCAGAAGACTGCGGTGGTGTGGACTCGGAAGAGTACACAGAGATGAAGGAACTGGTAGAGATGGAGCTCCGCGAGCTTCTGGATACCTACGAGTTCCCTGGTGATGACACGCCGATCATTTGCGGTTCTGCGCTGATGGCGCTGGAAGGTAAGGACGACAACGGTCTGGGCACGACGGCGGTTAAGACGCTGGTTGAGACTTTGGATGCGTACATTCCTGAGCCTGAGCGTGCGATTGACCAGCCGTTCCTGATGCCGGTTGAGGACGTGTTCTCGATCTCTGGCCGGGGTACGGTTGTGACGGGTCGTGTTGAGCGCGGCATCGTTAAGGTGGGTGACGAGATCGAGATTATCGGCATCAAAGAGACCCAGAAGACGACCTGTACTGGCGTTGAGATGTTCCGCAAGTTGCTTGACGAAGGCCGTGCGGGCGAGAACGTGGGTGTTCTGCTGCGTGGTACGAAGCGTGAAGAGGTTGAGCGTGGTCAGGTACTGGCGATTCCGGGTTCTGTGAACCCGCACACCAAGTTCGAGGCAGAGGTTTATGTTCTGTCGAAGGACGAGGGAGGCCGTCATACGCCGTTCTTTAAGGGCTACCGTCCGCAGTTTTACTTCCGTACGACGGATGTAACGGGTGCGGTTGAGCTGCCTGAGGGTGTTGAGATGGTGATGCCTGGTGACAACATCAACTTTGTTGCTGAGCTGATTGCCCCGATTGCGATGGAAGAGGGCCTGCGTTTTGCGATCCGAGAGGGTGGCCGAACGGTAGGTGCAGGCGTCGTCGCTAAAATCCTCGACTGAAGCCGGTCAAATCCCTTAAGAAGCCCGCCTTGCGCGGGCTTTTTAATGTTCGCGTCGTTCGCGGGTGCTACCAACAGGCCCTGGGGATGCCAAACGTAGCAAGCCGGGCTCTGGGCCTGACTTTGACTCTCTAACAGGGAAAATGGGGTTTAAAGGGACAGCCAGCATCCGTTTTCGTTGGCTGAGGTCACGATCTGTTCTAAAACGACGTTTTATGGGCCGTCGCTGACAGATGTGTGAGAAATGCCGCATCCCCCTGAAACCCGCTAAATAAGGCGGCTTTATTGTTGACACCCCTCCACCACATCCGTAGACTTCGCTCTCTTTTTTCGGGGTCCCTCGCGGACACCGGCTGTTTTAAGGAGATGTACCGTGCAAAACCAGCGTATCCGAATCCGGCTGAAGGCCTTTGACCATCGCCTGATTGACGCATCGACTGAAGAGATTGTGGAGACGGCCCGTCGCACTGGCGCTCAGGTTCGTGGTCCCATCCCACTGCCGACCAAGAAGGAGAAGTTCACTATTCTGATCTCTCCTCACGTTAACAAGGATGCGCGGGATCAATACGAGATCCGCACACACAAGCGTCTCCTCGATATCGTCGAGCCAACCGAGAAAACGGTTGATGCTTTGATGAAACTTGATCTGGCTGCGGGCGTAGAAGTCCAAATCAGTCTGGGTTAAGGACAATTTAGTAGAAGTAGCCTGCCTGGTTCGCCAGGTGTGTAACGTCCGGTTCAATCACTAACAAGACTGTGTCGGGCGGCCATAGAGGGTTGAGCCCCGTACACTGTGAGGTTTAAGCCATGACTATTGGTTTAGTCGGCCGAAAATCGGGAATGACGAGAGTCTTCACCGAGGACGGCGCATCAGTACCAGTGACCGTAGTGGAAATTGCTCCAAACCGCGTCACTCAAATCAAAGAGCTCGAGACCGATGGGTACCGAGCAATTCAGGTCACAGCGGGTAGCCGCAAGGCCTCGAAAGTCAGCAAGCCGGAAGCCGGGCATTACGCCAAGGCTGGAGTTTCCGCGGGTGAAGGCCTGTGGGAGTTCCGTTTGGACGGTTCTGACGAGGCGTTTGAGGTGGGTTCCGAGCTGACCGTTGATCGGTTTGAGCAGGGTCAGAAGGTTGATGTCGCTGGTCGTTCCAAGGGTAAGGGTTTCCAGGGTGTCGTAAAGCGCTGGAACTTCCGCACTCAGGACGCGACTCACGGTAACTCGTTGTCGCACCGCGCTCCGGGTTCGATTGGTCAGTGCCAAACGCCGGGCCGCGTGTTCAAGGGCAAGAAGATGTCCGGACACATGGGCGACGAGCGTGTGACAACGCAGGGCCTCGAGGTCATCCGCGTTGATGTAGAGCGCAACCTGCTGCTCATTAAAGGCGCGGTACCGGGCGCTCCGGGTGGCGAAGTGATTGTTCGTCCGACAGTCAAAGCGGCGGGCAGCAGCCCGTCACAGTCGTGAGTAGCGGGGGCGAGACGTGGAATTGAATGTAGTCAAGCCGGGGAATGAAGCAGCAGGGACCGTTGCGGTGTCTGAAGCCAATTTCGCTCGCGAGTACAACGAAGCATTGGTTCATCAGGTGGTGACAGCCTACCTGTCTGGCGCGCGTCAGGGTACGCGTGCGCAGAAGACGCGATCCGAAGTCGCTGGCGGCGGCAAAAAGCCGTGGCGTCAGAAGGGCACGGGTCGTGCTCGCGCAGGCACCATCCGGTCGCCGATTTGGCGCTCTGGTGGCGTGACCTTCGCGGCCAAGCCGCAGGATCACTCGCAGAAGGTGAACCGCAAGATGTATCGGGCAGCGATGCGTTCCATCCTGTCTGAGCTGGCGCGAACCGATCGACTGATGATCGTTGAGGCGCTGGATGTAGAGCAGCCGAAGACAAAGCTGCTGGTAGAGACCCTGAAGGGATATGGCGTGGACAACGTTTTGATTGTGGCGGACAGCGTAGACAAGAATCTCTACCTCGCTTCCCGAAATCTGCACAAGGTAGATGTTCGGGATGTAGAGGGCGCTGACCCCGTGAGCCTCATTGCTTACGACAAGGTCATGATCACCGTCGATGCTGTGAAGAAGTTTGAGGAGGCGTTGGCGTGAATCAGGAGCGTGTTTTTCAGATTCTGCTGGGGCCCCACGTGTCGGAAAAGTCGGCGATCGTGGCAGAGCAGAGCAATCAGTATGTGTTCCGCGTCTCTCTCGATGCGACCAAAGACGAGATTCGTCAGTCTGTCGAGCAGCTGTTCAAAGTAACGGTGAATGACGTTCAGACACTGCGCGTGAAGGGTAAAACCAAGCGTAATCGTTATGGGTTGAGCAAGCGCCCCTCGTGGAAGAAGGCGTACGTCCGGGTAGAGCAGGGTCAAGAAATTGACTTTGCTTCGATGAGCTGAGGTAGCGAGTCATGGCAGTCGTAAAGAGTAAACCCACTTCAGCAGGACGCCGTCACCAGGTGAAGGTCGTCACCGAAGGTTTGCACAAAGGCAAGCCCCACGGTCCGCTCCTCGAGAAGAAGTCCAAAACCGGTGGCCGCAATAACCTCGGCCGCATCACCACCCGCCACATTGGCGGTGGTCACAAGCAGCATTACCGCAAGATCGATTTCAAGCGCATCAAGGACGGCATTCCGGCCAAGGTTGAGCGCATTGAATACGACCCGAATCGCACCGCCCATATCGCATTGCTTCTCTACGCCGATGGCGAGCGCCGCTACATCATCGCGCCGAAGGGTGTTCAGGCGGGTGACGTACTGCACTCGGGCTCCGCGGCACCTATCAAGGCAGGTAACTGCTTGCCGGTGCGGAACATCCCCGTCGGTTCCGTGATTCACGCTATCGAGCTCAAGCCTGGCAAGGGCGCACAGATGGCCCGCTCTGCTGGTGCATCCGTTCAGTTGGTGGCGCGAGAAGGCCAATACGCCACGGTTCGTCTCCGCTCTGGCGAGATGCGCAAGGTGCCCATCGATTGCCGCGCCACGCTCGGCGAGGTGTCGAATTCTGAGCACAGCCTGCGCAAGCTGGGTAAAGCTGGTGCGGCGCGATGGAGAGGAGTTCGGCCCACCGTTCGCGGTGTTGCGATGAACCCGGTTGATCACCCTCATGGTGGTGGTGAAGGCAAGACCTCCGGTGGTCGTCATCCGGTGACGCCATGGGGTGTGCCCACCAAGGGCTACAAGACCCGTAAGAACAAGCGTACCGACGGCATGATTGTCCGCCGTCGCGGTAAGAAGTAATCGGTCAGGAGAATTATCAGTGCCACGTTCATTGAAAAAAGGCCCCTTCATCGACCTGCACCTGATGAAAAAAGTCGAGGCCGCGGTTGAGGCCAACGATCGTCGACCTATCAAGACCTGGTCACGACGCTCGATGGTGTCGCCCAACATGGTGGGTTTAACGATTGCAGTTCACAACGGTCGTCAGCATGTGCCGATTCTGATTAACGAAGACATGGTCGGACACAAGCTGGGTGAATTTGCAGTGACCCGGACGTTCAAGGGCCACATCGTCGACAAGAAAGCCAAGCGATAAGGTCGGCTGGAGAGAGAAATGGAAGTAGCAGCCAAATTACGTGCAGCCCGTATCTCCGCGCAGAAAGCGCGTCTGGTCGCCGATCAGGTACGTGGCAAGCCGGTTGAGGAAGCGTTGAATCTGCTGGAGTTCAGTAACAAAAAAGCCGCTGCGATTGTGCGCAAGGTGCTGAACTCTGCGATTGCCAATGCAGAGAACAATGAGGGCGCAGACGTTGACGAGCTGCGCGTGTCGACGATTTTCGTCGACGAAGGTTTCACCATGAAGCGCCTGCGAGCGCGCGCCAAGGGCCGTGGTGATCGTATTTTTAAGCGTACCTGCCACATTACGGTCAAGGTCGCGGACGGCGAGAGTTAAGGAGACGACCGAATGGGTCAGAAGGTACATCCAACGGGTATCCGACTGGGCGTGGTCAAGGACCATAACTCTGTTTGGTATGCGGACAGCAAGACGTATGCCCAGAATCTGATTAACGACCTCGAGGTGCGTGAATACATCCTGAAGAAGCTGGATGCCGCCTCGGTGAGCCGCGTCAAGATCGAGCGACCCGCTCAAACTGCACGCATTACCATCTTCACCGCTCGCCCCGGCATCGTGATCGGCAAGAAAGGTGAAGACGTCGACGGTCTGCGCAAAGACCTGTCTGCCAAGATGGGTGTGCCCGTACACATCAATATCGAAGAGATCCGCAAGCCCGACATGGATGCGCGCCTGGTTGCGCAAAACGTGGCCCAGCAGCTTGAGCGTCGAGTGATGTTCCGCCGTGCAATGAAGCGCGTTGTGCAGAACGCCATGCGCCAGGGCGCAGAAGGTATCAAGGTGCAGGTTGGTGGCCGATTGGGTGGTGCGGAGATCGCGAGAACCGAGTGGTACCGCGAAGGCCGCGTGCCGCTGCACACCTTGCGCGCTGATATCGACTACGCGACTTATGAAGCGCATACCACCTACGGGGTGATTGGCGTGAAGGTCTGGATTTTTAAAGGTGAGGTGATCGGCGAGGGTGAAGAGGCCTGAGGGTTCTTCGTACTGAGCTGACTGCCTGATTGAGGAAGTAGAACATGTTGCAACCAAAACGGACCAAGTTCCGCAAGACGCAGAAGGGCCGTAACCGGGGTCTTGCAGAGCGTGGAAGCAAGGTGAGCTTCGGCGAGTATGCCTTGAAGGCCACCGGCCGCGGTCGCATTACAGCGCGCCAGATCGAAGCGGCTCGTCGTGCGATGACGCGCCACATCAAGCGCGGTGGAAAGATCTGGATTCGTATTTTTCCTGACAAGCCAATTACCGGAAAGCCTCTGGAAGTTCGACAGGGTAAAGGCAAGGGCAACGTCGAATATTGGGTGGCGCAGATCCAGCCGGGTCGTGTGCTGTATGAGGTAGAGGGTGTGTCAGAGCAACTGGCGCGTGAGGCTTTTGACCTCGCAGCAGCTAAGTTGCCGGTGCAGACCACGTTTGTGAAACGGTCGGTGATGTGATGAAAGCCAGTGAACTTCGTGACAAGTCGGTCGACGACCTGAACAAGCAGTTGCTGTCGCTGCGCGAAGAGCAGTTCAAGCTCCGCATGGCCAAGGCAACTGGTCAATTGGGCCAGAGTCACCTGCTTAAACAGACCAAGCGTGACATCGCACGAGTGAAAACCGTGCTGCAACAGAAGGCGGAACAGTAATGGCATCGACAGAAACGCGCGCACGCACGCTTCAAGGCCGTGTTGTGAGCGACAAGATGGATAAGACCATTACGGTCAAGATCGAGCGCCGGGTGAAGCATCCGGTGTACGGCAAGTACATCACCCGTTCCTCCAAAGTGCACGCGCACGACGAGGAGAACAGGGCGGGTATGGGTGACACCGTTTTGGTGGCCGAGTCCCGTCCGATGTCCAAGAGCAAGAGCTGGACGTTGGTAGAGGTTGTGGAGACCGCGACTCAGATTTGAGTGGTGGCCGGTATAAGCGAGCGGCAATAGGCCGTTGGTGGAGTAAAGAAACATGATTCAGACGCAGTCGTATCTGGAAGTAGCCGACAACAGTGGTGCCCGCCGCGTGATGTGCATCAAAGTGCTGGGCGGCTCCAAGCGTCGTTATGCCCGTGTAGGCGACTTGATCAAGGTCACCGTCAAGGAAGCGATTCCCCGGGGCAAGGTCAAGAAAGGCCAGGTGATTACCGCTGTGGTGGTGCGCACCAAGAAGGGCGTGCGTCGCCCCGACGGCTCGCTGATTAAGTTCGACGAGAACGCTGCGGTGTTGTTGAACGCCCAGGATGCGCCGATTGGTACGCGTATTTTCGGGCCCGTCACGCGCGAACTGCGCGGCGAAAAATTCATGAAAATCATTTCCCTTGCGCCGGAAGTGATCTGAGCAAGGCAAGAGAGGGTCAGGTAATGGCGAAGCTCAAGCGGGATGACGAAGTAATCGTGATCGCCGGAAAAGACAAGGGTAAGCGGGGCACAGTGCGTCGCATTATTGATAGTGATCGCGTTGTAGTGAGCGGCGTGAACATGATCAAGAAGCACACCAAGCCCAACCCGCAGGCGGGCGTTGCCGGTGGCATCGTTGAACAGGAGGCGCCGATTCAGGCATCTAACCTGGCGGTATTTAACAGCAAGTCCGGGAAGGGCGAGCGTGTGGGTTACCGCGTCGACGACGGCAAAAAGGTCCGCGTATTCAAGCCGTCCGGCGATCTGGTTGACGCCTGATCGACCGCGGCGAAGAGAGGCAATTGAGACATGACAGCGCTGAAAGAAAAGTACCGTAGCGAAATCGTTCCGAAGCTCCAGTCAGAGCTTGGACTTAAGAACGTGATGGCGGTGCCGCGTATTAGCAAGATCACCCTCAACATGGGTGTCGGTGAGGCCGTTGGCGACAAGAAGGTGCTCGAGAGCGCCGTGGCCGATATGGAAAAGATTGCAGGCCAAAAGCCGATCGTCACCAAATCACGAAAGTCTATCGCCGGCTTCAAGATCCGCGACGGCTGGCCGATTGGTTGCAAAGTGACGTTGCGTGATGAGCGTATGTACGAGTTCCTCGATCGTCTTATCAACATTGCGATTCCGCGTATTCGTGACTTTCGTGGCATCAGCCCCAAGCAGTTTGACGGCCGTGGCAACTTTGCGATGGGCGTGACTGAGCAGATTATTTTCCCGGAAATTGATTACGACCAGATCGACAAGCTGCGTGGAATGGATATCACTATCTCCACCACCGCGGCGAATGATGATCAGGGCCGCGCGTTGCTCGCAGCGTTCAATTTCCCTTTCAGAACTTAAGGCGTCAAAGATATGGCTAAGAAATCCATGATTGCCCGAGAGGCCAAGCGCGCGAGAACGGTTGCCAAGTTCGCAGCCAAGCGTGCTCAACTCAAGGAAGTGATTGCCAACGTCAACACGAGTGACGAGGAGCGTTGGGAGGCACAGATTGCGTTGCAAAAACTGCCCCGTAACGCCAGTCCGGTTCGTCAGCAGCGACGCTGCCAATTGACCGGCCGTCCCCACGGTGTGTACCGAAAATTCGGATTGTGTCGTAACAAGCTGCGCGAAGCAGCGATGCGCGGCGATGTACCTGGTCTGGTTAAGTCCAGCTGGTAACGGAGAACATTTGAATGAGCATGCAAGATCCGTTGAGCGATATGTTGACCCGTTTGCGCAATGCGCAGATGGCGGGCAAGCAAACCGTTGATATGCCGGGGTCCAAGCTGAAGGTATCGGTGGCCAAGGTTCTCGAGCAAGAGGGCTACATCGCTGGTCATCGTTATGACGACAGCACGGCCAAGCCCAGGCTTGAGATCGACCTGAAATACTACGACGGCAAGCCGGTGATCGCTGAAATTGAGCGCATTAGTAAGCCATCGTTGCGCCGTTACTCCGGCAAGGATGATTTGCCGTCAGTACGTGGTGGATTGGGAGTCGCCATTGTGTCGACATCCCGCGGTGTGATGACGGATCGGGCGGCACGTGCCGCAGGTGTCGGGGGCGAAGTCCTCTGCACCGTATTCTGATCTCATAACGGGAGCGTTAGAGAAATGTCTCGTGTAGCGAATAGTCCTGTCGCCCTGCCTAAAGGGGTCGATATCAAAACTGATGGCGCGCTGCTTTCTGTCAAGGGTGGGAAGGGTTCTTTGGAACTGACCTTGACGGATGGAGTTGGCGTCAATGTCGAAGAAGACGTGGCCACCATTACCTATGAGGGCGACAACAACCGCGCCATGGCGGGGACGACTCGGTCTCTGCTGGCCAACATGGTTAAGGGTGTTTCCGAGGGCTGGGAAAAGAAGTTGGTCTTGAATGGTGTGGGTTATCGCGCCAAGGCTTCCGGCAAGACGGTGAACCTGACCATTGGTCTGTCCCACCAGGTGGATTACGAGCTGGCCGAGGGCCTCTCTGCTGACACGCCCACCCAGACTGAAATCGTGATCTCTGGTATCGACAAGCAAGCCGTCGGTCAGGCGGCCGCGGAAATCCGCAGCTTCCGTCCACCAGAGCCCTACAAAGGAAAAGGCATTCGTTACGCGGACGAGTACGTCCGGCGTAAGGAAGCCAAGAAAAAGTAATCGGATACGGCAATGAATACCAAGACACAGGCGCGACTGCGCCGCGCCAAGAAGTCCCGCGTTCACATGCGTACTGCTGGAGACGTGCGTTTGTCTGTGCATCGTACGCCCCGGCACATCTACGCCCAGGTGATCTCTGGTGACAGTAAAACCGTCCTCGCTCAAGCGTCGACGCTGGACAAAGACCTGCGCTCGGGTGCGACAGGAAACGTGGCAGCGGCAGCGGCAGTAGGCAAGTTGGTTGCAGAACGTGCGAAGGCGGCGGGCGTCACGTCTGTTGCCTTTGATCGCTCAGGTTTCCGATATCACGGACGAGTTAAGGCACTGGCAGACGCTGCGCGTGAAGGCGGATTGGAGTTTTAAGCATGGCAATGAATGACAAGAAGCAGCAAGGCGATCAGCGCACTGAGGGCGACCTTCAGGAGAAGCTGGTGCAGGTTAACCGCGTGGCGAAGACGGTCAAGGGTGGCCGAATCATGAGCTTTACGGCGTTGACGGTTGTAGGCGACGGCAAGGGTCGCGTGGGTTACGGCCGAGGTAAAGCCCGTGAGGTGCCAGTCGCGATCCAGAAGGCGATGGAGTCTGCTCGACGCAACATGGTGCAGGTGCAGTTGGTCAATGGCACCCTGCAATATCCCATCAAGGCCGCACATGGTGCGTCCAAGGTCTACATGCAGCCCGCATCAGAAGGTACTGGCGTGATTGCCGGTGGCGCGATGCGCTCCGTATTGGAACTGGCTGGTGTGCACAACGTACTGGCGAAGTGCTACGGATCGACCAACCCGGTAAACGTCGTTCAGGCGACTTTCAAAGGCCTGCGAGACATGAGCTCTCCGGAAGACGTGGCAGCGCGTCGCGGCCTCAGCGTAGAAGAAATCCTCAGCTGAGTAGTGAGGAAACAGCAATGAGCAAAGCAATGATTAAAGTCACGCAGATCCGCAGCATCCACGGCCGCTTGAAGAAGCATCAGGCCTGTGTCGCGGGTTTGGGTCTGCGTCGAATTGGCCACACAGTCGAGGTAGAAGATACCCCGTCGGTGCGCGGCATGATTAACAAGGTGAATTACCTGGTCCGTGTCGAGGGCGAGAGCAATGTCTGACGAAATGCGTTTAAACAGCCTTAAGCCTGCCCCCGGTGCCAAGCGAAACGCCAAGCGTGTGGGTCGCGGCATCGGTTCGGGTGTCGGCAAAACCGCCGGACGCGGCCACAAGGGTTTGAAGTCCCGTTCGGGTGGCACGGTCAAAGCCGGTTTCGAGGGTGGTCAGATGCCACTCCAGAAGCGCTTGCCGAAGTATGGTTTTACTTCGCGCATTGGTCGCACCACGGCAGAAGTACGCTTGCACGAGCTGAACCGGGTCGAAGGCGATGTGGTCGATTTGGAGGCCCTGAAGGCCGCTGATCTCATCAAGGATGACGTCAAGCGCGTGCGGGTATTCCTCTCAGGTGAGATCTCGCGCGCGGTCAATGTCCGCGGCGTGACTGTCACCAAGGGCGCTAAGGCTGCGATTGAAGCCGCCGGTGGGAGTGTCGAGGCGTAAGCCATGGCCAACGGGATGCCATCCATGAATTCAGCCGGCATGGGAGAGCTCTTCGCTCGCCTGCGCTTTGTGCTGATTGCGCTGCTGATCTACCGAATCGGGACGCATATTCCTGTTCCCGGCATCGATCCCGAGCAGCTGGCATCTCTATTTGATCAGAATCAGGGCACCATTCTCGGATTGGCGAACGTCTTTTCGGGCGGTGCACTGGAGCGCATGAGTATTCTCGCGCTGGGCATCCTTCCTTACATCTCCGCGTCCATCATCATGCAGTTGATGACGGCTGTCACGCCACAGCTTGAGCAGCTCAAGAAAGAGGGCGAAGCAGGGCGACGCAAGATTTCCCAGTGGACACGCTATCTGACGGTCGCCTTGGCCTTGGTGCAGGGCACGGGAATGACGGTCGGGCTGGCTAACCAAGGCCTGACGTACGCCACGGGCATGAGCTTTTACGTGACGGCAGTCGCCTCACTGGTGACCGGTGCTGTGTTCATGATGTGGCTGGGTGAGCAGATCACCGAGCGTGGCATCGGTAATGGCATCTCGCTGCTCATTTTTGCCGGCATCGTGGCGGGTCTCCCTGCGGCGATCGGGCAGTCACTCGAGCAGGCGCGTCAGGGCGAGATCAGCATCCTTATTTTGCTCGGCATTTTAGTGCTGGCAGCCGTTGTTATTTACCTGGTGGTGTTCATTGAGCGCGGCCAGCGACGGATCACCGTTAACTATGCGAAGCGTCAGCAAGGGCGACGCATGATGCAGGCGCAGGCATCGCATCTGCCGTTAAAGGTGAACATGGCGGGCGTGATTCCGGCCATTTTCGCGAGCTCGATCTTGCTGTTCCCTGCCTCGGTCGCGCAGTGGTTCGGCAGCGGTGACAGCTCTGATTGGTTGCAGGACCTAGCGGTGGCTATTGGTCCCGGTCAGCCACTGAACATTTTGCTGTTTACGGGTTTTATCGTTTTCTTCTGCTTCTTTTACACGGCTTTGATGTTTAACCCGCAAGAAGTTGCAGACAATCTTAAGCGCTCAGGTGCTTTTGTACCGGGCATCCGCCCAGGGCAGCAAACGGCGAACTATATCGACGGCGTGCTGACGCGGCTGACGGTATTTGGTTCGGCGTATATCGCCTTGGTGTGTTTGCTGCCGCAGTTTCTGGTCGTCATGTTCAACGTGCCCTTCTATTTGGGTGGCACCTCCATGCTGATTGTCGTGGTGGTGGTAATGGATTTCATGGCTCAGGTACAGAGCCATTTGATGTCGCATCAGTACGAAGGTGTGATGAAAAAAGCCAACCTCGGGAGCGTCAGCCCCGCGGGTCGGGTGAGATAGGAATCAGGAGTTTCCGATGAAAGTGCGAGCTTCCGTCAAGAAGATGTGTCGTAACTGCAAGGTGGTGCGACGTAACGGTGTGGTAAGAGTGATTTGTTCCTCGGATCCACGTCACAAGCAGCGTCAGGGCTGATTGTTGAAGCCGATCGCTCAAATCATTAATATGCGCGCCCCTTTGTGTGGCGGGCCAGTCATGTGTGCCAGTGAGCACACGACTCAACAGGTGTGGAGATAAGAGATGGCGCGTATCGCCGGAGTAAACATCCCAGATCATAAGCATGCGGTGATTTCGCTCACCCATATCTATGGCATTGGTAAGACCCAGGCCAAGAAGCTATGTGAAGCATCCAACATTCCCGAGACGCACCAAGATTGGCGAGCTTTCTGAAGGCGAGTTGGATCAGCTGCGGTCACTGGTCTCGGAAATGAATGTTGAGGGTGACCTGCGACGTGAAGTGTCGATGAACATCAAGCGATTGATGGACCTCGGCTGTAACCGTGGCCTTCGTCACCGTAAGGGTCTGCCTCTCCGAGGTCAGCGTACCAAGACGAATGCGCGCACCCGTAAAGGGCCTCGAAAGCCCATTCGTAAGTAATTAGGACGTCGTCCGCGGCGCGGGCGAATAACTTTGGTGGAGCTACATCCCAATTTGTAGCGTCGATATTAAAGCGAGTAGATAGATGGCAAAGAACGCCAAGACAACGAAACGCAAGATCACTAAGCAGGTGGTCGATGGTGTGGCGCATATTCATGCGTCTTTTAACAACACCATTATTACGATTACCGACCGTCAGGGAAACACCCTGAGCTGGGCCACTGCGGGAGGCTCCGGCTTCCGTGGTTCACGTAAGTCCACGCCGTTTGCTGCGCAGGTTGCGGCAGAGCGCGCGGGCGAGGCGGCCAAGGAATACGGTCTCCGCAACCTGGACGTAGAAGTTAAAGGCCCAGGGCCTGGCCGCGAGTCGGCCGTCCGTGCGCTGAATGGCTGCGGTTACAAGATTACGAACATTACCGATGTGACACCGATTCCGCATAACGGTTGTCGCCCACCCAAAAAGCGTCGCGTGTAACGCGCGCCAGAGAGGACTTAGCAAATGGCTCGATATATTGGACCGAAGTGCAAGCTCTCCCGACGGGAGGGTACGGATCTGCAGCTCAAGAGTGGCGTAGCTGCGTTTGATAAGAAGTGCAAATCTGAAACACCGCCCGGACAGCATGGCGCGCGTCGCGGCCGCCTGTCTGACTACGGTGTTCAGCTTCGCGAGAAGCAAAAAGTACGTCGCATCTACGGTGTGCTCGAGAAGCAGTTCCGCAACTACTACAAGGAAGCGGCGCGGCTGAAGGGCGCGACGGGCGAGAACCTTCTGCAACTGCTTGAAAGCCGACTCGACAATGTCGTCTATCGCATGGGCTTTGGCTCGACGCGATCCGAGGCGCGTCAGCTCGTCTCGCACAAAGGTATTTTGGTAAACGGTACGGTCGTCAATATTCCGTCCTACCGGGTTCAGCCCGGCGACGTCGTGTCGGTGCGTGAGAAAGCCAAAAAACAACTTCGGGTGCAGTCTGCATTGGCTATTGCCGAGCAGCGTGGGGAGCCCATTTGGGTAGAGGTAGACGCTGGCAAGCTGGAAGGGACCTTCAAGTCTCGTCCTGACCGTCAGGATCTGCCTGGCGAAATTAACGAAAACTTGATTGTGGAACTGTACTCGAAGTAAGCGCTTCGACTGTTTTCCGTTACGCAATCCCTGACTCTATCGAAGGTGTTCTATGCAAAGTTCAGTCACTGAGTTTCTGACACCCCGCGTCATCAAAGTTGATGAAGCCTCCAACACGCGGGCCACTGTCACGCTCGAGCCGCTCGAGCGCGGCTTTGGCCATACGCTTGGCAATGCGCTGCGCCGCATTCTGCTGTCCTCCATGCCCGGTTGTGCGATCACCGAAGTCGAGATCGACGGCGTGGAGCACGAGTACTCTGCCATCGAAGGCGTGCAGGAAGACGTCATCGAGATCCTGCTGAATCTCAAGGGCGTTGCCTTATCATTAAACGGTAAGGACTCTGCTCAGCTGACGCTGTCAGCACAGGGGCCCTGCACCGTGACGGCGGCTGATATTCAGATCGATCACGATGTCGAGATTTCGAACCCTGATCACGTCATTTGTACCGTCACGGACAAGACGCCGTTGTCGATTCGTCTGCTGGTGCAGCGTGGTCGCGGTTACTCGCCTGCGGATGCCCGCGAGAATCCAGAGGAAGAGACGCGATCAATCGGCAGACTGCCTCTAGACGCTTCGTTCTCTCCGATCCGTCGTGTGAGCTATGTTGTCGACTCCGCGCGGGTTGAGCAGCGCACGGACCTCGACAAGCTGATCATCGATCTGGAGACCAATGGCACGCTGGACCCTGAAGAGGCGATTCGTCGTGCAGCGACCATTCTGCAGCAACAGCTCGCAGTCTTCGTAGACCTCGAGGGCGAAGCGCAAGCCGCAGCCACCGAAGCAGCCGAGGAGGTCGATCCGATCCTGCTGCGCCCGGTGGATGATCTTGAACTGACGGTCCGCTCTGCGAACTGCCTCAAGGCCGAGAATATTTACTACATCGGTGACTTGGTGCAGCGCACTGAGGTGGAACTGCTCAAAACCCCGAACCTGGGTAAGAAGTCCCTGACCGAAATTAAAGACGTTTTGGCCTCGCGTGGCCTGTCGCTCGGTATGCGACTGGAAGCGTGGCCGCCAGCAAGCCTCAAGAACGACGAGCGGTTGCTCAGCGTCTGATAAGAGATAACGCCCGGAATGATCCGGGCATGATTTGTAAGGAATAGAGTCATGCGTCATCGCCATAGCGGACGACAACTGAATCGCAACAGCTCTCACCGGAAGGCCATGTTCCGTAACATGACCGTCTCTCTGGTAGAGCATGAATTGATCAAGACAACCTTGCCGAAGGCGAAGGAGCTGCGCAGCTATGCTGAGCCGCTCATCACCTTGGCGAAGAGCGACAGCGTCGCCAACCGTCGCCTCGCTTTTGATCGCACGCGATCCAAGGCAGCGGTGGGTAAGTTATTTGAAGAGCTAGGGCCTCGCTATCAGGAGCGTCCCGGTGGCTACATTCGCATTCTGAAGTGCGGCTACCGTACGGGTGACAAGGCGCCGATGGCATTTGTTGAGCTGGTCGACAGACCTGCGCCGGATGTTGAAGACGACGAGTCGATCGAAGAAACCGCCGAGGACTAAACTTCTTCGCAGGAAGACCCCCGCCGAGTTGTTCTGCGGGGGTTTTTTTTGCCTCCAATTCAGGCCCCGGGTGCTCACAGGAGTGCTTGTTTGCCCTTAGCGCATCGATACAACGGGTACTCGCAGAGCCAGTGCGCGTGCATACACAGCAAATCGTCGTAGGTGACTGAATTAAGAGTGTTTTGTCGCGGTAAGTTTTGCCGAGATGGATTGTTGCAGTTTCATGACATCACCGGTAATGTGTCCGCGCTTTTCAGGGCTCTCCAGCCCTCTATTACAACAAAACCAGCACACAACATGAGAGAACCACGACCCATGAAGCGATCACGCAATAAGTTGTATCAATTAGTTGCTGCTGCCTGCTTGCCCATCAGTTTGACGGCGCAAGCGCAGTTGGAAGAAGTCATCGTGACGGCGCAGAAGCGCGCGGAGAGCCTGCAGGACGTTCCGATCTCCATCAGCACGGTCAGCGGCGAGAAAATCCAAGACAACACAATCATGAATTTTTCGGCGCTGGCGGATTTTGTTCCCAGCTTGCACATTGCAGAAGCATCAGTGAACACCAACATCTATATGCGTGGTATCGGGTCGGGTAACAATCGCGGCTTTGAGCAGTCAGTGGGTATGTACTTGGATGGCGTTTATCTCGGTCGTGGTCGCCAGTACCGCTCAGCGTTGCTGGATGTAGCCCGCGTAGAGGTGTTACGCGGCCCACAGGGCACGCTGTTCGGAAAGAACACGGTTGCCGGTGCCATCAACATCACCAGTGCTTCGCCGGTGGTGGGTGAGGGCCCCTCGGGCGAGATCAATGTCTCGATTGAAGAGAACGGGGGCAGTATCGCCGAGGGCTTTATTCAGGGCGGTGGCGAAACGTTTGCCGCGCGACTCGCATTGCGTAGCCGGGAGACTGACGGGTATGTCTATAACGCCTACCTTGAGGAAGACGAGGGCGGCATCGATGAATTTGGAGGTCGTCTGACTTTGCTCTGGGAGCCGAGTGACACGTTCTCTGCGAACTTCAAATACACTTATATGGAACGCGACCGAGACGGTGCCAACAGCGCTACGTGGCGGTTTCTAAGCCCGGCCGAGCGTAATCAGCAGGTTCCTAACCGCAGTGATTTTGCGAACACTGCTTACGCCATCATGGACGTGTTCTTCCCGGACTTCCCAGCTATTGCAGGGCGGGACTTCACTACTTACAAAGACAACAACTATGGTCAAAGCAAAGACGATGGTATTGGCATTGGCTTGCGACCCGATAGCAGTGAGGACGAAGTCGAGAATATCTCACTTAGCCTGACTTGGGAGCTGGGTGGTGGCACGTTGACCTCGGTGACAGGTTTCGCGACTTATGAGTATTTCGATGATGTCGACGTAGATTGGCTGCCGCTGCAATTTATCGACCGCTCCGACATCCATGATTTTGAGCAGTTCAGTCAGGAAATTCGTTGGGCGGCTGACATTGGCGATCGTTTCTCCTACACCGTGGGCGGTTACATCGACCAGAACGAGCTCGACATGCAGGGCCAAGTGGTGATCGACACAAACTTTGACGGCATTTTCCCTGTGTTTGCGGCGTTGGCGAATGGCTTCCCTGCAGAAGCCGCGCCTCTGATGCCTCAGAACCTGCTTGCTGTCCTGACTAACGGTAGTCCTCTAAATGGGATTCCCGGCTTTGGTGTTTACTCCGCGAATCAGATCAGTCGTAACCACAACTTCAACCAGGAGACGGATTCTTGGGCATTGTTCGCGCAGGGCACCTACGACCTGACTGACGCGTTGCGGTTGACGGTTGGTGTCCGCTACACCGAAGAGGAGAAGGACGCCATCAGCGATCAAAAGCTGGGAGACAGCCTCTGTGGCATCACCGGCAACCTCGAGGGCGGCACCGCGGGCCAGTGTGGCGCTTACAACAACTGGCTCGCGGTGCTTCAGGCCAGCAGTTTCAACACCTACAACAAGTACTGGACGGGTACGCGTGAGACCGACGACCTCTCGCCTTCCGTCAACCTGCAGTGGGATGTGAGTGACAAGCACCATGCTCTACGTGACCTACTCTGAAGGCTTTAAGTCTGGTGGCTTCAGCGCGGCAGACGACGGTAACCCAGGTGACATCCCAGTCGGTGTGCCACCCATCCCGCCCGTTGTGGACAACGGCTTCCAGGCCAACTCATTCGTTTCTCAGGTACCTAACGAGGACTTCGAGTTCGACGATGAGTCGGTGGAATCCATCGAGATCGGTGGTAAGCACGAGTTCATGGACGGCCGCATGCGTTTGAACTGGGCGGCGTTCTACTCTGAGTACGACAACCTCCAGACCACGATCTTCAAGGGCGTGGGCTTCTCAGTGAAGAACGCGGCCTCTTCTGAAGTCGAGGGCTTGGAAGTAGATTGGATGTTCCAAGTCAGCGATGCGGTGACGGTCGGCGTTAACGCTGCTTACCTTGATGCCTCTTACGGCGACTTCAAGGACGGTCCTTGCTCCGCTATCCAGTTGGACTTCGACCCTGCGTGTGGCACGCCTGCCGGCGCAACGGGTAATGACCTGACAGGCACCCGTACGTTGTACGCTTCGGAGTGGAGTGGTAACGCATTCATTGACGTGCGTTTTGCTACGGGCAACCTCGAATGGTTCGGTGGCGTTGATGTGAACTACCGCGACGAGTTCGACTCAGCGGGTGAT
Organism: Halieaceae bacterium; assembly: GCA_038143045.1. Taxonomy (GTDB): domain Bacteria; phylum Pseudomonadota; class Gammaproteobacteria; order Pseudomonadales; family Halieaceae; genus Luminiphilus. Next base: position 149,867 of record JAYQLF010000005.1, read on the forward strand.
GCGGATCCCTATGACGTGATTGATGCCTACACCAAGGTCAATGCGCGCATTGGTGTTAGCACTGAGAACTGGGAACTGATGGCATATGGCCGCAACATTTTTGATGAGGTGGCGTTCCAGCAGAGCTTTGATACTCCGGTTCTTGCGGGTAGCCATACTTGGTTCATGGAAGAGGGTGCTGTTTTCGGTATCCGCGGTACCTTTAAGTTCTAAGTGCACCATAAAAGAAGAAAGCCCGGCATGAGCCGGGCTTTTTTTTGGCCGATATTTTTGCCGCAGAGAGTTGGGCTGACGTTTTCAGTGCAGGGTGTTGTGCGATGTACCGCAAGCCACCCTGTCTCTGGGCTTTACCTGCGCAGGGCAGGCTCGAAGTCCTGTAAGAATTCGGCTCAGTGCTCGCTTAGGCTGCCTTGGATCGCGTCTTCGAGGAAGCAGGCTTCTTGGCTTTCGATTGTTTCGGCGCTGGGAGCAGGGGTGCCAGGAACTGGCCGGTATGGGATGCCTTGTTTGCAGCAACGTCCTCAGGCGTGCCTGTGGCAATGATCTGCCCACCACCGGAACCTCCCTCGGGCCCTAGGTCGATCAGCCAATCAGCGGTTTTGATGACATCGAGGTTGTGCTCGATGATCACCATCGTATTCCCGCCGTCCCGTAGCCGGTGCAGCACGTCGAGTAGCTGCCGGATATCCTCAAAGTGGAGACCAGTGGTCGGCTCGTCGAGAATATAAAGCGTGTTACCCGTATCGCGCTTAGATAGCTCTCGCGATAGCTTGACCCGCTGGGCTTCACCTCCGGAGAGCGTGGTTGCCGCCTGGCCAAGGCGAATGTACGACAGCCCCACATCCATCAGTGTTTGTAATTTCCTATGAATGGCGGGGACCGCGTCGAAGAACGACAGCGCGTCTTCCACCGTCAGATTCAGCGCCTCGGAGATGTTGAGGTCTTTGAACTTAATTTCCAGCGTCTCGCGGTTGTAACGCTTGCCCTTGCAAACATCGCAGGGCACATAAATATCCGGCAAAAAGTGCATTTCCACTTTGGTAACGCCGTCACCCTGGCAGGCTTCGCAACGCCCGCCGCGCACATTGAAACTGAAGCGCCCGGGTTTGTAGCCTCGCGAACGCGCTTCCTGAGTGCCGGCAAACAGCTCGCGAATCGGGGTGAAGATGCCGGTATAGGTGGCGGGGTTGGAGCGCGGGGTTCTACCGATTGGGCTCTGGTCAATGTCGATACATTTATCGAGCTGTTCGAGACCGTCGATGCTGTCGTGGGCCGCGGCCTTGAGCGTCGTGGCGCCGTTCAGCGCCGTAGCGGCGAGTGGATAGAGCGTGCCGTTGATGAGGGTGGATTTGCCAGAACCCGACACCCCGGTGACGCAGGTCAGCAGGCCCAGCGGTAACTCCAATGTGACGTTCTGGAGGTTGTTGCCTCGCGCGCCATCGATGCGAATATGCCCTTTGGTAGTCACCGGATGCCGCTTTGTCGGTACCGCGATCGACCGCTCTCCAGAGAGGTATGCCCCCGTCAAGGAGTCTGGATGATCAATGATCTGCTGCATGGTGCCCGATGCCACTACCTGACCGCCGTGGACACCCGCACCCGGGCCGATATCAATAATGTGGTCTGCGTTTCGGATAGCGTCCTCGTCGTGTTCCACCACGAGCACGGTATTACCGAGGTCCCGCAGATGAGTCAGCGTGCGCAGCAGCCTCTCGTTGTCGCGTTGGTGCAAACCAATGGAGGGTTCATCGAGAATGTACATGACGCCGACCAAGCCAGCACCTATTTGGCTGGCGAGTCGAATGCGCTGTGCCTCGCCGCCTGATAGCGTTTCCGCACTGCGATTCAGCGTCAGGTAGTTCAATCCAACGTCGACCAGAAAGCGATACCGAGCGCGGAGCTCTTTCAGAATCTTGTCTGCGATTTCACCCTGTCTGCCTGACAGTTCGAGCGCGTTAAAGTAGGCCTCGGCGTCACCGACGGGCATCGAAGTGATGCTGGGCAGGGTGCGGCCATCAACGTAAACGTTGCGTGCGTCTTCACAGAGGCGCGTACCCTCACAGGCTTTGCAGGCCGCGGTCGAGACATACTTGGCAAGTTCGTCGCGCACGGACGAGGATTCGGTCTCGCGGTAGCGCCGATCCATATTGGGGATGACCCCCTCAAAAACATGCCGCCGTTTGAAGACCGTGCCCCGGTCATTGACGTAGGAGAATTCGATTTCTTCGCTGCCACTGCCATACAGGATGATGTCGCGGTGTTTCTGCGACAGCTTGTCGAAGGGCTTGTCCATGTCGAAGCCGAAGTGCTGGGACAGGGAGCGCAATAGGTGGAAGTAATAGACATTGCGGCGATCCCACCCACGAATCGCGCCCTCGGCCAGACTGGCCTCGGCGTGAAGCACCACTCGGTTTTCATCAAAAAACTGTGTGACGCCCAAACCATCGCAGCCGCTGCAGGCGCCGGCGGGGTTATTGAACGAGAAGAGTCTGGGTTCCAGCTCGTCGATCGAGTGGCCGCAGCTCGGGCAGGCGTAGCGGGCTGAAAAGAGCGTTTCCTCACCGTTGCCCTCCATGGGAGCAATGGCCGCGACGCCGTCGGTTAACTCAAGCGCCGTCTCGAAGGACTCTGCCAGCCTCAGCTTGAGGTCGTCGCGCACTTTAAAGCGATCGACGACCACATCAATGCGGTGCTTTTTCTTTTTGTCGAGGGTGGGCACGTCATCGAGGTCTACCACTATCCCGTCGACACGGACGCGAATGAAGCCGGCGGCGCGCATCTGCTCAAAAACGTGCAGGTGCTCGCCTTTGCGGTCACGCACCACCGGCGCCAACAGCATGAGTTTGCTGCCCTCGGGCATCGCGAGCACCGCGTCGACCATCTGGGTGATGGTTTGCGCCTTCAGCGTCACGCCATGGGTTGGGCAGCGGGGATCCCCGACCCGCGCAAACAATAAGCGCAGGTAGTCATAGATTTCAGTAATCGTACCCACCGTGGAGCGGGGGTTATGGGAAGTCGATTTCTGCTCGATTGAAATAGCGGGGGAGAGGCCCTCAATGTGGTCAATGTCGGGTTTTTCCATCATCGACAGGAATTGCCGCGCGTAGGTAGAGAGTGATTCCACGTAGCGCCGCTGTCCCTCAGCGTAAAGCGTATCGAAGGCAAGCGATGACTTGCCCGACCCGGACAGGCCGGTGATCACAACCAGCTTGTCGCGCGGGATATCCAGATCGATGTTCTTGAGGTTGTGGGTGCGTGCGCCGCGTACCTCGATGGTATCCATGGTGCTGACCTGCGATCTCTATGCCAATCAAACAGTATACGAGGATCGGACGCCCGCGGACGCACACCGTCCGCTTTTTGACCGCGTGCTACACTGGTTCCCCGCTCAGGCGATAGACCCGTGCTAGCCAAAGAACCTTTCAATGCCATGGAGCGCCGCGCGGTGCTGGGGCTTGCCAGCCTTTACTGCTTGCGCATGCTGGGCCTGTTCATGGTCCTGCCCTTGTTCGCGGTTTACGCTCAGGAACTAGCGGGCGCTAATGCCGCCAGCATTGGCCTGGCATTGGGTGCTTACGGGCTCACTCAGGCCGCCTTGCAAGTCCCACTTGGCTGGTTATCCGACCAAATTGGTCGCAAGCCAGTGATTCTCGGCGGCTTGACCCTGTTGGTCCTGGGGAGCCTCGTCGCGGCGTCAGCTGAGACGCTGACCGGCCTTGCGGTAGGACGCTTGCTTCAGGGCTCTGGTGCTATTGCGTCGGCGACGATGGCGCTAGCCGCCGATTACACGCGGGTAGAGCAGCGCACCAAAGCGTCAGCCATTATTGGCGCGAGTATTGGCGTATCCTTTGCATTGGCACTGGTGATCGGGCCCGTGCTCGCAGCCTGGGGCGGACTTCCGCGGGTGTTTGAAGTGACGGCTGTCATGGGTGGCCTGGGTCTCATGGTTGTGTTGTTCTGGCTGCCTGCCACACCGCAGCTCAGCGACGCAGGTCGGGCGCACATCGCTGATCGTGAGCGACTCGGTGAGGCCCTGTGGGGTCGAGGTTTGGGCGTGCTCTACGCCAGCATCTTCTGCCTGCATTTGCTGCTCATGGCCGCTTTTACTGCGATCCCCTCTGTGATGACCGATCAGGTTGGGCTGGACCCATCCCATCACGCTTGGCTTTACCTCGCCACTTTGTGTGGCGCGCTTCCCGGCGTGGCCGTGTTGGTCCGGCGGCGGGGTCAGGTGGGCGATCCCCGACCTTTGATCATATTGATGATCGTTTTGACTGTGGTCGGCCTGGTTGCCGCCCTCTGGTCCGTATCACTGGCGCTTCTTGGTGTGGGCCTGGTCCTGTTCTTTACCGGATTCACGGCGTTGGAGACCATCCTGCCGGCCTTGGTGTCGACATTCGCGCCGACCTCGCTACGGGGCACGGCGATGGGCATTTTCTCCAGTGCGCAGTTTTTGGGCGTGTTTGCCGGGGGCGCACTGGGCGGCAACGCGCTGCACTTTGGCGGTGCATGGGGATTGATGGGCGCCTTGTTGGCCTTGAGTCTGTTGTGGCTGGCGGCGATCTGGCAATTCGGACGCGCGCCAGCGGTGGCCTATTGAGCGCTCTTGCACGCATTTGTCTGAGAATGATGTACCTCAGAGGGGCCAGCGTTGTTATAGTTTCACTAAGATGAAACCAGTCTGAGACTCGCGCTAATTGCACGTATCAGGCGGTGAATGGACGGTTAAACGGAGAACATTATGGCCTCGCGCGGCATTAACAAAGTCATTTTGGTGGGCAACCTCGGTAACGACCCCGAGCACCGGGTTTTACCCTCTGGTGGCGGCGTCACCAATATCAGCTTGGCCACTTCAGAAAGCTGGCGCGACAAGAATACCGGCGATCAGCAGGAGCGCACCGAGTGGCATAGGGTCGTATTTTTCAACCGCTTATCTGAGATTGCGGCGGAATACCTGCGCAAAGGCTCTAAGGTCTATGTAGAGGGCTCCCTGCGCACGCGGAAATGGCAGGATCAATCAGGCCAGGATCGCTATACCACCGAGATCGTCGCGCAAGAAATGCAGATGCTCGACAGTCGCAATATGGGTGGCGATAGCGGCGGTTACCAAAGTGCGCCCGCCGCGAGCCCTTCGACGCCCGCCGCCGCGGACCCTGCGCCCATTGATTTCCCGGAAGACGACATCCCGTTCTAAACGCGGCACTTGCTGGCTGCGGTAATTAGGGACGCACTGACTTCCCATGCGCATTCTCGTTCTGGGCCTGGATTCACCCCTTGGCTATTCGCTTCGCTCCTTCGCGGCGCCGCTTATGCGCCATGAAATCGTGGGGGTCGATATGGATGCGACGCGTTGGCGCCGGGAACGACAGGTCAAAAAGCTGATTCGGCGCCAACCGATTGACCTGATACTGGATGCACGGCTCGTGACCCAGATCGATGGCGTCGATCCGGTGGGTCAGCCTGACATTGAGCGCACGCGCTGGCTGGCAGCGCTCGCTGCACGGGACCGCGTGAGCTATCTCTACCTCTCCAGTGCCAGAGTATTTTCCGGCAAGTTAACGCGACCATATCGTGAGACCGACCAGCCGGACGCCACCGATGCAGTTGGTCAGACCCTGATCGAGGTTGAGGAGCTGCTGAAGGGCACCCTTGAGCATGTCTTTATTTTGCGGCTGGGTTTGATGTTCGGTGGTCGACGGCCCAATCCTCTCGCTCGAGCCTTGGATGCTCTGGCCCGTAATGATCGGGTCAAGGTGAGTGAAAAGGTGAGAGGTAGTCCCGTACATGTTGCGGAAGTGGCCCGTGTGATCCACGGCATCATTGATCAGATGGGAGCGGGTGCGCCGCGCTCTGGCGTGTATCACTACAGCGGCATTGGGGAGGTGAACGCCTACTCCTTTATGGAGACGGTGTTGGCCAATGCCTCCCAATATCAACCCTTCAAGGATGCCCGAGAGCTGATGGAGTTGGTGACGGTTGAGGACGAACCCGCGACCAGTCTGAGCCTCGATTGCGCGGCCATTCGTCATCAGTTCGGGATACAGCAGCTCAGCTGGCGGGAGTTTGTTCCCCGGGCCGTGCGGCGCTACATTGACCTCTACGCAGAGACTTAGGAAGAGAGTGCCTGTGAGTGCAGCATTAAAGACAGCGGTTTTGACGGTCAGTGATACCCGCACAGTCGATACGGATACCTCCGGTGCTTTTCTGGAAGAGGCATTGCTGGCCGCAGGTCATGAGGTGGTTGACCGTCAGATCGTCATTGATGATGTCTATCAACTGCGTGCGATCGTGTCGCGCTGGATCGCGGATGCCGGCGTCGAAGTCATTCTCACCACCGGCGGTACCGGGTTTTCGGGGCGCGATTCGACACCGGAAGCGCTATCGCCCTTGTTTGATAAAACCATCGATGGGTTCGGCGAGGTATTTCGTGCATTGAGTTTGACCGAAATCGGCTCCTCGACGGTGCAGTCCCGCGCCCTGGCGGGGCTTGCCAATGGCACGGTGATTTTTTGCATGCCGGGTTCGACGGGTGCCTGCCGGACGGCGTGGGAAGGCGTGCTGAGAGATCAACTCGACAGTGAGCACCGGCCCTGCAACTTCGTGGGCGTGCTGCGGGGTCATTAATCAATGGCGCTGACGCCACTATCTGACGCGCTAGCGATATTACTGGCGCAAATCGATTCAACTCCCCAGACCGAGTGGGTTTCACTCGAAGTCGCGAGCGGCCGGTATGCCGCAGAGGCCGTTCACTCAACGCTGTCGGTGCCGCCGGCAGATAACAGCGCAATGGATGGTTACGCCGTCCGCGCCGGGGAGTTGCCAGCTGTGCAGCGTGTCAGCCAGCGCATCCCTGCAGGGAGCGCACCCACTGCGCTGGAACTCGGCACGGCCGCGCGCATTTTCACCGGTGCAGAGATCCCCGAGGGTGCGGATGCGGTGGTGTTGCAGGAGGATGCCGAACAGCTCGACGAGGGGGTGCGATTGCCCGAGGCCCGCGAAGGGCAGCATATCCGGCGTCGCGGCGGGGATATTCAACCGGGCCAGCAGCTGGTGGCTGCGGGTCGGTGCTTGCAGCCGCAAGACATCGGTCTACTGGCGTCTGTCGGGCTCGACGCCGTCCGGGTATTCCATCCGTTGACGGTCGCCATCCTCACAACGGGGGACGAATTGCGGGAGCCGGGCAGCGGAGACCTCGCTTCGGGTGAGATCTACAACAGCAACCGCTTTAGTCTTGCGGCACAAATTCGCGCGCTGGGCATGAACGTGCTGGATATGGGGAATCTGCCGGATCAGCCAGAGCGCATTGGCGATGCGCTGGAGCGCGCGGCGGCTAAAGCCGATTGCGTGCTGACGGCGGGTGGCGTCTCAGTGGGTGAAGAGGACCACGTTCGCGGCCAGATCGAGAGCCGGGGCTCGCTCACGCTTTGGAAGCTGGCGATTAAACCCGGCAAGCCGCTGGCGTTTGGGGAAGTCTGCGGCACCCCGGTTTTTGGGTTGCCCGGTAACCCCGTGTCGTCATGGATGACCTTTGCGCTGGTGGCCAAGCCGTGGTTGATCAAACGGCAGGGCGGCGTGGTGTTAGCGGCGCCGCGCTTTGCGGTGCGATCAGCCTTCGAGTTGCCTCGGCCCGGGACGCGGGAAGAGTTTGTTCGCGTCAGCCTGTCGGGCTCTGGCACGGCCATGGAGGCCGCGCTTACAGGAAGCCAGAGCTCGGGTGTGCTCTCTGGCTTGAGCGAGGCAGACGGTCTAGCAGTGATTCAACCGGGTCAGACCATCGCTAAGGGGGACTGGCTGAATGTCATCCCCATGTCTGCGCTGCTCTCCCCGGAGGCCGCCTAGGGGCTAGTTGTCGTAGCGCCGGAAAATCAAAGTGGCGTTGGTGCCGCCAAAACCGAAGCTATTCGACATCACCTGTTGCAGCCCGGCTTGTTCAACCCGCTCGAGCGCGATAGGCATACCTTCGGCGCCTTCATCGAGGTTCTCGATGTTGGCCGAAGCGGCGATAAAGTCCGATTGCATCATGAGCAGTGAGTAAATCGCTTCCTGAACGCCGGCGGCACCCAGTGAATGCCCTGATAGGGACTTGGTGGATCCGATCACCGGGGCGTTGTCACCGAACACCGTTCGCATCGCGTTCAGTTCCTGAATATCACCCGCTGGCGTGCTGGTGCCGTGCGCATTGATGTAGTCGATACTGCCCTCGAGGCCCTGCATCGCCTGCTGCATGCAGCGCACGGCGCCTTCTCCCGAGGGCGCGACCATGTCATAGCCATCCGAGGTCGCGCCGTAGCCGACCAGTTCAGCCAGAACCGTCGCCCCACGCGCCTGCGCGTGACTGAGTGACTCCAGTACGAGCATGCCGCCGCCGCCGGCAATGACGAAGCCGTCACGATTGGCATCATACGCCCGGGAAGCCCGCTCAGGTGTTTCGTTGTACTGACTCGATAGCGCCCCCATGGCGTCAAAGAGGGCGCTCATTGTCCAGTGCAGTTCCTCTCCGCCCCCCGCGAAAACGACATCTTGCTTGCCCAATTGGATGAGCTCCATGGCGTGACCAATACAGTGCGCGCTGGTCGAGCAGGCCGATGAGATTGAATAGTTTACGCCCTTGATCTCAAAGGGTGTTGCCAGGCAGGCTGAAACGGTGCTCCCCATGGTCTGTGTCACGCGGTAGGGGCCGACGCGCCGGATGCCGCGCTCGCGAAGCACATCCGCAGCCTCAACCTGGCTGGCGGAGGAAGCGCCTCCAGATCCTGCAACAATACCCGTGCGTGGATTGGATACTTGGCCTTCAGACAATCCTGCCTGTGCGATCGCCTGTTGCAAACTGAGATAAGCGTAGCCGGCGGCGTCTCCCATGAAGCGCCACTGTTTCCGATCGATGTGCTCAGACAAATCGATCTGGGGTGTGCCGGCAATCTGCGATCGCATGCCCGCGTCGATGTGGTCTTGGCGCAGTGAAATACCGGATTTGCCCTCAAACAGTGATTGGCGAACCGACTCGGCGTCATTACCGAGACAGGACACGATACCGAGGCCGGTGACAACGACGCGCTCGAGCATTACATTGCCTCCGTATTCTGGAAAAGACCTACCCGGAGATCGGTAGCCGTATAAATGACCTGCCCGTCGACCGATACGGACCCGTCGGCGATACCCATTACGAGCTTGCGCTCAATAACCCGCTTCATGTGGATGTGATACCGAACCAGCGAATGACGAGGCAAAATTTGACCGGTGAACTTCACTTCTCCAGAGCCAAGGGCGCGCCCGCGTCCCGGGTTGCCTCTCCATCCGAGGTAGAAGCCAACTAACTGCCACATAGCGTCCAGCCCGAGGCACCCCGGCATAACCGGGTCGCCCGGGAAGTGGCAGTCAAAAAACCAGAGATCGGGATGAATATCGAGTTCGGCGATCAGCTCGCCTTTGCCCGCTTGACCTCCCTCTGAACTGATATGGGTAATCCGGTCGACCATCAGCATGTTGTCGACGGGTAACTGCGCGTTGCCCGGCCCAAACAGCTCGCCCATGCCGCAGGCGACGAGTTCGGCTTTATCGTACTGCGATTGAGGCACAAAGGTCTGTTCGGTCATGGGAGGCTTTCCAAGGGGCTTCAGGTAAGGGCAGGGGTGGCGCGCCGCGTGCCGGCGTTATCCGCGCTGTCGGCTGACGGATTGTAGTGGATGGCTCATGACCAATCCAGCCACATTGGGCATTCATCAGGCCGCTATCGGTCAGTGGGGTGATGATTCGTATCAGGTGGATACGGCGCTAAGGGCTCCAATAAAGGCGACTAGGCGGCGGCTTCAGAACGACGCTCGGGTGACGGATTGCCTGAGTTACAGTAACCTTCGCGGCTCTTAACACATCCCGAAAGAATTCATGCTCGTTCCCGTTTTGTTATCCGGTGGTGTTGGCAGCCGCCTGTGGCCTGTCAGTCGCGCGGCCCGCCCGAAACAGTTTCTGCCCTTGGGCGGGGAAGGTTCCATGCTGCAGGAGACCCAGCGACGGCTCGCTGGGCTCGAATGCGCCCCGACGGTTGTGGTGTGCAACGCCGAGCACCGCTTCATGGTGGCTGAGCAGCTACGCGATGAGTGCGATCAGAGCGCAACTATTATTCTCGAGCCTGCGGGGCGGAATACGGCGCCCGCGATTGCGCTCGCCGCCTTGCACGTTCGGCGTACGGCGCCGGAGGCCTTATTGCTGGTGCTGCCGGCGGATCATCACATCACCGACCCCAGCACCTTTCGGGACACCGTTGCGGTGGCGCAGGCGCATGCCGCTGCGGGCAAGCTGATGACTTTCGGCGTTGTGCCCAGTCGACCCGAGACGGGTTACGGCTACGTTCGCTGCGGTGAGGCGCTGGGCGAGGGTATCTTCGACCTGGCACAATTTGTCGAGAAACCCGATGCGGCGACAGCCGAGCAGTACGTGGCAGCGGGCCAGTACCTGTGGAACAGCGGGATGTTTCTCTTCAGAGCCGATCGATATCTGGCTGAATTGGCGCGGCACCAACCGGACATGCTGGCAGCCTGTGAAGCCGCGATGTCTGCAGGCGAGGAGGATCTCGATTTCATTCGGCCGAATGCCGAGGCGTTCTTAGCGTCGCCCTCAGAAAGCATTGACTACGCTGTGATGGAGCACACCGGGCAGGGTGGCGTCGCCTCACTGAATTGCGGTTGGAGCGACGTCGGGGCCTGGCCGGCGCTATGGGAGATTGGTAAGTCCGACGATCACGGCAACGTCAGCGAGGGTGACGTGCTGTTGCAAGACGCGCGTGACAACTACATCCGCAGTGAAAGCCGGCTGGTCGCCGCGGTCGGCGTCGACAATCTGGTGGTGGTGGAAACCCCCGATGCGGTGATGGTGGGTGCGCGAGATCAGATGCAACAAATCAAGCAGGTTGTTGAGGCGCTGTCCCGAGCGGAAAGACCGGAAGCAACGGTGCATCAGCGAGTCTATCGCCCTTGGGGCTCCTACGAATCCCTAGTTGTGGGCGAGCAATTTCAGGTGAAACGTCTTACGGTGACGCCAGGTCAAACATTGTCCCTGCAACTTCATCATCATCGCGCAGAGCACTGGGTGGTGGTGTCCGGGCAGGCAGAGATCGTTCGCGGTGATGAGCAACTTACCTTGGGGCCCGATGAGTCGACCTATATACCGATCGGTATGAAGCACCGGTTAGCCAATCGGGGGGAGCAACCTCTCGAAGTGATCGAAGTCCAGTCAGGCTCGTATCTAGGAGAAGACGACATCGTGCGTTTTGACGATGTTTACGGCCGAGAGGAGACGCCCACATGATTGGCAAATGCCTGTTTCCAGTAGCGGGTTACGGCACACGCTTTTTGCCCGCGACCAAAAGCATGCCCAAGGAAATGCTCCCGGTGGTGAACAAACCCTTGGTGCAATATGGGGTTGAGGAAGCGATCGAGGCGGGCATGACCAATTGCGCGCTGGTCACGGGGCGAGGCAAGCGCGCCATTGCCGATCATTTCGATATCAGCTACGAACTTGAGCACCAGATTTCGGGATCCTCCAAGGAGCAATATTTGGAGGGTATTCGGGACGTGATTGACCGCGGTGTTTTTACGATGGTGCGCCAGCGCGAAATGTTGGGATTGGGTCACGCCATTCTTACCGGCGAGCCACTGATCGGCGCACAGCCGTTTGGAGTGGTGTTATCCGATGACCTTTGTTTGAACCGCGATGGCCCGGGGGTGCTGGCGCAAATGGCCGCGCTTTACGAGGAGTTCCAGTGCTCGATCGTGGCGGTGCAAGAAGTACCGATGGACGAAATCGATAAATACGGTGTGGTTGCCGGAACGCCTGAGCGTGCGGGCCTGACCCGGATCACGGAGATGGTGGAGAAGCCGCCTCAGGACGAAGCGCCATCGAATCTTGCGGTGATCGGGCGTTATATTTTGACCCCGGATATTTTTGACATCATTCGTAGCACGCCGCCTGGGCGGAATGGCGAGGTGCAGTTGACTGACGCATTGCAGGTGCAGGCGCGCGAAGGCCGCGTGTTGGCTTATCAATTTGAGGGGCTGCGCTTTGATTGCGGCAGCGTGCCCGGTTTTGTCGAGGCCACCCAGCACGTCTACGAACATTATTACGGCAGGGATGAGTGACGATGTCGCTGGATTGCTTCAAAGCCTACGATGTGCGGGGCCGCATTCCCGATCAGCTGAATGAAGATATCGCCCGCCGTATCGGTCGTGCCTACGCCGAGATAATTCAACCGGGCTCCGTCGTCGTGGGACACGATATTCGACTCACCAGTGAAGCCATCAAGGCGGCCTTGGTTGAAGGGCTCCGCGAGCAGGGCGTCTCGGTGCAGGACATCGGCCTGTGCGGAACAGAAGAAATTTACTTCGCCACGGCGCATTTGGGTGTGGGCGGCGGCATCGCCGTCACGGCCAGCCATAATCCCAAGGATTACAACGGCATGAAGTTCGTCCGGGAGGGCGCGAAGCCGATCTCGGGCGATTCGGGTCTCGCTGATATCCGCGCTCTGGCGGAGGGCAACGCTTTCACGCCCGCTCCGCAGCCGGGCGCATTGAGCGAGGTTTCGACGCAGGACGCCTACGTCGCGCACTTACTGTCCTACGTGGACGTGGCGGCATTGAAGCCGCTGCGGATTGTCTGCACGGCGGGCAACGGGGGTGCCGGGCGCGTCGTGGACGCCTTGGAGCCGTATTTACCCTTTGAATTTATCAAAGTGCATCACGAGCCCGATGGGCACTTCCCCAATGGCGTCCCCAACCCGCTACTGGTCGAGAACCGCGCTGCGACCTCTGATCGCGTGGTAGCCGAACAGGCGGACCTGGGGATCGCCTGGGACGGCGATTTTGACCGCTGCTTTTTCTTTGACAGCGCCGGCCACTTCATTGAGGGCTATTACATTGTCGGGCTATTGGCAGACGCGTTTCTGTCCGGCTCCGGACCGCAGCGGATCGTGCATGACCCCAGACTGACCTGGAATACCCAGGACATCACCCGCGCCGGCGGTGGCGAACCTGTTCTCAGTAAAACGGGGCATGCCTTCATCAAAGAAAAGATGCGTGAAGTGGATGCCATTTATGGCGGAGAGATGTCTGCGCACCACTACTTCCGTGACTTCGCCTACTGTGACAGCGGCATGATTCCGTGGCTGTTGATTGCCGGCTTGATGTCTCGCACGGGCCAGTCTTTGGGAGAGTTGGTTGCGGCGCGCGAAGCGGCCTTCCCGTGCTCAGGCGAGATCAATCGAGAGGTGGCGGATCCGGCAGCTCTGCTGCAAGCGGTGGAGGCACGCTATGCAGGAGACGCGTTGGCCATGGAGAAGCTCGACGGATTGGGTCTTGATTTTCCGGGCTGGCGCTTCAATTTGCGCATGTCCAATACCGAACCGGTGGTGAGACTGAATGTTGAATCCCGGGGGGATCCTGATCTCATGAGTGAGAAAACCGCGGAACTATTGGCGATGATAGACGGTTAAGACCTCAGTCGGGGTTGGCAGCGCGCCAAGCCTCGGCAGCCGCCAAGGTGGCAGTATCAACGTTGGCGTCCGCTTCCCCGCCTTTGAGCAGTTGCTGCATTTGCGCCGCAATCTCTTTGCCTAACTCGACGCCCCACTGATCAAAGGGGTTTAACCCCAAGAGCACTGCCAAGAAGTACGTTTTGTGCTCATAGGCGGCAATGAGTGCACCCAATGATTCGGGTGAGACGTCGTCCATCAGAATCAGTGAGTGACTGTGATTTCCCGGCAGTTCGAATTGCCGACTGGCACCTTCATCAAACCCGCGCGCCACACCCAATTGTCGCGCCTCCTCCGCTGATCGGCCGACCAGTAGGGCGCGGCTTTGCGCAAGCGCATGGGCCGCGAGGGCGCGTCGCGCCGCCAGATCGCCTTCCCCTGCTTGTAAGGGCAAGACAACGTCGGCGGTAAACGCGCGTGTTCCCTGGTGTAGCAGTTGGTAGTAGGAGTGCTGTCCGATGGTGCCGGCGGACCCCCACAGCACAGGCGCGCTGTGGTGAGACAGCGGTTCGCCCTCAGGCGACACGCGCTTGCCGTTACTTTCCATAGTGAGTTGCTGCAAAAAGTCGGGTAGATGTCGGAGTTTTTGCGCGTACGGGAGCACGACATGGGTATCTGTTCCGAGATACTGGGTCTGCCAAAGCTCTAGCAGAGCCATCACCATCGGCAGATTTTCGCCGGGCGCTGATTGCTCGGTATGGGTATCCATCTGTTGCGCGCCAGCGAGTAGACGTTCAAATGCCGGCCAACCCAGTGCCAGCGCGATGCTGACGCCCACGGCGGACCACAGCGAGTAGCGTCCCCCCACCCAGTCCCAGATGGGGAAGCAGCGCTCGGGAGGAATATGCCACTCGCCCGCTCGCTGAACCTGAGTGGTCACGGCAATCATGTGCTGTCCCAATGCGTCATCGGTGATGCCAGCGCGCTCCAGCCAAGCCCGAGCGCGAGCCGCGTTAGTCAGCGTCTCCTCAGTCGTGAAGGATTTCGAACAGATAACGAACAGCGTGCTGTGCGGATTCAGGCGGTCCAAGGCTCGGTCCAGATCTTCCGGGTCGATGTTGGCCACAAAATGCGCTCGCAGAGGCGCGTCGGGCGCCGACAGTGCATCGCAGATCAAGCGGGGTCCCAGATCCGAACCGCCAATCCCCAGATTCACGATGTCGGTGAATGAGCACCCGTTAGCGCTGGTGACAATGCCATCGTGAATGTCGTTGACCAATTCGGCCATCCGGGCGAGTGTGCAGGTGACCGCCGCTGTCTTGTCGCCATGATGGCTTCCGGCTGTCCCGCGAAGCAGGGTGTGGAGTGCGGGTCTGCGCTCGGAAGTATTGACCATCGCGCCGTGAATGAGGGCGCGGAAGGCCTCAGGCAGGCCCCGTGCATCGGCCAGTTCCAGCAACAGCTGCCAGCTGTCATCGTCGAGAAGGTGTTTGGAAAAATCGAGGGTCAGGCCTGCAGCGTCGCACCGATAGCGCTCAGCCCGATCGGGTGAAGCCCTCAACAGCGCCTCGATTCGCCCCCCCGAGATAGCCGACGCGGCTTCTAGCAGCGCCTCATGCAGCGCTGCAGGTTCGATCGCCATTAGCCTCGACGCTCCACGGCCTGGCTTGCCATGGTACGCAAGGCCAACACGGCGTCGTTGTCGCCCAGTATGTCCAGCGCATCAATGGCCTGTTGTTGGTGCGCAACAGCGGCTTCCCGAGTGGCGTCAATCCCGCCAGTGCGATGCACGACAGACATAATGTCTGCAAAGGCGTCGCCGTTCTTGTTGCGCAGTGTGTCGGCAACAAACCTCTTTTCCTCGTCGTTCCCGACTTTCATGGCATGCAGGAGCGGTAAGGTGATCTTCCCTTCATTGAGATCGTCGCCGACGTTCTTACCCGTCTCGCCCGGGTCGCCTGCGTAATCCAATAGGTCGTCGGCGAGCTGAAATGCGATCCCGAGGTGCATGCCATAGTCATGCAACGCGTCGGCTTGTGCGGCTTCCGCATTGTGAAGTAGCGCCGCGCCGTGGCAGGCCGCTGCAAACAGCGCGGCCGTTTTACGGCGAATGATTTCCTGGTACTGCTCGGCTTGCGTGTCGGGGTCGCCGGCATGCACCAGTTGCATCACCTCGCCGGCGGCGATGGTGTTGGTGGTTTCTGCCATGTGAGCGAGCAAGGGCAGGTTGGCCAGCCCCACCATTAATTGAAAGGCACGGGTATAGATGAAGTCGCCAACGAGCACGCTGGGGGCATTGCCGAATGCCGCGTTGGCGGTTGGCATGCCGCGTCTCAGGGTGGATAGGTCGACCACATCGTCATGCAGCAGTGTAGCGGTGTGAATAAACTCCACCACCGCAGCAAAGCGGATGTGGGCGTCTTCGATCCCGCCGAGTGCTTTGGCGGATAGCAGCACCAGCAGCGGGCGCATGCGCTTGCCACCGGCCTTGATGATGTAATGGCCGATGTTTTCCACCATCTCTACATCGGACTGCAACAGCTCAACGATCACCTCGTCGACCCGCGCAAATTCTGTCGCGACGCTGTCTTTAATACTCACTGCCACACATCATCCCCCATCAGGGCGCAAGTATAGGGCGGGCGGGCGCGGGTCGCCACGGTGGGACGCTCACCATCGCCTTGCCCATGGCGGCACGCTGTGGGTGTTGGTCGGGTTCTCGGTCGGCTAGCACAGCGCCCCAGATCGCCAATTCTCACACTTGCGATCAGCGCCCTGACAGCGTATCGTTCGCGCCCTTGATCCGTCCTTGTGGACGGATTTCGGTGCCTGAACTCTGCCCCGCCAGTCGGCGGTCTTACATTCGCGAGCAGGCTAACTGAGAGGAAAGAGAAATGTACGCAGTGATCAAAAGCGGTGGCAAGCAGCACCGTGTCGAAGAAGGTGAGCAGCTCAAGCTGGAAAAAATTGAGGCGGCCACTGGTGAGACCATCGAGTTTGACGAAGTCCTCATGGTCGGTTCAGGTAGCGATGTAAAAATCGGTGCTCCTCTGGTTGAAGGCGGCAAAGTGACGGCAGAAGTCGTCTCCCATGGTCGTCACGATAAGATTCGGATCGTGAAGTTCAACCGTCGAAAGCACCACCGTAAAGAAACCGGTCACCGACAGTGGTACACCGAAGTCAAGATCACAGCGATCAACGGCTGATAGGAGACTCGAAGCATGGCACATAAAAAAGCAGGCGGTAGTACCCGTAACGGGCGAGATTCCGAAAGCAAACGGTTGGGCGTCAAAGCCTATGGCGGCCAGTCAGTATCAGCAGGCAGCATTATCGTTCGCCAGCGCGGTACGCGGTTTCACGCCGGTGAGAATGTGCGCGTGGGCAAGGACCATACGCTTTTCGCGACGGCTGACGGCAAGGTAGAGTTTTTCATCGGCGGCCCGCAGAATCGCAAGCAGGTCCGTATCGTAACGGCGTAAACCGGACGCCCAAGGATCCAGAAAAACCTCGTCAGCCGGCGAGGTTTTTTTTTGCCACGGCGACAGGCCAACTATGAAATTTGTTGATGAAGCCACAATTGAAGTCAGCGCGGGGAAAGGCGGAAACGGCTGCGTGAGCTTTCGGCGTGAGAAATTCGTGCCCAAGGGTGGCCCGGATGGCGGCGATGGCGGCGACGGTGGTTCTGTGCTGCTGGAAGGCGACGACGCGCTCAATACCATGATCGATTATCGCTACACCCGACGTTTTCGCGCGGACAACGGCGAGGCCGGGCGCGGCCGGAATTGTTCGGGCAAATCGGGTGCGGACCTGATTTTGCCGGTCCCGCTGGGCACCACGGTGCTCGATGAGGACTCTGGCGAGGTGCTGGGCGACATCCGTGAGGCCGGTGAGCGTCTGCTGGTCGCTCAAGGCGGCTTTCATGGCTTGGGCAATACCCGATACAAGTCGAGCGTTAACCGCGCCCCGCGGCAGAGTTCTCCCGGCACCGAGGGTGAATCCCGGAAGCTCAAGCTGGAGCTGAAAGTGCTCGCCGACGTGGGCTTGCTGGGTCTGCCCAATGCGGGCAAATCGACCTTTATCCGCGCGGTGTCCGCCGCAACGCCCAAGGTGGCGGACTATCCGTTCACGACCTTGATTCCCAGCCTGGGTGTGGTCAAGGTGGATGCGCATCGCTCCTTTGTCGTCGCGGATATCCCGGGGCTCATCGAGGGCGCATCTGAGGGTGCAGGGCTGGGGATCCGATTCTTGAAACATCTCACCCGCAATCGGGTGCTGTTGCATCTTGTGGATGTTGCGCCGATTGACGGCAGCGACCCGGCCGCGGCGGCATCCGCTGTTATCCGCGAATTGGAGCGTTTCAGTCCGACCTTGGCGGCTCGGCCGCGTTGGTTAGTCCTCAACAAAATCGACCTTTTGAGTGAGGCGGAGATTGCGGCTTGCCGCGAGCGTGTCGTGGCGGCCTTGGCCTGGGAAGGACCGGTCTACGAGATATCGGCGGTATCGGGACAACATACGAGTGCGCTGTGCGGCGATCTGATGACCCACCTTGAGGTACAGGCGGAACAGTTACGTTCAGATGCGGATGCGGACGCCGCCGAACAATCGGCGCAAGAGCAGATGCAGCAGGAGGCGCGTGAGCGTATTGCCTCGCTGCAAGCCGCCCGTGCCGAAGCACGCGCCCGTGCCAAAGAGGGCCTCGACGAAGACGATGGCGACGTTGAGGTGGAGTACCGACATTGACCCCACCCGCAGAACAACATGACCGACGGCGACTGGCGGCTGCCCGACGCTGGGTTGTCAAAGTCGGCAGTGCGCTGCTCACTAATGATGGAGCAGGTCTGGATCCCACGATCGTTCAGCAGTTGGCGGATCAACTGGCGGCGTTGCGCGCGCGCGGTTGTGATGTTGTGCTGGTGTCCAGTGGCGCCATCGTGGCGGGCCTCGCACGCTTAAAACTCACCGAGCGTCCACACGAAGTGCACCTGTCTCAGGCGGCAGCCGCGGTGGGGCAATCGGCGCTGGTCCGCGCCTATGAGGAGAGTCTCGATCCTCATGGAGTGACGACGGCACAAATTCTCCTCAGTCATGCTGACGTGCGCGCCCGGGATCGCTATCTCAACGCCCGCAGCACTCTGAGTACGTTGCTCGGCATGAAGGTGCTACCGATCGTGAACGAGAACGACACGGTGGTGACCGACGAAATCCGGCTGGGCGATAACGACACCTTGGCGGCTTTGGTCGCTAACCTCGTGGATGCGGACGCACTCCTGATTCTGACCGACCAGGATGGTTTGATGGACAGTGATCCGCGGGAACGCGCTGATGCCCAGTTAATTCAGATTGCCGATGTGCACGACCCGTCGCTGGATGGCATTGCAGGTGAGGGCAGTGCGCTGGGACGCGGCGGTATGGCCACCAAGCTCAGTGCCGCGCGTCTGGCGGCGCGTTCCGGTACCAGCACGGTGATCGCTAATGGGCGTTTACCTGACGTCATGACGCAGGTGGCCGCAGGAGAGCCGATTGGCACGTTCCTGCAAACGCATCGGCAGCCGCAGAGTGCCCGTAAGCAGTGGTTGGCGAGCTTGTTGCACGCGCAGGGCGAGCTGGTACTGGATGACGGCGCGATCAGGGGCGTTTCGGAGCAGGGGCGTTCCCTGCTGGCGATCGGTATCACCGCAGTGTCCGGCGAGTTCCGGCGGGGCGACCTGGTCTCCTGTGTCGACGCGGAAGGCCGCGAGCGGGCCCGGGGATTGGTGAACTATTCTGCGGAGGAGGCGACCGCACTGATCGGCAAGGCTTCCGCGGACATTGAATCAGTGCTGGGTTATCAGGGGGATCCCGAAATGATCCACCGCGACAATCTGGTGGCGGGGTAGCGTGGTGAGCGTGCTGGCGTTATTGGGCATCTACGGATCGGCTTTGTTTTTGGCATCGCTGCTGGGTAGTGGCCTGCCGCGACTGTTTAGCATGACGCACACCCGGACGCAGATGATTCTGAGTCTCGTGTCGGGGTTGATGCTCGGTGTGGCGCTGTTGCATCTCATTCCACACAGCTATGCTGCTGCCGGTGCCATCGACACCGTGATGGTGTGGACGCTGGCAGGCTTGGTTTTCATGTTGTTGTTACTGCGTTGGTTCCACTTTCACCAACACGACTTTGGTGGCGCCGCAGCAGACTGCGCACTCGATGCCGGTGACGGTCACGACCATGCCCATGCACACGACCATGCCCATCCCCCAGAGCAGGCGCTGGGTGCACTGGGGCTGTTTGTCGGGCTTTGCGTCCACACCATTGTGGATGGGATGGCGCTGGGCGCCGTCCTGGTCAGTGCGCCGATGGAGGCGGGTGCGGCGGGCGCCGGGGTATTCCTCGCCATTCTGCTACACAAGCCGCTTGATGCGCTGTCTATCGAGACCGTCATGGCGTCAAGCGGCTGGTCATCGTCCTCGCGCTGGCTGGCAGGTGTCAGTTTCGCGCTACTGTGCCCGCTGGTGGCGCTGCTATTTGTTGTGGGTGCGGCGCCCTTCTTGGCGCTTGACGTCTGGTTACCCGCCACGTTGGCCTTCGCGGCCGGCGCTTTTATTTGTATTGCGCTGGGCGACTTGTTGCCCGAGGTCCAGTTTCACAGTCACGACCGCCTTCGGCTAACCGTGCTGTTTCTGCTGGGGATCGCGATTGCCGTATCGTTGGGGTGGTTTGAGGGCGGCCACTGACCGCTCCTTTGTCCTCTTGTTTACAGCTAGAGCGCTATCACGTTGGGCGTGTAGCTTACTGAGCGGCGCCGAGCGCTTTGGCCAAACGTGCCGTGGTGTCTGCATCATGTGACTGGCGCAACCAACCCTGTAACTCATCGGTAATCAGCGCTGTCAGGGCGTCCAGATGCCCTGCGTCGGCATTGAGGCAGGGGATGTACTCATAGCGGGTGCCGCCCGCGTCCATGAAGGTATCCCGGTTCTCCATACCAATCTCTTCGATGGTCTCGAGGCAATCGGCCGAGAAGCCGGGACAAACAACCTGCACCTCGCTGACACCTTGTGCGGGTAGGCTTTGCAATGTCTCGTCCGTATACGGTTGTAGCCATTCCTCGCGGCCGAAGCGGGACTGGAACGTGGTCATCATGTCGCCGTCTGCGAGGCCCAAGGCCTCGCCGATGAGCCGGGAGGTTTTATGGCACTGGCAGTGGTACGGGTCGCCCTCTACGAGATAGCGCTTGGGCATGCCGTGATACGACAACACCAGTTTTTGCGCCCGTCCGTGTTCTGCCCAATGCGCACGGATGCTATCCGCCATCGCCTCGATATAACGCGGATCGTCGTGGTAAGCGCTGATAAAGCGGAAGGCCGGCAGCCAACGTCTGTGCGTTAAATCGGCACTAATCTCGTCAAAGGTAGAGCCAGTGGTTGGACCTCCGTATTGAGGGTAGAGCGGCAGTACCACTAGTTTCTGGATCCCGGCGTCGAACATCTCACTCAGGACTGCGCCGATGGCAGGTGTGCCGTAGCGCATAGCGCCTCTGACCACGAACTGATCGCCGTAACTCGAGTTCAACCGCTCTGCGACGCCTGCGACCTGATCCTCAAGGTGCGCCAAAAGGGGTGAGCCTCGCTCATTCCAGACCTCACGATAAGCCTCAGCAGAGCGTTTGGGCCGCGTATTGAGGATGATGCCGTTCAGAATCAGCCACCAGATGGGGCGCGGCACCTCTACCACTCGAGGATCCCAAAGGAACTGCTTGAGGTAGGGTCTCAGTGCCTTGGCGGTCGGGGCCTCGGGCGTGCCCAGATTGGTCAACAGCACGCCAATCTTTGGCGTGGTTGAGTGCTGATAATCGGACTGGCCGACATATTTCATAGCGGGTTCCCGAGCGCTGAGTAGCCTGATCACTGCGCCCCGGCGCGATATGATCACGGGCGCGATTGTACCCTATACGCGAATTGACTCGGGCTTGATCAGTGCGTAAAACCGGGTCGCTGCACACTTTGTCACAATACCTGCCATTAACACCGATAACTAAAAGGGATCTGGCTATGAGTCTCGACTTTGACAGCGCGCGTTTAGCGAACCCGCACTTGACCGAGGAGCATCACGCTTGGCGGGATGCACTGCGACGCTTCATCGACACTGAGATCATGCCTTACGCAGATGACTGGGACGAGGCGGGCACCATCCCCGACGCGCTCTGGCCAAAGGCGGCCGAGGTGGGCCTGTTGGGCTTGGGCTATCCCGAGCAGTATGGCGGCGTACCCTGCGATAGCTGGCACTCCTGGATCGTAAACGAAGAGCTGTCCCGGGTTGGTGTGGGTGGTGTCTCCGCCTCGCTGATGGTGCATGGCATCGGTTTACCGCCGGTTATCAAGTGGGGCCCTGAATGGATGAAGGATGAGGTCGCACCACCCGTGCTCCGCGGAGAAAAGTGGATCTCTCTGGGTATTACCGAACCCGGCGGCGGTTCCGATGTCGCCAATTTGTCGACGACCGCGGTGCGAGAGGGCGATCACTACGTTGTTAGCGGCAGCAAGACCTACATTACCGGCGGCATGCGCGCCAACTGGGTGTCAACGGCGGTGCGCACCGGCGGAGCCGGGCCGGGAGGCGTATCCATGCTCCTTATTCCCACCGATGCCGAGGGTTTTTCGCGAACGCCACTCGACCGCAAAATGGGGTGGTGGGCATCGGATACCGCGACGCTCTATTTTGACGAAGTGCGCGTGCCGGTCGAAAACGTGATCGGCGCAGAAAACGAAGGCTTCAAGGTCATCATGACCAACTTCAACAATGAGCGCATGGGAATGGCCGCGGCCATGGAGGCCTATGGTCGCGTCTGTCTTGAGGAGGCGGTTGCCTGGGCGACCGAACGTAAAACCTTCGGCAAACGCCTCGCCGACCACCAGGTGATCCGGCACAAAATTGCGCAAATGAAGCAGCAGCTGAATGCAACGCAGGCCTACATTCGACTGTGCTACGAGTCGATCGAGGCGGGCGCACCCAACCCCGGCGATATCGCCTTGCTCAAGGTGCAGGCCAGCGAAGTGATGGAGTTTTGCGCGCGTGAGGCCATGCAGATTCTGGGCGGTCTCGGTTATATGCGCGGTAATCGTGTCGAGCGGATTTATCGTGAGGTGCGCGTGAATGCCATCGGTGGCGGCTCGGAAGAAATCATGCGCGACCTGGCAACACGCCAATACGGACTCTAGGGCGTCTAGCCCAGCACTCAGTCATATCTTCGCGGCTTATCGGTAGCCCCTTAGTGAAAAATTTGGGATGACGCCGATCGGCTCTGCACCATGCTTTGATGGCGGACGTAACTCCAATGAAGAGCCATGATTCGGTTCGTCGCGACGACACGCCGTCGAGCGGCTGACATGGCGGTTGCGTCTGTGCCAGACTGCTGACCCATTCGAATAAGCATCAGTACCAGATTCTGGGAGATCAGGAGTACACCATGAGTGATAACAAAGCCGCGTTGAGCGCGTTTAGAAAAGAGGTCGCCGCGTGGATGGGGGAGAATGTCCCCGCGGACCCCGGCTTCCTGTTACCGCTGACCTTTTTAGAGGTGGGCACCGAGCAGCAGCTGGATTTTCTGCGTGAGTGGCAACACAAACTGTGGAGCGCCGGGTATCTGGGCATGCACTGGCCGAGCGAGTACGGTGGCCAGGATGCGGATCCCGCCTACCAATACATTGTCGACAAAGAGCTCGGCAAACATAACGCGCCGATTATCTTCAACACCATCGGCTTGAACTGGGTGGGTCCACTGCTCCTCGATATGGGTACCGATGAGGAGAAGGCCAAATACGTCAAAAATATTCTCTCCGGCGAAGAGATCTGGTGTCAGGGCTTTTCCGAGCCCGACCACGGTTCGGATCTGGGTGCGGTACAGACCCGCGCAGTGCGCGACGGCGACGATTACGTCGTGAACGGATCCAAGATTTGGACGACGCTGGGCAATTACGCTGACCACATGATTTTGTTGGCGCGGACCAATACCAATACCGAGCGAAAATACGACGGGCTATCGTTCTTTCTGTCGCCTATGAAGATCGAGGGTGTCGAAGCACACCCCATTCGAAAAGTGACCGGGGAATACGGCTTCAACCAAACCTTCTTCACGGATGCCCGCATTCCGGCCAGTTGCCTGATGGGTGAAGAGGGAGGCGGTTGGACTGTTGCCATGAAAACCCTCGAATACGAGAGGGGCGTCACAGCAGGTCAGGCCAGTGGCCACTGGGGCGTGACCATTCAGATCGACGACATGATTGATGAGCTCGCGCAGCTTGAGCACGACGGTGAGCCGCTGCTCTCTGATCCCGTGGTGCGCGATGACCTGGTGAGTTTTGTCATGGAAGCCAAAGCGCTGTCGTTGTCGGGGCGGCGTATGGCCATCCCTGCACTGAACTCGGATTACCCCATGGGTCTGGCGCTGTCGGTGAAATACCGCGGCACCGAGTATGAGCGCCGCATGAAGCAGTACACGGCAAGCAAGCAGGGGGCTCAGAGTGCCCTCTATGTCGGCGATGCCAACGCGGTGCGCGGCGGCTTCTGGCAGCGCGCGTACTTCAGCAACTTTGGTGCCACCATTGGTGGCGGTACCACGCAGGTACAAGCCAACATCGTTGCCGAGCACGTGCTCGGCCTGCCGAAGTAAGGAGGCCGACATGTCAGTGATACAGAATGTTTCGATTGGTCTGAGTGAAGAGCAGGCCATGTTGCTCGATGTTGCCCGCGGTTTTGTGCGCGATCAGGCACCGATTGAGGTCGTACGGTCGCATTTGGAAACCGAGACCGGCTATGACGCTGCGATTTGGCAGTCGATGGTTGAGATGGGTTGGGCAGGCATCGCGCTGCCTGACACGGTGGGCGGTGCGGGCATGGGCGTGGGCTCTGCCGTGCCCGTTTTTGAGGCCTTGGGTAGCGGTCTCTTGGGCACGCCGTTGCTAAGCACCACTCTTGCGGGTCAGTTGATCTGGCGTGCTGCGGGGGAATCGGCGGCGGATTGGCTCGGTAGGCTCTGCGGCGGTGCCGTGGCCACTGTCGCACTGCTCGATCAGGCCGATTGGGGCGCTGCGAACTTGGGTGTTGCGTTAAATGCTGACGGCACACTCAGCGGAGCCAAGCACTATGTTGCGGATGCGGGCGTTGCCGATATCTTTATCGCAGTCGCCAACGAAGGCGGCGCGCCAGTGCTGGCGATTGTCGAGCGCGACGCGCTGGATGAGGGAGCGATCGCGCAAAACACACTGATCGATCTCACCAAACGCGCTGCGAATGTTGATTTCTCAGGTGTGGTGCCCGCACAGGTACTACGCGGCGAGTCGGTCGCTATCGCCTTGCGGGACACGCTGTTGTTGGGTGCGCTGTTTACGGCGGCTGAAACGGCTGGGGCCGCTGATAAATGCTTGCGGAGCATCACTGAATATCTCAAGACGCGTAAGCAATTTGGGAAGCTCATCGGCTCCTATCAGGCACTCAAGCACCCCACGGTAGACATCTATGTCGGTATGGAAAACGCGCGGTCCTTCGTCTATCACGGCGCGACAGTGGTCGGTGATGAAGCGCTGTCAGTTGATGCCGAGGTGGCGTGTCGGATGGCCAAGGTCTCGGCGGACGATGTGATGGTCTATGCCGGCGACCGTTCTGTGCAGTTCCACGGTGGCTTCGGCTTCACCTGGGAGTGTGATTCGACGCTCTTCATCCGCCGGGCCCAATGGGCGCAGCAGATGTACGGCGGTGCGCTGCACCATCGCAAGCGTCTTGCCTCGCTGCTGCTGGATAACCGCTAAACGAGCGCAAAGGTTTGGTCCGGCGTTGGCGCCGGGCCTCACCAATCGACTATTGCGGCGGTAGGTGTGTTGCCAGAAAGCGCGCCATATTGCCTCCCATGACGGCATGTATCTCTTGTTCGGTAAAGTCCTTATCGAGCAGTGTCTGTGTCAGGTGAGGAAGCTGCGCGGCGCCGATAGGCGTTGTCACCGAACCGTCCCAGTCTGAGCCTAGCGCGATATGGTCTAGGCCAAAGTGATCGATGCCATAGCGAATCGCGCCCACGATGGCGTCTATCCCTTCGCCACAGGTCACGTCGGCCCAAAAACCCACGCCGATCAAACCGCCCGCCTCCGCGATCATGGCCATGGTCTCATCACTGATGTTGCGCGGACTCGGGCAGTGACCATTGAATCCGGTGTGACTCACAATCAGCGCTGCGCCACCGGTTTCCTGCAGGGTGTCGTGTACCGTTGCCTCGCTGCTATGCGCGACATCGATCAGAATGCCGCGCGCCTGCATGGCACGCACTGCGCGTTTCCCGAAGTCAGTTAAACCACTCTGTGATTCTCCGTGTAATGAGCCGCCCAGCCGGTTGTCGAAAAAATGCTGCAGGCCCATCATGCGGAACCCCGCGCCGTAAAGCCTTTCGATGTTGTCGAGTTCACCATCCAGAGCATGGGCGCCTTCGGTGCCCAGCAAGGCACCCACGGCGTTCTGCCCGAGGGCGCGCCGCTCGAGCAATGCTTCGAGGTCGCTTCTAGATTGAATGAAGAAAAAATCGGGATGTGCGGTGACCGCGGAACGCACGCGCTCACCCTGCAGCAGCGCGCGCCCTAGCAAGCTATCGCGAGCATCGGCGGGCCACCGTTGCGCTAAGCCCAACAGAGTAATGTTGTCTGGCGCATCGGTGACATTGTGCTCGTAGTTCTGGCCACGGGGTGATTTTGTGACGGTGGTAAACATTTGCAACGTGGCGCCGCCGGCAATGAGCTTGGGGAGGTCGACCTGACCCCAACCGTTGTCGGCGAGGAGGTCCCGTCCCCACAGGGCCGAATCAGCGTGCAGATCGCCCACGATGAGTTGCTGATGCAGAGCCAGTGCCTCGGCGCTCGGCGCACGCCCGGCGTCACCAACGATTTGATTCGATGCCCGATCAATCCACTCCGGGGCCAACAGAAAAAAACAGGCAACGAAGACCGCGGACGTTCCCGCTAGCGCCGTGAGGAGTGCTTTCAAGCCGTTCATGAACTCCTGTGCCCTATGGAGGTGAGGTGACTGATGATGTTCGCAGTCTGTCCGGTTTCAAAATGGGGGGCAACTGGTCTGGCCTCGGGCTGCGTTCGTAGTCTGTGCATGCAACGTCAAACCGCCATTTTGTTTCTGGGTGATCAGCTGAGCTGGCATCACCCCGCGCTCGTTGATGCAGACCCTGACGAGGTCGTGATCGTCATGGCGGAAGTGATGGAAGAGGCCACCTACGTTCGCCATAACCGCCACAAGATCGCTCTGTTGTTTAGCGCGATGCGACACTTTGCCGAGGCGCTCCGCGCCAAGGGCTTTGAGGTGGCGTATTACGACCTCGATGTGTCACTGCCGACCCTGCTGTCGGCCTGTGAGCAAGCGGTTCGTGAATGGCAGTGCCAGGCGCTTCACATCTGTGAGCCCGGCGAACACCGCTTGATGGCGCACATGGCTGAGTGGTCTGACGCGCTGGGTTTGCCGGTAAAGCTACTGGAAGACACGCGCTTTTTATCCTCCCGCAGCGATTTTTCGAGCTGGGCAGAGGGTCGCAAGCAGCTGCGCATGGAGTACTTCTATCGCGAGATGCGCAAGCGTTACGGGCTTTTGATGGATGCCGATCAGCCTGAGGGGAGTAAATGGAATTACGATGCCGACAACCGCGCTGGTTGGCGTGGCCAACGCGATATTCCCGCGAGGCCGGAACCCGAACTCAGTGATCTCACGCGAGAGGTGATTGAGCTGGTGGGGCGGACGTTTCCTGATTCGCCGGGTGACTTATCGACGTTTCGCTGGGCCGTGACGCATGAGGCCGCGCAGGCCGAGCTGGATTGGTTTTGTGAACACGCGTTGCCGCACTTCGGTACCTATCAGGATGCGCTGGCCGAGTCGTCCCCCTGGCTTTTTCACGGATTGATTTCGATGTACCTCAACTGTGGTCTGCTGGAACCGCTCGCGGTCTGTGAGCAGGTTGAGGCAGCGTACCGCCGTGGCCACTGCTCCTTGTCAGCGGCTGAGGGCTTCATCAGGCAGATTCTGGGTTGGCGGGAATACGTGCGCGGGCTCTACTGGCACCACATGCCGGATTACAAATCACGGAACGCGCTGTCGGCGACGCGGCCATTACCCGACTGGTTTTGGACGGGCGACACTCAGATGCGCTGTTTGTCTCAAGCCCTCAAGCAGTCACTCGATTTGGGTTACGCCCACCACATACAGCGACTCATGGTGATCGGTAATTTCGCATTGATCGCGGGACTCGATGTTGAGTCCGTCTGCGACTGGTATCTGGGCGTGTACATTGACGCCTATGAATGGGTGGAGCTGCCCAATACCCTCGGCATGGCGCTATTTGCGGATGGCGGGATCATGGCATCCAAGCCCTATGCAGCCAGTGGTAAGTACATCCAGAAGCAAGGCGACCACTGCAAGTCGTGCCGCTACGATCCCAAGAAGGTCACGGGCGAGGGCGCTTGTCCTTACAACGGTTTGTATTGGCACTTTATCGATCGACATAACGAACTGCTCAGTCAGAATCCGCGGATGGGCTTGATAATGGGTGGGTGGCGTAAACGGGCTGATGCAGACCGTGAGTCAGTGCTGCAGTGGGCAGATCAAACGCTGGGTCAACTCGAGGCGCTTTAGCCCGCTCAAGCGCTGTGCGGCTCCCATTGCCCATATTGGTGATCGCTACTTTCCACCCTGGTGGTCGCTACTCTCCACATTAGTGGTCGCGACGCTGCGGATTGATCTGAATGGGGCGGGTTGTCGCCGTTTCGATGCACGCAACGTGACGCTGGATAGGATGCGCGACTATGAACGCGCCAGGCCCTGAGCAGCCAGCGCCCGCTACGTCTACTTGTCAGGATCGGCTTGCTTCAGCCGCCACCGCTGCCCGCTGCATCGTTTCGAGCAGTAGACGATGTCATCCCACTGGTTTTTCCAGCGCGCCCGCCAGCTAAAGGGTCGATCGCAAACCGGACAAATCTTGCTCGGCAGGTCTGATTTCTTGCGCTGTGCCATCAGCGCGGCTCGGAAATCGGCCAGTCGGCGCCGTCGACCACGTGTTCTGGTTGCGCGGGGCGAAACCCCTGCCATTTAGCGGTGAAAGTGTTATCTGGGTCGTACTGAGCAGCTTGTTTGGCGAGGTTGAACTGTCGCCCTCCGCGTGGGTCGCTCCCCACGCCGGCGATGTACTGCCAGTTCCCATAGTTGCTGCCGACGTCGTAGTCGATCAACTGCTGCTCGAAATACGCCGCCCCGTAGCGCCAATCCAGGCTCAGCTCGTGGATCAAGCAGGAGGCGGCGATTTGACGACCGCGATTGCTCATCCAGCCGGTCGCATTGAGTTGCCGCATCAAAGCGTTGACCAGCGGGTAGTCGGTGTCACCAGCACACCAGCGGGCGAACTGACGGGGTTCAAAGGTCGTGAGTAAGCGCTTGCCGCTGCGACCGTTTTGCTTGAAGAGTGCGCGCTCGTCCAAGACCGCGCGCCAGTGAAAAAACTCCCGCCATAGCAATTCAAAGAATAGCCAGTATGTCGACTCGTTCGACTGCTCCTCTCGCTCGTAGCGAAAAATATTGTGTGCCACGGTTCGCACCGACAGTGAGCCATTGGCGAGCCAGGGCGATAGCGTGCTGGAGCCACTCAAGCCATCGAGGTCATTCCGGGTTTGTTTATAGTCGGCAATGGCGTGGGTTTGGAACAAAAACTGATCGAGACGCCGCAGCCCCGCGCGACTGCCGCCGGGCAAGGGCAGACCAGGATGGGGTGCGGCGCCGGCTCGCGGGATCGCATCGAATTGTGCCGAGGGCGGGGGTGGCAGAACCTTGGGGACAGGGAGCGGACGATGAATGTTGATCTTTTCGACCTTGCGCCGGAAGGGCGAAAAGGTGTCGGGGAGGTCCTCAATTTCGAAAGGAAACTGTTCTGCATCAAAGAGTGTGGTGCCGCGGAAAACGTCCAGAGGGATCGGCAGCTTTCTCTTGCAGAAAGGCGACGGCCTGAGCTTCGTGCCAGCCCGGTGAAAAGCTGCAGGTTATCCGGTCCACACTGAATCGATCGACCAAATTGGGTAGCACCAATTCAGGTGAGCCCTCCAATACCATCAGGTCCTGACCAAACTGCTGCAGCTGCAGCTTGAGCTCCTGGAGTGACTCGCGCAGGAAGCGGTCCCGCTGGGCCCCGAGGCCGGTGAGGTTGCACCAGGGCCTGGGCTTCGGCATCAGGTAAACACACAGGAGCGAGTCTGCGTCGCAGGCGCTGGACAGCGCAGGGTTATCAGTAAGACGAAGATCAGTCTGGAACCAGTGAAGCTGTCGCATGATCGGCGGCACAAAGGGAGTTATGTTGGTGTACGCTGGCCCTCAGGCCACGGATCGGCACTGACACGATAGTGCCCAGCTTGTCTCTTCCGCGGGTCCCGTGTTTCGTTACTACTTGTCATTAAACCCGTCACTTAACCCGCCACTCAACTGGCAACTGAAGTCACCATGATTGATTCCGCCTCGTCACTGTCGTCCTTGCTCGCCACCGCAGCGCAGGCATGCCAGAGGGTTTATGGCCGGATACCGCAGTGGCATGCGGTCGCGCCCGGTCGCGTGAATCTGATGGGTGACCACACTGACTACAACGACGGCCGGGTGTTGCCGATCGCGATCGACCGGTACACGGTCGTGGTGGCCGCCGAGCGGCAATCGGATGCGCAGTTGCGCGTCTACAGTTTGGCGCTGGAAGAGGAGATCAGTCTGTCTCTGGAGGATCTGTCTCATCCCCATCCGCAGCAATGGGCTCGCTACGTTCAGGGGGTGATCGCTGAGTATCAGCGTCTGGGTGTGCGGTGTCCGGCACTGGATATTGTCATCGCCTCAAGCGTTCCGGCGGGGGGTGGGCTATCGAGTAGTGCCGCACTGGAGCTGGCGGTAGCGCATTTGTTGGAAGCGGTCTCGAAGCAGCGGGTGCACTCACACGACCGTATCCGAGCCTGTGTGCAGGCCGAGCGGCAGATGGCCGGTGTGCCCTGCGGCATTATGGATCAGACAGTGGTCGACATGGCAGAGGCAGGGCACGCGATGGCTCTCGACTGCGCGAATCAGGACGCGACACCTGTCCCCCTGACTTTGGATAACATCTCGCTGCTGGTCATACACAGCGGGGTCTCTCATGCGCTGGCCGAGGGTGCTTATGCACAGCGTCGGTTGGAATGTGAGCAGGCCGCAGAAGGCTTGGGTGTGTCGACATTGCGAGAAGTGGCGTTAGGCGATATCGACCGGCTGGCGTCAAAGTCGTTTCGCAAACGGGTGCGTCACGTGGTGACCGAGAACGCGCGCGTGCAGCAAGCGGTGGCTGCGATACAGAAAAAGGACTGGGGCGGTTTGGGCGCGATGATGACAGGCAGCCACGCTTCATTGAGGGATGACTATGAGGTGTCATGCGATGAGCTTGACCGATTGGTTGAGCTGGCCTGCGCAGAGCGGGGTGTACTGGGTGCGCGCATGACGGGCGGAGGCTTTGGCGGCTGTGCTGTCGTGCTTGTGGAGCGCCGTGGGCTGGAACGTGTCGCCGCCTCGCTGCAGGAAGGTTATTTGCGAGAAATCGGCCATCAACCCGCGTGTTTCCACGTCACGGCGTCCGCAGGCGCCCGCGCATTAAACGCACTTCCATCATGAGCTCCGCTGACACCACGCCGCATCGCCGCCGTAACCCGCTCACGGGCGAATGGGTCACCGTTTCGCCCCAGCGTACGGCGCGTCCCTGGCAGGGAGAGGAATTCGCTGAAGCGTCTGCCCCAACCAATTCCCACGATCCCGCTTGCTATCTGTGCCCCGGGAATACCCGTGCGACGGGCGCCAGCAACCCGAACTATGTCGGCCCCTGGGCCTTTGATAATGATTTTCCCGCACTCAGCGATGCGCAAGTCACTCCGGTTCAGTCCGAGCTGCCCTCGGTATCGGGCGGCGACCCCGAGCTGTTTACCGCCTCGCCTGTTGCGGGGCGTTGTCGGGTGCTGTGTTATCACCCGGATCATCGAAAAACGCTGTCGACCCTCTCGAGGGACGAGGCCTCCGCGGTGGTGGCGCTGTGGGTTGAGGAAGTGCGCAGCTTGCGAATGCAATATCAGTGGGTGCAGGTGTTCGAGAACCGGGGCGCCGCAATGGGGTGCTCCAACCCACATCCTCACGGACAAATTTGGGCCGTCGACAATCTGCCCAACGAGGCCGTGAAGGAACTCGCACAACAGGAGGCATGGCTCGACACACACGGCAGCGTGTTGTTGCAGGTGTATCGAGAGCAGGAGGCCGCGCTGGGTGACAGGCTGGTTCTCGACAACGCGCACTGGACCGTGGTCGTGCCCTATTGGGCGGTATGGCCCTTCGAAACGCTGATATTACCAAAGCGCCACATCGAGCACCTCGATGGCTTACAGCCCGATGAACAGCGGACGCTGGCCGATTTACTCGGGACATTGATGCGGGGCTATGACGCGCTTTTTAACACCCCCTGTCCGTACACGATGGGGTGGCACGGTTCGCCGGGTACCGAGGCCACGCCTTCATGGCAGTTGCACGCCCATATCTACCCGCCTTTATTGCGTTCCGCCTCGGTGCGCAAACACATGGTGGGCTACGAAATGCTGAGTGAGGTGCAGCGTGACCTCACTCCCGAGTCGGCCGCCGCGCGATTGCGCGACGCGGTCGCGGGCGTCATGTCAGGGTGCCGCTGACGTGTGACGAGATCCGTCGCATCGGGTTACGGTAGCATCACAGGCGCTACGGACTGCGTTAAGAAGAGCCTTGAGGATCGCGCAATGAAGATCTTGGTAACCGGCGGTGCCGGATATATCGGCAGCATTGTCACCGAGGTGTTGCTCGGCAAGGGCCACGAAGTGGTCGTGTTTGACAATCTATCCCAAGGCCACCGCGCCGCGGTCCCGGACGAGGCCCATTGGGTGCAGGGCGATTTGGCCTCCGTTGACGAAATTCGCGCGACCGTGAAGGAACACCGGCCTGGTGCGGTCATGCACTTCGCTGCCCGATCCCTGGTGGGGCAGTCCATGGACGCGCCTTTCCTGTATCTCCGTGACAATGTGACGCAGGGCCTCAACTTGATGGAGGCCTGTATCGAGTTTGGAGTGTCGCGTTTCATTCTTTCATCCACTGCTAATTTGTTTGGCACTCCCGAGGCCCTGTTGATTGACGAGCAGTGTCCTGTGGCGCCCGGCAGTCCGTATGGAGAGTCCAAGAGGATGTTGGAGCGTGCATTGCACTGGCTGTCAGAGACGAAGGGCTTGCGCTACGCCTGCCTGCGCTATTTCAACGCCGCGGGCGCCAGTGCATCCCGGGGTGAGCACCACTCCCCCGAAACGCATTTGATTCCGCTGGTCCTTCAGGCTGCATCGGGGCAACGGGACGGCATCACGGTTTTTGGGAATGACTACCCAACCCCTGATGGCACCTGTGTGCGGGATTACGTCCACGTGCTCGATCTGGCGGAGGCGCATACCTTGGCATTGGACGCGCTCGATGCGGGGAACTGCACTTACAACCTCGGCAATGGCGAAGGATTCAGCGTGCGAGAGGTCATCGATGCAGCGCAACGTGTCACGGGCGTCGAGATTCCGACCGTGTTGGGGCCGCGACGTGCGGGCGACCCCGCCCGGCTGGTGGCGTCGAGTCAGCGCATTCGAGATGACTTGGGTTGGAAGCCTGTCTATACCGATTTGGACGAGATCATTAGCAGTGCCTGGCGCTGGCATCAGCAGCATCCCAATGGATATGTCGACTGAGCTGTCCTGACTGGTAGCCGCTGTAACCTTAATGGCCTGCATTTTTTGGCCCCATTTTTCGGCGCCATTCTTAGGCTGCATTTGTCAGCTAAGTGGAGTAAGACGACGAAGCGCGTTTACGGTAGTCTGCGATCCTCATGTAGGGCGTCTCAAAGGCGCTACACCACTCTGCTAAATCATTGTTAAGAGGTCGCCTGTGTCCGCCGTTGATAGCCTGTTTCAATCTTTTTCCCTGAAATCATTGGAAACCCAGAACCGTGTGGTAATGGCGCCGATGACCCGCAACCATTCACCGGATAACGTACCGAGTGATGCGTCGGTGGAGTACTACAGGCGCCGCGCGGCCGGTGGTGTTGGCCTCATTATTACCGAGGGCACCTGCCCCAACCATATTGCAGCCAATGGCTACCCAGACGTGCCCTATTTTCATGGTGAGGAGCGTCTGGCGGGCTGGAAAAAGGTGGTCGATGCCGTGCACGCGGAGGGGGGCAAGATAGCACCCCAGCTGTGGCACTGTGGCGGCATGCGCAAGCGCGGTGTGATGCCTGAGGGCGATGTCGATGGCTACACACCCTCTGGGATGAATGTGCCGGGTAAAGTGACGCGGCACGTGATGACGCAGCAGGATATCGACGACGTGGTCCGCGCCTTTGCAGAAGGGGCTCGAGACGCGCAGCGCCTCGGTTTTGATGCCGTGGAGATCCATGGTGCGCACGGGTATCTGATTGATCAATTCTTCTGGGAGGGCACGAACCAACGTACCGATGGTTATGGTGGCTCCATGGCGGCTCGTGGTCGTTTTGCCGTTGAGGTCATCGAGGCCTGCCGCGCCGAGGTTGGCCCGGACTTTCCCCTCATTCTCCGCTGGTCCCAGTGGAAGCAGCAGGATTTCACCGCTCGCCTTGCGGAGACACCGCAGTTGCTCGAGGCCTTCCTGCAACCCCTGATTGATGCAGGTGTCGATGCCTTCCACTGCAGCCAGCGCCGCTTCTGGGAGCCCGAGTTTGAAGGTTCCGACATGAATATCGCCGGTTGGGTGAAGAAAATCACAGGGATGCCGACCATTACGGTGGGTAGCGTGAGCCTCGATCAGGATTTCGTCTCGCAGCCCAGCGAAGGAGAGGGCGCGACCAGCGAGCCCGCTTCAATAGACCGCTTACTGGAGATGATGGACCGCGGCGACTTTGACTTGGTCGCAGTGGGGCGGGCGTTGATCGCCAATCCGGATTGGCCCAAATTGGTTCGCTCCGGCGACACCGCGGGGCTGCAGGCCTACAGCAAGGACCTGCTGGCGTCTTTGGACTGACACCCCCGAGAATTTCCCTTATATTTTGTCCTGTCACCAAGCTGTAACAGGTCGACTGCAAAATATAAAAGTGAATGGCGTCACGGGATCAGCCGGTAGCGCCTTCACTTGCTTCTTTTTCCCAGGAGAGTCGATATGAAACATCCCCTTGCTTCTCTGTTCGCGGGCCGTGTGCTCTCGCGAGCGGTTGCCAGCGCCACCTTGGTGGGGTTGGCCACAGCCGCGCCCGGTGTGTATGCACAGGAAACCTCCGCAGCGGTTCGTGGTGCGGTCAGCACCAGCAGTGGCGGAGCCCTTGCCGGCGCCACTGTCATCGTGACCAGTAACGCCACCGGTGTCAGTAAGACCACGACCACCGATGAGAGCGGTTTTTACTCCGTTCGCGGTCTACCGGCAGGTGTCTCGTATGACATCGTCGTTGACGCCAACGGTTGGCAAAAAGCGTCCACTGCAGACCTGTCCTTGGCGGTGGGTCAGTCTGAAGTGATTAACTATCGGCTTGACGCCGAGGAAGAAGTGATCGTGATGGGTAGGCGCGTCGCGGTAGATACCGCGGTGGGCCCCAGCGCGGTATTTGATCTGGCGACCTTGCAGGATTCGCCCGCCGTGAACCGAAACATCAACGACATCATTCAGCAGGACCCGCGTTTGTATGTGGACCAGTCTCGCGGGAATGTGGACGCGGTGCAATGTAATGGCGCCAACCCACGCTATAACAGCCTGACGGTTGACGGTGTGCGCCTTAACGACGGCTTTGGTCTGAACAGTAACGGCTACCCCACGCAGCGGATGCCTTTCCCCTTTGACGCCATTTCGAGCGTCGCTGTTGAGCTAGCGCCGATGGACGTGGTTTACGGCGGGTTCTCGGCTTGTAACATCAACGCCGTCACCAAAACCGGCAGCAACGAAATGTTCGGCTCGGTGTTCTTTGATTACGGCAGTGATTCACTCCGCGGTGACAAGCTAGAGGGCGATAGCATCGAATCCCAGGACTACAGCGAGACACGCTGGGGTATTGAGCTGGGCGGCGCGATCATCCCTGACAAGCTGTTCTTCTATGGCGCCTATGAGAAGTACGACGGCGCCGACCTGAATAACCGCGGCGCCATCGGCACAGGTGCGGTTAATGAAGTACCCGTCACGCAGGCAGAGCTCGATGAAATTGCACGGATCTCGCGCGAGGTCTATGGCTTTGAGCCAGGACGAACCGTATCAGAGGCTTTCGACTTTGAAGACGAGAAGTACCTGCTGAAGGCGGACTGGTACATCAACGATGCCCATCGTCTGTCAGCAACCTATATGTACAACGATTCCTTCAACTTTACGCCTTCTGACGGGGATCTGGATGAGTTCGAATTCGATAAGCACTTTTACAAGCGCGGTGCCGAGCTCACCACCTACAACATCAACTTGTACTCTGACTGGAACGACCGCTTCTCTACCGAGATCCGCTACTCCTTCAGTGACGTCGACTTCTTGCAGCAAGCTGTGGCCGGTAAGGACTTCGCTGAGTTCCGCGTCGAGCTAGACGAAGTAGATGTGTATCTGGGGCAGGATGACAGCCGCCAGGCCAACGCACTGGACTGGGAAGTTGAGCAGCTCGTGATCCGCGGTATCTATACCCTTGGCAATCACACCATCACGGGTGGTTTTGAGCGTGAAGACCTGCAGATGTACAACCTGTTCTATCAGCACGTTGACACCGAAGTTCGTTTTGATGGCATCGAGAACTTTGCGGCGGGTCAGGCCTCCCGTGTTTACTACGGCAACGCTATCTCCAACGACGAGCGTGATGCTGCGGTGGAGTGGGGCTACGCGGTGAACTCGGCCTACATTCAGGACGAGTGGCAGATTACTGACCGCCTGGAATTGACGATTGGTCTGCGCTACGACTGGTACGAATCGAGTGATACACCCAACATCAACCCAGACTTCGTAGCGGACTATGGTTTCGGCAACAACGCGACGCTGGATA
The DNA here is from genome assembly GCA_038143045.1 of Halieaceae bacterium. GTDB lineage: Bacteria > Pseudomonadota > Gammaproteobacteria > Pseudomonadales > Halieaceae > Luminiphilus. The sequence continues at coordinate 186,395 of JAYQLF010000005.1, forward strand.
ACCTCGACCTCATCTTGCCGCGCTTCGGTTTTACTTGGGACGCGACGGACAGCATGACGGTCCGCGGCGGTATCGGCCTGTTCTCGGGCGGTAATCCGAACGTCTGGTACTCAAACGTATACTCCAATACCAACACCACAGCGGTGCAAGTCTCCGAGCGAGGCGTTGACCTCTTTGCTCAGAATTACGTGAATTGCGAAGCCAGCGCACCGACCTGTGGCCCGGGCTGGGGTGTCCCATCTCAGTTGGCAGAGCAGGTGGCAGCGGGCGACGGTAGTAACTTCGAGATTGTCTACCTTGATCCCGACTTCGATGCGCCCACCGAATGGAAATACTCATTGGGTATGACCTGGGAGTTCGGCGATGGCTACGTGCTGACTGCGGACGCGCTGATTACCCGGGGTGATGACACCGCCATTTATAAGCACGGTGACCTCGACTTCACCGGCGAGTACAACGACATGGGTTATCCCGTGTATGACTCAGCCCGCCTACCCACGTTCGTATTGACTAACAGCTCCAAGGGTAACGAGTCCGAGTCGCTAGCGTTTAGTCTGTTCAAGACCTTCGATACCGGCTGGGATGTTCGCTTGGGTTACGCCTGGACGGATGCGAAAGACGTGAACCCGATGACCTCTTCAGTGGCGTTCTCAAACTACGTCAATCGTACGTTCTACGATCCCGAGGAAGAGGTGTTGTCGACCTCAAACTACAACATCGAGCACCGCTTCACCGGTGTCTTCAACTACACCGCCAATTGGTTTGGCGAGTACAGAACGCGCTTCTCCATTTATGGGCAAGCGAGCTCGGGCGTGCCTTACAGCACGGTGCTCGGGGGGGCTGATGGCACCATTGGCGCTTACGGCTTCACTCCCTATCTGGACTTTATCGAGCACGTATTGGAAGAGCCTGGCACGCGCAATGCCAACAACGGCAGCTGGTGGCGGAAAGTCGATATGCGCATCAGTCAGGAGTTCCCGGGCTTTGCCGACTCACATCGTGGTAGTGCCTTTATTATCATCGACAACCTGACCAATCTCATTAACGACGATTGGGGTGTGATGTATAAGGCGAATTTCCCTTATGGCGTCACGCAGGATGATATCGACGATGGCCGCGCTGAGACGCGAATTGGTAATGCATCCTTGTGGGAAATCCGCGTAGGATTCAACTACCGCTTCTGAGCGCAGACGGCACGATGAAAAGGCGCCCTTGGGCGCCTTTTTTGTTTCTGTGTTTGTCTGGCTGGGCCGGAAAGCTTGTTGACGCCCAATCTCCTCTCAGTATGCATCTCTCCGCACCTAACGCCCCGGCTAGAAAAAGCGTGTTGCTCGGTAAGACATCCTCTACAGTAGCCGACGATTCCTGAGCACTGTTATTCATTATGCTAACGTCACATACCACCACTGGCTCTCCCACGTCTCCTGCGGGTTCTCGTTGGCTCGTTTTCATGACGGTCATGGCGGTGTACATCTGCATGATCGACCGCATCGCGATCTCGATCGCGATTATCCCGATGGCCGAGGAGAATGGTTGGTCGCCTACCATTCAGGGCGCGGTGATGTCCGCCTTCTTTGCGGGCTATGTCATCCTGCAAGTGCCTGCCGGTTATCTGGCTGATCGTTACGGGGGCAAATGGGTACTGGGATTGGGCGTTTTGTTCTGGTCGTTATTTACGTTGCTGACCCCGTTGTCCGCTGTATTTGGTATCACCATGCTGCTGGCCTGTCGGTTCCTGATGGGCGTAGCAGAGGCCGTCACCTGGCCATCGATTTACTCGTTGTACTCCCGATGGGTGCACCCAGACCGGCGCGCGTCCGCTGTGGGGTTAATGAACTCGGGTATTGCGGGCGGCAGTGTGATCGCACTGATTTGCACACCCTGGCTTATTAGCGTGTGGTCTTGGCAGGGCGCTTTCTATCTTTATGGCGCCCTTGGGCTACTGTGGTTTGTTTATTGGACCGCTCAGGCAAGCTCGCGGCCTACTGCCACGCCTGACTGGGAACAAGCGGGCGCTCCAATGGACAGCGCTGAGCGTGCCCATGCAGATATCAGGGCGCCATCGTCTGCTGCCTACCCCCGTTTGACGCTGAAACGCATGTTGCGATCGCGCGCTGTCTGGGCGGTGATCGTTGCGCACGTGTGCATCAACTGGTCGCTGTATTTGGTGCTCTCCTGGTTCCCGACCTTTATCAATCAGGAGCTGGGCGCCGACCTGCAGCTCGCCGGGTTTTTAGCACTGGCTCCCACGGTGGTGTCGCTCATCATGGCGCCGGTAGCAGGCCGTCTGTTTGATCGCTTTATTGCGCGAGGGGCAAATCGCTTACAGGTCAGGCGTGTGATGCAAACCGTCGCATTTGCTGGCATCGCGGGCGCGATGTTGGCGATTACCTATACGGACTCATTATTCCTTAGTGTGGCGATCATTACAGTCAGTAATGCCCTGACGGCATTTTCTGTGGGTGGCTTCGCCACCAATCACTTAGATATTGCACCCAATCAGTCGGGTTTTTTGATGGGTGTGACCAACACACTGGCCGCGATTTCCTCCAGCGTCTCGGTATTGGTTTCAGGTTTAATTCAAGATGCCACGGGCGGCTGGGATGCCGTTTTCCAGACCGCGGCGCTGGTGTCGGTTGTGGGTGCCCTTATCTACGCTGTTTTCTCTGGCGTAGAGAGGGAATTCGATTGAATTTTGCGTATCTGTCGCGCACGCTGCCCCTACAAAATCCGGTAACGCAAGCTCAGATAGAACCTGCAATTGGGTGACACATAAATAAAAAGAATGAATATAAAATAAATCAGTCGTTTTATTAAATATTAGCGCTTGTGCGAGCGCCACGGCAGATCTGAAGTGCCGTCTGTTTCCTATAATAAACCGGTCAAAGGCGCATGTCGCGCTGGTATATCAGTAGGAGAAAGCCATGATCAAACGGATAGGATCGCATATTGATAAATTTGGAATATTGTTTGTGGGATATTATGTCTCAACAGTTATTTTATATTCGGTGTCCAACCTGGTGTAGCCCCCTGACTGGGAGCGATCCAGCAAGGTGACGAGGGCCGCATTTGCGGCCCTTTTTTTTTGGAGAGGACTTCCAATACCGCAATCACCTGCGATGGCGTCTCTATGACACCCTTCGCCTGAAACGCAAGAACTAACAGGCGACAGAAATCGCCTGCTCAGTGCGTTGATGACTTTTGCCGCAGAACTCGCCGCGGTACAGTACGCCTTTCTGCTGGGGCACCCCTATGATCAGCCTGCTTGGCGTTGTTCTACTCTTGCTTGTCGCCGTTGGGCTGTCTTCTGACCGAACTGCCATTCGTCTCAGGACGGTATCGCTGGCCTTTGCGTTACAGGCAGTGATTGGTTTTGTTGCGCTGTTTACGGATTGGGGCATCGCCGCGTTGGCTGCGGCTTCTGAGTACGTCGCAGTATTACTGAGCTTCAGCCGCGCCGGCATGGAATTTATGTTCGGGGGCTTGGTCGGGCCTTCGGATTCACTCGGCTTCATTTTTGCCTTCAGTGTGCTGCCCGTTGTGATTTTCTTCAGTTCGCTGATCGCGGTGCTGTACCACGCCCGAATCATGCAATGGATGATCCGAATTCTCGGTGGTGGACTCCGTAAATTGTTGCGCACCAGCCATACGGAATCCCTCTCGGCCGCGGCGAATGTGTTCGTCGGTCAGGCAGAAGCACCGCTGGTGGCGAGGCCCTACATTCCCGGTATGACACATTCAGAATTGTTCGCGGTGATGGTGGGGGGTATGGCATCGATAGCCGGATCCGTTATGGCGGGTTATGTGGCCTTGGGTGTACCGCTGGAATATTTGTTAGCGGCCAGCTTTATGGCGGCACCGGGCGGGCTGCTGATGGCCAAGATTATGGAGCCCGAGACAGGGCAGCCCACGGAGCCGGCGAAGGGTGAGCAGCTCGCCAGCGAGAAGTACATCAACTTTATTGACGCCGCCGCGACTGGTGCAATGAACGGGCTACAAATGGTCGGCGCGATCGGCGCCATGCTGCTCGCTTTCATTGCGCTCATCGCCATGGTCAATGGCATGTTAGAGGCGGGAGGTGCGTGGCTCGGCATTGAGCAACTGATGCTCGAACGCGTGCTGGGTGGCATTCTGCAACCACTGGCCTGGGCTTTGGGCATCCCCTGGGATGAGGCGCAACTGGCCGGTAGCTTGATTGGGCAAAAGTTCATCCTGAATGAATTTGTTGCCTATGTGACCTACAGCGAGGTTGCAGACCAACTTTCCGCGCACTCGCAGGCGATCGTCATCTTCGCGCTCTGCGGTTTTGCAAACTTGTCGTCGATCGCCATCTTGCTGGGTGGGTTGGGCGCGGTTGCACCGAGCCGTCGTGACGATATCTCACGATATGGTTTTCGGGCTCTGATCGCGGCTAGCCTATCCAACCTCATGAGCGCGGCGCTGGCCGGTTTCTTTTTGACGCTGAGCGGCGTGTGAGTCATCGATGACTGAGCTTGGTCAACTGCCCCAGATTTCCTACGCGTCGCCGGATTTCAGCGACGCATTTATGGCGTCGCTCCATCGCTATGGGTTCGCCGCGGTTGTTGATCACCCCCTCGATGATGCACGGATCAAACGCATTTACGCGGATTGGATGGATTTCTTTGCCGACAAACGGTCAGCCGACTTTGCGATGGATCCGGTCAATCAGGATGGTTACTTCTCGCTGCAGCAGGCTGAGGCAGCCAAGGGGTTTGACGAGCGTGACTTCAAGGAGTACTTCCAGTACTACCCATGGGGAAGATGCCCCGACGCCTTGGAACCCGATCTGGCCACGCACTTTTCCGCAGCGGTGGCGCTAGGTTCCGAGTTGCTGCGCTGCATCGCCGAGAGTTTGCCTGCCGAGATCACGGCGCGGTTTACGGAGCCGCTCTGCGACATGATCGAGGGCAGCGGGCAATCGATGTTGCGCGTGCTGCATTACCCCCCGGTGCCCGCAGGTGAGTCCGTGCTGCGGGCAGCGCCGCATGAGGACATCAATCTTTTGACGCTGTTACCCGCTGCCGATGGTCCTGGGCTTGAACTGCAGTTGCGAGGTGGCGAGTGGGTGTCGGTGCCCCACAAGCCGGGCCAACTGATCGTCAACATCGGCGACATGTTGCAGGAGGCAACCGGCGGATATTTGCCCTCCACAACGCATCGCGTCGCCACGCCAGAGTGTGTCGAGGCGCTCCCCAGCCGTATGTCATTGCCACTCTTCCTGCATCCGCGTCCAGAGGTCGTGTTGTCTTCTCGTTACTCTGCCAGACAATATCTGACTCAGCGGCTCAATGAATTGGGCGTGGTCTGAGCGCACGCCCGTGATGCCCCACAAGCTCATCCCTCGATTGCGCTGGTTCCATACCCTGCCTGCGATCTTGTTGATGTGGGTTACGGTCAGCACTCATGGAGCCGAGGCCCGCATTGCCGTGGCCTCCAACTTTCGCGACACTGCGTTGGCGATCGCCGAGCACCTCGAGACCAACTCGTCGCATCGCTACCAAATCATCTCGGGTTCCAGCGGTAAGTTGGCGAGCCAGATTATCAACGGTGCGCCTTTCGATATTTTCATGGCGGCAGATCAGCAGAGACCGCGCGAGCTCGAGTCGCGGGGACTGGCGGTTCCGGGTTCGGTGATGCCCTATGCGCTGGGCGAGTTGGGCCTGTGGTGGCCCGACGCGCCCAACGCATTGAATGTCGCGCAGTTGGCCGAGTTGCCCGCCGGGCAAGTCTGTATTGCGAATCCCGCCTTCGCACCCTACGGCGAGGCGGCGATGACGATCTTGAAGGCGGCGCCGCTGGGCGCGAACTGGTTGGGCGGTTTGATCCGAGTCGACAATATTAATCTGGTGACTGCATGGGTCGCGACGGGTCAGGCGCGAGCAGGATTTGTGGCTCGCTCGGCAATGATTGCGGCGCAGCGAAAGGGCGAGGCGGTGGTCGTTCCTGACGAGGTGATGTGGCTGGATGGACACGCTCCCATTGCACAGGCAATGGCGGTGATGAAACGCGCCGCAGAGAACCCGGCGGCGGCATTATGGGTGCGCCAGCTGCGTAGCGCGCCTGTTCAAGCGATGCTTGTGCGGGATGGCTATCGGCTGCCACAGGTGAGCGAATGACCCCTGATGACTTACAAGCCGTATGGCTCACTGCGCTCTTGGCAGGGACGACCACGATGCTGTTGGTGCCCATCGCCACGCCTCTGGCCTGGTGGTTGGTGCGGTCAACCTCGCCTGCCAGGCCAGTGGTCGAGGCGGTGGTGGCGCTGCCACTGGTCCTGCCGCCCACCGTGTTGGGGTTTTATCTCCTGGTGATGTTGAATCCAACCGCGCCAGTGGGGGCTTTCTGGATCAACATCACGGGTCAATCATTGACCTTTTCGTTTGCGGGTTTGGTGCTGGCATCAGTGTTGTATTCCTTGCCCTTCATGGTGCAACCCTTGGCGACCGCTTTCCGGTCGGTGCCTCAGGCGACGCTCGAAGCGGCGGCGACCTTGGGTGCCTCACCCCGCGACCAATTGCTCAGTGTGGTGTTGCCCGCGACCAAGCGGGGCTTCCTCACTGGCGCCGTCCTGACCTTTGCCCATACGGTGGGTGAGTTCGGCGTGGTGTTAATGATGGGCGGTAACATCCCGGGAGAGACGCGGGTGCTATCGATTGCGATTTACGAGCACGTTGAGACGCTGAATTACGACGCGGCGCACGCGATGGCCCTGGGTCTACTGATTTTTTCTTTCGTCTCACTATGGCTGGTTTATCGCTTTGCAGGGCAACGCATTGAGGTGATGAGCAAATGAGCGCGCGTTTGCAGATCGCGGGTCAGTTAGTTCGCGACGGGTTTTCGGTTGAGCTGTCTATCGATGTGGATCTCAGTGAATCCCTTGGTGTCTTGGGGCCCACGGGTGCGGGAAAAACCACGTTGCTCAGAATCATTGCCGGTCTCGAGCCCGATTTTCGTGGGCGCGTCGAGGTCACGTTGGATGGACATCGGCAGATCTGGGCAGAGCTGGACCGAGGCGATCTGGTGCCCGTGCATCGTCGCGGCGTGGGCGTCGTTTTTCAGGACAGTCGGTTACTACCCGGGCGAACGGTGCGGGCTAATCTCGATTATGCGATGCAGCGCGCCCGAGTCGTGAGCTCGGGGCAGGAGGTGGACCAGTTGGTTCGCGCTTTGGCGATTGAGCCGCTGTTGGCTCAACAGGTTGCTGTGCTATCGGGGGAGAGCGACAGCGGGTCGCGATTGCGCGCACATTGCTGTCACAGCCGCGCCTCTTGTTGATGGATGAGCCGTTGGCCGCCAACGATAACGCCCATCGTCATGAGGTAATCGCGTTCTTGTTGGAGTGGCGCGAGAAGCATCGCACCCCGCTAATTTACGTATCGCACTCGGTGCGCGAGTTGATTCGAGTGGCGCCCCGCTGTCTCGCTATGCAGCATGGCCAGGTCATCGCTGAGGGCAAGGCGGCCGAGATCGCCCGCAGCGGTGTTAAGGATAGCGAGGCCGGTGTGGCCGGTGTGGAGGAGGGGCGACGGACTGCGACCGTAGTGTCTGCAGATGCGGAAACCGGCATCGTTACCCTGCAAGTGCAGCCCGAGTACATAGATAGCTTGGAGCAGCTATCAGTTGGTGATCAGCTCGTTTTCGAGACGGACTACTCAGCTTTCGGTCTCGGCGCGCCGTTGCAACCAGAGCCCGGCGAGGATGAGCGCGAGTCCGACTAGCGTATAGGCTTGAACCGGCTCTCCCGCCACCAGCCAGATGAAGGTGAGTGATAGCGGGGGTGATAAGAAAATCAGCGTTGAGATACGCAGCGTAGAGCGGGTCGCTTTCATAGCGCCCATCCAGAGAATGAAGGCGATGCCCATCTCGAATAGCCCGATGTAAGCGCCCCCCGCCAGTCCCTGCCATGTCGGCGAGAGAGGGGTACCGGACCACCAGACGAGTCCCCATAACAAAGGCAGCGCGCCCGAGAAATTCAGGAAGAGATTCACCTCAGGGTCGAGGCTGAGCCGGGTATTAATGACCCAGTACAGGCTCCAAATCAGCGTGCTGAGGAGTGCCAGACCCACGCCTACCGGTTGCGCCAGCTCCAGCGACATAGGCGCACCATGCGTTGCGATGATAACAATGCCGGTGTAGCTGACGGCCGTGGCCGCGAGTGCGGCCAGAGTCAGCTTCTGCCCCAGCAGTGGTGCGGCAATGAGCGCCAGTGTGATGCCCCAGGAATAATTGATGGCCATGGCTTCCTGGGCAGGGAGACGGTCGTAGGCCGCGAACAACACCAGATAATAAAGCCCGGGATTCATCCATCCGACTGCGAGGGCGGCCAGCCGATCCTTGAATAGCGTTGCACGAAGTGCTGCCCGCCGCGCCCGCGAAGTGAGTCGCAAAGCAAACAAACACCAGCTGACCGATGCGGCGATGGTCACCAGTTGCAAGGGTGTCCAATACTCAAGGCTCAGGCTGAAAGCGGTCGCCACCGTGCTCCACAGTAATACCGCACCCAAGCCCAGCCGCATGGCAAGCCGGTCGTCATGGGGTGTCGAAGTTGTGTGGCTGTTATTGACAGTCATGATTTAGCGATCCTTGTCACAACGTGCCAAGATACGCGCTCTTTTGTGATGGGAGTCTCCAGCATGGGACACATAGGTGCGCATGTCACCCTCGATGATCCAGCGTTCATACATGAGAGTGCCTGGCTGTACGGCAAAGTGTACGTCGGCCCCGGCGCTTCGATTTGGCCCAATGTGGTCACCCGGGCTGAGACCTACGAGATTCGCATTGGTGCACGGACCAATATTCAGGATTTCGTCATGCTTCACGTGGGCATTGCTTCACCCACCATCATTGGGGAGGACTGTTCGATTACGCACCATGCGACCTTACATGGCTGTGAAATCGGCGACCGTTGCCTCATCGGCATTAATGCCACAGTGATGGACGGTGCCAAGATCGGTGAGAATTCGATTGTTGCGGGTCATACGATCATCACCGAGAACAAGGTCTTTCCACCCAACTCGGTGATCGCCGGTGTTCCCGGGAAAGTGGTGGCTACGCGGGATTCCGGCGAGGCTAATCTCTTGAATGCCCGTTTCTACAGCGCCTGCGCAGAGCAATACGGTCAGGGTGTCGACCGCTTGTCCGATGAGGCTTTGAGCCAGTTCTCTAGCCTGGCAAAACCCGCTGACGCATGACCCCCGTGGAACGTCGTCTTAGCGCCCGCCGGTCTCCCTGCAAGACCGATTAGCAGGCACACGTGCTGCGATCAGATCCTTAGCGGCCAGTTTCGGACAATGGCGTATTGGTGGCGGCTAAAAGGCCGCTGAGGCTTCCGGCATTGCTGACCGCCACGAAACCTTGGGCACGCAGCGCACGCTCCGCTTGACCGGAGCGGTTACCGCTACGGCAGTAGAGGATCACGTCTTCAGTCACGTCAATATCCCGCGCGTGCAGGCCGTCGACAATCTGTTCATGGGGAATATTGATCGCGCCGGGAAAGTGTCCCTCGGCAAACTCTTCAGGGGTGCGTACATCGACAACCAGAGCATCTGCGGCGATCGCCGCCACGATGTGGTCTCTCAGGGGTGGATCCGTGTCACCGCAACCTACCGACAGCAATACAGCAGCGACCAAGACGAGGCTCTTCATACACTTGGGCTCCCTCTGGGAAGCCCAGTGTATCAGCCCTGGTCTACAGACACGTCAGGCAGGTGCAGGCTGTGCCGAAGGATCTGGATTTTCTGCCGCATCAGATGATGCCGCATTTTCGAAGATCCAGTCCCGTGCGGCGGTGAGTGCCTCGAGCCGGCTCGCGAATTGCGAGTCGCCGGGTAATTGTTCTTCAACACCCAGCCCTTCCAGACTCGCGGCAACGGCCTCATTAATACCACACAGGTACAGCCGCTTGCCCGCGTGGGTGGCATCTTGAGCGATCGTCTCGACGGCGCGGGCAGCCGACACATCCATAAAAGGCACTCGACTGAAATCCAGAACCAGCGACGTGTGACGTTGAGGGCTGAGTCTTTCGCGCACTTGGTGCCCCAGATCAGCAGCCGCCCCAAAACTCAGTGGGCCGCCTAAATCGAAGAAGGTAATGCGGGTACCGCATTCCTCAAGCAGTGTGACCTCGGCATCAGAGAGGCCGTCAGTCGAGTCATCAGTCTCGCCGGCAGCAGCGGCAAGTTGCGCATCGGCCACTTGTTTAACAAATGCCAGCGCGGCAACCACAACTCCAGCGACAACCGCAGTGATGAGATCAACAAATACCGTGAGGCTCAACACCATGACCATCAGGGCCAAGTCGAAGCGGGGCCCGCGGTGTGCGCGCTTGAGGTATGAGATGTCGATAATGTCGTAACCGACTTTGACGAGGATTCCTGCAAGCACTGCATGAGGGATTTTTGATGCCAGCGGTGCCAGCACGACTACAACAGCCAGTAGCAACAGGCTGTGCAGCATTCCCGAAATCTTGGTCACGCCGCCCGTGCGAATATTGACCACTGTCCGCATGGTCGCGCCGGCGCCGGGAATACCCCCAAAGAAGCCGGCGATAGTGTTACCCACGCCCTGGCCAATCAGTTCCCGGTTGGAGTGATGGCGCGTGCGGGTCATGTTGTCTGCAACGAGAGAGGTCAGCAGGCTGTCAATCGCGCCGAGCACGGCAAGGATCATTGCCGCCTCGAAAACGATTAGCAGTGTATCGCTTGAGAAGGCGGGCATAATAAATTGGGGAAGACCTGTAGGAATATCCCCCAGCACCGGCACGGTGCTCAAGCCCAAGCTGGCAACCGTCCCCACGATGAGTGCCGCGAGGGGGCCTGGCAAATATCGTCCCCACTTTGCTGGCCAGCGGAACACAATTGCGAGAGTCAAAAGGCCAACGCCCAAGGCTTCCCAATTGGGATTGGTTACCGCGTTCGGCACCTCCATTAATGCCGGTATGGTGCCGCTACCAGCGGGCTCATGGCCAAACAGTCGCGCGAGTTGTAGTGCAATGATGATGCAGCCGATACCGCTCATGAAGCCCGATACAACGGGGTAAGGGACCAGTCTGATGTACTGTCCAAAACCCAGCACGCCAAACACAATCTGAATGACCCCGGCGAGTACTACCGTGGCGAATACCAGCGAGGCATCTCCACTCAGCGAGGCAAACACGCCAGCGAAGACAACAATCATCGGCCCTGTTGGGCCCGAAATTTGTGAGGGTGTGCCGCCAAACAATGCGGCAAAGAATCCGACGATGATCGCGCCGTAGACGCCCGCTATTGGGCCGGCACCAGACGCTTCACCGAAGGCCAGTGCAAGCGGCAGAGCGACCACACCGGCGGTCAGGCCGCCGAAGATGTCGCCTCTCAAGTGAGATGTATCAAAAAAGCGCGTCATGAGTGCTCCTCGCATATTGGGTGTCAGGACAACAAATCCGCGTAGCGATCAGCCACAGGCAAGAACTTTCCGGAGCTCGTATCGTGACAAGTCACTGCTCCCGTGCCGATATGGTAGACCCAGCCGTGGAGATCTACGGTCCCGTCGGCTAGTCCTGCACTGACAGCAGGGTGTGTCTCCAGATTCCGTAGCTGGAGCAGAACGTTTGCTTCGGTGACCGCCAACAGAGGATCGTCAGGATTGCCCTCTGCAGCGCTGGCCGCTTCTTCTGCGTAACCCAGCCACTCGTAAACCTTTGGTAGCGCGGCAACCGCCTCTCGGTTCATCGCGCCCTTCATCGCGCCGCAGTCGGTGTGACCCATTACGACGATGTGCTTGACACCCAACGCGGCCACGCCGAACTCCACGGAGGCGGCTATGTCCCCGCTGTATCCAGGCAGCGGCGGCACAATATTGCCCGCATTCCGGCATATGAAGAGATCTCCCGGTTCCGTTTGCGTGATTAACCCCGGATCAATCCGGGAATCCGCGCACGTGACCAGCAACACCTCAGGGGACTGCGCTACGGCAAGCTGGTCAAACAAATCTTGTTTACTGGGCTGCTGCTCTGACTGAAAGCGGGCGATGCCGGCGATGATGGATTTCATGTGTTGGTCGACTTCCTGAGGGCTAGATTGATTGGACGATCTTTATACGTGATAGAAAAAATAAAGATCATGCTTATACGTGATAGTATTTATCTATACCTCCCGTCCATTGTGTATTTACAGCTATTGCGCCAATGAGATCTCTATGTCGACTCCCAAACAACTCACCTTTAAACAGGTCCGATACTTTCAGACCATTGCGGAGGCAGGCAGCTTTCGGCGAGCGGCGGAGCGGCTCGGTATCACCCAGCCGACGTTGACAGTGCAGATTGCTGCGTTGGAAGAAACGCTGTCAGCAACACTGTTTGAGAGGCAGCGTAATGGAATTGTTTTGACCCCCGTCGCTCGAGATTTGTTGCCTATAGCGCGCCGGATTGGGGAAGAAATGAAGGGGTTTGCAGACCAAGCGCAGGGTGTATCTGGACAGAGCACTTACCGCTTGGGTGTTACGCCCACACTGGGGCCTTATGTGTTGCCCCGGGTGTTGCCGTCTATGCATCAGCGTTTCGAGGATCTTCGCCTATATGTGCGTGAAGCGGTGCCCGCTCAGCTGATTAGCGATCTCAAATCGGCTTCCCACGACATTATCCTGACAACGTTGCCTCTGCAGGGAGAGGATCTCGAAATCACGCCTCTTTTCAGGGAGACACTCAAGCTCGCGGTGCCGCTCGATCACCCTTTGGCCGCTAAGCACGTCATTGCGGGGCAGGATCTTGTCGGCGAGGCAGTTCTCACGATCGATGAGCAACATTTGTTCCACCGCCAGGTCAGTGCGCTTTGCGAGACCCTAGGCGCGACGGTCAATAGAGACTACGAGGGCACCTCACTCGATACGCTCCGGCAAATGGTCGTTATGGGTATGGGCATTGCTTTCCTGCCGTCGCTGTACGTCGCAAGTGAAATAGGAGACTCGGATACCCTCCGGGTCACTGACGTTCAGAGTGTGAACATGAGTCGAGATCACGCATTGGTGTGGCGGCGTCGCTCACCCGCCCGCGTCTTTTTTCGGCAGTTAACGGAAGCCTTGAGGGAGATCATCTCCGAACAGCTGGTGGACGAAGTTACATTACTCTAGCGACAGATACTCCCACGTCATCGGGAGCGTCAGGAAGGTCCAGTTCAAACTGCAGTCGCCGAGTTTTGATTAGTATCAAGCACTCGCAAAGCGATCCGCAATGGCGCACAATGCGCGGCCTTTTGTCACGCTGACGGGAAGCTATGCACCGCATCAAGACTTACAACACGATCTCGACTAAGGGACTCGACCGTTTTGAACGGGACCGCTACGAGGTAGGTCAGGATATCGCGCATCCTGAAGCGTTGTTGTTGCGCAGTCACAAGCTGCAAGAAAGCGAAATTCCTGCTTCGGTCACAGCGATTGCGCGAGCCGGAGCTGGTGTGAACAACATTCCAACGGCGCTTTGCAGCGAGAGGGGTATCCCTGTCTTTAATACCCCGGGAGCCAACGCTAATGCTGTAAAGGAGCTCGTTGCTGCTGCGATGCTGTTGGCTTCGAGGGACATTGTCGGTGGCATCACTTTTGCGCAGTCCCAAGATCCCTCCATGACAGCTTCAGATATGAATGCTTTGATGGAGCGGGAGAAAAAGCGCTTTGCGGGGGCCGAGCTCGCGGGCAAAACACTGGGCGTTGTGGGCCTGGGCGCAATCGGTAGCCTCGTTGCGAGGCTCGGCCTTGATTTTGGCATGGACGTTGTGGGCTTCGATCCGGCCTTGTCTGTGGAATCGGCCTGGCGCTTACCCAGTGAAGTACAGCGCATGGAAAACGTGCAATCTTTGGTTGGCCGAAGCGATTTTGTCAGTCTGCATTTGCCAGTACTGGACAGTACACGCGGTCTCGTGAACGCTGAAATGCTCACCCATTTTAAAAAGGGCAGTTGCCTGCTGAATTTCGCTAGGGAAGAAATCGTCTCCACGGAGGCGGTTGTCGAAGCGCTCGACAGCGGTCGGCTCCGACGCTACGTGGCGGACTTTCCCAGCCCCCTGCTGCTCGGTCGCAGCGATGCGCTACTCATGCCGCATATCGGAGCGAGCACCGCGGAGGCCGAGGAGAATTGTGCGGTGATGGCGGCTAACCAACTCAGGGCCTTTCTCGAGCATGGGAACATCCGCAACTCGGTCAACTTCCCCGCGATTGAGCTTGAGAGAACGACGGAATACCGCATCACCATTGCCAACCGAAACGAGCCAGGCAAGTTGAGCCATATTTTGGCGTTGGTAGGCGATGACGGCTTAAACGTTGCGGATCTGCTCAATAAAAGTGTCGGCGACATTGCCTATAACATCATTGACCTCGATGAGCTCCCGCAGCAAGCGCTCTTAAACAAGATTACTGGGCTTGAGGGCGTGATTAACCTTCGATTGATCGAGGGAATGCCCACTTAATTCAGGGCTTCGATCTCTGCCATTTGCTCATTGGCTTTAGCTAGGCGTGCAGCGCAGACGTTGCCGCTAGTCGTCAGCCTGTCCATCATGTTGCGCACGAGAACCGATATACCACCGGTCACCACCGCTAGGCTACCGGCGACCATAGTATTGCCAGGGTTCAGCGAGAGCCGGGGTTTGGCGAGGGTGCCCGTGACTTCGATGTAGGGGTTGATCAGGCTGGACATGCTGAACCCTAGCCCTTTCTGGGGCACCGTTTTGAACTGAACTTGCAGTTGTTCGGAATCCAAAGCAATAGCGGTGTCTGCAAAGATTTTGACGTTGGGTGTATCGACGACTGAAGTGACACGGAGTAAAGCCAAGTGAATTTTATCTCGGATAATCAGGCGGGAGCCCATGCGGCCGTGCTGGCAGCACTTCAGAACGCGAACACGGGGAGTTCACCGGGTTACGGTGAGGATGACCTAACGACTGCAGCTGAAAAGGCAGTGAGCGCCGTGTTCGAGACAGACTGTGATGTGTTCTTCGTCACCACGGGCACCGCAGCCAACGCACTGGCCATGAGTGCGCTGTGTCCGCCATGGGGGGCGATTTATTGCCATGAAGGCGCCCACATCCAGAATGATGAAAACACGGCGGTTGAATTGCTGACCGGCGGTGCGCGTATGGTGCCCATCGCGGGTAATGGGGGTAAGCCAGATCCGGAAATGATGCGCGTGCACATGACGACTGCCACGGTTCACGGTGTACACAACGCGCGGCCCGGTGCGATCAGCCTCTCCAATGTCAGTGAGTCAGGAACGGTTTACCGACCCAACGATTTGGCGCCGTATCGCGCCTTGGCAGATGAGTTTCAGCTGGCGCTGCATGTCGATGGCGCACGCTTTGCCAATGCGGTCGTCGCGTCGAACGCGAGTCCTGCCGACCTCACCTGGCGGGCGGGAGTGGACTGTCTGAGTTTTGGTTTGACTAAGGACGGGGGCATTGCCGCTGAGGCCGTCGTGATATTCAACCGCGCCATGGCGGAGCAGTTCGCGTATCGGCGGAAGCGGGCAGGTCACCTGTGGTCCAAGCAGCGGTTTCTTGCTGCGCAGTGGCTCGCGTTGCTAGAGGACGATTTGTGGCTGACCAATGCATCCCATGCCAATGACATGGCACGGCGATTGGCTA
This sequence comes from Halieaceae bacterium, assembly GCA_038143045.1. GTDB lineage: Bacteria > Pseudomonadota > Gammaproteobacteria > Pseudomonadales > Halieaceae > Luminiphilus. The sequence continues at coordinate 202,018 of JAYQLF010000005.1, forward strand.
CTGGGTTTTCCGCACATCCAGATATTGACTTACCGTGGCCTGTCGATGCCAACGAACTGTTCCCGGTTATCCCGGGGGCGATTCGTGAAACCCTGAGAGAGGCAGGTCTGGAGTTCTACGACTGGCCGGCTCAGGCCAATATGACGCGCTTTGTGACGCACTATGAGACGGATTCGAAAGATATTGCCCGAGCGCTTGAGATTATCGCAGGAGCCCGCGTCGCTTAGTCTAGAAGGGCCTTGCGATATTCTGACGGCGTCTTGCCGGTCCAGCGCTTGAAGGCGCGAGAGAACGATGCCTGCTCGCTGAATCCGCAGTGATATCCGACCTCCGACATACTGCAAAGTGGATCCCCCAGCAACGTTTCAGCGCGCTCGGTTCGGGTTTGATCCAGCAGTGCACGGAATCGTGTGCCCTCTTCCTCCAGCCTACGTTGAAACGTCCGCAAACTCATATTCTGTGAGGCGGCCGCCTCTTCTTCCGTCAATGTGTGGTCGGGTAGCTGATCGAGAATGGCGAGTTTGATTTTGACGGGTAAATTATTGTCACGAACGGCACGTACCAGAGACGCAAGGAGCGGTTCGTTGGTCGTCAGGATATCGACGTTTCCGGTCGAGATGGGTTGCACCAGTGCGGAACGAGGCAGCACCAGTTGCGCCTCAGGGCGACTGAATCGCACGCGTGGCCCGAAAACTGCGCGGTAATCCGCTTCTTCGCCTTGGGCAGCACCGGTGAAGCTGACCTCGGCAATATCGCCTTGAAAGCCGGAGATGTTGCGGATGGCGCTGAGGACTGCCGCGAACAGGAAGACTTGAATGACATGCTCCGTGACCGGGTTTTGCGCCACCGATTTGTTCAGCGTTACGGCGTCGTCTGTTTCCGTCATGCTTAGCGGCTCTTGTGACGAGACCAGCGCCTGATAGCGTATCAGCCGGCGCAACGCGTCGAGACTGGTCTCCGATGCGATCGCCGTCAGACCCAAGACATGGGTATCGGTCATGTGATGATGCTGCGCCAATGCCAACCCCAGATTCCGATCCGGATGCTCTGCCACAAGTTGATCGAGTAATTCGCCAACCCGTGCCGCCGGTACGCGACTTCGCGGCTCACTGAGCGTCGCGAGAGCAATGCCGGCGGCAGACAGCGCCGCGTCGGGATCAAGCTGCTGACTGTTGAGATAGCGCGTAATGACCCTCAGGTCACTCGCCAGAATCGTTTGCTCAGACATGGGCTGCTTCGCTAATTCTTATTCAGGGCCACTGCGTCAGTCCATTGCTCGGGTTGAGTGAGACCACATGTTTGGCCGCATAGTGGCGAATGAATATGCTGAGTGCCCCGCGTAAGAAAGGCAACAGGCTGACGTCGGTATGTATCGGAAGGAAAAATGGGGGTTGCGCCCTCTCATAGGTTTCGCTGGTAATGACGGACCTGGCTGTTAACGCGACACGCGGAAGACGTCGCCTCCGTCTGTGAGGGCCACGATTGAACCGTCAGTCAGCACACGTACATCACGCACGCGACCTTTGATCTCAGGGAAGATCGCCTCATCTTCAACGACAGTCATGCCATCGAGTTTGAGTCGACGCATTTCTTCATTGATGAGCGATCCCAGCAATAAATGGCCTTGCCACTTCGGAAATAGTTCGCCGCGATAAATCGCCAGGCCCGAGGGGCCAATGCTGGGCACCCAGTAAGTGATTGGCTGCTCCATGCCTTCTGCTTCGGTGAAGGGAGAGATCACGGCGCCGCTATAGTCGACGCCATAGGTAATCGCCGGCCAGCCGTAGTTACGGCCTGCCACGACGTGATTGAGTTCATCGCCACCCTTCGGCCCATGCTCCAGCATGAGAATGCGCTCTGAGGCCTCGTCATAAACTAACCCTTGCGGATTGCGGTGCCCGTAACTGAACACTCTCGGCGCGGTGTCGGGGAAAGGATTATCAGTGGGTGCCGTGCCGTCGGTATGAATTCGCAGCAGCTTGCCCAGCTCCCACTCCAGATTCTGGGCTTCTTCCCGATACTTGTAGCCCTCACCCACGCTGACGAGCAGCGTGCCGTCGGGCAAAAACGCCAGCTTGCCGCCGTAGTGTGCCGGTCCCTCTTTGTCGGGCGCCACTTCCAGAATGGTCTCGACATTACTCAGTGTGTCGCCCGAAAGCGTTGCTTTCACCACGGTCGTGCGGTTGGCCGATTTATCTCCGCCGGCAAAACTCAGATAGATCAGTTTGTTGTTGGCGAAGTCCGTGTCGGCCAATACCTCGAGGAGTCCGCCCTGATTAGCAAAATAGACGGGGGGTGTGCCCTCGATAGTGGTGACGTTGCCATCGGCGTCTAGCCTCACCAACCGACCCGATTTTTCCGTGACGAGAAAGGCACCCCCACCAATCGATGTGATGGACCACGGTTTGTCTAGGCCGGTGGCCAGGGTGCTGACTTGATAGTCCTGCGCCTGGCTCGTGCTCGCAAATAAGCCGTTGAGACAGAGCAATAGTGCTAAGAAGAATGAGCGCATGCGCATGGAGAGAATCCTAAAAAATGAGCCAGAGAAGTTACGTCAACGTAGCATCAGCGGATTGTGAATAACGCCTTGCTTTTGAGGACGGATGAATCGTATGCGGATTGTACTGGCAGTGGCCGTGGGTATCTTGGTCGCTTTTGTGGTGGGCTCGGTAATCGGCACACAAATCGTGCTGCGTTCTGTTGAAGAGATGGGTTTGGCGGTGTCTTGGGGCATGCGGCTATCCAGCTCGTGGAACGACATTGTGGGGTTGAGCGCCAGCCTGCTCCCGCTGATGGCCATTGCTCTCGCGCCGGCGTGGCTGCTATTGGCCTGGTTGGATCGGCGCTCCGTGCTGACCATCAATGCGGTTATTTGTGCGGTGTGCGGCGCGCTCTGCGTCGGCTTGTTACATCCCATCCTGAATATGGCATTCGGTGTCGACGTGTTTGCACCGGCGAGGTCCTGGGCTGGATTATTGTGCCAAGCCGCGGCCGGTGCGCTAGGTGGGTGGGCGATGGCATCCCTTTGTGGAAGTACCGAGGACGCGGCATCGAATCGATGATCTGCAGGCTCGCGGCGCCCGGTATATCAGAGGCAGTAGGCCCCGATTACGCACTACGAAGTACCTAAGATTGTGGCTGTTCTGTAGCTTCCATCGCGGTACGATCTGAGAGCAGGAAACGCCTGAGGAATACAGCATGGACGCATCCAAAACTGAGGACCAGACACCCTCATTCAAGAATGAAACCGGTGGGACAGTCACTGAGAGCAGCACAACGCAAGACATGCTGCCCTCGGATGAGGTGGCGACCACCTCAGGACGCCGGCGATTCCTCAAGTGGTTCGGGGTGTCAGCGTCGGGTGTGGCGCTGGCCAATACGCTGGACACCAGCAAAGAAAAGATCGAGGCGGGCGGTGACCGCGCTCAGGAAGAGATCGCCAAGCTGAAGAAGGCTTACCAAGAGCTCGATGACCGGTCGCGGTTGATTCTAAAGCTCATTCTCATCCTGTCGGGGCTGGATTTTATTACTGCCCTGTAAGCTCCTTCGTTCGACTATCACTACCTCTATGGATTACCAGCGATCCATTTGAGGCCCCTCTTAGCGAACATAGCAGCTAGTTCACCCTGCTCAGACTTAAAAGCCATCGAAGCCTAGCTGAGTGACAGTGAGCCGCTGAAGTGGCGCTTGTGACACAGCGTGAGCTAATGAATTTCGTTTCACACAAATGCAATAAAAAATTCAATTTGCTGTAAAGATAGCGCCATCAAAATTTAATTTTACGCGCCTAATGTTTGGCTTGTCCCATAGATGCGGCCCGTAGATTAAATGACCTTTTTGTCCAAATTTTCCCTATCTATTATCCACTTCTTTTTTGTGGCTTGGCTTTTGCTGGTCAAGCCTGTGTTTGCTGCCGAGGAGCTATTCGTTCACGTTTTGTCTACTGGGGCGCCAGTTGCGGGGGCGGAGGTTGCTCTGGACGGAGTTATTTTAGGGCAGACATCGCCCAACGGAAGCTTACTAGCTGACATCAACCGAGATGGCGCGCATGCACTTGTTATAAAGACTAGACAAGGTGCTACCAATGCTCGGTTCACCGCGGCGGCCGGCCAGATGGTAGACGCTGTTGTACAGATTGATCAGGGGGTCGTGTCGCTAGATGTCTACTCTCGGACAGAGGGCATCAAAGATCGCAAGGCAGCCGCCGAAGGAACCTTGAAGGTGCGGGTAACACAGGGTGAGCGTCCCGCAAAACAACAATCAATTTATATCGCGGGACTAGGCCTATCTCTGCAGACGGATGGTGCTGGTGAGGCCAGTGTGACACTTCCTCGGGGCCATTATCGAGCACAGGTTGCAGAGAAAACGGCGAATCTACGTGTCGTGGGTGGGCTGACACGGGTGGTGAAACTCCAAATCGACGACGCCCTAGAAGAAATGGAACTGGCATCACCAGCCCTTGAGGAGGTGTTTGTCGTCGCGAGTTTCGATCCTGCAGGCCTTGAGGTCAGCGAGCGTGATACAGCCAACATAGTCGATACCATTGGGGTAGAACTCCTCGCGAGGTTCGCGGACTCAGACGTCGCCGCTTCGGTGGTGAGGGTGCCGGGTATCTCGGTTCAAGATGATAAGTACCTGTTTATCAGAGGCTTGGGTGGTCGCTATGTCTCCGCGACCCTTAACAACGCCACCATGCCCTCAACCAACCCGTCAAAACGCACGGTGCCATTGGATCTTTTTCCTTCCAATTTTGTTAGTCAGCTAGATATCCAAAAAACCTTCTTGACTCCTATGCCCGGTGAATCTACCGGAGGAAATCTCGTCATCAATACCAAAACCTTTCCTGATGAGCGCGTCCGCGGCATGTCGATGCAGGGCGGTTATACAGCAGGCCTCACTGGCGAGACTGTTTTCGTTGATCCACTCGCAGGGGACTTTGATTTTCTTGGATGGGATGACGGAAGTAGAAGTGAGGATCCAGCCCTCTCCGTGATTTCTGATTTTCTTGAGTCGGGTAAAGCAATCGATAGTGAAACGGGCCAAACCTTTTTGATCGACGATTTCACTGAGGGGGAACTGCGCCGAGTGGGTGCTTTGTTAATCAAAGACGGATTTGACCCTGCTTTTAAGTCGGCCTCACCCAACGCTAAGTTCGGCGTCAATGTTGGGGATTTATTTTTGCTTGATGAATCCGAGCTCGGTGTTTACGCAGCAATGAATTACTCCAATGAGTGGAGCAAGCGTGAGGACGGCGAGCGATATAGCTATGAGTCACAGGGGGAAGTTGCTGATAACTTTCTCTATCGGCAGTACACCAGCATCGTTGAGGCAAATGGTTTTGTCTCAGTGGGTTGGAATATTGGCGATAGCACATTTGAGTGGAACACCGTTGTTTCCCGCGTGACCGAAAGCCAGTTGGAGAGAGTGGTAGGTCAGGAGGGAGATGAGTTTCAGTCGCTACTCCGACAGACCATTCAGTGGGAAGAGCGACAGTATTTATCGACTCAGATCGCAGGATCTCATTTCATCAATGATGTGGGTTCTGTGGTTTTTGAGTGGCAGGCAACACTAAGCCAGGCCGATCGATATGCACCGGATCGGAGAGAATTTGATTTCACTGCAGCGTCCAGTGCTACTGACCCCGACGCATTGAAAGCGCAATACGATTTTCAAAAACCCAACGAACAGCAGGCTTCACTCTTTGAGGGCTTCATGCTTGAGCCCGGCACAATCATTCGACGTTACGACGAACTAGTAGACGACAACGCCGATGTCTCGGCAGATTTGATTTGGGACGTTTATGACTCCGGTGCCAGTTTTGGCCAACTGAGAACCGGTCTTCAACTCATCATTCGCGAGCGCGATTCTGATAGCGCCACCTACGGCTTCAACGTGAACCAGGTGCGAGACGATCTGCTGCGCACTGAGAATTTGTTGGTCTCAGATGTGGTGTACACCTGTGACGGGACCTCCGCTAACGCTGCTTGCGAGTCGGGCGGAGAGGGCGGTATTTCCAGTAGCCCTAACACTGGTCTCGTATTCGTTCGTAAGACGCTGGCATCGGACAGCTACGATGCTGCGCTTAAATATAACAGCGCCTATCTAATGTACGACCACACCATTAATTCCGCGTGGCAGGTGATTTTGGGGGGGCGCTATGAAACCTACGAGCAAACTACCAACACCTTCTCGTTACAGGGTGCGCAGGGCGCGGTGCAATCCGTCATCGATGAAAACAGTTTTCTGCCGAGTCTGGGCGTCAACTGGTTTATTTCTGACGACCACCAGCTTCGCTTGGCGCTATCTCAAACCGTTGCCCGTCCGGATTTTAAAGAAGCGGCCAATGCGACGTTCTACGACAACGAGTTCAACTTCCGTGTCCGCGGTAATCCCTTTCTGGAGATCTCTGACATTATTAATGCCGATTTGCGCTGGGAGTGGTATCTCTCTGACGTCGACAGCCTGTCAGTGGCGGTGTTCTACAAGGATATGGACAAGCCAATTGAGCGGGTTGTTCAAGCGGCATCTGGTACGGCGGGTAATTCGAGAACCTTCCAAAACTCTGATTCAGCGGAGCTCTTCGGTATCGAGGTAGACGGTCGCTTTGAGTTCGCTCTGGGCGATGGGTATGACCAGACCGTATTCGTGTCTTTCAATGCCGCACTCATCGAGTCAGAGGTCACCGCCACAAATCAGGATGCGCGCGCACTTCAGGGCCAGCCCGAGTACACGGCCAATCTGATTCTTGGCTACGACAACATTGGCGGTGGGCATCAGTTGACCTTGCTACTCAACCAAAACGGCAAGTCGATTGCTGATGTCGGTGTATCGGGTCAACCAGACGTCTTTCTGGAGCCTCGACTCGACCTCAACGTCGTCTATCGGTTCAACATTTCTGACGCACTCACCCTGAAGGCCAAGCTCGAAAATCTGCTTGATGACGAGATCGAGTACACCCAGGGCGGGCAAACTTTTCAAACTTATAACCGCGGGCAGACGCTCCAGCTCGGCCTGGATTGGCAGTTTTAAGCGCTTCCCAACCACCTCTTTTTCATGATTTCACTTCGACGAGGCACACGATGAAGCAAGTTTTTGTATCACTTCTAATACTGTCATTACTGAGTGCGTGTTCAGGCGATGACAATACGACGATCAATATCGAGGCGCCCTCCAGTAACGACAGCGGTAGTTCAGGCGGTGGAGATTCCAGTGGTGGTGATTCTGGCGGCGAAACACCCGCGACTTGCCCTGAAGGCACAGCGGAAGTCAGTGAAGGGCTGTGTGAATTGCCAACGACGATCTCTGGCGACATGACGCTCTCTGCTGGTGTGGATTACCTCATGACAGGCCGCGTTACGGTTGGCAATGGCAACGGCCAGCTGGAAACCAACGGCGACGGCACGCTGGATGACGGCAGTGCGGTACAGGCTGCGACGCTGACGATCGAAGCAGGGGTTGAAGTGTTTGGTGAGACCGGCACCTTCGCCAACCTGTTGATCACGCGCGGTAGCAAAATCATGGCGATGGGCACGGCCGACGCGCCTATTGTGTTTTCTTCCGACGATGCTGGCTACGACGGCTCCGGTGAGTGGGGCGGCCTGATCATCCATGGCTACGCACCCCACAACGAGTGCACGGTTGGCGGAAGTTACTGTGATATCGATTCCGAGGGTGAATCGGGTTTTGCCGGAGGCTATGACGAGGACGACAGCAGCGGTGTACTCCGCTACGTGGTCGTCGCTGAAGGCGGTTACGAGTTCTCTACCGGCAATGAGATCAACGGTATTTCACTTATCTCAGTTGGCAACCGAACTGAACTGGACTTCATTCAGGTTCACGGCAACTCCGACGACGGTATTGAGTTCTATGGCGGCACTGTGAATGTGAAGCATGGCGTCTTCACCAACAACAATGACGACTCTGTAGATTGGGATGAGGGTTACCAGGGCAACCTGCAGTACATCATAGTCAAGCAGAGTGCGTCGAAGGGTGAAGCATTTGAGATGGACACAGAGGGCTCGTCGCAGGGATTTTTGTCGAAGCCGACCTTGGCGAACGTGACCATCATCAACGACAAAGTGGCTGATCGCGCGGCGTATAGCCTGAACTTTAAAAAACGGTCGGGTGGATTTTTCCACAATACGGTAGTGACTGTGGCGGACTCCTCTGAGACCGCTGTCGATACTTGTATCAATGTTGATGGAGCCGGGTCCGAGGGCTTAGTCAGCACAGCATTAGTGATCAATAATTGGATTCAGGACTGTGGTGTGGGAGCGGGAGTTCACGGCCGCTTATCTAGCGATAACGTGGTTTTCGATGCAACAACCGTTATCGAAGCCGATGCTGAACTCGATGATATCTTGAGTTCCCAAGCACCCGAGGCGTCTGGCCTTGCTCCGCTCGATTGGGATGCCATCAACGGCGCCTTCCCAGAATCGGTTGCGGATGGTGACTATCTGGATTCGACCGATTTCATTGGTGCGGTAAATCCGGATGGTTCCGATCCTTGGTGGGCGGGCTGGACGATTTCGGGATCGTTATAGATATGGCTCGGTGGGAGAGGTTACTACCGATATGTTATAGCCATTTCAGGGTGGCGGTTTCATGAAAAAGGTCTTGGTGGTTGAAGATGATGCTGCCATTCGAGAGATGCTCAGGTTTGTCTTTGAAACGGCTAACTTTGAGTATTTTGAGTCGGCGGATATTCAGGAAGCCTATTGGCAGATTACAGATGACCCACCGGATATTGTAATACTCGATTGGATGTTGCCTGGGGGGAGCGGTATTGAGCTTTTACAGAGAATGAGAAGAGACGAAATGACTAAATCGTTGCCAGTCATAATGCTCACCGCCAAGACCCATGAGGACAACATCATTCAAGGGCTTGATATGGGTGCTCACGATTACATTACGAAACCATTTTCGCCAAAAGAGTTACTTGCTCGGATTCGCACCGTGTTTAGAACTAATGAGCGTGAAGAGGAACGAGCTGAATATTGCGTCGGTGAGTTGATTTTAGAGGCGGACAGTCGACGAGTGACGTTGTCTACTAAGGTTCTTGAGATAGGACCTACCGAGTTCAAGCTGTTACATTTTTTTATGACACATCCTGAGCGAGCATTTTCGCGCGCCCAAATTCTTGACCGACTCTGGGGGCCAACGTGTATGTGCAAGAGCGCACAGTCGATGTTCACATACGGCGCCTTCGCAAACTTTTGCACGCTGAGAATCCAAGGTACAGCAATTTAATCCAGACGGTCCGCGGGACAGGGTACAGATTCTCTGCGCGAGACCTTTAGCTGTAGCCGGTCCAATTAAAAGTCGAAGCGCCAGCCGATCGCCGGGCCGTGCTCCTTCATGTCGAACTTAAAGCGCTCAAGCCCGTCACCGTCCTCGTAGTCAAAATCGAGATACCGGTAGCCAATATCGTGGCCGGGCTCCATCGCACTAACTAGAGCGCTGCCAGCACGTCGGCCAGCAAAGCATTCATGTCGGCTCGAGACTCGTTCAGGGTGAGTCCCAGCCGGACGACCACCAGTTCTCTCTCAGGAATCACCACTACGAATTGCCCGGAGTTGCCGCCGGCGTGAAAGGTGTTGTTCGGCGCACTGGGAAAGGCCCGACGTGCGGTATTGAGCCAAAACCCGAGACCGTAGATCTCGCCGTTTTTGGCAGTGCCGGGCGTCACGGCCAGCCGCTGCCACTGTTGGCTGATCACGTTGCTCCGTCCATGCCAGGCATCCAGCCACAGCTGACCCATGCGCGCCCAATCTCGGGCGGTGAGATACGCATAGCTGGAGCCGACCTGCACGCCGGTGGCGTCGGGCTCTAAAACGACCTCCTGTAGCGCTAAGGGTCGACTGAAATTCGTGTTGATCCAATCCGGGTAGGGTTCCCCGTTTAAGGACTGTTGCCACATCAGGGACGCGGTGTTGATATCGCCACTGGAATAAGCCCATTGCACTCCTGGCGGATGCGCGTGGCCGGCATCTGGCGCCGACCGCCACATGCCTGGCTGGCGGTAGAGCATGTCGGTCACGTCGTCTCCCGGGAAATAGCGCTCCGAGAAATCAAAGCCGGTGGTCATCGATAGCAAGTGCCGCAATGTGAGGCTTGGGTTTACTTTGCCGAGGATTCTGGAGTCAGTGCCCGCGGCTTGCAGCGCGCTCATCACCGCCCCGTCCAAATCCAGATTGACCTGATCGACTTGCCGCCCAATAAACGTTGCCATCAGGCTCTTGTTCATCGACCAGCCTTGCATGGGCGTCGCGGCCGTCACGGGTGCTCCGTACCGCTCCGCGACCACCTCACCGCGATGCATGACGATGACGGCGAGGGTGTTGCGGCCGCCGTCAGCGGGTTCCATAAAGGCGGTATCTAAAGCAGTTTGTAGAGCCGGTTTACTGCCGGCTCGTGCAGCTGGCACAGCGTTGGCAATGGGTGTTGACGCGACCTCAGTGCCATGGAGTTGTTTTGAGACGTCATCAGCAGCAGCCACAAAAGTGAAGAGCGGCGGGTGATCTGTCTGGTTCAGGGTGCAGCCGTAGCCTTCTCGATACTGTGCGGTCACCTTCTGTCCCAGCATGCGCGCCAACACTTCTCGCTGCTTGTAGTCGACCTCGTAGCCGAGTAATTCTGCCAATGGGCCGACGGTGGCAAGTCTGGGGAGCACGTCTGTGTTAACGACGAACTGCTCTGACAGTCGCGCTACAAAAACACCCGAGCAGATTTGCTTGGCGGCATAGCCCGCACCAATAGTTGCCGTGGAGCGCAGAAGTGCAGTGCCGTACAGCAACCCGCACGCAATCGCGAGCCCGAATAACCTCAGCCTAAAGTGGCGGTCAGCAATCATTGATGAGCCCTCCTTATTCACCGATGTGGAAGTCTTGAGTGCCTGGTAGATACGCGTCCCGGCGATAGCGGGCCGATGCCACGTGAGATACCTCGAGCACAGGTACGCGCACGTTGATGCGGCGGTATCAATTGCAGCATGTGCTGTTGCCAGTGTCTGCAGCGTATTCGCCGACGCAAATCAGTCTACTGACATTGCATGACCGTCAAGTGCCGAGAGCGCCGTCATCAAAATGAAACATTTTGTTCATAGAACTGTAAAGCAGCCGTCATGAAACTGACATTGGATAGTCACAGAATAGTGTGGTGTTGATTAACAAATTTTTGGTGCTCAGAACCATGACTCGATCCCCCAAAACCTCATTTTTCCGCCCGCTGTGGCTCACCGCTGGATTGGCGAGCGTTTTTGCTGTCGGCGCGTCGGCGACTGATAAAGCGTTGCTCGACGTTTTAATGCAGAACGGCTTGATTAGCGAGGAGCAGTACCAGCAGTTGCTGGAAAAAGAGGAAGTCACCGCTGCCGAGGTGCTGTCCACCGTGTCAGTAGCACCGGTATCAACACCCTCGGCCGTCTCGCCGGCGATTGCCGAAGAAGAGCTCGCATCATCGGTCGCCTTGGACGAGAGCGTGCAGCGAGCAATCGACGATGCGGTAGCCAGCGCAATGGTTTCTGAATCGCCGGTAAAAGCTAGCTACGGATCAAAAGGATTCCGATTCGAGACGCGCGATGGCAATTGGCAAACCAATTTGCAGTGGCGTGCGCAACTCCGCTACAGCAACCCATATGGGTCAGATCCGCGACAAATTTCTAACTTTGAGGATGCGAGCGGTTCCAGTTTTGAGCAGCGCCGCTTGCGGATGAAGATTGGCGGCCACGGCTTTCAACCGTGGATCAAGTATTACTTTGAGGTGGATCTTCAGCCGGCGCGCGACGTGGACGCCGATCCGGTTTCTGCAGGAGCGCGTGTCATTGACTGGCGTATTGATCTCGCAAAATGGGACTGGGGCGGCATCCGACTGGGTCAATGGAAGGTGGACTTAAACCGCGAGCGAGTGGACTCCTCGGGGCGGCAACAGTTTGTGGAGCGCTCTATCGTTAACCGTATTTTTACGGTCGATCGGCAGGTGGGTGTTCAGCTGCGCGGGCACTTATTCAAAGGCACCATGGCTGATATGCGCTATTACGCTGGTGTGTTTAACGGAGAGGGGCGAGGGGTTAAAAATAACTCTACCGATCATCTCTATATGGGTCGTCTGCAGTGGAACTTCTTGGGCAGGGATCTAGCCTGGAAGCAGACGGATGTCGAATATACCGATTTGCCCACGGGTTCGTTTGCGATCGCTGGTTTCACTAACGAGGGGCCATGCACACGCTGGTCATCCTCAGGTTGTGGCAACCTAGACGGCTTTGCGAAGCCAGTTGTAGCGGCAGAGGATCAATTCAAGATCGAGCAGGCGGTGCAGGAATTTGCATTCAAATACCGCGGCTTCTCTTTACAGCAGGAGTGGCACAGAAAGTTTGTGACTGACCGCGTCGAAGGCACTGAGAGCGATTTAACCGGCTTCTATATCCAGTCCGGTTATTTTTTCCACAACTTATTTGATGCGTTTCCGGCACCGCTGGAGCTTGCCGCTCGATATGCCTACGTTAGCGAGCCGAATAAATCGATGCGAAGCATCTATAACGAGCGCGAGGAATTCACTCTCGGAGCGAACTGGTTTTTTGCTGGTCATAGCAACAAGATCACAGTCGATTTCTCTCATCTCACGCTTGATGACGGTTTGATGATGACGAACCACTCAGAGAATCGTTTCAGAATTCAGTGGGATGTCTCGTTCTAAGCGGAGAAAAAAGGCTAACCCCGGCACGGTTTAGGTGTGTGGTTTGTTAGCGCATGAAACCTGATTGTCACAAACAAGCTTTAGGCTAGAGCAGTACAGAAAAGGGAACTAACAAATGGACATCATCGCTTCTCATGGCTTTATCTTTTTAGCGCTTGCGTGCTGTTTTGGCTTGTTTATGGCTTGGGGAATCGGAGCCAATGATGTGGCGAACGCTATGGGGACCTCGGTGGGTTCCAGAGCTCTTACCCTCAAGCAAGCCATATTGGTTGCGGCTATTTTCGAGTTCGCGGGCGCCTACTTGGCAGGAGGCGAGGTCACTTCCACCATTCGTAAGGGGATTATTGACCCTGAAAGCTTAAGTGATTCGCCAGAGTTATTGGTGTTCGGGATGTTGTCTGCTCTGTTGGCGGCGGCAACGTGGTTGCTCATAGCAAGCATTCGCGGGTGGCCAGTTTCGACAACGCACTCGATCGTGGGCGCTATTGTCGGCTTTGCGGCTGTCGGAATCTCTGTAGAGGCCGTAGCCTGGGGTAAGGTTGGCACGATCGCGGCGAGCTGGATTGTGTCGCCTCTTTTGGCTGGTTCGATGTCATTCGCGCTCTTTATCTCAGTCAAAAACTTGATTTTGGATCACGAAGACACCTTTGAGCGCGCTCGCACATACGTACCGATGTATATGTGGATGGTCGGATTTATGATCAGCATGGTGACGTTGCTGAAGGGCCTGAAGCACATTGGTATTGACTTTGATTTGGGGATGGGTTCCAAGTTTTTGAACGCCGCAGTCGTATCGGCAGCGGTAGGGTTGGTCGTCGCTATTATTGGTGCTGCTTTGTTGCGGCGTATTAAAGTGACAGGAGATATCAACAGCACTGCCAACGTTGAGAAAGTGTTCGGCATCTTGATGATATTTACCGCGTGTGGCATGGCGTTCGCACACGGTTCGAATGATGTTGCCAATGCAGTAGGACCACTCGCTGCGGTTGTCAGTACAGTTCAATCTGGCGGCTTGATTGGCGCTAAGTCTGCTATGCCATGGTGGGTTTTGGGGATTGGCGCGGCGGGTATCGTAATTGGCTTAGCGACATATGGGTGGCGTGTCATCCAGACGATCGGGCGCAAAATTACGGAGCTCACACCGAGTAGAGGTTTTGCCGCTGAGTTGGCCGCGGCATCAACCGTAGTGTTGGCTTCGGCGACGGGCTTGCCAATTTCAACAACCCATACTTTGGTGGGTGCGGTACTCGGCGTTGGCCTCGCACGGGGCGTCGAGGCATTACACCTTCCAACAATCGGTGCGATCATTACCTCTTGGGTGGTGACGTTACCCGCTGGTGCCGGTTTGGCGATCGTGTTCTTCTATATTCTGTCAGCCATTTTCGGTTGATATTGAATCAGTTCCCGTAACAAGTCGACGACATCAGACAGCTTTTTAAGTCTGATCCGATTGTCAGCAGAGGAGAGAAAAAATGGCAGTCAAGCCAGCCCTATCCGAGGTTTTAAGTGCCTCGCCACTCGCGATTATGGAGCGCCACGCTGAAGCATGTCTTGACTGCGTGCAGCGCCTCGCTCCCTATTTTGAGGCTGTTCAAGCGGGGAAGTGGAAACGAGCCGAGGCAATACAGCAGGAAATCGCTCGATTGGAGGCGTTGGCGGACGATATCAAGCTGGATGTGCGGAAGAATCTTCCCCGAGGTTTGTGGATGTCTGTCTCGCGGCCCGACTTGTTGGAGCTCGTTCGAGTCCAGGACAAGATGGCTAACGAAACAAAGGACATCGCTGGCTTGTCGCTGGGTCGTCAACTAATGTTTCCGCAACAGCTGGAAAAGTCGCTGTTCAAATTTATTGCAACCGTGACTGACGCCGCCGAAAAAGCGGTCGAAGTGGTGGCTGCCACGCGTGAGTTGTCGAGAACGGCTTTTAGTAGTCGGCAGGTCGCGGCTATCTCTAACAAGTGTGTTCTGGTCGAAAAGATTGAGCGTAAGTCAGATGACATGCAGTCCAAGCTTCGAGCTAAGTTGCGCCGGCATGAAGAAGACCTTTCACCGATTGACGTGATCTTTCTTTATCAGCTGTTGACCAATATTGGTGAGATTGCTGACCACGCTGAAAAGGTGTCGCACCGCGCGCAAATCATTGCGGCCAGTTGAGTTCTGTGAAGGCTAGCTCGGCGGCCACTTCGGGCGCCCGATGCTAGCCGACGGCCCATGCGAGACTCGCTACCTGATCTTCCTGAACCGCAAACCCACTTGTCGGTACCCATGAGAAGCGAAACTGGGTAGGTGCGACAAGTCGCTCTCGCCCTCGTTCAAAGCGATATCACCCAGGCGCCCCAGCAACTCCTCGAACGCGATTTTTGCTTCTAGTCGGGCCAGCTCGGCCCCCGCACAGAAATGCGGTCCAAAGCCAAAGCCCATATGGGGCTTAGTGGTGGGTCGATCAATGTCGAACTGCTCTGGGTTGGGGAAGACCTCCGGGTCCCAATTGGCACCGGCCCACATGGGGATCACCATGTCGCCCGCTTTGACGTCGACGCCTTCGATGTGGTCATCCTGCGTGGCGCGGCGGTAGGTACATTGTATGGGCGGGTCCCAGCGCAAGGCCTCTTCGACCATGGCGGGAATGTCGCCCGGGTTGCTGCGCAGCCGATTCATCAGAGCATCGTCAGTGAGCAGCACCAACATCGCATTGCCAATCAAATTGGTGGTGGTTTCATGCCCGGCAAGCAGTATCTGATCAATGATCGGTAGCAACTCCGCTGTCGTGAGCGGTGGTTCACCGTCGACCTCGGTGTTGACCATGATGCTCAGCAGATCGTCGGTTGGCTGGCGCCGTCGCTCTTCGATGCGGGGCACAAAATAGTCATGAAGCTCCACCACGGCATGAGCGACCTCCCGACGTCGCTCGTGGCTCAACAGATCAATGTTGCCCGAGATCATCAGGTCGCCCCAATGCTTGAAGGTCCAGATATCAGCGCGATCCACGCCGAGGATGTCGGCAATCACCGTGACGGGTAGGGGTACGGCGAATTCGGGGATTAAATCGACCGTGCCGCGATCGATAAAGGCGTCTATCAACTCGGTCGTGATCTGTCTGATCTGCGGCTCCAACGCGCGCACGCTGCGCGGGCTCAAAGCCTTACTGATGAGTTTGCGGTGTCGGGTGTGCTCTGGAGGGTCTGCGGTAAACAGCGCATTCACGATGGGGTGCGCGTTGGACAGGATCTCCTCAACGTCATCCTGCACGGGTTCGCTATTGATGCCCATGTGCCGCGGGCCGCGGTCATCCTCGGTGATGGCGGAGGAGTAAACAGCAGTGTTTTTGGCGAGCGCCGCGAGCGTGTCGTAGCCTGCAACGATCGTTCCAATGTTGGGGTCGACGCCTACACCACCCGATTGATGGAGCTTTGAATACATTTTATAGGGGCACTCAATATGCCCCGCATCAGCGAGGTTAACCTCAGTCGCTTTTTTATTATTTGTCACAGCCGTTCACTCTTGCCTTACTGACCTCAGTATAGGCAAGCTTTGCTGCGCATGGCTAACTCCCTGCGGTATCCCCGCTGAGGTTGGCCTCTGATAGTGCGACAGGCACGATGATTTCGTTACGACGCAGAAAGGGTAGCGTCCAGGGCGGGTTGTATTGGTTGAGCGTTGGCTCTCCCGCGATGTCGATCTCCTCGGCAATCAAGAATTGGCGTAATCGCTGCCAGTGCTCGTCGGCTTTATCCGCCGAGGCCCATCCGCTGAAGCGGATCACGGCGGCGGTGTAGGCCGGCGCCACCTCAAAGCCGACGCGCTCATCGTCAGGTTCTGGCAGGTCCTCAAGGCTGAACTCGGCCGGCATCATGAAGGCCATCTCCGCTTTGCCCGACATGCTTTGTTGCACCGGCGCGGTCATCGCGATCTTTTGCTCGGTGGCATTGCCACCAAAAATGTATCCGGCCAGCACTCGGAAGCCGTCGTCCTCATTCCCCCGCATCGTTGTCACAGCCATCACCCGGGGTGCGTAGCGCCGGATTTCAATCTGTTCCGCCTCCCATGCCTTTTCAACGCTGTAGGCAGGTTCTTCGATGGCTTTTGCCGTGGTTGAAAACAGTGACAGGCACAGTGCCACGAGGGTGTTGATCGCGCCCGCCAAATGTCTGCTCGATAGCATCATCATTGGAAGTTCCGGTGTTGTCTTGTTGATGGATACGACTCCCGGAGTTGCTGGATCAGATTTAATGACCACGTTTTAACTCGATATGATCAAGAAGCGGTTCGGTGCAACGCATTGAGGGGTTTATGCAGACTGATCATAAAAACTTTGAACCCGATGAGCAGGCCTCGCTGCCATCATTTAGGTCTGACGCTATCTAGCGCGCCACAGAGGGGCACGCCCTGTGCGGGGCTAGCGCCGAGATCGGCAGCGTGGAACGCTAGGGGAGGGGAGCGCAGAGCAGGGCCCCGTTTAAACGGACAAGCCTTGACGCTGAGTTTTCCGTCCTTCGCTAACCCTCTACTGCAATCGCCTCAATCTCGATCATCAGCTCGGGTAGCGCCAGCGCGTTCACCTCCACGATCGTATCGGCGGGATAGGGCGCGCTGAACCATTGCTGTCTGAGTGCCACGATCTTTTCAAAGTGAGCCATATCGGTGAGATAGATGGTGACCTTGACCACTTTAGACAGATCGGAGCCGCCCGCCTGCAGTGTGCGCTGCAAAGATTCAAAGGTCGCCTGCGCCTGAGCATCAAAGTCACCGACACCGATTAACTCTCCCGACTCGCTGATGGCGGCGTGGCCTGACAGATACAGCATGCCATTGGCTTTGAAGCCGGGTGAGATGCAGTAAGGCGCGAGTGGGTCCGGATCGAGTTGGATCGGCTCAACGTTCATGCTCAGCCCGCCAACACCGCGCTGGGGGTTGATCTTGCCAGTGACCATTCTTCATCGGTCATTTCCGCCTCGATATCACCAAATAGCGGTGTGGAGAGATACCGCTCGCCGGTATCCGGCAATGTGCACAGAATCACCGCGCCCGGCTCGGCTCGGTTGGCGACATCCAATGCTGCAGCGAAGGTTGCGCCGCATGATATGCCGCAAAAAATACCCTCTTTCTGGGCCAGGGCCTGCGCCGTTGCGAAGGATGTCTCGGCCGAGACCGGCACCACCTCGTCGATGTAGCCCTTATCGATCGATTCCTGAGCGACCAGCGGGATGAAGTCGGGCGTCCAGCCCTGAATCATATGCGGCGCCCAGGCGGGGTGGCTGCCACTCGCGGATCCGTCCTCACGACGCTCTTGTGCGCGGCCATCGGAGAGTAGCGCTGCACCGTCTGGTTCCGTCGTAATAATTTTGGTGTCGGGCCGCTCTGCGCGCAGGACGCGCGCGATGCCGGTCAGTGTGCCGCCCGTGCCGTAACCAGACACGAAGTAATCCAGTTTTTCTCCGTCGAAAGCGTCCATGATTTCGCGGGCGGTGGTGCGTTCGTGCACGTCGGCATTTGCCGGGTTCTCAAACTGACGTGCCATGAACCACCCGTTGGCTTCGGCCAGTTCCCGACACTTGGTCACCATGCCCATGCCTTTCTCCTCCTTGGGTGTCAGGATGACCTTGGCACCGAGAAAGCGCATCAGCTTGCGGCGCTCAACAGAGAAGGTTTCCACCATCACTGACACGAAGGGGTAGCCCTTGGCAGCGCACACCATGGCCAGACCAATACCGGTATTGCCCGAAGTCGCCTCGATCACCGTTTGACCGGGCTTAAGCTCACCTGATGCCTCTGCCGCTTCGATGATGCCCATGGCAAGACGATCTTTGACAGAGCCCAGCGGATTAAACGCTTCGATTTTTGCCCACATGGTGACGTGGTCGGGAGCGAGTTGGTTGATTTTGACGATGGGGGTATCGCCGACGGTTTCAACAATATTCTGAAATTTCCCGCGGGCCATGTCTCTTCACCTGAAGGATAGTTGTCGTAAGAAACGCTAACTGATGCTGCAGAGCGCAACAAGGAAAACTTGTCTGGTCAGGCCCGGTGCGCGCTCAGACACGATCCTGATCTGAAGATTGAGATTACCGATCGTTTGACGCTCCGCCCGTCATCGGTAGCGTTCGTGCTCCGTGACCGAGAAGCTGCTCCTTGAAAATCTGCAACTCCCGCGACCCCGTGGCCCGCTGCGCTCTCCAAAGAATATGCGCATTTTTATCCGTGACCGGCTGCACTTTGATGCCCCACAGGCCCTTGATCATATTGGGTATCTGCGAGTAACGCATATCGACTATCAAGCGGGTGTCAGCATCGTCTAACGCCAGCCAGTCATCAGAAAACCAACGAAAACGCTCGATATCTAAAGCCTGCTGAGAGCTAGGATCTAGCCCGGGAAAGTCAGCCTCTACATCGAGTTTTGCGGCTGATTCGCCGCGAAAGTATGTCGGGGTGATGCCGGCCCGAACCGCGTCGACGTAATAGCGATCCTGATACTCATAGATCACTTTCCAAACCAAGAGATTTGCGAATCCGGGTTTGACCTCGAGCCGCACTGGCTCGTGCCCGCGGCTGGCCACAATCTGTTCCGCCGCAACCAGTGCCCGTTGATGCTGTACCAAGCCAAAACCCAAATAGCTCACTGCCCAGCACATGCCATAAACCGCCAGTTTTGGGTTGCGCCGGAGAGCAGACGCAACTACCCATCCAATCAGGGGTAGCGTGAACAGGGGATCGATGACGGAGACGTTATGCCATGCAAAGCGCGCATCGGTGAACGGCCACAGGAGTTGGGTGCCATAGGTGGTGCAGGCATCCAGCAAGCCATGGGTGCCATATCCCAGAGCAGAAAATAACCAGACAGATTGAAACCGCAGTGATTTTCTTACCAGTGGATAGAACACCGCGGCACAAATGAGAGAGCCTATCGGTATGAACAGTAGCGAGTGCGTAAATTGCCGATGGTATTCCAGTGCGAGTAATGGATCTTCACTGGATCGGATCAACACATCGAGGTCTGGCGCCATACCGGCGAGCGCGCCGATCCACAGCGCGTGTCGGAGGCATTTTGCGGTGCTACCAGATTGTGCGCTGGCGGCGCCGATGGCTGCTTGACTGAGTGGATCCATCTCTATCCCATCACTGGTAGGCGGAGTGTGTCCGCCGGCGGTGCTTCAGTGGGCGTGGTCAGTCGCGCGCGCCACCGACATCGGCGCCCGCACCTTAGCAAAACCTGTTGCACTCAAACATATGTTTCGATTCTTTGGTGCCCTGTTCGCAAGCGCCCAACATTTCAACGCAGAACACAGAGGGCCCGGGTTGCGCTCAAGCGAATCCAATGCTGATATCTAGCGTGAGTATCCCTCTCTAGTTGGGTATGCCGCAGTCGTTTGAGATGAATTGACGAGAGGTAAATGATGAGACTCAGCGAGCCCCGTATCTCCCCGTTGAGGGAATCTGACATGGCGCCCGAATTACTAGCGCTACTCGGTCCACGGTTCAAAGCGATTCCCGTTCTGAATATCTTTCGAACGCTCGCACACGCTCCCAAAGCGTTTAAACGATTCATGGCTTGGGGTGGCTATATTCTGTCAGAGGCCAATAGTTTGAGTGCCCGCGATCGAGAACTGGTGATACTGCGCACGGGTTTTAATTGGAAGTCGGGCTACGAGTGGGCGCAGCATGTCCGCATCGGTTTGGATTGTGGATTAACGCAGGTCGAGATCGACCGCATCAAACGGGGCCCTCATGCGCCAGAGTGGACTGACGCAGACCGGGCGTTGCTGACCGCAACGGATGAGCTCACTCGGGATGCATTTATAACGGATGCGACCTGGAATGCACTCGGGAAATATACCGACAAACAACGCATGGATCTGGTAATGACCGTCGCACAGTACACGCAGGTGTCGATGATGCTGAATTCGTTTGGCGTACAACTGGATGATGACTTAACGTTGGATCAGGACCTGTACCGGCCGCAATCAGCGTAGGAAAAGGGGCGTTCGCACATGACAAACAGAAAACGTTTTGGCATTACCTTAATGGCACTGGCATCGGCCTTCATCATGTGTTCGGCGACCCTGGCCGATGATCATTTACCCTCTGATTGTGGGACTGCGCGAGATCGCGCCAAAAGCAAGTATGGCGCGGTGAGACATCACTTCCATACGTTCAATCGATGTGTCAGCAGCGCCCAAGGCGATGTCACGCAGTGCCAGGTTGAGTTGGACGCTCAGCAGGGCGCGCTCGGCGATTTTATCTTCGCGCAGCGGGTTGCCCATGATGTGTGCGGTCGAGAGGGGTTGTCGGGTGACTTGGTTCGATAAGGTCGCAATGAGATTCGCCAATGCCGGGGTGGCAACGCGCCGGCTAGCCTACTGATTAGAATTACGGATCCTCGGCAACGCTTTCGATGCGTTCGCTTGAATCGGTGGATGGGAGCCGATCAGCCAATTAAACCCAGTACATTTTCGGGTGGTCGCCCCAGCGCGGCTGCGCCAGCATGGATAACAATCGGGCGCTCTATCAAAATGGGATGTTGAGCCATCGCTTCGATGATGGCCTCATTATCTTCCTGCTGACTAAGCCCCAGTTCTTTGAAGACTTTCTCCCCTCTGCGCAGCAGATCCCAAGGGGTGATGCCCAGCTTGGTGACAACGTCACTGACTTCGCTCGCTGAGGGTGCATCCTCAAGATAGAGGCGTACCTTGGGTGTCACGCCGTGTTCTTCCAGCAGCGCCAGCGTCTGACGTGATTTTGAGCAGCGCGGGTTATGCCAAATGGTGGTTGTCATAGCGTGCCTCCAAAATTGAAAGTATGGCGTGCTTCGCGGACACTTACGAGCTGTGCGTATCGAGGTTCGCTAGCGGTATTGGCAGTGATAGAGACTCTTCAATTTGAACATGGCCCACTCACCTTTTCAGCGCAGGCGTTGGGGTCGGGGCCGGTGGTGTTATGTCTGCATGGCTTCCCGGACAATGCAGGGTCCTTCAGACACCAACTCCCTGCGCTTGCGGACGCAGGCTATCGTGCGATATCCCTGACGCTTCGCGGGTATGAGCCCAGCTCTATCCCTGCTGATGGCGACTACTCCATGGAGGCCGTCGCGGAGGATGTTGTGGCGCTTATCAGGGGTCTCGGCACAGGCCCCGTGCACCTCGTCGGGCATGACTGGGGCGCTGCAATTGCCTACAACGCTGCGGCAGCGGCACCGGAGTGCTTTCGGAGTTTGACCGCCATGGCGGTGCCCCACGCTGGTCGCTTTGCGCGCGATGGATTGAGGATCTTGAAGCAGTTGCGCCTGTCTTGGTACATGGGCTTTTTTAATATTCCGTGGCTCTCAGACTGGGTAGTGCAGCGTCAGGACTATGCGTTTATCCGCAAGCTCTGGCGGGACTGGAGCCCCGGGTGGTGTCCCGAGCCTCACGCCTTGGAGAGTGTGGTGGATACGCTCTCACAACCCGGTGTGCGCACTGCCGCGCTGGGGTACTACCGTGCTGCCTTGTCACTGAAAGCGTTGCTCGTCAATCAGGAAGAGGCGCATTTCAAAGTGCCGGTGCCTACATTGGCGCTGTCGGGCGAGCAAGATGGTTGCATTGCCAGCGACGTGTTTGAGCAACTGACGGTGGCGGAGGACTTTCCCGCAGGCGTCACTTTTCGTCGCGTCGCGGATGCCGGGCACTTTCTTCATCAGGAGCGTCCTGACACCGTGAATGCGTTGATACTTGATTGGCTGCGCGAACATCATGACGGAGCGTGAGCCACTGCTAAAACGCGCTGATAGGCGGCATCTGCCGCTTTTATTAACGCTGGTGGAGGCATTTTGTGCGCTGGATCAGCATCCCTATGAACCCGTGCGCGTTGAGTCGGCGCTAACGCCTTTACTCGAGCACGATGAATTCGGTGTGGTGTATTTGGTGAACGATGATCAAGGCTATGTTGTGATCACCTGGGGATACAGCCTTGAGTCGGGCGGGCGAGAAGGGCTGGTCGATGAGATTTATCTGCGTCAACGTGGGCAGGGTGTTGGCACGCAGGTGATGCAATCACTTTTTGAAGACCTGCGAGGGCGCGGCATCGTGAAGATGTTTTTGGAGACCGAACGTCACAACGACCGCGCACGCACGTTTTACGCACGACAGGGTTTCGATGCCGACGATTCCATCTGGATGTCACGCTCGCTCACATATTAAAGACTGTTCTGGCGTAAACTGATGGCCACCCCATCATTCACGTGACCGATATCCCGCGATGCGTTCCGCACTCAACGAGACGTCCCCCGACCAAATCGCCCTTGTCGATTGCGACAGGCACTTCACCTACAGCGATTTGGCGCGGCGCATCGATGGGCTGGCGGGTGGTTTGTTGGCGGGCGCCGCTGATCTGGAGGAGGCACGCGTCGCGTTTCTCATCCCCGCCAGTGTTGAGTACGTCACCGCGCTACATGGTGTTTGGCGAGCCGGAGGCATTGCGATCCCGCTCAATGTGGCAGCAACGGAACCTGAGTGGGAACACTGCCTCACGAGTGCGGGCGTGACGCGACTGCTGACGACCGAAGCAAACCGCGAGAGCATTGAAAATCTCTGCGAGCGCCTCTCAATACCTCTCGCGTTGGTGGATGAGGTTGCGGCAGAACTTCCCGTAGAGTTGCCAGATCTGGCGCAAGATCGCAGAGCAATGATCGTGTTCACCAGTGGCACAACCAGTAAACCCAAAGGCGCCGTCACCACCCACGGCAACATCGCTGCCCAAATCAGCACGTTGATTGATGCCTGGGCTTGGCAGCCAGATGACGTGATTCCTCTTTTCCTGCCTTTGCATCACGTGCACGGCATCATCAACGTATTGAGTTGCGCTCTGTGGGCCGGTGCCACGGTGCACGTGATGCCCAAGCTGGACCTCGACCAGCTATGTCGCCAAGTAGCCGATGATGTCTTTAGCGTGTTTATGGCGGTCCCGACGATTTACGTGAAGCTCATCGATTATCTGGAGGCGCTGGACGGCGAGGAAGCGACTCTGGTTTGTGATGGCTTCGCCAATATGCGTTTGAACGTTTCGGGGTCGGCGGCTTGCCCAGTTGAAGTATTTGAGGATTGGCGTCGGCTTACTGGCCAGCTACTGCTGGAGCGGTATGGTATGACCGAGATCGGTATGGCGCTGTCGAATCCGTACGTGGGCGAGCGGCGCCCGGGCTACGTGGGACAGCCCTTGCCCGACGTTTCGGTGCAGTTGATTGACGAGGCGGGTGCTGTGGTCACGGAAGAGGACACGCCGGGCGAGATTCGCATCAAGAGCCCGACAGTCTTTCGGGAGTACTGGGGCAATAGTGACGCGACCACATCAAGTTTTAAGGACGGTTGGTTTTGCACGGGTGATATCGCCGTCATTGAGGATGGCTACTACCGGATCATGGGGCGATCCTCTGTCGACATCATCAAGTCGGGGGGGTACAAGCTTTCGGCGCTGGAGATCGAAAACAAACTACTCGCGCACCCCGAGATTGCAGAGGTCGCGGTGGTGGGGGTGGCCGACCGCACCTGGGGTGAAGCCGTTGCAGCAGTGGTGGTGTTAAAGGGTGGTCATGACATGACGTTGGCATCGCTTAAGTCATGGTGTGAGGGCGAACTGTCGCCTTATAAGATTCCCAAGCATCTTAAAGTCGTTGACTCGCTTCCCCGCAACGCGATGGGGAAGGTGATGAAGCCCTCGTTGAAAACGCTATTTGACTAGCGCCGATTGTCTGCCCTCGCCGCCGGCGCCATTGATTATCCGCCTCTCTGATCATCTAAGCCTCGAGCCAGAGCCCAATCCGCAGTCGCTTGCCCCTCAAGCCGTGACGGGCTTACTGTCTTTGGAAAGCAGGGTGTAAGTGAGTGTGGAGAGAAGCAGCGCGGGAAAGACCTCGTGCAGGTCTTGCCTCAGGTCTGCTGCAATCCATGCGATCAAGGTCGTGATACCAACGGCCATTGACCAGAGCACCGCCGTGGCGGAACCGCGCTCCCAGTACAAGCCGAACACCACGGCAGGAAAAAAGCACACTGCGTACAAGCTGCCTGAGAAGATGGTGATCTCGACGATATCACCCGGTGGGTTGAGTGCCAGCAATGCTGCCAGTACCGAGAAGCCAATGACCGAAGCGCGGGTCCACAATAGTTCCCGTGATGCCCCCCTGAAAGGCGCCACGATGTTTTTATAGAGTGTTGAGGCGGCGACCAGGAGCACGCTGTCCATTGATGACATGGCGGCCGCCAGAATCGAGACAATCAGAAAGTCTGTGGCCCATAAGGGAAACACGGAAGCGTCGTTGACCAGTGTTGGCACGATGAGGTCCGTATCGGCGACCTCAGACAGAATCAGGTGCGCATAGATGCCTATGGGGAAGAGGCAGCCCAGCACGATCGCCAGCCCAGTGTAGCGATCCATTTGCCCTGTCTAACCGCCGCGTCATCTTTGAGCGCGTAAAACCGCGACAGTTGCCGGGGGTCTGCCAGTAATTTGAGTGATCCCGATAGTGATACTCCAAGCAGGACCGCAAAGGGTATGCCGCCATTCAACTCAAAAAGAAATGATTTACCTGGCATCGCCTGAAGCTCTGTAATCGCTCCCACGCCACCCGCTGCGCGCGTGACAAAGAAAAAAATCACCACGCTGCCTATGAGCATCAGCGCACCTTGCAAGACGTCTGTCCGCACCACCGAGACGAAACCGCCTATAGAGGTATAAAGCACGACGATAGCGAGCGTTAGCCCTACCCCCATTTCGTAGGGGATGTTTAAAAACATCTGGAAGAGATGTCCTGCACCTTTAAAAATGGCGAGCAGGTACAGCAGGCTGGCAAAGACGATGACAAGTGCGGAGGCCTGTAGCAAAGGATGCCTTGATGGAGCGCTAGAGCCGGCGATGTATCGACTACCTAGAAAATCTGGAATGGTCAGCGCGTCCCACTCAGAGGCAAACCGTCGCAGCGGGCCACCAATCCAGCGCCATGACACCCAACTAAACAGAACCAGCAAGATGGCCATTGTGAACCACGCCACGCCATACTCGTAGGCCTTACCGGCGTGACCAATATAGGTGTTCGTTGAGGCGAAGGTCGCGAAGAATGAGACCCCGACGATAGCGCCACTCATTTCGCGGTTGCCCACGTAATACCCCGCCATGCCTCGGCTGGCTTGACTGCCGAGATAAGCGTTGTAGAGCAGGGTTATGGTGTACGCAGCGAGAAGCCCAAGCGCCAACCAGTGTTGCGTGATCCAAGTCATGTAGACGTTATGTTGTCAGGTTTTATGATGCC
Source organism: Halieaceae bacterium (assembly GCA_038143045.1). Classification (GTDB taxonomy): domain Bacteria; phylum Pseudomonadota; class Gammaproteobacteria; order Pseudomonadales; family Halieaceae; genus Luminiphilus. The sequence goes on from JAYQLF010000005.1 coordinate 227,980, forward strand.
CAGGGCACAGTATCGCAAAGTGCGCTTTCGGTCAGGGCCGAGCGCTAGGAAAAAGTGGGTTACCAACACAACGGTGCGATGTCCGACAAAGACTTGAGAGTGTGGCGGAGGAGAGGGCGTCTGTTGTCGGCTACCTTGAGGTGCCAGACGCCATGACGTCGAGTGGAGGACAGGCTTTGGCGCAACTCGGGTCGCCTGTTAATGTGAGGTATCCGCTACTAACATGTTCCGCGGGGTACGTATTAGCGTGCACCTGGGCGCTTGAGAGCGCGAATAAGCTTGGCGGTTGTTCGGCAGCGCTAAGCAAACACATAAGGGCAAGACGACCGCAATGAAGCAGTTTTTTATCAACACACCAGAGAACGGCTAGGCATCTTGTCGCAACACGCTGCAACAGAAAAATGGTTGGTCCGAGTCGGTCTGTGCGCACTGACTCTGCTACCCGTGGCACATCTGACCTCTCTGGGAGTGATGGAGGTGGCGGGGTTTGTTCTGCTGATCGCTTGCGCAGCCCTTTTTGTCAGCGAGTCAATCAATGACGGACTAATCGCTATAAATCGACTGCGATCTGCGTCAGCACTGCCTATTCTGGGGTATACCGCAGTGACGTTAATCAGCATCACGCTGATGTTGGAGCATGCTGATGATCAGCTCTCGGCGCTGCGTGAATTAAAATGGGTGCTTTACTTTTTCGCGTTCGCTTATTTCTTTGAGCGCTACTTTAATACTGCGTGGGGCCGATACCTGCCCGTGTTCGCCGCTGTGATCGCGGTAGTGGGTGCCTTCAGCATTGGCCAGTTCCTTTTCGGGATTGAATATCCTCGTCCGGAGTCGGTGTTAGAGCGTTGGGGTGATTACTTCCGTGTCACGGGATTGTTCAACGTCCCGCAGAGCTTCGCGGGCAATTTGGGGATGGCGGTCTTTTTTATGCTGGGCCTTACACTGGGTCAGCACCGAGACGCCGTATCGGTATCAGCAGGGTTACCTTGGCAATATCTAGTGACTTTGGCGCTCGGTGCAGCCGGTTTGGTCTTAAGTTTGACCCACGCGGCCTGGGTCGCAAGTGCTGTTGTTGGAGTATTGGCGCTGGGCCGGGTCAAAAAGACCTGGGGGCTTTTATTACTCCTTTGTCTGATGGGCCTCGCAGCCTTGGGAAATGGTTCGCAGACTGTTTTCGGCGACCGATTTTCGAGCGAGATTGATCTTAACCAACAGAGCATCGCCCACCGCGAAGCGCTTTGGGAGGCCAATTGGGAAATCGTGAAAGCGCACCCGTGGCTCGGAATCGGGCCATGGCAAAACGTGAAACAGTTGCCGGTCTACTACGAGCAAAATCAGTCAATAACCTCGTCATATATAGGGCACGCTCACAACAATGTGCTGCAAGTACTGGCGAGTCAGGGTGCTTTCGCCGCGGTGTTTTATCTCTGGTTTTGCGCCTATTTCTTGTGGGCTGCGCACTCTGTGTCTGAAAGTGAGAACGTCGACTATTTGGTGCGAGGTCTAGCATTGGGCAGCCTCTATTCTCAGCTTTACTTTCATCTGCTCGGCTTGGTCGATAGTCCTTTTTTCGATCAGGAAGTGAAAAATATGATCGTATTTATTTGGGCACTAACCTTTGCGTTATACCAGCGACAGGCGCGTCAGCTCGCCAATCATGATCAGACTACTCGCTAGCTGCTTGACGCAGCGGATATGAGGGACGCCCGCTTTGCTGTTAGCCTGTCGAGAAACTCCAGAGATTCAGTGACATTTGTCCCCAAGCTAGCGTCAGTGGCAGCAACAATTCGGAAGGGCTCGATAGTAAACTAGGGCACTCTGTCGCAGCTTCTTGAAAAGCGAGCCTATGTCCATTTTTCTAAAAGACTCCAGTTTCATCATTTCTTGCGCGGCTAGAACGGGCAGCACGATGCTGGTGCATATGTTGCGTAGCAACCCGGAAATTATGTGTCACGGAGAGGTTTTTAACTATCGAAACATCGGCGGGTTAATGGGTTCGTATAACTCGCTGCGTGAATCGGCGGATCACGACAAGGCGCTGCTGGATTTGTATCGCAAGGACCCCAACACCTTCCTCTATAAGGTCGTCTTCGATACTCAAGATAAGAGGATAGCTGGGTTTAAAATCAAAACGGACGAGATTTTCCGTCGTCCCTACGGCCGACTCCGTCGTTTATTAATGAAAGACACGGACATTAAAGTTTTACATTTATATCGAGCTGACCTAATCGGCCAGTTTGTCTCACTCAAAGTAGTTCACGACCAGACCGGAGTGACGTTGATCCACAGCGATGAACAACGGCCCACGGTTAAACCGTTCACTGCTGATGCCCGCGAATTTCAGGCTTTTTTGAAAGACGTTTTCAGACGAGAGCAAAAGTCATTGGATCTTTACCGCGCCCACCGGAGCTTCACGATTTCATACGAAGAAGCGGTGAAGGCTGACCCGGCAACGCTGCAAAATATGCAGCTTTTTCTCGGCGTTAATCCGAAGCCACTCGAGACGACAACGGTAAAAATTCTGAATCACCCTACTTCAGAGACATTGCTGAATTATCAAGAGATAGAAGAGATCTACCAGGACATCGCTATGAAAAGGCCGATCAATCTGCTCGCTTATTCAACAGAGAATTGAGTAAAACCTTTGTAAGAATCGACGGTTCCCGTCCTGAAAACGCCATCAATCTGCGGCTCTCAGCCAGGCCTTTTTGTTTATAAGAGTGGCGGGAGTTTGAGTCTTCGCTATCGCTCGACAGACCTCCGCTTCGCTTCGGCCACCCGCGTCTTTCAGGCACGGGTTCAGCTGTCACAGCCGCTAAAAACAGAAAAGGGCCACCTGGCGGCGACCCTTTTCTGTTTTTGGTGGAGGCGGCGGGAGTTGAACCCGCGTCCGCCAGTACTCTGCCTTTGGCTCTACATGCTTAGTTTCCGTTAATTGATTTAACGGACAACAGCCCAACGGTCAGGACGTTGACCGCGATTCTCGTAATATTTAACCGTGACAGCCGAGACATCAGCCACTGCGATCCAGTTCTATATGACAGTCACAAGCGCGGTACTGGCACCTTGCTTTAGACCGCCAGGGCCGAAGCACCTGGGTGGTACATCAAAGGGCTACTTACGCAGCCAGTTGAGCACCGTAGTTGTCGTCATTGGCAACTATTTAGTTACAGCTTTGGATTTACGTGATTGGCTGTCATCACGGCATGCACCGCAGGTTTCGTTACCGTCGTCGAATCCGTAACGCCCCCTTATTGGACGTTGCAGTGTAACGCATAAATGCGGCTTCTCTTGCGGCATTAATGCCCACTCGTGATCGCCGAGATACTTCTACCAATGTTTCAGGTGACTTTGCGCCTTCAGAGAGCAGTTGAAGGGCTTTAGCTTGTCTGGAGTCTACCTTTGGCCAAATGGGGTTGTGGTGTTTTTTATCGGTGAATTGATTGAGCCTCGGCGTTGAGCGCGTCGCGGCTCGTCAGCACTTTGACCCTGCCGATGCGGTTGCTACTACTTTGATGAATCAGCAGGTCTTTGTCTTGTGTGACCCAAACGTGGCGGATGATCCCAATACCCGAGGGGATCGTCCAGCTCTGGAACACCTCAGTGTCAGGGTCAAAACGGACCAAAGCGTCTGGCCTTTGCCCGGATTCGTTGTACCAGACCACATCATCAATGACGGCAATGGCATAGGGGTGTGAGCGTGGCCCACTCGGTGAATCCCATTCACGCACATTGCCGGTCCCAGGGTCCAATTGACCGATTTTGCCGCGAGTGGAATTAACGTACCAAATGGATCCGTCACTAGCCACATCCAGACGTCGGATCCGACTGTCCTCGTGAGGGATCTCGAAGTAGTTCACCGCTAGCGTGCTGGGGTGGAATTGACCGATAGCGTTGTCGCCATTGAAAGCAACGTATAGAGAGCCATCATGTCCTACCTTGATACCGTAAGGGCGAGAGAGAGTTTTGACTGTGAGTACGTCTCCCGTGACCGTATCTAGCCTCGCTACAGCGCCGCTACGTTGTGCGGTGAAATAAAAGTACCCGTTCGGGTGAAAGACGCCCGTGTGGGGGTCCGCCAGACCCGTTTGATACTCACGGATCTCGCCGGTCTGAGGATCCAGCTTGCCAACAGTGCCGTTGGAATTACCGAGGTACCAAATAGAACCGTCTGCGCCGGGCACAATGGAGTGCGGTCGTGCGGCTGGGGGTAACGGATACTCCCGGAGCTCGCCGGATGCGGGGTCAAGCCGCCCCATCAATGATGCCCACATGCCGGTCCACCAGATAGCGCCGTCCGAGGCTTCGACAGGGTCTCGGGAGCGTTGGCCAAGAGTCGGCACAAACCACTCCTCAATCTCGATTTCAACAGGACCGGGAATCAGTTTGGGGTGAAGTTCTGGCTTGGATTGAAAATGCTTAGCGAGATAGCGTGCAATGAGTGCCGCGCGCGGCTCGTCAAGCTCTATCATCGTTGCCATCAGCTGCCGCCACTCGACAGCAGTGTCGTAGCCCTGAGCGCGCTCGAGAATCTCTGGTGTGTGACAGCTTGAACAATGCTCCCTGACCAAACTTTCCCCTTCACCTTGTGGCAGAGCTGCGGCGATATGTTGGCTGAATAGCAGCGCCGCAAAAATGCCGATAACGCGTCGCAAGGAGTCATCCCTCGTTTTGGCGGGCATTCAGCATAGCGCCGTTAAGACCTTCAGGGTAGCTAGCGAAGACTTGCTCTAGGTGACGGGACGGCGGGGAAGAAGCCAGCGGCCGGGGGGATGAGTCCGGCCGCTGGCAAATGGCGGGGGATCCCCGCCTAGGAGTGATACAAGGTCAGACCGTGACCGCGTTGCCGCGGAAGATCTTGGACAGGTATCGGCTCTCACTGGGAGAGGGTGCGGGTACAGCACACTGCATGACCGCGTGCACCAGGCGCGTCATTTCTTCAGCCAGTTCCTGATCGTTTGAGGGTTCTTCGGTATGCGCACGACGTGTCAGCTGTACCTGATTCACTGCAGGTACCGTTGGCAGCCGTTCACCTTCAACGCCCAAAGTCACCGTAAAGGCGTGGAGAGAGTTCTTCACGAACAGCGCCAGCGCGAACTCTTCCCGCGTTGAGGCCAGTGAAGTGTCGGGCGTCAGCAAGACGATCTGGCAGTTGGGTACCAGTGCCGAGATTCTTGCGACCCGGAAGTGATGAGTAAGTTGGTCGTTGACCAGGTCACGGAACTGCTGATCGCTCAGCACCCGATCCCAGCTCTTGTGACGCTCACCCGCCAGCGCATTAAGCGGCAGTCTCTCAAACGGACTGCTCACCACGACATCGTAACCACCTTCCTCACGCAAAATGTGATCCAGTGCACCCTCGATGTCGTCGCCGACACAACGCACATCGAACGCCACGGAATCCGTGGCGTCGATGGCGTGTTGAAGCTCACGGGCGCTGTCCTCTGAACGAGTCAGTACCGTGAGCGCTGCGACATCCTGCCCCACAAAACCATTGCCGATCGCCGCAAGCTCTTTACGCATACTGTCGCCCACCATGACCACACGCTTGCCCTGAAGCTTATTCAGGTCGGTCTGGCTCGGGGGTAGCAGCAGTTCTCCCTCGGTCACTGAACGGTCGAACTTCAGACCGCCCGAGGGGTGGAACGTCTCGCCACTGACAATGTCATCAGCGAGATGGAACACAGTAGACAGGCCAACCTGCTCATCCGTTGGCATCTTGTGCAGATGGAGCCGGTTCAGGATGCCTGACTCAATCTGCCCAGCGGATTTCTTCGACTCTGCTTTATCGAAGAAAGGATCTGGCGCATCCACAAAGGCTTCCATAAACGCGGTGCGCTGCTCAGCCGTCAGAATGCCGCCGTTCACCAAGCGGTCGACCAGCTTGCTGGCAATGCCTTCGTGCATAAGGAAGCGCGAGGAGTTGCCAGCGCCACCCGCATCAATCACCTGGCCGACCAGGCGTGTCAACGCCTTGGGCATATCGTTGCCCGAGGGGAGGTTGGCCACGTCGTTGGCCGCCAACGCCATGATGGTGTCCACGCCGAGGCCTTCTTTGAGATCACTCAGGATGGCTTTGTGCACTTGGTTCAGCCGCTTGTTCTCGAGTACCAAACGTCCGCGACGATCAAACAGGCCAGGCGCATCGCCCAGACCGCGCAGTCGCGCACCGTCCACCGGTCCCGGAGCGAGGGCGTTGATTTGGATCTCAGGCCCCAAGTGCCGTGACAGGATCTCAGCTAACACACGCTGGCCTGCCTTGGAGACCGCATAGTCGCCGCGGTTGGGGTAAGCCACCGCAACGTACTTCTCACCACCGAAGTAGCTCGATACGTTCAGGATGGAGCCCTTGCCCTTATCTTTCATCACCGGGCCGAACTTTCGGATCAGTGAGTAGTTGGAGATCAGGTTGGCTTCCATGGTGCGGTTCCAATCCGCCAGCGTCATGTCGACCACCATCTCTTCTGCTCCCGAGATCCCGGCGTTATTGATCAGGAAATCGACATTGCCAAAGAGCTCGATGGAACGGTCGTACAGTGCGTCGAGCGCCTTGGGGTCACCCACGTCGATGTCCGCCATGATGCTTACGCGCGTGTCGGCCTGCGGGTAGCCAATGGCACGGAGCTCCTCGACAATCTCGTCACGGGCTTCCTCCAACTTGGCTGCGCTTCGCGCACTCAACAGCACGCGACAGCCCGCAATCGCGAGGTAGCGGCCGAGTTGCAGACCAATACCAAGGCTTCCACCTGTGATCACCGCGGTTTTGCCTTTATGCAGACCGGGGAGCACGCGCATCAGCGGCGTGGGCATCGATTCCTTGCCGGTCGCGCGCTTGATGCTCTTGGGGATCCAGAGATTAATCGGGTCCATTTGACGAACACGGTTGGTCAGCGTGGCGGCCCAGTCAGCGGCGAAGGTCAGGTTGTCCTTGTCTTCACTGTCGTAGCGCACTAGCTGGTTGGGGCGCACGGCCCAGTCGAGCTCGCCAGCGTTGAGGAGTGTCTCGTCCTCGTGACGCCAGCCGCGAATCAGCGCCTCGATGGATGCGCGAATCACCTCATTCAGCAGGTTGCCCTGGCTGTCACTGCCGTTGGTCGCGTAGGTGATGGCCGGCGGCTCGCACTTACCGAACCAGCGAGACAGGTTGCTGGCCAACATGCTGGCGAAAGCAACCGGTGCCACAACCTCTTCGCGAACGAAGTTCTCGACGTCTTCATCGGTAGCGCCACAGAGCGAGTGGCCGTAGTGACCGTTTGGCTTGCGCGGTAACACAATCACACCATCAAGACGTCCGAAATGGTCGTCGATGAATTGCATCGTGCGATCCACCGATTCGCGTCGTAGAGGATCCAGGTGCGACAGTTGGATTTCGTCGAGGCCTTTGGTTTGGATCAGTGTGCGAGCGTGACCGACAGATTCCAACGAGCGGAATGCCAGCAGTACGTGGGCCCCACTGTTTATCTGGCGCTCGGCGTAGGTCAAAGCTTGCTCGTAATCTGAGCCACCCAGAATGAGCACGACGTTGTTGGTCAGGTCTTCAAGGCGCTTATCGGGCCAGGAGACCAGCTGCGAGCGACTCTGCGCCGGCACCTGCATGCCATTGGTGACCTCGACGTGGTGACCTGACACCGCGGCGGACTCTTCAGAGGCCAACCAAACAATACCATTCGCCACGTCGGTGGGTGTCGGGTACCGGTACTCCAGACCTTCCTCACCGTTACGCGTGGTGATCATCAGATCGCGGAATTCCTGACTGGTGCTGCCGGGCGGGATGTTCTGAAGTTCATCCATCGTGGCAAAAACGGTGTCGATGCGCTCTGACTCGATCGGGCCGGGGAAGAGGGTGTTCACGCGAATACCGCGTTCTTCACCGAGTTCCAAAGCTAGGCCTTTGCCCAAGGCGTTCAGTCCCGACTTGGGTACGACGTAGGGGATACGACCGAAGTAGTGGGTGCGCGAGAAGATCGTCGACACGTTGACGATCGTACCCGCGTCACTCAGATGCGCTGCAGCAGCGCGTGCCATATTCCAGGGCGCACCGAGCAGGTTCATGGCGGAGTCGAACATAGTTTGGTCTGTGCCTGCGGCGCGCATCTCGACATCCGTAAATGGGATGTCGCGCAGGGTGTACTTCGGCCCTGCAGCGCCGGCGTTGTTGACCAACACGTCGAGCTTGCCAAAGGTGTCGACCGCGCGCGAAACAATGTCACGGCACACCTGAGGGTCAGCACAGTCGCCCACAATTGTGGTGATGTTCTCAGCGTCGAAACCTTCTTCCGCGAGCTCCTCGACAAAGGCATCGAGCTTGGTCTGGTCGCGGCCGGTCATCGTGACCTTGGCGCCTTCCCGGAGCAGGTGGCGAGAGATGTAGCGGCCGATAGAACCCGCAGCGCCTGTCAGGATGACAGACTTGTTTTCGAGTCGGCGTCCGGTCAGAGATTGCGAGACCACCGCATTGGAGAGATTGGACATATCGTTCATCGGAGTGCTCCGGCTGATCCTGTTTCGACTTTGGTAATGACTTCTCCGCGTTCGGCTGCGTCACGCAGCGCCCAGGCACGGTAAAGCTCGTCTTTGGTTTTGAGGCCCATACGCGGTAGCGCATGGGTGACGACATAGTTGGCACCGCCGTGGCGGTTTTCCCACATCGCTTGGTGGATCTCGGCGATGTCTTCAACGGGTCGCGCGAGCGGCGGCAACACGTCGATTTGCCCTGCTGCGATGCGCTCCTGCATTTCGGCAAACTCGCGCGCCGTATTGAGGTGGGTACCGCGGATTTCTGCGCTGGGCATGATGATGCGGCGTTGACGCATCCATACCTGTGGCGCATAAAAGGTAAAGCGCTGGCCGCTCAGCTCCTCGGCGTAGACGACCTTGCCCACGTTGGGTTTAACCAGTGAGGTGGCGAGGGCCAGGCCGTCGCGACCGGCGCGCTCGAACACCACGTCAGGCAGGCCGCGCTTGTCGAGGGTGTTGCGTAGGAAGGGCGCAATCGCCGAGCCAATGGGCTTCAGTGTGCGATCCGAGAACAATCGGACGGCTTCCTTAAAGGCCTGCGATTCAGTGAAGGGGTTGGGCATTTGCGCAAATGGCCCGGGCGGGTCGTAGTCATCGCCCAGGCGACGCTCGATCTCTTCGAGACTCACGACACCTTTCACCTGAGCACCGAAGCCCAGTGAGTTCACAAATTCGCGCTGCGGTACGGTGTCCACCAGAACGGCGATCTGCGCGCCGCGTTGGCAGCCCACTTCAATGGCTTCGATCGCCACGCGGTCGACAATGCCATCCTCGGCGCCGGGTCCGTAGACGATCAGCAGGCTTTGGCCCGCGCGTAACCCGGCGCGAGTGAACATGTCGGATGGACTCGAGCTACCTTTCTTACCCATGAAGGTAAAGCGGTAACCAGAAGATGCGCCATAGAAGGTGAGCACACCGCCTTCGCCCAATGTCTGGAAGGAGCGGGGGAAGGCCGTCTCACCCGCGTGGGACACCACATAGTCGACACTGCCGCCAGCAGCGGCTTCGGTGGCCGCGACGAAGCCTGCGCCCTGCGCCTCCCAGTTCGCCCATTCGGCGGGGTCATCGGGAACCGGGGTAAAGGCATCGGCCCACTGTGGGTCCTTTCGGTCTACCGCGGCACCGCCGACGGCTTCAACCCGCGCGGCACGCTCTGCATTGGAGACCATACCCACCACATCGAGACCGCTACTCACGGCGCTTCGCAGGCAGTCATAGCCGGTACCGGTTGAAGCGCCCTCCACAAACAGCCGCTTGTTCGGCTCGATATCTAGCGTGTGGTAGAGCGCCCGGTGAATCGTGCCCAGCGTCAGACCATAAGAGCCCGCTTCTTCGAAGCTTAGGCTCGGCAACTTGGGATGCAACTGTGGACCCTGCACCGTCAGGAACTGTGCGTGGCTACCGTCATTGCGCTCATAACCCTGAATGCGGAAGTCCGCCGCCATGGGATCAAGGCCTTGGTCTGGGGACAGCAGTTCACTCTGACCCGAATAAACGGTGCAGACATCGCCGACAGAGAGGCGACCTTCCGCAATTAACTCGCTGCCTAAACGAACAATCATGGCCACGCCGCCGGACCCAGTGACTTGAACATCGGCATCGCGCGCATCAAAGGGTGATACCGGGATGCCGGTAATGGCCCAGATGTCATTGAAGTTCATCTCAGAAGCCAACACGTACACCAACGCCTCGTTGGGCTCGGGTTCCGGCGTCTCGAAGATCAGTTTGATCTCGGCGTCGACCGGGTCACCGTGTGCCGGCTTGCCGTCCTCGGCAGACTTCGGCACCCCGTAGCCATACTGATAACGCGGAACGGGCGTGACGCCGGGGAAGAAACTCGCGCCCATAGGCAAGAGTTCACCGGATGCCAGCAACTCGTCGACCTGCTCACCCGAAGCAGTGGGTGACACCTCGACGTATTGGGTTGGCAGGGGTGCACTGCGCTTCTCGAGGAACGCAGTGATCCCGGTAGGTCCAGATTCAGGATCGCAGACTGCCTCGGCAAAGAGTTCAGCCTCGTGCAGCAATCCAGCGGACTGACCTTTCGCAGCGCCCAGGGCGACGGCATCCAGTACGCGAGCCACCTGCTTTCCGCGGCCGCTGGCGCGGATCTGCGAAAGCGCCTGTTGCAGTGCTGGCTGCTCGAGGATGGATTCCGAATAGGGAATGGCTTCATCACGTGCCGCGAGCGCTTTCTGGTGCTCTTCCTGTGCCGCGGCCAGCGGGCCTTGTTGGGCAAAGTAGTCGCGCAGGCGAGACATAGCGATCTCAACGGCAGATGCCGCGGCTTCTGTTACGACTTCGTCAACGAGGCCACACTCGATGGCTTCCGATGTTGAGATATTGCGACCGCTCACCATGAGACGCAGCGCCTCGGCCATGCCGGCTTCGCCGCGGCGCCGGTGGAGCTTACGCACCAGTCGCTGTGTACCGCCGTAGCCCGGCAGTAGGTTCAGATTAATTTCCGGCTGGCCAAACTGCGCGTGTTCCGCAGCGATCACATAGGAGCAGGCCAGCACCAACTCGTTACCGCCGCCCAGTGCCGGGCCATTGACTGCCGCGATGACGGGCTTGCCCAGTTGCTCCAAAGCCGCGAATGCCGCTTGCGCCGCATTAGGCGGTGTGCGGGCAGATTCCAGGTCGCCGGCTTCGCCAACTTCCAGCAGTTCTTTCACGTCAGCACCCGCAACGAAGGCACCGCGAGCGCCGGTAATCACCACGGCGTCCACGTCGTCCTGATGCTCGAGCTGCTGCACGACGGTATGTAACTCGTCGAGGGTTCGCTCATTGAGTGCGTTAACGGGTGGATGGTTGATCACCAGCAGTGCGACTTTGTGATGGTCGTCCAGTCGGTGCGTTTCAACTCGCAGGTAACGCCAGGTTTGGATGATCTGCCGTGCCTCGGCCAGTCGGCCAAAGTCCCGCCATTGCGCGACCGCGGCTTGAATCTCTTCTACGGATTCCGGGTTGCGGAGCGTTGAGAGGTCACCGAGCGGTTGGTCGAGTAAAATAGCGCGCAGTGTACGGCGCATGTACTTGCCCGAACGCGTCTCGGGGAAGGCCGAGACGACCAGGAAATCTGACGGTACAGCGGTGGCACCTTTTTCGGTGCGCACCAGATTTTGCAGTCTGGACAGATCCTCGTCAGAGAGTTTTCGCCCGGCTGCCGCCACCAAAAATGCAACGGGGGTTTCGCCTTTCTCGTCATGGGGTGCACCCACCACGACCACGTTACCCACAGGGGAGTCCTGTCGCAGGGTTTTATCGCGCAGGATCGCGCCTTCGATTTCCTCGGTACCGATGCGGTGGCCCGAGACGTTGATCACGTCGTCGGAACGGCCATGCAGCGTGAAGGCGCCCTCGTCACCCCGGCGCGCATAGTCGCCCTGAGTGTAGGTAAGTTCGCCGTCCCAGCGGCTGAAATAGACTTCAGTGAAGCGCTCAATGTCACCGCGCCAATCGCTGGAACCCAGCGTGTCGCCATCGCCCCACAGGGTGCGCGCAAGGTAGGGGTAGGGCTGGGTGATGACCAGCTCGCCCTTTTCACCGGCTTCGGCTTCCCGCCACTGGCTGACGCTACCCGTGTCGCTCGTTTCTTCAACGATGCGCACCTGCGCTTGAATCCAGGGTAGCGGCCAGGTTTTAGCGTCTGCCTCCAGCGGCTTGAAGTCACCCCACGGGCAGGAGAACACGATGCCGCCGTGCTCGGTGGCCCAGTAGGAGTTGATGTAGTGCGAGCAGATGTTATCCATCGCAAACTTTTGCACGGCCGGCGACACCGGCTCGGCACAGAAGGTGCCGACTTTGAGTGTCGACATGTCGTATCGCGACATTTCCTGCGTGCTGGCCGGGTCGGTCATCACCGCTTTCAGGAAGGTCGAGCCCGCTTTAAAGAGTGTGACGTTGTTGCGCTCGATGATGGAGGCAAAGCGGCCCGCATGAGGGAACAGCGGAGAGCCTTCCGCAATAACGGTAGACATACCAAATGCGAGGGGTGCCGCAATCAGATAGGACTGTCCCGTAATCCAGCCCGGGTCCCCAATGACGTACAGGCAGTCATCCTGATTGGCATTAAAGACGGTGCGCATGGTGTGTGTGACACCTGATAACCACCCGCCGTGGGTATGCACTACGCCTTTGGGTTTGCCAGTTGAGCCCGAGGTGTAAATGATGAAAAGCGGCCAGTTGGCCTCGACGGGTACCGCCGGGATAGTGGATCCGATTGCTTTCCAGAATGCGCCATCGTCGAGTGCGTTCAGTGCATCACGATCCGCAACGCCCGCATCAGCCAGCATATCGGCTTCGACATCGGCCACGAGATCGTGAGACCAGCTATCGCGGCTGTGCTCGACGATGTCATTACCGGTGTAGCGCACGACGATCACATTGCTGACGGCATGTCCGACGTTGGCCAGCTCGCTGGCAACGGTGGTCCTGAGCTCAGCAATAATTTCGGGGGCAGTGCCACGCTCGCGCTCAAGCGCTAAACCCAGTTCGCGCATCACATCTGCGCGCTCCAGGGTGATTTCGCCAGACACCGCCTCAGCAACCTGCGATTCCAGCCGCTCTGCGACATCGGCGGGCAGACGCGCTTGCAGGGTTTCAGAGAGCGCCTTCAGTGCCGCGGGGCGTGGCACGTAGTTATCCAGTGCTGGATCTGCATAGGTGCTCTTGTAAGAGACAATCTCCGCATTGCGATATCCGCCGTCTGCGGTAATGACCACCTTGGCGCCGGCATCGTGAATACGATCTGAGAGCGTTTTCGCGGAAAAGCCGCCAAAAACGGGGGTGTAGATAACGCCCAGCCGCTGAGCGGCCAAGATGTAGAAAATTTGTTCGAGGATGTTAGGCAGGTTCAGCGCAATCCGATCACCCGCGGTCAAGCCCAGCTTCTGCAATGCCCGCGCGCGGAGAGCGACCTCGATCAGGAGCTCGCGATAGCTGAGACGTTGCTCAAATACGGGGCCGCCTCGGCCATCATTCTTAGATGGGTCCCAGCGGTCGCCTTCGAAGACAACGGCCTGTTTATCACCGCGACCGGAGAGGACGTGGCGATCCAGAAGGTTAAAGCAGGCGTTGGTTTGACCATCCACAAACCAGCGATAGAAAGGTGCTGCGGTGCTATCGAGGGCGGCGGACCAAGGGGTCCAGTCTGAGGGTGCTGCGACGTTCTCTGCCGTAGCGCTATTCCAGCCCTGCCAATCGCCGGAGGCGTCTTTGGCTACCCATTGGCCCTGACTCGCGTCGAACCAATGCAGCTCTCTCCCCGCAATCGATGCGTGATAATCCGCAGGATCATTAACGGCCTGCGCACGGGATTGGTCTTCATCTTGTTGGGAGCTCAGAATGCCCCAATGATCGTCGTGGTGTGTCACAACGCCTCCTCTCTCTCGAAAGGCACCGGCTGACAAGCCCCGGAATAAACCGGTCGCTTGCAGACGCGCACCCCAATGTGTTTCCGGCGATACGGCATGCCCGAAGCGACAGAGTCATCCCCAGAGTGGCCAGAAAGCGCAATGCAAGTGGCCTGTAGACACTGACAATCGAGGTACGCCAACTATTACCAGCTGGATCACTTGTTTTGGGACATCAAAAGCATCAGTGCTCGGGCGTTGGGCAGATCCGTTGTGACGTCTGCCAAATGCGCCGTTATGCTTGCGGTATTGAGGCAGTAAAAGCTGCTGAATTCGGCACGGGTACGGGCTGGCATGCCCTGATCTTCCGGACATGGCTTTCTGCACACCGCGCCCTGCGGTTAACTGGGATGACACCTACATGGCTATGCGCAACCACCCTTTGGATCGGTACTTAGACACATTGCCCGCGGGAACCGTGGACTGGATCGGTGTGCGCCCGCGTCGTCGTGAGCCGCTTGAGAGTGTGACGACTGTTCAGGCGGTTGCCGGACAAGGCCTGCAGGGGGACCACCGCATGACCAAAACGCCGGGTTCCGGGCGGCAGGTCACGCTGATCTCGGCCGAATTTATTCGGCACATTGCGGCGCAGTTGGGTGAAGCAACTTTGGAGCCGGCGCGATTGAGGCGCAATATCGTTGTGTCAGGGTTTAATCTCAACGCGTTGCGCCGGCAGCGGTTCTGGGTGGGTGAGGCGCTCCTCGAGGCGAGTCAGCTGTGTCATCCGTGTGCGCGCATGGAGGCTGAACTCGGTGCCGGAGGCGTGGTCGCAATGTACGGGTACGGTGGTCTCTGCGCCAAAATTATCGAGGGCGGTCTGATCGAATTGGGCGCCAGCGTCCGGTGGGCGCCGGCATCGTGATCACGTGGACCGCATTTGCGGTGCCCCTCGATCAAGCTCTGCTGGTCGCGCTCTCTGTCGGCTTGGCGTCTCTTATCAGGGCGTTTACCGGTTTCGGTTTTGCGATGTTGGTGGTGCCTGCGTTTTCTTTTTTTCTGTCGCCCGGTGATGCGGTGGTGCTCAGCGCAGTCCTGGCTTTTCTTCTGGGTGTTATCAGTTACCGCTCATGGTGGGGGCAGTTCCCTGTGGCACCGGCAAAACCTATGTTGGTTGGCGCTGTGTTGGGCACGGCGGTGGGTGTGTGGTTTCTGGCGTCGTTATCCGTAAGCGAGTTCCAGCTCTGGATTGGCGTATCGGTTGTGATTGCTTCTATTGTGCTGTCGCAGTTTGTGCCGAGTGAGCGGGCGTCGTCAGCACCGGCCTCGTTAGCAACGGGCGTGGCGTCCGGGCTTATGAACGGCGCTTTCGCTATCCCCGGCCCTCCCGTCATTCTCTTTGTGGTCGCGACCATCGCCGAACCTGCGCGCTCCCGCGCTTTTCTGATGATGTTTTTTTGGTGCTCCAGCATGGTGTCTCTGGCGATGTTCGCGTTTGCTGGGCTGGTATCTGCCAGGCCTTTCCAGCTGTTATGGGTCGCATTACCCGCCATGTGGTTGGGGAATCAAGCGGGAAATTGGGCTTTTGCGCGCTATTCAGGTGCCGCATACCGACCTTTTGTCGTGGGGCTTTGCGTATTGATTGGCGTCACGATCTCGGCGAAAGCGCTGTTCTGGGGTTGATTATTGCTTCACGTTGTCGCGAACAATCCGGGCTTTTTGCCGTTGCCAGTCACGATCCTTCTCGGACTCTCGTTTGTCGTGTTGCTTCTTGCCTTGTGCCAGGTCGATGCGCGCCTTGACCAGATGCCCTTTCCAGTAGAGCGCGGTGCACACGCAGGTTTGCCCTTTCTGGGTGACACCTGCATTAATCTGCGCGAGTTCCTTTTTATGCAGAAGGAGTTTGCGCGTGCGGGTCGGGTCTGACACGAAGTGAGTTGAGACTGTATCCAAAGGCGTGATGTTCGCGCCCAACAAGAAGGCCTCACCGTTTTTCATCAGGACATAGCTATCCGTGAGCTGAACTTTGCCAGCTCGCAGTGCTTTGACCTCCCATCCCGCTAGCGACACACCCGCCTCGAACGATTGCAGCAGGTGATAGTCGAAACGTGCTCTTTTATTCTGGGCGATGGTATTGTCAGATACTTTCTTGCGTTTGGATTTCGCCATGTTGCCATTATACGGGCGCCCTCCGTGCACTGCGCCGGTATTCTTCCGCCCTCGCTCCACATACGCGGGACTGTGGAGCCGCGCGCGTGCTGGATGACAACATTCCGCAGCCTTGGCGCGCACGAACAACGCTTGTTCTGACCCTAACGCTAGTAGCGATCGGACTTGGCAACCTTCAGCGGATGCCTTACCTGATAGGTGAATATGGTGGTGGGTCTTTTTTTCTGACCTATATCGTGGCGCTCTGTGCACTGAGCGTGCCTGTGATGATTGCCGAGGTCACTATCGGCAGCTTGGGACGGGGTTCTCCCGGTTTGGCGATGCACTGGGCGGCCAGCGCAGGCAACGTTGATTCACGCTGGCGATTTTTGGGCGTATCGCAGGCGGTGCTCGCTGTGATGTTAGCCGCCGTGGCAGCACTCACGGCTGTCTGGTGCCTGCATTGGGCAGGCACCCTGTATTCGGGTGAGCTTGCCTCGGCCAGTGCGGTCGACGTTGCGGATGTATTCCTGGGCTACATCGAAGATCGTGCCGGGCAGTTTCTGCCAGTCCTGCTCGCTCTAGCTGGGGCCGGCGGACTGTCGTGCTTGGGCATCCGGTTTGGCATGGGTCTGCTCGCTTGGGCATGTCTCCCTGTCGTCGCCATCACCCTTTTCGGGGTATTGGACTTTGTCTTCGTTTATAGCGACCTGCGTCCGGTAGAGGAATTCATGTTCACAATACGGCCAAGTGACTGGGGTATTGAGGGGCTCAAGCAAGCGGTAGGTGCAGCGAGCGTGACGCTCGGTACTGGGTTGGGTTTGGGCATAGCTCTGGGAGCGCAGGCGCCGACGGGCCTTCCATGGGGGCGGAGCGTTTTGGCGGTGGCGGTTCTGGATTCAGCTTTTCTCGTCGTGACCGCTGTGATTGCTTCAAGCCTGTTGCTTAACGCCAATGTTGCGCCCGCACAAGGGCTAGCAGCTGTGTTCGTGGGGCTTCCCTATGCTTTCGCTAATCTTCCGTTAGGGGAGGTTTACGGCGCGCTCTTTTTTGGCGCGCTTGCACTGATATCCTGGAGCGCCGCTACTCTTCTGCTTGAACCGGCGGTCCTGCTGATTGGCAATGAGTGGGGTTTAGGGCGAGTCAGCGGAGCGATACTGGCGGCGACAATGGCTTCTGTCTTGGCTGCTGTGACGCTGTTCGTCGGTGACACACCTGCTATCAATGTCGGGGGTCTGATTGCCCGTTGGGCACTGCCCGTGAGTCTTTTGCTGACAGCAATTTTCGCCGGATGGTTGGTGCCGAGACCCATTTTGCGAGGAGAGCTTTATCGAGAGCCTGACTGGCTGTTCCGATTGTGGTGGTGGTTATTGCGGTGGTGTGTGCCGCCCATTTGCCTATTATGGCTGGTATCCGCTTGAGCCCAATTCAGGCCAGCGCGTTTCTAGCTTGTTCGGTACACTGATGCGATGACCGTGATTGAGCGAAGCGCCCTGTTGTCACACCCCGCCGAACAGATCTTTGATTTGGTGGCAGATATCGAGCGATACCCGGAGTTTCTTGAGGGTTGTGTGGGCGCTGATATTCTGGAGCGCGAGGGTGATACGGTGACTGCAAGCCTGCGGTTGTCCAAGGCGGGTATCAGTCATGGCTTTACCACATGCAACACTTTGCAGCGTCCACAGCGCATGACGCTGACTTTGGTGGAGGGGCCTTTTGACCACTTCAAAGGTGAGTGGATCTTTCGAGCACTCGGTGACAGCGCCTGTAAAGCATCTTTGCGACTGGAGTTTGACTTGGCCCGCGGTTTCGCCGGAGCGGCGATGGGCAAGCTCTTTGACCGCGTCGCCCTGGATCTCGTCGATGCCGTTGTTCGCCGTGCGGGTCAGCAATTGGGGCAAACCGCATGAGTGACACCATCGCCATTGAGGTCGCCTATGCGCTCCCAACAAAGCAGCGAATAGTGAAGCTGGATGTCCCGGCAGGTACAACGGCACTAGAAGCGGTAAAGCAAAGCCAGCTGGATACCGTTTTTGAGGATCTCGAGATCAGTGATGACATCAAACTGGGGGTGTGGGGCAAGAGCGTGACTACCGATCGTGTTCTCGCCAGTGGGGAGCGGGTGGAAATTTACCGGCCGCTTCTCGCTGATCCCAAGGAAGTGCGCAAAGCACGTGCGGCGCGCGCGAAGGCCGCGCGCGCGGGTGGCGATCAGGCTTCTGAGTCCGCTTCGTCAGATTGAGGTGCGTCCCAGTTGGGGGCATCCGGGCCCTCGGCTCGAATTAATTCGTCACCATCGAACCAAAGCGTGAGCTGTGTTGTGGCGCGCGTCTCATTGCCATTCCGCAATAAGTAGCGGTAATCCCACCGGTCTTCGTGGAACGCATCCTCGATGAGCGGTGTTCCCATGATATAGCGAACCTGTCGTCGATTGAGCCCTGGTCGGAGTTGTTCGACCATCTCCTCGGTGACGACATTTCCTTGTTCCACGTCGATCCGATATACCCCCGGGAAGCCGAAGTTATTGCCACAGGACGCCAACGCCAGCAAAGCGCAAATAGCCAAGGCGGTTGTTGAGAGAGAGGTAGCGCGGGGCACGTTATCTTCCAAGGAGCAAGCTGGGCTGGCATGATACCTGACAATCCCCTTCGCAGAGAACACGTCAATAATGTCCACCGAAAACCGCGAGCTGAAAAAAGCAGGCCTCAAGGTCACCGCGCCTCGGCTCAAAATTCTGTCGATGTTGAGCGACGCGTCAGGGCAGGGCGATCACTTCAGTGCCGAGGACTTGTATCAGCGTTTGCGCGACACCGGCGAGGACATTGGGCTGGCGACGGTGTATCGGGTGCTGACCCAGTTTGAAAGCGCCGGGCTCATCATTCGCCACAACTTCGAAGCGGGATACTCCGTTTTTGAGATGGCGTCAGACCATCACCATGATCACATGGTCGATGTCGATACCAGCGAAGTCATTGAGTTTATTGACGAAGAGATCGAGCACCGCCAGCACCTGATTGCCGAGGAGCATGGTTACGAAATCATCGATCACTCCCTCGTGCTGTATGTTCGGAAGAAGCGCCCTACTGGCGGCGATTAGCTGCCCTGGAGCATTTCCCTCGCATGCGCCAGCGTGCTGTCTGTCAGTTTGGCGCCGCCCAGCATCCGACCGACTTCCACGACGCGTGCCTCGCCATTTAGCGGCGTCAGCTCCGAGTGCACTGAGTCCTCGCCGGTTTTGGTGACGAGCAGATGCTGGTCACCCTTGGCAGCGACCTGCGCCTGATGCGTGACCACCAGCACCTGGCTGGTCTTGCCGAGTTGCGACAATAGCTCGCCGACGACTTCCGCCACGCCACCCCCGATACCGACATCCACTTCATCAAAAATCATGGTCGGTGAGGTGGCGATGTCCGCTGCAACGACCTGAAGTGCAAGGCTGATACGCGATAGCTCGCCTCCCGAGGCCACTTTACTAAGCGGTCCCGGGGACGCGCCTGGGTTGGTCGCAATCAAGAACTCCACGTCCTCTGCACCGCGCGGGTCCGGTGCGTCATCTTTAAAGGGTATTAACGCAATCTCAAGCACGCATTTGCTCATCGCGAGCCTGTCCAAGGTCTCCATGACACGCTGGGCGAGTTTGCCCGCGGCCTGTTGCCGCTTCGCGCTCAGTGCCTGAGCATGGCTCCGCCACGCGGTGGCGGTATCCTCCAGTGCCTGCTCCAGCGCTTCGAGATGTTCTGAGCCACCCGCTATGGAGTCCAACTCCGCCTGCAAGTCACTGAGTAACTGAGGGAGCGCATCAGGTTGCACGCGATGTTTGCGGGCCAAGTCGTATAGAGCACTCAAGCGCTCCTCGGTCTCCCTCAGCCCCTGTGGATCTAACTCAACTGTGGCGGCAAATCGTGCGGTTTCTGCATGGGCCTCGTCCAACTGTATGAGCGTCGATTGCAGCAGCTCTCGGAGGTTGTGGGTCGCGTCAGATTGCATGCGTTCGTCGGAGGCGAGCTGCACCACTTTTGCCAGCTGATCGCGCTGTGCCTCGACGCCATTGGCGATGTCGTTGGCACTATCGATAATGAAGGCGGCGTTTGCGAGGAGCTTTTGTCGAGCTTCCAATGATTCGAGCTCGCCCTCCTGAGGGCTCAGTTGCTCGAGCTCCGCGATCTGGTAGTCCAGCAGCGCGCGGCGGGCATCGGAATCCTCGCTTAGACCTGAGAGCCGGGTGTACTCCTCCTGAAGCACCCGCCAGCGTTGCGCAGCCTCGCTGACCTCGATAATCAGTGACTCTGCATGGGCATACGTATCCAGCAGACTCCGCTGTGTAGGCCGCCTCAACAACGACTGATGCGCATGCTGCGAGTGGATATCGAGCAATAGCTGCCCGAGATCGGCGCAGTCTGCGAGTGTGGCAGGTGAGCCATTGATGTAAGCGCGCGATCGGCCCTCAGCGGTAATGGTGCGTCGCAAAATGCACTCGCCGTCTGCTTCAAGGTCCCGCTCCGTCAGCCAAAGCTTAGCGCGGGTATTGCGGCTGACGTCAAAGCTCGCGGCGATGTCTGTGCGTGAGGCGCTGGGGCGAATGGCGCGGGAGTCAGCGCGATCCCCCACACACAGACCCAGCGCGTCCAGCATGATGGACTTTCCCGCGCCCGTTTCACCGGTGATGCAAGTCATGCCTGCATGCAGGTCGATTTCTAATTGATCGACGACGGCATAGTCCTGTATCGCGAGGTTGATGAGCATAGTCTGCAGTACCAATTGATGCTGACGTTATAGCGCAGAGTCGCATGGGTGGGAACATCTCTCGCAATCAAGGTGCGCATAATGTGCGCGGCAGATAATGTCAGGGGACTCCGCCCAGTTGGCGCTTTGTTGCATGCCCGGGCTGTGCTAAAACAGCGGTGGTCAGTCAGTGCTGAGATATCTCTTGGAAGCCCTTTCACCCCGCGCCTCATCATTACTCAAGACGCTCGTAGAGATGCATATACGAGAGGGGCAGCCGGTAGCGTCCAAAAATCTGCAGGGCGAAAGCGGGTTGTCTGTCAGTTCGGCGACGGTCCGCAATATCATGTCTGAGCTGGAGGATTTGGGGTACTTGGCGTCCCCTCACACCTCCGCCGGCCGTATTCCCACCGCGCAGGGCTACCGCTTCTTCGTAGACAGTCTATTGCAGGTCGGTCCAGTGGAGGAGGGCGCCGTTTCAGCGCTCAATGCCGGGCTGGATCCTAATCGCAGCTCTGTTGAGTTGGTTCAAAGCGCCTCGAATCTCCTCGCCCAAATGACCTATCAAACCGGCATCGTAACGGTGCCCAAACCGTCGGCGAGCCAGTTGCGTCAGATTGAGTTTCTCCCGCTATCCGGTGACCGGGTTTTGGTCATTCTGGTGATCAATGAGCGAGAAGTGCAGAATCGCATCATACAAATGCAGCGCCCGATGACAGAAGAGCAACTTAAGGCAGCGGCTGACCTGATTAACCAGCGTTATGCCGGTAGCGACCTGGCGCAGGTAAAAGGCCACATTGTGCGCGAGATGTCAGAGGCGCGGGACCGAATTGATCACTATTTGGAGGCGGCACTTGAGCTCGCGAAAGCCGCTATGGAATCAGAGGAGGAGTCCGGCAGTGTTGTCGTAGCGGGCGAGGCAAGCTTGCTCAATCAGGCGTCTCCTGAGGACATGCAGAAGCTCAGAGAACTCTTTGATGCCTTTGAGCGCAAGCGAGATCTACTGGAGCTGCTGGATCGCTGCTCGCAAGCAGACGGCATCCAGATTTTTATTGGAGAAGAGGCGGGCTTTGATGTCTTTGGTGATTTCAGTGTCATCACTGCGCCCTACGCGCAAGGTGCGCAGTCGCTGGGTGTATTGGGGGTGATTGGGCCTACCCGGATGGCATATGAGCGAGTCATACCAATTGTGGACGTGACTGCCCGGATGCTGAGTGCCGCCCTGTCTCGTTAAACCTTCAGTCGTTGCCTCACATCGAAACTGACCCGAGCTCGCCATGGGATGTCTCCGCCATCACCCTGACCGTCACGCAGCGCGTGTTTGATGATACGCGTTAAGCGCATACACCCACCCAAGCTCATGAGGTCTGCGTGGGTACTATTGGCTCAGTTGTAACGGACAAACTCGCGCGCCCTTGATCAATCCATGTGGGCTGTTGCTCCAACATCCACCGCTCAACGTATGACTCTTCCTGTTGTGATGACTTGCCCCGTTGAGTGCTGCTCTAATATGAGGTGGCAGGAGCGTTGTAATGACCTTCGCGGGTCATCACTTTAAAAATCCGCCGCTGAGGCCTTGAAAATAGCCGGTTGCCCCCCAAATAGGCAGTGCGGAGGGGAGATCAAGCCCTCGACGCTATTGATGAATGCCCATACGACAGAGACGTCGCGAGACAGACCGGAGACCCCCATGGCAGATGAGAGACCTGAGGAGCAGGCAACACCGCAAGGTGAAGCGGGCGAGACGGAGCAATCAGAAACGGCTCAGGCGGCAGAGCCCGGGCAGGATGGACAGGATGGCGAGCAAGCCGAGCAAGACGCAGCAGATTGAGGAGCCAACTGATCTGGAGGCGGAACTGGAAGCGGCAAAGGATGCTGCACTCAGGGCGCAAGCCGATGCGATGAACGTCCAGCGTCGTGCCGAGCAGGAAATAGAAAAGGCGCGGAAGTTCGCGCTGGAGCGTTTTTGCGGTGATTTGCTCAGTGTCGTCGACAACCTTGAGCGGGCATTAGAGTCCAGTGGTGACGAGCAGGGCAATGCCGCACTGACCGAAGGTATTGAGCTCACGCGAAAGGGCTTCATGGATGTGCTCGGCAAGTATGGCGTCGAATCTGTCGATCCCATGGGTGAGCCCTATGACCCGGAGACGGCGCAGGCCATGAGTATGGTTGAGCAGCCCGACGTGGAACCCAATTCGGTCGTCGCGGTGATGCAGAAAGGCTACACCCTGAACGGCCGGTTACTGCGTCCCGCCATGGTCATGGTTTCAAAGGCACCGAGCGGCGATTGAGGAACACGTTGAATTTGGGCCGGCACTTGAAATTCAGTTCGTTGCCCATACATCAGAAATCAAGGAAGCACGCTGGCGATTAGGCGCCAGCGAATAGGAGAAAACATCATGGGTAAGATCATTGGGATCGACCTCGGCACCACCAATAGCTGTGTTTCTGTGCTGGAGGGCGGCAAGCCTCGAGTCATTGAGAATTCAGAGGGTGGCCGGACAACACCGTCCATCGTCGCATACACCGACGACAACGAGATCTTGGTGGGACAGTCTGCTAAGCGTCAGGCGGTGACGAATCCGATTAATACGCTGTTTGCGGTCAAGCGCCTGATCGGGCGCCGCTTCGAAGACGATGTGGTGCAAAAGGACATCAAGATGGTGCCGTATCAGATCGTCAAGGCCGACAGCGGTGACGCATGGGTGGAGGTTAACGACGAAAAGATGGCGCCGCCTCAGGTGTCAGCGGAAGTGCTCCGCAAAATGAAGAAAACCGCGGAGGAATATCTCGGTGAAGCGGTTACAGAGGCCGTCATTACAGTACCTGCCTACTTCAACGACTCGCAGAGACAGGCTACGAAAGATGCGGGGCGGATTGCCGGCCTGGAGGTGAAGCGCATCATCAATGAGCCCACGGCCGCGGCGCTGGCCTACGGCATGGACAAAGCCCAAGGCGATCGCACGGTTGCAGTCTACGACCTGGGCGGCGGTACGTTTGATATTTCGATCATTGAGATCGCGGAGGTCGACGGTGAGCACCAGTTTGAAGTGCTGGCGACGAACGGGGATACCTTCCTCGGTGGTGAGGATTTTGACCTGCGGCTCATTGAATTTTTAGCCGACGAGTTCAAGAAAGAGAACGGAATCGATCTACACAACGATCCGCTGGCACTGCAGCGCCTGAAAGAGGCGGCGGAAAAAGCGAAAATCGAGTTGTCGAGCTCTCAGCAAACCGAGGTAAACCTGCCTTACATCACGGCGGACGCCACTGGGCCTAAGCACCTGGTGGTAAAGCTCAGCCGATCAAAGCTTGAATCTCTGGTGGAAGAGCTCGTCAAGCGTTCGCTCGAGCCGGTCAAGATCGCCTTGGACGACGCGGGGCTGTCGCCTTCCGAGGTCCACGATGTGATTCTCGTCGGTGGGCAGACACGGATGCCAATGGTGCAGCAGGCGGTTGCGGATTTCTTTGGCAAGGAAGCACGGAAGGACGTGAACCCTGACGAGGCAGTGGCCATGGGAGCGTCGATTCAGGGCGCAGTCTTGTCGGGAGACGTCAAGGACGTGCTCTTGTTGGATGTGACGCCGCTGACCTTGGGTATCGAGACCATGGGTGGGGTTGCGACGCCACTCATTGAGAAGAACACCACGATCCCGACCAAGAAGTCGCAGGTTTTCTCGACGGCTGAGGACAACCAGACCGCCGTGACCATTCACGTGGTGCAGGGCGAGCGCAAGCAGGCGACGCAGAATAAATCTCTCGGTCGCTTTGACTTGGCCGATATTCCGCCTGCGCCGCGCGGTATGCCGCAGGTTGAGGTCACCTTCGATCTGGACGCGAACGGCATTCTGAATGTGTCGGCCAAGGACAAGGCGACCGGTAAAGAGCAGTCGATTCGCATCACTGCATCCGGCGGTTTGTCGGACGACGAAATCGAACAAATGGTTCAGGATGCGGAGGCCAACGCCGAGGCAGACAAGAAGTTCGAGGAGTTGGTTGCTGCGCGTAATACAGCCGAGGGCATGGTCCACGCTGCGCGTAAGACCTTGGAGGAGGCCGGCGAGCACGCGACGGACGACGAGCGCGCTGCGATCGAAGCCGCGATTGCCGAGAGTGAAGAGGCCATCAAGGGTGATGATGCAGCGGCAATGGAAGCTGCCACGACCAAGCTGACTGAAGCCACGGGCAGTGTCGCGCAGAAGATGTATGCGGCGCAGCAGGCTGAGGGTGCTGAAGCAGAGTCAGGTGCCGAAGCGGCTGATGACGCGGATCAGGGTGATGTCGTCGACGCAGAGTTTGAGGAAGTCAAAGAAGACAAGCGTGCTTGATCTCAGTCTGCTGGGCTGTTAGCCGGAGTATGAGCGCCATAAGCGTGGCGCGTGGTTAATCGCCGCAAACAGAGCACGACACCAGACGCGGGTCATGGCTATCACCATGTTACCCGCGTCCGTTTTTAAAGAGGGAGCCTGGCGTTTGTAAAAACCCATGCCGGAATTATGTCGAAACGCGACTATTACGAAGTGCTTGGGGTCGATCGCTCGTCCTCGGAGCAAGACATCAAGAAGGCGTATCGCCGGATTGCCATGAAGTATCACCCGGATCGCAATCCGGATGACGCCGACGCGGACAGCAAGTTCAAAGAAGCGACGGAAGCCTATGAGGTGCTTTCAGACGGCGAGAAACGCGGCGCTTATGACCAGTTTGGTCACGCCGGTGTCGACCCTTCCATGGGGGGCGGCGGTTTTCAGGGCGGCAGCTTCTCGGATATTTTTGGCGATGTTTTCGGCGATATCTTCGGTGGCGGCGGTGGTGGCCGTCGGCAGGGGCCGCAGCGCGGCTCTGACCTGCGCTACACACTGGAAGTCTCCTTAGAGGAGGCCGTACGTGGCTCGACTGCTGAGATTCGCGTACCCTCGTTGCAGCACTGCGAGCCTTGTGACGGTAGCGGCGCCAAGCCTGGCAGCAGCCCCGTTACCTGCGGCAGCTGCGGTGGGTCAGGTCAGGTGCGCACACAGCAGGGCTTTTTCCAGGTACAGCAAACCTGCCCCAAATGCCGTGGCCGGGGCCAAACGATCTCTGATCCCTGTGTCGATTGCCGCGGGCAGGGCCTGGTTGAGAAGACGAAGACACTGTCTGTCAAAGTGCCTCCTGGTGTGGATACCGGCGATCGCATTCGTTTGAGTGGTGAAGGCGAAGCCGGGCCAGCAGGTGGGCCGCCCGGTGACCTGTTTGTGCAGATTGCCGTTCGTCAGCACCCGTTGTTCGAACGCGATGGGCGCCACCTTTACTGTGAGGTCCCCATCAGCTTTGCCGATGCGGCACTGGGCGGTGAGCTTGAGGTGCCCACGCTGGATGGCCGCGTGAAGCTGAAGATCCCCTCGGAGACCCAAACGGGCAAAATGTTCCGGCTGCGTGGTAAGGGTGTAAAGCCTGTGCGCGGCGGTCCGGTGGGCGATTTGTTATGCCGCGCTGTGGTCGAGACACCCGTGAATCTGACCAAGGAACAGCGTAGCCTCCTCGAAGACTTCCGCACGGCACTCGATGCAGGGGGCGAGGAGCAATCGCCGCGTCAGACCAGTTGGTTTGAGGGGGTGAAAAACTTCTTTGACGGGATGACCGGATGACAGCACGAATCGGTATTACGGGTGCGGCGGGGCGCATGGGGCGCATGCTTGCCGAGGTGATAGCCCAGCCTGAAATGCCCTGTCAGCTCGCCGCGGCGATTGAACGCCCGGGTTCATCATTGATTGGCGCCGATATGGGTGAGCTGCTGGGGGGCGACACCTCCGGCGTTGCGGTCACAGCGGATCTCGCATCGGTGATCGATCAGATTGATGTGCTGATCGATTTCACCGTTCCCGAGGCAACCCTCGCGCAAGCCGCGATCTGCGCTGCGCGCGATGTGCCCATGGTGATTGGCACGACCGGATTTACGGAGGCGCAGGCCGATGAATTGGTGAACAGCACCTCGGGCGTCGCGGTCTGCCAGTCATCCAATTTTGCACCAGGCGTCAATCTAACCTTTAAACTGGCCGAAGCCGCCGCTTTGGCGCTAGGCGATAGCGTCGATGTAGAAATCGTCGAAGCGCATCACCGTTATAAGATCGATGCCCCCTCGGGCACGGCACTCAGTTTGGGCGAGGTGGTTGCTGCGGCGCTCGGCCGAGACCTTGAGAAAACAGCCGTCTTCGGGCGTGAGGGGCGGACTGGCGCCAGAGATCGCGACACGATTGGATTTAGCACGATCCGCGCTGGAGATATTGTCGGTGATCACACCGTGATCTTCGCCGGTGAAGGTGAACGCATCGAGATTACCCATCGGGCCAGTTCCCGCATGGCGTTTGCCCAAGGTGCGGTTCGCGCCGCCTGTTGGATCATCCAGCAGCCGGCTGGGCGATATTCAATGCAAGACGTTCTGGCTGCGAACACGCAACCGGCTCAACAGGAGATTGCGTCATGAATGCCTCGGCACACATCGTTGAGATCGATGAGAGCAACGCTCAGCAGTTGCTGATTGAGGAGTCCATGGCGCGACCCGTGGTTGTGGATTTCTGGGCGGACTGGTGTGGGCCCTGCAAACAGCTGATGCCGATCCTTGAGAAACTGGCAGATGAATATCAGGGTGCCTTCCTGCTCGCCAAGGTCAATGCTGACGAACAGCAGATGCTGGCGCAGCAGTTGGGCGTGCGCTCCCTTCCCACGGTCATGGTGATTAAAGACGGGCAGCCCATCGACGGCTTCCAGGGTGCGCAACCCGAATCTGCTGTTCGGGAGATGCTCGACAAGCACCTGCCATCGCCCCAGGCCGGCGCATTGGCTGAAGCGGAGCAGCTGCTTCAAGCTGGCGATATTCCCGCTGCGCTCGCACTGTACCGCAGCGCCTGGGAGGAGTCGGGGCAAAAGCTGGATATGACACTGGCCTATGCCGGCGCTCTGGTGACCGCGAATCGATTGGACGATGCCGAAACGCTGCTAAAGGACGTGCGTCTGGCTGATCAGGATGCCCGTTATGAGCAGCTGATGGCACAGATTGAACTGGGTCGTGAAGCGGCCCGGTCGCCGGAGGTCGAGGCATTGGAAGCGGCCATCGAGGCGAACCCCGATGACCACACCACCCGCATTCAGCTGGCGATCCAGCTCAGTCAGGTCGCGCAGTATCGCGACGCGCTGGAGCACTTGTTGATCGTGCTGAGGGCCGATAAAGACTTCAATGACGGTGAGGCACGCAAGGTGTTTCTCGATACCTTGGCGACCATAGGTAAAGGTGACCCCTTGGCGGCGGAGTATCAGCGCAAGCTGTTTTCATTGATGTACTAAATAGCGGCCATCGCGGCGCCAGGTCGGGGTTGCAATACCACGCCAACTTCCCTACATTCTGACTATTCAGAAAACATACTCAAGATTCAAAAACGCGTTGCGCGGGCTGTGCCCGGCAACTCTTTTATGCCGCGAGGTGAACCATGGACACAGCTTATTCCACTGAAGATTTGGCTTTCCGCGACGAAGTGCGCGGGTTCTTTGATGAAGCCTACACATCCGAACTGCAGGCGCGCCTGCGCTCTCCCGATTACAAAAATGCCATCGAGGAGTGGCAGCGCAAGCTCTACGAAAAAGGTTGGATTGCGCCCAATTGGCCCGCGGAATATGGCGGCACGGGTTGGACGGCAACGCAAAAATATATTTACGAGACGGAGCGATCCCTTGCCGGCATCCCGAACGTGGTGCCTTTTGGTCTGGTGATGGTCGCCAACGTCATCATGGCCTACGGGACAGATGAGCAAAAAGAGTATTTCCTGCCGCGCATTCTCAAGAGTGAAGACTGGTGGTGTCAGGGTTACTCCGAGCCGGGATCTGGCTCTGACTTGGCGAGTCTCAAAACCAAAGCAGAGCGCGATGGCGATGATTTCATTATCAACGGCGCCAAGATCTGGACGACCTATGCTCAGTACGCCGACTGGATTTTCTGCCTGGTGCGCACCGATAACTCCGGCAAGAAGCAGGAAGGCATCACGTTCATCCTGATCGACATGAAGAGTGAAGGCATCAAGGTGAACCCGATCATCTCGATCGACAATCACCACAGCCTGAACGAAGTGGAATTCAACAATGTCCGCGTGCCCGCCAAAAACGTGGTAGGGGAGATCGGCAAAGGCTGGACCGTGGCGAAGGCGCTGCTGGCTCATGAGCGAACCGGTATTGCAGGCGTGGCGGATGTGAAGCGTGCGGTGCGCGTCATCAAAGAGGTCGCTGCCAAAGAAGAAAATGGTGGTCAGCGGTTGATCGATGATCCCGGCTTCCAGCAGCGTTTGGCTGACATTGAAGTGGAGTTGATGGCGCTGGAGTTCACCGAACTTCGCACCTTGGCGACGCAGGCTGCCGGTGGTTTCCCCGGGCCGGAATCGTCACTCCTCAAGATTAAGGGAACCGAGCTGCAGCAGGCCACGCAGGAGCTGTTGATGGAAATCGCGGCTTATTATCAGGGCGTGTTGCCGGTCGATCTGGACCCCAATGCGCTGGGCCATGAGTTTGCCACCGAAGCCCGCCGCAACTACATGTACGGCCGCGCGGCAACGATTTACGGCGGATCCAACGAGGTGCAGAAAAACATTATTGCCAAGTACGTGCTGGGTCTTGAGTGAGGGGAGATAGATCATGAATTTTGACTTTACTGAAGAGCAGCAAATGGTGCGCGACTCAATCGCGCGTTTCGTACAGGACGACTACGACTGGGATACCCGCAAGGCCATCGTCGCATCCGATGAGGGCATGAATCGCGATAACTGGCAGCTCTTTGCCGAGCTGGGTTGGTTGTCCATCCCCTTTGCTGAAGAGCACGGTGGTTTCGGTGGCAATATTGTCGACTTGTCTGTGGTCATGGAAGAGTTGGGCAAGGGGCTGGTGGTCGAGCCGTATTTTCCGACCGTTGTCTTGTTCGGTGGTTTGATCAAGCGCGCGGGCAATGAGGCGCAACAGGCTGAGTGGCTGCCTCGTATCATTGGCGGTGAGGTGCTGGGCGCATTTGCCTACGTAGAGCGCCAGAGCCGCTTTGCGCTGCATGACTGCCAGACGACCGCAGCAAAGTCCGGTGACGGCTACGTCCTCAACGGCGAGAAGGTGGTCGTCTTCAATGGCGAGCAAGCCGACCACCTCGTCGTACTCGCGCGGACCTCGGGCGATCAATCTGATCACGACGGTTTGTCTCTGTTCATTGTCGATGCCGCTGCAGCCGGCGTGAACAAGATGAGCTACCCCATGATGGATGGACAACGCGTCGCCAATATGACGTTCACAGACGTGTTAGTAGGCGCTGACGCCCTATTGGGCGAAGAAGGTAACGCGCTGTCAGTGGTGGACGCCTTAACCGATGAGGCGATCATTGCATTGGCCTCTGAGGCGGTCGGTATCATGGGTGTGCTGAATGCTAAGACGCTGGAATACACCAAAACCCGCGAGCAATTTGGCGTGGCGATTGGTTCTTACCAGGCACTGCAGCACCGTATGGTCGACACCATGATGGCTTATGAGCAGAGCAAGTCGCTGCTGTTCAAAGCACTCTGCGAGTACAAGCAGGACCCCGCCATGGCGGCCGAGACCATCCACGCGCTGAAGGTGCTGATCGACCGTAACGGCAAGCACGTCTTCGGTGAAGCTATCCAGATGCATGGTGGCATGGGTATGACCGACGAGCTGGATATCGGGCACTACGCCAAGCGGTTGATGATGATCAACACAACCTTTGGTGATGCCACCTACCACCGTAATCGCTTCATTGAGACCGCTTACGCGGCCTGAGCATGGAGCTGCGGGATAAAGTTGTCGTCGTCACGGGTGGCGCCAGCGGCATCGGCACCGGCCTGTGTCGGCGTTTCCGAGAGGAGGGCGTCCGGGGTCTGGTGATCGCCGACCTCAACGGTGACGCGGCGGCTGAACTGGCTGCTGACCTGGATGGTCACAGTGTCTCGCTGGATGTACGCGACGAAGCGGCCGTCGCCGCCATGGTTGCTGAAACCGAGGCTGAGTTCGGTCAGATCGATCTGTTTTGTTCCAACGCCGGCATCTTGAATCTCGACGGCGACGACTATTGGGCGACCTCAAGCAGTAACGAGGTGTGGCAGCGAAATTGGGAAATCCACGTGATGGCGCATATTTATGCCGCACGCGCCTGCCTGCCGGGGATGATTAAGCGTGGTGAGGGCTACTTTTTGCATACCGTTTCGGCAGCGGGATTACTCACACAGCCCTACACAGCGGCTTATGCCACGACCAAGCATGCGGCGATCGGATTTGCTGAGTCGTTGGCTATTACTCATGCCGACGACGGGGTTAAGGTGAGTTGCCTCTGCCCACAAGCGGTCGACACGGCCATGCTGGGTGGCACCGATGGCGGCGCCGCAGGACTCGACGGGATTTTGAGTCCTGCGCAAGTCGCAGAGTCGGTGGTACAGGGTTTGAGAGAGGAATCGTTCCTGATTCTGCCTCACGAGCAAGTCGCGCAGTACCATTTGAACAAAGCGCAAAACTACGACCGCTGGATAGGCGGCATGCGGAAATTGCGCAGGAGTATGCGTCCACCTACACTCCCCTGACGATTTTCTAAGGGTTTCCAGTGGACAAGCAAAGCCGCTTCGCGCGGGTCATCCTCAACGGCTTTTACGCCTACTTTGCCGAGTTCGAGAACATCACTCTGGCTGCTCGCACCCGCTTTGAGCTGGCGGAGTGGTCGAGCATGCAAGACATCTCGAGTCGTCGTATTGATATCTACAAAGAAACCGTGATGGAAACACTGGCTGTCGCCAGGCAGATCGCGGGTGATCAAATCGAGGAGCTCACCTTCTGGGCAGATACCCGCGCGCTTTATGCCGAGTTGGTTAAAGGTATGACCAACTTCGAGATTGCCGAGACTTTCTACAACTCGATTTTTAATTCCCACTTCGGCCATCGATCGATCCGCAACGAATACGCATTTGTGTTCTCACCTCAGGGAGATGTGCCGCCCGTCGATATGGGGCGTGTGGTGAATCACTTTGCCGTGAGCGGCGATCTACCCGGTGCATTCCGAGAGCTATTAAACGCTTACGCCTTCAACATCCCTTTTGAGGATCTGGACCGTGATGTGGCTAGTATTGAGGGGGCGATCACGCGCCACTTGCAGCCGCAATTTGACGTCACGCGCCCTGGTCTGGAATTGCAGGTGCTGGAGCATCATTTTTTCCGCAACAAAGCGAGTTACATAGTGGGCAGGCTGTATGTTGACGGTGATCAAATGCCATTTGTATTGCCGTTGCTGCATAACGATTCCGCCGATAAGCCTGCGGTATACGTCGACGCGTTTTTGTTTGGCCCGGATCAGGTGAGCTTGCTGTTCTCCTTCACGCGAAGCTATTTCATGGTCGACGCGTCAGTGCCGTCCCAGTATGTGCTCTTTCTGCAGCAACTGATGCCGAAAAAGGAAATCTCCGAGATCTACAGTGCGATCGGCCATTTTCGCCACGGCAAAACCTATTTTTACAGGACCTCAACGCGGCATGTGCGGTCCACAAACGGTCAATTCATCGTGGCGCCGGGTATTAAGGGCATGGTGATGACAGTGTTTACGCTGCCGTCCTATGAGTATGTTTTCAAGATCATCAAAGACCGTTTTACGCCGCCCAAAGAGGTCACGCATCAAATCGTCAAAGACAAATACCACCTCGTAAAGCGTTGGGACCGGGCCGGGCGCATGGCGGACACGCAGGAATTCAATAATCTGGTGTTTGATGCCAGCCGTTTCTCTGGCGAATTGATGGAGGAGCTCTATGCGACCTGTCCGTCACAGATTCGTGTCAACGGCCGGGCGCTGATTATCAAGCACTGCTATGTCGAACGCCGGATGAATCCGCTGAACCTTTATTTGCAGGAAGCGTCTGACGATGAGGTCAACGAGGTCATGAATGATTACGGCAACGCGATCAAGCAGTTGGCCGCGGCGAATATTTTCCCTGGCGATATGCTCCTCAAGAATTTTGGTGTGACGCGCCATGGTCGCGTGGTTTTCTACGATTACGATGAAATTGAACCACTGATCGACTGCCATTTCCGGCGTATACCGCCGCCCCGCGACGAGCTGGATGAAATGTCGGGTCAGCCTTGGTATTCGGTAGGACCAAAGGATATTTTCCCTGAGGAGTTCCGGCTTTTCTTCTCGGGCAACGCGCGGGCGCGGGCGGCGTTTGATGCGCAGCACGCAGATTTGTACGACGCCGATTTCTGGACGGGGCAACAGGAACAAATTCGCAATGGCGTTGTCGAGGATTTTTACCCCTATCCCCGGCGTATCCGTTTCTCTCAAAGACAGAAGGTAGCCTGATATGGCGTCGCTTTACCTGATTCGGCATGGGCAGGCTTCTTTTGGCAGTGCCAACTACGATCAGCTATCCCCCCTGGGTCAGCGGCAGGCCGACGTGTCGGGCCGGTTCTTTGCAGATACCGAGCTCCACTTTGCTCAGGCTGTGAGCGGTGACCTGTCGCGACAGCGCGAGACGGGCGAGCGCGTTCTCGCGAGTCAACCCCGCCCTGCCACTTTACGAATTGACCCGCGACTCAACGAGGTCGACAACGAGGGCCAGATCGCCGGTTTGCTGCCGATATTGTGCGAGCGTGACGCGGCGTTCGCGGAGCGCGTGAAGGCGGGTCGAAGTGACAGCAAGCAATATCAAAAGGTGATTCAGGCGGTTTTTAACGCCTGGGTATCGCCGGATTGCCCCGATTTGCCCGACACGGCATCTTGGCCGGATTATCTGGTGGGTGTTCAGGGCGCGCTCGAGGATGCCATGGCGCAGGCCGAAAGCGGCACTGACACCGCCATCTTTACCTCGGGTGGCACAATCGCGACAGCAGTGAGTTGGGTGCTCGGCGTGCCCCACGACAAGATTTACGGGTTTTATGAGCCGGTATTCAATTGCTCCATTACGCGGCTGATTTTCTCCCGCGGCAGGGTATCGCTCTCCAACTTCAACGATACGGCGCACCTCCAGTTGCTGAGCCGGCAACTGGGGGAAAACCTGGTGACGTACCGGTGACGGCGAGACGATGACCTCAATCTGGTTAGTTCGTCACGGCGAGGCCGCGGCGGGTTTCAGCGAAGACATAGATCCACCCTTATCGCCGCTGGGTCGTGAACAGGCACGCCAGAGCGCTGGCACGCTCAGCCGTTGTGCGCCCCATGACGCAAGACTGTTGACGAGCCCGAAGCGACGCGCCATTGAGACGGGCGAGCCTTATGCCTTGAATGTTCAAGCCGAACTCGAGATTGATGCCCGTTTTATTGAGCTGCCTTCCCCGGGTGACTTGGCTGCGCGGCGCCCATGGTTGGACGAGGTGCTTCAGGGGGACTGGAGCGCTTTGCCGGAGCCCGTGCAACGGTGGCGACGTGAGATTGTTTCGGCGATCCAATCTTTTACCTCACCGACCGTGATTTTCACTCACTTCCTGGTGATCAATGCTGTGGCTGCTCACATCAGCGGCGAGGATCGTGTGGTGCAGTGCTTGCCTGCGAATGCCTCCGTGCATGAGTTGAGCACAGACGGCCGTGGCTGGCAGTGGCGCGCGCGCGGCGAGATGCTAAAAAGCGTGGTGAATTAACTGCGTTTCAGTCGCATCAGGGATTCCTGAGCGGTCGAGGCCAACAACGTGCCGTCCTGAGCCCAGAGGAAACCGCGGCTGAACCCTCTACCGCCGCCAGCTCGCGGCGTGTCGCAGTCATAGAGTACCCACTCATCCATCTTGCCCTGATGATGGAACCAGATAGCGTGGTCCAAACTGGCCGCCATAAAGTGCTTGATGGGGTTGGTGTACGGGTGCGGGTAAAACACCGTGCTTAGTAGTGAGTAATCCGAGATCATCACCAGAGCGGCTTGATGCACCGCGGTATCCTCGGGCAACGGCCCCACAGCACGAAACCAGGATCGCCCGATTGGGGGCTGACTCTCGGCGAGGTACTCGGTGACGCGTTGCCGCTCGATTTGATAGAGGTCGATCAGATTAGGGTCCCCGGGTTTCGTGGTGAAGCCCCTGAATCCGGACAGTTCGTCAGCCTCAGTACGCGGCGCATCCAGCTCTGGCATGTTGAAACAGTGCGAGACCCCTTCCTCGTCCTGGTGATAACTGATCGACGTGTTGAAAATGGCTTCGCCGTTCTGCCGCGCGACCACGCGCCGCGTTGAGAATGACCGGCCATCGCGGATTGGATCGACCTCAAAATCGATGGGCGTCGAAGGGTCCCCGGCGCGAAGAAAGTAGGCGTGCAGGCTGTGAGCGGTAAGCGCGCCAGCAACGGTCTCGTTGGCGGCCATCAGGCACTGTGCGACGACCTGACCACCAAATATGCGTTGCTGCGGCATCAGACTGCCGCCGACAAAGGTGAAATCATTTGTTTGGCGCGGCGCGATCTGCGCCAGCACGTCGGTAAAACAGGTCACGGTGAGGTCCTTACTGCTGTGGCGCGGTAGTCGCCAGCCCCTGAAAAAAAACGGAAAAATAGTCAGCGGCGCTGAGGTCAATATTGTCTATGGGTTGCCAGTTGCCGAGGTCCATCGCGGCATTCAATGCGCCGGTCAGAAGCTGTATCAAAATCCCTGCGGGTAGATCCCTGAATTCGCCGCAGTCGATGGCGTCGGTCACGGCCTTTTCCAGCGTGGCATGCACGGCCGCTAAGCGGGCTAGCAGTCGCTGCCTGACCGCTGGGGGCAGCGCGGTGATGGCGTTGAAATGGACCAGCGGTCCCTGATCTGAATTTTGCAGGGCAAAAATTTGTCGGCAGGCAATGTCGAGCTTACGGCCCGGCGTGACATCCAGCCGCTCGACGCCGGCGACAATCCCTTCGAGTTGATCGAGGGTGTAGTCGAAACACTGGGTCAGCAGTGCCTCTTTATTCGCAAAGTGGTAGTAGAAAGCGCCCTTTGATACTTGCAATTGCTCGGCGATCTCATCGAGGGACGTGCCGCTGAATCCTTTTTGATTGAAGCAGCGGGTGCCGGCCTTCAGGAACGCTTCCTGCTTGCGACGATTTTGTGTGTCGCGATCGAAAGCCTGCTCTTCCGCGGCTAGCGGTAGCGACGCGATATCGGTGGCCGAGACGTTGGACCCAGGTTTGGCCAGCAGTCCGAAAGTAAACAGATCGCGCAACACGCCGATCACCGAAGCCGCCTCTGCTCGTGGCATTTCATAGAGCCAGTAGAAAGACCAATCCAGCGCGCCAATCATTGCCCGCATCGTCACCACGGCATTGCAGGGCCGGATCGTGCCCAGCGCGATACCTTGCTCCAGCAGTGCGATCAGACGCTTCGATAATCGCCGGTACTCGCCCTCAAGTGCTTCGCGATGTTCAGCTTTTAATGAGGCGACTTCGAGCGGTGCCGCGTAAAAATTGCCCTCGCCATCGAGTGCGCTCAGCGTGGTGTTGAGTTGGCTTTCCAGAAAAGCCATCAGGCAGCTATGAGGCGCCTCGAATGCGGCCTCCGCCGCGTCAAGCTGGGCATGCGCTTGCCGCATGTTGGCGTCATAGCACTGGTAAATCAGGTCTTCTTTGGTTGCGACGTAATAGTAGAGGCTGGTTTTGGTGAGTCCAAGACGACCCGCGACGTCCGCCAGCGTTGTTGAGCGGGCACCCTTGGTATTAAACAGCTTCGCCGCACAGGACAACACGGCGGCGCGTTTGGTCTCCCGTTGCAAGCCGCGGCTGAAGGGGGAGCGATTCGTTGAAGGTGAGGTGGCCAAACGGTTTCTCTCTTTACGACTAACACGCCTGCTACACCGTCTAGCGGCCGTTATTCTCAAGGTTCGATTATTTGAACTTTAAGTATTTTTACTGAACCTGTCCATGCCTCTGCCCCAGCGTGGCACGGGATTCGCTTGCGTTAGAAGCTGTACCAGTCGCCTCGTAGCAGCATTCCCCCGCGCGGAGTTCATCGGCGAGAGCCGGAGATCCTGCCCTCTGGGCGCTATGGGGCGTCTATGCGACACTGCGCCCCTCACAGAGGATATGACCTAGGGCCACTGTCGTGACAGACACCATCTCCTTCATTCAAGAGCAGGGCGTTGCCACGTTGTGCTTCGACAACCCTGCGCGACGCAATGCGCTGGGCGCGGCAGAGCTCGATGCGATCGAAGCAGCACTGGCGTCTTTGTCGGATGCGACACGGGTGCTGATAATTACCTCCTCCGACGAGCGCATCTTCTGCGCGGGCGCAGACCTCAATCAAATCCTCGACGGGTCGTTGAGCGGTGATCGCTTCCAGACCGTCACGAATCAAATCGCGGCCCTGTCAATCCCGACGGTCGCAGTGCTCACCGGTAACGTCTTTGGCGGTGGCGCTGAGCTCGCGCTCAGCTGTGATTTTCGATTGGCGCGGGAGGGAATCAGTTTACGCATTCCGGCAGCAGCGATCGGGCTGTGCTACCCAGTGGAGGGTATTGAGCGGCTCACGCGCCGGTTGGGCCCTGCGCTGGCCCGGCGTGTGCTGGTGGCGGCCGAAACCTTCAGCGCTGACCAGTTGCTGGCCCTGCGTCTGGTCGACGCGGTGCACCCTGCTGACAACTTGCAGCAAGCTGCTCGATCCTATGCGGAGTCAATGTTGGCGCTTGCGCCGATGGCAGTCGCACACATGTTGGAGATTATCCGGCAGTTGGAGCGGGGTGATCTGGATCGTGAGCAAGCGAACCAGCTCGCCAAGGCCTGCTCGGATTCAGAGGATGTGCAGGAAGGGATCACCGCACAGCGGGAAAAAAGGCCAGCTGTTTTTCGCAACCGGTGATCCGTATCGCGGTTCCCTGACTATGCTAGGGTTAGAAAAGAGAGTCGTTCCCCAGTCGTTATGTCCATAGCCCAAGAAAAACTTGAACAGATTCGTGCTCAAGTGCAGACCCACCTTGATCGACGTCAGAGCGCGCAGCTGACGGCGGCCCGCAAAGAGGCGCTTGAAGCCACTATTCGCGGGCATCTCAAGGCGCACAATGCCGTGATCGTTGCGCACTACTACACCGCGCCAGAGATACAGACATTGGCGGAAACCACGGGTGGCTGTGTGTCGGACTCACTGGAGATGGCGCGTTTTGGCAGGGATCACGAGGCGGACACGCTGATCGTCGCAGGCGTCAGGTTTATGGGCGAAACCGCCAAGATTTTGACGCCGCACAAGCGCGTGCTGATGCCGACCCTTGAAGCGACGTGTTCCCTCGATGAGGGCTGTCCTATTGAGGAGTTCTCTCAGTTCTGTGACGCCCATCCTGAGCGGGAGGTGGTGGTGTATGCCAATACCTCAGCGGCGGTCAAAGCCCGGGCCGATTGGGTGGTAACGTCAAGCATTGCGCTGGAGGTGGCTGAGCATCTGGCCGCGCAGGACAAGCCCATTATCTGGGCGCCCGACCGGCATCTCGGTGACTATGTGCAGCGCGAATCGGGGGCCGACATATTACTGTGGGATGGCGCCTGCATTGTTCATGAGGAGTTCAAAGCCCGGGGTATTCGCGATCTGAAGCAGGTTCACCCCGAGGCGGCGGTGCTGGTTCACCCTGAATCTCCCGCGAGCGTCATTGAGCTGGCGGATCACGTGGGCTCAACCACCCAGATCATCCGGGCGGCGTGTGAGCTGCCGAACAAGACGTTTATTGTCGCAACCGATCAGGGCATCTTTTATAAGTTGCAGCAGGCGGCACCCGATAAGCAGTTCATTATTGCGCCCACTGCAGGGAAGGGGGCGACCTGTCGCAGCTGCGCCAACTGCCCCTGGATGGCGATGAATGACCTAGAAGCCATGGCGGCAGTCTTCGATCAGGATGACAACGAGATCCATGTGCCGCCCGCTTTGGCGGAGCGGGCGATGCAGCCGTTGGAGCGGATGCTCGCCTTCGCGGAGACGCTAAAGCCCTAGCTCCGATCCATCTCCGCGCGCATGCCCTGAACATCGCGCGTGCGCTGGTTGATTAGCGAAGATGTTGTGAAGTCACTGCCGACAAGATTCTGCGCGTAGGTCAGTTGTCTCTCTGCCGCATCCAGGGCATTGATGAGAATGAAGTACTCGGCTCGGGAGCGATGTAAACCCACGATATTGCCCGCCAAACCTTGCACCTCGGCCAGCAAATACCAGAGGCCCGGATCACCGGGCACGCGTCTTGATTGTTCGATTAATACCGCCTCGGCCAAATGGGGCGAGCCCGCCTGCTGAAGCGCATGGGCGTAGGACATGGTAAGTGGGTGATTGCCCGGTGACAGCTCCAGACGCCGCTCCAGCGTCGCCACAGCACGGGCGCTGTTGCCGCGGGCGAGGTCAATCTCGGCATCGGCGATGACATACTCGATGCGGTCGCTGTTACCCGACCAGATGCTGTCCAAGGCCAATGCGGCTTCGTCGGCGCGGCCTGCGGCGGTCAAAGCCAATACCAAGCCGTAGGTGGTCGCCGCGCTTGAAATGGAGTCTCCCTCGAGCGCTGAGCGAAAAAACGCGACCGCTTCTTCAGGCGTCCGTGCGGCCTGCACGGCCACCCGCGCCCGCATCAGTTGGTAGTCGAGACTCACGGAGCGGATACGTTTTGGATACTGCATGGCCCGTGTGCGCGTGTCCGAGATGCGCTTTTCGGAGAGTGGGTGCGTGCGAAGGAACTCGGGTATGCGGCCATTCTGGCTATAACGTGTCGCGGCATACATGCGCTCGAACATTTGCGGCGCCGCGTAGGGATCCATGCCGGCGTTGTAGAGTGTGCGAAGCCCCACGCGATCGGCCTCTGCTTCGTTGCCGCGGCCGTAGCGGAGTTGGGCGTCTTGGGCCAGGCCCTGCGCCGTCGTCATCGCAGCCATGCCCGCATCCGTGCCGACGGTGGCCGCGAGTAACACACCTGCGAGCAGTCCTGCTAATTGCATCGGTCCCTGCTCCTGGGCCATTTCCATACGCCGGGAAAAATGTCGCTGGCTGAGGTGGGCAATCTCGTGCGCCATGACCGTCGCGAATTCGTCCTCGGTGACGGCGTATTGAAACAAGCCACTGTGCACACCGATGACTCCGCCGGGCACGGCGAAGGCGTTGATGGTGGGGTTATCGACGATGACCAGCTCGATGCGGCGGTCTTGAAGTTCGCTGTGTTGCACCAGTTCGAAGACGAGGTTCTCGAGATAGCTGTGCAGCAGCGGGTCGGTTGTGATGGGCGCTTGTCCCCGAAAGCTGCGGAGCCACATGCGACCCAGCTGGTGCTCATAATCTGCCGAAAACAGGCTGGTGCTGGATTCGCCCAGATTGGGTATTTTCAGATCGTCCGTTGCGGACCATGCCCACGGCGACAAGGCGACGGCGCAGGCCAGTAGCCAGCGCCTGAACGTCTCGAGCAGGAGTGATTTCGGTGACATGGCGGCACTCTAGCTCACTTGGCGGTCGGCCACGAGCGCACCTTCAATGTAAAAATTCAGTGCCTCGGCACCTCAAGGGCAATAAGCGATATACTCGCCGGCCTTTTTGACGGGTCGCGGTTTATGTCCGAGGAGTCCCCCCATACCGTGTCAGTTGATGCCCGAGGTGAGCGTTGCCCCATGCCTCTGCTGATGGCCAAGCGCGCCTTGCGCGAAGTGCCATCGGGGGGTGTATTGGAGGTGCTCTCTACCGATGCGGGGTCGGAGCGGGATTTTGAGAGCTTCGCCAGGCTTGCGGGCCACCGCGTGCAGTGCACACGCCGGGACGACGATGTCCTGTGCTTGACCATTACCAAAGCCTGAGAGCAGGATCAGCCGTAACGTGAAAGAAGTACTGACAAGGTGGTATCAACGTTACCTCAGCGAAGAAGAAGCCGTGGTGCTTCTGATGCTGTTGGTGGCGGCGTTTGTGGTCATGCTCGCTTTTGGCGAGATTCTGGCGCCTGTTTTTGTGGCGGTCATACTGGCTTACCTGATGCAGGGCGTTGCCAATGTCATGCGCCACAGAGGCTTGCCCAAGCAATTGAGTGTGGCGGTCTCCACCTTACTCTTTTTTGGGGGTTTTCTTGCCGTGCTGTTTGGCTTGGCGCCGCTCGTTTGGCGGCAGCTCGTGGCCTTGGTTCGCGAGGCGCCAGCGATGATTGAGGCGGGCCGAAAGGTACTGATCACGTTACCGGAGGAATACCCTGTCTTCTTCACGCAGCAGCAGGTCAATGAGCTAACGTCAGTGATTCAGGCCGAGATGGCCACCATGGGCCAGATATTGGTCACCAAAGGCCTGAGTTCGATTCCGAGTATGTTGGCGTTGCTCGTATATTTGATCCTGATTCCGCTCATGGTGTTCTTCTTCTTGAAGGACCGTGACCAGTTGATCGGCTGGTTTGCCGGTTTCTTGCCGGCGAAACGACCGCTGCTGGACCGCATCTGGGGTGAGCTTAATGTCCAGTTTGCCAATTACGCGCGAGGCAAGGGCATCGAAATTCTGATTATTGGTGGTGCCTCCTTCGTTGTGTTTGCGTTGTTCTCCCTTAACTATGCCGCGCTACTGGGCTTGCTCGTGGGGTTATCGGTTATCGTCCCGTATATCGGTGCAACACTGGTGACGCTCCCCGTCGTAGTTGTGGCCTATGCTCAATTTGGCGTAACCCTGATTTCTATTGGGTCGTTTGGAGCCTACATTGTTATTCAGGTGCTGGATGGTAACGTTCTGGTGCCGCTACTTTTCTCCGAGGCCGTCAATTTGCATCCCGTCGCGATCGTGATTGCGGTGCTTTTTTTTGGCGGTCTGTGGGGCCTTTGGGGTGTCTTCTTCGCGATTCCCTTGGCGACTCTGGTAAACGCCATTCTGTCTGCGTGGCCCTCCAACGAGGCGCTGACTCATTCCTGACCTGATGAAATTGGATGCCCGATGACGTCACCAAACTCAGCTAGGGTGGCAATAGCCCTTGCACTTCGTTTAGCACGCCTGAGCGCAACAGGTGTGCGCCATGGCCTTGCCATGTCGCTGATAACGGCCTTGCTCGCGGCGCTGACGGCCTGCGGGCAGCCCCCTGTCGATGATGTTGCTAGTTCGGCTGCGTCGGCCGTTGTCGTCAGCCCCAATGATGAACGCGCCTACGACCTCATTACCCTGAGCAACGGCATCGAAGTGATTTTGGTTTCAGACCCCACAGCGGAGAA
This sequence comes from Halieaceae bacterium, assembly GCA_038143045.1. Classification (GTDB taxonomy): domain Bacteria; phylum Pseudomonadota; class Gammaproteobacteria; order Pseudomonadales; family Halieaceae; genus Luminiphilus. Next base: position 269,830 of record JAYQLF010000005.1, read on the forward strand.
GTCGGCCGCGGCATTAAGCGTGGGGTTGGGTGCTGCCTCTGACCCAGAGGACTATCCCGGGATGGCGCACTATCTCGAGCACATGCTTTTTATGGGGTCCCGCCAATTCCCAGAGCCAGATGGGTTCATGGCGTTTACCGCGGAGCACGGTGGTATGACCAATGCTTACACCGGCTTGGACATTACCAATTACATGATGCTGGTGGAAAACGACGCCTTCCCCGAAGCGCTGGATCGGTTCTCCAGTTTCTTCACTGATCCGCTGCTGGACCCAACCTACATCGACAAGGAGAAGAACGCGGTCAATGCCGAGTGGTCCATGCGCCGTGAAGAGGATTTCCGTATTACCTATCGACTCTCGCGCAAGCTTCTGGGTGATCATCCCGCGAATCGCTTTCAAATTGGCAACCTCGCCTCGCTGGCTGACAAGACTGAGGGCGGCCTGCACGCTGCGACGGTCGCGTTTTTTGAGCAGTACTACAGCGCAAATTTGATGAAGGCTTCGCTGATCAGCAACTTGTCCTTGGATGCAATGCGCGCGTTGGCGGAGCAGCATTTCGGAGCAATCCCCGATAAGCAGGTTGAGCGACCAGTAACCACCACTTCCATCGACTTTGCCAAGGCAGGCGCCAAGCGGGTGCGCTACGTCCCGCAGGACGACACACGGGAACTCCGTCTCGACTTCATCATCGATGACAACAGTGATCTCTACGATACAAAGCCCAGTGAGTACCTCGCCTATATCCTTGCCTCCGAGATGCCCAATACACCGGCGGTCAGGCTCAGAGATCTGGGTTGGGCCAGCTCTTTGATTGTGAGTGCCGATCCCGCTCGTTATGGTAACTATGGGCTCTTCACTTTCTCGGTGCAGTTGACCCCAGAAGGGCTCGGCCACCGGGATGACATTACGGCAATGCTTCTGGGTTATGTGGAAATGCTTCGCCAGCAGGGCATTGATGCGCGTTATGCCGATGAGTTCGGGACGTCGCTGGCCAATCGCTTCCGGTTTCTTGAAAAGCGAGGTGATTTTTCCTACGCGCATGAATTAACGCGTGCGATGCAAACTTACCCCGCGCGCTACGCCATCGAAGCGCCTTATCGTTTTACGGGCTTTGACAAAGCCGCCGTGGAGGCCGTGCTCGCGCAATTGGTCCCCGAACGACTTCATCTGTGGGAAATTGATCAGGCCCAGTCAGTCAGTGAAGGACTCGAGTTCTACGACGGTCAGTACAGTGTTGAGCCGCTAACGTTGCCGGATGCGGCCGCGCTCACTGCGTCTGCCGAGGAATATGAGTTGGCACTCCCCGCGCAGAATCGCCTCTTGCCCGAGGCTTTTGCATTGGCGCAAAACGACAGCGAACCCCGGCAGGTGGTTGACGGGCCCGGCCTGAGCGTCTGGTTGCAGGGCAGTGAGGCGTTTGCGACGCTGCCCCGCGGCTACACGCAGGTCTATTTCAACTCACCGCTTCGTCAGCAGCAGGTCGATTCAGCGGTCATGCTGCTGCTGTGGTCGGATCTCTACAATCTGGAACAAACGGCGCTCAGCAACGAAGCCGGTATTGCCGGCATGGGACTCAGTGTGGGCTTGGATCAGGGGCTAAGGTTGTCGTTGTCAGGATTCACGGACAAGCAGCCCGAATTGTTGGCGGCGGCCCTCAAAGGCCTGCGCATCAAACCGACGCAGCAAGGGCTGGATCAGGCCATTGACCGGTTAATGCGGGGTCTCGAAAACCGCAAGCGCGAGATGCCTTTCAGGCAATTGGGCCAGGCCTTGTCGAGCCTGACGCGCACCGGGTTTTATGATGAGGCCTCGCTCCGCGAGGCGGTTGTGCGTGTCACGCCGGAGAAGTTTGAAGCGACGATCACGGAGCTGCTCGACTCGGCGCTAATCCGCGTTTACCTCTTTGGTAATTACGACGAAGCCTATGCGAAGGCATTGGCGGAAACCGTTCGCGCCGCCTTGCCCGTGGAGCGCGAGGCCACGGCTGGATACGTGAGGGAACGCGTCTACGCGCCCGTGGCGGGGCAAACGCTGGTCCGGAATATCGACGTGCCGGTCGAGGATCTGGGCATGATGTTGCTCTTCGCGGCACCCGAGGCCACGGTGGAGAACGAGGCGGCGGGCCGGGTGCTGGCGAGCCATTTGCGCAATCGCGCCTTCGATACCCTGCGTACAGAAGAGCAGTTGGGTTACGCGGCGGGCGGCCTGACCACGGTATTGCAAGACCATCCGATGATTGGTCTGTATATCCAAACGCCTGTGAAAGCGCCTGCCGACATGCTGGCGCGCTTTGAGGCGTTCACCGAAGAATACGCGGTCATGCTCGATGAGCTCACGCCCGAGCAGTTTGCCAACTTGAAATCAGGCGTCCTGACGCAGCTGACTGAGCCGCCCACGAACCTCTCTGATGAAGCCGGTCCATTTATCAGTGATTGGAGTCGGGAGCGTTACGACTTTGGGTCACGCGCAGCGCTCATCAGTGCTGTCGAGGCGGTATCCCTCGATGCGGTCCGCAGCTACTACCGCGACACTGTGCTGACCGATAATCCGAGCCGTATTCTGATTCAGATACGCGGTGAGCGCTGGCAGGGCGAGCCCTTCGCCGAAATCGAAGGCGCTGTAGTGGTCGACAGCGTGGAGGCGTTCCACGCAAAAATGCCGCAGCAACCCCTGACGCGCTAACGATCGGTCCACGCGGGTAGCCACAGGATGAACGTCGACGACTGTTACAACACGCGCCAGTTTCGCAAGCTGGCCAAATCGCGGTTGCCGGGCCCCATCTTTCACTACATCGATGGGGCTGCCGATGATGAAGTGACCTATCGGCGAAACACCGAGGCCTACGAGGCCTGTGATCTGGTGCCCAACGTGTTGGCCGGCGTGGAGGACGTGGACCTGTCGACTACCGTGATGGGCATCCCGATGGATATGCCCATGTTTCTCTCACCGACCGCACTGCAGCGGCTGTTTCATCACGACGGTGAACGTGCCGTGGGGCGCGCCGCCGAGGCCTTCAACACGCTCTTTGGGATCTCAAGTCTTGCCACGGTGGGGATCGAAGAGATTGGCGCCACCATACGTTCGCCCAAAATTTTCCAGTTGTACTACCACAAGGACAAAGCGCTGACCTGGGGCATGATTGATCGTTGCCGCGAGGCGGACTTTGATGCGCTGGCATTGACGGTCGACACCATTGTCGGCGGCAACCGGGAGCGAGATTTGTGGACCGGTTTTACCTCTCCGCCCAAGCTAACGCCCTCCAGCTTGCTGAGTTTCGCGACTCATCCGAGCTGGACGCTCAACTATTTGTTGAGAGAGCCCTTTGAACTGTCCAACCTCAAAGATCACATTCCCGAGGGGTCGAATGTGAGCATCTCGGTCTCGGACTATTTCTCCACGATGTTGGACCAATCCATGGACTGGGCCGCGGCCGAGCAGGTGCGAGCACGCTGGGGCAAGGCGTTTTGTTTGAAAGGCATTATGTCCGTTGAGGACGCTCGCAAAGCCGTCGATATTGGCGCGGATGCCATCATGGTCTCGAATCACGGCGGTAGGCAGCTGGACGGCAGCCGGTCACCCTTTGATCAACTAGCCGAAATCGTGGACGCCGTGGGGGATCGCATTGATGTTATCTGCGACGGCGGCATTCAGCGGGGAACCCATGTCCTCAAGGCGTTGTCCGTTGGGGCCAAAGCCTGCTCGGGCGGTCGCTGGTATTTATATGCGCTGGCGGGCGCTGGCGAAGCGGGCGTAAAGCGAGCGCTTACTAACATGCAGGCCGAGCTTATACGCGATATGAAGCTCATGGGGGTCACCTCGGTACGTGACTTGGGACGACATAATCTCCGGTATCGGTAGCGCGGAAACCTGCTAGACCCGTTCTCCGGCTGTTTCTTCACGCAAAACTGCCTTCATTCCCTTCGTCCCTCGTCCCTCGTCCCTCGCGGGGGCGCGGCCTGGTATTCGACTTCGCCTGTTGTTCCGAAATGTCTAGCGCAGGAAACCTCCCTTGCGACGTATTGAGGGGATCATTGGTCGCAATATTCCGCGTTTTATATCATTCTAAAACAGAACTATATGTCTTTATCGGCCTGATTTTGTTAATTTCATGTCGGTTTTTACGGATTTAATCATTCTATAAAAGAACTAATAAAGGATAAAGGCCTTTCTCGGCGTGTTATTAAACGTTTAGAGGCAAAAAGCGAACGACAAAAACAGTAGAACGGCAGCGCTTGAGGCACTCAAGCGCTTAATCGGCCGGACAATTGGCGCGCCCTGCCAAACACGAGGCGCTGTCTAACAAAGCCGTTGCTGTCTAACCAATCCGCGTTGCTAGCCACTAGCTTTAGCGGCGCAGTAGGGGGATAAGTGAGTACTTTGGATTCGATTGAGATTGATGAGTGGACCGAGTCACTTGACGCCGTGTTACGCGCCAATGGCCCCGAAGCCACCAGTGAGTTACTGCGCCATCTGTCGGAGCATGCCGAGGCAGCCCGTGTGCCGCTGCCAAGCGCGATTACCACACCTTTCCGAAACACCATATCGCCCCAGGACGAGCGCCCCATGCCCGGCGATCTGTTCATGGAGCGACGGATTCGCTCGCTGGTACGCTGGAACGCGATGGCCATGGTCATGCGGGCCAATGACAACGAAGACGGCCTCGGTGGTCACATCAGCAGCTTCTCATCTAGCGCCACCCTGTATGACGTCGGGATGAATCACTTTTTTCGGGGAACGGCCAACGGTCACCCCGGCGATCTCGTTTATTACCAGGGCCACAGTGCGCCGGGCATGTACGCCCGTTCATACCTTGAAGGGGTGATCAGTGAGGCCCAGCTCGAGAATTTCCGTCGCGAAGTGGGCGGGCAGGGCCTCTCATCGTATCCACATCCGTGGTTGATGCCGGACTACTGGCAGTTCCCCACGGTGTCGATGGGGCTTGGACCGATTCAGGCGATCTACCAAGCCCACGTGATGAAGTACCAAAGCAAGCGCGGTTTGGTGGATCACCGCGATCGCAAAATCTGGTGCTTTCTCGGCGACGGAGAGTGCGACGAGCCCGAATCTCTTGGAGCCATCTCGCTGGCGGGGCGTGAACGTCTCGGCAATTTGCACTTCGTGATCAACTGCAACTTGCAGCGACTGGATGGCCCGGTCCGGGGTAACGGCAAAATTATTCAGGAACTGGAAGGCGTGTTCCGCGGTGCCGGATGGAACGTGATCAAGGTCGTGTGGGGCCGAAAGTGGGATCCTCTGATCGAACGCGACAACAGCGGCCACCTGCAGACGATCATGGATGAGGTCTGCGATGGCGAGCTGCAGAACTGCAAGTTCAATGGCGGTGCCTACACCCGGGAACACTTCTTCGGGAAACACCCCGAGACGCTGGAGCTGGTAAAAGACCTCAGCGACGAAGACATCATGTACCTCAATCGTGGCGGACATGATCCTTACAAAGTCTACGCGGCCTACGCCGCGGCCTGTGAAGAGGTCGAGCGGCCCACCGTGATTCTGGCGATGACGGTGAAGGGCTATGGCACGAGCGAAGCCGGTGAAGCGAGCAACGAAACGCACTCCCTGAAGAAGCTCGACATGAAGAGCCTGCAGGCTTTCCGGGACCGCTTTGGCGTGCCGATCAGTGACAAAGATCTGAAGCAAGTGCCGTTCTATCGCCCGCCCGAGGACAGCCCGGAGATGCGCTACATGCGTGAGCGCAGAGCGGAACTCGGCGGGTCGATCCCCGCGCGTCGCAAGACTTCTTATTCACTCCCAGCACCGGCAAGGAGCGCCTTTGCGGGTCAGTTGAAGACCTCGGGTAAGCGCCAGATCAGTACTACCATGGCGTTTGTTCGCATCCTGTCGACGCTGCTGAAAGACAAGAGCCTGGGTGATCGTGTCGTTCCCATCGTCCCTGATGAAGCGCGCACCTTCGGAATGGAGGGAATGTTCCGGCAGATGGGGATCTACTCGTCGGTGGGGCAGCGCTATACGCCTCATGATTCCGGCGGGATCCTCTACTACAAAGAGGCCGAGACGGGGCAAATATTGGAAGAGGGCATCAACGAGGCGGGCGCGTTCTCTGCCTGGTTGGCAGCTGCGACGTCCTACAGCGTGTCGGATTTTCCGATGGTGCCCTTTTACATCTTCTACTCCATGTTTGGTTTTCAGCGTATTGGCGATCTCGCCTGGGCGGCGGGAGACAGTCAGGCCCGGGGTTTCCTGATTGGCGCGACCGCGGGGCGCACGACGCTCAATGGTGAAGGCCTCCAGCATCAGGATGGACACAGTCACTTGATGGCGGCAACGGTGCCCAATTGCATCAGTTATGACCCGACTTACTCCTACGAGTTGGCGGTCATTATTCAAGACGGCATGCGCCGCATGTTCGAGGAGGGTGAGAACTGCTTCTACTACATCACCACCATGAACGAGAACTACGTCCACCCCGACATGCCCGAGGGTGTTGAAGAGGGGATCGTGCGTGGTCTCTATCGCCTGAGCACCGCGAATGTGAGCAAGGGACCTCAGGTTCAACTGCTTGGCGCGGGGGCCATTCTCAGGGAGGTCGAGGCCGCCGCTGAGTTGCTGGCGCGCGATTTCGGGATTGCTGCAGACGTATGGAGTGTCACCAGCGTGAACGAGTTGGCCCGCGACGGTAATGACGCCGTGCGGTGGAATCGGCTACACCCTACCGCCACGCCACGGGTGCCCTATATCACTGAGCAATTAGCCAACGCACCTGGCCCGGTGATCGCGGCGACGGACTATCAGAAAGCGCACACCGATCAGCTGCGGGAGTTCGTGCCCGGGAGCTTTACGGTGCTCGGGACGGATGGCTTCGGGCGCAGCGACACCCGTCAGCAGTTGCGACAGCATTTTGAGGTGAGTCGAGAGCACATTGCCTTGGCTGCGATCAAGGCGCTGGCGGATCAGGGCGATCTCTCCCTTGATGTGGCGCAGGAGGCGTTATCCAAATTGGGCATTGACGCCGACAAGCCCAACCCGATGACGGTGTAGGCACCAACCAGGAGACGCGATATGACAGACGAACTGATCAGAGTCCCCGATATTGGTGGCGCAGAGGGTGCCGAGGTGGTCGAAGTCCTGGTCGCGCCGGGTGAGGCCATCGACGTTGAGCAGAGCCTGATTGTGGTGGAGTCAGACAAGGCCTCGATGGAAATACCCGCACCCCGGGCCGGTGTGGTGGGTGAATTGCGCGTGGCGGTCGGCGATGTGGTGTCCGAGGGCGACGTCATTTTGATGATCGCCGCGCAGGGCGCTGTAGACGGTGAAGGGGCGACTGCTGCAGAGGTTAGGGAGCGTAGAGAGCGCCGAAGAGAGGGCCGAGGAGAGCGCCGCGGAGAGTGCTGTGGAGAGGGAGAGCGCCACTTTCCGCCGAAATCGCAGCGACAGACAGCGCTCAGGCGAGTCACGAGACTCACGAGACTCACGAGGCAAGGGGAAAGTCTGCGGCGGACACGTCTGCCGGTGCGACTGGATCGATCGACGTGGTCATCCCGGACCTCGGCAGTGATCAGGGTGCGGATCTCGTAGAGTGGCTGGTCGAGGTGGGCGCCGCCGTGGAAGAGGGCGATTCGCTGGTTCTGCTGGAATCGGATAAGGCCTCCATGGAAGTCCCATCACCCGCGTCAGGCGTATTGAGTGCACGCTTGGTGGAGGATGGAGCGACGGTAAACGAGGGCACGGTCGTTGCGCGACTCGACGTAATGGTGTCGGCCGGCGCACCAACCACCTCAGAGCAGGCCGGTGAAATGGCCTCTGCCGGAGCGGTTGCGGATGCGACGCAAATTGGCGACGGGCATGTAACGGAAGCTGTAAGCCCATCACCTTCAGGTGCTTCGGCCTCATCTCATCAAACCCCCGCGATCGCTCAGCAGGGCTCGCAGTCGCATACCACGTCGAGTGACGAGCGAGGCACTGCGATTTATGCCGGCCCCGCGGTGCGGAAATTGGCGCGGGAGTTTGGTGTGTCACTGGCGCAGGTGACGGGCACGGGTGCCAAGGGCCGCATCCTCAAAGAGGATCTCCAGCAGTATGTGGCTCGCGCCCTGCAAGCACCTGCTGCCTCAGGTGGGGGTGGTGCACTACCCGTCATCCCCGATCAGGACTTCGCGCGATTTGGCGAGGTCGAGCGAGTGAGTCGCAGCCGCATCGACAAACTGACGGCCACTAACATGGTGCGGTCCTGGCTCAACGTTCCCCATGTGACGCAGTTTGAAGATGCTGATATCAGCGGTTTGGAGCGTTTTCGCAAGGATCTCAAAGGCGAGGCCGCTGAGCGCGGCGTGCGGCTGACGCCTTTGCCGTTTATTTTGAAAGCCTGTGCGGTTGCATTGCGCGATCACCCCAAACTGAAATCGTCGCTGGCCGACAGCGGCGACACGCTGGTGATGAAGCGCTACTGCCATATCGGTATGGCAGTGGATACGTCGGCGGGTTTGGTCGTGCCAGTGATTCGGGACGTCGATAAAAAATCGATCTGGGAGCTGGCGAGCGAGGTGGCGGCATTGGCCGAGCGAGCCCGCGATAAACAGCTGAAGCCTGACGAGATGCAGGGCGGTGTCTTTACGGTGAGCAGTCTCGGTGCCATTGGAGGCCGGGGCTTCACGCCGATCATTAATGCCCCCGAAGTCGCGATTCTCGGTGTCGGCCGCGCCGCGGTGCAGCCTGTTTGGGATGGCGAGGTGTTCAGGCCAGCCACGATGCTGCCGCTGGCACTGTCTTATGACCACCGGGTCGTGAATGGCGGTGACGGGGGTCGATTTTTGACGGACCTCGCGGCACTGCTGACAGATGTGAAACGCATGGTGATGTAACGGCCGCCAGCTGTGGCCATCGCGGCGCGCTGACTGGGCAGCGTTCGATCCCACCGCTAGCCGCGACGCACTGGAACGTGACACCATCGGACCCGCCCTCTGCCATCGACCAACGAAGTGGGCAAGAGATCAGCGCGCAAGAGAGTAGGTGCGCCGCCGAACGAGATGAGTGATAGAACACCATGAGCGACAGCGATTGTTGCGAGCCGGGCACCTGCCGATCCCCTCGACTGCGCCTGGGCGCGGTCCTCATGGCTGCGGGTGAGGGCCAGCGCTTGGGCTATAGGGCTAAAGGGCTGCTTGAGGTTGCAGGCCAAACCTTATTGGCGCGTAACTTGCAGCTCTTGCACAGCGCAGGCGTAGATGAAGTCGTAGTGGTCACCGGCCACTATCGCGACGAGTTGGTGCCCGTGCTGTCAGCCATGATTGCTGAACTCGATGAGCTGGTGGTCACGGAAGTCGCGCAACCTAGCGAGTCACACTCCCAGGCAGATTCACTGCGCCTCGCGATCGAGGGATTTACCGGAGAGCTGGACGCCACCCTCGTGATGCCCGTCGACATGCCCTCGCTCACCCGCGCAGACATCATCGCGCTGATTGGCGCCTTCAAGCATGCACCGGCGACGATTGAGTTTGTTGGCCCGCAGGTGGCGGGCCAGCCAGGGAACCCGGTGCTCTTTAATCAGCGCATCGCTGGGTGCATCACCCGCGGTGAGGGCGAGTTTGGCAGCGGCGCGTGGCGCCACGCGTCACCGGATTGGGCGCTTGAATGGCAGACCGACAACGCCCATTACGTGGCTGATATCGATACGCCAGAGGACCTCGCCCGCTGGGCGGATGCGCTTTAGAGCGCCAGCATGACTGCCCGCGCAGCCAAAATGATCAAGCACAGGCTGGCCAGGCCAAAAAAGGCGAAGCGAACGGGAATGGTGTTGACGTTTGCTTGCCAGAAGCTGTGCACCACACGCAAGCCGGTGTAAGCCCAGGCGAGATTGACGCTTAACGCCGAGTTGTCACCCATCATGGCGAGCATGATGACAACGGGGTAAAACACCGTGGGTTGCTCCATCAGATGGGTGTAGTTGTGGGAGATCCAGTTCGCCTTGGCCGGCATTTGCGCCTCGCCGTCTCCGCCGCGCGTGCCTGCGGGCATCTCACCCAGTTTCACTCCAGCAGCGCTAAATGCTGGTATGCGGCGGGCCAGCAGCCAGAGGAACACAATCATGGTCCAGCCGGCGAGGACGGCGGCGGGGGCGAGGATGGCAGTTTCGATTTGCATGATGATCTCCCAGAGCAATTTTTATGGTGCGGCTTTTATAGCGCGGCCGCTTTTTGTGGCCGTCGTTTTGAGTGCGTATCGCTGGGCTGGTCCAGCCCGAGAGCGCGCGCCAGTGTGCTACGGAATCGTCCCCACATGCTAGACTTCTCCCCTGATTTTTTGGAGCCCCCGCTATGGTGATTCAACCCAAAGTCCGCGGTTTTTTGTGCACGACCACGCACCCCACCGGTTGTTTCGAGAACGTCCGGCGCCAGGCGGAGCATGTGCGGAGCAAAGGAAGTATTGCCGAGGGACCGAAGCGGGTGCTGGTACTCGGTGCATCAACCGGATACGGCCTGGCCTCGCGCATTACCGCGGCATTTGGTTCTGGTGCCGCCACGATTGGTGTCTTTTTCGAGAAGCCGGGGACAGACCGCAAACCGGGCACGGCGGGCTGGTATAACTCGGCGGGATTCCATCAGCTCGCCGACGAGGCGGGGCTCTACGCCAAAAGTCTGAACGGTGACGCGTTCTCCGATGAGATGAAGACGCGGGTGATCGACCTGATCAAAGCGGATCTGGGGCAGGTGGATCTGGTGGTCTATAGCCTGGCGGCGCCCCGACGGACGCACCCCAAGACCGGTGAGGTGTTCAATTCGACGCTCAAACCCATCGGGCAGGCCACCACGCAGAAAGGTGTGAACACGGATAAAGAGGCGATTCAGGATTTCCATCTGGAGCCGGCGACGCAGGAAGAGATCGATCACACCGTGGCGGTGATGGGCGGCGAGGACTGGGAGATGTGGATTACCGCGCTGGCCGAGGCGGGCGTGCTGGCCGAGGGCGCCAAGACCACGGCTTATACCTATATCGGCGAGAAGATCACCTGGGATATCTACTGGCACGGCACCATCGGTGCGGCGAAAAAAGACCTCGACAGCCGCGTGGTCGGGATTCGCGAGCAGTTGGCGTCACTCAGTGGTGACGCTCGTGTATCGGTACTGAAGGCCGTCGTCACACAGGCATCGGCGGCGATTCCCGCGATGCCGATTTACCTCGCCATTTTGTTCAAGGTGATGAAGGCGCGGGGCGTGCACGAGGGCTGTATTGAGCAGATCGACCGGTTGTTCAGAGAGCGGCTCTACGGCGATGGTGAAGTAGACGAGGCCGGCCGTTTGCGGGTCGATCAGCTCGAGCTGGACCCCGCTGTGCAGGCGGAAGTAGCCGGAATCTGGGAACAGATCGATACCGATAACCTCCGAACGCTCGCCGATTTCGAAGGCTATCGGCAGGAGTTTTTGCAGCTCTTTGGTTTTGGCGTTGAGGGCGTCGACTACGACGCCGACGTGAATCCCGAAGTCGCCATCCTGCAGTTGGTCGAATAAGGTGCAAGCCCACGGCGAAGTGAAGGTGCTGTCGCAGCGCGTGCGGCGGATCGTGGCACCGAACCCCGGGCCCATGACCGGGCCCGGCACCAATACCTATGTGGTCGGAGAAACCGACCTCGTGGTCGTCGATCCGGGACCCGCGGAGCCCTCGCATATTGATGCCATCTTGAACTGCGTGGGCGACAGATTGCGCTACATCGCGTGCACGCATACCCATCCCGACCATTCCCCCGCAGCGGCAGTATTGGCCGACGCCACGGGCGCCACTCTGGTCGGCAGAACAACGGCCGACGACCGACACCAAGACCTTTCCTTTCAGCCCGCGTCCCAAATTGAAGACGACGAGTGCGTCACCGGCGAAGGCTGGACATTGCGCGCCATCCGCACACCCGGACATGTCGATAATCACGTCTGCTACTTGCTCGACGAAGAAGGTGTGGTGTTCGCAGGGGACCACATCATGAACGGCTCCACCGTTGTGATTGTGCCCCCGGGGGGCAATATGGCCCATTACATTGCCTCGCTCCGCCGACTGCTCGATTACGACGTGAAGGTCGTGGCGCCGGGTCATGGCGAGTTGATTCCCGATTGTCGCGGTGAGGTCGAAAAGCTCGTTCGGCATCGCTTGCTGCGCGAGGCGAAAGTGGTGGGTGCGCTCAGTGATCAGGCACAGTCGCTCGATGACCTGGTGGTCACTGTCTATGACGATGTCGACCCGATGATGCACGAGTGGGCGAAGCTTTCCCTGCTCGCGCACCTCATCAAACTTGAGGACGAGCGCCGAACTGTCAAGACTGCTCAGGAGAGTGTATGACCGCTGGCAGCTCGCGGCTTAACCGCCTTCGGGGTCACGCCTTTGAATCGGGTTGCTGACCCCCACCGCAAATCGTTACATTCCCCGCTCGGTTGCGAAGGAGAAATACCGCCATGAATGGTTTGATGATGGATGTGCCCCTCACGATCACGTCGATTGTGCGACACGCCGAGCGCGTGCATGGCCACAAGGAAATCGTCTCGATTACCCGGGACAACCCTCGCCACCGCTACACGTATCGCGAGTGTTTCGCTCGTGCCCGCCAACTGGCCAACGCCATGCAGGGCTGGGGACTCGCGCAGGGCGATCGCGTCGCCACGCTGGCCTGGAACGACTACCGCCACATGGAGACCTATTACGGCTCGGCCTGCTCGGGCTTTGTGTGCCATACCATTAACCCGCGACTGTTCCCCGAGCAAATCGTTTACATCATCAATCATGCTGAAGATCGCTATGTGTTTCTCGACCCGGATTTTTGGCCGCTGATCGAGGGGCTGGCGGGTGAGTGCACCGGCGTCGAGGGCTGGGTGATCATGACGACTCGCGAGCACATGCCCGAGACGGATCGCACCGATGTCATTTGCTACGAAGAGTTAGTGGCCGGGCAAAGCGATGTCTTCGAGTGGCCGGAACTCGATGAGCAGGCGGCCTGTTCGCTGTGTTATACGTCGGGTACGACGGGTAACCCCAAGGGCGTGCTCTACAGCCACCGTTCCACCGTGTTACACACCTACGCGACGTTAATACCCGATGCGATGAACATTTCCAGTGGTGACGTGATGCTGCCGATTGTGCCGATGTTTCACGTCAACGCCTGGGGCAATCCCTATGCGTGCCCGGTAGCAGGCGCCAAGATGGTGATGCCTGGCAACAAAATGGGTGATGGACCCACGCTGGCGGCGCTCATTAACGAAGAGGGCGTGACGATGTCGGCGGGGGTGCCCACCGTTTGGCTCAATTTGCTTGCGCACCTGCGCGAGTCCGGGGAACGCGTTGAGACCCTGACCCGGGTGGTCGTTGGCGGTTCGGCTTGCCCCTTGTCGGTCATGGAAGAGTTTGACACCTATGGCGTGGACACACGGCATGCCTGGGGCATGACCGAGATGAGCCCCTTGGGAACGACCAACCACGCGGGTGGTCACCGCGAGCTTTACAGCCCGGAGCAGTTTGCCGAAATGCGCACCAATGTCGGCACGCCGATCTGGGGCGTGGAAATCAAAATTACCGATGACGACAATAACGAGCTCCCGTGGGATGGCGAGGCATTCGGCGCGCTCAAGGTACGCGGACCGTGGATCTGCTCCAGCTATTTCAAGCTCGATGGTTCCGACGCCCACGCCGAGGAGGGTTGGTTCGAAACCGGGGATGTCGCTACCGTCAGTCCCGAGGGCTTTGTGTCGATCACTGACCGCACCAAAGATGTGATCAAGTCGGGCGGCGAGTGGATCTCCTCTATCGAGGTGGAGAACGTCGCCACCGGACATCCCAAGGTTGCCGAAGCCGCTGTGATTGGCCGTATTCATAACAAGTGGGGCGAGCGGCCGTTACTGATCGTGGTCAAGGCGCCGGGTGAGGATCCATCGCCCGATGAACTCAAGACCTATCTCGATGGCAAGATCGCCAAGTGGTGGATTCCCGATGACGTGCAGTTCATAGAGGAAATGCCCCATACTGCAACAGGGAAGATTCAGAAAACCGCGCTTAGAGAGCTTTTTAGACAGTACAAATTCCCAGATGCGACTTGAGTGCGGAAGATCCAGTGCATTGGGGCCGGCGCAGAGTGTCTCCGGTCAGAGCGCATGTGCACGTAGGCAGCGCCGCGAGTCGCGATTTAGTCTAAAAGCGACGATGCAGCAGCTTTTCGACCATAAAAATACAGACTGAAGACATTGATCAAAGTTGATGTCATCATTCCTGTTTTTGGCTGCTTCGAATTCTCCAGAGCTTGCCTCGATTCTGTGCTCTCAGCGGAAAATAGACTGCTTGGCGACGTGATTGTTATTGATGACGCCTCGCCAGATATTGAAACTCAGGAAATGCTCTCAAAATTGGAGAATGAGGGTCTTATCCGTCTTGAGAGAAATGAACAAAATCGGGGTTATGTGTACAGCTGTAACCGGGGCGCCGAGATTAACCGCGATCGTGACTTCATTTTACTCAACTCTGACACTGAAGTTAATGGAGATTGGATTGATCGGTTGTACCGCTGCGCCTCATCGACCGCCAACGTTGCGACAGTCACGCCGTTTTCTAACAACGGAACGGTCGCAAATTACCCTTCAGCTGGAGCATATAGGAGTCCGCATAATTCTATTATCACAGCAGACGTGGATGCGGCCTTTGCTTCAATAGGTCCCAATCGAAGCATAGAAGTCCCTACAGGCGTTGGATTTTGCATGTTCGTCCGCAGGGAAGCTTGGACTCGTTTCGGAGGATTTGATCAGGAATTTGGAAAGGGTTATGGGGAGGAAGTCGATTTTTGCCAAAAAGCGTCGTTGGCTGGGTGACTAGCCTGCTTGCAGGAGATGTTTTTGTCTATCACGCGGGGGCTCAATCCTTCCGAGGACGCGCAGCTTATCTGCGAGAGCATGCGGAATCGGTAATAGCTGAGCGGTACCCGGCCTTTAATTCTAATGTCAGTGATTGGTTTGAACGAGATCCAGCACGATCAATAAGAGCGCACGTGGATTTTTGGCTATTGCGCCGCAGGTCCGGTCCGACGATTTTGCATGTTGCTCATGATATGGGCGGGGGTGTTCAGGACCACCTGATGGATTTGGCCCATCTGCTTGACCGAGAAGCTGACGCTGTATCGCTGATCCTGAAACCTTGGGGTAATCAAGCTATCCAGATTATGGGTTGCGGCGCATTCACTGGCGTTGACGTTAAATTTGAGATTGTCGATTTCGACGGTTTGTTGGAATTTTTAAAGTTGGTTTGCATCAATAGTATGCATTTTCATCATGTATCTGGCTTGCCTGATTGGGTAATGCAGCTGCCAAACGAATTGGATGTTCCGTTTGATTACACTGTGCATGATTTCTCACCTATCTGCCCACAATTCCACCTTAACGATAGAAATGGTGATTTTTGTGGTCTGCCATGTGAGGACGAGTGCAACGAGTGCATATCGAGCAGACCCAATCCTTGGACTGGAGACATCGCCACCTGGCGGTCAGCCTTCCAAGCTTTGTTTGCCGATGCGAGGCGAATAATCTGTCCTTCCAACTTTGTCATGGAAGTCATGAGAGATTACTTCCCCACGGCAAATTTAGTTCTTAAACCGCATGCTGAATTGGATCTCTTTCTGCCTAAGCGCCCCACAGTTGAGCCTCGTATCAAGATTGCGATTCTAGGCTCCATTTCACCTATCAAGGGTTTGTATTTTATTAAAGAGTTGGTCAAAGCTTCCCTAGATTATCGTTACGCAATTGATTTCGTGGTGATTGGCGCCGTCACTGAACCAATTTGGCCAAGCCTGCCCCCGAACGTAACTTTGACGGGCCAGTACCGTCGATCCGAACTTGCTCACATTCTCGAGCGGGAGAGGGTAGATGGTTTTTTATTCTGCTCTCGAGTTCCAGAGACGTACTCATACACTTTGACAATGGCAATGAATTGGTCACTGCCAATAGTAGCGATCTGTGAGGGCGCTATCAGAGAAAGGCTTGCCAACTACCACTCCGCTACCTTACTCCCAACGGCCGCTTCAGTAGATGAGGTTCTTGAAGCACTTTTGTGCATCCCACGCCAATTTGTTGATTACTGTAACGATTTGGCCACAGGTCCCGACTTTGACGCACTCACCCGCGAGTACGTAGCAGACTATCTTGGGGCCTGCTTAGCAGATCCAAGCGAAAAACCGCAGTTCTCGGAAATAGCCGACTTTGTGTTGGAGAGATCGAAGAATCTGCTCCAGCGGGTCGATCGGAGCTTCTCTGCTAGCCAATTGCTTCCATACGCATTGGACTGTGGTCTCAGTGAGGCTAGAGAACAAATTCGAAGGGCGGTCCCCGACCTTGAGTCCGCTTTAAGCCGTGCTAACGATGAAAGCAAAAGGTTAGCCTACGAAACAGAAGAATTGAAAAATAAAATTCAAGTGGTGCAATCAGCCGCTGAAGCCGATGCCGAACACCTGAAACATCAAATTGAGCTAACGCAGGCGGCCTCCCATAGAGAAGCCGAGCATCTGAAGGGGCAGATTGAGGCAGTCAAAGAAGCTGGTTTGCGGGAGGCCCAGCACCTTCAATCCGTCATCGAGGAGCTGAGATCGAGCACTTTGTGGAGAATGCTCGCCCCACTCAGATGGAGTCTTCACAAACTGAAGCTAGGCTGGAGCGCTGCGACGGCGCTTTTGAGTCGAGACATCGGCTTGCTCACATACGCGAGTCGATACTTGTTATCTCGAGGGCCAAGGGCTTTTGTGCTCGCAGTTGGACGGCGTCTGACAACTCGTTTTAAAGTCTCGATGTCTTTGAGGCAAAGAATTCTGCCGCGCTCGGTAATCACCCCTGATGAAGACGTATGGGGTTTAACTATTTCTTTTATGGAGAGCGAGAACCCTGAGGTAAGCGTCATCATCCCAGCATATGGTAAGCACGAATTAACGCTTGCGTGTTTGAAGAGTATCGAAAAGAATTCTCCTGACTTTTCCTTCGAAGTCTTGGTTGTGGACGACGCTTATGGGGACCCATTCGCAAATGCAGCTTCACTAGTCTCTGGAGTCCGAGTTGTCCGTAATGAGACTAACTTAGGCTTTTTGGGCAGTTGCAATGTCGGCGCTAGCCTCGCTCGAGGTCGGTTCCTTATGCTCTTGAATAACGACACGCAAGTAGAAGGTGACGCCTTGAGCCAATTGCGTGCGACGTTCGATGTCTCTAACCAAGTCGGTGCTGTGGGTGCAAAATTAGTCTATCCCGACGGCCCGCTACAGGAGGCAGGAGGAATAATTTGGAATGACGCCTCAGGTTGGAACTGGGGGCGAGGCGAGGATCCCGCCGATCCTCGGTTCAATTACATGAGGCAGGTAGACTATTGCTCTGCAGCGGCCCTGATGATCTCTGCAGATGTGTGGGAGAAAGTTAAGGGCTTTGATACTCGCTATGCTCCGGCCTACTACGAGGATACTGACCTTTGCTTTAGCATCCGTGCCGCGGGGAAAAGTGTTCTTTACCAGCCCAGAGCAGAGGTGATCCACTACGAGGGGGCCTCACATGGTGTTGAGCTCTCTGCTGGAGTCAAGCGGCACCAAACAACAAACCAAAAGCGTTTTCTCGAAAAATGGTCTTCTATTTTGGCTCATCACGGCCCAAATGGATTCAAGTGCGGTCTTGCAAAAGATAGATATGCAAATCTCCGAATATTGTGGATCGAGGCATGTGCTGTGACCCCTGATCAAGATTCTGGGTCACTGCGAACTTTTAGGTTGCTAAAATTACTGGCCAGTATGGGGCACAAAGTTACTTTCCTCGCGGACAATTTGGATAGAAGTGAGTCAGCTTTTAGTCGACTAGAGGCGCATGGCGTAGAAGTTACGCATGCCCCCTTCGTCTCGTCTGTTGATGGTTATATTCGATCGAACGGAGCAGACATTGATCTGTTTATCATGAGCCGCCACTACGTTGCAGTGAAATATCTTTCCGTTGCCCGCTCAATAAATTCAGATGCTAGAGTTTGGTTCGACACAGTCGACTTGCATTATTTGCGCTTGCAAAGACAGTATAAACTCGACGGTAAGGAGGCCACTCACCAAATGGCAAAATCCGCGTTTGAAGAGGAGCGGAGCATGGTTGAGCAGTCGGACCTGACGATCGTGGTGAGTCAGGCTGAGAAGATTGAAGTGGCCAATTGGGCGCCCGAAGCACAAGTAGGAGTCATCAGTAACGTCCACGACGTTGATGAATCGTTGGCACAACGCGAGGGGCGGCACAGTGTCATTTTTGTCGGAGGCTATCAACATCCGCCTAACATTGATGCGGTGGAGTATTTTGCTTCTTATATATGGCCGCGCTTCCAATCTCAGTGCCCTGAATGCGATGGCATAATTCTGGGCAGTAAAATGCCCTCGTCTCTCAAGTCGCTTGGGGAGGGTTCCGGCCTCAAGATGGTGGGCTACGTAGACGATCTGAAGCCTTATTATTCCAAAGCTGTAATGGCTGTAGCGCCATTGCGCTTTGGCGCTGGTGTCAAAGGAAAAGTGAACGAAGCGCTGAGCTATGGAGTTCCTTTGGTCGGGTCAAGTCTGGCTTGTGAGGGAATGGGCCTAACTCACAGAAAAGAATGCATGATCGCTGATACACCCGAAGGATTTGCTGAGGCTATGGTCAATGTTTTTGAGGACGATACGTTATGGAAATCTCTTTCTGAAAATGGGAAAGCTTCCCTTTCGCACATGTTTACTGCCAATGCGGCTAAGATCGCACTATCTTCAGCGCTAGGTGACAGCTTTAGCGATGAGCGGGTGAATGCCGGAGCTTAGTCGTTCTTCCACTATTTTGGTGGCTACTTCATAGAGCTCGATATCTTGGTGATTCAGCCACTGAAGCTTTTCCCAGGTTTTCTTTGAAAGGCTACTTTCAATTGAACTCAATTGTGTCTCGATGGGTTGGTTGTGATCCCTAGAGGCTACATTTTCGGCATCAACGGCCATGTATTTGAAGGGATGTTGGTAATCCGCAAGAATGTTCTCGAAACCTTTTACGTCGTTTTCGAATTGTTCTGTTCTGCCGATGCAAGGGACTACGCTTAAGTTATTTATCGCAAGCTGCAAATCGTAAACAATTCTGCCAGACCGCTTCTCCCCTACGGGTAAGCTTCTGGCGCTGCGCGCAAGCATGCTCGTCTGCAAGTTGTTCAATTGAAGTGTATTTTTGTGTCCGTGAAGTCTCTCGGAAATCCATTTTTCGAACGCTTCCAGAGGCTCCCGACAGCGTCTATTTTCGGATGTCACAGTTTGGCGTTGCTCAAAAAGAAAGACAGACCGGATTCGCAAAATGGGGTGGCGAATAAAAACGACGGGAATCGCACGGTATCTTACCGATGTGGGAGCGGGCAGATAGATTTGATGTGACGACAGAGCCCTTATCTCTGAATGGTGATCAATGATTTTCGTCAACTCTTCCTGACATATCTGAGAGAATTGGAACGGCCCATCAAAGGTAAGGTGTAGGTTTCCATAATTCTTGCTCAGAATCCTCTCAAATGTGGAGCCCGAATTTTTAAAAATGTGGTAATGACATAAGACAGTTCGCGTTGTCACAATGCGCATTCTTCCTTTGGCTAAAAAGACCCAGACTTTAGCCGTTGAGTCTTTACTATGCCATTGTCTAGTTGAGAGGCAAACACAACGTGATCACGTGTTAAATGACTTCGCAAGTGCGCTAGCCAGAGGTGAATATAGGAATAACAGTACTTTATTCCACGTCACCCAGTAAGATCTGAAGCAAAAATTGACTCGGGGATGGTTTTTGAATAAATCGAATTTTCATACGGAGTTCCAGCCCAGAAAAAGAACGGTACTGGGTGAAAGACTAGTAGCAGAGAAGTTGATCAGCGAGCGGGATTTGGCTCGAGCGCGCATCGCGAAACGGGAGATGGGTTGCTTCCTCGGCGAAGCAGTCGTGCGGCTGGGGTTGGTAGAGGAGAAGCGCTTGGCCCTAATCCTTGCTGAGGTTCTAGGCGTCTCATTTGCTAATATAAGTCTTACTCGAGATAAAAGAGTTCAGATTGCGAATTTGTCGACTAAGTTTTTGGCTGCTCAGCAAGTGCTTCCAATAGCCGAGACAGACAATGAAGTGGTGTGCGCGACGCCCTTCCCTCAGGATGAATTCATAAAAAAAGCTATTTTTGTATCGACTGGAAAATCCGTTGAACTGCAACTTGGTTTAGCCGCTGATATTGCTTTGGCCCTTCAGGACGCGGATGCGGACGATCAAATCAGCGATCCCGATCCCCTTGCCAGTCAGGTTGAATACGACGACGAATTTGTTGAGCACTTGCGAGATCTCGCGAGAGAGGCGCCGGTAATACAAAGGGTTAATCAGATAATTCAGCGGGCCATGGATCTCGATGCCTCTGATGTTCACATTGAGCATTTTGAAGAGGCTCTGCAGATACGCTATCGAGTTGATGGGGTGCTACAGGAAAAAAGTAAAATCCCCGAACGCACCCTTGCTGACGCAGTTGTCTCGCGATTAAAGCTGTTGGCTAACCTGAATATTGCAGAGCGTAGACTCCCTCAAGACGGGAGAATCATGATGCGGGTCAAGGGGCACGAGCTGGATTTGAGAGTATCGACACTGCCTACTGTCCACGGAGAAGGGGTTGTGCTCCGGCTATTGGACAGAGGGAGTGCTCAGTTAGATGTAGCGAACATGGGCTTCAGTAAAAAAAATCTCGAAGACTTTTCCCATCTGCTGCGGCGTCCCCACGGGCTTGTTTTGCTTTCGGGGCCGACTGGCTCAGGGAAAACCACAACGCTGTATGCAGCTCTGTCAGGCATGGACAGTGATTCCGCCAAAATAATAACGGCCGAGGATCCTGTTGAGTATCAATTAGAGGGCATCAACCAGATACCGGTTAACTCACAAATTGGACTTAATTTTGCTCGGGCTCTACGTTCCATACTGCGCCAGGACCCCGACGTTATTATGGTTGGCGAAATGAGGGATTCAGAGACGGCTCAAATAGCCGTTCAGTCTGCTCTCACGGGCCACCTCGTGTTGTCGACTTTGCATACTAATACAGCTGCAGGGGCTCTCGTTCGACTTGAGGACATGGGCGTTGAACGTTTCTTGATTACTTCTTCAGTGAACGGCGTTCTTTCACAAAGATTAATTAGGAAGCTTTGTGAGCAGTGTAAACGACCGACAACAGTCGATACCCGCTTCATGCGAGACCTTGATCAGGAAGTTCGTAGACGGATTGAAGGCGGCGTCATTTATGAGGGCGTCGGATGTGCAACTTGTAATGAAACAGGTTACCGCGGCCGTACGGCGATCCATGAATTGTTTGTTTTAGATGCAAAAATTCAGCGCCACTTTTTGAATGGGTGTGATTCCTCGAGTTTGCACGCACTTGCTCGCGAGAGAGGCATGAGAACCCTTTATGAGGATGGATTAGATAAGGTCATATCTGGGGTTACTTCCTTGGATGAGTTAATGCGAGTGACGCAAGACCAGGCCGAGAGCGACTTGCCAAATGGCTTGTCCGAGAGCGCATCGAATGGGTGAAATCAAGAGGCGGGTGCTTAGATTTGGCTACAGAGCCACCACTTCAACGGGCGCTGTTGAGCAAGGCACTTTGACCGCCGATAGTCTGGCTGCGGCTGAGAGAGTTTTGCGCGGTAATCGATTATTTCCGCTTGAAATAGCGGAGATTCGAAGCGGCTCGAGCGAGGAGGAGCATTGGCCTCTTGCCCAGCTGGAATCTGAGCCTGAAACACAGCGATTGGAGAGGTTGCTTGAAAAGTTAGCGGCGACACATAGCAGTGGCAAAGTCAGGAAAAAAACGACACCCAGAGATATTCTGCGAATCACCAATGACCTGAGTGTCCTGCTCAAAGCGAGATTACCTTTAGACAAAGCGTTAACAATTCTTATTGAAAGCACGCCGGAAGGAGCGATCGAATCGATCTTGACTGACTTATTGGAGGCTGTAAAAGCAGGTGGGTCGTTTAGCAGCGCTCTACAACGACATCCGACTGTCTTCTCAGATCTTTACGTAAATATGGTCAAAGCTGGCGAGGCTAGTGGCAGGCTGGATGAGGCTTTATCAGATTTGGCAGCCTACATTGAGAGGGTTGGGTCTATCCGGCGGTCGGTATCAGCTGCAATGGTTTATCCGGCCATACTGTTTCTTGTTTCGGTTGTGTCAGTAACGATCATGTTGGGTGTGGTCGTCCCTGCATTTGAAACACTGTTTGACGACATGCGTAATTCACTGCCAATTTTGACCAGAATTTTGCTGCGTGTTGGAGATTTTGTCGCCAGTAACTTGATCCTGATTGTGCTTGCTGTGGCCTCGCTTTTATCGATAGCGATTCGCTGGTGGGGAAGCTATAGCGGTAGATCTTTTTTAGACCGGATTTTGTTGGGTGCGCCCTTCATTGGACCAGTTATATTGAAGTCAGATATCACATCATTTACCCGAACGCTGGGAACGCTTTTATCAAGCCGTGTTCCACTTTTAACCTCTATAAATCTGGCGAATCAGACGATGAGAAGCAGCGCGTTAAGGGCCGCTGTGTCTGATATGGGACCCTCTATTAAGCAAGGAGCGAAATTATCGGCAGCGCTGGATCAGAGGGTTTTTGGGCCAGTTGTCATCCAAATGGTTAAGGTAGGAGAGGAGGCGGGCGCGCTAGATGAGATGCTACTGGAGGTGGCCAGAATTCTGGAGGCTAATTTGGAGGCGGAGCTAAAGGGACTGCTATCGATTTTAGAGCCGATTTTGATCCTCGGGATGGGGGTCATTATTGCCTTGATAGTGACGGGCCTGCTCATGGGGCTCCTTTCGGTTAACTCGCTTAGCTTTTAATGTACTAGAGATACCCTCGGTGGGATGAAATGACCAGACGAACAAAAAAAAGGTTTAACGGAGGCTTTACGCTGCTGGAGCTGCTCGTCGTCATGGCGATTTTGGGCATGTTGGCGGCACTTGTTGGACCCCAAGTATTGAACCAGTTAGGAGGCGCCAAGTCTAAATCGGCACAAATTCAAATCCGTGACTTAGAGCAAGCCTTGGAGTTGTACAGATTAGACGTTGGCAGATATCCCTCAACCGAAGACGGACTCTCGGCTTTGGTAACAAAACCTGAGGGTGCTAAGGGCTGGAATGGTTCCTACCTCAAGAAGTCGGATTTGCCTGCAGACCCTTGGGGTAACGATTACCTCTATCGACAGCTGGATACTGGATCATTTGAGATCCTCTCTTATGGGGCCGATGGAATGCCAGGCGGATCAGGTGAGAGCCAGGATATTGAAAACTGAAGACCGGGACATCGAGTCGAGCCGGGGGTTTACTTTACTAGAACTGTTGCTAGTTCTTACGGTACTCGGGTTTACATTAATGTGGTCAGGTCCATCGGTGCAATCATTAAACGAGAGTATTGAGTACCGCCGCGCGTTGCACAAGATTTCCTCGAGTCTTCTTCTCGCCAAAAGACAGGCTCGGTCAAGCGGGGTGTCTGTCGACTTTTTGGTCGACCCAACCGCAAATCTCATTGCGGTATCCAGCAGTCTGCACTCTGTTGCAACAGATAGCTTCACGCAGATACCAACAGAACTGTCGATAAACGTTGTCTCAGCCTCTGAAATGAGTCCGGACGGCAGTTTGGCGGCGATTCGGTTCTACCCCAGCGGGGGATCCTCAGGCGGAGAAGTTGCCCTCATGCGTCGTAAAACGGGCTCAGGCGTCGTATTTCACGTTGATTGGCTCTTAGGCGACGTGAGTGAGGAGCGACTATGAACCAATGCCTCTCCGGCAAGTACATGGCTCAAAAGGGTTTTAGTCTTCTAGAAGTGATGGTGGCCATGGTCATTATGAGCATGTCACTAACTCTCCTATACAGCGCGGTGGCGAGCAGCACTAATAACACCCGAGTTGCGGACGAATATTTAAGAGCGGTGATGCTAGCGGAATCAGTTTTAGCAGCTAATCGTAGCGTCACTGAGGCCAATCTCAGCTTGTCTGATGCCCACGATAAATATGATTGGGAGTTGCGGGCTTGGCCAGTTCAACAGTCACAGTACAGCGTTAATGAGAAACTTGGAGAAAATGTATCTGAGCTAAATTTTTTATCAGTGACAGTCTCTTGGCCCTCAGGAGACATGCGCAGGAGGATTGATTTGTTGTCAATCGTTCCTATCCAAGTCGGTGTCGAATGAGCTTTTCCTCTAGGGGTATGACTCTCGTTGAGGTCTTAGTTGCCACGTCCATACTCTCTTTGATAACGCTGGCATCCGCCGCTAGTTTTACAATGTTTTCACAGACATATGAAATGGTGAGGTCACAAGGCTCAGAAACGGCACAACTCAGAGAGGTCGAGAGGTTCATCAGACAAAGTCTTACGGACGCAATGAGCGACGGTGATTTTTTTAGGGGGGAGAGGATCGTATTGAGTGGATTGCACCTCTAGATCGCATAGGTGGTGCCGGTGGTCTTCAAGCCATGCGAATCGAGCACACTGGAGATGCACTGGTACTCTCTCTAGCGCCTTGGATTAAGTTAATCGATGCGGAACAAACTGTTTGGGGGAGGATATAGAGAATTTCACGCTTTTAACCGAGGTCGAAGCAGCGACTTTCCGGTATCAAAAGTCGACTTCGGACGGCTGGCTAGCAGTGTGGGATGACACTGAAGCAGGCGGTCAGGGCACCCTTCCGCTCACGGTTGCCATTGGCCTAAGTCATCGCGGTCGGCTCTTGCCTCCGATAATTATCGCGCTAGACCAAGCCGATCCGGCCCGGCGGCGTGATTTATGAGCCGGAACGGCTTTGCACTACCACTGTTATTATGGTTAATCGCCGGGATGTCTTTGCTGGCAACAACCGTCATACAATTTGCAAACGACGAAATACGCCTGTCAGAGCAGAGGATCGATGAAGCTAGAGTCAATGCATTGGCCAGAGGCCTGGCTTTATTGGCGGAGTTGGACAGCCGTTCCGCCTCGTCCCAAGACGCCGATGCATTTGCTCAGGATAATTATTTGCAGACTTTTGCAGAGGGTTGGTGGGCCGAAGTTTCTGACAACAGGATATTTTCGAGACGTTATGAGGTGGGAGGTTATGTATCTGACGTCGTATTGGCGCCTGGCAATGCTTACGTCTCACTTAATGACGCATCGGAAGCAGAGCTAGAGATTCTTCTTCGGGAAGTTGGGATGATGAATGGGGAATCTGCCAAGATCTTGGCTCGGAGCATTTTTGATTATCGGTCTGCGCAGCAACCCACCGCAAATGCTAGCTCAAATCGAGGCCTTGGGTTTGTGTACGTGGAGCAGCTTCTCTCGGTGACAGGGATGGAGCGCCCCGTATACGATCGTTTGAAATACTTTGTTCATCCACATGCCACTGGACCCTTGGATGTAGCTATCGCTCCTGAGCCACTGCGCCAAGCTTTTCTTCGCGAGACATCAAGCGCTAATCGCACCCATGGCAGGCTCGTCTCGTCAGCAATAAGCAATGAATTATCTTTGGAGGCGATATATGCGGCGAAGGCAAGACGAGCGGCCAGCGCAGGTGCACGAGTGGCTACCGTAGAAATTTACCTGCCTAGTCAGGCTAAGAGTTTTCAGCGTGTGACGATATTGGGAAGTCCACCGAGAATCGCGCGAGTAGAACCCCCAGTTTTTGGCGCTGGCGCAACGCTAGCCCTCATGGGGGCACCTTTATGAGCGGAGAGAGTTCTGTAACGCTGTTTGGATTGAATTTAGAGGGCCATCTGGCCAAGCTGCGTCTTGGTATGCGTCAGTTGCTCTGGGGACACGAGAGTGGCATTTGGCACTCTCTATATCCCCGTGCCCAAATTCTGTACCCGAGGGCTCTGGAGAATACTCAAGACGTAGCAGGTTTTCATGCAGATAAACCTAAAGCCACATTTGCGCTGGCTGTGCTCCCCAATGACATGGTTTTAATGAAGTGTTTCTTCATGCCAGAGGCCGTCGAATCCGAGCTGGATTCTGCTATGCGGATCCAAGCAGAGATCAACACCCCGTTCGAAGAACAAGACACTTGCAGTGGCTGGAGAGTGGTAGAGAGATCTAGCGGCGTTATTAAGGTGGCTTTGGCGGTCGGGTCTAACCACATGATCCAAAAATGGCTGGAGAATAATGAGCTAGATACACCAGGCCATACGGATGTCGAACTTTGGGCCCAGCAGGATGGTTACTCTGTCTTGTTACGTGGCTCTCGCTCTTCGGTTAGGGAGCGCGCTTATATTGCTCGTTTACGCGGGTTGTTAGTCAAGAGCCTCTTGGCCGCGCTGGGCATTTTTTTAATGCTATTTCTCCCGGTGAGTTTTTTTGGATTAGAGCTGAGCAATTGGCGGCCACGTTAATGGAAGTTGAGGAACGAGCCGAAAGCTCGATACGACTAAAAAATGAGCTGTTTGAAGTTAGGGAGGCAGCAGCACTGGCCGGACGATTTTTGTCTCAACAACCTTCGTATCACACGCTGTTGGATTCGCTCTCAGATGCAACCCCAGACTCTGTTTACTTTACTCGGATCGGGCTAGCGAATGAGCAGGTGACGGTCTCAGGCATGGCAGAGAACGCGGCTGAGTATCAGACTCTCCTTTCCGGATATGCAGAATTTGATGCCGTCGTTGCATCGTCAGCATTCACCAGAGATACGCGGGTTGGGCTAGAGAGATTTACCCTCACTTTCGCTGTGACCTCTTCTGGGCCGGGGGATACAACAGAGTGAAACGCTGGTTTCTCAACCTGCCAAGACCTGCACGCTCCGTTGTCGGATTAAGTTTGATGTTGGCATTGACTCTACTCTTTTCGTCTTTTGTGGGCATTTTTCGCCTTGCTTACGACAGCGTGCAGTCCGCAAATCTGTCGAAGCCAAAAATTTCGCAACTGCTAGGTTATGAGGCCAGTGTGAATCAGATGGCCGCCGAGTTAGCTATTCAGCGTTCTATACTCGCGAGAAAGGCATACGTGGATATTGAATCGGAGAGCTCTGCTGGAGCTAATGTGCAGCAGTCATTGAGGTCTTTGGCGGTCGATGCGGGACTCGTTCTGCGTGGTAGTAGGTTAATTGATCAGCCCGAGGATGAATCTACTTCAGGGTTCAAGCTATTGTCTTTGGAGCTGAAAGCGACTGGATTGCCTGCAGCTGTAGATACGTTTTTGAAGCGAGTTGCGCTACATGAACCCGCTTTATCAGTGAGAAAACTTAATCTTGTCCCTGAGAGATCTGCCGCAAATTTGAGAAGACGCTCTGGTGCGGCAACCGTATCCGAGCTTCTATATCTTGATCTGCAGATTACTGCACTGATGGTATCTGAATGAGCGTCAAAAACCGTCCCAGTAGAGAACAGTGGTTGCATCGGGTGTTTGTAACATTATGGATTGTGATCATATTGGGTTACGCCATTAACGCTGCGGCGCTTCTTTTCTGGCCCCAAGTTGAATCAGTGAGCCCAGATTTAGCTATCGATTCGTCGCTGGGCGGTTCAGCGGTGGTTGCTCAGCAGGCCGCACTTTCAACTCGCGCATTCGTAAACCGGCCTCTGTTTTTACCTGGTCGGAGATCACGCGCTGCTTTGGACAGCAATTTGGCTATCCCTCAAGCAGCTGAGGTGGTGGGAGCGGGTGCGCTTGAGGGCATAGAATTAGTAGGGCTATTCTCGTCAGAAACTGAGTTGGGTGTAATTTTGCTGGATGAGACACGGTCCAGTATTCGTCTACGTAGGGGGCAGTCGTTTAAAGGCTGGACATTAGTCGAAGTTGATCTTCACGCCGCCTTTTTTGAGAGTGTGAGTGGTGGCAGGAAGAAAATGGGCTTAGCAGTTTCACTGGGCCCCCAAAAAGCGTCTGGCGTTTCAGTTCCAAAGCGCGGAAACGGAGCGCCCAGCCCTACATTGAGCGCGAGTGTTGATGCTGCCGATACTTCGTCAAAAAGTCCCGGTGTATCGCCGCTCACACTAGAGAGCATGTACCAACAAAAAGCGGCCGTTAGGCGCTCAGCGTCAGGCACGGAAGAAAGCCAAAAATGACTCCAATAGATGAGAATCGAGCAGCAAGTATTAGCGGCCCTAACATAACCACGTATGGGAAAATGGCGGTATTTTTGGGATTGGTACTTCTGGGCAGCTGTGCGTCAGTTACGGATCAAGCAGTCTCGTCAGGATCTTCCGCTGAAGATCAGGCGGACGCTTACCCACCGGAGGCATCTAACGAGGACGGGAAGTCGGTTGATATGCCGCCTAAGTCTGGACCTGAGCCTTTTATCTCCCTCGGAACCGACACTGCAATTCGTATTCCCAGTGCCCGGCCTAAAATTGTCCTTGAGGGTGAAGCTGTAACAATCAATTTCGAAAATGCTCCGCTAACCGAAGTTGTCCATACGATTCTTGGTGAAACATTGGACCTCGATTACGTAGTCGATCACCCGCTGACGGGAAATGTCACAATTCGGACTCGGTCGCCAATCCCTCGGGATGAACTCTTTGCGACACTAGAATCTGTTCTTCGTAATCACGACGCACTGCTAATCAGAGACCCAAACGGACGGTATTTCGTCAGCGGGTCACGGAAGGCGCAGATGAGCCAGCCTGGATACGTATTCACTCCAGGCAGAGGCTACAGCAATCTGATTATCCCCTTGCAGTACATAAGTGCTGGCGAAATGGCCGAGATACTGGAGCCCGTGGTGCCTGAGGGAGCTTTCCAGCGCGTTGACAGTCGGAGAAATATTTTGATCCTCGCTGGCACGCAAACTCAGCTTGATGGCTGGTTAGACATGATTGCTACTTTTGATGTGGATCAGCTTGAAGGTATGTCAGTCGGAGTTTTCCCCCTTAAAAATGCTTCGGTAGATGATGTGTTCGCTGAACTGGAACTGATTTTGAGCGGGTCTGATAAGCCAGGTAAAGGCCAGACAGATCTGTCTCAGGCGGTAAAGGTGATGCCAGTAAAACGGTTAAACAGTGTATTGGCGGTATCGCCGAGGCGGTCTTACATTACGTTGGTGCAAGAGTGGGTGAGTGCTCTTGACAGTATTCAGGAGACTGCTGTCGAGGCTACTTTGCATGTGTATCCCGTTGCGAATGGGAACGCAGTTCAGCTGGCCGATTTGTTGGCAAGTATCTACGGCTTTGCCGGCGGCAGATCAAACGGGGCTCAGCAAACGACAGGACGCGCAGCGGCGTAGCACCTGGGCTTACGCTGATCGAGCAAGGTAATGCGCGTCCTCGGGGTAGTGGCTCTATCCAAACGAACATGGGCTCGAGTATGTCGGGTTTCGGAGCAGAAGTTAGGGGGGTGGCGGATGAGTACAACAATTCATTATTGATATTTGCATCCTCGGTAGATTTCCAGAGGCTTGAGACGACACTCAAGCAATTGGACGTGATGGCCACTCAAGTACTTATTGAAGCCAGTATCATTGAGGTAACGTTGACCGATGGTTTTGAATTTGGGCTGGAGTGGGCATTTGATAATTATTTAGGTGGCGGCGATTTTGGGCTTGGCACTCTTGATTTGGGTGGTGGACTACAGTCCCAAGTCCCGGGTTTTTCTTACTCAGTCACAGATAGTGCCGGTGCCGTCAAAGCCGTGGTGAACGCGCTTGCCGAAAAATCTCTCATTAACGTTATCTCAACACCATCTGTGATGGTGCTAGACAACCACACTGCGGCGATACATGTGGGGGATCAGCAACCCATTAGAAACGCGTCGACAATCACCACCGGCGGAAATGTGCAGAACTCGATCCAGTATAAGGATACGGGGGTTAAGCTACAGGTCACGCCAACGGTGAACGATGGTGGGTTGGTGACCCTCGACATAGATCAATCTGTAACTGATGTGGGGCCAGTTGATGCTGCCACTGGGCAACGCAGCTTCCTGGAGAGGAATGTCACATCACGAGTTGCTGTTCGATCTGGAGAATCGATCGTGCTGGGAGGGCTGATCAGAGATAATGACTCGTCAGGACGCACTGGCGTTCCTTTCCTCATGGACATCCCACTCGTCGGATCTTTGTTCAGCAACAGAAGAGATGCATCTGCGAGGACTGAGCTCTTGATTTTTATTTCTCCTCGCGTGGTGGAAAATGATTCTGAGGTAAAGCAGCTTAACGCCGAAATGAGGCGGCGCATGAGAGGCCTGACAGATTTTAGCGATTTACCGGAAAACGTAACTAGGTGAGGCTCGACAGGGGGCAGGGGTATACATTGATGCCGAAATTTGCCGTTGTGGGCTTGGGGGGCATAATCGCGTGAAGATAAGAACCCACTTGGTACTGAAACGAGCGGCTTCTGGCTCGACGAGAGCTTGTCTCTATGGAAGTGAATGGGTGAGGTGGACGTCTTTTTAAGTAGAACATTGATCAATGTATGAAAAATACCAGATCTTGGTGCTTAAAACGGAGGTAGTACGGATATCAACGCCTTGAGGAGGGCGGAGGTCTTATGCTAACTTTGCAAGAGCAGTGAAGCATAAGTCTGGTAAGTGTTTACAAGCTCACCAGAGCTATGAGCGGTTGGGCATGCAATGCATATTGGCTGAAACTAGGAACACGGCCAATGCATGGATCTTTGGTGCTGCTGGGCTTCTCACGACAGGCCTGAATTAGACTTTTTAAACTTTAGGAGTGCTCCATGAAAAAGAATCAACTTTCGCTCGCAGTAGCGGCCACTGCGGCGGGTCTAGCTTCAGCAGCTTATGCGGACATGTATGTAAATGCTGACGGGTCCGGCGAAGCGCTGATCTTTCCGTTCTACTCTGCTCAATCTAATAATCAGACGTATGTCAATGTCATCAACACCACATCACATTACAAGGCGGTGAAAGTGCGGGTTAGAGAGGGGCAAGCTGGGGAGGAGACTGCTGACCTGAACGTTTATATGGGGCCGCGAGATTACTTCAGCTTCGGCATTGTTGCGGATGATGATTCTGACGGGGCTCGGATTGTATCCGGAGACTCTACGTGTACCGTTCCGGCTATCGGAGACTTGCAGAATGCTCTGTTCTCTGATGAGACGCGGGAAACTATCGGGACCATCGAGGTTATCGAGATGGGACAGATTGATGCTGCAGGCCCTGTTGGCGGGTGGATTGCGTCGGGCGACTGCGAATCCCTTACTTCAGCATGGGGCTCTGACGGTGCTTGGACTGCTGACGCCGCTACTGGATTCGCCGCTTCGTGGAGTGGTGGGGGTCTTATTGGAACCGCGACTGTGGTGAACTCTGAGGCCGGCACTGGCGTGGGGTTCGATGCGGCAGCGGTCGCCGATATGGTTTCTGCGGGATCAAGCGGATCAGCCTTGCACTATGCCCCATCTGCTGATGGCCCCACATTCAGCGATGCATCGATAGCGGGCGATGTTGCAGCGTTATTCAAGGCCAAAGATTTGGCTAATGATTACACTACTGAGACGGCCCTAGCTGCACTGACGGATTGGGTGGTGGCCATGCCCTTCGGCAACGATGCCTGCAAAAGCGTAAGTCTGTCTGTCTACAATCGAGCAGGCGAGAGTCCTGACGTGACGCCGCCAGCCAGCATCAATCTGTGTGACACTGTGAACGTTGTTCACTTTGGTGGTGCCAGCGCGACTAAATCCAGTACCAATCTGGTAAACGCTAGCGGTTACCGAGCTGACACGGGTGCAGACGCGAACGGGTCGGCGATTATGGATCTGACTGGTGAGGACGCGTCAGGTCTGCCAGCTATAGGGTTTTCGGTCGTCCAATTCACTAATGGAACGCTGGAAGATTCGGACGGCAATTCGGTACTTGCGAATTATCAGCAAGCTTGGGAGCACAAGACGCTCGTCACTTCTTCCTAATTCAGGTTCCGTTAATTAAAGAAAAAAGGGGGCTAGCAGCCCCCTTTTTTTGTACTTAAATTGGACGCCCTCGGTGTCCGGTAGGTTGGTTCGCTGATGAGCTCGCACACGCTTTTAAACGTTAGGGTTTTGATTTGTGCGTGTACAGGTTTTGCTTCCGGACTACCTTTATATGTCCTAGTAAGCCTGATCCCCGCGTGGTTGAGTAGTGCGAGAGTCTCACTCGTTGAGATCGGGTTATTCTCGTTGGTGAGCCTTCCCTATACCTGGAAGTTTTTATGGGCTCCGTTTTTAGATAGATTCTCACTGCCGCTTGGGCTGCGGCGCGGCTGGATGTTGCTCACACAAGTGCTCCTGATAGGTGCGGTGGCGGCACTTGGTGGCCTTGATCCGGATGCCAGTATGACTCCTGTGGTGATATTAGCATGTGTGATTGCCATAGCTAGCGCGACCCAGGACATAGCGATAGACGCATACAGAAGAGAACTGCTCCCAGATCATGAGCTTGGTTTGGGGAACGCGGTTCACGTGCAGGCGTATCGCCTTGCTAGCCTCATACCTGGATCGCTCGCGCTTATTTTAGCCGATCAATTTCCATGGCATGTGGTGTTTCCAATAACTTCGTCTTTTTTGTTTGTGGGCGTCGTTTTGTCCGTCATCGTGCGTGAACCCTCGGTCAAGGGCAGGTCCACCGGTGGTCTTCGTCAAGCCGCTTTGGAACCTTTTGCGGAGTACGTTACTCGGCGTGGCTGGCGTTCCGCTGCCTTGGTTCTCTTTTTTATGGTGGCGTATAAATTGGGTGATAACATGGCGACGGCTCTAGCTCCACCATTTTATCTAGACCTGGGTTTCGCAATGACCCAGGTTGGTCTCGTGGCAAAACACGCAGCTTGTTTGGTTGGCGAGCGTTGGCGCAAAGTTATGGGTTCTTGCTGCCGTTGTTGCATTTGAATACTTGGGCGTGGGTTTGGGCACGGCGGCCTTCACTGCATTTATTGCGCGCGAGTCGAGTCGCGCTTTTGCCGCCACCCAGTTCGCGCTGTTTACAGCGTTTGCGGCCCTGCCGCGCTCCATCGCCAACGCGTC
This sequence comes from Halieaceae bacterium, assembly GCA_038143045.1. Classification (GTDB taxonomy): domain Bacteria; phylum Pseudomonadota; class Gammaproteobacteria; order Pseudomonadales; family Halieaceae; genus Luminiphilus. The sequence goes on from JAYQLF010000005.1 coordinate 302,732, forward strand.
GACAGGCTTTATTGTGGAAAGCACCGGTTGGGTATCGTTTTTCTTGTTGTGCACGGTGTTGGCGGTCCCGGGCATGGTGGCCTTGATATGGGTCGCGCCCTGGCGGGCTGATGGCCAAACAGATCAAGCAACAGGCAGCGCACAGCCATCATCTGCGGATTCAGACCCGGACCCTGTCACTGGTAGGGGAGAGTCGAAGTGAGGATTGCGCTACTGCTGTACCCGCTATTAGAACTGTGGAGCTTGATTGAGTTGGGCGCGCAGACCAGTGCCGGGCTCGCAGTGCTTTGGGTTCTCGGTGCCGGGTTCTTAGGGATGACCACGATCCGCTTCGCAGGTGCTCAGGTGCTTTCGCGGCTGCAGGCCGCGCAGCGAGAGGGCGTTCTCCAGCAGCAACTCGTTGCCAGCGATATGGCGCTGGCGATCGCCGGGCTACTCCTGATCATTCCGGGTTTACTCTCTGACGCGATGGCGATGCTGGTATTGATGCGCCCTGTCAGGCATCTGCTGGGTAGTGCGGTCGCCGCGCGGTGGTCAAAAAGCGGTAGCCGTCATGCTACCGGCAGTGCACACAGCGGCGCGCGGGGTCACGCAGACCATGGCGCATATCAGGAGATCATGGCGGACAGACGCGCGACCGTATCAGGATGACGGGGTGACGCTGGAAGGGGAATTTCAAGAGCTCGACCCCGGGGCATCAGAACTGCCCCGCCAAGACTCAGAGCCGCCCGACTCCAAACCGCTGTAGTGCTCCAAAACGGCGTGAAGGCGGTCTGAACCGATCCTCAGACAGCCGATTGGCCTCGATTTCTTACTTTTTTTGCGCTCAAAGCGATTTTTTTAGCAGTCTGCCTTGCAGAGTGCTAAAAAATCCCTTGAAATGCGCGTCCGCGCCCCCATACAGGGGTTAAGCCCAAAAAGGGCGAGCTAGCGAAATCGTTAATCTTGGAGAGTTAAACCCATGAATATTCGTCCGCTGTACGACCGTGTGGTCGTTCGTCGCAAGGAAGAAGAGGAAACCTCAGCTGGAGGCATCGTCCTGCCCGGTTCAGCCAAAGAGAAGCCCAACCAGGGTGAGGTTGTCGCCGTTGGTGACGGCAAGGTGCTGGATAACGGCGAGCAGCGCGCGCTGTCTGTCAAAGTCGGTGACAAGGTCGTGTTTGGCCAGTACGCCGGCAGCAACACCATCGAGGTGGACGGCGAAGAGCTGATCCTGATGAGCGAAAGCGAAATTTTTGCGGTCGTTGAGTAAGCGCACCGTACTGACTTGAGAGAAAGGAATACTAGACATGGCAGCTAAAGACGTATTTTTTGGCGATAAGGCCCGCGCCGGTATGCTTGAGGGTGTGAACATCCTCGCCGACGCGGTGAAGGCCACACTCGGCCCCAAGGGTCGCAACGTGATTTTGGAAAAGTCCTTCGGTGCACCGACCGTGACCAAGGACGGTGTTTCAGTCGCGAAAGAAATCGAGCTGAAGGACCGCTTCCAGAACATGGGCGCGCAGATGGTGAAGGAGGTCGCTTCACAGGCTTCTGACGCAGCCGGCGACGGCACCACTACGGCAACGGTTCTCGCACAATCTATCGTGAACGAAGGCCTCAAGGCCGTCGCGGCGGGCATGAACCCGATGGATCTGAAGCGCGGTATCGATAAGGCCGTCACGGCCGCAGTTGAAGCGGTCTCAGGTATGAGCACGCCCTGCGAAGACAGCAAAGCGATCGCTCAGGTCGGCACGATCTCCGCTAACAGCGACACGTCAGTGGGTGAGATCATTGCCGAGGCGATGGACAAGGTCGGTAAAGAGGGTGTGATCACCGTCGAAGAGGGTTCAGGCCTCGAGAACGAGCTCGACGTGGTAGAGGGAATGCAGTTCGATCGCGGTTACCTGTCTCCTTACTTCATCAACAATCAGGACAACATGTCTGCTGAAGTGGAAGACCCCTTCATTCTGTTGGTCGACAAGAAGATCTCCAACATTCGCGAGCTGTTGCCCGTGCTTGAGCAGGTGGCCAAGGCGTCTCGCCCGCTGGTAATCGTCGCTGAAGACGTTGAAGGCGAAGCGTTGGCTACATTGGTTGTGAATAACATGCGCGGTATCGTGAAGGTCGCAGCCTGTAAAGCACCAGGCTTCGGTGATCGTCGCAAGGCCATGCTGCAGGACATCGCGATCCTGACAGGTGGTACGGTAATCTCTGAAGAGGTCGGTCTGGATCTCGAGAGCACCACCCTTGAGCACCTCGGTAACGCCAAGCGCATTACCATGGACAAGGACAACACCACTATCGTTGATGGCTCCGGTGATGCGGAAGCGATCAAAGGCCGTGTCAGCGAAATCCGCGTCCAGATCGAGAACACGTCTTCTGACTACGATCGTGAGAAGCTGCAGGAGCGCGTTGCAAAGCTGGCAGGCGGTGTTGCCGTCATCAAAGTCGGCGCTGCGACCGAGATCGAAATGAAAGAGAAGAAGGCCCGCGTTGAAGACGCGCTGCACGCAACCCGTGCCGCCGTTGAAGAGGGTGTGGTGGCTGGCGGCGGTGTTGCACTGGTGCGCGCGATCAGCCAGATCACAGGCCTTGAGGGTGACAATGAAGACCAGAACATCGGTATCGCAGCGGCGCTGCGTGCGATGGAAGGCCCACTGCGTCAGATCGTCAGCAATGCCGGCGACGAGGCATCAGTGGTACTCGATAAGGTTCGTCAGGGCGAGGGCAACTTCGGCTACAACGCAGGCGACTGGTGAGTACGGCGACATGATCGAGATGGGTATTCTCGATCCTGCCAAAGTGACGCGTACGGCACTGCAGGCTGCGGGTTCTGTTGCGGGCCTAATGATCACCACGGAAGTGATGATTGCCGAGGCGCCCAAGGACGAAGCAGCTGCACCGGCGATGCCCGACATGGGCGGCATGGGCGGCATGATGTAAGTGCGTTCACAACGCTCGGAAGAAGACCCGGCCACTGGCCGGGTTTTTTTTACTTTCGATTCCGCCCGTGGGATATACTCTGCCCCGGGCAGGGCCTTTGCGCCGTCAATACAAAAATCGGGAGACACACCCATGTATTACGTAGAGTTTTTCTTTCGTTATTTCCACGTGCTGGCCGGCATCGTCTGGATCGGCATGCTGTACTACTTCAACTTCGTTCAGACCGAGTACTTCAGGGAAGCGGAAGCGGGTGCCAAGTCGGATGCGATGGCCAAGCTGGCGCCGCGCGCGCTGTGGTGGTTCCGCTGGGGCGCCATGCTGACGTTCCTGACGGGTGCTTATTTGTTCCACAAGATTGGCGCACTGGGTACGACCATGCCCGCCATCTGGGTTGGGGCTCTGGCCGGCACGTTTATGTTTCTGAACGTCTGGCTGGTGATCTGGCCTAACCAGCAAATTGTGCTGGGGATGAAAGAGGGCGACGGTCCCGCAGCAGCCGCCAAGGCTGGCCTTGCCAGCCGCACCAACACCCTGTTTTCCGGTCCGATGCTGCTGGGCATGCTGGGTAACAAGTACCTTGCTGTCCCGATTGCTGAGGGTGGTTCTGCCACTGGGCTTTATGTCGCACTGGGTACCATCGTGGCCCTCGAGATCAACGCGCTCTTCGGCGGCATGGGTCCGATGAAGTCGGTCATGGGCGTGATCCACTGCTCACTGGCGCTGATGCTCGCCATTTTGGGCATTTTACTCTTCCTCTGATCTGATCGTTTAAGCGCGATCGACAGTATGAGAGCGGCCTGCGGGCCGCTTTTTTGTGCCCGAGTCTTTGCCGGAGGGATCGACCTGTCTGAACCGGTGAGCGCTGAGACCGACTTTTCATGATTGGAGGGGTCCCTCACTATGGTATCGTCCGCGGCGTTAGGAACAGACCCATTTATCCGCGAGCCAATCGATTGATCTCCCGTTTCGTCATCAATGCACTGTGCCTGGCCGCTTTGTTGTGGAGCGCAACGAGTGCCTCACGTACCTTAGTGATGGTGTCGATTGACGGCTTCCGCTGGGACTATCTCGATTGGCCCGAGGCCCGGCATATCAAAGCCATTGCCGAGCAGGGCACGCGGGTCACCAAACTCCGCACGGTTTATCCCTCCAAAACTTTCCCCGGCCATCTGTCGTTGGCGACGGGTTTGCATCCCACTGGCCATGGCATTGTCGATAACTATTTTTGCCGGGATGATCGCCCGGACTGTTACAGCATGGGATCAGGCCGTAAAGACCCGTCCTGGTTAGATGGCACGCCACTGTGGACCTTGGTCGAGCAGCAGGGTGGTCGCGCCTCGACTTTCTTTTGGCCCGAGTCCGACGCGTCTATCGACGGCACGCTCCCGACGGATTACCGCGCTTATGATGGTCGGGTCCCTCATCAGGCGCGGATCAAGCAGGTCATCGAATGGTTGTCCTTGCCTGACACGGAGCGGCCGGATCTGGTGACGTTGTATTTTTCAGCAGTGGATTCGGCAGGCCACACTTTTGGCCCAGAGGCGGAGGAGACCTTGGCGGCCATTGCTGAGGTCGATCGTCAAATTGCGACGCTGTGGGGTGCGATTGAACGCCTCAATGACGAGCAGCGCGCGGAGATCAGTCTCATGCTGGTATCAGATCATGGTATGTCAGAGGTCGACCCGGACGTCTTCATTGATACCAACACCTTGCCTCGTCCGAAGGGATTCAAGCGAGTGAATGGCAGTACCCGGGTAACCTACTATCAGCGCGATCCGGAGGCGGACCTGAGTGGGCTGGCTAACGCGCTCACTGAGATGAGCGACGGGCGATTTTGGGTTGTCTCACAAGAGACGCTCAAAGCGCGCCACTTTGTTGATCACCCCGCCGTGGGTGCGTTGATGATTGAAACGGCGCCGCCGCGCATGTTTCGTCGTGGTGGTGGCGAGGGCGCTGACTTGCGAGGGATGCACGGTTACCCGGTGTCAGTCGAGGAGATGGCCGCTTTTCTGGTGGCAGTCGGACCGGGATTTCAGTCGGGCAAAGTCATACCGGAGGCGCATCAGCTGGACGTGTATCCGGTTGCTGCGGAGCTCCTGAGTCTCACTGTGCCTACCGATATTGCTAGCGACGGTGGCGCGCTGCGGGCAGCGCTGCGGAAGCCATAATTACCGGTAACGCCCCAAGTCACGGTGCAGCGCGTGCGTATCGCGCCCCGTCTATCGTCTTGAGCGGGAATAATCCCTCTGAGCGACGCCATCTCCGCCAGCCGCGATATACTGCGCGCGCATCAGCAGACAACCTTGAGTGACGACTATGTCGCGAGACGATCTCAACGACATTCCCTCCTTCACGGCAAACCGCGATGAGGCGGTGAGCTCCGCGCCCCGCGGCGCGATCCCCGCTCGTGCGCCCCGCACTGAGGCCGCGATGGGCTTGACCGCCAGACTGGTACTTACGATTGCACTGGCCGTGGCAGGGATTGCCTGTGCTTGGGCCTGGCAACTTCAGACGGCGCTCGATGACGCGCAGCGCCAGCAAAAATTGACTCAGGGCAGGGTTGCTGACCTTGAGGCCCTGCTGTCGGATACCGATGAGACGGTAAACAAGTCGGCGGCGGCCATGGGTGCCCAGCTTCGTTTACTGGATACTGAGGTTCGTAAGCTGTGGGATGCGCGCAAAATCAGCAACGGCAAGCTGACCAAGCTTGAAAAAACCGCGGTCACGCAGGAAAAGCAGATCACCAATCTCAATAACAAGCCGACCAGGCAGGCCGAGCAATTGGCCTTAGCGCAATCAGAGCTCGCTGCGCTGACCAAAGTGGCGGGTGATCTTGAGCGGCTTGCAGCGAGCGCGCAAAGGGCGCAGACCGATGTCGAAAGACTGGCTGACGGGCTCAATAAATCCAATCTCGAGCGTTCGGCACTGCGCAAGCAGGTCGAGAGTAACGCAGAGTGGATAGAATCCATTAACGCTTTCCGGCGACAGGTTAATGCGAACATTGCCGAGCTGGAAGCCGATGTGGCGGCGCTCAGTGCGCCAGCCATGCAGTAGCGTCAATACAAGGAGTTTTTGATCGATATGACGGTCATCAAGCAGCAAGACCTCATCGACAGCGTCGCTGACGCACTGCAGTTTATTTCTTACTACCATCCATTGGATTTCGTGCAGGCCGTGCATCGCGCCTGGGAGATGGAGCAAAACCCTGCCGCTAAAGACGCAATGGCGCAGATCCTGATTAATTCGCGTATGTGTGCCATGGGTCATCGCCCGATTTGTCAGGACACCGGCATTGTCACCGTGTTTATCGAGATCGGCATGGACGTGCAGTGGGAGGCCTCTGTCTCCCTCGATGACATGATTAACGAGGGCGTGCGTCGGGCTTATACGCATCCCGATAACACCCTTCGCGCGTCAATCCTCGAGGATCCTGCCGGGCGGCGTCAGAACACCAAGGACAATACGCCTGCAGTAATCCATACGCGGCTGGTGCCTGGCAATACGGTCAGCGTGCACGTGGCGGCAAAGGGCGGCGGCTCGGAGAATAAATCGAAGCTGATGATGCTGAATCCCTCTGACAGCATTGTCGACTGGGTGGCGAAAACACTCCCTACCATGGGGGCAGGCTGGTGCCCTCCGGGTATTCTGGGTATCGGCATTGGCGGCACCGCCGAAAAGGCGATGGTGCTGGCAAAAGAGTCGCTGATGGCACCGGTTGATATCCATGAACTACGCGCCCGCGGCCCGCAAAGCCGGATCGAAGAATTACGCCTCGAGATCATGGACGCCGCTAACCGCACGGGTATCGGTGCTCAGGGTCTGGGGGGTTTGACCACGGTGCTCGATGTCAAAATTAAGGATTACCCCACCCACGCCGCTTCATTACCGGTGGCCATGATCCCCAACTGCGCGGCGACGCGGCATGCCCACTTCACGCTCACGGGTGAGGGCCCTGCGTTGCAGACACCACCGGATGTCGATCAGTGGCCGGATATCAGCTGGGAGCCGGGCGAATCGGTGCGGCGGGTCAATCTGGACACCGTGACCCGTGAAGATATCCACACGTGGAAGCCCGGCGAGACGCTGCTGCTCTCGGGCACCATGCTGACGGGCCGAGATGCCGCCCATAAACGCATGACGCAGATGCTCGAGCAAGGCGAATCCCTGCCTGTCGACTTGGCTGGTAAATTTATTTACTACGTGGGGCCTGTAGACCCCGTGCGAGATGAGGCCGTTGGCCCTGCCGGCCCGACTACCGCCACCCGCATGGACAAGTTCACGGACTACATTCTCGATCAGACGCGACTCGCCGGAATGATTGGCAAGGCGGAGCGCGGTCCGGTAGCGGTGGAAGCGATCAAGAAACACGGTGCGGTCTACCTTATGGCGGTGGGCGGCGCGGCGTACCTGGTGTCGCAAGCTGTCACCAAAGCGGAGGTGGTGGCGTTTGAGGACCTCGGCATGGAAGCCATCTACGCGTTTACCGTCAAAGATATGCCGGTCAGCGTGGCGGTCGATAGTCAGGGTGAGTCGGTTCACGTGACAGGGCCACAGATCTGGAAGGCGCAGATCGAAGAGCAGGCGCTTGAGCTCATCTGAGTCCTTTTATTGGCACGATTATGAAACCTCTGGTGCCAATGTGGCCGAGGATCGCCCCTGGCAGTTCGCTGGTGTTCGAACCAATACTGACCTGGAGATTATTGGCAAGCCGCTAACGCTCTATGCCAAGCCGGCGCCGGATCGTTTGCCCCATCCCGCCGCGGTCAGAGTCACGGGCATCACCCCTCAGGAAGCGGAATCCAAAGGGCACCCCGAGGCGGAGTTCATCGAGCGTATTCGCGCCGAATTGGCGCAACCCGGTACCTGCGGTATCGGATATAACTCCATCCGGTTCGATGACGAGATCACGCGGTTCGCGTTGTGGCGTAATTTCCATGACGCCTATGCGCGCGAGTGGCAGAACGGCAACAGCCGCTGGGATTTACTGGATGTCACGCGCGCCTACCGTGCGCTGCGACCGACGGGCATCACATGGCCGGTCCGCGATGATGGTCAAACCAGCTTCCGTCTCGAAGACTTAACGGCCGTCAACGGTATTGAACATGGCGCGGCGCACGACGCCATGGCTGATGTGATCGCCACGATCGAGATGGCAAAGCTGCTCAAGCGCTGTGATAGCGAGTTGTTCAACACGCTGTACCGCCAGCGTACCAAGCGGGCCGTCAATGCATTGCTCGATCTCGAACAACTGACTCCCCTGGTGCATGTCTCCGGTATGTTTGGCAATGCCCGACACAATCTGGCGCTGATCGCGCCGGTTGCTTGGCATCCCCGTAACAACAGCGAGGTAATCTGTGCGGATCTGGGTCGGGCGCCTGACTTTCTCGAGCAAGATACCGAGACCCTCCGACAACATTTATTTACACCCCGCGACGAATTGCCTGAAGGCATTCAGAGGCCGCCGCTGAAAACCATTCGGCTCAATCGCGCGCCGGTTTTGTTGCCCGCGAGCTGGGTTGCGGGGGACGTTGCAGCGCGCTTAGGTTTGGACGGTGATCTGCATCGCCAGCACCTCGCCGCGCTCAGAGCAGCTCGAGCAGCGGACCCCAAGGCCTTCACAGAGCGGTTACAGGCCATCTGGCGGGAGCGCGAGTTTGCCGAGCGCACGGATCCGGATGTGATGCTGTACGAGGGATTTATTGGCAACGATGACCGCAGCCTGTGTCAGCAGGTGGCGGCTGCCGATCCCGCCGTGTTGGCTCGTCAGACCTTTCCTTTTAGCGACCCACGCCTGCCGGAACTACTCTTTCGCTATCGGGCTCGCAATTACCCGGACACCTTGAGCGTTGAGGAGACGGCGCAGTGGCGCGAGCACTGCCAGCAGCAGTGGCAGAGCGGGACGTTCTCGCTCGCCCAGTTTGAGCAGGAAATGGCAGAGGAGCGAGCCCGCCCCGAGGCGACGGAGAAGACGCTCGCTGCGCTGGATGCGTTGGATCACTGGGTGCAGGCGCTGTCAGCGCAGGGATGACTGACGGTACAATAGTCGTCACCGAAAGGTCGTCGGGATAGGCACGGGGTGATAGTGCTAGCCGAGTACTAGAGGCCCCGCAGCCTACTGATTGATCGACAGGAAGCGGTGAGGGGCGCATGACACCCTTCAAATCGCGCCGGCCATCGATAGGCGCGGGAGGCCCGATCTGAGAGGGCGGCACTATCGCACCTGATATGCAGAATAGTTGAGCGTGATTAAGCGAATAGTAGTGAATAAGGGAGAGGTCCGGGGGCGGGCATCTGCTCAGTGGGAAAGTGGAGAGCAGTGCATGCAATTTGCCGGTAGCCACATCTTGAGTATCAGCCAGTTCGAACGGGCTGACGTCGAGCAACTCTTCACTGTCGCCGATGCCATGCGGCCTTATGCGCACCGGCAGCGCAGAACCCGCGTCCTAGACGGCGCGATACTCGGTTCGATGTTTTTCGAGCCTTCCACACGCACCCGCATCAGTTTTGGCAGCGCCTTCAATCTACTTGGGGGTGAAGTCAGGGAAACAACCGGGTTTGAGCACTCGGCAATTGCGAAAGGCGAGTCTCTCTACGACACCGCACGCGTGCTAAGCGGGTACTCTGACATCATCGTCATGCGCCACCCAGAGAATGGCTCGGTGGCCGAATTTGCGGCCGCGAGTCGCGTGCCCGTGATCAATGGTGGCGATGGTGCCAACGAGCACCCGAGTCAGGCGTTGCTCGACCTCTTCACCATTCGTTCCGAGCTTGCCGGGCGTGAGCGTGACCTCGATGGGCTGCGTATCGCCATGGTCGGAGATTTGCGGTACGGGCGCACCGTGCACTCCCTCTCCAAGCTCTTGTCGCTGTTCTCAAACCTGCGCGTCAGCCTGGTGTCACCCGAGGCGCTCAAGATGCCCGGAGAAGTGGTTGAGAGTCTGCGCGAGGCGGGACACGAGGTGTTGGAGACGGATGCGTTGGAGCAGGGCATTGCCGACGTCGATATTGTGTATAGCACCCGTATTCAGGAAGAACGCTTCGCAAGCCGTGAGGAGGCCGACCTGTATCGAGGCCGATTCCGACTGAATCAGAGCGTTTATACGGCGAACTGCGAGCCCAATACCGTCATCATGCACCCGCTGCCCAGAGATTCGCGCGAAGGCGCTCGCGAGCTGGACATTGATCTCAACGACAACCCCAACCTGGCGATCTTTCGCCAGAGCGATAACGGCGTGGTGGTGCGGATGGCGGTGTTTGCTTTGATTCTCGATGTGGCGGACCAGGTTGCAAAGCACGAAGCGCCCGTCGATTGGTACACGGAGCGGCGATTTTGAGTGCATACCATCCCCGCTTCGGCGCTAAGGACGTAGAAGTCACTGATCGCGAAGCCAGTTTTGAGGGGTACTTTGCGGTTGAGACGCTCACCCTTAGGCACCGACTGTTTGAGGGCGGCTGGTCACCGCGCTTCCGGCGAGAGCTGTTTCAAAGGGGTGACGCCGTGGGGGTTTTGCCCTGGGATCCCGTGTCAGACGAGGTGGTGCTCATCGAGCAGTTTCGGGTCGGCGCCATTCGCAAAGAGGACAGCCCCTGGATGCTTGAGCTCATTGCGGGGATTGTCGAGCCTGGGGAGTCCGATGCTGAGGTGGCACTCCGTGAGTCGGAGGAAGAGGCCGGGTGCCGGGTCAATCGACTCGAGCCCATTGCGACCTTTTATCCCAGCGCCGGCGCTTGCTCCGAGCAAATTCGCTTGTTCATTGGTGAGGCCACCGCGACCCGTCCGGGTACGGTTCAGGGCCTCGACAGTGAGCAAGAGGATATTTTCGTCCACCAGATGCGGAGAGATGCGGCGCTGGAGATGCTCGACCGCAATGAAATCAACAATGGCCACACCCTGATCGCCTTGCAATGGTTGGCGCGCCACGGGGATCGTTTGAAAGCGAAATGGGCTTCGGTCGGTGGCGTCTGAGTGCATCGTGCGGCCGGTGAGATAGCGTGTCCGAGACGGTAGCCGAGGATCCCAAATTGCTCCGCTCGAGTGCCGTGGTCGGTGGTGCGACCATGCTCTCGCGTGTTTTAGGCTTGTTGCGCGATGTGGTGCTGGCCAATTTGATCGGCGCCAATGGCAACGCCGATGCGTTCTTTGTGGCGTTCAAGATCCCGAACTTTTTGCGGCGGCTGTTTGCCGAGGGTGCGTTTGCACAGGCCTTTGTGCCCGTATTGGCTGATACCCGTGAGAAGGGTGGTCGGGAGGCTGTCCGGGAGTTGATTGATCGGGTGGCCGGCATGTTGGGTGGCACGCTGCTGTTGCTCACGCTGATCACCGTGATGGCCTCGCCGCTGGTCGCGACACTCTTTGCACCGGGTTTTCTGCGTGACCCCGAAAAGCTCGCGCTGACCGGTGATCTGATTAAGCTGACCTTCCCCTACCTGCTGCTGATTTCGCTGACGGGCTTTGCCGGCGCCATTCTGAACAGCTACCAACGTTTTGCGGTGCCGGCGTTGACGCCAGTGATCCTCAATCTGTGTTTGATTGGGGCGGCGCTCTGGGCTGCTCCCCGATTTGATGAGCCGGTCGTCGCACTGTCACTGGGTGTATTAGTGGCCGGGTTCGCGCAACTGCTGTTTCAGGTGCCCGCGCTGGCCGGCATTGGTTTGGTGCCGAGGCCGCGCTGGGCGCCCGGGCATGAGGGTGTTCGCAGGATTTTGCTACTGATGGTGCCGGCACTCTTTGGGGTGTCGGTGAGTCAAATTAATCTGTTACTCGACACCGTGCTGGCGTCATTGCTGCCATCGGGTAGTGTCTCGTGGCTGTACTACTCAGACCGGCTCACTGAACTGCCTCTGGGTGTTTTCGCGATCGCCATTGCCACGGTGATCTTGCCGACGTTGTCTGGCCAGCGCGCCCGCGCCGATGATCCGGCCTTTGCCAGCACGCTGGCCTGGGCGATTAGAAGCGTGCTACTGATCGCCGTACCCGCAACGCTGGCACTGGCAGTCTTGGCGGAGCCGTTATTGGCGACACTGTTTCAATACGGTGCGTTTAGCGCCGAGGACCGCACGATGGCAGCCGCGAGTCTGCGTGCCTATACGCTGGGCTTGGGTGCCTTCATGCTGGTTAAGGTCCTGGCGCCCGGGTTCTACGCCCGTGAGGACATGCGAACACCGGTGCGCGTTGGCATTATCGCGATGGTCAGCAACATGGTGCTCAACGTCGCATTCGTACTCCCGCTGATGACGATGTTCAACATGGGCCACGTGGGCCTGGCACTGGCGACGAGCGTATCGGCCTGGCTCAATGCAGGACTCTTATATCGAGGGCTACGGCGCGAAGCGGTGCTGCCTGCTACAACAGTGCCTCTCAAATGGTTACTGCAAATTGGACTCGCGAGCACGGCGATGACCCTGGTGTTGTGGTGGATGCTAGCGGGTCAGGGTGATTGGGCAACCTGGGTTTGGTGGGAGCGTGCTATTCAACTGGGCGTGCTGTGCCTGACGGGGTTAGGCGTGTTTGCCGCAAGTTTGTTGGTCTTGGGCGTTCGGCCCGCAGACTTGCGGCGCTGAACCGGTCGAAGTCCATCAAACCGAGCCTCGGTGATGTCCGCGGGGCCGTTGGATAGGCCCTGGCCCTATGGTTAGAGTGCCCTCGGCAAGCAGGTTTGTGGGGTTTAACCGTCCTAGCCCAGTCAACCCAATCTAACTTCGCCCAACCCGAGCGAAACCAACCCACTCTCAACCTAAACCCGACGAGCCCGCTGCACAGACCGACGCCTGAATCAGGTGCCCTTTTGTCGAACCTGTCACGGGCTGTTGCGGGGCTGATTTATTTGCGTTGATCACGCCGCTTGCGTCGCGGCGCCGTTGGCGATGCGGACGAGAGATGTTGACGATTATGGTGCCTCAGCGCGGCTGATCTCGGTGGCACCGGCAGGTATACTGCCGCCTTTATTGAAAGGGGATACAGGCGGGGATGGAACTCATCCGCGGTCGACATAATTTGCGACCCCGTCATCGAGGCTGCGCGGTGACCATCGGTGCCTTCGATGGTGTCCACCTCGGTCATCAGGCGGTGCTCGCTCACCTGAAAGGGGAAGCGACCTCACGCGGTGTGCAGACCACCGTGGTGACTTTCGAGCCATTGCCTCGCGAATACCTGCGGCCGCTGGAGGCGCCCCCCCGCATTACAACGCTTCGTGACAAGTGGCCCCTACTGGAAGCCTGTGGTGTCGACCATGTGCTGTGCTTGCCTTTTAACGAGCGCTTGCGCCAGCTGAGTGCCAGAGAGTTTGTTGAGCAGGTCTTTGTTGACGGTTTGGGCGTCAAATATTTGGCCTTTGGCGATGATTTTCGCTTTGGGAATCGACGCGAGGGCGATCTGGATTATGTCCGCGCGCTAGCGGATGAATTTGGCTATGCTGTGGCCCCCACGCCGACGCTGGAAGTGGCTGGGGAGCGAGCGAGTAGCACGCGTATACGAAATGCCCTGGCGGCGGCGGACTTCGATGCTGCCGAGCAGTTATTGGGTAGGCCCTTCGTGCTCTCGGGCAGGGTCCTACACGGTCAGAAACTCGGCCGGCAGCTCGATGCGCCAACGGCGAACATTGCGCTTCATCGCATCCGTTCACCTCTGCATGGGGTCTATGCGGTAAATGTGTGGGGTGGTGGGCTGGAGGCTGCGCCGGGAGTCGCCAATGTCGGGGTCAAACCGACGATTGGTGAGAGTCTCGAAGCAACGCTTGAGGTTCATGTATTAGAGGGCTCGCCCGATTTGTATGGTGAGCGGCTGACGGTGCGGTTTCGACACAAGCTGCGCGATGAACAGAAATTTCCGTCACTCGATGCGCTGAAAGCGGGTATCGCGGCGGACAAGGCCAATGCCACGGCATGGCTTGCGGAACACGGATAAGGTATGAGCGATTACAAATCCACGCTGAATTTGCCCCAGACAGACTTTCCGATGAAGGCCAATCTGGCGCAGCGCGAGCCCGAGCGACTCAAAGCTTGGGCGGAGATGGATTTGTATGGGCAGATGCGTGAAGCAGGGAAGGGTCGACCGACCTTTATCCTCCATGACGGCCCTCCCTATGCCAACGGCGAGCTCCATGTCGGGCATGCGATTAACAAAATTCTCAAAGACATCATTATCAAATCGAAAACGCTTTCCGGATTCGACTCACCCTACGTGCCGGGTTGGGACTGCCACGGGCTACCTATCGAGCTGAATGTTGAAAAGAAAGTCGGTAAACCCGGCCACAAAGTCCCAGCGGGAGAGTTCCGCCAGCACTGTCGTGAATACGCGAGTAAGCAGGTCGAGGCGCAAAAAGCTGACTTTGTGCGCATGGGGGTATTCGGGGATTGGTCCAACCCTTACCTGACGATGGATTTTCAGTTCGAGGCCAACATCGTCCGGACTTTGGCCAAGATCATCGATCGTGGCCATCTCCACCGGGGTTTCAAGCCTGTGCACTGGTGTCTGGATTGCGGTTCCGCGCTGGCCGAGGCGGAGGTCGAATATCGCGACAAACAGTCTTCCGCTGTCGATGTGGCATTCCCGTTCATTGAGAGCGAGGTCGCGGCAGCGATTCTCGGTTGTGAAGGCGGTCAGCCCATTGAACTGGCCATCTGGACGACAACGCCCTGGACGCTGCCGGCCAACCGAGGCGTCGCCCTATCGGCTACCCTCGAGTACGTCGTGCTAGCCCATGAAGGTCGCCGAGTGCTGGTCGCCGCGGCGCTTGCCGAGGTGTGCGCTCAACGCTTCGGATTTGATGGCGTTGAAATCGTCGGTCGTGCGACCGGTGCTGACTTGGAGGGTTTATTGCTGAGCCCACCCTTTGCCGACGAGCCGGTACCGATTGTGCTGGGTGAGCATGTGACGACCGACGCAGGCACGGGTTGTGTGCATACCGCGCCGGCGCACGGCCTCGAAGATTTCGACATGGGCCGCCGCTACGACCTGGAGGTCTACAACCCCGTCGGGGGCAATGGTGTCTATCACCCTGACACGCCGGTATTCGCGGGTCAGCATATTTTCAAAGCCAATGACGACATCGTGGCAGCGCTCTCGGAGCGAAATGTGTTGTTGTGTCACGAACCTTTCCAACACAGTTACCCGCATTGCTGGCGCCACAAGACGCCGATTATTTTTCGCGCGACCCCCCAGTGGTTTATCAGTATGGCGGGCAACGGATTGCTCGACGCCGCCAAAGAGGCGGTGGAGAACGTGCAATGGGTGCCGGACTGGGGTCGGGCGCGCATCGACGCCATGCTGGCGGAACGACCGGACTGGTGTATCTCGCGACAGCGCACCTGGGGCGTACCAATCGCATTGTTTGTCCATAAGGTAACGGGCGACCTCCACCCCGATACCCAGTCGCTCATGGAGCAGGTGGCGTTACGGATGGAAGACCAGGGCATCGATGCCTGGTTCGATCTCGATGCCGCCGAGCTGCTGGGCGAGGATGCGGAAAACTACGAGAAGGTCACCGATACGCTGGACGTCTGGTTTGATTCCGGTGTCACCCATGAGTGTGTGTTGCGGCAGAGAACCGGGCTTAACTGGCCCGCTGACTTGTATCTGGAGGGCTCCGATCAGCATCGCGGTTGGTTCCAGTCCTCGCTCTTAACCGGAATTGGCACCCACGGCGAAGCGCCATATCGCAGCGTGTTGACGCATGGGTTCACCGTCGATGGCGACGGGCGGAAGATGTCCAAGTCTCTGGGTAACATTATCCCCGCGGGTAAGGCGATGAACGATCTGGGTGCCGATGTGCTGCGGCTCTATGTGTCGGCTGCCGACTATCGCAACGAGATTTCCGCCTCCGATGAAATCTTCAAGCGCACAGCCGATGCTTACCGTCGGATCCGCAATACGGCACGCTTTCTGCTCGCCAATCTCGCGGGTTTTGAGCCCGAGGCAGATGCGCTGTCCGTCGATGAATTGTTGCCACTGGATCGGTGGATTCTCGAGCAAGCCGACTCCTTGCAAAGCGAGATAAAGACCGCCTACGACGACTATCAGTTCCACCACGTGTACCACCGAGTGCACAACTTTTGCAGCGGTGAGTTGGGCGGCTTCTATCTGGATATCATCAAAGACCGGCAATACACCACCGGTGCAGACTCGTTGCCGCGTCGGTCGGCACAAACCGCGCTGTGCCATTTGGCGGAGGCACTCTGCCGTTGGATTGCCCCGATTTTGAGTTTTACTGCTGAGGAAATATGGGAGAACTTGCCCGGTTCTCGCAATGCGTCGGTATTTCTGAGTCAGTGGTACGACGGGTTGCCCGCAGCAAACGGCGGCGCCGACAGCGCATTTTGGGCAGAGATGATGACTGTGCGACAGCAGGTCAACAAAGCACTCGAGTTGGCGAGGGAGCAGGGCATCCTCAAAGGCTCACTCGATGCCTCCGTCACGCTGTATGCCGAACCGGCGCTCGCAGAACGGTTGCGCAGCTTGGGTGAGGAACTCCGGTTTGTGCTGATTACCTCTGGGGCGCAGGTTGCGGACTGGGGGGAAGCGCCTGATAACGCTGTCGAGGCCGAGGATTTGCCGCTTAGGATTCTGGCTGAGCTATCTGCCAGTGAAAAATGCGAGCGATGTTGGCACCGCAGGGAGGATGTCGGCACGCATGCCGCTCACCTTACCCTCTGTGGTCGCTGCGTGATCAATATTGAAGGCGACGGCGAGGTCCGGCAGTTTGCCTGAACGCGGGTTTTGGGTGGGCATTGGCGAGCGTCCGTGGATCGGGCTGATTCTGGCTGTTGTGGTTGTGTTGCTGGATCAATGGACCAAACAGATCGCGGTCACCACCCTTTCATTTCGCGAGCCGGTGGAAGTCACAGGCTGGTTCGACTGGATGCTGACCTACAATACGGGCGCAGCGTTTAGTTTTTTGGCTGAGGCGGGCGGCTGGCAGCGTTGGTTTCTCGCTGGCGTGGCGCTGGCGGTCAGCGTATTCATTGTCGTATGGCTGTTTCGGCTTGCGCCGGCGGACCGTGGCTTGGTGATCCCGCTGGGTCTGATTTTAGGCGGTGGCGTCGGAAACTTGATCGATCGCATATGGCTCGGTCACGTGGTGGATTTTATTTCATTGCACTACGATCGCTGGTATTGGCCCGCTTTCAACCTCGCTGACTCGGCGATTACCGCGGGTGCAGCGTGGTGGCTGCTCAGCGCGTTTTTCGGTAACGCTTCCCCAACGCAAAAAGCCTCCGTATCCTGACACCATGAATCTTGAAATCGAATCCAATACGCGCGTGACGCTGAACTTCTCACTGTCTTTGGAGACAGGTGAGGAGGTTGACACGAATTTCGGTAGCGACCCGGTGAGTTTTGTCATGGGTGACGGCTCGTTGTTGCCGGGTTTCGAGCGCCGCTTAATTGGCATGCGGGCGGGCGACGAGGCGGAGTTTCGTATTCCGCCAGAGGAGGGCTTTGGCGAGCCTCAGGACGACAATATCCAGTTTATTTCTCGCGCTGACTTTGACGATAACGCGCCGCTCGAACCCGGTATGTTGTTCACTTTTGCCGATGCTGCGGGCGGCGAAGTGCCAGGCATGATTGCCGAGGTAGGCGATGAGCAGGTCACGGTGGATTTCAATCACCCCCTGTCCGGGCGTACTATTCAGTTTAAGGTGCGCATTGCGCACGTTGAACCGGCTGAACTGCACTGATGGATATCGTTCTCGCCAATCCGCGAGGTTTCTGTGCCGGAGTCGATCGCGCCATTGATATCGTCAATCGCGCCCTCGAAGTCTTCGGCGGCCCCGTCTATGTGCGGCATGAAGTGGTGCACAACCGACATGTCGTGGATGATCTGCGTACCCGCGGTGCTGTCTTCGTCGATGAGCTGTCTGAAGTCCCCGACGATGCCATCGTGATCTTCAGCGCCCATGGTGTATCCCGAGCGGTGCAGGACGAGGCTGAGGGTCGTGGTTTACAAGTCTTCGACGCGACCTGCCCACTTGTCACCAAGGTCCATGTCGAGGTGGCGGCCTTCAGCGCTGCGGGTCGGGAATGTGTATTGATTGGTCATGCCGGTCACCCCGAGGTGGAAGGCACGATGGGGAGGTATGACACCTCTCAAGGCGGCGCGATCTATCTTGTCGAAGACGAGCATCAGGCGGCTGCACTGGATGTGCGTGATCCAGAGAGCCTAGCGTTTGTGACACAAACGACCCTGTCGGTGGACGACACGGCCAAAGTCATCGATGCGCTCCGCGAGCGATTCCCCGAGATTCAAGGACCGCGTAAAGACGACATTTGTTATGCAACGCAGAACCGGCAGGATGCAGTGAAGTCGCTGGCGGAGGAAGTTGATCTGGTGTTGGTCGTCGGGTCAACAAATAGCTCGAACTCTAACCGGCTCCGAGAATTGGCTGAGCGATGCGGCGCGAACGCCTATCTGATCGATGATGCGAGCATGATTAATCCCGAATGGCTCAAAACTTCCCAACATGTTGGCGTGACAGCAGGCGCATCGGCTCCAGAGCTTCTGGTCCAAGAGGTGATCACAACGCTGCAGGCACATGGTGGGTTGAGCGTCCGCGACCTCGATGGTCGAGAGGAGAACATCACCTTTTCACTTCCAAAGGGACTCCGCATTCCCACGGTCTCAGTCGAGTAAACCTTTGCAGGGTCGATCACTCTGGCCACCGCGCGTCTGACAGCGCTGCCGCTTTTTGCATAGGCAAAAGGCGTTCACTTTCCATCACCTTTCCCCGTTATGCCTCGACGCCATCTATAGTGCTGGTGTGCCGATGAGGGATCAGACACAACTCGCGTTATGGTTGATCGTCTCTCATGTTTTGATGCGGGACCTCGGGGGTTTACCCTCATTGAGTGCCTTGTTGTTCTATCTGTCCTCGCCGTCATGTTGAGCATTGGTTTGCCCAGTTTTCAGTCGCAGATCGCGGAGCGGCGCGCTAGAGCTGGCGCTTACCAATTGTATGTCGCGATGCAGTTCGCGCGGAGCGCAGCACAGCGACATCAGGCGGACGTCGTGCTCTGTCCCATTGCTGATCCTGCCGTCAGCCGCCCTAAATGTGGTGGTCATTTTGGAGGGTTCATCGCTGCGATACTGCAGTCACCCACTTCTCAGCGACTGCTACGGGTCTGGTCGCCCATCGCTGATGTGACTGTCAGAAATCGGAGTGGGTCTTCGCCGGTGACAGGAACGATAAGCTGGAACAGAGTGGGATTGGGTAGTCGCAACATGACGCTCTCTGTCTGTTCGAGTGGCAGGAACTGGGCGGCGGTTGTCAATCGACTGGGTCGGCCCCGGCTTGCCCCTAATTGGGGTGAGTGCTGATTCCTTACCCTGTTTCGCTTGGCAGCGCGGAGTTTGAGCACGTGATTGCGGTATCTCTAGGCACATGGTGTGGCTGTAAAGCTTTGCTCATGAACCGATCTCCGGGAGGACTGGGGTGGAGTCTCCCCGTATGCTTCAGGTGCTGGTCGTGACGCCCACGCCGCAACGGCATATCAATTAAGCAGTGATACCGGTCACTCAATCAGCGATATGTGATAGGTGCGATCTGGGGCGATTCCCTCGGCCTATTTACGGCGAAATACGGTACCCTTCGCTCCCGGATTCTGACTTGCGGACTTCTTCTGGAGGAGCTCAGCATGAAAATCTGCATGGCGCAGATCAATACGGTAGTTGGCGACATCGTCGGCAATACCGACCGAGTACTCAGCGTGAGTCGCGCCCAGCAGGTGGAAGGCGCGCAGATCGTCGTCTTTCCAGAATTGACCCTAACTGGCTATCCGCCCGAGGACCTGCTCCTTCGTGATGACCTGCGTCTCAGGACAGATAAAGCGCTGCAAGCGCTCTGTTCTGCCTTACCAGAGGAATTAGTTGTCATCGTGGGGTACCCCCGATTCAGACATGGCGCTCTTTTCAATACCGCAGGGGTGATTACCAAAGGGGAGGTCGTCGCGGAATACGATAAGCAGTGCCTGCCGAATTATCAGGTCTTTGATGAGAAGCGCTACTTTTCCGCGGGCACGGAACCCTGCGTCATATCTGTGAGCGGTATCCAGTTTGGTTTGACGATTTGTGAGGATATTTGGCACGACGGGCCAGCTGCGAAGGCCAGGGCGGCCGGCGCTCAGGTGTTGATTAATCTTAATGCCTCGCCTTTTCACCGTGGCAAGCAGGTTGAGCGGATTGAGCGGGTTAGGGAAGCGGCTGTATCGCATTCCATCCCCATTTTGTACATTAACCAAGTGGGCGGTCAGGACGAGTTGGTGTTTGATGGGGGTTCCTTTGCGGTCGATGCGAGCGGCGCTGTCTGCGTTTCAGCAAAGATGTTCGAGGAGGCTTTTGCAGAAGTTCTGCTTGACCCCCTTGAAGATGGTTTGACGGTTTCGGGTGATATTGCTGGGCCTCTGGAGGATCTCGAATCTGTCTGGCAAGCCCTTGTGCTTGGCCTCAGGGATTACATCGAAAAAAATGGATTCCCGGGTGTTGTACTCGGCCTGTCAGGCGGGATCGACTCTGCAGTTACGCTGGCCGTCGCGGCCGACGCGCTAGGCGCTGATCGTGTAGAGGCGGTGATGATGCCTTTCCGTTACACGGCGTCGATGAGTATTGAAGACGCCGAGATGGAAGCTGACGCGCTTGGTGTTCGGTTCAGTAATATCTCCATCGAGCCGCTTTACGAAGCTTTTATGGCGGCCCTGGCCGACGAGTTCGATGGACTGTCTCCCAACATCACGGAGGAGAACCTCCAAGCGCGCTGCCGTGGTGTGCTGCTGATGTCGATTTCTAACAAGAAAAATTTGCTGGTTTTAACGACAGGTAACAAAAGCGAGCTCGCTGTCGGCTACTCCACCCTATACGGTGATATGGCTGGGGGGTTTGACGTGCTGAAGGACTGCCCGAAGATGCTGGTCTATGACTTGGCGCGATATCGAAACACGTTGGGGGAGTGCATACCTGAGCGTGTTATCACACGCCCACCATCAGCGGAATTAGCGCCCGACCAAAAAGACGAGGACAGTCTGCCACCGTACGAAATTCTGGATCAAATTGTTGAGCTTTACGTAGAGCAAGATGCCTCTCGAAAAGACATGATTTCAGCAGGCTTCGCGGAAGAGGATGTTGCCAGAGTCGTGAGGCTGGTTGATCTCAACGAATACAAGCGCCGTCAGGCGCCCGTGGGTGTTCGCATTTCTCGGCGCGGGTTTGGCCGAGATCGTCGCTACCCCATTACGTGGGCGTGGCGTGCCACAGAATAAAGATCTCAGGATTTGGGTCGGTAATTAAATTGTGGCGGTTTGGGTGGATCAAAGAGTCCGAAGGTCGCCTGATTGATCCAAGAGCGCTGCAGCCCCTCAACTGTGTAAACGCTGTCAAATACACAACCGGATTTCAAATTGGGGTGATCAGGAAAGTTTTGACACAGAATGTCGATCGAGTCTTCTGCGAGATCGGTTAAGCCGAGCAACAAATAGGCTTGAGCCATGATGGCCAGTCCATCGGCAACGCTGGGAGTTTGTTGCATGTGCTCGACAACATACTTGCCCCGGTTCAAGGCAGCCATGTAGGCGCCGCGACGAAAGTAATAATTTGCCACGTGAATTTCATGACGCGCTAGCATGTTACGCATATGCACCATGCGTTGTCGCGCGTCCGGTGCGTACGCGCTATCAGGATAACGAGCCAGTAGCTGCGCGAACTCTCCAAACGCGATCTGAATGTGACTGACGTCGCGCTTCGTGTCATCAGAGGGGATGAAACGCGAAAAGAACCCGGGCTCAATGTCGTATGCCGCGAGCCCTTTCATATAGAACGCGTAGTCCACGCTGGGGTGACGTGGATGGAGCCGAATGAACCGGTCGGCTGATTCAGTGGCGGCCGCGAACTCGTAAGCGCCGTAGTGTGCGTAGATGAGCTCTAGCTGAGCCTGCTCGGCATAGCGACCGAAGGGGTAGCGGCTCTCTAGCATTTGCAGGCTGCGTACCGCCAAGCTGAAGTTCTCGTTCTTGAGGTGCCTCTGCGCTTCACGATAAAGCTGCTGTTCACCAGAGTCCGCTACCAACTCATCGTCATCTCCACCAAACCAGGAACAACCTGATATGCAGAGCAGCATCAGCAGTATGATTGCGCGCGCGCGAGTGTCGGGGAAGACCAAGACCGATTGTCCACCGTGGTACATTTGGGCGCATAGTGTAAACGCAACTCCGCGGGAGTCACAGCGCTTGGAAGAGGAAGTTTTCGAGGAAAAAGAGTCGATGTCGGCTGGCGTGACAGAGGCGCTCCATGGCTTTCGCCTCGACGCTGCGGCCGCTGCGTTGTTTCCCGATTTCTCGCGGAGCAGGCTGGCTGAGTGGGTGAAAGCGGGGCGCTTAAGGCGCAATGGCAACCTTGCCAAGCCACGAGAAAAAGTGGTCGTTGGCGACAGGCTGGTGTTGCAGCCCGAATATGACGATCGCGTGGACTGGGGCCCTGAGCACCTGCCAGTGGATATCCTCTACGAGGACGATCATCTGATCGTGCTGAATAAACCGGTGGGTTTGGTTGTGCATCCTGCTGCGGGCCACCACAGCGGTACCCTTGTGAACCGATTACTCGCGCATGCGCCCGACATGGCGGCGCTCCCTCGGGGCGGTATTGTTCATCGACTGGATAAAGATACCTCGGGCATTATGCTTGCCGCCCGCTCACCGCTCGCTCACAGGTCATTGGTTGCCCAATTGGCTGATCGCAGTCTCAGTCGGCGTTATTCGGCGGTTTGTAGGGGGACATTCACCGGAGGCGGAACTATCGAAGGACCGATCGGTCGGCATCCCACCTCTCGGACCAAGATGGCAGTGGTCCCAGATGGGCGGCCAGCAGTGACTCATTACCGCATCGCCCAGCGTTTCGGCGCACACACCCACCTCGATGTCAGTTTGGAATCAGGTCGCACGCACCAGATTCGCGTTCATTTCGCGTGGCGAAAGCACCCATTGGTAGGGGATCCTGTTTATGGAGGCCGTGCGAGTCGCCCCGCAGGTGCGAGTGACCGGTTACTCAATGAGCTGTCGGGATTCAATCGGCAGGCGTTACACGCTCGTGAGCTGACGTTTACTCATCCAGAATCGATGGAAAGGCTCACCTTTAGCGCCGATATTCCCCCAGACCTCGCGGCCTTATTGACGTGTTTAGAGGCGGAAGATCCTGCATGACCACAACCCCTTCATGGCTGGAGGTGGACCTTGGTATCGAGGGTGTGCACATCAGAGTGACCACTCGTGCGGGGGGCGTCAGTCAGCCGCCCTGGAGCAGCCAGAATCTGGGTGATCATGTGGGCGATCTTGCGGAGCATGTCACCGAAAACCGGCAGCGCTTGCAGGATGCGCTACCCATCCGATGCATTAACTGGCTCCGGCAGGAGCATGGGACGCTGGCAGTGCAGGCGGTTGACGACAAGGTCCCCACGGCGGATGCGCAGTGGACGCAAGATGTAGGGCGAGCCCTGGCCGTGCTGACTGCCGATTGTTTGCCAGTGGTGTTGATAGCACAAGACGCCGGATGCGTCGGCATTGCGCATGCTGGTTGGCGGGGTTTGGCGGCGGGCGTTCTCGAATCGCTAATAGCGGCGATGCCAGTGAATCCCTCAACGCTAGTCGCATGGTTTGGCCCCGCGATCAGTCAGCCGGCGTATGAGGTGGGGCCTGCCGTGAAAGAGGCTTTTCGAGGTGTCCTGGGCGATAGCAGTGCTAACTGTTTTGCGCCCTCAATGAGGCAAGAGGGGCACTGGATGGCAGACTTGTGCGCGCTGGCGCGACTGCATTTGGCAAGGGCGGGTGTGCCCGAAATCCTTGGGGGAGGCCAATGCACGCATAGCGAGGCGGATCAATTTTTCTCTTATCGTCGCGATGGTGATCCCACAGGGCGCATGGCAACACTGATTTGGCGCAGCTAATACCATGGCTTCGCCGAGTCGCCTTTGACCTTGATCTCGCCGTATGCTCGGGGGAGGGCGTTGATGCGCTTCAGATGTGGTCTTATTCCCCTGCTTGAAAAGGGTTTTTTCGCCCCTATATCTCTCTGTAGACGACGCTGCCCCGCATAGCGGGTACAAGGAGAGAGCGATGCGCATGGACAAGCTAACCCATTCATTACAGGCAGCCCTCGGTGACGCCCAATCTCTGGCCGTCGGCAGGGACCATCCTTACATTGAGCCTATTCATATTCTGAAGGCGATGATCAGTCCCGCGACGTCCCCAACGCGGGCACTCCTCAGATCGGCGGGCATTTCGATTGAATCGTTGCAAGCTGAGGTGGACAGGGCCCTGGATGCCATGGCGACTGTATCAAACGCTGAGGACGTCACTATCAGTCAGGAAACCCAGCGGCTCCTGAACCGATCGGACAAGCTGGCACAGCAAGCGGGGGATGCTTTTTTGTCGACAGACTCGGTCTTGCAAGCGATGTTGGATGCTAAAACGACCGCAACGCCGCTGGAGAATGCAGGGCTGACGGTTGAGGTCCTGAAACAAGCGATTGCGTCAGCCAGGGGCGGGCAATCAATAGACTCTGCTGACTCTGAGGCCACTCGGCAAGCCTTGGAGAAGTACACCGTGGACCTCACCGAACGGGCTGCCCTGGGCAAGCTTGATCCGGTCATTGGCCGGGACGAGGAAATTCGAAGAACGATTCAGGTGCTCCAGCGGCGCACAAAGAACAACCCTGTTCTGATCGGCGAACCCGGTGTGGGTAAGACTGCCATCATCGAGGGATTGGCGCAGCGCGTTGTGAATGGTGAAGTGCCGGAGGGTTTGAAAGATAGGCGGATTTTATCGCTCGATTTGGGCGCGTTGCTTGCCGGTGCTAAATTTCGCGGCGACTTTGAGGAGCGCCTAAAGGCGGTGTTGAATGCGCTCTCCAAAGAGGAAGGCCGGGTCATTCTCTTTGTCGATGAATTGCACACGATGGTCGGCGCGGGGAAGGCCGAGGGATCGATGGATGCTGGCAACATGCTGAAGCCTGCCTTAGCTCGAGGTGAGCTCCACTGCGTGGGTGCGACGACGCTTAACGAGTATCGGCAGTATGTCGAAAAGGATGCAGCACTCGAGCGGCGTTTTCCAGAAAGTACTGGTCGATGAGCCCAGCGAAGAGGACACCATTGCTATTTTACGCGGTTTGAAAGAGCGGTACGAAGTGCATCACAGCGTCGATATTACTGATAGTGCAATTATTGCGGCGGCCAAGTTGAGTCAGCGTTACATCACTGATCGCCAGTTGCCCGACAAAGCCATCGATCTGATCGATGAGGCGGCGAGTCGAATCCGGATGGAAATCGACTCGAAGCCAGAGTCAATGGACCGGCTGGAGCGACGCTTGATCCAGCTCAAAATTGAGCGTGAAGCGGTCAAAAAAGAAGACTCTGATGCCGCATCGAAGGAGCTAGCCTCACTCAATGAGCAAATCGATACGACTGCCCGAGAGTACGCCGATCTTGAGGAGATCTGGCTGGCAGAGAAAGCAGCGGTACAGGGCGTTACGCAGATTAAGAGTGACATTGAGCAGGCCAAACTGGAGCTGGAAGTGGCGCGGCGTGCGGGCGATCTCGCGCGAATGTCTGAAATACAGCATGGCCTGTTACCGGATCTGGAGCGCAGACTGCTTGCTGCTTCAGACGACGAACTGCCTGAACCGACTTTACTGCGCTCTCGGGTGAGCGAGGAGGAGGTCGCCGACGTGGTGTCCCGATGGACGGGTATTCCGGTTGCGAAGATGCTCGAAAGTGACCGCGAGAAACTCTTGCGGATGGAGGAGTCGTTGCATGAGCGCGTGATCGGGCAAGATGAAGCGGTAAAGGCGGTGTCTCATGCGGTCAGGCGCGCCCGTGCGGGATTGGCCGATCCGGCGCGACCGAATGGCTCTTTTTTGTTTTTGGGTCCAACCGGCGTGGGCAAGACTGAGCTCTGCAAGGCATTGGCTGATTATCTGTTCGATAGCGAGCAGGCCATGGTCCGCATTGATATGTCGGAATTTATGGAGCAGCACTCTGTTGCGCGGCTCATTGGAGCCCCTCCAGGGTATGTTGGCTACGAGCAGGGTGGGTATCTCACTGAAGCGGTGCGTCGCAGGCCCTATTCACTCTTGCTGCTTGATGAGATTGAAAAGGCACACCCGGACGTCTTCAATATTCTGCTTCAGGTGCTTGAGGACGGCCGACTGCCCGACGGTCAGGGTCGCACGGTGGATTTTAGAAACACCGTCGTGGTGATGACCTCAAATCTCGGTTCTGACCATATTCGTGAGGCATTCGACGAGGGCCAGATGGATTCCGATACCGGCGTAGTGAAGGCCACGGTCGAGGCGAAGGTGATGTCAGACGTGTCCATGCATTTCAAGCCAGAGTTTTTGAATCGTATTGATGAGTCAGTCATTTTCCACGCGCTGGGCCATGAACATATTCGGGGGATTGCCGACCTGCAACTCGGATTGCTTGAAGCCCGGCTGGCAGAACGTGGATTGCAGCTGTCAATGCCTACCGATGTGATGGATTTTTTGGTCGATCAGGGATTTGATCCAGTTTTCGGGGCGCGCCCGCTCAAGCGAGCAATACAGAGACTGATTGAAAACCCCTTGGCAGAGGCATTGTTGTCAGGCGCTTTCATGAGCGGAGACGAGATTGTGGCATCTCAAAGCGGTGACGGGCTTCAGTTCTCGAAGGCACCGCGCGTTCCCGCCGCGGCGTAAAGAGGCGCGCCAAAGACCTCACCAAAGCTACTCCGATTCGGTCACTGATCTCTGCTTTGCATTAACTCAGCGGTAGGGTGACCACGTTGGCGCGCTTCACATCACATCACATTAGGGAAGCCCTATGCGAGGTCAGTTGAATTGGCAGGGTTTCACGCTTATCGAGTTAATGTTGGTTCTCGCCATCGCCAGTATCGTGACGGTTGTCGCCTTGCCCAGTTGGCGGTCTGTTCAGGATCAGAGCCTAATACGTGAGGCCCGCGCAGTGCTTCAGCGTCTCGATCTCAAGCAGCGACAGTTTTGGGTCCGGCATCGACATTATGCAACCGTGGATCAATTGCCCTCGCTAGTCTCGTTATCAGATCGAGTGGCGCATTTTTACCGATTGCGTGTATTTGCTGGGTCGGGCCAGTACACCCTGCAACTGACGACTGACACGGACAGGTTGCCGTCTCTCGCCTTGAATCATCAGGGCGTTTGGATTGAATCTTCTCCGGGTGGGGCCGCCAATGTTCCTTGATTATCTGCTGGCGGTGTTGATTGGGTGTGCGGGTATGGCAGCCGTTTACCAGCTGGCGACTGACATGCTGCTGCTCCATGCTCTCGTTAGCCAGTTGACCTTTGCAGAATTAGCGCTTCGGGAGTTAGGCGTTCTGGCAACGATCTTCAATATCAACGAGGAGGCCATGATCGGCCTGTGTGATCGGGCCCAGCAGGAAGCACTTGCAGATATCGTCGGTAAAACGTGCGGCAGTGTTATGGCGTGGCTGGATCAGTTGCCCGCCTACCAGATAAATGTCGATAAGGTCGGTGGGGCAGAGCTTTCGTGGCGAAGCCCACACGGGTCGCGTATATCGCTGAGTTCCCGTGTTGAGACACTGTGATGTTGTGATGTTAAGGCCGATCATCAGGGCGGCGCGGTTACCGCAACATCGCGCCAAGCCGCCAAAAAGCGCCGGTTGCACGCATCGGTTGTGGCACTCGGCTGGCTTCTCAGTCGTGCAAATAATGATCGCCAATACCCTGGCGCTTATTTTGCTTGGCGTATTGGCCGCGGCAAGTGGCGATGTTGTCAGCGCAGTCAATGTTGCTAAAGCGGAAGTAGACCAGCGACTGCGTCTGAGGCAGGTGAATAGGTTTCTCGATAACGTTATTGAGGCCGCGAGGATGCCCTATGAGTGGCAGGGATTTAATCGGGTCGAGGGGGCAACCCGGCGTTTTCCGTCGGATCCGTGTGTGCCCCCAGAGACGCTGTCGAGTCAGCAAGTGTGGGGCGGAATAGCCTTGCTCGATACGGTGGACGCCCCGTGCCTCTCGAATCGTAGCAGCGGAGTCGGTTTGTACATTGAGAGGGTGCTGAGGTGTCCACGGGAGTGTGATACCGGCAAAGGCTACGCGCTCATTCCAGCGCGGTGCGTGAACCGGGATGTTGCAGATTCCGACCGGGTTGTGTGGGTCGCAAGGTGGATGGATAGTTTGGCAGAGGTGGGTGCGTGTGCCCAACATCTCGGCTGGGGGAGGCTGGAACGCCTGTTCATGATTCATCGGAAGTCGACAAGCGGTGTTGAATCAGCCGCCACTCTTCGTCTGCAGGTCCCGCTAAGCCAAGGCCGATATGGTTGGGGTTCCGCAGAGATCTTGTCTATCGGTGTTCGAGAATGGGAGATGACGCCCGTTACGATAGAAGGATCTGATTTTCCGGCCAACTCGCTGGGACGTGAAATGCTGCAAATCACGATGAGCGTCTCCGGGGATCCGCCACTGGACCCGATTGCGGCGCTGTCAATGACAGGGCTAATCCTGCGATGAGCGCCAAGGTTAACCCCCTGACTCCTGGGATGCGGTCCTCAGGGCGCAGCACGTTCGCGGGCCCCAGAGGTTTCATTGCAACGACTCTGGTAGTGCTTATTATCACGCTCACCACCCTTGCTTTACTCGGACCTTACGAGGTTTTAATGGCCGACTGGATTGCCAGCCAGCCCGTGCCCGCAACCGCTTGAGGTCTGATTGGGACGCGGACAAATGCTGAGTTTCTCAGCAGGCAACGGGTGGTGATGTGGGCCACTACCTGGAAGTGCATGCCAGCGATGAGCAGGTGCTCAATCCGGTAGCTATCAGTGGCCCGCAATAGTCTCGAGCGCTTTTCAAACCGACGGCAGCACGAGAGTCCCTTGGCGATTTGAGACAGCCTAGGGCATACCGAGTATCACTTTTCCAGCCTCAAAACGATGAAGGCTCGGAATTCGGTCAAGGCATGCCCATTCCACCGATCATCGTTAACGTAAAACTTGAGTCGGGTGCCCAGAGTTGCACTGGTCCAAATTGTGGTCCCGGCATCATCCCCGACGAGACTGCCACCGTTTGTATTGGATGTGAGGGCTTCAATCCTGTGGTGATCGCTCCCGAGACAGATGGAACTGTTCGGGAGGCTTATCGCGCTGAGAACATTAATCGGTTCTAGACGTGGCTGGCTGACCATCACGCCACGTAAGGTTATGTGGAGGCTGAACTGAGATTATGGCCATTTGCCCGTGTGTCTTGACTTTAGCTGGTTGACGCCACGACAATCCGCGCTGTCACGCGAGCGGCAACGGCTATCGGTGGGTACCCTCACCCTCTGGCCTACCTCTGAAATGGGATAGTTTCACAGGCTGTTTGCGGGTTCCGTCAGGTTAGGCAGTGCCTTTCCACTCGGGCTCGACACTGCGCTACCCCGCAGGTCACCGATACACGGCTTTCGTGATCGCGATCTGGCGGGAAGCTGGGGCGATCCGGCCAGTGTCTCGTGAGACAGGTAAAGGTGGTGCGATGCGTATGGTGTCCACCACCCTCCGATCAAACGAGATGGAGAGTGGTCATGGAAATGCTATCCGGCGGCGATATGATCGTCCGCGCCCTTGAAGATGAAGGTGTTGAGTACATCTTCGTATACCCCGGTGGAGCTGCGCTCCACATCTACGATGCCTTGTTCAAGGCCGAAAAAGTACCCCACATTCTGGTGCGCCACGAGCAGGCGGCCACCCATGCGGCGGACGGCTACGCGCGCGCTACAGGGAAGCCGGGCGTTGTGCTGGTCACGTCTGGCCCGGGTGCGACCAATGCGATCACAGGCATCGCAACAGCTTATATGGACTCTATTCCATTGGTCGTGATCTCTGGGCAGGTGCAGAGTCACCTTATAGGTGAGGACGCCTTTCAAGAGACGGACATGGTCGGTATTTCACGACCTATCGTGAAACACAGTTTCCTGGTTCAGCGACCTGAGGATATTCCCTCCACTATCAAGAAGGCATTCTTCATTGCCTCTACGGGCCGGCCCGGTCCGGTGGTAGTCGATATTCCGAAGGACTTCACTCACCCTGAGCACAAATTTGAATACCATTATCCCGACTCGGTAAGTCTGCGTTCTTATCAGCCTTCTGCAAAAGGCCATTCTGGTCAAATACGCAAAGCGGCCCGCTTGCTCCTGAGTGCCAAACGACCGGTTATCTACGCGGGCGGCGGAGTGATTCAGGGCGAGGGCTCGGAAAAACTGACCTCGCTGGCTCGTCGCTTGAACTATCCGGTGACAAATACGCTGATGGGACTGGGCGCATATCCCGGGAGTGATCCCCAGTTCCTTGGAATGCTTGGTATGCACGGCTTTTACGAGGCCAATATGGCGATGCATCACTCGGACGTGATTTTGGCGGTGGGTGCGCGCTTTGATGACCGCGTCACCAATACCGTTTCGAAGTTCTGCCCGGGCGCGAAAATCATCCACGTCGACATCGATCCAGCCTCGATCGCTAAAATTGTGCCGGTGGACATTCCAATCGTTGGCCCGGTCGACACCATATTGAGCGAACTCCACAAGCAGGATGCCCTGCAAATGGAAAGTGCCGAGCGCCCGCTCCCCGACGCAGATTCACTGGCACAGTGGTGGCAGCAGATCGACAGTTGGCGGGAGGCTCACGGGCTCTGGTATGGCCGACGCTACGGCGAGTCCGCATCCATCATGCCTCAGGATGCGATCTGTGCGCTGTACGAGGCTACCAATGGTGAGGCTTACGTGACCTCGGATGTCGGTCAGCATCAGATGTTTGCCGCGCAGTACTACAAATTTGATTACCCCCGTCGTTGGATCAACTCGGGTGGTCTGGGCACCATGGGCTTTGGTTTGCCCGCCGCAATGGGCATTAAGATCGCGTTGCCCGACGCGGATGTGGCCTGTGTTACCGGGGAGGGCAGTATCCAGATGAACATTCAGGAACTGTCGACCTGTAGCCAGTACGGCTGTCCGGTAAAGATCATTAATCTGAGAAACGATTATCTCGGCATGGTCAAGCAATGGCAGGACATGCAGTACGAGGGACGGTATTCGGAAAGCCACTACGCTGCATCGTTGCCGGATTTTGTAAAGTTGGCGGAAGCGTATGGACATGTGGGCATGGAGGTGAAGTCGCAATCAGACCTATTGCCGGCTATGAAAGAGGCCTTTGCATTGAAAGACCGGTTGGTCTTCATGGATATCCACATTGATCCAGATGAGCACGTTTATCCGATGATGGTTGCTCCCAACGGCGCCATGAAAGATATGTGGCTCAGCAAAACGGAGAGAACCTGATATGAGACGGATACTCTCAGTTTTGTTGGAAAACGAGTCCGGCGCGTTGTCGCGTGTGGTGGGTTTGTTTTCCCAGCGTGGTTATAACATCGAAACTTTGAATGTGGCGCCTACCGAGGATCATTCTCTATCCCGGCTCACGGTGACCACCTCGGGTGACGATCTGAAGATTGAGCAGATTACCAAGCACCTCAATAAAATCATTGACGTGGTCAAGGTTGTTGATCTTACCGAGGGTGCGCACGTCGAGCGTGACACGCTGTTGGTGAAGGTGCGCGCGGTTGACGCTCAGCGGGATGAGGTGAAGCGGACGACTGAGATTTTCCGAGGCCAGATTATCGATGTGGGTCCAACGACGTATATCGTTCAGCTCACCAGGCCCTCGGAAAAACTTGATTCCTTTATTCAGGCGCTGGGTGAAGCGGAGGTGTTAGAAGTGGTGCGTTCCGGTGTTGCCGGTATGGCACGCGGAGAGAAAGTGCTGGCACCTTAATTGTGTCGCGCTAGCCATAAAAAAGGGGCCTCGAGGCCCCTTTTTGGTTTTGCTCATCCTGTGTCAGAGCAACGGTGCAATCACCAAGCTGACAATCGCCATGACGTTGATCAGGATGTTCATCGAGGGACCAGAGGTGTCCTTGAAGGGGTCGCCCACCGTGTCGCCTACAACCGCAGCGGCGTGTGTATCAGAGCCCTTGCCGCCGAGGTTCCCTTTCTCAATGTACTTTTTGGCGTTGTCCCACGCACCGCCTGCGTTTGCCATCATCAGCGCCATCAGAACGCAGCCGAGCAGACCACCGGCGAGCATGCCGCCCAGTGAGGTCGCGCCCAAGCCAAAGCCAACCACGACTGGGGCTAGTACGGCGATCGCGCCAGGGACCACCATGCGCTTTAATGCCGCCGTCGTCGCAATGTCAACACATCGTGCGGTATCGGGCTCGGCATTGCCCTCGAGCAACCCTGGGATTTCCCTGAACTGACGGCGAATCTCGTTGATCATGTCAAACGCCGCATCGCCTACCGCCGTCATAGTGATTGAGGCAATGAGGAATGGAATCGTGCCGCCGATGAACATCCCGATCAGAACCTGAGGATCAGACAATTGCAGGTCAAAATCTGGGTTGTTGATCGTGACGGTTTCAACAAAGGCCGCGATGATCGCAAGTGCCGCAAGCGCCGCAGCGCCAATTGCGAAGCCCTTACCGATCGCCGCTGTGGTGTTGCCGACTTCATCCAAGCCGTCAGTAATTTCACGAGTCTCAGGGCCCATTCCCGCCATCTCGGCGATGCCGCCTGCGTTGTCCGCTACGGGGCCGTAGGCGTCAATCGCCATGGTGATACCGACGGTGGCCAGCATGCCGACTGCCGCAATACCCACGCCATAAAGGCCGGCGAGGTTGGTTGAGACAAAGATGATCGCCGCAAGGAAGAGCACGGGTGCCACCACCGACTGCATGCCGACAGCAAGGCCGGTGATCATGACAGTCGCAGATCCGGTTTCACCCGACTTGGCGATTGTTCGCACAGGTTTGCCGCCCGTGTAGTACTCGGTAATCAGGCCAATGGCGATGCCCCCGACGGCGCCAGAAACCACGGCCCACCAGATGTTTTGAGAAATGCCCATGCTTTCTGAGAGGAACCAAGCCAGCGCGATGAAAATGATCGGCGCGCCAAGCGTGCCGCTGCGAAGCGCTGCTTCCGGCGCCGCAGATGAGCGCGCGCGGACGATGAGAATGCCGGCAACTGAGGCGAGCAGGCCGATACTGGCCAGCGCCAATGGGAAGGCCATCATCGCACTTTGCTCAGCCGCGGTCAGTGCCATCGTGGAGGCGATAGCGATACACGCGATCATTGATCCGCAATAGGATTCAAAGATATCAGAGCCCATGCCAGCGATGTCGCCGACGTTGTCGCCTACGTTGTCAGCGATGACGCCTGGGTTACGGGGGTCGTCTTCGGGGATACCTGCCTCGACCTTGCCCACGAGGTCCGCACCAACGTCAGCAGACTTGGTGTAAATGCCCCCGCCCACGCGCGAGAACAGCGCCACGACTGAGCCACCCATCCCGAAGCCGTGAATGGCGTGTGCAGTGTGGGGGTCACCGCCAAAATAGTAGTAAAGCCCACCCAAGCCCAAGAGGCCCAGCGACGCGACGCAGAGTCCCATAATCGACCCGCCGTAAAAGGCGACGTTGAGCGCCGCGGCTGCACCTTGCTGGTTTGCAGCAACCGCGGTTCGCACATTGGCTTTCGTTGCGGCGTACATCCCGAGGTAGCCGGCGGTCGCAGAGGACACCGCACCCGCGATAAAGGCGATGGCGGTGTTGGTGCCCAAGAGGAGACACCAGAATGCCAACGACCAACACCGCGGCAAAAGCCAGCAGCATCTTGTACTCACGGTGCATAAACACCATGGCGCCCAAGTGGATCTGCTCGGCGATACCACGAACCTTGTCTTCGCCTGCAGAGGCGCGTGACATGATGGTGTAGATCACAAAAGCAATGACGAGTCCGACCACCCCAAGGATGGGGGTAACATCAGATTAAAGCTCATAGGATTTCCTGGTGGGTACTGTTCAAAATTCAGTGGGGCGCAAGTCTAACGACCGGTGCGGCCCCTATCAACGGCATTCTTATGCCATGCCATACGCGACAGAGTCGCAAGTCGTTCACTCAACCTCAGTCGGCTGATGAAATCGCCTTCATGCCCGTCATGTAACCGCGCAGCCTCGCGCCAACGACCTCAACCGAGTGCGCCCGGATTTGGGCGTTAACGTCGATCAATCGTCGATTGTCTACGGCGCTATTGCCGCCCATGCCTCCGCCAATCACTTCAGCATCGAGACCCGCGACGAAGGCCTTCAATAATGGCCTCGCTGCCTGATCAAATAGGTAGCAGCCATATTCGGCAGTGTCGGAGATCACCACGTTCATCTCATACAGCTTTTTGCGAGCAATGGTGTTGGCAATGAGAGGTGTTTCGTGGAGTGACTCGTAATACGCGGACTCCTCGATGATGCCGGCCGAAACCATCGTCTCGTAAGCCAGCTCAACACCTGCTTTGACCATGGCGACCATCAAGATGCCCTGATCGTAGTAGGTTTGTTCATCAATGGGGTCGTCAGTGACGTCTTGCAGTTCAAAGGGCGTGCCGTTGGTTTCTGCGCGCCACTTCAGCAGGTTGGCGTCGTCCGCCGCCCAGTCGGCCATCATGGTGCTGGAGAAGTGCCCCGACATAATGTCGTCTTGGTGCTTCTCAAACAGAGGACGCAGGATGGTTTTCATTTCCTCGGCGAGATCGAAGGCGCGAATCTTGGCGGGGTTGGACAGACGGTCCATCATGTTGGTGATGCCGCCCTGCTTAAGACCTTCTGTAACTGTCTCCCACCCGTATTGCACGAGCTTCGCGGCGTAGGCGGGATCCTGACCCAGCTCTACCATGCGGTCAAAACACAGTAGCGAGCCCGTTTGCAGCATGCCGCAGAGAATCGTTTGCTCGCCCATCAGGTCAGATTTCACCTCAGCGATGAACGAAGACTGCAACACACCCGCGCGATGGCCGCCCGTGCCCGCTGCGTAGGCCTTTGCCCATTCCAGACCTTTACCCTCGGGATCGTTCTCGAGGTGGACGGCGATCAAAGTGGGGACGCCAAAGCCACGCAGGTATTCTTCCCGCACCTCGGTACCCGGGCACTTGGGTGCGACCATGATGACCGTGAGGTCTTCACGAATCTTCATACCTTCTTCCACGATGTTAAAGCCGTGGGAGTAGGAGAGGCAGGCTCCCTGCTTCATTAAAGGCATGACCGACTCAACGACATTGGTGTGTTGTTTGTCGGGCGTGAGGTTCAATACCATGTCGGCG
This sequence comes from Halieaceae bacterium, assembly GCA_038143045.1. Classification (GTDB taxonomy): domain Bacteria; phylum Pseudomonadota; class Gammaproteobacteria; order Pseudomonadales; family Halieaceae; genus Luminiphilus. The sequence goes on from JAYQLF010000005.1 coordinate 337,827, forward strand.
TCAGGCACCATTTCCTCGTAGGTACCGACCTGAAAGCCAGCCTCAGTGGCTTTTACCCACGAGGGCCGCTTTTCCTCGATTGCTTCCTTCCTCAGGGCGTATGCGACATTGAGTCCGCTGTCCCGGAGGTTAAGTCCCTGGTTAAAGCCCTGTGCGCCACACCCGATAATGACTAGCTTCTTGCTCGCAAGCGGCGCCACGCCCGCTTCAAACTCGGCCGGGTCCATGAATCGGCATTTACCTAACTCTTGCAGCTGG
>JAYQLF010000006.1:0-3527 GCA_038143045.1 Halieaceae bacterium
CCGGAAGATGACAGGTTCCCGCCCTGAGCTGTGGACTATTTCACGCATGCCTCGCCTCGCAACCGTTTTTACAGTGACCCTGCAGCGGCAAGCCGTCATACTTCGGAGTCACCTCTACTGCCACCCATTGAGACGGGAGCTTTCTGATGTCAAACCCCTACCGCGGCACGATCAAAGTGCGCTTCGCCGATACCGACGCCAATGGCCATGCCTTCTTTGGCAACTACTTCGTCTTTGCAGACGAGGTATTGGGGGAATATTGGAATGAGTTGGGTCTCGATGTCGCCGACGTGGTCGGTCCCGATTTTCTGACGTTTACCGTCAATGCCAATATGGATTTTTTGGGCGAGAGTCTGGCCGGGGATACGCTAGAAGTTGAAGTTGCGGCAGAGCGGGTCGGCAATTCGAGCATTGTTATCGGTTTCACCATGCGCAACATTCGAACCGAAGAAACCGCCGGCCGCGGCAGTTTTACCTACGTATTTGTCGACAAGCAGACTCGCAAAAGTCGCCCCATGCCCGCTGATTTCAAGGCTTCGGTTTTGGCAAGGCACCCCGAGTTGGCCTGAACGCCAAGCCTCGACGTATCTGTGTTGGAACTCGCTGGTCAATGGATCAGACTTGAGGACATCTAGCCAGAGGTCATCCCGTGACAGCGCGAGAGAAAAACACCTATCAGGACAAGGGTTTGGTGCTGGTCTTGGAGGATCTGCATGCCGCGTCTCCTGCTCAGCTGCGATCAAAGTCCAGCGAGGAAGCGGCACAAGACTACTGCTGGTCGGCGCTCGTGCTGTCTGCGGCCTTTGGCTTTCGCGTAGCGCCGGGGCATACCTACTACCTGTATCTGAGCGAGAGTCGCTGGCAACTTTCTTTGATTTCGCCACAGGAGTGGGGGCACCGGTTGCCCGGTGCTTTCGTGGCTCACTGCCAGTTGCGTCATGATATGACGTGGTCGCTCACTTTTGATTCATCGGTGGCAGAGGGTTCTGCGGTGCGCTGACGCCCTGTTGCAGTATCTCGCCGGTATTCGATCTCAGCTCGATGAGTCTGGAAGCTGGGAGAAGCTGCTGCGTCAGGGTGAGCGGCACTTGCCTTATCAGCAGCGTGTGCTCACCACTGCGCTGTCTTCATCGTTGCGTCAGTCTCTGACATTGAGTGGTCAAAGCGGCGTACCGCTGAGCGTGCCGCTGCTGAAGGATGCTATCTCCCTTACAGAGACCGCACCGGGTGGTTCCGACGATTGAATACGCGGTCGCGCTGTAGACATGTTGGGCGCTTCCCGCGTTATTGAGTGTCGGAGAAAAGCTCTCGACCCACCAACATGCGTCGAATCTCAGAGGTGCCCGCACCGATCTCATAGAGCTTGGCGTCCCGCAGCAGTCTCCCCGTGGGATAGTCATTGATGTAGCCGTTGCCACCCAACAATTGAATGGCGTCGAGAGCAGATTGCGTGGCGGCTTCCGCTGTATAGAGAATTACAGCCGCCGCGTCTTTCCGGCTGTTTTCACCCCGATCCAGCGCGTCGCAAACCGCATAGAGATAGGCGCGGCTCGCTGAACAGCGCGCATACATGTCCGCCAGCTTCCCCTGTACGAGCTGGAACTCGCCGATAGGCTGCCCGAACTGCTCGCGATCATGAACGTAAGGCAGCACCGTATCGAGGCAGGCCTGTAAAATACCCACGGGGCCGGCAGATAGCACCGCGCGTTCGTAATCCAGTCCCGACATCAAGACTTTCACGCCGCTACCGATTTGTCCAAGGACCTGGCTGGCGGCGATTTTGCAGTCCTCAAAAACGAGCTCACAGGTATTGGAGCCGCGCATGCCCAGCTTGTCGAGCTTGGGCGAGCGGGAGAATCCAGGTGTGTCGCGCTCGACGATAAAAGCAGTGATGCCTTTGGAGCCTGTTTCCGGATCAGTTTTTGCGTAGATGACATAAACATCGGCATCGGGGCCATTGGTGATCCACATTTTATTGCCGTTGAATATAAAGTGATCGCCCTCGCGTCGGGCTTGCAGGCGCATACTGACAACATCAGATCCAGCGCCCGGTTCGGACATGGCCAGCGCCCCAATATGTTCGCCGCTGCAGAGTTTAGGCAAGTACTGGAGCCTTTGTTCCTCAGTGCCGTTGAGGCGTATTTGGTTCAGGCAGAGGTTGGAGTGAGCGCCATAAGAAAGCCCCACCGACGCACTGGCGCGCGATATCTCTTCCATCGCAATAGCGTGGGCGAGATAGCCCATACCGCTACCCCCATAAATGTCGGGTATCGTGATACCCAATAAGCCAAGGCTCCCCATTTTTTGCCAGAGGTCGGGGAAAGTCGTTGTCGCGGTCGATCTCTGCGGCACGCGGAGCGATTTCTTCGGTAGCAAATTGGTGAACGGTTTCGCGCAACAAACCCATTTCTTCTGAATGACCGTACTGTAGGGTGGCGTAGGGTGTGCTCATCATGATCGTGTCTCTCAGATATCGGTTGCGCGACCTGACAGAGGTCTTGCGCCCGGACAGTATAGACGCAGTGGCCGCGGTGTTTGCGAGCTAGCGCCAGTCTCTTTGAGAGGATCCTCGTTGTTGGTGAGCCGTGCTGAAGATGGTGGAGGGGCAGGTGAAAGCCTGACCGGCGTCAGGCTCGCGAAAACTCATTTCCCGGTTCGCAGGGAGGCTTTTTGCATGGAGCACAGCTAGAATGACAAGGATGTGCGAGGCTGTGAAGGAAGAGCCGAGAGCGTGAGTGCCTGGTGCCGTAATGATGGTGATGTGAATGAATACGAGAAAGCTACTGAAATTCGGCCACACCATGACAGGCATCGCCTTTCTGGGCTCGATCGTCGTGCTCTGGGTATTTCACCAACAGCTGGCCGCGCCAGGCGATGCCCTCGATATTTATAGTGCTCAGCGCCAGGTGATGGAACGAATTGCCTCGCTGGTGCTGATGCCCTCACTCTTGATCAGCCTGTTATTTGGGCTCGCCTCCATGGCAGTGGTGCCGGGCTTCCACAGTGCTCCTTGGGCCTGGGGAAAGCTTGTCACGACGGTATTGATGTTGGAGGGGAGTTTGCTCGGGATTCAGAGTCCGATCAAAAAAGAGGCGGCGCTGGCGGCATCGGCGCTCTCTGATGAAACACTGATCGCCGGACTTGCCCTCAAAGTCGATGCCGAACAGTGGTCGCTGATTTTGATTGGGCTGGTAGCGACTGTGAATGTGGCGCTGGGTGTATGGCGACCGCGATTTCGTTCAAAAGCTAGTTGAGCGTTCGGAACATCAGAGCCAGCCGTTTGCCACGACTTAAGTTCTCTAAAAATTCCCGCGGCTGAGCGTCGCGGCTTAAGAAGTCCGAGAAACCGCTGAGGGCGTCCGCCTCCATACCGTCGAGGTTGAGAAACCCCATTTGCCAGTCGGAGAATTCTCGTGACTCAGCTTCGCCTTTGAAGAGAACCTGCACGTCCCGATGCCTGGGGTCCCGTTCGATGTCATGAAACGTTTTATTGACCGCAAATTCGTTGCCTTCCAGCACTTGGTAAA
>JAYQLF010000007.1:0-6468 GCA_038143045.1 Halieaceae bacterium
CCACTTCACCACCTTTGTGGCCTATGAGTACACCTCTTCCACTGACGATGTGGGCAACCTGCATCGCAACGTCGTGTTCCGCGGCGCCGACAAGCTACCTGCCGTACCGTTTTCCCGGCTGAACTCCCAAAACCCGGAGGGCCTCTGGGACTGGATGGATACGCTGAGAGACCAAGGTATCGAAAGTCTGGCGATTCCCCACAACTCGAACGGCTCCAATGGGCAAATGTTCAAGCTCGTGGACTGGGCCGGCGATCCGATGGATGACGATTATGCGGATCAGCGCATGCGCAACGAGCCGATTGTAGAGATCACACAGGTCAAGGGCACGTCGGATACCCATCCGCTCTTGTCGCCCAATGATGAATGGGCTGACTTCGAGATCTACAAGTTCCGTGTGGGGACCAGCCTGCATAGTGAGGAGAAGGGCAGTTATGTCCGCGAAGCTTTGCGCAATGGACTCGCACTGGAAGCGCAGGGTGTAAAGAACCCTTACCAGTTCGGCTTTGTCGCGGCGAGTGACACCCACGTCGCCGGCACCAGTGATGATGAGGAAACATACTTTTCGAAAGCGGGTCTTCTCGATGGTTTACCCGAGCGCCGTGGCTCTGTGCCGGTGGACATGGTTTATGGCCTGATGGCGCGTTTTTTAGCGCCCGATACCCTGACTGAGGTAGATGGCCGCACTTACACCTATGGCGGTGGTTTCGAGAGCTGGAGCGCTTCCGGTGTGACGGGTGTTTGGGCCGAGGAGAATACCCGTGATGCTATTTACGATGCCTTCCGCCGAAAGGAAACCTTCGCCACCTCTGGCCCGCGCATGCGCGTGCGGTTTTTTGCAGGGCACGACTACGCGCCGGACATCCTCGATTCAGAAACCATGATCGAAGAGGCCTACGCGGGCGGCGTCGCCATGGGGGGTGAACTTGGCAATACGAACGAAGCCCCTCGTTTTATCGCGTGGGCGAGTGCTGACCCTCGGGGCACGGCGTTGCAGCGACTCCAAATCATCAAAGGCTGGGAAAAGGACGGCGAAACCTACGAGCAGGTCTACGACGTGGCGTGTTCTGACGGACTGACCCCTGACCCCGATACGCACCGCTGTGGCGATAACGGCGCGCGGGTTGATATCTCCGACTGCAGCATCACCGAGGGCGTCGGCGCCGCCGAGTTGAAGACCGTGTGGCAAGACCCCGACTATGATCCCGACAGCCGCGCCCTCTATTACGTGCGCGCGCTGGAGAATCCAACGTGCCGCTGGTCGACCTGGGATGCTATTCGTGCCGGCGTTGAGCTTCGACCTGATCTGCACGCCACGCTGCAGGAACGTGTCTGGAGCTCACCGATCTGGGTGCGTTGATACTCAGGCACTGCTGCTGGCAGATGGTGCGCTGATTCAGGCACTCAAGACGGAAGACTTAACAGCGCTCCAGTAACAGTGCGCTGCCACTGCCGGCAGCGCCACTCGCGGCGACGACACCCTTGTTCAGCCGTTGTCTGTGGAGTTCATCGATCAGGGTGCCGGTCATAATGGCGCCCGTAGCGCCCATGGGATGGCCCAGCGCGATCACGCCGCCGTTCACGTTAAGACGAGAATCATCGATGCCGAGCACCTGACGGGTTTTCACCACGGTTGCGGCGAAGGCCTCGTGGATTTCAAAGAGATCGATGTCCTCTGGGCTGAGGCCTTGATCTGCCAACAGCGCCTCGGTCACTGTTACGCAACCACTGACTACCTCAAGCGGCTCGCCCGAAGCGGTTGTACTGGTGATGAGCCGGGCCCTCGGGCTGATTCCCATGGACTGTCCGAATGCCGCGTCACCTAATAGCACCAGCGCGCCGGCGTCGCACATCGCGGGAGAGTTGCCCTTGGTATGGACGTGTTCGATCGCGCCGAGCTCCGGAAACTTCGCTAACTGCACCTGATCGGCACCGGCCGCACCGAGCTCTGCAAATGCCGATGGTAATTTCGCCAGTCGCTCCGCGGTCATATCCGCGCGGATACATTCGTCTTCGCTGATGACGCCCTCAGGTGTCTCGATCGGAATGATCGACTGAAACCGTCCCTCCCGCTGTGCCTGCGCGGCGCGTTGCTGGCTTTCCAGTGCCACCGCGTCGCAATCTTCCCGACTGGCACCAATACGGGTGGCGATCAGGTCGGCGCCGCTGCCCATCAATAACATCTGATGGCGGACGGCATATTCGGGGTCGCTGAAGACCCGCGCTTCGTCAGATAGCATCGGCACGCGCGACATCATCTCGACGCCGCCTGCAACGATGGCCTGAGCTTGCCCCGTCGCCACCTTGAGTCCTGCTAGTGCGATGGCGTCTACGCTGGATGAGCAAAAACGATGCACCGTTAAACCCGATACGGACTCGGGCCAACCGGCAAACAGCGCAGAGGTTTTGGCGATATTGCCTGCCTGTTCACCGTGCTGTGTGACGCAGCCCAGAATGACCTCCGACACGAGTGCGGGGTCCAGCTGATTGCGCTGTGCCAGCGCCTGATATAGCGGTTTGAGGAGCTCCGGCGGTGTTAGAGCGTGGAGTCCACCATTAGATTTGGCCCGGGTGCGTGCACTACGGATGGCATCATAGATAAAAACATCCTTCACGAACCCACGCCTACCACGAAGCTCGCGCAGGTCGTGGTACTGCCGCCCACATTGAAGGTGATCATGTTCTCGGCATTGGCGATCTGGTAATCACCGGCCTGACCGGTCACCTGCCGCGCGCAATCGAGCACCATGCGCACACCCGTTGCGCCAACGGGGTGACCCAAGCCAATCAAGCCACCGCTGGGGTTGATCGGAAAGTCCCCGTCGCGCGTGATGCGGCCGTCTTCAACGGCCTTCCAACTCTCCCCCGGAGCTGTCAGCCCGCAGTGATCAATCGCCATGTATTCGGTGATGGTGAAACAGTCATGGGTTTCCAATCCGTCGAGCGCACTGATGTCGGCCATACCGGCTCGCGTTCTGGCATCGGCCAGCGCTTGCGCCGCGTGAGGAAAGACCAGTGCATGATCTTTAGAGGCCGCCAGTTTGGTCTCCAACAAAATGGGCGCAGACCGGTGCCCCCAGCCTTTGATTTTGGGCAGGTCGGCGAGATGTTGGCCGCGGGCCTGGCAGTGCGCTTTGGCAAAGCGTTCGCTGGCCAAAATCACGCAGGCGGCACCGTCGGTGATTTGCCCGCAGTCGAGTTTCCTCACGCGCCCTTCAACGGGAGGGTTCAGCGAAGGGTCGTCACCAAAACTGCCGTCCGCGAAGGCCCATTCTCGTGTTTGTGCCCGCGGGTTCAGTTTGGCGTTACCAAAATTGATTTCGGCGATGCGGGTCAGCGGTGCATCGTCGATACCGTAGCGCTGGTCGTATTCCTGGGTAATACGGTCAAATAGAAACGGCCATGGGAAATCGCAAGTAGTTGCCTCATGCCCCTGCCACGCGGCGGCTCCCAAATATTCGGCGCCAGTGCGACCGTCCACGTTGCGCATGAGCTCCAGGCCGACCACGCAGGCGACATCGTAATGGCCCGCTTCAATGTCGCGCATGGCAGCCAGAATGGCCATCGAGCCCGAGGCGCAGGCCGCCTCGTGACGCGACGTGGGTAACTGGCCCAGTTCGGGGTAAACCTGACCAAAAAAGCCGCCGATCAACCCCTGTCGGGTAAACAGATCGCCCACGAAGTTGCCGACGTGGCCCACTTCAATCTGTGCAGGCTCAACGCCTGCCTGCTGCACCGCCTCCCGCAAGGCTTCGGCGAACAGATCAAAGATTTCCAGGTTTTCCCGCGCCCAGTTGCGCGCAAAGTCGGTCTGGCTGCCGCCGAGGATATAGATGGGCGCATGCATCGCGGTTCTCCTGATTGAGCTCTTGATCCTATGGGCGGGCGGAAGGACTGGCAAGTACCGTAGGGGTGAATGGGCACGACCCTCACCGCGTTGCGAGCGAAGGATTTTCCCTGCTAGTCTGGCGTACCAGAAGCCGATACCCCAGTTGAGAGAGGCGAAGATGAATCAAGCCTTGCACCTGCCCGCGTACCCCGTGACGGATGGCTGTATTGGTGGGGTTGCCGAGTTTGAGCACACCCAGCCCTGGATCTACACCCTCGATAATCCCTATCTGCATGGCATTTATGCGCCGACCACACTTGAGCTGAGCGAGTCCGGCCTGCAGGTCGAGGGTGAAATACCGCAAGACCTGCTCGGCACGTACTTCCGCAACGGTCCCAACCCGATTCATCAGCCAGAGAACCGCTACCACCCCTTCGATGGTGACGGCATGGTGCATGCGGTCTCGTTTTGTGAAGGCGAAGCCTCGTATCGCAACCGCTACGTCGAGACGGTAGCGCTGGCCCAAGAGCAGCAGGTGGGCCGATCAACGTCTAATGGCGTGATGGGCCCCTTCGATTTCGATGCCTCACCCTTTGGTATTAAGGACACCTCGAACACGGATCTCTTTTATTACGCCGGCGGCTTGATGACGCTCTGGTACAACGCTGGTCACCCGTATCGCTTGAACCCACAGACGCTTGAGACTGAGGGCTACTTCGAGCTGGAGGGTCGCAGCCATCGCCGTTTGTCGGCGCACTCCAAAGTGGATTGGGCGACGGGAGAGCTATTGTTCTTTGACTACGGCGACGAGCCACCCTACATGACCTATGGCGTGGCCGACCCCTCTGGCAAGTTATTGCACGAAGTCGCCATCGACCTGCCGGGACCCCGTTTGCCCCATGACATCGGCTTCACGCCTAACTACACCATCTTGCACGATCTGCCGTTCTTCCATGACCCCAAGGTATTGGAACGGCACCGGATGCGAGTGCTGACCTTCCATCGCGATATCCCGACTCGTTTCGGATTGATTCCACGGCACGGGCGAGGCGAGGACATTCGCTGGTTCGACTGCGAACCCTGTTACATCTTGCACACGAGCAACTGCTGGGAGGAGGGCGACTGGGTGGTCATGGACGGTTGCCGCTCGATTAATCCCATGCCCTCTGCGACCAACGAGGAGGGTGAGCTCTCGCATATGCTTGCCTACATGCGTCTCGAGGCGAACAACTATCGCTGGCGCTTCAATTTGCGAACCGGAGAGGTGCGTGAGGGCGACATCGATGATCTCAACACCGAGTTCAACAAAACCAACCCACTCTATGCCGGTGTCAAAAGCCGCTTTGCCTATCACCAGCGCATTCCCCTGCTAGAGGAGGGTGGGCACACGCTGCGCTTCACGGGTCTGGTGAAGTACGACAATGAAACCGGTTGCCGCCAACAGTGGGATTACGGTCAGGGTGTGTTTGGCAGTGAGGCGGTGTATGCGCCCAAGACCGGCGCAACGCGCGATGATGCCGAGGACGACGGTTACGTCGTAACGCTGGTTACCGATACTAACGACTGGTCATCTCGCTGCTTGATCTTCGATGCCACAAGTGTCGCGGCGGGCCCTGTCGCCCGCGTCACCTTGCCCCAGCGAGTGCCATTTGGCTTCCACGCGAGCTGGGCGCCCAGCGTCTGATTCAGCCTACGACGGGTGCTCAGAGGTTGATGAGCATCAATAGCGCCACCAGCACCATCAATGCCGCGGCGACCTTGTTCAGATTGGCGAGGTGCTGGTCGGTGGTGAGAAATCGCCTGAGACCACTTCCGCCCGTGGCATACAACGTCATCGACAGAAACTCTGATGGCAGCATGACGCCCAGAAAGGCCGCCAATTGCTGCGGCGTTGAATAATCGACGGACATAAAGCCCGGGAGTAGGGCGATCATGAATCCCCAGCCTTTCGGGTTCATGACGGCGGTGACGTAACCCAATGCCAGCAGCGCCCAGGGCGTCAGGCGAGACTGCGCTTCTCCCCGGTCAAACTGCGCCGGTTGCGTCCACAGCCGATAGGCAATCCACAAGAGATAGCTCCCCCCTGCAAGCGCCAGCAGGGTGAAGTAGAGGTCTGATAGCGACTGTATCCAAGCGAGTAGCAGCACGCAGGTCGACACTACCGTTGCCACACCGGCGAGTTCTCCCCACATCATCCAAAGGGTCTGTCGGTACCCCTGCGACAAGCCCAGAGTGAATGCCAGTGTCATGCACATACCGGGTGTCAACGAGATGGCTGCAATGGTGGGGATGAAGACCCACAGTAATTCTGGGTTCAACTTAGAGCGAGCCTCTCACTGTTGAGGGCGGAGTGATTGGACGATATGGCGATAACCAGCAGACATCGGTTCGACGACTTCAACGCCACGAGCCGACAGCAGCGGCGCCATCGGATACATACAGGTACAGCCCAGCATGACGGCGCTGCTGGGGAAACGGGAATGCAATGTGTCGATAGCGTTGATAACGGTGTTCAGCGTTGTCAAACCGCAGGCTTGGACCTCGGCCATAGCGCTCGGGATACCGTCCGCCGTTGCCATGATGTCGTCCTGTGAGAGATGCGTAATGTCATTGCAATAGCGCGTCAGGCCCGATTCCGA
>JAYQLF010000008.1:0-185345 GCA_038143045.1 Halieaceae bacterium
CCATGTCAAGGTAGCGCTCTAACCAACTGAGCTATGGTCCTAGGGGGCGCGCAGTATAACGCGGGTCTTTGTATTGGCAAATGCTCTACCACAGCCATCAGTTGAGGATTGTGCCCCTTTATTGAGTCTGTTGGCGGCCTGACCCACTCACTCTCTCACTGGACAGCGCAAAGCTGGCCGCCTGTCACCCTGTATTTGATGACTGACGAAAACGGTTCTCTCGGTTACAGTGATAAAAAAAATGGCAAAAGCAGATGGCATGGCAGTTAGGCAGTGAGCTTCCTCGAGGGGGAAATTTCCTGACCCGATTTATCGGCCGGTCGATATTTCGTGTCTTTGGCTGGAAGATCGAGGGCGGCTTCCCGAACCGCGGCAAAGCGATTGTTGCCCTGGTGCCTCATAGCTCGAATATCGATTTTTTTCTCACGATCGCCTTTATCTGGGCGACCGGGATGAAGGCCTCATTCCTGATCAAGCACACCGTATTTTGGTATCCGCTGGGTAATATTATTCGTGCCCTCGGGGGTATACCTGTTGACCGCACACAACCGAATGGATTGATTGGTGAGGTCACGCACCATTTCCGTGAGAAATCGAAATTAATTCTTGGCATCACGCCATCTGGTACGCGCAAGCCGGTCAAGGAATGGAAAGATGGTATCGCGCGCATTGCTGCTGCCGCTCAGGTACCGATTGTGCCGGCTGTCATGAACTACCGAACCCGCACAATCCGTTTCGCACCTTTGATTGAGGGTGTTTCAGAGGTGCGACAAATCATGGAGCGTATTCGCGCTGAGGCGGCAAGCGGGATGCCGCGGTTCGCTCACTAGGGCAGTACGCCGTCTACAGCTAATGGTGACAGTAGAAATCCGATGCGTTGCAACTTCGGCGTTCCGAACACTGCTTCACTTCACGGCGCCTCGTTAAATTGCTCTTCTCGGTTAGCGTGATCCAGAAACGAATTGACCGAGCCTCGGGATTGAATCGCGCCGAGGTTGGCCGACATTAATACGCCCGTGAGTTCGGTCATGGTCGCTGCTTGGCTCACGAACAAATCCTTATTCCAGCGCTCAATAGTGGCGGCTGAGCTCCAGTAGTGTCCCAGGAACCCCCCTAGACCGAACCCCGGTAAGTCCAGGCAGTGCCAAACGTCACAGTTGTAATAGCCCGTATCGGCTTGTCCCAGGGCGCCCACGCCCCACCAAACCTGTTGCAGGCCGCCGCGGATCCCGGCGCGCTCCGGTACCGAGACTTGGGCGCGTGACCAACCGTATCGGTCAACCGCCTGTTTCGCGGCCTCAATGAGTAGGTCGTTATTGCGAGTCCAAAGATAAGACTGCTCGGCATATCCGGTGGGCTCGACTCTGCCATCCACCTCACGGTAATCCATCTCTCCGAGATGCTCCGTTTGGATCATCGCCACGATCTGATCTCTCGCCTCGGGGTGACGCGTGAACCAATCGAACTCGCTGAACGCGGGCTCTAGCCCGGGCATGTAGTGCCGGCAGTCCAGAAATATCTTGAGCGTCCTTGGGCGAGCCGCCTGTGGAATGTTCGAAAAATACTTCACGATGGCGAGTAGCCCCAGCGCGCCGTTGTCTTGCGTAATCGAAGGCCCGTCGGTGTGGTTAACCAGCACGATCTGCTCGTCATCGGGTGTGCTGTAATCCGCCCCTGGTAAGTAGGCGATGTATTGGTATGCCGTAGCGGTTTCTGTGCTCGCTTCGAGTCTGAGGGTCGCCTGTTTACCTGTCCTTGGCATCTGCGATGACGGCGGCGCCGTCTTCTCTTGAGAGAATCAGTGTCGGTGCGTTGTAACGCTCGGGCACCGCGAATGTATAGAGTCCTTTTGTGCGCTCATACGCCATGTCGTAAACGATGACGGCACCCGCCGCCTCGCCTTGCGCCGGAATCTTGTCAAGGCCCTGTGCCAACTGCCACCAGATATCAAAGGTAAAACTCTCGGCTGGATCAACGAACTCGAATGGAGCAGGCAGCGTGTCGGCATCGGTCGCATATTCATAATCGTTGAAGGCGTAGTTGATCAGATAGTCTTCGCTGAAGGGCGGCGTTGGGTGAGGCCGAGTAGGGATAACAACAATTTTTCCCTCAATATTTTCGGGCGGATTGTCGTGGTCGTAGTAGATCAGATCGGCCGTGATGCCTTCAGTTGGCGTTGAGCCTGAGTAAGCGCCATAGCTTGCCACTCTCACGGGTGCGCCATTGGACACCAAAGACCATTGGCTGTCGTCTTCTGAGGTATACCAGCGCTCAAACTGCCAGCTGTTTTTGACACCATCCACGGCCCCATATTCAGCAAGCTGTTCTTCCAGAAAGCGCATGTAGTTTAGCCATTCCTGGCTGCCAGTCAGCGTTGGCAGATTGTCGTTCTTTACTGAGGCCCAGCGAGCTGCCCCGTCGGGCGTGACGATCCACTCCGAGCGCAGCTCAGTGAGGTTCGGATGAATTGCGGGGCCACCCGAGTCGGAAATGCCACAGCCGGCCAAAATTGAGCTGGTGAAGGCAATCGGTAGGCCAAACGCGAAAGCGAACAACGTGCGAAGGTGGGGGAGAGAGCGGCGCATGATGAACTCCCAGATGGTGACGGTTTAATCGATAATGAGTTGATCGAGTTGAGCTCTCGACAGAAAGGCGCCCTGATTTATCACGCCCTCAATGGTCCGTGTGTGGGTGATGTCCTCGACAGGGTTGGCTGACAGCAAAACGGCGTTTGCCATAAAGCCGGCTTTAATCTGCCCCATCTCGTTCTCGAGCCCGAAGAACGACGCCGGTCTGACGGTCGCCGAGTACAGCGCCTCGAGGGGCGTCATGCCCACCCGCACGTATTGCTCTAATTCCGTGTGCAAGCTGTAGCCCGGGATGCTCCAGCCGATCGGCGTGTCGGTACCTGCGGCAATGGGTACACCCGCGGCATGCAACTCGCCAGTGCGACGCAGTGACCACTCCGCAAACGTGGTGTCGACAGGATCAACCGATTTCGCAAGAGCTGCTCTGGCCGCACGCCAATCCTGACTCACGCTATCTGGGATCAGATCCATCGCTTGGTCAAAGTCTGCCCGCTCAAAAGGCACAATAAGGTCCATCGAGTTCATGCGCAGGGTGGGGACGGTGATGGTGGCCTTCAGTGCTTGAGTGGTCTCCGCACAGACTTCCGGGTCTTCGCTCGTGATGGCAGGTAGGCGTTGCAAAGTGTGTAGTCGCGAGCGCAACACGTTACCGGGTTCATTGGCGGGGTTTGCCAATTCCTGCCGGCGGGCAAAGAGCCAGATTTCCGGATCGCTGACGCAATCCATCTCGTAATTGCGCAGGTGTTCGAGCGATTGGACGTTGGGCGCGACATCTCTGGCGCGCATGGAGAGTGGCACGTGGCCGTCGATCGGCAGGTTTCTGGCGCGGGCCTCGTCCACAATGGCCGCAAAGACATCGGGGCTGACCATCTCGTAAATTTTCAGGAAGCTCGCCCCCGCCGCATGGATTTCAGCAATGTTGGCGCGTGCTGCCTCAGGGGTTGGGTTGGCGATGCCGAGCCCCGGGAAGTTCATGCCGTCGTAGACGACGTCTTTGCCATCAAGAAGTGGTCCCGCATACCAAATACTTGGTGCTCTCGGGCCCGCGTTGCGGAGGGTTTCGACAACGGGTAGCAAATCCTCAAGCAATGCGCCCGTGTCCCGCACCTGAGTCACGCCGTAGTAAAGAAACAGCCCAGCCATGGCATCGGTGAAGCGCTCATCAAATGTGAAGTGGACGTGAAAGTCCCATAGCCCCGGAATGAGGTAGCGCCCGCTGCCGTCAACCTGCTCTCGTGCCATCACCTCGGCCGCCGAGTCGCCACTGATGATATCCACAATGCGACCCTGATCGATCAACACCGTTTGGTTGCTGCGCACAGGGTTCACCGCATCCACTACGGTCACGTTATTGATGACCAAGTCGATGGGTTCTGGGGCGTCCTCTGAACAGCCCGGTAGCAGCGCTAGGCAGAGCACTAAAGCGAATGAGGTCAGTTTGGGTACAGCGCGCGCAGTGTCTGTCATAAGTGCCAACCTTTTTAAGCAGTGACGTCTTGTAAGAAGCTCAGGTAGCGGGGGCGTCGGACGGAAACTGCTGCCCCGGCTGCCCCGACTTCCAACGGGGGTATTTAGCCATGATTGCCGAGAAGAGCGCACTACCTAGCCACCCCTCGAGCCAGCGCCGGGTGCAAGGGAAGGGTGCCTCCTGCCACCACTCGGGATCGACGCCGGCGAACTGCCTGACAAATGGAAACAGGGCAACGTCAACAACACTTGATGTATCGCCAGTGATCCCCGATGAATTGGAGAGTGCGCCTTCTACTTTCGCAAGGAAGGTTTCTGCGTTTTCTCGGTAAGTGGTGGCTAGGTGTTCGGGGTAGCGGTCGGCGTATTTGTAGCGATCCAACCAGTGCTTGAATTCCCCGTCGCAGGCTTGGATCCATTCTGACGCGATCTCCGCACCTTGCAGCCAGCCCTGTGGGTCATTTGCTTTGAGTGCCCACCGCATGACCTCAAGGCTCTCGTCAATGACCCTGCCATCGGGAAGCACCAGCACCGGTACGGTGCCCTTGGGTGAGGCGGCGAGTAATTCCGATGGCTTGTCTTTCAGCAGGACCTCTCGCAGCGACACCGTGACACCCGCTGCCGCAATCGCCATCCGTGCCCGCATGGCGTAGGGGCAGCGTCTGAAAGAGTAAAGGATGGGGATTTCAGCCATTGGCGTACGATAGCGCGGCCAATCGGTGGCAACCAGCGCTAGCGGCTGCGCTGGGGGTTGTTGCGAGGGACTGTATGTGTCGTATCGCGGCGGGAGAAAATCCCCCTAACAGGCGCGAGTTTAGTACTATCCGGAGTCCTAACTTAACAATAAACGGGGACAGATCATGGGACGATTAGCAGGCAAGGTGGCTTATGTGTTGGGTGCGGCAGGGCGCGGCAACATGGGCCAGGTAATCGCACGGCGCTTCGCTGAAGAGGGCGCAACGGTGGCAGTGGGTGGTCGCCATATTGACGAGCTCGAATGGCTGGCTGGCGAGATCGGCGGCATGGCCGTCACCTGTGACATCACCAAGATGGAAGATATTAAGTCCTCTATCGGTGCGATCATGGACGCCCATGGCAAGCTCGACATCGCGGTGAATGCCACCGGCCTCGGCTTGCTCGCTCAGTTTGAGGAGACCACTGAAGAAGAGTTGAACATGATGATGGACCTGCAGTTCAAAGGGCCGTATCAGTTCATGCAGGTGCTGGTCGGGGTGATGTCCAACCCGTCATCGATCATCCAGATTTCTTCTGCCACGGCGACGATTCTTGTCGGTAACCACCATGCTTACATTGGTACCAAGGCGGGCATCGACCACGTGGTGCGCGGCGTGGCGGACGAATACGGTGCCAAGGGCATCCGCGTGAACTCGATTTCACCAGGCCTGACGGCTTCACCCATGGCGGCCCCTCATTTAGAGACGCCGGGGCTCCTGGACGCGTTTTTAAAGAACTACCCATTGGGGCGACTCAATACATCAGAAGATATAGCGGCCGCCGCCGTCTTCCTTGGCAGCGACGAGTGCTACATGACGGGCCAGAACTTGCAGGTGAATGGTGGTCTGACATTACGGCGCAACCCGCTGCCTTCAGAAATCGAAGAGTCGGTGATGGCGGCCATGGCGGCACAGCAAGCCGAGTAATGTTGGTGAATGTGCGCGGCCGACGCGCGCGCTCAGCGCTGTAACGAGAATGCGTTTATCGGGGTCTGTGGTCTGACACGGTGACCCCCAGAAAAATAAGAGAGGAAGTGCAATGGCAGGTAAGCGAAAGGATGTATACCTGGTGTGTGGGGGTAAGTACCACGATTTTGATTTCGCGCGGTTAGAACTGTTAAAGCTTTTGGCTGAGCATGACGTAGTCCGCGTCAAGGTGGCTAATGACTACAGCGACGTTGAGGCCATGTGTCAAGCCGATTTACTGGTGACGTTCACCTGTGACGAGGTGCCCGACGCGGCGGGGCAGGCAAGGCTGAAATCCTATGTCGAAGAGGGTGGTAAGTGGTTCGCGTTGCATGCCACCAACTCTGTACTCGAGTGGTTGAGTCATGACCCACCGCTCTTGCGTGCGCCCCGCGACCACAAGGACTTTATGGAGGTGCTGGGTAGCCAGTTCCTGGCGCACCCACCGATCGAACCCTACCGGGTCGAGGTAACCAAGCCGGATCATCCTCTTGTGCAGGGCATTGAGCCCTTTGATACCACTGACGAGCTGTATCTGTCGGAGTATCACGGCGAGAACGAGATGCTGTTGCACACCAAATGGTCTGGCACGGTCGACGCCTTTCAGGACGGTGACTGGGAGACAGGCGACGATGAGCACGCGGTCTTCTATTTGCGGCCCTACGGGCAAGGCACGGTGCTGTACCTGACGCTCGGCCACTGCCGCTCTACCTATGACATGCAGCCTCTGGTTGAGGAGTACCCGGTGCTCGAGCGTGGTAGCTGGGAGGTGCCCGCTTATTACGAACTGCTCCGCAGAGGCATTGCCTGGGGGATTCAGTAAGCTGAGGTCGCCCCGGTGCTGAACCGGGGCGCTCACCCATTCATCGGTCGTCTCCAAATGAATCAATACTGAGCTTATGGATACCCGCTGGATTGACGACCTCGCCGCTCTGGTGCCAGACACCCGCATTCATCGGGAAGTGCATCAGATCAAACGTTTCACCACCGGTATCCGTTTCGGTGGCGGTTCGGCATTAGCGGCTTTTGAGCCGTCATCACTTCTCGACTTTTGGCACGTACTGAAGGCCTGTGTCGCGGCAGATTGCGTTGTCATTTGTCAGGCCGCCAATACCGGCGTCACGGGTGGCTCAACGCCTGATGGCGAGGATTACGACCGTGAGGTCGTGATTATTAACACGCTCAGGCTCGATACCTGCATCCCGATCTGCAATGCGCAGCAGGCGCTGGTGTTTGCCGGGGGCACCCTTTACCGCCTCGAAGAGCTGCTGGCGCCCCTTGGGAAGAACCCCCACTCGGTGATTGGCTCGTCCTGCATTGGCGCCTCGGTGATTGGTGGTATCTGTAACAACTCTGGCGGCAGCTTGGTCAAACGCGGCCCCGCCTATACCGAGCTCGCGCTCTTTGCGCAGCTCGATGAACAAGGTGAGCTTGAGCTGGTGAATCATCTGGGGTCGACTTGGGCGATACGCCGGAGGAGATGCTCGGCAACCTTGACGCTGGTCGTTTTGATCTCGACGCTTTTCAGCTTTCAGAGGCACTTGCCTCAGATCCCGAATACAGCCAGCTAGTCCGTGAGGTGGATGCGCCTACGCCATCGCGGTTTAACGCGGACCAAAGGCGTCTGCATGAGGCCAGTGGCAGTGCGGGCAAGCTCGCCGTCTTTGCGGTTCGCGTCGATACTTTTGATAAGCCCAAGGCGGAGCAAGTCTTTTATGTCGGTACCAATGAACCCGAGCAGCTGAATGACATTCGCCGCAGGCTTCTTTCAGAGTGCACTGAGCTCCCTGAAATGGCGGAGTACATGCACGCTAGTTGGTTTGATGGGGCCGACCGCTATTGCAAAGATACGTATCTGATCATTAAGTACCTCGGCACCCGCTTTATGCCGCGGCTGTATCGCATCAAGGCTGCGATGGATCGCTGGCTGGAGAAGATACCTGGGCTGCCAAACCGGCCAGCTGATCATTTATTGCAGCGGTTAGCTCAGCTTTGGCCCGATCATTTGCCAAAGCGCCTCCGAACGTATCGCACCGCGTATGAGCATCACCTTATTGTTGTTGGCGCCGACGGAGCGATTGCGGACATCAGGCAGGTGCTTCACGAGGTGACGCGCGATAGCCAAGACGGCGCGTTCTTCGAGTGTTCACCCAAGGAGGGCGAAGCAGCCCTGTTAAACCGCCTCGTCGCAGGCGGCTCTCCAGCGCGTTACAACCTCATTCATGCCAAGGAAACAAACGGCATGGTTACCTTCGACGTTGCCCTGCCGCGCAATTACACCAAGTGGCACGAGTTTTTGCCCGAGGATCTGCTGGATCAATGCGCCGCGCCTTATCGCGGCGGCCATTTTATGTGCCATGTTTTTCACTGGGACTTCGTTGTCAAAGCGGGCGTTGATCCCGAGGCCATCAAAGCCCGGATGATGTCATTGCTCGATGAGATCGGCGCCAAATACCCAGCCGAGCACAATGTGGGGAATCAATACCACGCGGAGCCCGAGCATGCCGCGTTCTTCCGTGAGCTTGACCCACGCAATACGTTTAATGCCGGTGTGGGGAAGATGTCCAAGTATCGGTTTTATCAATAACACTAGTGTCCAAGTGCGCCACCCACTCGCTGTCAGTGAGGCACCACTCTTAGTGTGTCATCTCGACGCTCAACAGCCCGTTCGAATCCTTGTGAACAACTTGGGTTGTTGGCTGTTCGCCAGGCATAAAAAAGGCCGGGTTGCCCCGGCCCATAAGCCACAACGCTTTACACTAAAACTTCCAGTTCACTCTGAGGCCGACTTCGCGCTTGTCTAGCGGGGAGACCGCGACACCTTGCTTGGCGGTAAGGAAGGCGAACTGTGACGGGCTTGAGAAGTCCGTCCAACGCGCGCCCGTTTGCCAGGCTTCCTCGTCCGTGAGGTTCATGACAAAGAGCTCCGCCATCAGATTCTCCCACTGCATGCCAATCCTCAGATTGAAGAGGTTGTAGGAATCGAGCTTGGCAAGGTTGGATTCGTCCACGTAGGACTCGCCCTGATGGAACCAATCCAGGCGCCAGTAGCCACCCTGATCCATCAGTGTGAAGTTATGTGACACGTAGGCACTCATCGTGTTCTTGGGTTGCCGTGGTGTCTGGTTGCCGGACATCTGCGAGAAGCCAGCGATGGGTGCAACAAAGTTGTACTTGTAGTCATCGTATTCTGACTCGATGTAGCTGATGTTGACGCCCACCTCGGTTCGATCGGTGATCGCCGCCTTGCCCTCAAACTCGATTCCCCAGATGTCGGCATCGCCGGGAATCAGAATATTGCGTGAGTTATAAAAGGGGATAGGCTCACCGCCGTCTGCGGGGTAGGTCGCTTTCGGTTGGCCCAAGGTGCCGTCAGGGCACTGCGCGGTGCCAATATCGCCCGAACGACATGTCTCGTTGATCTGGAACGAAGAGCGACCCTTGATGTTCTCCCAGGTCTGCATGTAGACCGCAAGGTTCATTTGTCCGCGGCCATCCCAGAAACGTTGCTTCCATCCAAACTCAATCGCCTCCAGCGTCTCAGCTTCTAGCAGGTTCGCAACCGTTGGGTCAGCTGCCAGATATTGCGCTTTTTCGCGCTCGTCTGCCTGTGCAAAGAACGTATTGAAATCACCCGCGATCTGCCCTTCCGACCAACTTGCGTACAAGGTCGTGTTGTCAGAGGGTGTCCAACGCAAAATGGCCCGTGGCAGGAAGTCGTCGAAGGTTTCCTCGAGTCGCGTATCGCCTCTGCCGGTGACGGCGCTACCTTTGATGAGCTTATCCTCTACAAACCGGCCCTCAAGAATGACGGTGAGGTTGTCGGTGATGTCGAAATCGACCGAGCCGAAGACTCCTGTCACTTCTGCTTCATCAGCGTTTTGAAGGCTGTTACTGAAGACACCCAAGGCATTTCCGGGCCGGCCCATCCCCAGCCCACCGATTGCCGGGTCAAAGAAGCTGTAAACGCAGATATCGGGATAGGCGTCGGAATAACCATAAAAATCAAACGCAAAACAGGACGTAGCCGCGTCACCGCCGCCGCCCGAGGAGAGGAATTCTTGCTCATAGTAGCTGTAACCCACGAGCCAGCGCAGACGCTGGTCTTGTGGGCTACTCAAGCGAATCTCCCAGCTCTCATCTTCCATCTTTTGGGGGTCGCGTGACCACCAGCCCAGACGATCCGATAGATCAAAGTCACGGATCCAGTTTGCTTCCTGCTCATTCTTGCCGTAGCTGACGTCGATGCTGTATCCGGAATCAAATTGATACCCAGCGGCAATCGTGAAGCGCTCGGTTTCTCGCTGCAGGCCAATCGACGTCACGTTGGGCACACCGTCAATATTGGTAGACGGATCGGTCAGCGCCGCCATGTCGGCAGGCAAGATCGTGTTGGATGAGATGACCTTGTTGCCGGGATCCGTCACTACGCCCGCGCCATAAGGGATCTTGCCGCAGATGTAATTGACGGGGTTGGCGGGGCCTTCCGCAGAGTTCACGGTCGTGCCCGTGCAGGTATCGTTCATGATGCCGGAAATAAAGCCCTGGCTTGGCGCACCGTCATCATCCTCCGATGTGCTGTAGCGCATCTTCAGTTTGAAATTGTCGGTGGGAGTCCAGTTGATCACGGCGTTAAAAGTGGTGGTCTCTTCATCACCTGTTCGACCGCCATCAGTCGCCGTGTAGTGACCCTCTTTATCGTAATAACGACCCGACACACTGAATGCCAGTACGTCCTTGATGATTGGGCCCTCGATCAGGCCGCTGATGTCTGTGCGTCCTCGCTCCGACATGCTCGCGTTGAGTTCGCCGCCAAAGGACTCCGAATTGGGATCACGGGTAATGAGGTTAACTGCGCCACCAAAGGTATTGCGCGCATAGTAGGCAGATTGTGGGCCTTTTATGACCTCAACCCGCTCCAGATCCATCAGGCTGAGCGACGTGCCGCCGTTCAACACGTAGACGCCGTCAATAAAGAGCGCGCCGGTCGCGAAACTGGGTGAGAACTGGGCGGTTGTCAGGCCTCGGAATTGCAGCTGGGTGTTGTAGCGCCCTGGCTGCTGGTTACCTTGATTCATGAACTGGAAGCCGGGCGTATGGAGTGCGACATCCTCCAGATCACGCATGTCGGTCATGAGGATATCGTCGGCACCAAACACTGACACGGCGACGGGGATTTCCTGAAGCGATTCACTCCGTTTTCGTGCGGTGACAACCACTTCTTCCAAAGTGGCTGATTCCTGAGCGACCGCAGCGGTACTGGGAATGACCGCAGCAACCGCCAGGGCGACCGCTGATGACAGCGTCCATCGGCTATTTCTGTTCATGAAGGGTGCCTCTATTGTGTTTATGGATGGCTTAGTGCGTCGCGTCTGAGCGTCTTGTTGAGGCCCCAGTGCGGCCCAATGCCCTATTGATATACCAATAAGCGTTAGCGCGCAAGATGTGCCGGGTTCGCAGTCGAATCCCATGGGTGACGTTCAGTGTGAGGCGCGATGCCGAGGCAGAATAGCTACTATTAGCCATATTGATATAACAACCGATCAAATTTAACCTCGTGTCTACAGTGAGGTGGAGGTGGCAATGCGAAGTGTGACCGTGACCGCGCCGGGTGGACCGGATGTTCTGCAGTTGGTTGAGGCTGTGGTGCCGCAGCCTGCCGCCGGTGAAGCGCTGATCGAGGTGGCCTACGCGGCGTTAAATCCGTTAGATAACCACGCCAGAGCAGATCGCATTAAGTGGAATCACCCCGGATACCCCTTTACGCCGGGTTTTGAGTTTTGTGGCCGTGTTAGCAGCGTCGGTGATGGCGTTGATGAGGCCCTGATCGGGCAACGTGTCGCGACGAACGGTCAGTGGGGGGGTAACGCTGACTTCGCGGTTGTCCCCGCACACTCGCTCGTTGCGGTCCCCGACGCTTTTGATTGGCAGTTGGCGAGCTGCTTTTCAACCTGCGCTTATACCGCCTGGCTGCTCGTACACAGCGCCGCTCAGGTCAAATCGGGTCAATGGGTGGTGGTGCACTCCGCGGCAGGGGCGGTGGGGTCTTTGGTCATACAAATTGCCAAGTCCGCGGGAGCAAGGGTCATCGGCCTGGTGGGTGGTGAGCACAAGTTCGCATTTGTCGAGCAATTTGGCCCGGAAGCAGTGATCGACTACCTGCGCGATGACTGGCCGGAGGCGGTCAAGGCGCTCACAGAGGGTCGCGGTGCTGACGTGATCTTTGACGGTAATGCCGGTGATCGTGCTCCGATGAATCTCGACGCCATTGCTGCGCTTGGCCACATTGTTTATTTGGGCGCCAGTGCAGGCCAGGCACCACCGGTTCCGCCTTCAATGCTGATCGGCAAGAGCTGTTCGATGTCTGGCTTTGTCCAGTATTTTCATCAAGCTGTCAGTGGTGGTGCTGAGGTCACAGCTACGCACGAAGCATTGGCCAGTGGCATTTGGAGAATCCCCATTGAGCGCGAATTCGACCTGACGGAAACAGCCGATGCTCACCGTGCCTGGGAGGCTAGGGAGCTTCTCGGCCGGAGTGTTATTCGGGTTGGGGGAGACGTGTAGCGCCCACTATGAGTGTTGCCAGCGGCCTGTACGAATTTATCTTTGCCACGCACATCTCAGAGCGAGACAGGCTGCTCGGCTTTTGGTCGCAGTTGGGTTTTGTGCCGGAGGTGGAGGGCAGTCTGACCGCGTCAGACTCAGAAGTGTTATACGGACACGCTGCGACACTGCAGTCCATTCGACTTAGGCACTCGGGGAGTCATGCCTACGATACGGGGTTGGTGAGGCTCCAGTGCTGGAGCGATTTGGCGGGAGACGGGCTCGGTGCCCGAAAACCCTTGGTGACGGGAAGTCGCTGGATGGGAATGTATACCGCCGATATTCTTGAACTGCGGGACAGTCTCAGCGGCTACAACAGTCAGGCTGGCGATCGGTGGCTTTCTGATCTGGTGTCTGCCCCACTGGCCAATCCACCCCCGACGGTGACGTGGGAAAACCCGTTCGTTGGATTGCGGGAAACGTTGTATTTCGACTCCGATGGTCGAGTCGCCTTTATTCAAAGAGGGGGCTTCGACCGACCGGGGTTTGGCACTATCAATTCAGGCTTACCCTACAAAAACAGCGAGGGTAGTCACGCGAATGTCGTTCAACCGAGCAACGCTTTCGATACGGATTTCTACAAAACGATATTTGGTCTCGAGTCGGCACCTTACGGTGAGGCGCATGATTCAGGTGATGAGCCGCCCACGCAACGCGCTTTGCGCCTTGACGCGGGCCAGTTGTTTCGCGTCGAGCGCCTCCGCGCGCCGGACTGTCCTACCGGCTTATTACAGGTCTATTCTCCCTATTTTGAGACCGAGGAATGTCGAGCGTTGAGCCAGCCTGGTCAACGAGGGCTCACGGCCTACAGTTACCGAGCCAGCGACATCAGTGCCGAGGCGCTTCCCGGCGTCAAAGACTACCGGGCAGGCAACAACGAATTTGGTGAGCCCGCCTGCACGTTTCGCTCTCCGGATGGGTATGTTTGGATGTGGGTCCGTGACTGATTCTCTGCGCGGCTATCCTCTCAGCGCTTTTATCATCTGCCTGATCGCCTACACCACGGCACAAATGGATCTCGCCCTATTTGGTTACGCCGTGCCCGCCATTCGCGCCGAGTTCGAACTCTCTCTCAGTGAGGTGATGGCAGTCGTCTCCACTGCCTTCCTGATGGGTGGTGCGTTGCTCGTCGTGCTCGGTTGGTTGACCGACAGACTCGGCCGTCTGCCACTGTTCCAATTTTCGTTGCTGGGATCCTCGGTGCTGGTCGCTCTCATTAGCGTCGCACCCGGGGTGATGACATTGACTGCGCTCCGAGGTGCCAGTATCGCCGTGGGCGGGCTGAGTTACCCCATTACTGGGGCCATCATTACCGAGGAGACACCGGCTCGGTTGCGCGGTTTCATGATGGGATTGCTACAGATTGGATACCCGCTGGGGTGGGCGCTGGCCTCACTGTGGTCGATGTGGCTGTTAACCGAGTACGGATGGCGTCAATTGTTCTGGGTAGGTCTGGTGAGCCTGCCCATGGTGTGGGTGGTGCGGCGGTATCTTCGTGAACCGCCTCGAGCGATTGCCGCGCGCTCGAACGAGGCGCCAGCGTCTTTTTCTGAACTCTGGGCAAAGGGGACCCGTGAGCGCGCCCTGACGCTCTTTTGTGCACAGTTTCTCTTTGTCTGGGCCTATGCCGCCTCGATTTTTCTCTTCCCTAGTTTTTTGCGCGAAGTGCGAGCGCTTGATGCTTTCGATTTCTCCCTGCTGATTGGCGCGGGGAATGCGATTGGTGTGGCGGGATATGTCCTCGCCGCGTGGATTGGTGAGCGAGTGTGGACGCGACGCAATACCGTCGTGTTGTGGACCTTGCTGGGTTCACTACTGTTTCAGGTATTGGTCTGGTTGCCTGAGTCTTTTACGCAGATTCTGATTGTTTATGCGCTGATGAGCATGTTTTTTTACGGTTCGGCGGCGGTGAAGTTTGCGTATCTCGCCGAAGTCTTTCCCACCCGTATCCGCGCATTGGCCATGACCTGCTGTGGGTCGTTGGCCGTCACGCTGGGTTCCGCGGCGGGCCCTTACTCTGTATCACTGGCTATTGAGGCTTGGGGCTGGCACATCGGCTACGCGGCGCTGGTTGGGGTGCCGTTGGCATTAGCGGGACTGTTGTATCTGACCCTGGATGCGGTGCCCTCTGGTTTGGAAGTCGAAGAAATTGAACATCGGGTTGGCAAGGGAGCGATGCTGCATGGCTAACGGATATCGGGTAGCGGAGTTTGGCGGGCCAGAGGTCATGGTCTGGGAAGCGCTGAACCTTTCAGATCTGGCGCCGGGTGCGGTCCGCGTGCGAGTCGGTGCCAGTGGCATCAACTTCGCTGAAACCCGCATGCGCGCTGGCGATTACAGTGGGCAGGAACTGCCCTTCGTGATGGGCATGGAAGTGGCCGGCATCGTCGAGCAGGTGGGCGCAGAGGTCTCGGACTTTACCGCCGGCGATCGCGTATTTGGGCGCGTTCGTGGAGCGCACGCGGAGGTGGTGGACTGCGACCCCGAGCATCTGATGCTACTGCCCGACAACCTGAGTTTTGAGCAGGGCGCCGCGATACCTGTGGGCTGGCTCACCGCTTGGCATGCGCTCTATACGGTCGGAGGCATGCAGGCGGGAGATCGCGTGTTGATCGAGGCGGTGGGTGGCAGTGTCGGCAGTGCCGCTCTGGCACTGGCTAAACAAGCTGGCTGCTGGACATTGGGGACAGCCAGTCGTGACGATAAATTGGCACAGGCCAGCGCAATGGGATGCGATGCCACCGTGAATTACCGCAATCAGTCGGTGTCCGATCAGGTGTCGTCTCTGACTGGAGGCGAGGGTATGGATATTGGCTTGATGACCATTGGTGACGCGACTGCCGACGAGCTCATTGATTCTATGGGCATGGATGGGCGGGTGGTGATGTTCGGCAGCACCGGCGGTCGGGACATTACCTTTAATCTGCGCATCGGCATACTCAACATACAGTTGCTGTCGATGAGTATCTCTACCAGCCCGGCGTTTATGGCACGCACTATGCCCGATTTCAGGGAGAAGGCCTTGCCGCTCTTTGCCAGCGGAGAGCTGGTTCCCGTGGTGGATACCGTGTTGCCTATGTCTGAGCTCAAGCGGGCACACGAGATGGTGGATGAGCGGACCCACTTTGGAAAGGTGATCCTGGTCAACGAGTTGAATTAACGTCATGGATATTGGGGCCTCAGGGGTCTGATTGCCTATACAGAACAGGGCTCCTGGGCCCGGAGAGAGGAAAGCGATGAGATTTACGACTGACAGGCAGCACCGCAGGGCATCGAGTGTCTACCTGCGTTTTAGCAACCTAGCGGCGGCGGTATTCGCTATCTGCGTCGTCAGTAACGGTATCGCGGAAACGATAGAGCCTATCACGCACAAACCTTGGCGCGAGGCTGTCATCAGCGTCACCGACCCGGATATCACGGCGCGGTTTTTCAAAGAGATTGGTGGGTATGAGGAGCTGGGCCGCGGTTCATTGTCTGCCTCAGCCGTCGCCGCTTGGGGTCTGGCTCCGGAGGCCCGTGGCGAATACTTGCTGCTGCGAGCGCCGATGGGCGGTGACTTTGGTCATGTGCGCCTGATCAGTTTTGACAATGCCGGCACTAGAAAGCCGATGCGCCCCGGTGCGCGTGCCTGGGATACCGGTTGCTATTTTTCGATGATGATTCGCGTAAAAGACATGCAGTCGATATACGACGATGCGATTCGGCTGGGCTGGTGGACTGAGACGCCCATCACCGCTTTGCAGTTTGGAGAGTCTGATTTACGCGTTGTGATCTATCGCGGCCCCGACGGTGTGCAAGTCCAGACATACGACCGACTCAGCCCGCCGCTGCCTGCGGCAATTCCTGATTTCGATCGGATGACGGCGCCTTTCAACATGATGCAAATGGTCGCCGATCGCGACGTCGCCTATGATTTTTTTACGCAGGTTCTGGGGTTCGATACCTTTTACAAGGGAAAGCCCTACACCGCGAAGACCCCCACACCGACGCCCTATTGGTATTCCGCTTAATTTGACCACCTCGGTGCCCTACCGCGCGGGTATTGTTTACCCGGTGGCGGGGGAGTTCGGCCGCATGGAAATGATCGAGGTGATGGGCTTGGATGGCTTTGATTATTCTCATCATTGCGAGGCGCCGAATCTCGGTATTCTAGCCGTCCGATATCCCGTTGATGATGTCGAACAGGCCAAAGCGACGATACTCGAGCGCGGCGGTGCGATCTGGCGCGATGTGAGTGGCGCGGAACTGGGGGAGCTCGGAGAGGTAAAGCTGTTCTCGGTAAAAACCCCCGATGGCTCAATCATGCAATTTTTCGAGAACGCGCCGCAGTGAGGCGACAGATCGCGCAGGCTCACTCCTAACGCCTCATTCAATGAATCAATTGAGCGACATGGCCTCAGGGATAAGGACCGAACTGATGAGACGGCATGCCGGTGGGCTTGCCCGCACGTGGTGTCAATCGATCTGCGCCTGTTTGATCGGTTGCGTGCTCGCTTCAACCGCCCTGGGGGAAACGGCGCGCATTAAGCGCATCTCTCTTATGACGCGTGATCTCGACAGGTCCATCGCCTTTTTCACCGACGTAGTGGGATTTAGTCTGGACTTTGAGGGAACGCTCCCGGCCAATGGCGAACCGTTTCTGGGGCCGGTGTTCAACATCGATGCCTCCCAACCGATCCGGCGCGCTTTGCTATCCACCAGTCAGGAACCCCGCGGGCTTTTTTTAATCGAGCACCCCGAGGCGCCGCTGGTCAATCCCGTTGAGCCGACGGCGGTAGTGACCGTGGTCGAAGTGGCGGACATTCAAGCGACGTTGAATCGCGCCGCAAAGTTTGGCGCGCCCGTGAGCGAGACTGTCATCGATACGACGCCTGAAGGGTTTGCGATTTAGCGAGGCGCTGATTACCAGCCCGGGCGGGCACGCGATTTTGGTTTACGAGATCGGCGCGCTATCCGACACAGAGGGACAACAAACGGAGTAATAGCGTCGGTATCCTGCAATGAACTGCGTCAGTTCTTTGGCGAGATCATGATTGACTTGAGCAGAGTCGGCGGATTCCCTATCATCCGCGACCGTTGCCGGTGTAGCTCAGTTGGTAGAGCAGCGCATTCGTAATGCGAAGGTCGTAGGTTCGACTCCTATCTCCGGCACCACTCACTTTTACCGCAACAGGCCATCGGAAGGCGCTGAGCACCGAAACGGACCATTCTTCACAGGAAATTCATGATGACACGATCTCTTTTGCTGGCGCTGATGCTGGCTCTTTGCACTGTTGTATCGGGCGCATTTGCCGATGAAAGTGCGGCGGATCTAGAAACCACCGCCGCGCTTGATGAGGAGGTCAAAAGTTATGCCGATGTCATCGAGGGTGATGTTGTGCACGAGGGCTTGTTCACGTTTTACCGCGATCAAGAGAGCGGTGCCGTGACTCTGAGTCTCGGCCCTCAGCAATTTGAAAAGGAATACATTTACTTTATCCATATCGAAGACGGTGTAGTTGATGCGGGCAGTTTCCGTGGAGCGTACGGTCCGCGTTTTGTCTTTACTCTGGAGCGACGGTTCGACAAGGTGGCCATCGTTCGTGAAAACACCGCGTTTTACTTCGATCCAGACAATGCCATCTCGCGCGCCTCCGAGGCCAACATAGCCCGTGCTGTGCTGGCAGTGCAGGACATCTTGGCGGTAGATGAGGAAACGGGTGCTGTCTTGATTGAGGCCGACAGCCTCTTTCTGTCGGAGGCCTGGACGCAGCTTTCACCGAGTCGGGACCCTGATGCGGATCCCCGCAGCGAATTCACCGTCGGAGAGTTTGACGCGGGCAAGAGTCAGATTCTTAATCTGCGCAGCTATCCCCTCAATACGGACATTGAGGTGGAGTACGTCTTTCATAACCCCAAGCCCCTGGTTTACGGCTCTGACGCGGTGACCGATCCACGGAATATTTCAGTGAAGGCCTTGCACAGTCTGATCGAGATGCCAGAAAACGACTACCAGCCGCGCTTTGCGGACCCGAGGCTGGGTTCTTTCAATCAGCGTATAACTGATCTCACCTCGACCGAGTCTGCACCCTATCGCGACGTCATCAACCGTTGGCATCTGGTAAAGAAAGATCCTGAAGCGGCGCTGTCAGATCCGGTTGAACCGATCATTTGGTGGATTGAGAACACCACGCCGGTAGAGTGGCGACCCATCATCGAGGCTGCTGCCCTTGAGTGGAACAAAGCCTTCGAAAAAGCCGGGTTTACTAATGCGGTGGCTGTGAAGACGCAGCCCGACGACGCGGATTGGGATGCCGGAGACCTGCGCTACAACGTACTCCGATGGACGTCCTCACCCAACCCGCCTTTTGGTGGCTATGGACCGAGTTTTGCTAACCCGCGCACTGGTCAATTGCTCGGGGCCGACATCATGCTTGAGTACTCTTTTCTCAATCGCTCCACACTCGCGCGTGAATTGATTCAGGGTGAGTCCGAGCAATCCCCCAAATTGCTATGGCCTGAGTTACACACGTGTTCCGTGAACCATGTATTGGGTTTAGGCACGGCGTTCGCCCAGTCGGCTATGCAACTGGCCGGGGCGGATAGCGCGATTCAGGAGCAACTACTCCGTGACCGCATGCACTATCTGATTCTTCATGAGATCGGCCACACCCTGGGCATGAACCACAACATGAAAGCGACGCAAATGCTGAGTCGTGACGAGATTCAGGATGCTGCGGTACTGGAGAGCGGCATCCTCGCCGGTTCAGTCATGGATTATCCCGCGGTGAACTATGCGCCAACCGAAGCAGAGCAGACGCTTTTTTACACGATCGCCCCCGGTCCTTACGATGACTGGTACATCGAATATGCCTACTCCCCGGGGGTTGAGGATGCTAGCGAAGAGGCAAATCGCCTTAACGCGATTGCGTCCCGATCGACTCAGCCAGAGCTGGTCTTCGGCAATGACGCTGATGACATGCGCTACCCGGGCACGGGCCTTGATCCCCGCGTCAACATTTATGACCTGAGCTCCGATTCAATCGGCCATGCCGTTTCTCAGATGGAGTTGATGCAGGCCACTCTGAATAAAATGGCCGACTGGACTCCGGCTCAGGGTAACTCCTACCAAGAAGCGGTCGATGGGGCCGGGCTGATTATCCGCTTGTGGAGCATAAGCGCCGGGGTGATTTCACGGTGGATTGGCGGTGTTTATGTTGATCGCGCGATGGCGGGTCAGGAGGGAGCCGGTAAACCGCTGCAGCCTGTTGAACGGGAACAGCAGAAGCGTGCGATGGCGATGCTCTCTGAGCACTTATTCGCGCCAACTGCTTTTGATGTAAACGGTGCGCTCTGGCGGCAAACCGCACCCGAGCGCCGCGGTTTTGACCACTACGCTTCAACAGAGGACCCTAAGATTCATCAGGCGGTCCTAGCCGGACAGAAGCGAGTCCTCGATCATTTGTTGCACCCGGTAGTGTTAAAGCGCATCGTGGATACGGAACTCTACGGTAATGCGTATCCGCTTGAGGAAGTCATGTCGGATCTCACTGCTGCCATCTTCGAGGCTGACGCTTCGACTGAGGTCAATGCGTTCAGAAGAAATTTGCAGTCGGAGTATGTGGATCGTTTGGGCGCGATGGTTGAAGGTAGCGGAAGCGAGGGGTTCGACAGCTCTGCACAAGCCATGGCGATTCATGAACTGGAGCGCTTGGCATCGATGATGAGCGACAGAGCATCGCCCGACACGATGACACAGGCGCATACAAAATTGGTGTCCCGAAGGATCCGCAATATCCTGGAACCGAAATTGACCCGGTAATCGGGCGAGCAACCGTTTGACCCGCCTTCAGCTGGTGGGTCGCATCACGACCGATAGTCGGTCGTCGAGTGTGCGCTGCGAAGCGGACTTGCGTTACCGGCTACTCTCCTGAGATGACAGGTTGAGCCGCGTTTTCCTGCGCTTTTGTGGAGTCAATTTCGGCTGTTGTTTGCGCTTCGATGTAGGCGTCAAGGCGAGCATTGCCGGGCAGTTTCTTTGCCAGCGCTTCGAAGTATTCGCGGGTGTCAGACCCCAGAGTCGGCAAGCGCTGCTGCTCCTGGTTGTGCCGAGCCACCATTGAGTCATTTTCAATCAGGAGGCTGGCGGTGGCCTCCATAGTGGTTGAGATACCGACGTCGATAATGACGACGCGACCCCGAAGCGTGGTGTGATGACATTGAGGTCGGGCGTGTGACCCAGAACCAGGCGAATCGGCATCAAAGTGTTCGAGCACCGCCCTCAGGTTTGCCTCCGCGATTTCATCGTTAATGGCGAGACCTCGGTACCAGAGTGGGCCATGAAGTCAGCAGCCCATGAGGCGCACCCTCAAGGGTTCGCGCCGGAGTTCGGCGCAGAATCTGATCGTTAATGTCCGAGAGCGTCATTGGGATGAGTTCAGCGCTCAGACCACCGTGCAAAAAAAGTGTTCTGTTGATGCGAATAACGGTGTTGTGGGCTGCCACCCATTCAAAGATTTCACCGCCGGGCTGCCATGCCAGTCGATGCTCGACGAACCCCAGCGGATGTTCTGCATACCACTGCTTTTTAAACGCGTCGTCGACGATCGGCAGGTGACTCGTATCCTCCCCTCGCTCCGTTAATTCCGAGCGTTGTCGCGACAGCCCCTCTGATACGAAGGCGTTAGTTATCGCGAATCCGTGGCGAGTTGCGTGTCTTGAACGCTTTGTATTCGCCAGGGTCGTAGCGCAGGTCGCCCGTGATATTCATGTGCTCATGATTGCCAATGAGAAGATGGAGACGGCCACCTGCTTTTACCGCGCTTCTGAGTTTTTGCAGAAACCGAATGATTTTCAGTGTGTCGGGGCCGCGATCGGGTAGGTCGCCGACTTGCACGACATGGGCTTCTCCCGCCACCCATTTACCGCGGCGATTGACGACCTCAGCGTCTTTCAAGACGGCAAGGAAATTGTCGTAGTCTCCATGAACGTCGCCAATCGCAATGATTCTCTCAATTTCTTTGCCAGTCGTCACGAACTGTTGAAGCGGCCCCCGGCATGGCCAGCGTAACGATGAGCAGCGAAGTCCCAGCCCCTCGAGACGGAGGCGTCTCGAGGTGGACCTCATCGGCAGACAAAACACCTTGCGATTTAATTGTTTCGGGTTATCCACCACATCGTAAAAACCCTCCAGATATGAAACTCCCTTTTTGGCAGCACGCCGACCAACAAAGTCCGTTTCGGTCGCTATGGCAAGCAGACTTTCACGTTGCAACTGAAATTGTTCCAGCGCGCGTTCAAAGACGTCATCTTCGACACAAAATCCGCGGTAAAGCCTTTGTCGAACTGACCTTAGGTTGAGTTGCGCGGGTGTGATGGCGTAAGGCGCGCTGACATACCCAGACGAGTCAAAGTCATAAATGACCGGGAGGTATGATGTACCTGGGGACCGCAGGAAAAGTTTGGCGTTATGGCAGCAGCTTCCCTCTTTGCTGCTGATAAGGGAGTAGTCTGCGTTGCCGATAAAGTAGTTAAACAGCGACATCATGGTCGCCTGTTCTGGATCGAGTTCGGTTTTGGCGATGACGGCTTGTTCACTATCTCGGCGTCCAAACGCTTTGCCAGTCGATCTTTATGCTCAATGAAAAAAGCAGGTTGTCTGCGAATCAGATTTTGAAACGTGACTCGACCCAGCGGCGGTTGAGGTCAGTCAGCTGATTGAGCATGCGATACGCTTGAAATTCTTTGCGGAGATAGCTCTGATAGCGCTTGCTGTCACGGCACTGCACGACCAAGTCTGCAGCTTCTTTTCGCAAAGAGCGTTCTGCGCACGTGTTTCTTTTTAAGCTCGAGCCAAAGCTGAGCGTGTTGGCAGTTTTCCTTTTTGAGCCTGAAGTTACCCCGAGGAAGGAAGCTCGTGCCAATGTTAACGATTTCGTCTCCATCCAAATAACTCAGTGCACCCTTCGGATAGGTCGCGGTCTTGTCACGCTTTTTGTCCAGTTCTTCAAAGGGTCCGCGCAGTGTGATCTCAAGCTGTGAGTCATCAGCAAAGAGGGGGTCTTGAGGCGAAGATGCTGGCTGCGCCTGCAGTGATGGCGCCAGTATCAGCGCTCCCAGTAAAGATCGTGACAGCACCCAGATTCTCCCGAGAGACATGTGTTTATCCGCCACCTAGCTACTACCCGATCATCAAATGCTCGCAGAGGCAAACCGCGCGCGCAATAGTCCGGCGACCCGCATTGCGACAAACGATGCGGCGGAATACCATCGTTGCATTCCGACGAAAGGTAGGAAGATGCGTAAATACCTGGAAATCATCAACCACCGTACCTTTATCATCGTGGCCTTGTGTATTGCTGCGGTGTATCTGTGCTTGCGTCTCGACTATGCCTATGACGTTGACTGGATTTTTCTCAGTATTGCCGTGTTATTCCCACTGGTTTTCACTATTCGCGAGGCGTTCCGACGACGGCAACTAGCAATACGTTTCCTGGGTGCACTGAAAGCCGCGATCAGTGCTTTCTATTTTGGTCTTGAGAACAACACTAAGATGCCTATTGCGGAGCGAAGACAGATCCATGTGCTGATGCGTGATTTGTCCACGTCCTTTACGAGGAGTCTGAAAAGCCCGGACTCCGAAAGCATGGAGGACGTTCGAAGTATCATTCGCCGCATATGTCAACCCCCTCTAACGAAGCGATATCTTCTAGCGCCAGCCTTAAGTTGATGCGTTTTGTTCAGGATATCCACGAGAACATTGAGAGCCTGAACGGCATAAAAATGCACGGCACACCCGTCAGCTTGCGGGCCTATCTTTTGCTCTCTCTTTACTTGCTGCCTTTCATTTTCACGCCCAATTTAGTCTACAACCTTCACGACGATCCCAGATGGCTGATCTACCTCTTGAACACGATTAACGGGTTTGTGTTGATCTCACTCTACAACTTGCAGGAATTGTTGGAAGATCCCTTTGATCAGATGGGCCTGGACGATATCAAGCTGGAGGAGTTCAGATTTACAGAACCTCACACATCGACTTAGCGCTTCTAGACGCGAGAGCAGTCGGCTTCAATCTCAGGATGACGAATGAGCGTTAGCAAAATCTCACCGACGCCAAAGCCGAACTTGCGCATTTTTGATTCGTTGATGACGACATTGTCACTGACGCGATACATCCGATCGTCGATCCTGACATCGATGGGCCCATCCTCCAGCTCGATCCGCAGCGTGTAATCAAGGAACATGGCGTTGCCCTCCCAACGTGCGAGTCCTTCACCCACGACGTCACCTGCGGTACCAATGAAGGTTTTGTCGCCACTGGGGGTGAGTGTCCAAATTCGGGTCTGCTGTTCACCATCGTCGAAAGTAAAGTCTTCATCGAGTGTGCCCACGCCATCATGCCAACACCCCGTGATATCGGCTTGAAAGTGCCGGATCGCAGTCCCCGAAAAGTCTTTAACGATACCGTGGGCAGTCAGAGTGCCATTAAAAAACGCTTCAGGCGCAAAGGCCGGACTGCGGCCTTGGAAGTCACTGATGGTCGCTGAGCTACACCCCAGCAAGAAGCTTCCGGTTCCGATGATCATTGTCTTAATGACTGATATCACCGGGGAGCGATTTTCATGGCGCCTGCCGTTCGGTTGCGGGCAGGGATCAAGGGGAGTGATGTCGATCATCCATTCACCTACGTTAATTTCTGCGTAATGCCGGTACGTCAAAGCCAAAGTAGTGGATCTGAGCGCATGACCAATAGAGCGAGCGATGGTATGAGTCGGTCAGTGCGCTAACAGCGCTGTGAGGCTCTACGCTGATTCGCTATCGGATTTGCTGACCTTCTGCTGCTCAAGGCGAGTTACCTTCTTGCTGGGTGAGTGTTCCGTGCCAGGCCGGACTGGGATTGCCCGACCAACTTGCCGTGGCTTTCTTATGGTGCGGCAAGGGGTGATGTCAGCTTCGAAGGCTGATGAGGGAGCGCGCGAGATGCGCATCGTGCCGAGTCGGATAAGAGATCCCGCCCGATGGACTCAGGCGGTTTGTTGTGTCGCCTTCTGGTGCCCCGATACGATCGTTGGGTATTCGTCCTCAGTGGCCTGAGAACACCAGCATCTGGACGGGTAACAACGCGCCTGCATGCGCAGAATCACCGCATGTAAAACCCCAACCGTATCGACCATATGCAGGAACAAGGTCTCGCCGAGGCCCAGGTCGCCCGCTTCCAGTAAATCGTGATTGTTGGTGTACGCATTGGCGATGCATTTACTGCCCGGCATGACATCGCTGAGGCCGCCCTCATAGAGGGGTTCCATGACAACAGTGAGCGTGCCTGGTCGTGCCCGTTGCTGAGCGTCGATGAGTACGTCGGCAGGTTTCAATTGCCCTGCCGCGACGACAGGTTGTACCCGTGTCACCACCATCGGAATCACGGTAAAGGGCTTCGACAGGCACACAACCTCGCTGATGGTGCCGGGCTTGATCACTTGGGCAGATAACTGATCAAAACCGGCGGCAATCTGAAAGCGTCCGGATTCCGGTCCATCTGAGGGAATCAGTACACCTGCGGGTCGCAGTATCGGATTGACGTTGCCTTTCTGAAGAAAGAACTGCGCGACTTGTCCATCGACGCCTGCATAAACAACGGTTTTATCCAGCGCGACTTGTGCTTGCTCCAACTGCCTCTGGGCGCTTTGCCGTTGGGCGGGCAGTACGTCTGAGATCTGTGTTTCCACCGCGGTGATATTGGCCTTCGCAGCTTGAACACCGCCTCGGCGCTGCGCGACCGTATTCTCCAAGCGCTCGATTTCAATTTTGCTCACCAGTTGCTGGCCTTTGGAGGATAGCTCGCGCTTTTTGGAGAGTTCGTTCTCAGACTGAGCCAGGGCACTCTCTGCTTGAACCAATGTGGCTTGTGCCGCTTGTAGTTGCACGTCAGCTTGCGCAAAGGCCGAAGCGATCTGATCCAGCTGGCTTTCAGCCAGATTCACGCCCGCAACCTGGGCGCTATCCAAAAGACTAAACAGCGGGTCACCCGCTTCGACGCTCTCACCGTTTTTAACAAAGACTTCCTCAACGCGTCCACCACCCTCAGGTAGCAACGGGATCGTGCGGAAGTAAGGGCCGGCGTTAGTGGTAGAGGGATGGTAGTAGAAGACCACTGTAATCAGGCTGACGGTGAGGATCAGGCAAGATGTGATGCCCCAGCGGAGCTCATACCACATGGTGAAGAAGGTGATCTGGTCACCCCAGTATTTGCCCTGTCGATAGCGTCGAAAGAGGTAGTCGGGCAAAACGGTAATGTGAGCAAAGAATGAGTTCCAACATGATTAGGGTTCCTCACCCGTTTTTTCTTTTTCAACAGACGCTGCATCCAGATGATCAGGCGTTAGTTTTTTCAGCGATTCCGATAAGCTGTTTATTGGCGTCAGGAAATCAGGCAGCTTCAGCAGCGCGAGGATCAGCGCGGCAACCCAGAACACATTGTTATGCGTGAACAGCGCGAGTAATGCCAGCACCATGATCAGCTGCGACTGCGTGTTGCTGTGTTTGTGCGCCAGCTGCTCGGGAATAGCATGCAGTTTGAGGTAAAAGACGCCGATGCCTAATACGGCGATGACAACAATAAAAATGATGGCTGAGAACAGCGGGTCGCTCCCATCTGAACCCCCACAAAAGGGGCAGCGTATGAGGTGCGAGTGGATGAAGATCGCCGGACATGTTGTTGACCCTCTTTAGCGCGGCAGTCTACGCCGCTGCTCGCTCGTGTTGCTTTGCTAGCGCTCTCTGAAGGTCCTGAGTAGTCAGCGTGCGGAGCACATTCCCCTCAGCATCCAGTTGTTGGGTGAGCTGGCCGTCGGGCGCGAACAACTCGAAGAGCACTAGGGCGCCTTCAGGGCCACCTTGCTCCATGTGGACGTCCCCTGGCGGTTTTTTGGCGTAGTCGCCGGGCCGTCGAACGGTGTCCAGTACACGCTCTCCGTTTTCAAAGGTTTGCACATGTAGCTCACCCTCTAATACCAGTGAGGTGACGCTACAGAGGTGCCGGTGAAAGTGGCAGAAGCTGTTTGGATCCCAGCGGTACAGCAGACTCAAGTGCCCCGATGCATCAATATCGAGGATGGTTCCCCAGTAGCTGACCGGGTAAGGGTAATCAGCGCCCTCACTGTAATGAGCCCAAGAGAAACTTTGGATATCCAGTAAATTGTGTGATGCAGTCGTCATGGCTTGAGATCCGTTTAACTGAACCGTCATCATGCCGTTGCGCTGGCACCAGTCAAGTCAGGGCAGGGGTCAGTGTGGCCATGTGTCACCAAATGCTTGTTGGGCGAGAATCCATTCACGCGGGTTGGTCAAATTGAGCCCACGGGCTTTGGGGGTCGTTGGTCCTCGCAACGCGGGCAAACGGTTGTGGATTGACACGCTTTGTTAATCGCCTAAGCTGAAAGACCGGTGGCGTTTGCCGATGGCGCGCACCCGAAAAGCAAGCAGTGCGTTGCGCGTTGCAACGACAGCACAAAATATTAAGACAACGACAAATGGGGGAGTTCATGAAGCGATTAACGAGCGCCGCGGTAGCGGTTTTGATGGGCATTGGCCTAGCCGCCTGTAATCAGGCACCGGCACCGAACCCAAATATCGATCTGGCAAAAGCCTGGGTTACCGCAGGTGCAACCAGCCGGTCAGCGGCAATGGAGATGATCGAGCAGAATATGGCTGATGATGGTCTTATGTATCGCGACCGGTACGTGGGCTTTGGCTTTCAGTGGGACAACCAGCAAGGCGCTAATGAAGGTCGTATGATCGTCACAGACGTCATCAAAGACAGCCCGGTTGCCGACATACTTCAGGAGGGAGATGAGTTCATCTCTGTGGGCGATATGCCCGTTAACGCTGAAAATTTGGGCAAGCTGCCCTTCCGGGGAAAGCCGGGAGAATCTGTCGCGGCCGTGATCTCACGGGATGGCCAAGAAATGGCGATCGAAGTGAGTCGGGGGATTGTCAGTGCACCCACCACCAAAGCACAAATGCTCGAGTGGATGGCGGGCGCTGATGATGAGGATTGGGGTCCAGAAAAATGGGAGCTCCATGAAGCGGTCGGGCAGGGCAACGTCGTCTATGTCTGGACGCAGGCCTGGAATACAGACGAGGTCAGCGGATTGCCGTTCGAGTCACACCAAGTAACGCGCATGATGTTCAATGACGCAGGTCAAGTGCAGGCAATTGCCAATCTGTCAGAGGACCGCTTCGTACTTGAGCAGATGGGTTATACCATCAGTCGCTAGTACCAGTGAGCTGATAGAAGGCCGCTGACGCGGCCTTTTTTTGTATCTTGAAAATGGCTGAGCGGCTGCAAGAGCACCTGAACACCCAGCGGCTCCCTATAAGACGGCTGACTAAGAAGTCGGCTCGCAGGCTTCGGCAGAGGCGTTGGTGATAAAGGGGCCGTCCACACAGATACGACGACCATCCGGAGATGTGCAGGCACCACAAATCCCCACACCGCATTTAGTGAGGTAGTCGATCGCGCTGAAGATACGATCGGGTGTTGCATAGCGACGTTGCACCGCCTCGCTGGCATGAATCATTGGGGCGGGACCGCAGTTGTAGAACACCATATTTGCGAGCGCGTCAGATGATTGTTCAGCCAAAAAGGCCTCCAGCGCGTCGCTAACGCGCCCATGAAAACCGGCACTGCCGTCGTCGGTCGCCAGCGTCACGCGACCGACCGCGTCGCACTCTTCTCGGAAGTACAGCCGGTTGGCGGTGCGCGCACCGACAAAAAGATCGGCGGGCTGATCTGCGCTGCCGAAGTCTTCAGCAATCTGGTACACCGCAGCGAGTCCGGTACCTCCTGCCACGCAAACGATATGTGCGCCAGGGGGTGGTGTGACCGGGACGCCATGCGGGCCACGTAGATAGATGTCATCACCTGCTGCCAGCTGGTAACAGCGCTCCGTAAATTCACCGACATTGATGACGGCCAAGCGGACCGGGTCGTGGGTTAGGCAAGAAAAAGGCTTTTCCCCCACGCCTGGAATCCAGACAAACACATACTCACCGGCTCGAATATCCAGATCGCCGTCGAGCGTGACCACGGTAATGTCTTCGCAAACCACCTCATTGGCCACCACTCGGTAAGGCTTAAAGTTCATATCGACGTCATAGCGAACGAGCTGGCCCGCCTCGTCGGTATCCGAGTTCATGTCTCGGGCGATGGTAGAGAAATAGCGCGCGACCGCCGCAGTGTCCATGCCGGTCAAACCGGAGCCAATGCCAAAAATGGTCGCACCACATCCGGCTGCTGCGCGGCAATCGGCGGCGGACGACAATCCACCACAACCGATCAGCGGCAGATCCGTCGCCGCTCGAAGCGCTGAGAGAGCCTTAAGCGTCAGTGGTAATACGCCTTTACCAGACATGCCGCCCATACCATTGCTGAGCACGGGGTGGCCGTGGCTTTCGGTGTAGCCAGGGCCCGCAGTATTGATCGCACAGAGCGCCGCAGCACCGCCCTCACAGGCAGCGCGGCCAATGACGGCAATATCGTCAACGTTGGGCGTGAGTTTAGGAATCACGGGTACATCAACAGCGGCGCATACGGCGGCGACAATTTCGCGGACCATGTCGGGATCTTGGCCCATGGCCATCCCATAGCCCGAGGCATGAGGGCACGACAAATTGAGTTCCAAACCGTCAGCAACGGGTGCGAGCTGGGTGGCGACGTCCACAAATTCCTCAACCGAGCCGCCAAAAATGGATACCAGTAAGAATCGATCCTCGGGTACGTTCAGCTTTTGCAGCCCCTGCAATGCCTCTTCGACGCCCGGATTGGTTAGGCCGACAGCGTTCACGAAGCATCCCGGTGCGAATTGGCTATAAACCGGCTCACGATTGCCCAGACGAGGCGCCTTTCCGATGCTTTTAGTCGTGATAACGCCGATTTCGGGCATGGTGTCTATGACCCGCTGGATGATGGCAGGAGCGGTCGTGACAATGCCCGAAGGGATTGTAAAAGGGCCGGATAACTGTTTGCCGAGGAACTCGGTGGTCACTGGTGTGGCTCCGTAGGGAATGACCAATTATAAAGCGCGAGGTTCAGCGCCGTCATGACCGAGTGAAAAAAATCTCTGTCAGATGATTTACGTGCCACAAAAAGTGCGTGTAACGCGCTCCTCTTCTCGCGGTGGCCTTGCCCATTCCTCGTCCCCGGACCGCCATTCGAAAGGATATTGCCCGCGCCCGACCAGAGCTTTAACCCAATTGAACTCGTTGCGCTCCGCCTGATCGATCGCCCGTTGCACAAGATGATTGCGAGGGATAACGGTGGGATTTACGGCCCGCATGGTTTGATCGATCGCATTGGTGTCACCACGATTTGTCTCCCGTCGAGCTTGCCAATCCGTCGACCAGTCGATCAGAGACTGCGGTGCGCTAAAAAGCTCTGGGAGGGGCGAATGATCCACACTGTCATGTGCTGATTCAGTCAGCCATCTGAAGGTGAGTGTCATGTCCAATTGATCGGCCGCCATGATGTCGTGAAAACGCTGTATCAGCGCCCCATCGCCCTCGGTAATGCGATCCAAGCCCAGCTTGGCGGCTAACCATCGCTGATGATGCGCGTGAAATCGGTCCGGGAATTGATCAATAACCTCCTGCGCGGTCTCCTGAGCAATCCGCTCGTCCTGATTGATCAGGGGTAGCAAGCACTCGGCCAAAACCGCAAGGTTCCAGTGCATGATCCCGGGCTGATTCGGCCAAGCGTAGCGGCCTTGCCTGTCGATAGAGCTAAAGCAGGCCCGGGGGTCAAAGTGATCCATGAACGCACAGGGGCCATAGTCGATTGTCTCGCCACATAACAGCGCGTTGTCGGTATTCAGCACACCGTGTACAAAGCCCAGAACTTGCCAGTGGCTAACCAGCTTGGCGAAACGAGCACAGACGCCATCGAGCAATGTCACGGCTGGCGGCTGGGTAGCAGCGCTGCGAGACTCGTTATCGCCGGTAAAGTGTCTCGACACCACGTATTCAACCAGTGTCTCCACGTCATCACCGCCGCGCGTCATCGCGAAATATTGTACGGTGCCGACCCGCAGGTGACTGCTGGCTACGCGAGTCAGAATCGCGCCGGGTTCAATCCGATTTCGCACTACCGGCTCACCGCTGCTGACGGCAGCCAGTGCACGGGACGTGGGCACCCCCAGCGCGTACATCGCCTCAGACACCACATACTCGCGAATCACTGGCCCAATCGGTGAGCGACCGTCGCCACCGCGGGAGTAGGCGGTGGGTCCGGCACCTTTAAGCTGGACATCAAATCGATCGCCCTCTGGGGTCAGCCACTCGCCCAACAGTGTGGCCCGCCCG
This sequence comes from Halieaceae bacterium, assembly GCA_038143045.1. Lineage (GTDB taxonomy): Bacteria > Pseudomonadota > Gammaproteobacteria > Pseudomonadales > Halieaceae > Luminiphilus. The sequence continues at coordinate 30,698 of JAYQLF010000008.1, forward strand.
TCGCCCAGCTGCGGGTTGTACTGGCCAAACTGGTGGCCCGCATAAACCGTGGCAATTGGTTGTGATGAGGGTAGGGGCCGATTGCCTGCGAGCGCCTCAAGTTGCTCTGGGTCCGATTCTGGGTTCCCTTCCCAGCCGAGCGTGTCTGCCAGTTTCTGATTCCACAACATCAGCTGGGGATTACCCACCGGATCAAACGCCTGAGGCGTGCTGAACGCGCTGCCCAACCTGGCATAGGAGTGATCAAAGCCCGGGGTCACCGGTGACCCTGACGGTTGGGGTGCGTCAGCCACCGAATAATTTCTTTATCAGCGAGCCGGCTTTTTCTTCTACTGCGTCTTGGAGTTGTTGCTTGGCTTCGTTTTTCAGTATTTGCTCGGCGATGCTCGCGACGTCGACCTTGCAAGAGGCGCCAGTCTCCGACGCCAAATTGCCACTACATTCGAGAGGCCAATCAACACCCGCGTATCGCTGATCAATGACGCACAGAGGGCTGACTTGCATGATTTCATTGTTGACTTGTCCCTCCATGCGGAAACCAAAATCCATGGTCTTCAGATCCACGTCGCCTGACCCGCTCATCACGATGCCGGGTGTGGCGAAGCGGAGACGCTCGATATCGCCAGCGCCATCGTCGAAGTCAATGTCGAGTGAGAGATCGGTGATGGGGGTGTTAGTCGGTAACCCGGTGATGGGCGGAATCTTATTGACCATCGCTACGGCGCTGCATACCAGCCCCTGTAATGAAACCTTTTTAAAGTTCAGCTCCTCGCCTGCGGCTTTGACATCACCATCCAAGGCGCCCATCAGGTCTTCCGCCGAGACACCTTCCGTTTCCAGATCCCAGCTGATTTCAATTCGTCCCGACGCTGCATCTGCATTGCCCAGGCTGGCCAACAGCGGATCCATATTGACGCCTTTCAGGCCACCTTTAACTTCCGCCTCCACGATGGGTCGGCGGGCGTTCAAGCTTATGCGGGTATCGAGTTGTCCCTCATGCAGCACCCCGCGGATATAGTCGATATTCGCAATACCGTCCCGAACACGGAGGAGGACCTGCGCTGATGTGATTGACTGACCTGCCGCGATGAGCTCCTCTGCAGCAATCTGAAGCTTCAGATCGAGATCTCGCAGCGGGCCCGACAGGTAGCGGCACCGTTGCGTTACCGCCTGACTGTGGAGCAGGCTTCTCGGCAGCCGGTGCGGGCGTGTCTGATGCGGTGCTCGCCTGCGGTTGTGCTGCAGGTTGAATCTGGTCCACATCAAGCCGATCCGTGGATACATAGAGCTTGATTTCGGGGCTCTCAAGCGCAGACCAATTGAGTGTCCCAGTGACCTCGCCGCCCGGTAGCGTGGCGGTAAGCGTCATGTCGGCCGCGGCAGGAGACATAACTAATTCTCCATTGAGGACGCTCGTAATAGGTTTGCTCAATGCGCCCATCACTTCGGTATTGAGTCCTTCGATTAGGACGCTACTGAAATCTGAAGCGACCTTGATCGCGCCATCCAACGCAATATCGAGTGGCGTCACGGTGCCATCGCCCAGCACGCTCAGTTTGCCTTCGAGGCGCATGGGCTCATTGGTTGTGTTCACATCGCTGAGGATTAACGAGGCGATCTGAATGGTGTTGCTCAGTGCGCCATCCCGGGTGCGCTGCATGACGACAATGTCCTCGATCCGAACTGCCTCGGCCAAAATCGCGATGCCCGTAATCCCGCTGGCGTTCTCCAGCTGACGTTGCCGCTCCTTTTCCTTGGTTTGCCGAATCTTCTCTCCGCGTTTCTCCCATTCCCGGTCACTCATTACCGGCGCGGGTTCGGGAGGAGGGGGCAATGCGGCGGCATCGGTGATATCAGCCGTGACGCCCGCGATTACGATCGTGCCGACGTCAACGTTGCCGCCTAGCAAGGGGAGCAGTGATAAACCGACATCAAGCTCGTCGATAGATGCTTTGATCGTAGGGTCGTATTCCGATTGAGCAGGCAGATCAAGCGAGGTGCCTTCAAGGCGCAGCCCGAATCGCGGAAAGAAACTGAGTTCCGCCCCGCCTTCGACGATTAACTCTCCGCCGGTATTCGCTTTGATCTGTTCCTGAGCCATATCGAGCAGGGCCTGCTCGTCGATGAAAAGGGGTACTAGCACCATCGCTATTACGGCTAGCGCAACAAGCCCACCCACAATCCAAAGTATCACCAACATGTCTAACCCCTGTTTCTCGTGCGCCCCAGCATATCAAAGCGGGAGCAAGCGGGGAGATCTATCGGGGGTGGCTCCGCTCCACATGCTGGTTCAGGATGCGGATTTTCTCCCGGCGCACGCCGGCGTCGGCCTTGAGTTTCCAGAGCGTTTTCTTGGCGAACCGATATGAGGTCTTTAGGTCAACGATTGGGTCTGGGTAATCCACAGGGTGCAACTGCCGCTCCATTGGAGATCGGAGCCACGGCTGATGCAGAAGGGGTGTCGGTAGTCCGGTAAGTTCGGGCACCCACTTCAGAATAAAAGCCCCATCGGGGTCGTGGTCCAATGACTGCTTGATCGGGTTGTAAATGCGAATGGTGTTGATACCCGTGACACCCGCCTGCATCTGCATCTGCGGGTAATGAATGCCAGGCTCGAAGTCGAGGAACAGCGAGCCTAGCCAGGCCGCACCCAACCGCCAATCCTGCCAAAGATGATGGGTGAGAAACGACACGAGCATCGCTCGCGACCGAAAGTTGATGTAGCCAGTGTGGAGCAGGCAACGCATCGAGGCGTCAATGAGTGGATAGCCGGTCATACCGTCTCGCCAGGCGGCCAAACGCTCTGGATCATTGCGGCGCGGGTGCTCGTGATAGCCGCGATTCAAATCCTCGCGCTCCATGCGGCATTCCATTTCAAATTTCTGTATGAAGTGGCAATGCCAATGTAGTCGTGATTCGAAGGCAGATAGTGCGCGCCCCCATCCACCTTGGTTCTGTCTCTGCTTGAGCGCTTGGTAAACCTGCCGCAAGCTGATGTTCCCCAGGCCAAGTAGGGCGACAATCGTGAGCAATGCGTCCGACTAGCCTCGGGCTTTGATATGAACCGCTGATAACCCGCGGCTCGCTCAGTTAAAAATTGATGCAGCACCTGCTGTGCCATTGCAGAGCCGCCCGCTTGGAATTCAGGTCTCTGTTGACGCCAGCGGGTAAGTCGATTGCAGCGCGTGGGTTCTAACGCTGGCGGCAGGGGTCGCAGCTGAGCAACCAGTCGGTCGGGGGCGACGCGAGTTTGCGCCGCAGACATGACGGCATGCCATGACCTGTTCCAGCCGCGTCGATCCTGTCTACCCCGTTGCACACCGTTAGTTTGAAACTCTGTCCAAGTAATACCCTCGCTCCTGCAGAAGCGCGCCACCTCCCGGTCGCGCTGGAAGGTCACGCCGAGACCAGTTTCCTCGTAGCTGAATAAGGTCCCGATCGCCTGCTCTGAGTGGAGGGCTTTTAGAATTGAGATGGGGTCTCCCTCAAGAATGTCGATGCGACCGCCCAGAGGGTTGAGTTGTTCGTTCATCGCTTCGAGAGATTGCGCGATGAAGTGCCAGTGGCGTCCGCGATAGTGAGGGTCAGCGAGCAGCTCTGGTTCGACAATGTAAAGCAGAACGAGCGGTTCACCGCGCTCGATGGCGGCAGATAGGGGCGCATGATCTGTCAAACGGAGATCACGCTTGAACCATACGACGTTCACGAAGAGACCTGTCGGGCAGCCAGAATAGGGTTCACTAATGGTTGTTGATTACGCGCATCGCGTATTGCAACGCGACCCCTAAATAAAGCGCTGTAGATGAGTCGGTAAGCGTCTCGATCAAACGCGACACTGGACGTCTCTTCTAGAGCCTGTCTGGCGAGAGGTAGCGAATCAAAACAGCCCTGCCACGCCCAATGATCTACCAGATGGAATTGCTGCGCCGGTTGCTCATCGATGGGTCGAATGGTTTCCTCCGCCAATAAGATGGGACCGTCAAATGGCCAGGCAGCGATGCGTTGGCGATCCAGCTGTTCTAGTAGCCGTGCATTGTGTGAGGCGACGCTCTCCTTGCCCGTGCACGCGCCGTCACAGCGCCCCAGCTGGTGCTGGAAGCAGGCCCCTGTGCCCCGATCTATTCCCATGACTCTCAGACACAATGCATGATCTCTGGCAAGATTTTGGATGGTAGTGGTGATGCGGTGCTTGTTGGCGAACAGTCCATAGGTGTCTGAATCTCGGTTGCCAGTGGGCGTGAAGTCAATTGCCGCAGGTTTTAGGAATCCGTCGTTGGCGGCCTTGAGCTGTATCGTCCACAAGCGCCTGAGCTGGCGTTGGCGCCGGTTAAACAGCGGGACCTCGGCTTTGATGGCTGCATTTTCGATGAGTAGTGCACCGACTTCTCCCGCAGTGAGGTGGCAGTCGATGCTTTTTACCTGCGACATGAGACGCTGGTGGCGACCCGGCTTTCGCCCCTCGTTCAGGTGTTGGCCCACTCGGCTATGGATATCGACGCTTTTGCCGACATAGAGAAGAGCGCCTGCGTCGTCGAAGAAACGATAAACCCCGCTGCAACGTGGAAGTTTGTCGGTTATCTTGCCTCCAATATGGAATGAAATGGTCTCAGGGTCTGCGGTCATGCCAATGTTGAGGTAGGGCTGATAGCCGCCATGATGTTGTCCGGGGTTTGTCGCTGTTATCGCGTCGAGATGTCGCTCAAACGAAACCATCTTGAAATTGAAATCGTAGCGTTTATGACAAGCCTGACAAAGTCTCAACTCGGACTGCCCGGCTGGGCTGGGCGGGATAAAGTGCGGAGAGGCAATAAACCATGAAAGTGAATATCGATGAGCTTGGATCCCTCGATGTGGACGAGGTCGTCATCGAGTCAGTAGACCTGAGTCTTTACATTGCTCACGCATCGATTGCTGATCAGGAGCACGTGATTGCCGATCGCACGGGGAAAGTACTCAAAACTCGGAATTTGCTCGACATGCAGCGCGCGTTGCGCAAAGCAGTGACTTGTGAGTTTTATCTTCGCCAACGCAGTGCCTATGACGAAATGGTTGGCCATAGTCACCGTGCCGTGGATAACAGCATGAAGTTACCTCTGGGCAAAGAGCCGTTGCCTGAGTGGCTGAATTGATGTGTCAGGTGGTGTCCGGGTGAGTCTTCCCTGACAAAACCGGATCATTTCAAGCGACTCGATTTTGCCAACTGCTTTACTGAGGAGCTGAGAGATCTTCCTCGCCTAACTTGTGCCCCCAGTCCCGCTTGGCTTTCAAGTACTGGAGATTGTTATCGTCGACCCCACAAACGTGTTTGATTTGTTCAATCTTCGGTACCCCTAATGCGGTGAGGTCCTCGACCTTCTTTGGGTTATTTGTCAGCAGGCGAAGCCTGCGGCCCTGACCAAAATACTTCAGGAGCACTGCGGCGTCCGAGAAATCCCGCGAATCATCGGGTAATCCCAGCGAGCGATTAGCTTGGTAGGTATTTTCCCCGGCGTCCTGAAGTAGGTAAGTGGCCGCTTTAGCCCACAAGCCAATGCCGCGACCCTCATGGCCGGCCATATAGACGAGATAGCCGCCTGAAGGGTCTTCCGCGATACGGTCCAAAGCGGATTCCAGCTGTGGCCCACACTCACATCGTTTTGATCCCAGGACATCGCCGGTCAAGCAGCTCGAATGCACTCTGACCAGCGGGTTGTCGCTATTCTCCGGCTCTCCTATAACCAGCACGCTGTTCACTGCCATGCTCGATGCCAAGTGGGAAAAAAGATGCTGTCCTCCCTGCTCGCGCAGTGTGCTGGCGAGATGTTCGACTTCAGTGAGTTCTGTACTACGCACACTGGCATACCAGTGCACGGTGGGGTGCACTTTGCCGCGGGCCAAGGGCAGCGGGATGGGGCCCATTAGATTGACATGCAAGCCGGGGCCTGGCGCGTCAGCCATATCGACCTCTTGGCCCTTGGCGTTGATCCGGATGAGTTTGCCGTCTCGGATCAGGCGTTCTCTGATCTCTGGATTGATGTACGTGAACATGCTCGGCGATGCCTGAATTGTCACTGCTGACTTTCTCGGACCGCGGAGTATAGAGGGATTTAGCTGATTTGGCGCGGTAGGTGCCGGCCGGGCCCGGCGGTACCGGGCGCTAGCGTCAGGAATGCCAGACCGGGTTCAATTCTGAGATCAGTGGGTGAGGGGCCCCGGAGCGACTTGCTTCCGGGACCTGTGCTGTGACGCTTCCGCTCTGCCCGAGTTATTGACCCGCAGCGGGAAAGGCCGCCAAGACCCGGACAGCGGCGCTATCGAGCGCGGCCTGGTCACGGATAGTCTCTTCCTTCAACTTTGACTGGGTGACGCTCCGCCATATGGATGCGTTCTCGTCGGGGTCGATCATGTCGATAATAAATGTGCCTTGCGTGTACTCAGAAACCCTCACATCCGTCTGATTCATGCAGTTGTAGCAGTTGTACATGGCGTAACGGTTGTAACGGCTGTACCCCACGGTCGCGCCGTATGAGGGGCTGTTGTAGGTTTTGACGTCGGTCTTATCCATCAGGTTCAAATGCCAGCTGAGCAGCAAATCTGCGTCGGCTGTCTTATCCACAAACGTGAAGCCCTTGGCCTCGAGTGCTGCTTTGAGCGCGGCGTCGATCCGGTCCCTTTGGAAATCGGTCAGCTCTGTGGGGTTATTACCGGTGACTTCACCGCTCAAGGCATAAAAGCCTATGGTTTTTGACCGACCAAAGTCGTAGTCGGGTGCGAAGTCGACCACCGGTTCGGGGGGCTTGGTAGCGCATGCTGCGACAGCGAGCATTATCAGAGTGGCGGCGGTGTGGCGAATCAATTTCACGTCATTCTCCGTCGGGATACGTCAGACACAGCTAATGTAGCAGGGTTACCGGGTCATACCAGTGCCCAGCACGACACTTTCTTCGATCAGGAAATGCTCTCAGGTGACGCGGCAATGATGGGCACTGGACGACAACGCGGAAGCTTGTCGGTGCATTGTCAGCTATTGCCAGTAAAACTGCGTTTCAGCCGCTCGCGCACCCGGTCAGGGCTGTTTGTATCGCCTCAATGTGCGTCTTGATCAGATTTGTCTGGCGACTCAGTAACTGCGCTCTCTGTTGAGTCCACTGCACATACCGGGGTGACAGGCTCGATAACAACGGTTGCTCGAGTGTTTCTACCGGTGTCATCAACACTTCTTTGCGTCGCCTGAGCGCGACGAGCCAGGGCTGCACATCGCCCACAAAAAACCGCGAAACGATATTTTCAAAAATCCTAGACCGTTTTGTAGGTTGTCCGTAAGGGCAGAGCGGTGCCGTCTGCGACATGTTCAGTAGCATCTGGGTCGCACGCGCGATGTCGCGGGACGCAACGGAGTAGGCCAGTATTAAAGCACCGCCATCGCCTGCACGGAGCTCGCTCAACAGCAATTCAAATTCGCGGTTGCTGGCCGCCCAATCGCCTGCCAACCATTGAGCAGACCGCGCCGCAAGCTGCCCAAGGACTGCGGTCATGCGACTGCTGGTGTCATCGGGATAATGAGCTAGCACCTTGGGTCGTTCCCAAAATGCTTCCCACTCGGGGCCCATCAGAATGGCATCGCTAATAGCATTCGCCAGGTGCTGCTGACGTTCATGGCTGGCGAGGTCGAGCGTTTCGGCCAGCTCCGTGTTGTCGCGCTCCCTCAGAAGTGCACTGCAAGCAGGTGCCAGCCTCATGAATTCAAGATCCAGCAGTAACCGCTGTGAAGGCGAGGCAGTGCGACCAAGCTGTGTGTTCCGGCGCCCCAGATTGATTTGGAGCTCGCAGCCCGACAGCGAGAGAAAGTCGATTAAATCGATCTGATTCGATGCCGAGCGAGAAGCGTGCTGTGCCCGTGGCAGATCATAAGAGCGATCAAAGGGTTGCCTTTCGGGGATCGATACGCCTGTTACGCGCTCGAGCCTTGCGAGGTATTCCGCCAGGCTATCGGGCCCTGTATTGGGCTCGGTGCACCCCAAGAGCAGGCACAGCAGTAACAAGCAGCCGGTCATTGGTCGGCAACGAGGCATGGTCTGGCCGTCACGCTGTTTGGTCATGCTGTCTAAAGATCGCGTGTGCTGAATCCAGTGGTCAGGTTATGCAGTCAGCGCCGCTCTGGCCTCTTTGCGCCAACGGTGCAAATGTTCAAGCGATTCATCCGGGCTCATGCGTGCGCCCCATTTTGCGAAGTCTATGGCAGCCAGTAAGTCGATGTCGGCGAAGGAGAAATCCTCGCCTGCAAGAAATGGCTGTTCGCTGAGCACCTCGTTGAGCGCTGCAAAGCCCTGCTCAAGACGCGCACTGCCCCTCTCGACCAGCGCCGGAACTTGAGCGACATTTTTAGGGCCTGGCAATGCTCGATCGACATAGTTCGGGTGACCATTTCTGAAGACCTCGGCCACGGCGCTGAAGATTTCGCCGAACAGCCGGTGATTCCAGTTCAGGACCCGGGCCCGCTCTTCTGGCGATTGCCCCAGCAGGGGTTTGTCGGGGAATTGCTCTTCAAGGTAATGCACGATCGCGATCACTGCGCAGAGCACGGAGCCATCATCGAGTATCAGTGCGGGCACCGTGGCCTCGGGAACGACGCTCAAGTAGGACTCTGTTAGCTGCTCTTCACTGCCCAAGTCGATTTGCACAGTCTCGATGCTGATGTCCTTGTATTGCATGAACATAGCGAGCCGAGCGGGATTGGGTGCGGCATCAAAGGTGTATAGCTTCATGGCAAATTCCTGATCGTGGGTGCGGTAGTATAGCGACCAGCTTTGCGCCTAATGGGTCAGTTTTCGATCCTTTTCGCAACCGCTATACTCCGCGGCCTATTCATTGGAGATTGCATCATGCGCGTGTTGTTAGTCCTCATCATGACACCCTTGGCGGCGTTTGCGCTCGATCTGACCGATCAACAGCGTGCCGATATCGAGGCCCGTATTCAGCCGTTCTCAGCTGTCTGCGTGCAGGGTGAGGCGTGTGGTGGCGGAGACACCGTGGCAGAGAGTGCGGCACGCTCCGGCGAAGACGTCTATAACGGCGCGTGCATGGCCTGCCATGCCGCGGGCATTGCGGGTGCGCCAGCGGTCGGCGATCAGGTGGCATGGGCGGGTCGGATCTCCAAAGGCATGGATGCGCTATACGACAGCGGCATTAATGGCGTTGCGGGCACTGGCATGATTGCTCGTGGTGGTTGCGCTGATTGTTCCGACGACGACATCCGGGCCGCCGTCGACTTCATGGTCGACAGCAGCCGCTAACCACGCGTTGACCAAGACCTGACTGCTGAAAAGGTGCTGGCGTCGGCCGGTGCTTCCCTTAACGCAAGGGCGTGCACGAGGTGCGCCTTTGTCACGCACTCTGCGCTCTCCATGTCCGCGACCGTCCGTGCCACGCGTAAACGCCTGTGGGCACTACGGGCAGAGAGGTCAAGTTTTTCGAGCGCACTGACGAACCACGATCTGGTCTGGTTTGACAACCGGCAGACGGTGACAGCCTGCTCCCCCGATAAGTCCCTGTTAAGGCAGCCCTGGCGGTCGAATTGACGCCCGCGAGCAACGTCTACACGCTCCCGCACGGTATTCGACGTATCGAGTCGTGATGATTGACTGAACAATTCAGTGTGAGCGGGCTTATTCAGTGTCACGTAGAGGTCGATGCGATCCAAAAGCGGTCCTGATACTCCCTGACGATAGCGCCGGATCGCATCGGGTGTGCACCGACAGTGCTCGCCCTCACTGTCCGCCAAGCCACAAGGGCACGGGTTCATCGCGGCGATTAGCTGGAACTGTGCCGGGTACCAATGTTGATGTTCCGCTCGGCTGACACAAATCTTTCCCTCCTCTAGCGGCTGACGAAGTTGGTTCAGCACTGCTCTGGGAAATTCTGTGAGTTCGTCTAAAAAGAGCACGCCACCATGTGCCAGAGAAATCTCTCCGGGCAGTGCCTTTGCAGTTCCACCGATCAATGAGGCAATGCTGCTGGAGTGATGAGGAGATCTGAACGGAGGTCCCGCAAGTCTGGCGCTTGCGGTCAGATCTTGAAGCAGCCAGAGCTGCTGTTGTGTTTCGGGTGGCAGAGGGGGCAGCAGACCCGGCAAAGTCGATGCGGCCAGAGTTTTGCCCACCCCGGGCGGCCCGGTCATCAAAAGGTGGTGGCCGCCACTAGCCGCCAATTCCAGTGTGCGGACAAGAAGTGGTTGGCCGCGGATGCTCGACAGATCAGGGAAATCAGCCGGTGGGGGCCGGTTTCGTGACGGCGTCGTGAGTGTCGGTTGCTGTGCCTTTAATATTGCGCACAGCGACAAAAGATCAGATGCGGCGATGATCTCGCTGTCCGGCACGGAAGCGAGCTCTTCTGCTCCTGCTGATGCGACGCACATGCAATGGGCATCTCGCGTGGCGGCCAGTGTGGCCGACAGGGCTCCGCGACTGGCACGAATGCTGCCATTCAGGCCCAATTCGCCGAGAAACTCGCGTTTCGCGGTTGCCTGCGCAGGTAATTGATCAGACGCCACCAATAATCCAAGTGCTATTGGCAGGTCATAGCGCGCTCCCTGCTTCGCGTGATCACTCGGTGCCAGATTGACGGTGATGTTGTAATCGGGCCACTTGAGGTGGGAACTGACGATGGCACTGCGTACCCGGCTACGAATTTCCCGTGAGGCCGATTCTGACAGTCCCACCACGTGGAAGCTGGGAAGCCCCGAGGTCAGATGGACTTCAACAGCGACGGCTGGCGCCTCGAGGCCAGCTTGGCTACGCGTATTGATAAACGCGATGTGCATAGATCATCCTTGATCAGTTGTTGCCGGTTACCCGCTAAAAGCGCTTCCTGGGTTTCCGTATGACTTGGTCTTCACCTATTCAGTAAAGTTTGGCTGGTGCTCGGTACTCAGCTGTTAAAAGACGGCCTCTAGTCCTCTCCTGCAGTGGTCTGAGATCTCAGGCTTTCGTCCAATAGAGCTAATTGTCTCTCTAGCGCCTCCAGTCGTTCCCGGGTGCGTTTGAGGACAGCTGTTTGCGCGTCGAACTCTTCGCGGCTCACGACATCGAGACGAGTTAACGCTGACTGAAGCAGGCTTTTCGCGTTGCGGTCTATCTGTTCGAAAAGGGGTTCAGGCCCGCTTTTCAACCGGTCAAAAAATGCGCTCCCGCCGCTGGCGTCTGTTGATCGTTCGCTCATGGTGTGTACCGAATTGCTGGCCTCTCGATAGAGTGCCAATTTAGCGCACCGGTCGCACACCTGACAGCGCAAATCCCGCCAAAAGTGGTGCGTATATCGCACTCCAATGGTGCAAACCGTGTGAGCGCCGCGAGACAAGTGACGTTCTTTGAGCCCAATAAAAACTCATAAATAACTGTTTTTATTAAATTTATAATAATGTGGCCCAAGCTTGGCAACGTCGTTGGTGGAGACAGTGACAGCGTCGTGCGGGGTTCTCGCCGAGCGAACTGATTTTCAAAACGAACGGCCGAGAGCCAGCCATTCATCGCCGTCAGTACAGGCGGTTTTTTCGGAGGTTGCCATGAAATTGGTTACTGCAGTCATCAAGCCATTCAAGTTGGACGACGTGCGCGAAGCGCTCTCCACGATTGGCGTACAGGGGATCACGGTGAGCGAAGTTAAAGGCTTCGGGCGCCAGAAGGGCCACACCGAGCTCTACCGCGGCGCGGAGTACGTCGTGGATTTCCTACCCAAGGTCAAGATCGACATTGCTATCGCAGACGGCATGGTTGATCAGACCATCGAGGCCATTTCTAAGGCCGCGCAAACCGGCAAGATCGGGGACGGCAAGATATTTGTCTCTTCCCTCGAGCATGTCACCCGCATCCGAACCGGCGAGACCGGCGAAGAAGCGCTGTAATTCTGAGCCTTGGAGAAAACACTCATGGAATACGATATTTTTCAGTTGCAGTACGCACTGGACACTTTCTACTTCCTCGTCTGTGGCGCACTGGTCATGTGGATGGCCGCTGGGTTCGCTATGCTCGAGGCGGGATTGGTCCGTTCGAAAAACACGGTCGAGATTTTGACCAAAAACGTCACGTTGTTCGCTGTCGCCTGCATCATGTACATGGTGGTCGGTTACAGCATTATGTACGGCGGTGACATCTTCCTCAGCACGATCACCGGATCCGGCGTCGTTGAGGGTGGTGAAGAGAACGCCACGTATGCGCCCTCAGCCGACTTCTTCTTCCAGGTCGTCTTCGTCGCCACCGCTATGTCGATTGTTTCCGGCGCGGTTGCAGAGCGCATGAAGCTGTTTGCTTTCCTTGCCTTTGCGGTAGTGATGACAGGCTTCATCTATCCGATGGAAGGGAGCTGGACATGGGGCGGTAACCCCGTTTTTGGCATGTACACCTTGGGTGACCTCGGTTTCCTCGATTTTGCGGGAAGTGGCATTGTGCACATGGCGGGCGCCGCAGCGGCACTGGCTGGCGTGATGCTGGTCGGCGCTCGTAAGGGCAAGTACGGCGCAAATGGCGAAGTGAATGCCATCCCCGGCGCCAACCTGCCACTCGCTACGCTCGGTACCTTTATCTTGTGGTTGGGCTGGTTCGGATTTAACGGCGGTTCGGTCCTGGCGACCGCATCGGTGGACTCTGCTAACGCCGTGGCTGTTGTGTTCATGAACACGAATCTCGCTGCCGCAGGCGGTTGCATTGGTGCGCTGATCGTCGCCAAGCTCCTGTTTGGCAAGGCTGACCTGACGATGGCTCTGAACGGCTGTCTGGCAGGTCTTGTCGCGATCACCGCAGGTCCCGATACCCCGTCAGCGCTTCAGGCCACTATCTTCGGTGCACTGGGCGGGCTGTTGGTGGTGTTCTCAATCACCACACTCGACAAGCTCAAGATTGATGACCCCGTCGGTGCGATTTCCGTGCACGGTGTAGTCGGCTTGCTGGGGCTGCTGCTGGTCCCTGTCACCAACGACGGCGCGAGCTTCTCTGGCCAGATTATCGGCGCGCTGACAATCTTCGGTTGGGTATTCGCTACCTCTTTCGTCGCATTCTTCGTCATCAAGATGGTGATGGGCCTGCGAGTCTCCGAAGAGGAGGAATACGAAGGTGCTGACCTCAGTGAGTGCGGGATGGAGGCTTATCCCGAGTTCGCCAAGTAATTACCCTGTCCTCTCATGGCAGTTTGGGCCCCTCGGGGCCCTTTTTTTTGCCCAGATGTTTGAGGAACTGCTCTTTGTCACGGGGCGAAATCAGCACACCACGACCGCCGCGGGTTTTGATTGCGAGGCGGTCTAGGGACAGCGCCATGCTGGCGAGGGGGTTGCGCGTCGGTGCCGCATCCTCGATGTCGTCAATGTGCAACTTGCGAGAAAAGGGTCCGCACCGAATCGTCAGATAGTTCCCGCGGAACTCGTAATAAGTCTGCAAAACAATCCAGACGCTCAGGCACCAACCGAAGCACAGGCCCAGACCGTCATACCAGGTGTTTTCACTACCCATCACCCATTCCAATGTGCCGAGGCTGAGTCCTCCGAAGAGGAGGGTCGGTATCCACCAGTCGATTTTTGATTCGAATCTCATGTGCTGACGCTTATCATTTGCTCTGTCTAGTTGGTGCTAAGAAGGATTGCGAAAAACAGCAGGGCGATCATAATACGGGCGAGCCGAACCGGGATGCCGCTATGAAACTTGTGACAGCAATTATTAAGCCTTTCAAAATGGACGATGTGCGTTCAGCGCTGTCCGATATTGGTGTGCAGGGTGTCACGGTCACGGAGGTGAAGGGCTTTGGTCGACAGCGCGGCCACACAGAGCTGTATCGTGGCGCAGAATACGTTGTCGACTTTCTACCCAAGCTCAAACTGGAGATTGCAGCGCCTGAGGGGCAGGTTGATGCCATTGTCGATGCCATCATTAATTCGGCTAGCACAGGCAAGATTGGCGACGGAAAAATCTTTGTTGCGCCGCTTGAGCAAGTCGTCCGAATACGCACTGGCGAGACTGGCGAAGAGGCGATTTGACACTTTGTGTCGCGCTTAGCGAGTCACGAGCTTCTCGATGGTCGAGGGTAACTGGGCTAGCCTTGTGACGACACTTGCAGCGATCTCACTCTGACCGCCTTCCGGCTTGAACCAAATGGCCGTCGCGCCTGCTGCTACGGCACCACCGACGTCGCTCTCATGACAGTCTCCTATATGGATCACATCCTGAGCTGTCACGCCAGCCTGGCTGAATGCCTGATGAAATAGGGCGGGATCCGGCTTGCTGATACCGAACTCTTCCGCGCGCCACGCATAATCGAAGCAATGACCGATTTCTGTTTTGTGCACATCGGCGTTGCCGTTGGTGATGGCGCCGATTTTAAAGTGCTGTTTTAAAGTGCGGAGAACCGGTAACGCATCGTCGAATAACTTTACGGCATGGCGCCGCGACAGAAATGCGGCGAAGGCCTCTGAGGCAGCCTCAGACGCTTCATCCATAGATACGCCTTTGCTGCAGAGCAGCGCGTAAATGAATCGCTCGCGGAATAAACTGATCTGATGAACAAGTTCTGGCTCTTGCGCAATGACGGCGCGCCGAAGCGCATCAAGCTCTGTCCGCGGCGTTGACTGCAGGCAGAGGTTGGGGAACCTGCTCGTTAGGCATGACCACTGAGCCCGCTCAGCTGCCTGCAATGCGGGTCGCACGTCCCACAGTGTGTCGTCGAGATCAAAGGTGATCAGTTGTGGCGCCGAAGTCATAGACGCAGTAGTGCCCGGCCAGGATTACCTGGCACGCCGGTTATCACGGGGCGACTGCGCATGCGCCCCGCCCACTCAAATGAAGCGCTGATCGAAGGGTTCTTGACAGCATCCTCCATAACACTTCAACGCTGGCTCGAGGGCAGTTGACCAACGACCTCTGCGAGGTAATCAAGGAAGAGCGTGCCATCCTCTGGCTGATAGCGCCGGGGATCACGAGAAGCCACCGCCAAAACGCCAACTACCTGTTCTCCGTCGCGAACTGGCGACACCGCCGCTGAGCCCTCTATTGCCTCGGTATCAAACAGCGCTCGCATTTCTTCGGGCCTTAATACACCCGAAAAGCTCTCCCCCTGACGGATTAATTTGTCCGCGACTCGTGCGGCCTCCTCTTCTGAGTGGGTGTCCATCCAAAGCAAAACGCCTGCGTCTGCGCGAAAGGTATCGCGGATCTGCTCGATCCAAGTGCGGCTGAGCTCGCCACGGTTCTCGGCGCCCAGCAACGCCAGAATCGACTGGCGTGTGGCCTCAAGTAAACGGTCGTTTTGCCGGCCGATATCCGTTAGCGCATTCAACTTTTGTCGCGAGGCGATGTTCCGTTCGCGGAGCACGCTGACCTGTCTCTCGATCAGAGAGACTGCTCCCTCACCACCATGGGGGAGATTTAAAACGGCGAGAAGCCCTGGACGGTCCTGCAGAAAGTTGGGGTTGGCGCGAAGAAACGCTTCGACGTCCTTGGGGTCTAAATCGTTAGCCATGATGTATTCAGCCTTTTAGTGTCACGGTGCCATTGAAAACGGTTGCTGTCGGTCCGCCCAGCCACACCCTGTCGCCCATGGATGGCCACGATACACTCAACTTTCCCCCGGGAAGGCTTACCAAGACTTCCTCGTCCAGGAGCCCCAATTTCATGCCATGTACAGCTGCCGCGCAGGCGCCCGAGCCACAGGCATCGGTCTCGCCCACACCTCTCTCGAAAACTCGCAGCTTCACCTCACCCCGGGATTGAACTTGCATGAATCCAACGTTGACTCGCTCGGGGAATCGCGTATGGGCCTCGAGCAATGGCCCGAGCGTACTCACCGGCGCCGCGTTGCAATCATCGACCATCAGAATCGCATGGGGATTGCCCATCGATAAGGCCCCAATGGACAGTGATTGGCCCTGAACATCCAGCGTGTATTGGTCTTGAGTTTCGTCTGCTTCAAACGGTACCTCCGCGGGGGCGAAGCGCGGGGCGCCGAGCCCGGCGAAAACTCGCCCATCCTCGGTCAATGACAAGGCCAATGAGTCATCGTCCGTCTGCAGCAAGAGCTCCCGTTGTCGGGTCAGGCGCTTTTCTCTTAAAAACCGTCCCACGCACCGCGCACCGTTGCCACATTGCCCGGCACGCGAACCGTCAGCGTTAAAAACGTGATAGCGAAAGTCGGCATCCGGACTGTCGGGGGGCGTGACCATCAGGATCTGGTCACATCCAATGCCGCGATGCCGGTCAGCCAGTCGTCTGAGTTGGTTGGTGTTGAGATTCACTGCCTGCGTGACGCCATCAATGACCACAAAGTCATTTCCCGCACCGTGCATTTTGGTGAAGGCCAGCTTCATGCCATGTTCCCGCCGGGGATCACTTCCCGTTCCCACAGTGCATTCAGCGTCTCGCGTTGGCCGATCACATGGGCGCGATCGCCAGTGACCAGTATTTCCGCTGGTCGTGTGCGGCTGTTGTAGTTGGATGCCATGCTGAAGCCATACGCCCCCGCGCCCATGACAGCCAGTAGATCGCCCTGAGACAGGCAGAGCACACGATCTTTCCCGAGAAAATCACCGGTTTCGCAGACGGGCCCCACGATATCCCAGGTTTGGGCTTCTCCTTTGCGAGGTCGGACTGCCTCAATGTCCTGCCATGCTCCGTAGAGCGACGGGCGCAGCAGGTCATTCATTGCGGCATCGACAATGGCGAACTGACGGATGTCATTGGGTTTCAGATATTCCACTCGGGTGAGCAGCACACCTGCCATGGCCACGATCGAGCGTCCCGGCTCCAACAATAACTCCAGATCGCGGTCAGTCAGGCGTTCCGCCAACGCCGAGACGTATTCTTTTACGGAGGGCGCCTCGGTGTCATAGGGCACGCCCAAACCCCCACCGATATCCAAATGGTGAAGCGAAATACCGTCTTCTTTGAGCTCATCGACGAGGTGGAGCAGACAGTCCAATGAGGCGATGAACGGCTGGATATCGACGATCTGACTGCCGATGTGGCAATCGATGCCGACCGGCTCGAGGGAATTCATAGCGTCGGCTTGCCGATACAGGCGTCGTGCCGTATCCACGTCGACACCAAATTTATTTTCGCGCAATCCGGTGGAAATATAGGGGTGCGTGCCCGCATCGACGTCAGGGTTGACCCGTATCGAGATAGGGGCAATGGCCCCCGCATCACCCGCGATCTCGGCCAGCAAATGGAGCTCGGCTTCGGACTCGATATTGAAGCACTTGATGCCGAGCGCGAGGCCTCGCCGCATCTCCGGAGCGGTTTTGCCAACCCCGGAAAAAACAACTTTGGCGGGATCGCCGCCAGCGGCTATCACGCGTTCCAACTCGCCGAGCGAGACCACGTCAAAGCCCGACCCAAGCTGCGCGAGCATATTGAGCACCGCGAGGTTAGAGTTGGCTTTCACGGCATAACAGATCAGGTGCGCTCGCTCCTCAAGTGCTTGCTGGTAGGACAGAAAAGCGTTGTGGATGGCCCGTTGGGAGTAGACGTAGGTCGGTGTGCCGTGGCGACTCGCGATGGCCTCAAGCGATACCTGCTCGCAGTGCAATGCACCGTCAATGTGTGCAAAGGTGTTCATCAGTCGCCCGAGGTCGTGTCGTCACGGTCTGCCGGACGCAATGGCCCCTGTTGACCACAGGCGGCCAGACAGGCGCAGAAAAAGACGACGAGAAGGGGCTTCACTATTTGACCTCGGCAAAAGGCGCAGTATAACAGTGCACTGAGATGAGCTGGCGCAAGCATGGCATGTATTGCGAGCGCATTGAGGACAGAGCAACGAGTGCGATGTTTACCGGGATACCACAGGCAGAGCTGTATGGCAGATAACCGATACTACGAGCAGATTGAGGAGACCTTCGAGCAGGTTGAAACCGCGCTGGAAGAACTCCCTGATGATGTTGATATTCGCGGCGCGGAAGGTGTGATTAACGCCACCTTTAGTAACGGTGTTGTCTTTGTGTTCAGCCGCCAACCCCCTACCGAGCAGCTTTGGCTCGCCACACCGGGGGCGGCTTCCACTACGCCTGGGACGAAACTGAGGCGCTGTGGCGAGACACCAAGAGCGGTGCGTCATTCCACGCGTTTCTTGTCGAGGAGCTTGAGCGTCATACCGGTTTGCAGCTGGAGTGGGTGTCCCATTAACGCTGTCGCGATCCGATGCGCAATAATAGGCTGGTGCCTCGCGATAACACCGGTTTTCGCGTCCGAACCACTGCCTGCGCTCAATCAATCGCCACTCGCTGCCTTACGGGCGTTGCCTGCGCAGCGCAGCGCGGAGCTTGAGGAAGGTTTCAGCTGGCACTTTGCGGGCAGCATTTCCAATCACTTCACGGTACAGGAGTCGGGCAGCGAGTCGCTATTCCTCGATGGCCAGAGCAATGTGCTGAGCGTCGGGGTCCGCTACCGACTGGCGGACACTTGGGATGCAGAGTTATCGATACCCTGGCGCCATCACACGGGCGGATTCACCGACAACCTGATTACCGAGTGGCACAAACTATTCGGCTTGCCCAATGCGGACCGCGATCGCTACCCCGTAAACGATTTGCGATACCACCTGTCGCTGCCGGGTCATCAACGGCGACTTCATCAGCCTGTCTCGGGGATCGGTGACGTCCAGATTGCATTCAATCGGCGATGGCTGAAGCTTGATGGCGGGCAGCTTTCCGTTGGGGTTGGGGTCAAACTGCCAACCGGTGAAGCCGATAAGTGGTTGGGCAGCGGTGCGACGGACGTCTATACCGTGATGCGATATTCGGGACAGCAGTTGAATGGGTGGCCGCTATATTGGCATGGTCAAATCGGCACCACCTTTGCGGGCTCCAGTGAGCTCCTGGGCGAGGCACAAAAACGCTCGTTGTGGTTTGCCGGCCTTGCGGCGGAGTGGCGGTTCTCTCCACGTTGGTCAGCGTTGTTTCAGTACGACGCCCACAGTGCGCTAATGTCGACTGACCTAAACGCCTTGAGTCGGCCCGCGGGCATGGCGAGTATGGCGCTGCGCTGGCGGTCCTCGAAGGGTTGGTGGGTCGATGCCGGTTTCAGCGAGGACGCCGTGGTCGAGGCATCGCCCGACATCACTTTTTTATTGAGCGCCCGTTACTCGATGTGAGAAGCGCGGCTTGCCAGTGCCTCGCGGGCTGCCTCAGCTGCCGCACGCACACGCGCCGGCGCCGTGCCACCAAAGTGATCCCGCGCAGCGACTGAGCCCTCAAGCGTCAGCACGTCAAAGACGTCGGCTTGAATACTGCCGTGGAAGTTCTGCAGGGCTTCCAGCGACAAATCTGCCAGATCACACCCTGCCTCGACGCAGTGCGCGACCGCCTTGCCAACGACCTCGTGGGCATCGCGAAAGGGGAGACCCCCCCGAACCAAGTAGTCTGCGAGGTCGGTCGCGGTTGAAAACCCTGCCAATGCTGCACTGCGCATCGCTTCGGTATTGGCTTCAATGGCGGGCACCATGTCCGCGAAGGCACGCAGACAGTCGTGCAGAGTGACCACGGTATCGAAAAGCGCTTCTTTGTCTTCCTGATTGTCTTTGTTGTAGGCGAGCGGTTGCGATTTCATCAGCGTCAGCAACGCCACCAGGTTGCCCGTCGCGCGCCCCGACTTACCTCGCACCAGCTCCGGTACATCAGGGTTCTTTTTCTGGGGCATGATGGATGATCCAGTGCAGAAGCGGTCCGGCAGGTTCACAAAATGAAACTGGGCCGAGGTCCACAGCACCAGCTCCTCGGAGATGCGCGACAAATGATTCATGGTCATTGCCGCTACAGCGCAGAATTCGATGGCGAAGTCCCGGTCAGCGACGCTGTCGAGAGAGTTACGGGTAGGTGCGTCGAAACCCAGGGCTTGCGCGGTCGCTTGCCGATCGATGTGGAAAGTGGTGCCCGCCAGTGCGGCTGCACCCAACGGTGACACATTGAGCCGCTTTCGGCAGTCAAGCAGTCGCCCGTAGTCTCGTTCCAGCATCTCGTTCCAAGCCAGCAGGTGGTGGCCAAAGGTCACCGGCTGGGCAACTTGCAGATGCGTGAATCCAGGCATGATGGTGTCTGCATGAGCCGCGGCGAGTTCGACGACACCCGATTGTAGACGGGAGATTTCCGCGGCGATTGCGTCAAGCTCAGCGCGGAGAAACAGCCGCAGGTCTGTCGCCACTTGATCATTTCGCGAGCGCCCGGTGTGAAGTTTTTTGCCGGTATCGCCGATCAGCTCTGTCAGGCGCGCTTCGATATTCATGTGTACGTCTTCACGCTCGACTCGCCAGACAAATTCACCGCGTTCAATCTCGCCAAGCACGTCTGATAGCCCTTGCTGAATGGCGGTATTTTCCTCGGCGGTGATCACGCCAGTCGCCATGAGCATATCGGCATGCGCTTTGGAGCCCGCAATGTCATAGGCCGCCAGGCGTCGATCGAAGGACTCCGAGGCGGTGAAACGTTGCACAAAAGCGTCGGTCGGCTCGCTAAAGCGGCCGCCCCACAAAGTTTGGCTGTTGTTGGCGTCAGGATCGCTCATGGTCCGCGTCGTGCTCCTCCCTCTTCAACCTTGGATTCTACCGTGGCCGCCGCCAGACTGCGCTGATACAGAGCGGTGAAATGTCGCCCCATGCTAGACTCACGCCATAAAAAGGGGGGGAAACCGTGTCTGAACAAATCGTGATCGCCACGCGAGAGAGTCCGCTCGCCCTGTGGCAGGCGGAGCATGTCAAAGCGCGATTAGAGGCAGCGCATCCGGGGTTGGACGTCCGTCTGCTGGGTATGACATCCCGCGGCGACCAGTTGCTGGATAAGCCGCTCTTCAAGGTGGGAGGAAAAGGGCTGTTTGTGAAGGAGCTCGAAACCGCCTTGCTCGATGGCAGAGCCGATATTGCCGTGCACTCAATGAAAGATGTCCCGATGGTGATGCCCGATGGCCTCACATTGGGCGTCATTTGCGAGCGCGAGGACCCTCGCGATGCACTGGTGGGTTGCTCGGATTTTGATCAACTCCCGCAGGGTGCGCGGTTAGGTACCTCGAGCCTGCGTCGCAGCTGTCAGTTGGGTCGGCACCGACCCGATCTGGAGATCGGGTTTCTGCGGGGTAACGTCAATACGCGACTGGCCAAGCTTGATGGCGGTGAGTTCGACGCCATCATTTTGGCGTGCGCTGGATTGATCCGGCTGGGATTTGAGGATCGTATTGGCGCACCGATTGACCCTGATCTGTCCTTGCCGGCGGCAGGGCAGGGTGCTGTCGGCATTGAATTCCGGGAAACGGATGACCGCGTTCGGGAGCTGCTGGTGCCCCTGCATCATGACAGTACCGCGACGCGGGTGTTAGCGGAGCGCGCCGTTGTGCGTCGTCTGGATGGCGGCTGTGACGTGCCGATCGCGGCTTTTGCCGAGTGGGAGGGCGATACACTCTGGCTGCGCGCTCGTGTCGGCGCTACCGATGGCAGCACACTACTTGAAGCCGAGGCGCGAGGCGCCGATCCCGAGGAGTTGGGTGAAGGCGTCGCCGACATGCTGCTGTCGCAGGGCGCCGACGCGTTGGTGCGTGCCGCCCGGGGATGATCACCGCTGTTCTGACGCGCCCCTCTGCGGACAGCCAGCGGCTGGCGCAGATTTTGGAAAATCAGAACATCTCGCAGATTACGCTGCCGATCATGGCGGTAGTGCCCATCCCTGAGGCGCAGCGCTTGTCTGTGCCATCGCTGTCAGATGAGAGTGTTTGCATCTTTGTCAGCGCGAACGCCGTCCGGTTTGGTTTGCCCGAGTTAAAGCAAGAGCTCGACCGCGTCGCGGATACGCGTGTCATTGCGGTCGGTCGCAAAACTCGTGACACGCTGGCGATGGCCGACATCGACGCTGAAATACCCGAGCGCGCAGATTCAGAGGGTTTACTGCTGATGCCCGCGCTCGCGGCAGCGGAGCGCGCTCACGTGGTGATTGTAAAAGGGGAGGGCGGGCGTGATCTGCTGGTGAAAGCGCTCACTGCGCGAGGCGCTGATGTGACGGAGTGGTCTTGTTATCGCCGCGTGTGGCCCGACGTATCAATGAGCCCCCTGGATGCCTTCGAGCCCGATGCCCTGGTATTCCAAGCCAGCAGCGGTGAGGTGCTTTCCCGATTATCGGAATTGTTGGCTGGCGCCAACAAAGCGGACCTGTTCCAATCAAACGTGATCGTGCCGTCTGAGCGCGTTGCAACACTGGCTCGGGAGTCGGGATGGCGTCGCGTCTTACGTGCCCATGATGCCAGTGACCAAGGGTTTCTCGAGGCCTTGCAGTCGCTTTTGTGATGCGAGGCACGGGTCGTGCGCCACCGACATCAGGCGCCCGTAACAGGGACAATTCAAAAGTGAGAAACACGAAGCGTAAGCTATGACAGAGCCAGTTAATCCGGAACAGGTCACAGCGCCGCCCAAACCCGCGCGGACTCGCGGCCATCCTTGGGCCCTGAGTTTCGTGTTGCTGCTTCTCGTCATCTTGATGGCGTTGGGGGGCGTGGGTTATTGGTTCGGCTGGCCCTGGGCGCAAGCGCAGTGGCAGCGACTCGACGCCATTGAAAATCAGCTCGCGGCACTGGCCGCGGAGAACGCGCAGCCGCTTCCTGATGTGCCGGCATTGGCGCGAACGGCCGCCGAGACCAGCGTCGACAATGCCGTCGGCAAACTGGAGGCCGACTGGCGCCGGGATTTGGCTGCCTGGCAAGCCCGACAGAGCGCTGAGCGGGCGGAGACAACCCGGCAGGTGAGTGATCGCATGAGCCGCGTTGAGAGCCAAATGGATCGGCTGCTGGCGGTAGATCGTCGCGCCTGGCTGGGACAGGAAGCGGTCTTTTTGACCCGGTTGGCAGGTCAGCGGCTGCTGGTTGCCAGGGATGTCGAGGCGGCGCTGAGCTTGTTGCAACAGGCTGACGACCTGCTCCGTGACACGGGTGAGCCCCGGTTCGAATCAGCGCGCCTTGCGCTTGCCAAAGATCGCGCGGCGCTGGCTGCTGTGCCGAGAGTCGATCAGGTTGGCCTGTACGCCCGGTTGTCGGCGCTGATCGAGCAGATGGATTCATTACAGATCGCCTTCGAGAGGGAGACACCGCCCGTTCCCCAAGCGGATACGGCGGGAGAGGGGCTGTGGGAGGGTGCATCGGCTCGCTGGCAGGCGGCATTGGCGACCCTGTCGGACCATTTGGTGATTCGACATCGCAGTGACGATATTGCGCAGCTCATGACCCCGGAATGGGCCGCACTGGCTCGTCAAAATGGGCGGATGCTGCTCGAGCAGGCACAGATCGCCATGTTGTCAGCCAACCAGCCCCTCTACGAGCGATCACTGACCCGGGCCAGGGACTTTGTCAGCGTGTTTCGGGAGCAGGACGTTGACCGTGTGACCAGCATTCTCGCGGAGATTGCGCAGCTCGAGCAGGAAGCGGTCTCGCCTGATCTGCCCGATTTGATTGAATCTCGCAGTCTGCTTGAAGCGCAAATCGAGCGTCTTGGCCGCGAGGCTTCGGGCTGACCATGGCCCGTCTGAGTCTCTATCTCATTGTTGGTCTGATCGCGGGCGCGATCTGGGCCAATACCGGTACCCGGGATCCTGGCTATGTCTTGCTGGCCTGGGGTGACTGGCAAATCGAGACATCGGTTTGGTTGGCGCTCTCGCTGCTGTTACTGGGTCTGCTACTGCTGTGGTTGGTTCTGCGCGTGGTGCGCTCGACATTGAGCGTGCCCGGCGCCATTAGCCTTTGGGTCGGGAGCCGCACCGAGAAGGGGGCTCAGGTCCGCACGGATAAGGGCTTTGCGGCGTTTTATGAGGGGCGTTGGGATGCGGCGGAGCGCGCCTTGTCCAAGACGCGTGGGGTGCGCGAATCAACACTGCTGCACCCGCTCTATGCGGCGCTCGCTGCACTGCACCTGGGCAAGACTGATCGCGCACTGAAGTTGCTTGACGCTGCGGAAGAGGACGGGACCTTGCCTCCGTCGGTGATCGCGTTGGTGCGGGCACAATCGCAACTGGCCAGCGGGGCGTTGGATCAGGCGGCACGATCCCTGGCCTCGCTATCGGGACAGGAACAGGACACGCCGCGCGCCAAATCGATCCGCTGCGACTTGGCGCAGCGCCGTGGTGAGTGGCGTGAGGTGTGCGCGCTGGTGGCCGATGTCAGGCGCAGCCAGCTTTATCCGTCGACAACTTTGGATCAGTGGGAGCAGCAGGCCTGGTGCGAACTGATCACAGAGGGCGCTGCGGATGAGGTGTTGAGCACCTGGAAACGCGCGCCCGAAGCACTCAAAGCGGAGAACAGTCCACTTTGGCAGAGGCTGATCGCGCGGCTCAGAGAGGACCCAGATGCTGAGGGTCTCTATAAGGCGATATCGGTGCGACTGGAGCAGTACGGCGAGACTGTGACCTTACAGTGTGTTGCCGCGCTGCCTGAACAGTACGCGGGCAAGTTAAAAAAGCGCGTTTCAAAATGGGTGGAGCATGACGCCGCGGGTGACTGCCACGCAGCGTTGGCTCATATCGCAGAGTGTGGTGGTGACTCGGCATCGGCAGGTGAACTCTGGGAGATTGCCTATCAGAGAGAGCCATCAATACCGCACACCCTGCGTTGGGCCACGTGGTTACGTGCAGCGGGGCAAGATGAACGTGCTGACGCCCTGGAAGCCGAGGCGCTCGCTGCCTTGCGTCAAACGTAGTCGCTACAACACATTGTCTCAGTGTGGCGTGACTGGCTTCGTGATGTTTTACCGTCCTGGTAAATCGATACCCAGCGTTTCCCAGAGCTGGTCGACCCGCTTGCGGGTTCCCGCATCCATCTCAATAGTGCGGCCCCATTCGCGATCGGTCTCACCCTCCCATTTGTGGGTGGCATCCATACCGATTTTGGACCCGAGTCCGGCGACGGGTGATGCAAAATCGAGGTAGTCGATGGGCGTGCTCTCGACAATGGTGCAGTCTCGCGCGGGATCCATTCGGGTCGTCATCGCCCAGATCACGTCTTCCCAGGAGCGGGCATTGATGTCATCGTCAGTGACGATGATGAACTTGGTGTACATGAATTGGCGGAGGAAAGACCATACGCCAAACATCACTCGCTTCGCATGCCCGGGATATTCCTTGCGCATGGTCACGACAGCCATGCGGTAGGAGCAGCCCTCTGGCGGTAGATAAAAATCGCTGATCTCGGGGAACTGTTTCTTCAGCAGCGGCACAAATACTTCATTGAGCGCTACGCCAAGAATCGCCGGCTCATCGGGCGGTCTGCCAGTATAAGTGCTGTGATAGATCGGGTTTTCCCGGGTCGTCATGGCCTCCACGGTAAAAACCGGGAAGCGCTCCACTTCATTGTAATAACCAGTGTGATCGCCAAATGGGCCTTCGTCGGCCATTTCGGAAGGGTCGATGTAGCCTTCCAGAATGATTTCACTGTGCGCCGGCACCATCAGATTATTGGCTCGACAGGCGTCGGTGACGCATTGGGTCAGATCTGTTTTCTTGCCGCGCAATAACCCGGCAAAGGCGTACTCTGACAGCGCATCGGGCACCGGTGTCACCGCGCCCAGCGTGGTTGCGGGATCAGCACCCAACGAGATTGCCACCGGGTAGGGCTCACCCGGACGCTTCAATTGCCAGTCACGAAAATCCAGTGCGCCCCCGCGGTGGGACAGCCAGCGCATGATCAGCTTATTGCGCCCAAGGAGTTGCATCCGGTAGATGCCCAAATTCATGCGCTCTTTTTCGGGGCCACGGGTGATCACGAGGGGCCAGGTGACCAGCGGGCCGACATCGTCTGGCCAGCAGGTTTGAATGGGCAGCGTGTTGAGGTCGACCTCTTCGCCGCGCAGGATAATCTGCTGGCACGGCGCCTTTTTGACCACATTGGGCCCCATGGTCAGAATTTTTTTGAGGAGAGGCGCCTTGTCGACGAGGTCTTTGAAACCCTTGGGTGGGTCGGGCTGCCTGAGATAGGCCAACAATTCGCCGACCTCGCGAAGCGCTTCAACGTTTTCCTCGCCCATACCTAGCGCGACCCGGCGCTCGGCCCCAAAGAGGTTGGCCAGCACGGGGATATCAGACCCTTTCGGGTTTTCGAAGAGCAACGCGGGGCCGCCACCCCTCAGGGTCCGGTCCGCAATCTCGGTCATCTCGAGGTTTGGGTCGACTTCCGCAGTGACTCGGACCAGATCGCCTCGCTGCTCAAGGTCACGAATGAATTCGCGGAGGTCGACAAAACTCGGCATAAGGGCGGATTACTTCCGCTTCATGGACTTGAAGAACTCGTCGTTGGACTTGGTGTCTTTCAGCTTGTCGAGTTGGAATTCGATTGCTGGCAAGTCTTCCATGCCATGCAGCAGTTTCCGCAAAATCCACATACGCTGCAGTTCTTCTTCCCCAGTCAGCAACTCCTCGCGACGCGTGCCGGAGCGGCGGATATTGATAGCGGGATAAACGCGCTTTTCTGCGATCTTTCGGTCGAGGTGCAATTCCAAATTACCGGTGCCCTTGAACTCTTCGTAGATCACCTCGTCCATCTTGGAGCCGGTATCAATCAGCGCGGTTGCAATGATCGACAGGCTGCCGCCTTCCTCGATGTTCCGTGCCGCACCAAAAAATCGCTTGGGGCGCTCTAGCGCGTGGGCATCGACGCCACCCGTCAGCACCTTGCCGGAGCTGGGGATCACCGTGTTGTAGGCGCGCGCCAGTCGCGTGATGGAGTCCAGCAGAATCACAACGTCGCGCTTGTGCTCGACCAGCCGCTTGGCTTTCTCGATGACCATGTCGGCCACCTGGACGTGACGCGATGGGGGTTCGTCGAAGGTCGACGCCACGACTTCGGCGCCGCGAGCACCCACCGAGCGCTGCATTTCGGTCACTTCTTCTGGACGTTCATCAATCAGAAGCACGATCACGTAACACTCGGGGTTGTTGGAGATAATCGCCTGGGCGATGTTCTGCATCATGATGGTTTTACCCGCCTTCGGCGGTGCAACCAACAGACCACGCTGTCCCTTCCCAATGGGCGCGACAAGATCGATCAAGCGGCCGGTCAAATCCTCGGTAGAGCCGTTGCCTTTCTCCAGTGTCAGCCGCTCATTGGGGAACAGTGGGGTCAGGTTTTCAAACAGGATTTTGCTTTTGGCACTTTCCGGAGACTCGAAGTTGACGTCCTTGACTTTCAATAGCGCGAAGTAACGTTCCGAATCTTTCGGCGGACGAATCATGCCGGTGACAGTGTCGCCGGTTCGGAGGTTGAAACGGCGAATCTGGCTGGGGCTCACATAAATGTCATCGGGACCCGCCAAGAAAGAGCTGTCTGCTGAGCGCAAAAAGCCGAATCCGTCTTGCAGGATCTCGAGGACGCCATCACCCCAGATGTCTTCGCCACTTTTGGCGTGGCGCTTAAGTAGGGCAAAGATAATGTCCTGCTTGCGCGAGCGCGCCATGTTTTCGATGCCCATTTCGCGGGCCATATCGATCAATTCCTGAGTCGACTTGTTTTTCAGGTCGGTCAGGCTCATGGGGTTTTCACTTGGGGTGTTTGGATCACGGCGCGGACGTCGCTGTCGTCCCCGTCGGGATCGGCCCTGAGGCGCCTCTCCGTCGGAGGCTTTGTCGCTGTCAGCGGAGGCCTCCACAGGTGCTC
Source organism: Halieaceae bacterium (assembly GCA_038143045.1). Lineage (GTDB taxonomy): Bacteria > Pseudomonadota > Gammaproteobacteria > Pseudomonadales > Halieaceae > Luminiphilus. The sequence continues at coordinate 58,306 of JAYQLF010000008.1, forward strand.
CCGCGGGTGGATCGGAGGGTGCGGCGTTAGATGCCTCTGCTTCCGCTCCTTTGAGTTTTAGTGTGCGACCACTTTTTTTGCCTGTTTCTGGAGTGGCTTCGGTGCCCTCTGTCTCGCCCGTTGCGGGGGATTCAGTGCTGGGGGCTTCCAATTCTTCGGCATTGGCGCTGGTTTGTTCTTCCACGAATGACTTCCAACTTGATTAGAAATTTAAAAAGGGAACGTTACGCTTCCGAGGGCGCTTATTGCTTGTTGTGCGTGTGCGTCTCGGAACGTGTGAGCACCCGCACGTTTTCTTAGCTTCAGGAAATACTCGCGGTTAATGAACTGGCGCGCAGTGAAGTTAAAAAGGGGAAATACCGGGTGCCCCGGGAGCCACATGGTCCCGATGTGGTGAAAATTAGCACCCGTGAAGAGGTACGTCTAGCAAAAATTTATCGATTTTTTAGGGGTTCGCGGGAATCAGGCGACGCTGTCTACAAACTCAGCCAGTTGGGATTTGGATAGTGCTCCAACCTTGGTATCGACGGCATTGCCACCCTTGAACATGATGAGTGTCGGTATCCCGCGAATGTTGAACTTGCCGGGCATATCCGGATTGGCGTCGACGTCGACCTTGCAGACTTTGACCTTGCCCTGATACTCCGCCGCAATCTCTTCGAGGATCGGTGCGATCATCTTGCAAGGGCCACACCATTCAGCCCAAAAATCCACGAGTACCGGTACGTCGCTGGACAGCACCTCGGCATCGAAATTGTCGTCGGTTATATGCAAGATGTCAGCGCTCATGGTGGCTCCGTTTAGGGGTCAAGGGTGTCGACCAAAGTGAGAAATTATAGAGTGATTAAACACGGTAAGGTGTGGTGTGAAAAATAGCCTACTGATCCACGCCCATCAAGGGTTCACCATGCAATAGAGCGGAGAGGATGACCGAAGAAACGCCGCGCTGGTGGGTATACCTCCTGCAATGCAGTGATCAAACGCTGTATGCGGGGATCACCACCGACCTGAATCGCCGGGTTCAAGAGCATAACGGCGATATACGCGGCGGTGCGCGCTACACCCGCGCGCGCCGGCCGGTCCGTCTGGTGTGGTCTGAACCCAGTAGATCCCGCTCCGCTGCGTCCCAGCGTGAGGCCGCTGTTCGCAAGTTGAGCCGTTCACAGAAAGAGCAACTGATCCAATGCGGCAGTAAGAGGCAGTCGACATGACCGAGGGAACAGAACCGGAGATGACAGTGGAGGCGTTCTGGGTTTGGGCTTTGGCGCATTACGACGGTAGAGAGTGCCAACAACTTTTGTTACGACTCCAGCAAGAAGGCGACCTCGTTATTCTCGAGGCCTTATACGCCTGTTGGCTGGCGCAGGTCGGCAAACCTTGGTTTGCCGGGGACTTTGCAAAGATGCGCGGGTTAACTGAATCATGGATTGACGAGGTGGTATTGCCCTTGCGGGCGACGCGGGAAAAGTGGAAGCCTGATCCGGATCAGCGGCATCAGCGAGAGTCGCTGCTGAAGCTTGAGGTTGAGGCGGAGCGGCATCTTGCTGGTTTGATGTGGATCGCCACAGCTGAGTGCCGCGGTTCCTTGGAATTCGCCTCTGGACCATGCGGTTACGAGACATTAAGGGAGCGGATGGTGGCGAACTTATCGGTTCTGCCGCCATTCTGCCGAGGTAAATATGTCTCCGAGGGTGCGCATTTGGTGGCACTGCTCTGTGAGTCCACGTAACATCGCCGATCGGCTCAATCCACGACAGGGAGAATAGGTAATGAGTACCCCGATTAAATTAATGAATGGTTTGGCAGCGTCGGCGTTGCTGGCTGTGATGCTGGGTTGCGAAGGCACCCCGCAAGAGGAGGAAGTCATGCTTGAAACAACCGATGCACGGCTCAGCTATGGTATTGGCTTGCGCATGGGCCAGCGAATGGCGGCGGACGGGATGACAATTGATGTCGCGGCCTATGCAGCCGGACTTGAGGACGCCATGGTGGGTGCCGAGTCCAAAATGACGGAAGAAGAGATCAGCACTGAAATGACCGCATTTCAGGAGCGTCGGCAGGCCGAGGCGGATGCTGAGCGCACGGCGCTTGCACAAACCAACCTGGAAGCCGGAAGAGCATACATGGAAGAGATGAGTGCCCAAGAGGAAGTACGAACGACCGACTCTGGTCTGCAGTACGTTGTGATTGAGCCTGGCGAGGGCGACAGCCCTGTTGCCGAGGATTCGGTAGAGGTGCACTACGAGGGGCGGTTAATTGATGGCACTGTTTTCGATAGCAGTTTTGAGCGAGGTCAAACGGTGACCTTCGGCCTGACTCAAGTGATCCCAGGCTGGACCGAGGGTTTGCAGCTCATGAAGCCGGGCGGTAAGTTCAAGTTCATCATCCCGCCCGAGTTGGGCTACGGTGAGGGCGGTGCGGGACAGATGATTGGTCCCAATGCGACGCTCGTTTTCGACGTTGAGTTAATCTCTGTGGTGACCGACGCCGACAGTTAAATGTTCCCAATCAAACCCTGTCGGTGTGCTGAGCGCATCGACGGGATGCGGGAAGGGAGCGACTGCCTCAGCATTCATTTTTACTCAGATTTTTACGGTATCGCGGGGAGAGCTCGATTCCCAGCACGGTCCGATAATGCCCAGCCGCGCTAGTCTCTATCCGTTCGTTCATAGGGTTTTCTGCTAGGTGGGCCGCTCAAAGGCTTGACCTGCAAACCCATGAAATCCGCAGTCTCCCCTGCCTCGACCGCCTGACCGCCAGCGCTGTCATTTTCAGATGAAGCTAACAGCGCTCTCGTCTTGAAACATGCTGATGCAGCAGCCATACCCGCCATTCGCGCGGTATCTTGATCCCACCATCCGCTCGCGCCAGCTTTCATCTCAATCAAGGTTTCTTCTACGACGTCATCACAATTAATGTTGGCAGCGTCCACAGGGGTGTTGAGGGCACACGTCAGCAACGCCGTTACTAAAGTGGTTGAGCCTCTAAGCAGCATGTTATCTGTCTCCAGAAAAGGGCAGGGAAGGTGGCATGTTTACGCCCCCGCGCGCTGCTCCGGATTAGCGATGCATAAGATGAAAGAGCCGATCCAGACCATCGCGCTATGTTTGTGCGATGACGCACCGCTTTGGCGCGTTTGTCCCCCGATATCTGGTTTGTAGCGTGCGCGCTCAGGCGTGCCGACGCGCTTTTTTCTTAAAAAAACAATATTAAACAGAGACATGCGAACTTTGGCCCGGCTTTTGCAATTCACAAGGCGACCGGAGCGAAGCACAACCCACCAAGGTCCGTTGGTAACTGTGCCGGTCCCATTACATGACATCACGAGGAACTACCATGTACACAACGAATTCCCGCTACAGATTTGGCGCAGCTGTCTTACCCGCTGCCTTGCTTTGCGCGTTTGCGTCGTCATCCCATGCTGGGGAATGGTCCGCTAATGCTTCGATGACCAGTAACTATATATGGCGTGGTTTAACCCAAACCGAAAACGAGGCTGCCGTGCAGGGCGGTATCGATTACGCCAGTGACAGCGGTTTCTACATTGGAACGTGGGCGTCCAATGTGAATTACGGCCCATCAGATGTTTACTCCTACGAGCACGATGTCTATGCCGGTTTCGCCTTTGATACGGGCGCGATCAGTTGGGATGTTGGATATCTGTATTACAACTACGACAAAGAAGCGAATTTTGACTTCGGCGAAGTTTACGTAGGTGCGGGCATAGGCGGTTTCAGCGCTAAGCTGAACGTGTTGGCCAACACAGAGGCGGATGAGGCAGAGGGACAGGACTTTGGTTTTGGCGAGGCCTACTATCTGTCGCTTGATTACGGTTTTGAGATTGGTAACGGCGTTGGCATCGGCTTACACATCGGGCATCACGATGGCGACTTCGCTGAAGCGTTCAACGGCAACGCTGAAGGATACTTCGACTACAACGTCACAGTTTCAAAGGGTGGATTCACCTTCATGATTTCCGACACGGATGTGAAAGGCGGAGCAGCTGAGGGTGGTTACGACAATGACCAGATTAAATTCGTTGTGTCGTATGCCGTGGATATAGCGATGTAAGCATGAGGGCAAGCACGCCCGCGGGGCGCCCGGTGCATCAGTTCCTGACTTTTACGCGGTAACCGATGTGCCGAAGGGCCCTCAGATAGGCTTGAAACAGCGCTCCTAGGAGCGCTTTTTTATTGGATGCGTGCCTTGTGTGACGCAGCAGAATCAGCGGTATTGAGCATAGAACTGAGCAAGATACTGATCAAAAGTCGGTTGATCTTGGGATTCCAGATCTTGCTGCCTCGTGAGAGACAGTTGCGCCTCGTCCTCCAGTCTTGTCAGCTCTGACTTCGGCATGGAGTATGCAAGATGCTCCTGGTGCCATCGCGACGAATAGCGTTTGGCCAGCTGCCAAAAGCTACATCCTTCACTGTCCATCTCGCTCAATATTTTTGCAGAGTGGGTCGACGAGGGGTCCGTGACCTTTTGACGTGCGTCGGCTACCACGCGAGTGTAGTCACCAACGCTACCCGTTGCGGTATCGAACCAACCCGCTATTTCCTCCATTCTGGAGATAATTGGAAGCGCCAAGTCTTCTCTGGTGACCTCATCATTATTCGCTGCTAACAGCATGAGCCCGGGTTCCCGTCCTCGATTGACGATGCGCTCCATATTAATTTTGTTTTGCTGTTGGCCTTGTTCATCGCAGAGCGGACTGTCATCAATCAGGCACGCCAGCAGGAAAAGGTCCAACAGGCGCATGGTGTCAGCATCGATTCCAAGCGGCACAAACGGATTGATATCGATGCACCTGACCTCGACATATTCGATGCCGCCACGCGTCAAGGCGACAACGGGCGCTTCACCTGTTTGCGTCACGCGCTTGGGCCGTATGGGGCTGTAGTACTCGTTTTCGATTTGGAGCAAAGAGGTATTCAGTTGTGCGCGCTCGCCGTTATCCATCGTTTGGAAATTGGCGTACGCTGGGTGGGGCGTCAGGATGGCCTCGCGGAGCGTGCGGATATATTGCTCGATATCGTTATAGCAAACAGCCATCCCGGCCTGCGCATTACTGGTGTATCCAAGATCTCCCATGCGCAGACTTGTTGCATGGGGGAGATAAAAGCTGTGGTGATCATCTCCCATAGGCTTGAGGTGATGGTGTTTGTTTCCTTGGATAAAACTGGCGCAAACCGCGGGTGAGGCGCCAAGCAGATAGAGCAGCAGCCAAACCCGTGAGAAGAAATTGCGGATCAATGCCAAATAGCCCTCGGTCTGGAAGGCCTGCGTTGTCAGCGGGCTGTCGGTTGCATCGAGTGCGGCTGCCCAAAATGCCTCAGGCAGTGAGAAGTTGTAATGGATCCCGGCAATTGCCTGCATCCGTCTGCCGTAGCGGACGCTCAGGCCGTTACGATAGACGCGTTTCATTCGCCCCACATTAGAGCTGCCGAATTCCGCAATAGGAATGCCTGCATCGCCATGCACAATGCAGGGCATGCTGGCACTCCATAGCTGCTCACCGTCCAGTTGTTGCGCTGTAAAGCTGTGCAGCACGCGCAGTGCTTCTTCAGTGGCGTCGATGGATGACGACACAGGAGTAATGAATTCTAGGAGAGCCTCGGAGTAATCTGTGGTGATGGATGAGTGGGTCAGGGCTGACCCGAGTCCTCGAGGATGCGTTGTTTGGGCCAGTGTTGCGTCCCCTTGCGTCACCCTGAGGCTCTCTTTCTCAACGCCACGCTGCAACTGCCCTAGCCATTCTGGCTCAGCCGCAAGAAGCTGGCGGAAAATGGACGCATCACTTCGCACTAGGGTACCTCTGTGAATATCTGATGGTAAAGCCCCTAGGCGCCTGCCAGAGGGTCGAGTTAAAGTGGTGCGGAGTGTACGGTGCGCGACAGGCACCGTACAGCGTTCGTTGCTGTATACGGACTCTTTCAACCCACGGATGGGACAGCGGTAACAGTTGGAGCATAAAAACTGCGGGTTAACCACTGGCTTGAAGTCATGTTATGGCGAGCCGGCTCTAACCTGTATATTGATCCGCGAGCTTCGCCCAAGGCGTGTTGAGGGTATCCTCCTACCCTTGGTCCACAGTTTTCTCAATCCGCGTGAAGTTGCCCAAACCACGCGCAAGCGGATAAACCAAAATCAGTGATCCTCAGCAGTGTCATCGACCGTGACGTGAGGTCCATCTCGAGTGCTGAGTTTTCACTTTTGACCGATATACAGCAGGCCCTTTATTCCAGTGTGCTCAGAACGTGGGCAGAAGGGCGCAACAAACTGCTAGCGTCGATCCGATAGCAGTTTGTCGATTATGCGCTCCAACTGCTTGAGATTATTACACTCTTTCGCCAAGTGACAGTGTCTTTTCACCAGTAACATTTCCGAATCTCCGGTGCCCCAGAGCCGTAGCGATTCGGGATTGAGCCAAATGACCTGCTTTGCACGCGCCTTGATCTCTGCCAGCAGGTCGACGCGAGGGTCCGCTTGGTTGTTGCGCGCATCACCAAGGATGATGACCGTGGTGGCGCTGTTGACCTCCGCCAGGGCTAAATCGGAGAAGTCCTGCAACGCCCGCCCGTAATCCGTTGCGCCGCCGTATTTCAAATTAACGCGCTCGATAGCTTGCTCAACGGGCAGTTGGGCAAACAGGTCGCTGACTTCACCCAGTGCTGCCGAGAAGGCGAAGCTGCGTGTTCTGGTAAGACATCCTGAAGCGCGTACAGAAACATCAGCAAGAACTTAGCGTAAGCGGCAACTGAGCCACTGACATCGCATATCGCCATGATCTGAGGGCGTTTTCGCTCTGTTTTGCGCCAGCGGGGATGAAACGGCACGCCGTCGGTCGGTATGGCCCGACGCACCGTCTCGGCCACATGCAACTTGCCGCGACGAAAGCGTCGCCGGCGTCGGCCGTGCCGGGCTGCAAGTTTGCGGGCCATGCGATCCATCAGTCTCTTCAAACGCGCCATTTGACTGTGATCGACATTACCCAGCTTGAGTTTTGACAGCGATTCATCCAGCAGGTCTTCTGTCGCGGCGCTGGCGTGGATCAGGTAGGCACGCTCAACGCGATCTCTGACCCGTTCACGAAGTTGTTCCCGCAGGGCCTGCACCGCCTCGAATGCGGCTGGTTCACTCTGTTCAAATTCGATCGCTGCTTCCCGGAGTGCTTCGTCTCCCAACGCATCGAGCATCTTACGTACGTACTGACCACGTTGAGTAAAGAGGGAGATCTCTTCTACTTTCGCCTCGGCCGCCGCGGTCTCAATGGCGACTGACAACGATGTTTCGTCCTGCGATTCCAGTGCATCGAAGAGCGCGTTGCCGCGGAGCCCCTCCAGGGGATCCAGGTTGGGCTCGGCCTGTTGCCCATCCGGCGGGGGTTCACCTGCCGCCAATGGGTTGTTTGAGTCACTGTCGGTACGGTGCGGGGCTTGGTTGGCGCGTAGTTGCTGTGAGTTGTGATGAAAGTATTCGTCGAAAGCGGCTTCAAATAGCGTTAACTCGTCCTTGGACTTGGCAAGGGCTGCGGCGAGACCATTCTTCAGTAAGGTTTTGTCGGCATAGCCGGTTAATTCGGTGACCTCGACCGCATCAAGTGTATCGGCGGGCGATACTGGGATTTTCTTTCCGCGCAAGTACTGCACAAAGGCCAGTAGTTGATCGCTGCTGGCGGAAGGTGAGGCTGAGTTTCCCGGTGAGGGCTTCAATGCGTCTAACCCGCGGCGGCGGCCATCAGTTTAGGTAGTTGCCCCTCCGCAGTCTGGATATCTTCCTCGTACTTTAGGAGCACATTCAGCGTATCGGTCACAAGGGCGCTGTCCAGATCCCGCGCATGAAGCAGCACGAGGCTTTTCGCCCAATCCACCGTTTCGGATATGGCGGGGGCTTTTTTGAGATCCAGTGAGCGAACCGCCTGCACGAATCGAACCAGTTGATCGGTCATCGATTGGGCGAGGTCCGGTACGCGACTGGCCACAATACGTGCTTCCAGTTCGACAGTGGGAAACGGAATGTGCAGGTGCAAACAACGCCGCTTGAGCGCATCTGACAGGTCTCGGGTGTCGTTACTGGTTAAAAAAACCAGCGGTTTGGAGCGCGCCTCAATGGTGCCCAGCTCTGGAATGGAAACCTGAAAATCAGATAGCACCTCTAATAGGAGAGATTCGAATTCGAAGTCTGCCTTGTCGATTTCATCGATCAGGAGGACGCCGCCTTGTTGCTCTCCCATCGCTTTGAGCAGTGGGCGCGACTCGAGGAAGTCCTCTGAGTAAAAGACGTCACCAAATTGACGCAGCCGCGCCATGGATTCAGATAGTCCTTGAGCCCCCTCCAGCACGTCGCCTAACTGCTCTTTGAGCAATTGCGTGTAAAGCAACTGCTTGCCGTACTTCCATTCATACAGCGCCTTGCTCTCATCCAGTCCTTCATAACACTGCAGCCTGACTAGAGGCCGGTCGACCACCATCGCGCAGGTTTTCGCCAGCTCGGTCTTGCCGACGCCCGGTGGGCCCTCAATCAATACCGGCTTCTCTAGTGCGGCCGCTAATCGCACCACAGTGGCAATACGGCTGGTACAGATGTAGCCGGCAGATTCAAAAGCCTGCTGGATTGCATCAACATCGTGCAGGGCGGGGTAGTGGTTATCAGACACAGGTTTCTCTCGATGGTGGTGGTTCAGCCGCCTGTTGCGTTCATAAAGCGCACAATTTGTGGCTCGTCAGGTCGGTCGAAGATATGACGTTCGGGCTTGATAGACAGGCTATCCATAATAGTGGTTTTGATGACTTCATCGCTGCACCCGGCGCGAAGCAGGTGGCGCAGGTCAATAGACTCCTCATTGCCGAGGCACATCAGTAAACGGCCCTCGGCGCTAATACGCAGCCGATTACATTGGGCGCAGAAGTTGTGGCTGTGTGGTGAGATGAACCCGACCTCAGTGCGGGTTCCCGCAATGAGAAAGTCCCGTGAGGGGCCGGCATTCGCCTGACTATTCAGCGCCTGTAACTCAAAATGTTGCTCGAGTTCCGCTTTGAGCTCGTCCGATGATACGTAGGCGAGCGCTTTGCCTCCGACGTTGACCTGCCCAAGGGGCATTTCTTCAATAAAGGCAATGTGGATGTTTTTGTCTATCGCGAAGCGCGTGAGCGACAGCACTTCATCCCGGTTGAGGCCTTCCAGGATCACAGCATTGAGCCTGATTCGCTCAAAGCCTGCGGCGATGGCGGCATCAATACCCCTGATAACAGCGTCGAGGTGGCCGATTCGGGTAATCGCGTGGAAGCGCGACGGGTCCAGGCTGTCCAGGCTGATATTGACTGAGTTGACGCCAGCCTCGCGTAGCTGGGGTGCTTGTGCAGCAAGCTGGCTGCCGTTGGTGGTCAGGGCGAGTGTTTCCAAATCGGGCAGATTGCCCAGACCTGTGAACAATTCGTCGACGCCGCGGCGAATCAGCGGTTCCCCGCCCGTTACGCGGATCTTGCGAACGCCCAGCTCAGTGAATAGTCGAGCCGTTCTAATGAGCTCCTCAATCGTTAGCACCTGCGCGCGGGGCAAGAACTCCATTGTCTCTGCCATGCAGTACTGGCACCGAAAGTCGCAGCGATCAGTGACAGAGAGACGCAGATAGGAGATCCGGCGATCGAAGCTATCAATCAGCTGCGCTGGAGAGGTGGGTGACATTCGGGGAGTTTACACAAGGGCGAGGGTCGGAGAGCATACAGCAGATGACGTTGACGACCTACCTTGATCCCAGAAAGACCATTTGGCCCGGATTGCTCTCGGGTCTTGTGCCTGGTATGGGTGCTGTCCGCCGCTGGGCAAAGCCAACCGATCGTGGTGACCGCGCTCGTGGCGTGGCTGTGCATGATGTGGTGGATTTTCGAGCCCATCCCTATCCCAGTGACGTCTCTGTTGCCGATGGCGGTATTCCCGTTAACCGGTGTTTTGACGGCCCAGCAGGTGGGCGCATCCGTGGGGTCGCCATTGATTATTCTGTTGATGGGCGGATTTTTGCTATCCCGGGGCATGGAGAGCACGGGCGCCCATCACAGGATTGCCCTGACGGTTGTCAACGTTGTGGGCGGACAGCGGCCGAAACAGTTGGTGCTGGGCTTTATGCTGGCGGGCGCGCTACTCAGTATGTGGATTTCCAATACCGCATCGGTGTTGATGCTCATGCCCGTGGCGTTAGCAGTGCTGGCTTCTTGCTCGAACCGTTCGCTGCTCGCACCCCCGTTACTGCTCGGGTTGGCATGGTCTTGCAGCATCGGTGGGTTGGGTACACCGATCGGGACGCCCCCTAATCTGATCCTTGTGCAGGTGCTTGAGGAAAATACAGGGCAAGTGATCAGCTTTAGTCAGTGGATGTCGTGGGGTTTGCCGGTCGTCAGCATCCTACTTCCGCTCGCTTGGTTGTGGGTCACTCGGGGGGTTCCCCGTGAGCTGGATGTGACGCTCCCCGCGGTCGGCCCTTGGCGCAGTGCAGAGCGGCGCGTGCTGTTGATCTTTGGGTTGACGGCGTTGGCGTGGATTACCCGCGCAGAGCCCTTTGGCGGTTGGCAGCAGTGGTTGGGTTTTCCCTCTGCCAATGATGCTTCAGTGGCCTTATTGGCGGTGATCGCATTGTTCGTTGCGCGAGACCGCGAGGGTGACGCATTAATTACCTGGCAGCAGGCGAGTCAGATTCCCTGGGGTGTCTTGCTTTTATTCGGTGGCGGGATCTGTCTGGCGCGCGCGTTTATTGCCTCGGGTTTGAGTGCACAGGTGGGAGATGCCATGACATTGGTCACCGCGCTGCCTGTCTTTGTCATGATGTTGCTGCTGGCGCTCTGCGTGACATTTCTCACCGAAGCGACCTCTAACACCGCGACCACGGCGTTGCTGATGCCCCTTTTGGTGGCGGTTGCCGTGGCTTCTGAAATGGATCCGCTGTGGTTAATGGTCCCAGCCGCGCTCAGTGCAAGTTGCGCCTTTATGCTACCGGTGGCGACGGCGCCCAACGCCGTGGCTTTTGGAAGTGGTGAGTTGCCTATACAGCGCATGGTCCGAGAAGGGTTTGTGTTGAATCTGATCGGAGCGGGGGTGATTGCCAGTGTTGCCTGGCTGTTACTGACCTAGCACCCGCGGCGGATCAGTTCATCAATGAATAGAGCAGGGGCTGAGCAGCGGTATCCTGCTGCAGGCTACCAAAGGGGCCTTGGAATAAGCGTGGTGTCGGGGACCTGCCCCAATAGAAAAAAGAGAGCTGAGACGAGAAGTCACTGTGCGCCCCAAAAATACGGGGCGCACAGCGCTAGAGTGTTTTACAGCAATGCCATCATGTTTTCGGCAGAACTCACATCCACCCCAGGGCCTTCCTCGACACTGAGGTGCGTGATCTTGCCGTCTTCGGCAATCAGCGCGTATCGCTGACTGCGCATCGCCATTCCAAACCCAGAAGCGTCCATCTCGAGGCCAAGAGCCTGCGTGAACTCTCCGTTGCCATCAGCCAGCATTACGATGGAATCATTCGAGTTTTGCGCCTCTCCCCACGCGTGCATGACGAAAACGTCATTTACTGAAAGGCAAATAATACCGTCGACGCCCATTTCCTTGATTTTGTCTGCGTTGGCGACGTAGCCCGGTAAGTGAGTCATTGAGCACCCTGGGGTAAATGCGCCCGGGACGGCAAACATCAGGATTTTATTGTTATTGAAAAGGTCTGCAGTCGAAACTGGTGCGGGACCCTCGCTACCCATAACGGACAAGGTACAGTTGGGAATGCAATCTCCTACGGCGATAGTCATGATTAGGCTCCATTTCTTCGGATTGACGCGTGGTTGCTGTTTTTCAGCAAGCGGCGCGGTTCAGCGAGCAACTCACTCCCCGTGAATAGTACCCTCAAGCACCGCAATCGTCGAGTAGTCGAGCGTTGATCAATTCACATTCTGCGTAGAAATCGGCCTGTTTGTCACCTAGATAGGGCGCGCAGTGCGACAGAGTGTGTAAAACGGCTTGGTGAATGATCTGTCTGGCGTCCAAATCAGTTTCTACCAATTGTTCAAAATTGAGCCAAAACATTAGGTTGAGTGCCATGCTGTCAGCAACCTGTGTCAGGCGTTGAGGGTGAGCGGCAATGTCTACGGAGGCCAGCACGGCGCTCGCCATCTGTCGAGTAGTTTGCCTTTTCAATGATGCAAGCCTGCGCATGCCGCGATCGATATCGGGGTATCGGAACATCAAGTCGCTGTGATTCAGATACAGGAAACGGGTGCTATACATTGACTCCATGATGACTGTGAGAAAGAGCCAGCTCCTCTCCAGTGCATTTCCCTCGTCCCAGAACCCGTCCTCCACCACGGGTGTCACGAGGATGCCCGCCAGTGCTTGATAGTGACGCTGAAATAGGGCCGACAGAATCCCGTCCTTACCTTTGAAGTGGTAGTAGAGGTTACCCGGGCTGATGTCGAGCTCGACGGCAATGTCACTGGCCGACACGTTGCGTTCACCCTGGTCGTTGAATAGCCGGGCGGCTGTGACGAGAATGCGTTCGGACGTTTTCATCATCCGGGAGTTTACCGTGCTCAGGGCCTATATGACGCCTTAGAGATGATTTCCGGATGTATCTGCCTTCAACAGTGTTCCATCACATTTTGGGTGGCAGCGCTGAGGTGTTGGGTCCTAGTCGTGGGACCGGGAGCGACACAGATCGGCATAAAAAAGGGGAGCATTGCTCCCCCGAAAAAAAAAACGGACTTTTACTGAGTGGATTTAAGCGGCCTTACCAAACTTGGACTTCAGATCGTCAAAGCGCGACTTCGCCTTCTTCATCTGTGCTTCCAGCTTTGAACGGTCGGCCAGCGAGTCGAGTTCGAGGTCAGCGAGTGCTTTCAATGCTTCCTTCTCTACGGCGGTACCGCGCTTGATCAGCGACTTGTACAGATCCTCAGCCTGCTTGCGACGCTCGGTCAGGCGGCTCTGCGCCTCGTCGACCTGCTCCTGCAGGCTGGCAAACTGCTCCAGTGCCTGGTCGTACGCTTTGCCATAAACGCCCAGGCCTGCCAGTAGCGCATTACGGCCAGTATCAATGGCTTTGGGCCGCGCTCTGGTCTTGGCTTTGGTGCTCGCCTTGGCCTTGGTTTTGGCTGCCGGCTTCTTCTTTGCCGAGGCTTTTTTGGCTTTAGCAGGTGCTTTCTTTACCGCGGCTTTCTTTACCGGCTTTCTTTACCGCAGCCTTGGGTGCTGCTTCATTTTTGGCTTCCGCCATAATGTTTCTCCTCGTTGAAATATCGAACAACGGGGCAGAGTTTGGCGGTCAATTTTAGAATCCGCCCTCTAAAAAGTGTGAGGCGCAGTGGCAATTTTCCCTACTAGAACAGCGGCAATGGCAAAGCGACGCTGGCGCTCATGCGAATGGTCGCAGACGACCCCGACCATGCCAGTTCACCAGCGCTGCGGGACATTGAGCGTTATGTGGCGGGATTGGATATCCCGGCAGAGCTGATTTGGGGGATGAACGACCCTATTTTGGCCAGAGGCCTGCCTGTCATGCGGAAAATGTTTCCGACTGCACCCGTCACCGAGACCGAAGCCGGCCATTTCCTGCAGGAAGAGGTGCCCAAGGTTATTGCAGCAGCGGTGATGCGGGTCGTGGATGCGGTGCAGAAAAAGTGAACAAAGGCTTTGCAAACGCGTTTTGGTACCTTTGCACATTGGCCCGAATACCCCCCAGACGCGTAAAGCGCTAAACTCCGCGCCCCACCAGCATTCGCGCAGATTCTGTGTAAGAACGCTGCACGCGTTGCCGGGGGGATGGGGGTTGTTGGAGTAGCAGATTGAGGCGCGACGCGCCTTGAATGTTCTCACGAAGACCCCATTAATATTGCGAATGGAGCGTAGCGACCGGTCGTGACAGGAAGCAGTCCAAAAAGCAGTCGTTTCACCCGCCGCCGTTTGTTTGGCTCGGCGGCATTTACCGTTGCGGGTTTGGCGTTCTGTTTTCTGGTGTTGGTCGGGAAACCTGCCACCCAACCGACGCAATTTCCTGAGCCACGGCGTCCGCTGGTCGACATCATCACCGCACTGCCCTCGGACCACAGCATTACAGTGCGCACTCAAGGGACGGTTGAGCCGGTTCGGCGGGTCGGACTCGTGGCGCAAGTCAGCGGGAAGGTCGAAGCGGTTAGCGAACTATTTCTTGATGGGCGTTTTTTCAAAGCCGGAGACACGCTTTTAGAGCTGGAGAAAGCAGACTACGAATTTGCCATCGCCAGAGCCCGAGCTCAGGAAGCCGCGGCGGCGCAGCGCGTGGCGGAAGAGCGTGGCCGTAACTTGCAAGCGCAGCGTGAATGGCGGGACCTCGGTACGGACGAGGCGAACGATCTCTTTTTGCGGAAGCCCCAGCTTCGTGCGGCAGAAGCGTCAATGGCGGCGGCACAGGCTGACGTCGCGGCAGCCAAGTTGGCACTGGATCGCACCACGGTTCGAGCGCCTTTCGATGGGCGGATCGAGAGCAAATCTGTTGATATCGGGCAGTTTGTCGCGCCGGGCACCGTATTGGCGCAAATATACGCTACCGATCGGGTGGAGGTGCACCTGCCTATCAGTGACTCGCAGTTGGCGCTTTTAGAGTTGCCTTTGTTTGAGACGACTGCAACTGCCTATCCCGAAGTCACATTGAGTGCGCGTTTCGGTGGCGAGCGCTGGCAGTGGCAGGGCCAGATATCCCGGGTTGAAGCGAGTATCGATCGTGATAGCCGAGTGACCTTTGCCATTGCAGAGGTCAGCAATCCCTTTGGCGAGAGTAATTCAGAGCGCCCTCCGCTGACGCCAGGCCTGTTTGTCGAGGCCAGCATCGCAGGCAAGCCGATTCAACAGTCTGTTGAGCTACCCGCGACGGCGCTGCGGGGCGATAACACGGTGCTCCTGGTGAATGAGAACAGTCGCCTTGAGCGTTTGCCGGTGGAACTGTTGCGCCGTGAGCGCGATCGAGTGTGGGTGCGCGGCATCGCGGCGGGTCAGAGCGTCGTCGCCGAGCAGAGTAGCCTGTTGGCCGCTGGCGCAGCGATCGAGGTCGCAGGCGTGAGAAACAGTAATGGCTGATAAGCCGGGTCTGCTGGGCTGGTTTATCTCCAATCCGATTGCCGCCAACCTGCTGATGGTGGTGTTGGTGATCGGTGGGCTCTACAACATCCCTGGCCTCGATAAGCAGTTCTTTCCCACGCCGGTTATTGACCGGGTCAGCATCACCATGCCATTCCCCGGCGCGAGTCCCAGAGAAGTCGAAGAGCAGATCTGCGTGCGCATTGAGGAGGCGATTCATGACCTCGATGGCATCAAGGAAATTCGTTCCACTGCGTCTGAGGGCATGGGTCAGGTCGTGGTGGAGGCTTTGACGGGTTACCCCACTCAGCGGTTAACCAACGAGATCAAAACTCGGGTCGACGCCATTACCACCTTTCCGACTGACGCCGAGCGACCGGTTGTGACGGAGCTTATTTATCGGCACCTGCTCGGTATCGTGCAGTTGGCGGGCGATCTGGATGAATGGGAGCTCAAGGAATTGGGCGAGACGTTGCGTGACGATCTGGCCAGACAGCCGTGGATTTCTGTTGTCGACCTGATATCGCCGCGACGCTATGAAGTCTCGATCAATGTTTCCGAAATGGATTTGCGTCGACACAACCTCTCGTTCGATGACGTCGTGCGGGCTATTCAGTCCACGTCGCTGAACCTCCCCGCCGGCGCGATCAAGGGGCGAGATGGCGATATTCGCGTCCAGACCCGGGGCCAGGCGTACTACCGAGAAGACTTTGAGCAAATCGTATTGCTCACGGCCCGTGATGGCACTCAGGTCTACTTGGGCGAGGTCGCGACGATCGACGATGGCTTCGAGGACGTCGACACCCTGAGTCGGTTCGACGGAATGCCGGGGCACGGTTTATACGCTTACGTCACAACCAACCCGGATGTGGTGCAGTCCTCCCGCGTTATCAACGAATGGGTTGCAGACCAAAGTCGAAACTTGCCTGAAGGTGCGACGCTGTCTTTCTGGCGTGACGCCGCTGTGCCATTCAAAGGCCGGGTCGAAACGTTGCTTAAAAATGGCCTCGGTGGACTGTTACTCGTTTTTCTGGTGCTCGTGCTATTCCTCCGGCCTGCGGTCGCTGTTTGGGTGTCCGTGGGCATCGCGGTAGCGTTTCTCGGTGCTTTCTTTTTGCTGCCCTACACGGGTGTCGGCCTCAACATGATTTCGCTCTTCGCATTTCTGCTGGTGCTTGGCATCGTGGTGGATGACGCGATTATTGTTGGCGAATCGATTCATACGGCTCAGACCCGGGGTGTTCAGGGTAATGAAGCGGCGTATTGGGGAGTCCGAGAAGTCTTCAAGCCGGTTCTGTTTGCGGTGATTAGTACCATGGTGTTCTTTGCGCCGATGATGTTCATGCCCGGGGAGTGGGCTCACGCCGCAAAAGGGATACCGGTGGTGGTGCTGCTCGTACTGATGTTTTCCTTGGTGGAGTGCTTGTGGATTCTGCCGGCACACCTCGCCACGCTCGGTCCCGAAAAACCGGCGACTGAGCCGGTCCTCCAGCGTCTTGAGCGCGTGCGTCATCGCTGCGCGGATTGGCTCGTGACCTTCGCTAAGCAGCGTTATCGGCCGTTCCTCCAGTGGGCACTGCAGCATCACTTATTGGTTGCCGGTTTCTTCCTCGTCATGCTCAGTTTGAGTCTCTCACTCTATGGTGGCGGTTGGTTACGCTCGGCGTTTTTCCCTCGCATTAACTCCGATTTCGTTGAAGCCAAGATCACCATGCCGGAAGGCGGTTCTTTCGCGCAGTCTGAATTGGTCATGCAACGGGTAGTGGACGCCGCAGAGTCTTTGAAAGCGGAATGGAATCTGCGTCCTGAATACGAGGATCTGCCTGCGATTGGCAGCATTCTGGGGCGCGCTAACGAAAATGATGTCGAGGTGGTGATTGCGACGGTGTCCGAGGGCGTCGATACCGAAGCGTTTGCGCTCCAACTGCGGGCAGATTCGGGTGCCTTGAGTGAGGCCAAAGAGATCCGCATGGACTACACCATCCGCGATCCCGGTAAGCCGATCCGGCTGGTGTTGGCCTCCCGTAAGGTGGAGGAACTCGAAGCGATGGCGGGGGATGTGCGTGAGGCGCTGCTCTCCTACCCCGGGGTGTTTGACGTATCCGACAGCTTCGATAGTCCTCGTGATGAATTGGTACTGGAATTGAAGCCGGCGGCTGAGACGCTGGGCGTGAGTCTGGCCGATGTTGCACGACAGGTCCGGCAAGCCTTTTACGGTGCCGAGGCGCAGCGCATCCCGCGGGGTCGCGAAGATGTCAAGGTAATGGTCCGCTACCCGGAATCGGAGCGCCTTGCCATTGCCAATCTGAACGACATGTACATCCGCACGCCGTCCGGCGCAGAGGTGCCGTTTGAGGCGGTTGCGACGTACCGGGTCGAGGCGGGATATCAAAAGCTGGAGCGCTTGGATCGACTGCGCACGCTCGAGGTCGAAGCCGATGTCGAGGCAAACGGACCGGCGCCCCGCGCGATCGTTGAGTCGGTTTTCCGGGACTATCTGCCGAAGTGGCAACAGCAATACCCCGACCTATTCGTCAATCTTGACGGGGAATTGCAGGAAGAGATTGAGTTCCGCGAGGCGACCGTCCGTTTGATGACGCTCGCGATGATGGTGATCTATGCCCTGATGGCGGTGGCGTTCAGATCGTATTGGCAGCCGGTGCTGATTCTGACGGCGGTGCCCTTTGGCTTGATGGGGGCGATTTTTGGGCACATGTTGCTCGGTTGGCAGGTGAGCATGTTCTCCATTATGGGTGTGACCGCCTGCGCCGGCGTCGTGGTGAACGATAATTTGGTGTTGATTGATCGGATCAATCGCCTTCGTGAAGAGGGCCAGGATGTGGTGAGCGCCCTGTTGCAGGCCGGCGAGGACCGGTTCCGCCCCATTATCCTGACATCGCTGACGACCTTTGTCGGCTTGTTACCGATCATGTCCGAGACCAGTGTGCAGGCGCAGTTCTTGATCCCCATGGTGACATCGCTCGCGTTTGGCGTGCTGTTCGCCACTGGCGTCACGCTCGTGCTGGTACCCGCACTGTATTTGATCGCCGAAGATGTCTCGGCCTGGAAAAGCCGCTATCTGGGTCGCCGGGGCGCTTCTGATACCTCTGCGCTGACCGGCGCCTAAATTCACCGTTAAGCGTGACGAGCCCATTGCGGCACCGCTGACGTCACAAGCAGCTGTCTTGCATCGAGTTCCGGGATTGGAGACCGCGAAGCTTGCTTTAATTTGCGCGGGGCCCCGCAGCGATGATCGCGTCGCTGACGTCGAAATTCGCGATATTCTCAAGGAAGAGCGCAGCCAGCTGGCCCGCCTGCGCCTCGTACGCCTCATCATTGCCCCAGCCCGCCTTCGGATCGACGTACTGCGGATCGACGCCGGGAATGCTGACGGGATAGTCGAGGTTGAGGCTGTCGATATGTCGGGTTTCCGCACCCACCAGCACACCATCTTGCGCAGCCTTGACGACGGCGCGGGTCACCGGGATGGGGAAGCGCGAGCCGGTTCCGCCCGGCGCACCTGAGCCACCCGTCCAGCCGGTGTTGATCAGATAAACCTGACTATCGAAGTCTTCAATGCGCTTAATGAGCAGCTCGGCGTAATCCCCTGCGGGGCGCGGCATAAAGGGCGCGCCAAAGCAGGTCGAGAACGTCGGGTTGATGCCGGCGGCTGCGCCAACTTCGGTAGAGCCAACGCGCGCCGTATAGCCCGACAGGAAATGAAATGCAGCCGCTTCTTTGGAGAGAATGGAGATCGGCGGCAACACACCGAAAACGTCACAGGTTAAAAAGATGACGCATTTGGGTTCGCCGCCCGCATTCGTCTCAGAGCGCTTTTCAACGTGCTCCAGCGGATAGCAGCAGCGGCCGTTTTCTGTCAGTCGGGTATCGCTGTAGTCAGCGTGACCCTGATCGTCGAGCACCACATTCTCAATGATGGCGCCATTGCGAATGGCATCCCAAATGACGGGCTCGTTTTCTCGGCTGAGGTCAATGGTCTTGGCGTAGCACCCGCCCTCGATGTTAAACACTGAACCTTTCGACCAGCCGTGCTCGTCGTCGCCAATGAGGTAGCGACTGGGGTCGGCGGACAGCGTGGTTTTGCCCGTACCTGACAAGCCAAAAAATAGAGTGGTGTCACCCTCGTCGCCGATGTTGGCGGAGCAGTGCATGGGCATCACGTCTTTTTCGGGTAGCAAAAAGTTCTGCACGGAGAACATCGCCTTTTTCATTTCACCGGCGTAGCGCATGCCGGCGATCAAAACCTTGCGTTGGCCGAAGTTAATGATCACCGTCGCGTCTGAGTGCGTGCCGTCGCGCTCCGGGTCGCAGACAAAGTCGGCGACGTTGAGAATCTTCCACTCGGGTTTATGTGCGGGATTGTAGGTATCGGGCCGGATAAACATATTGCGTCCGAACAGGGACTGCCATGCGGTTGCGGTAATCACCTTCACCGGCAAGTAGTGGTCGCTGTGCTCACCCACATGCAGGTGCTGTACCCACGTTTCAGACTGATTGGCATGGGACTTCACTCGTTCCCACAAGGCGTCGAAGCGGTCCGCATCGAAGGGTCGGTTGACGCCACCCCAGTCGATCGCGTCTTCACTCGATGGCTCTCGCACAACGAAGCGGTCCGCGGGAGAGCGCCCGGTTCGCGCTCCGGTCTCCACGCGCAATGCGCCGGTATCGGACAAGACGCCTTCGCCCCTTGCCAATGCCATGTCGATCAATTCAGAAGAGGAGAGTCCCGTATGGATAGCCGGGGTCGAAAGGGCAGCTTCGCTCATGTTGTTTTCCGTGCTGAGTACTTAATCCTGTGCGCTAACGCACTTCTTTTCTTTTTCGATGCCTTTTCGGCATTCTTATCAGTGCAAGGTTTTATTCGCACTGGATGACGATAGGACCTCTCGACCGAATCGATAGGTCTCGCCACATAATTCACAAGTCATCGTGATGTCGCCTTGCTCCGCCAGAATCTCTTCACGTTCTGACTCCGGCAACAGTGCAATCGCATCGGCACTTCGCTCACGACTACATCGACATTTAAACAAAATAGGGGCGGCCGGGTATACCGTTACCGTTTCCTCCTGATAGAGCTTGAATAACAGCTCCTCAGAGGTTAGCGCCATGAGCTCGGTTGGCTGAACGGTGTCCGTCAGAATACACAGCGTGTTCCACTGCTCGTTGCGAAGATCGCCCTCGGCGATCTGCTCCGGTAACTGTTGCAACATCAATCCCGCACTCTGTTGCCCGTCCGAGGCAAGCCAGAATCGTGTACCCAGCTGTTCGCTTTGAGAAAAATAGCCTTCCAATGCCTCTGCCAAAGATCCTTGGTCGAGAGCGATGATGCCTTGGTAACGTTGGCCCGCATCGCGCTCCACCGTCAGCACCAGCTGCCCACCTTTCAAGAGTGTGATCGGGTTGGGCGCCTCTGCAGCCAGATCCCCCTGGGCGATGCCGCGGATGTGCCGTTCACTGGAGCACTCCACCATGACCAGCGACACCGCTTGCTCGCTTCGCGCCTGCAAAATAATGCGGCCCGTGTATTTGAGGTTGTTGCTGATGAGCACAGCCGCCGCGGCAAACTCGCCCAATAGGCTGCGCAATGCTGCGCTGTAAGTCTGGTTGGCAAGCATTTGATCCAGAGCGGTACCGATGTGAACCGATTCACCACGCACATCGGCGCCGTCAAACAGGAAGCGTTGACTGCTGTCAGTGGGTGAGTTCATGTCGTCATGATGCCGGTGCTGCTGGGGGTGTAGGATAGCCGGATTCTTTCCCTACCCCAATCGGATTGTTGAATGTCTGCTATTTGTCTCAGCCGGTCCCATGCACTCGACGCAACCCGCCGTCGCGACGCCTTTGAGCAACTGTCGACACATCTCAGTGAGACCCTGGGCGCTGCCGTAACAAGCCAGGACTGGACGCTGGACTTCAAGGGAAAGGGTTTTTCCGGCACGGTCACCCTAAGTGATTGCCACGTCGAGTGTGAAATTCAGCTCGGGATGATGATGCGCCCTCTGAAGGGCGTTATCACACGTGAGATTGAGGCGGGATTGGCGCAGTATCTGGGCGATACTGGCCACTGATCAAGGAGTCAGCTCGCCAGCGCTTTGACGCGGGCGTTCAGTCGGCTCTTGTGACGTGCCGCCTTGTTCTTCTTGATGATGCCACGGTTGGCCATGCGATCAATGACGGGGACCGCAGAATCGAGCGCAGCGCGCGCATCATCAGCATTGCCAGTGTCGACAGCGGCAATGACTTGTTTGATCTTGGTGCGAACCAGCGAGCGCAGGCTCGCATTGTGAGCGCGACGCTTGTCATTCTGACGGGCGCGCTTTCGTGCTTGAGGTGAATTAGCCACCGCTAAACTCCAGTAGGGTCAAAAAAGGCCGCCGATCATCAGAGATACGCTGTCTAATGTCAACCGGGCAGCCGCCGCGCGGCGCCTGATCTAGGACGTTTTACCGCTTTACCAACCCAACCAGATCAGTATCCAACCGAGGAGCGCGCAACCCAACGACGCGCCGGCTTTGTCCAGACGAAATAACGCGTAACCGTAACCGACCGGGGGCAGCAGTAAGGCGAACATGCCCCAGGCGTACTCCTCGCGCCAGGCAGTGATCAGCAGCAACACCCAGCTAATCACCAGCGAGGCGGCGCCAAGGGTCATCAAAAATGAACTTGAAGCTTCCATTTGTGGTCTCTGAAAGGTAGTTTGCGCAGCGGCCCGCAGGGTACCAGAAAGCTCTCGGCAACGGCACAATAAGCGCGCGCTTCATCACGGCAGCAATATGACGGAATCTTCGACGGCCCAATCCGACGACCCCTTTGCGGAGATCAGGCCTTTTTCAAACGCGGAAGCCCCCGGCGTATTGCAACGCCTGAAGCACGATCGCGAGCTGATCGAGACGATCGCAATGTGGCGATTTCCGATGTGGCTCAGGATATGGCGCGGCGCGGTGCTATTGATGGCTGGCGTATGGTTGAGAGTAGCGGCTAGACGCTTGTCCACGGTTGAAGACCTGCAAAACCTGATAGCGCCAAATCTCGCGCGAATGATCAAAAAGACATCGCGTTTTTCTCTATCAGGTGTCGATACTTTGGATTTCGGTAAGCCCCGCGTTTTCCTGAGTAACCATCGTGACATCGTCATGGACCCGGCTTACGCCAATTACGCCCTCCACAGAACGGGTGCCAAAACGCTCGCGGTGGCCATCGGCGATAATTTGCTCTCCAAGCCCTGGGTGGCGGACCTCATGCGCCTGAATAAGAGCTTTGTGGTCAAGCGCAATGTGAATGGCCCAAGAGCGCTGTTGGCGGCAACGAAATGTCTGGCAGGTTACATCCGGCACGCGGTCAGTCACGACGGGCAGCCGGTGTGGATCGCCCACCGCGAGGGGAGGGCAAAGGATGGCCGCGATGTGACAGAACCCGCGGTCATCAAAATGTTGACCTTGTCGCGGGATCGGGGGGAGAACCCCGAAACCGTGCTGTCCGAATTGGGCATTGTGCCGCTGATTATCTCCTACGAGCTGGACCCCTGCGACGCGCTGAAAGCTGCCGAACTTGCAGCCGGAGACGGTTACGTGAAGGCAGAATTTGAGGATGTGGCGTCCATCGCCAAAGGGATCACCGGAGAGAAGGGCTGCGTGCATCTCCATTTCGGCGATCCGCTTGAATCAGGTTTAGATGTCTCCGCGGTGGTGGCTGCGATCGACGAGCAAATGGTGCGGCACTATCGGCTGTATCCGACTAATGTGTGGGCGTGGGAGCGCTTATTTGAAAAGACCCTTCCTGACTATCTCGATATTCATCCCGGATCCATCAGTCGGCAGTCATTTGATACTCGGATTGCGGCGGTACCTGAAGCCCATCGAGAGCGGCTGCTCACAATGTACGCCAATCCCGTGAGTCGTGTGTTAGCACTGCGCGAGCAGAATCAGGACCCGCACATTGGTTGATGAGGGGCTGCAGGACGCGATTCGCGAGGCTTATCAGCAACTAACCGAATCCATGAGCCTGGTGCCGCGCTGGGGTCAACGACAGATGATTGCCGAGGTTGCCAATGCATTGGGTGATGCGGAGGCTGAAACGCCGATTGCCGTTGTTGAGGCCGGTACGGGCACCGGAAAAACGATTGCCTACCTCGTTGCCGCGCTGCCGATCGCTCGTGCCAGAAAAAAGAAACTCGTCGTCGCGTCTGCCACCGTTGCCTTGCAAGAACAGCTGCTGTTCAGAGATCTCCCTGACGTCATGCGCAACAGTGAACTGGCTTTCGATATCGCACTTGCCAAGGGTAGAGGGCGATATGTCTGCCTGCTGAAATTGGATCATCAACTGTCGGAGCGGGGCGGTGACCCCTTCATCCCACTCTACCCCGATGAGTTCCTCGGTGCGGAGGAGATTGATCCCGGCCCGGTACTGGAGGAAATGATTCAGGCGCTGGGCAACGGGGGATGGGACGGTGACCTGGACGCCTGGTCGGAGATGATCCCTGCGAGTACCCGTCGTTTGATTACGACGGATCAGAGTCAGTGCACGGGACGGCGCTGCCCACATGTAGGGCAATGCAGTTTTTTTCGCGCTCGTGAAGGTCTCGACGACGCAGACATTATCGTCACGAATCATGATCTGGTGCTCTCAGACCTGCGTTTGGGGGGTGGCGTGATTCTCCCCGCTCCTGAGGATTGTCTGTATGTCTTTGACGAGGGGCATCAGCTCCCCGCGAAGTGCCTGAATCACTTTGCGCTGCGTTTTCATGCGGGCTCGGTTTTACAAGGGTTACGCGACACCGATCGATGGTTTACGGCAGGCAGTGCGCAGTGGGTTCAGTCCGGTCTCGATGAACATCTCGTGCCCGCGATCACAGAGTTGCTCGCAGATCTGGCGCAGAGGAGCGAGGACATCGCCACCTTGGTGTGGTCAATCATGCCCGATGGAGATGAAGAGCTGGGCGAGTACCGTTTTCCCCATGGCTGTGTTCCCGCTGAGCTGATCGAACATGCCTCGGGGTTGCTCGCACAATGGGAGCAGCTTTATCGCCTCGCCAACCGGCTGGAGGCGATGTTCGAAAATAGCCAATCGGGTAATAGCTCGACGCAGAATGCGGGTGAGTTACTGTCCGATCCTGATCTGGATCTGGCGAATGCGCAGGGTCTGGTTGCCCGCGCAGAACAGCAAATGGCGGTTTGGCGCGCCTTTTCGGATGCGCCGGCGGAGGGCGCTGCAGGCGACGGTTGGGCGCGCTGGTGTCAGCACCGCGGTGGCCCCAACAGCATTGAGTGTCAGGCCAGTCCGATATTGCCGGGCGAGTTGCTGCACGAATCGCTCTGGCAGCGTGTCGCAGGCGCCGTGGTGACTTCGGCGACGTTATCTGCGCTCGGCACCTTTGACCGATTCCGGGAACGCTCGGGCATACCGATCACGGCGCGCTGGAAGCAGGTGGCCAGCCCATTTGACGCCAGTAAGGCGGTATTTGCCGTGCCCGCGATGACATCGCTGCCCTCCGACTCAGAGCGCCACACGGCGGAGCTGGTGGAGATGATTCCTCAGCTGATCGCCCACGATCAGGGGGTGCTCCTGTTATTTACCTCCCGCCGCCAGATGGAATCGGTGTTGGACGAGATTGAAGGCGCGCTGGCTCATCATGTTTTGGTTCAGGACAGGTTGAGTAAAAACGCCTTGCTCGCCGCACACCGGCAGCGCATTGATGGCGGGGAGTCTTCGGCCATATTTGGCCTCGCGAGCTTCTTTGAGGGCATCGATTTGCCGGGCGCATATTGCAGTCATGTTGTCATCGCCAAGCTTCCTTTTGCCGTACCTGATGACCCCATTGCGGCGGCACATTCCGAATTGCTCGAGGCCCAGGGGCGGGATCCCTTCATGGAGATCAGCGTGCCCGATGCCGCGCAAAAACTGGTTCAGGCCAGCGGCCGCTTGTTGCGCACCGAGAGCGATGAGGGACGGATTACCCTGCTTGACCGTCGTTTGGTCAACCGTCGTTACGGTCGTGCCATACTGGACACGTTGCCTGGCTTTACGCTTGAGATTGATCAGTAAGCGGTGAGCACTGGCATGACGAGCTCGGTAGCAAGGTGCGAGTTCGGGCAGAGAGGCTGTCTACTCTGTGTTCCTAGGATGATGAAAGGAGCCCGTTCATGACATTACAGGGACCGCGGAGTGATATTGCTGCGCAGTTGATAGATCTTGAGGCCGCCCTCCGGCAACTCGACTTGTGGTCAGATCAGCCGCCGTCCGCTGAGGCAATGGAGTCCGAGCAACCCTTTGCGATGGACACCATGGACTTCGAGCAGTGGCTTCAATTTATTTTTATGCCCACGCTATATCAACTTCTGGAGACCGGTGCGGCGTTACCCGAGCGCTGCGCTATCGCGCCCATGGCTGAAGAAACCATTGGCAAGCGCCTGTTGCCGACCGTGCCGCTGATCGACACCCTGCGAGAACTCGATGAGCTGATTACGGCGTCCGACTAACCGCAGCCATAAAAAAACCCCGAGCAGTGTCGGGGTTTTCCAACCGCAGTCGCGGTGCTAGTTAGAGCTGCACGTTAGAACTGCACGCGCTTGGTAAATCCGCCGTCGACCACTACATTGGTGCCCGTGGTGAAAGCAGAGCGAGGGCTGGCCAGGAATGCCACGGTGTCGGCAATCTCATAGTTGGTGCCCATTCTTCCCATGGGAATGTTGGCGACTGTTGCATCATAAAAATCAGTCATATGCGTTTTGATTTGCTCCCACGCGCCGCCCTCAAAAAAGATCGGGCCGGGGCTGACGGAGTTCACACGGATATTGGACGCTGCCAACGCCTGAGACAGGTTGCTGGCGTAGTTCAAGAGGCCCGCTTTGATCGCGCCATAGGGGCTGGGACCTGCGAAGGCTTCAACGGCGGCGGTGGTGGAGATGACCACGATCGCGCCGCTGCCCGACTTGCTGAGGTGCGGGGTGGTGAGCTCCACGCCACGCCATGTCGCCAGCATGTCAGCCTCAAAGTTGGCGCGCCAACCTGCTTCCGAACTGTCCGCTCCGCCCGCTGACACATTGGGTACGAAAATATCGATGCCCCCAGGGTATCGGCACATTGATTGACCCAGGCTTCCAAAGAGCCTGCGTCGGTCACATCCACCACGCTACCGCAGGCTTTGACACCTTTGGCGGTTAACGCTGCAACGGTCTCGTCGACTTCGGCTTCATTCCGTGCGCATACCCCGATATGGCAACCCTCGTCCGCCAGCGTCTCCGCGATAGCGCGGCCAATGCCTTTGGTTGAGCCTGTGATCAGCGCCACTTTATCTTTGAGTTGTAGGTCCATTATTTTTCTCCTCGTTATGAAATGCTGAAATTATTGAATCGCAACTGCCCACATCGCCCGCTTGTCTGCGAGCGATCAGTGTTGCGCGGCGGGCAGCGTCATGAATTCCTGCAAGGCCTCACCCTTTGAGCAAACCCAGCTCTCCAGAGCGGTAATGCGCTTGAAGAAGTGTCCCACAATATATTCGTCGGTTGTGGCGATCCCGCCATGCAGTTGAATCGCCTCCTGCGAAACTTTCCTTCCAACGGTGGCCGCCTTGACCTTTGCAGCGCGGGCGAAACGGCCGCAATCGGCATGTCCGGTGTCCGCCGCTTCGCAGGCAGCATAGACCAGAGAGCGGGTGAGCTCGGTTTGAATCAACATGTTCGACATTCGATGCTGGAGCGCCTGGAAGGATGCCAGTGGTTGACCAAACTGGACACGTTGCTTGGTGTAGTCAACGGTCGTATCCAGTGCAGCCTGTGTGGCACCGAGCGTCTCCGCACTGCTCAGGACCATTGCCAATTCCCGGTATGCGGTTAATGCGTCCTGTGCTATCTCATCTGTGGCGATAATCTGCGTCTCATCGACCGTCAGATCAAATTCAAAACTCGCACCGCCGCGGCCATCATGACTGGGATAGATGTGGCGGGTCACGCCCTCGCTATCTGCCGGCACCAGCACCCAGGCAAGGCCTTTTTCGCTACTCGCCAGCACCGCCAAATGCGTCGCGGATGCGCCGGCACTGATCCAGTGCTTGGATCCGGTGAGGCGCCATTGACCGGCCTCCCCGGTAAGCCGGGTAGCGGGGGAGAGCCGCGGACCCTCACCGGCCTCGTCGATCGCCGCCACGGGGATCATGTCGCCTTCTGCGACTTGCGTGAGCAGCGCTTCTTTCTGCGGGCTGTTGCCCAGGATGGCGTGGCTGACTGCCATGGTTTCAATTAACGGTTCGGTCACCAGGAATTGGCCGCATAACTCGGCAAGAATCGCCATTTCACGGGCGCCCAGACCCAGTCCCCCCAGATCTTCCGGGATGGGGAGCGCGAGCCAGCCCATCTCGGCAAAAGCCTGCCACTGTGCGGAATCACTGTAGACGCCGGCCGCGATACGCTCGCGACGATCGTTGAAGTCGTAGCTGTCGCGCAGGTAGCGTTCGGCAGCATCTTTCAGCAACGTTTGGTCCTCTGTCATCTGTCCTGACATCGCTCAGAGTCCCAGCACGTGTTTGGCGATAATGCCGCGTTGAATTTCTGCGGTGCCGCCGTAGATCGTGGTTGCGCGGCTGTTGATGTACTCCGCCATTGTGGTGACGCACTCTGCGGGCGCAGCCGTCTCGCCGGTGTAGTCAGGGGACAGCACTTCGCTCTGCCAAGGGATAGCACTTTGGCCCGCGGCTTCAATTAAGAGCTCCGCGCAGCGCTGCCCCAGCTCTGTGCCCGATACTTTGACCAGAGACGACAGCGCGCCCGGGTTATCCCCGGCGGAGAGGCTACCTTTGATTCTTAACTCAGTCTGCTCGAGTGCCATGACGTCGATCTCGGTTTCCGCGACGCGATAGGCATAGGTGGGATCTTCTTTTGCCCGGTTCGTGTCACTGGCCATGAGTCGGTGCAACTTGCTGAGCTGCTTTTTGAGCTCGATGGTGAAGTGTTGGCCGCCACGCTCAAATTCGAGCAGGTACTTCGCGACCGTCCAGCCCTGATTCTCCTCACCCAGCAGATTGGCGACAGGCACGCGGACGTTTTCAAAAAACACCTGGCACTGCTCGACCTCACCGTCGAGGCTGGGGAAGGGTGCGACGGTAATGCCGGGTGTCGCCATGTCGATGAGTAGAAAGCTGATGCCGGCCTGTGGTTTGACCTCTTTATCCGTTCGCACCAGACAGAAAATCCAGTTTGAATGATGCGCCATGCTGGTCCAGATCTTGGTGCCATTGACGACATATTCATCGCCATCGCGCTCTGCAGTGGTCTTGAGCGACGCAAGGTCCGAGCCCGATCCGGGTTCCGAGTAGCCCTGACACCAGACATCATCACCGGAGATGATTCCCGGCAGAAACTGGTGCTTTTGCGCCTCGGTCCCGAAATGAATCAACATGGGTCCCAGCATTTGAATGCCCATCATGACGGGATTCGGTGCATTGGCGAGCTTGCACTCTTCCAAGAAAATGTAGCGCTGTTGAATATCCCAGCCGGTGCCACCGTGCTCGATTGGCCATTCCGGGGCACCCCAGCCCTTGGCATGCAGAATGCTTTGCCATTTGCGTCCTGCCTCGAAGTCAGAAAAAACGCTGGTGGTGCGCTGTCCGGCTCTCACCAAATCCGGTGTCAGCGCATCGCTTAAAAAAGCACGAACACCTTCTCTGAAGGTCTCGTAGTCGGAAGAAATAGGATTGGAAGCGTTCACTTTGTCGTCTCCTGATAGGGTGCCTAGCTGAGCTCAACACCGTCAGCTTGCAGTTGCTGTCGCAGTACCGCCTTCTGGATTTTTCCCGACGGCGTTTTCGGCATCTCTTTCACTACCCCAAGCCATTGAGGCCATTTTTGTTTCGCCAGTCGCTGCTCTGCGCAGAGCGCAGTCAGGTCCTCAAGCGCTGGCGCCTCACCGTCGTACAACGTGACGAAAACAGCGACGCCCTCACCAAGTCGTGTGTGGGGTGCTGACACGGCTGCTGCTTCAGCAACGGCGGGGTGCAACATCACCACTTCCTCGATTTCGCGGGCCGAGAGATTCTCACCTCCCCGAATAATAATGTCTTTTTTACGATCCGTGATCACAATCGCCTGGGACTCAAGCAGCTGGCCGATATCGCCAGTTTTGAAAAAACCATCTTCTGAAAATGCCGCGGCATTTTGATCGGCGTCCCGATAGCCTTGCATCATGGCCGGACCGCGCACCCAGATCTCGCCGTCGACATTGAGCCCGACGTCTTGGCCGTCGTCGTCACAGATCCGGACTTCATAATTGCTGACGCGCCCGTCTGTTTCAGCCGCTAATTGCGTTTCACCTTCGCCGACGAAGCCAACGGTCACCAGCGGAACCTCGGTAGAGCCGTAAACCCTTACCGCCCGGCAATTCGCGAGCACCTCACTGGCGTCGTAAATGAGTGCAGAGGGCACAGCAGCGCCGCCACAGGCGAAGAGTCGAAAGCTCGGTAAATCCTTGCCCTGATGGCGCGCGGCATCGACGAGCTCGCGCAGGAAAGGTGTCGCACTGACGCAGGTCGTGGCGTGGTGGGTCTCGATCAGCTCGACCGCGCGATCGACGACCCAGCTTTCCATCAACAGCACGTTGGTATCGGTGAAGAAGGGGAGCTCAATGCCGTTGACGTAACCGGTGACGTGAGTCACCGGTGAGGGCATGAGCATCATGTCCCGCTCATCCAGTCCCCATGCCATTACACCGTTATCAAGCGCCTTGGCGAGGGTGTTATGGCTGTGTCGCACGGCTTTGGGGTTGCCGGTCGTACCCGAGGTATAGAGCACGACCTTGGTATCATCAGGATCCACTGCGGCGATGGGCGCCGGCGCGTCGCTGGCCTCATTCATCAAGGTCTCAAAGCGCAGTACATCGTCGGGGAGATCATCCTCCGCGCCGCAGCAGACAACGTGGCGGAGGTCAGGTAACCCGGACCGCAGTTCTCGAATCATGTCGACGAAATCAAATCCCCGGATCCTGTGCGGAATAAACAGGATTTCGGTTTTGGCGTCGCTGAGAATAAAACCCAGTTCTTTGCCCCGGTATATCGGTACGACGGGGTTAATGACCAGGCCGCAGATGGAAGCGGCGATTGCCAGCGGTACAGACTCCGGAATATTGGGGAGTTGGAAAGTCAGGGTTGCGCCGGGTTCAACCCCCAGTTGTTGAATGGCTTGTGCCAGCTGATTGGCTTGCTTCCACGCATCGCCATAAGACAGGCGGACGCCGGAGTCGAATAACAGGGCGGTGTCGTCAGTGTGCGTTGTCGCGCGCTCCTGTGCGACTGACGCCAGCGTCACATTCCTGAAGGAAGTGTCAGTAATGAGGTTCACATGCTCCCCCGAGGCGCGGGTCTGCTCGAACGCTTGGTCTAGCGCCGGCTTTTCCTTATTGGTTTAGCACCGGTCGGCGAGATAGCGGCCCGATGCGGTGGTTTCTGTCTCGCTTCGATGACTATATAGTATGGTACCGGTTGAAAACAAACCAACTTGCTTGTTTATCCCCGCTTGCGTCAGGCGAGACCCCAAGGGTTTCAGTGTGACGGCATAAAAACGCGGGACCGTTGTCATCGAGGATATTCATGATCGTACCGAGTGATAAGAGCCAGCGAATCCTGTCCGAGTTAAAGGCGTTTATGTCAGAGCATGTGCTACCGAATGAGGCCGCGCATCAGGAGGCACTGAGCTCCGCCGAAAACCGGTTTGCTTCCATGCCGTTGGTGGAAGATCTCAAGGACAAAGCGCGTGCCGCCGGGCTGTGGAATCTTTTTGTACCCCCGGAGTATGCAGAGTACAGCGATCATGGCGGTATGACCTTTTTGGATTACGCACCGCTGGCCGAGGAGATGGGGCGCGTCATTTGGTCACCGGAGGTGTTCAACTGCAACGCGCCCGATACCGGCAACATGGAAGTGCTGATGAAGTTCGGGACAGAGGCGCAAAAGGCCGAGTGGCTGGCGCCCTTGTTGGCGGGGAGATCCGCTCTTCTTATGCCATGACCGAGCCGCAAGTGGCATCCAGTGACGCGACCAATATTCAGCTCGACATCCGGCGTGAGGGCGATGAGTGGGTGCTGAACGGTCACAAGTGGTTCATTACCGGTGCGCCCTACGAGCGTTGCAAGATTTTCATCGTCATGGGTAAAAGCGATGCCGACAACCCGAACCGACATCTTCAGCAGACCCAAATCCTGGTGCCTAAACACACGCCGGGTGTCGAAGTGTTGCGTCCTCTGACCACGCTTGGCTACGACGACGCGCCTATTGGGCACGCCGAGGTGACCTTCACTGACGTGCGGGTGCCTGTCGATAACTTGCTGCTGGGTGAGGGCAGGGGGTTCGAAATTGCACAGAGTCGTCTGGCACCGGGGCGGATGCACCATTGCATGCGGCTGATTGGTGCCGGGCAGCGATGCCTGGAGCTTGCCTGCCAACGCGTTGAGGATCGCGAAACCTTTGGTAAGAAGCTGAGTCAGCACCAGTCCATTCGTGAAAACATTGCCAAGAGCTACGCTGAGTTAGAGATGGCGCGACTACTGGTCCATAAGACGTGTTGGCACATTGATACCCACGGTGTGAAGCCGTCGATTGAGTTGATTTCGGCAACCAAAATCAGCGTGCCATTGATGATTCAAGCGATCATCGACCGATGCATGCAGATGCATGGCGCGGGCGGATTGACCGAGGACTGGTGCATGGCAGAGCAATTCAATTATGCGCGTTGGTGCCGACAGGCTGATGGCCCGGATGAAGTGCATCAGATGGCGCTGGGTAAGCGCATCATTCAGCAATATGCAGAAGCCTCTGCCTAGCGCGATACCAAGTGGTGTGAACGCAGCAAGCCGCGAGAAGGCCACCTCAGTCGAGATCAGTGTCGATCGCTGCACAGGGGTTCAGGGCAGGAAGCCGCGTAAAATGCTGGGCACGGCTCGGCTCGACAACATCTATTAAGATAAATTGATCGCTCGCTCATGGGTGGTCACACAAGGGGGGAAACATGACAGACGACGAAAAGATGGCATTCGTGCAGCAGCTCTACGCCACGACCGGCGCGGGCGATTTTGACACTGCCGAGACCATGCTGACCGATGATTTTTTTATTATCGAAGCGGATGGTTTACCCATGGCCGGAGAATTCCGCGGAAAGACCGCATTGCGGGATCTTTACTCACATGTCTTTGGCACCTTGAAAGTGGCCGACCTCGAACCCGAAGGTATGACAGTGGGTGGCGATTATGTGATTAACCTCGTCTCGTTCCGCTTCGAGAATCCGGATCTCGCACCGGCGCGACTCGCAGAGCTGTTCCGCTTCCGTGACGGCAAAGTCTGTGAGATCCGGCCTTACTATTTTGACCCGAAGCCGATTGTCGATGCGTGGGCATACTATGAGCAGCAGACGGCCTGAGCGAGTTAGTTAGCGTTTCTATCAATAAAAAAGCCCCGCAATGCGGGGCTTTTTTTGGGCCAAATTTTGATCTCTATGCCGCTCTCGCTGATCTAACTGATGTACTTGTCGATCGTTTGATGCAAATGCCGGATCCGGCTTTCCTGATAGCTGGCGAGAATGACCTTCCCGGTCGCTGAGTTCTTCATGCCCTTTTGCACCGCTGGCAGGTTGGCATCGTCCTGATCGAAGACGCCGCCCAGTGAGCCCAACGCCTCGTGGGACGCAAAAGGCTGGTCCGCTGGAATCACCGTGCAGGGGACCGCGGCGGGTCGCTCGCTACCTTTGGGATAGCGCAGCAGTATGCGCACGTCGAAGATGCAGCTGTCGGGGTCATTACCATTGGGCAGGAAGCGATAAACGATATTGCCGCCATAGCCGATCCATACCTGAAAGTTGGGGAACAGGCTGTAGAGGATCGCGTCTTGTAGTTCGGCCATCGTTGGATCGTCAAAGCTTTCTCCTGCGGCCTCCTCAAACATTTCGCGGTTCATCTGCGCCACGTACTCGCGTGCACTTTGGCCGTCTGCCATCTCGACGCCTTCGTCACTGTCCGTCGCCATCCGGCCAGAGAGCTTCAGAATGTCGCGCGTAATGGTTTCTTCACTCACGTCGCTGAGGTGTGGGCTGGCCACCCCCATGGGGGTCACTGACCGACTGACGTTGTCTCCCCAGCAGTCATACTGCGAGTTGGCATCGCCGGTGAAGGTGAGGATTTGCTTGTGCGTCTCGACGGTATGCCAGGACTCCATGAAGGCCTCGGCACCCACTTTCCAGTTGCAGTTCATGACCCGCTGTACGTGCACGCCCGTGAAATATTCCTCCAGTGGGAAGCGCTTGAAGTGGTCGGGCAGGACTTCCATGTAGTCTTCAAGCGGCTGGGCATTTTCATCAAAGTTGATGAATACGAAGCCGCCCCAGGTGGCCACTTTGACCTGCGGTAGGCTCATGTCGCGGTCAGCAATGTGCTCGAAATCCCAGTCGTTGGGAATGCCTTTGAACTGGCCGTCCAGGTCCCAGGTGGCGCCATGGAAGGGACAGCGGAATTTATCGACAGATCCCGACTCATCGCGCAGGCATCGGCCGCGATGACGGCAAGAGTTAATGAACCCTTTGATCTCACCTGATGGCGTGCGCGTGACGATCACGCTGCGGTCGATGATCCAGTAGACATGGTGATCACCCGGCTCAGGGATTTCCTCTTCACGGCAGGCCATTTGCCATACGCGCGGCCACATCTCTTCTTTTTCTTTATTGAAGAATTCTTGACTGATGTAGCGGTCGACGGAGAGGTCTTCATCTCCCATATCGGGATTGTTCTGAATGCGGAGGTACTCAGGAACGTCAACCGTTTCCAGATCAAGGAGGTCTTGCCACGTTGTGCCGACAAATCGGCCGCCATCCCCCTGCTGCTTTTCGTCTGTATTGGCCATCTCGATACCCTTTAATAGATGTCGTCTGGTTAAGCGACGCGCGTTATCACCGCGCCAAAATGTTCACGCCGCTGATACCGGGCGCGCCGTATACGTGTGTGTATCCCAGCTTCGGCTCGTTGGGGACTTGTCTGGCACCAGCTTCGCCGCGAAGTTGCACGCAGATTTCATGAACCTGTCTGAGACCCGAGGCGCCAACGGGCTCGCCATTCGCGAGACAGCCGCCATCGGTATTCACCGGCAATCTGCCGCCGATCTCAGTGACGCCGTCTGCCAGCCACTGTTCCTGGTCACCGTGTGCGCAAAAACCGTTTTCCGCCATGTGCATGATTTCGGCGCCGACTTCGGTGTCCTGCAACTGCGCCACATCAATATCTTCAGGTCCGACGCCGGCCAGTTCAAAAGCGGCTTGCGAGGCAGTGACCGTGGGCGAGTTCGCGACCTCCGGGGGTTGCGAAGGACTAAAGACCTCGAAGCTACCGTAGTTTCGTGAGCGCACCACCGCCGTCTTGAGGTAGATGGGCTTGGGGTGAAATTCATGGGCAATATCGGCGCGGCAGACGATCAGTGCGCATCCGCCCTCGGCCGGCGAGCAGAACATGTATTTGTTCAGTGGTTCGCTGACCATGGGCGCGTTTTCGATCTCTTCCCAAGACAGGGCTGTCTGGCGCCAGGCTGTGGGCGTCAGGGAGCCATTGCGGAATGCTTTCTCTGCGACCCGGATCAGGGTCTCCTTGGAAATACCGTGGTCGTGCATGTAGCGTTGGATCTTCATGCCGAAGTATTGGGTCGTCAACATCAGCCCGGTCTCGCCGTACCAGTCATCCAGTCCCCAGTCGGCGGGTTTGGGATTGAAAGCGCCGCGGTCGTGCTTATCGAAACCTACCACCAATCCCACATCATATTGGCCACTCTTAATCGCAGAGTAGGCGGCATTGAGTGAGCTGCCTCCGGTGGCGCAGCCGTTCGCGACGTTGGTGAACTGTAGGCCGGTCAGGCCCAGCAGATTGACCAGTGAGTCTGCATTACCGCTGTCTTGGCTTCCACCGAACGCAAATTCCATGCGTTTGAAGTCAGTGCCTGCGTCAGCCAGCGCGGCGCGCGCTGCAGCTGCGCCTTGCTCGAGACCTGACATGCTGGGCGTGCGGCCAAATGGGTGCATGCCTAAACCGACAATCGCGACATCCATCAGTTTTGCTCCTCTGCTGCGCAAAATTGGAAGGTCAGTAGGTCTGAGCCCTCGTCGTCTTTGCGAACGGTAATGATTTCCAGCTTCATGGGCATGCCAATTTTCAGCTCGTCAGGCGTGTTTTCCTTAAGCCGGCTTTCAACTTTCAGCCCGCACGCCAACTCCACATAACCCACCCCGTAAGGTCTGAAGGTCTCGGGTGTCTCGTCGGTATGGTAGGGCGTTTTGGGCATGAATGACTGCACGGTCCAGGTCCACAGCGTGCCTTCGCTACCCAGATCAGCGCTGGCCATGTTTTGGCCGGAACAGGCGCGGCAGGCATTCTGACTGGGGAAGGCGTGCTCGCCGCAGTCCATGCAACGGCTACCGATCAGGCTCGGGGTGGGGGCGGGCCAAGTGAATAGACCCTCGTGGAGCGGCTTTGCTTCTGGCATTGTGAATCCCTGGCGCGTTTATTGTTTGCTTTCCCGCGGCCCTTACTATCACGTGGGTTACCTGTGTTGTCGCATGGCTGTGACACGCGCGTCATGAGGCGCGGGGTAGTCGCTTTTCTTAAATCAGTCTAGGATAGTGGCGACAAAAAAAGCAAGCTGGATTGTTTGCTGGACGCTTAGCTCAAGCGCTGCCGGCGAGGCTGACCGGCGCATTTCGCCGAGGTCTTTTGTGCAGAAATGTTTGTCACGCTTGCCGTCAAAAAAAGCGCCGGCTGGGCGGGTATTACCGACACATGAGCAGATGATCCGAGCACGATGCCAAGCAGGTTGAATCAGCCGAAAGGCCAAAAGGGGAATGCATGACGCCAACCGAAAAGGGCGATGAGCCGGGCACGCAAGCCCGAACGCACCGTGTGGGGTCCAGACCATCCAGTGTTGGTCGCTCGGGGCGGACCGGAGAGGGGTGGCAAGCCGAAAAAAGCGCGCTGACGCGGCAGGCTATTCTCGAGGCCGCGGTACGCTGCTTCGTGGAACACGGGTACGCCAATA
Source organism: Halieaceae bacterium (assembly GCA_038143045.1). Classification (GTDB taxonomy): domain Bacteria; phylum Pseudomonadota; class Gammaproteobacteria; order Pseudomonadales; family Halieaceae; genus Luminiphilus. Next base: position 94,451 of record JAYQLF010000008.1, read on the forward strand.
CCACGACCGCCATGATTGCTGATGAGGCAAATGTCTCGCGCGGCGCCATGATGCATCACTTCCCTTCTCGTTCCGCAGTAATGAACGCTGTAGTGGGTTATCTCCATGTCCGAAGACTGAACGAGTACCGCGAGCTGATGACCGATATCGACTCACCGGACGAGACGCTGACGCGCGATGCCATTCGTAAGTCGGTAGAAAATGCCTGGAAATATGTGAACCTCCCGTCGTTTGTGGCCTATCAGGAGTTGTTGGGCGCTGCGCGTACTGATGAGACGCTGGCCGAGGCCGTGGGCGAGGTCGAGCGTGATTTTGAGCGCGAGTTCTTGAAAACCGTGCGTTCCGTATTCCCTCACTGGAAGCAGGTGAAATCGTTGCAGGCAGCACATGATCTGGTGCAATTCTTGATGCAGGGCATGGGCGTGGCGCACCGCTCCTCGAACCGTGAGCAGCGCGCAAAACGCGTGATTGACACCGTGACGGACCACCTCGAGCGCATTTATCTGGCAGACACCGGGGTGGAATAGGTGTGATCACGCACGAACCGCACATCGGTTTTTGACCGAAACCGAGACTGGAACAAAAAACAAAAACTGAAGAGGCAAAAAAGTATGGGGTTAGTTGACGGTAAGGTCTGTCTGGTAACGGGCGGGGCATCGAATCCGGGCCTAGGGCATGCGATCGCGCATAAGCTGGCCAGCGAAGGTGCCACGGTGATCGTGACGGATGTCGATGGTGATGGTGCTGCCACAACGGCCGCTGAGATTGTCGCTGCCGGTGGGAAAGCAGAAGCCTGGGCGCAGGACGTGACTGACGAGGCCGCTTGGGACGCTACTCTGGAGCAGATTCGTGCCCAGCACGGCCGTTTGGATGCGCTGGTCAATAATGCGGGCATCGCCGTCCTGAAGACGCTTCCGGAGTTGAGCCTCGCGGACTACAACCGTCAGATGCTGGTTAACATGACGAGCGTGTTTCTGGGTACACAGAAGGCGGTGGCCATCATGCGCGATACCGGCGTGAAAGGTTCGATTATCAATATGTCGTCGGTAGCAGCATTGGTCGGTGTTCCGGCTTGCAGCGCCTATGCTGCCGCCAAGGGTGGTGTGATTGGATTCACCAAGACCGTTGCCGCAGAAACGGCGGCAGACGGGATTCGCTGCAACACGATTCATCCTGGATTGATTGACACCAACATGCAGCGTCAATCCTCGGTTGAAAACCCTGAGGAATACGTCAAGTTGAATGCCGCGGTACCGATGGGTTACATGGGCCCGCCGCACACGATTGCAGACGCAGCGCTGTTTTTGGTGTCTGACTTGTCGACTTATATGACAGGCGCTCAGATGGTTATCGATGGTGGTTTGATTAACCAATAGCCAAGCGCCCGCGGCGCAAGACCAGGATGACAGCAGTCAGGCAGGACACAGCGCCGTTTACTTCACAACAGCATGACTATGAGGATAGAGCACAATGTGTGACCAGCATTTTGAAGACCAACAGGCCATCCGCGCGTTACTGGAACGCTACTGCGATGGCGTTAACCAGCGCGACGCCGATATTTGGGGATCCACCTGGGCAGAGGATGCGATCTGGGAATTGCCTCATTTGGATATGGCAGGGTTAAAAGGTCGCGAGACCATTGTTGCGTCCTGGCTGGAGGCCATGAAGATGTTCCCGTTTGTGAACATGATGGCGATGCCGGGATACATTCGCGTTGAGGGTGATACGGCGACGATGCGGAGTTATACCGACGAGGTGGCAGTCATGCAGGATGGGACCGAGTTGCGTCCGCGGGGTCAGTACGACGATGAGTGCGTCAAGGTATCAGGCGAATGGAAGTTCAGTCGTAGGGTCTTTACCGTTCTGCACGGAGAGTGAACCCGTCTGGGTGCGCTATACCCCGGGTAGGCCTGCGGTCGAGCCGCCGTCGATCACGATCTCAGATCCGGTAACAAACCGCGCGTCATCGGAGGCGAGGTAGATGACCAGCGAGACGATCTCCTCCATGCTGCCTAGCCTTCCCATCGGCGCAATCCCCTCGAGCATGCCACGGGCCGCTGCCGGATCAGGTGCGCCGTCAATGGCGCCTTGAATCAGCGGCGTCTCGATCACTCCCGGGTGGATAGAGTTGCAGCGGATACCGGTGCCGGTTTTGGCGAGGTGGACAGCTGTCGACTTGGCTAACAGTCTCAGCGCCCCTTTGGTGGTGGAGTAAGTCACGTCACCAGCCAGTGCCAGTATCCCGTTGATGGAACTGTTCAAGATAATTGAGCCACCGCTTTGATCAGGGTTTCCTTTCATCAACTCGATGCTCGCCTTGATGGCCAGCATCATCCCCGTGAGGTTGATATCCAAGAGGTTTTTCCAGGCGTCGACCTCGACGGTTTCGATATCGCTGTCCCCAGCGTTAGTGCCCGCATTCGAGAACGTAATGTCCAGTCGCCCGAACTGCTCACGCACCGTTGTTTTGACGGTTTCCCAGCCGTCCACGTCTTGCACGGCATGCTGAACGAACACCGCGCCGGTCTCCGCTGCGATCTCAGCACCTGCCTCCGCGTTGTTACCGGTGAAGACCACCTTGGCGCCCTGCTGGGTCATGCCATAAACAGTGGCTTTGCCAATACCATTCGTGCCGCCGGTAATCAGGGCCACTTTGTCTTGCAGTCGATTTGTCACGGTGGGTCTCCTGAGCCTTGCAGATAAGTGTTTGTCCTGTTTGAGGCTAATGTGCCTGTCAGAACTTTATTGTGTTTCCCGTATCAGGGACCGGGTATTTGACGCGTATGGCCGCTGTTGCGAGCGCTGACCGATACAGCTTTGCTCGCCTCCAAGAGTAGGTAGCACCGGATAAAAAAGCAAGCACGCTTGACTTTTTCTTGCCTGAAACCTAGGTTGGCGCTGTGTTTGCGCCCGATCACTCACGGCGCATCCTGCGCAGGCAAGAGCTTTTGCCAAGACTGTTCCTGCGGTCGAAAGGGGGCCATGAGTGTCCGGTTAAGTGGTCCGCTAGAGTGGGCCTTGGCAGGCTCCGCGATTGATTCAACCAACTTGAGGGGATCCCAGAATGAGCACCGTAAGCATCATCGTAAGAATCCAACTGAGTGCCGACAGTGCAGCACCGTATGCGGCGGCGGCTCAAACAGTGGTGGCGGCGACGCGGCAAGAAGAGGGCTGTGAGTGGTATGGTATTGCGACCGATGTGACCGACCCTTGTGTGGTCTGGATATCCGAGCAGTGGGCCTCTCAGGCGCATCTGGATGCGCACCTGAAGACGGCTCACGTGGCGGCATTCATCGAAGCGTGTGCCACACTTGAGATACTGGATATGGAGGTGCGTCGCTATGAGGTGGCGTCAGTAGGTGAATTGGTGATGCCCGAATAGCGACAGGCAGCGGACAGAAGAGAGAGAAACGATGACAGTAGATACCAAAATTCAATATAGCCGGATGGCAGGACGCCTGATCGACCATGTTGCAAATGGCACCACAGACTGGGCCGAGGGCACCATGGAAGTGGCCTCTACCGAGTACACCGACGCAGATCAATGGCAGCGCGAGATGGACACCATCTTCAAGAGTCTGCCAATTCTTGTGGGTGTCACGCAGGAGATTCCTAATCCGGGCGACTTCCGCACGCTTGAAATTTTGGGTATCCCTCTACTGATTACCCGGCAGAAGGACGGGTCAGCAAAGGTGCTGATGAATGTGTGCACGCACCGTGGCATGACGTTGACTTCTGAGCCTTGTGGTAACCAAAAGTTGTTCAGTTGTCCCTATCACGGGTGGACCTTTAAATCGGACGGTTCGTTGCGCGCCATCGCCGATGCACCCAAGTTCGGAGAGGTCTGCGAGGGTGCTCGCGACTTGGTGCAGTTTCCCTGTCACGAGGAGGGCGGCTTGATTTTCGCTGTCCTCGATGCCGGCAGTGACGTCGACATTCCCGCTTATCTTGGCGCCATGATGGACGACGTCGCAAAAAAAGGGATGGACCAATGGACCTATGTGGGTCACCGGATCATCCATTGTCCCAACTGGAAAGTGGCCTATGACGGTTATCTGGAGGGCTACCACTTCAAAGCGGCGCACCCGGAAACCATCGAGCCTCGTACTTTTACCAACGTGATGGAGTACGACGCCCACGGGCCTCACCAGTTGGTTGGCTTTGCAGCGAAGAACGTGCTGGATTTAGAGGGCGTGGATCGCGATGAGCTCTGGCAGCATGAGACAAAAGGCTATGACTTCATTCGCCTGTTCTTTCCGAATGTGTCGATCTTTATCGCGCCGGAAATCACGCAGGTAGCCCAGATGATTCCTGGGCCTGGCCCAATGGAAAACACCACCATTCTGCACTTTTTGCATCCGACTCCCCCCGAGAACGAGGAAGACGTCGCCGCGAGAATTGAGATGGCAGACTGGTTGCGTAATGTCGTTCAAGAGGAAGACTACAACGTGGGCTTGAAGCTTCAGCAAGGCCTCGAGACGGGACTGATGAAGAGCGTCCTATTTGGTCGCAACGAGCGGGGTAACCAGTACTTCCATCGTTGGGTGAAATGGTACAGCGACGGCGATACCAGCGCGCCAAAACCGGAGCTCTGATCACGGCGGCCTGTGTTGGAATGATCGCCATCAAGGCTAGCAGGTAGCGAGGCAGCACGTTGCGCAATAAAAAAGGGCCCTAGCGGCCCTTTTTTATTACTGGGTCTCTCTGTCTGAGAGAGCACTTTGGTCACAGCTTCAACATCAGCTTGCCTTCATTGCCGCCCGTGAAGAGCAGGTTGTAGGTGTCGAGGCAGTTTTCTATCCCCTCGTTGATGTGCTCTCTGAACTTGAGCTTGTCATCCTTCACCCACTCGCTGAGGGCAGCCTGCCCCTCTGCAATGCGGTGGTAGTGATCGCTGACCAGATAGCCTTTGACCGTAATAGTGCGTGCCAGAATTTGCCAGTAGTTATAGGGCCCCGGTACCGGCTCCGTGGCGTTGTAGGTGCTGATGGTGCCGCAGAAGAGCAGGGTGGAATCCTTGTTCATATTCAGTAACGCGGCGTCGAGGATCTCGCCGCCCACGTTGTCAAAATAAAAATCCACACCCTCGGGGCAGGCCGAACGGATGGCGGTCTCCATATCGCCGGCGGTGCGATAGTTAATGCAGTCATCGAATCCGAGTTCGTCGACTACCCAGTTACATTTCTCGTCCGTACCCGCGATGCCGACGACTCTCAGCCCCATGAGTTTGGCGATTTGCCCCCCCACTGACCCAACGGCACCCGCTGCGGCGCTCATGAGCATGGTCTGTCCGGATTGTGCGTTGCCTACATCGGCGATAGCGAAATAGGGCGTCAGGCCGACCGCACCGAGGATGTTGATGTAATAGTGCAAGGGGAATGGATTGTCGTCGGGGACCTTGGTGCAAAATTCCACCGGTATGGTGCTGTGGGTTTCCCAGCCGCCTAAGCCGAACACAAAGTCGCCGGCTTTAATCCCATCGGCACCGCTCTCCAATACCTCACCCACCACGGTGGCGCGAACCGGGTCGCCGAGGGGAATGGGTGGTAGGTAGTTGGGAATGTCAGACATCCAGCCCCGAATGGCAGGGTCCAGCGAGATGTAGTGATTTTTGACCAGAAGCATGCCGGCACCCGTCTCGGGAATCGGTGCATCTTGGAACACCACCTCGGAACTATCTGGCATGCCTTCAGGGCGCTTGGCCAAAATCCATTGCTGTTTGTTTCCGTGGCTCATGCTGACCTCTATACACTCGATAAACGATGACCGGAGCCTAGCGAGGGCTCCTAAAATAAGCAAGCAAGATGGTTTTTTTCGTGGATGCGGGTGCTAACATTTGATTACGGACCCAGTCGTCCAGTCCATAGTGCCATTCGCCAATAGGAGACGTTTGTGACGGATTTTCAGCCCGCATTCGCCGATGCCGAACTGTCAGACAACGACAGTCGCGCGGTGACGATTAGTGGCCAGAAGGTGCTGGTTTGCCGCGCAGGCGGAACGTTGTACGCGGTCCAAAACCGCTGCACGCACCAGGAGGCGGAATTGGAGGGCGGTCGAATCCGCGGCTGTTTCATATCCTGCCCTCTACACGGCGTGCGCTTTGATCTCAGTGATGGCACGCCTATGGGGCAACTGACCCGTGAGGCACTGACGACCTATGAGGTGCGAGTGGTCGACGGCATCATCGAGGTCGCCGTCCCATGAGCCGCGCGGTTGTACTGGCCCGGCACCCAGAGGGTGAGGTAACGGAGGCCGATTTTGCCGTCGTAGAGGTGTCTGATGCGGCATTGCCCGCAGGGCATTTCCGGACAAAAAATCATGTGCTGTCTCTGGACGCGGGATTTCGCCAGTGGATGACTGCCGGCGCCGGTGATAACTACCTCACCGGTATGCAGATTGGCGATCCGGTTCAAAGCATTGTGCTGGGCGAGGTGATTGAGTCGGACCAGCCCGATTACCCGGTCGGCACCCTGGTCAGTGCGCGCACTGCCTGGGAGGAAAGCAGCGTGCTCGATGGCAGTGATCTGTGCTCGCCGCTCGAGGTGGACAGCAGTATCCCCCTTCATCAGTACATGGGCATCCTGGGGCCCACAGGGATGACAGCGTGGATTGGACTGTTTGAGGTTGGACAACCGAAATCCGGCGAAACCGTCGTGGTCAGTGCCGCGGGCGGCGCCGTAGGAACCGTGGTGGGGCAACTCGCCAAGGCTGAGGGTTGTCGGGTGATTGGCTTGACCAGTACCCGTGATAAAGCCGACTGGTTAGAGGGAGAGGTAGGCTACGATCGCGTCATTGACCGTGAGACACAGCCGGATCTTGCTGCGGCATTGCGCGAGGCCTGCCCAGAGGGCGTCGACATCTTCTTTGACAACGTGGGAGGCGAGGCGCTGGATACCGTTATGGGGCAATTAAAGGAGCAGGCGCGACTGGTGTTGTGTGGCGCGATCTCTCAATACGAGACGGCCGTTCAGCCACTCACCAATAGCTGGGAACTGATCACCAAGCGCGCCCGGATGGAGGGTTTCATGTTCTCGGACTATTTCGACTCCTTTCCGCGCATCGCAGAGGATTTACAAAAGCGTTTGCAGAGCGGCACCTTGGTCAGTTTCGATGCAGTTTACGAGGGAATTGAACACACGCCGCGCGCGTTCTGCGACATGATGCATGGTACTTCTCGTGGGAAGTGCCTCGTAAGACTGGACTAAATCATGCCAACACAATTGAATCAGGTTCCTGAAGCCCTACAAAGTGACTTCGATATTGTCGGAGACAGCGGGTTCTTTGTGGACCCGCAACAACTCTTTCTCGACTCACTAGTGAAAGATCCGCGGGATATCGTTTATACCCCTCATAATGGCGGCCATTGGCTGGTGACTTCCCATGAGCTCGCTCGGGAAATACTGAGTAACGCCGAGGCGTTTGGTTCTTTTCCGATCGGCATTCCCGCCAACATGGAGCAGCGCCCCCGACTGATTCCGTTGGAGAGCGATGCGCATGAACACCGGCGTTATCGGCGCCTGTTGCTCCCCATTTTTGAACCCTCTGCCGTCGCACGTTTGCAGACGGGCGCTGAAGCCCTCGCCGCTGAGGTGCTCGACGAGGTATTGGCCACGGGGGAATTCGATTTCCTATGGAAGGCCGCTAAACCGATCTCAATGGGGTTGTTTGTTCGCCAATTGGGGTTGGAGCCTGAGCGTCTCGATGAGTTCTATGCATGGGAGACGGGTTTTTATCGTGCGCCCACTATGGAGGAGCGCGTTGCCTGCGGCGAGAAGATTGGTGGCTACCTGTTTGAGGTAGTGCAGCAACATGTGGCGCAGCCGAAGGACGACATCGTCGGTATGCTGCTTAATGTCGACGTCGAGGGAGAAAAAGCTCTCTGTCGAGGAGGTGCACGCTATCTGCTACCTCTTATTCCTCGCCAGCATCGATACGGTTGCGACGATGCTTAGCTTTATCATGCGCCACCTTGCGCGAGACCCGGCGCTGTTTGCCAGCCTCAAAGCAGATCGCAGCAAAATTGCGGATTCTGTTGACGAGTTCATGCGCATGCATGCGTTTATCAATCTGAATCGTATCTGTGAGCGGGATACCGAATTTCACGGCGTGCAGTTTCGTGCCGGTGACAATATCGTCATCCCAAGCTTTGTGACCGACCGCGACGCCCGGACGTTTGCCGACCCGGATGCGTTTAATGCTGCTCGCAGCAAGAAAGAGCGCAATCAGCATCACGCTTTTGGCGCTGGCGCGCACAAATGTATTGGCTTACACGTCGCCAAGATGGAAGTGCGGGTCGTGATGGAGGCCTTTTTCGAGCGCGTCGCGTCGCTTGAGCTCGTGTCAGAGGAGGCTGTCACCGGGCACGGCGGAACGACCATGGGTCTCGATACGCTGCCGATCAGAGTGACCTTGGATGGTTGAGTAATACAAGGATCTAACAATAATGAAAGGTGTAGGGGATAAGATGACTGAGCAGAAGAAAATTTCGCGCCGCCAGGCCCTTGGTGGTGCCTTGGCGGGCAGTGCCGCATTATCGCTGGGTGCCACCACTCGCGCCGCCGATGCGAATGAAGTTGATCAGTGGGATCTGGAGACCGATGTCGTCTGCGTGGGTTCGGGTGCCGCGGCCATGTCAGCGGCGACGACCGCTACGACAGAGGGTGCCGAGGTCATCGTGTTGGAGAAGGCACCGGTGCTGGGTGGCACGACGGCCAAGTCAGGGGCGGTCTTTTGGATACCGAATCACTATGGCCTGAAAGCGCGTGGCATTGAGGACAAACGCGAAGACTGCATCCAGTTCTTGTGTCGATATGCGTTCCCGACGCTTTACTCGCCCACTGCGCCACAGTTTGGTTTATCCGAACTCGATTACGGGCGGATTGCCGCTTTCTATGATCAGGGCTCGGCGGCCGTCGATTACATTCGCCAGCACGGTATCTTCCAGTTAAAAGAATGGCGCATGTGGGCGCTGGATGAGCCTGCGGTGGATTACCTCTCACACGTGCCGGAAAACAAAACACCTACGGGGCGTCCGCTGGCAGCAACTGACGCTGAAGGAACCTTCTGCTGGGGCTGGGGCATGATCGAGCAAATGGCGCCTACTTGCAGGCCCGCAACGTGCCGATCCTGACTGAACACGCGGTGTCAGAGCTGGTGACCGATTCGGACGGCGCTGTTGTGGGTGTGGTGGCGCAAGCAGCGGCGGGCCCGGTTCGCATTCGCGCCCGCAAAGCGGTCATCATGGGCACGGGTGGCTTTGCTCACAACACTGACATGCTGCAACGCTTCCACGAAGTCTTTGCTTATGGCTCCTGCGCGCAGCTGTCAGCGCAGGGCGATTTTGTCCCTATGGCGCAGAAAGTCGGTGCCCGCATGGGCAACATCGGTGTGGCGATGTGCTGTGGTGCTGGAAGATGCCCTCGAGAACCGCTCCGTGGGGACTGGCATGTTCGTACCGCCCGGTGATTCGATGTTGTTGGTGAACCGTTACGGCAAGCGCTTCGTGAATGAGCACCGTAACTACAACGACCGCAGCCGCAGTCACAGCACCTTTGGAATTCCCCAATGAGTTCCAGTTCATGATCTACGATCAGCGCACTGCAGCCCTGGTCAGCGAGGACAATGGGCAACCCCCCATCACCCCGGACGAGCAGTATGTGATCAGTGGTAACAGTTTGGCGGAACTTGCCAGCAATATTCGCGCGCGGGTAGCGACGCTGTCAGACCGAATCGGCGGCTATACCCTGGACGACGAGTTTGATCAGAGCATGGCGGCGGCGGTAGCGCAGTTCAACGGTTACGCCGTGGCGGGTAAAGACCCGGATTTTGACCGAGGCGACCAGCCCTACGATGTGGCGTGGCATCGATTGTGGGGCCTGTTCGAGTACACCGACGCCCACGGCGAGAATCCTTACCCCAACTCGACGATGCACCCACTCACGGAGGATCCGCGATTATTCTCGCGCCGGGATTACTCGATACCAACGGTGGCCCCATGACCGACGCGTACGCGCGTGTGGTCGATGAAATGGACCAGCCCATTCGCGGACTGTATGGCGCCGGAAATTGCATTTGTGCGCCCACTCGCAATGCCTATGCCGGCGCCGGCGGTACGATCGGTCCGGCGATCACCTATGGCTATATTGCCGCAAAGCATGCATTGAGCGAGTCCAACGCCGCGTGAAGCCTCGGTCGATGCGATGGTTGGCGGTATCGCTGTTGATTGCCCCCATGATAAGTGGGGCCGTGGAGGGCGAGTCCGTCTCCTTCGAGACGGATCTGCTGCCCGTGCTCAAAGCGCGGTGTGCGGTGTGTCACATGACGGGCAAAGAGCCCGGCGGCATGGCATTGACGCCAGATAACGCCTGGCCCGACCTCGTCTCTCAAGACGCATTGGGCGCGGCCGGATGGCAACGTGTTGCCCCCGGTGATCCTGATGCCAGTTACTTGATGCACAAGCTGTGGGGTAGTCACCGCTCGGTGGGTGGTTCCGGCTCGCGTATGCCAATGCACCAGCCGGCGCTGCCCGAGTCAGTTCAGGAACAATTCGCTAGCTGGATATTGGCGGGTGCGCTCGACAACTAGCATGCGACGGGTGACGGTGACCGTCGCATTATAGTTCGACGATGGTTTTGCCGAAGTTCTCTCCGGCAAAGAGATCTGCAAAGGCTTTGCCGACGTTCTCGATCCCTACCAGGCGATGCTCTGGTGACTGAATGGCGCCTTCACGGAGCCAGATTGAGAGTTGATCGCGCGCCTCATCGTAGCGCTCGTGACGAAAGTGCGTCATAAAGCCCTGAACCGATAGTTCTTTGGTAATGAGCTCAAACAGGTTCCCCGGACCATGGGATGTGACTCCGTATCCCGAGATGGCGCCGCATAACACCAGGCGGCCGCGATGATTCATGTTTGTAATCGCTGCTTCGAGCGTTTGCCCACCCACGTTGTCAAAAAACACATCGACCCCCTTGGGGCAGGCTGCTTGGATAGCGTCTGACAAAGAGGTGTCGCCGGTGCGCAATACGGCAGCGTCATAACCCAGCGTATTGCATAGCCAGTCCGCCTTCGCCTGAGAGCCGACGATGCCCACCACCCGTGCACCGCATAGCTTGGCGATCTGACCTGCGATCGTGCCGACCGCACCACCCGCGCCGCTGATGAGCACGCAATCCTGCTCGGTGGGTTTGGCGATATCGGTCATGCCAAAGTAGGCCGACATGCCGGTGTCGCCCAGCACACCCATATAGGCGCTGGGGTTGAATTCGAGGGTATCGGGTAGCCGGGCGATGAAGTCAGTGCCATCGCTCAAGGTGTGAGTTTGCCAGCTAAATCGCGCCATCAGTTTGTCGCCGACCTGATAGTCCGCGTGCTGCGACTCAATAACCTCTGCAAGGACCAGCCCCATGACCGGCTCGTTCAGGGCCATGGCGGGAAGCACCTCATCGCCGGAGTCCTCGTTCATCCAGTTACGAAAACCTGCGTCTAATGAAATGAAATCATTGCGGGTGAGGAAGGTGCCTTCTGTCACCGCTGGAAGCGGTGCTTCGCTGAGCGCAAAATCCGCCTCAACGGGATTGCCCTGAGGCCTGCGTGCCAAAACGACGGAGCGCATCATGTCGGGGTCCTTATTATCGTAATTGATGGCTACAGAGAGTGGCCGATGGGCCAAAAAAAAGCCACCCGAAGGTGGCTTTTGTTCTCATGACAATGGATCAGAACTCGTACCCGATAGTGATACCGAACTGCTGGCGAGGTGCGATTTCCGCCCAGGTAAACGAACCCGTGGTGTAACGTCGCTGGATTCTGTTGCCATCTTCCAGTACGTCAGTACCGTAAAGGATCACTTTGAAAGTACCGTTGTCCGTGTCGCGCAGATAAGTCGCGGCCACGTCAAGGCTCTCCCAATCATCAATGGTGATCTTGGGGAACGTCGCCGGATCGTAGATGGCCCACGGTGTCTGAGTGTAGACCTCATCCTGATAGCTGTAGTTAGCAGTCAGAATCAGCTCACCACCCATGATCTGCGAGACGTGCTCTGCGCCGAGGCTCCAAGTGAGCTCGGGCGCGTAGAGCAGCTGCGCACGACCGGAGATGTCGACACCGTTGTAGTCGTAGCTGTCATAGCTGCCGTCCAGCGTGCCGAGAGAGGCGCGCAGTGACAGAGCGCTAGTGGGCATCCAGATACCCTCAACTTCGATACCGTCCATGCTGGTTTCACCCACGTTCTTAATGAACGAGCAGGTGATACCGGCCGCGTCTTCAGCAGCGCCACCTTTGCCACACTCCGGGAAGCTTGCTGGCGTGATGACGGGCAGCTGCATATCCGTGTACTCAGCGCTGTAGTAAGTCAGATTGAGCTGAGTATTTTCGGTTGGGTTACTTCTCAAGCCGATCTCGATGCTGTCGACTTCCTCTGAGTCGTAGGGAGCCACTTCCGCTGGGGTCGTACCCCGGTTGAAGAAGCCGCCACTGCGGAAGCCGGTGGAGTAGGAGACGTAGGCCATACCCTTGGAGAAGTTGCGCTGAATGACCGCACGATAGGTCAGGTTGTCATCAGAGAACTCAGGAGAGGCAGCCATCTGCAACACGCTGGGGTCAATGTTGTTCGCCAAGCGATCAGCGTCACCGACAACAGGTGGCCAGGAGTAGGATTCCATCTCCTTGTCTTCTTCGGTGTAACGCGCACCCAATGTAAATGACCAGTTGTCATTAAAGTCATAGGTCATCTCACCATAAAGCGCCTGCGCTTCGGCTTGGTGCGTGACGGTAAAGGGCTGAATGGGTCCAGACGTGATGAAAGAATCAGCATCCAGATAGTACAGACCTGCGACGTAATTGAGCGGTCCGTCAGAGTCCGAGCTGATCTGGATCTCGTGTGAAGTCTGCTTAAAGTCCTGATCACGGTTTACCGGGAAGAAGACCGTGGCGGAGCCCCAAGAAGACTCGTGCACTTCTTCCTCGTAATCCATGATGCCCATGGTGTACTTGATCTGGTGACCCGGGACGTTATGGGTCACCTGCAGGGTCATGTTTTCACCCCACATATAGGCCTCAAGCGGATTCAACTGCGGTGAGGTCTTGTAATCGTCTGCCTGAGAGGCGAGGTAACCTGTGAGAGGCTCCGGGAACGGGCCCACCATAAGGTTATCCGGGGCAATGGTGTCATGGTCGTAATCGTCGTAGGTGAACACAACCGACGTATCATCACTGAAGTCGTAGCGGATGCTCGCTGATACCGTAGTCGAGTCACGGAAGTCGCGACGGCCATTTAGCGTTGTGTTGTAAACGTGCGAATCAGACTGGATGTTTTTGAATGCCAGTTTGATACCACCGTTCTCACCGAGGGGCATGTTGACGACGCCCTTGACGTCCGTCATGTCTTGGTCGCCAAAGGTTGCTTGCAGCTTGACTCCCCATTCACCCGTAGGCTTCGTTCGAGTGACGTTGATGACACCACCGATTGTATTACGACCAAACAGCGTGCCCTGCGGGCCGCGCAGTACTTCAACGGATTCGACATCAAACATATCGAATACCGCGCCCGAGTTACTGGCCATGAAGACGCCGTCCACAGCGACACCTACCGTTGGCTCCAATGACTTCTCGATATCGTCAAAGCCGATACCCCGTATGCTCGCGCTCAGCGACTCGGAGCCGATATAGGTTTGGTGCAACTCAACGTTGGGCACCATCTTGTCGATGTCAGTCGTGCGCTGAATAGAGCCGCGCTCAAGCTGATTTGGGGTCAAAGCGGTGACGGCGACCGGTACGTCCTGGAGCGACTCCTGTCGCTTTCGGGCAGTAACAACGACTTCTTCGATCATGGCGTCCTGCGCTTGGGCAAAAGGCACCATCGAGACAGAGCTCACAGTGCTGGTTGCCGCGATGCTGATCGCTAGTGCGAGGGGCGATTTACGGGATAAAAAATCTCTCATGAATGCTCCGATTCTGATTGTTTTGAAAGGATTGTGGATGCGTGCTGCTCTATTTCCGGCAGCTCTGATTTGAGCCTCGCATACCCCCGAAATGGATGCAAACAGGAAAGATTGTTTTTTTACACACTTCGTCTGGAAAGCCGGCGACAGCGCATAAATAGCGGGCGGTAAGCCGATTTATGGTGTTGCACAAACTAAGAGGCGTGATCGCCCAACCGCACCTGACTGCCCGGCCATGCCGATTGGAGCCGGGTTTACCGTTCAGACGACGGTGGATTGGTTTTGGGAGCTTAGTTTTTGGTGAGTGTTGGGCTGGTATTCAGCGAAAAACGCTGGCTATCGGTTAGCCAGCGATTAGCCAGTGCGGTGAGGGTGCGGAAGAGGCTCCCGTTGACCGCGTCGTCTACATCTGCGGATTTAATGCAAAGCAAGTGGTATTGCTATCCGCGGGAGACCACTCTCGAGCAGTGTCGGTCCAACAGGTGGTTTCAACCGACAGCCAGCTGGTGTCTTCCATCCCACCTGCTTTGATGAACACCATTCCCGGGATTTCGTCGACGAAGGTGAACATCTGACTACCGCAGTTGGGGCAGAACCCCCGGTTGACGTGGGAGCCCTCGAAGCCCATCGACGCATAGGTTTTATATTCTCCCTCGATGTTCACGGCATCAAGAGGGAACAAGATGACAGTCGCTTTTCCGGAGCCCGTCACCCGCTGGCAATCCTTGCAGTGACAATGCAAGCCAAAACCCACTTGGGTTTCATCAAATTCATACTGTACCTGCTCACACAAACAGTGGCCTTTCTGCATTGTTTTGTCCTTTAACAGCGGTTTTTCCTCCGACTCTATCAGTCAGTTGGAGGGTAGGGAATGGTCGGGACGACGTCGTACGTGATTAAGTGGAGATGCTTCCGATCAATGATCAGATAGGCCGGCCAAACGGCGAATGGCGGTATAGCGCGTTTGCCAAATCCGCTGACTTAGCCGGGCATGTGGTGCGAAAAGTTCAGAGGCGTGATACGCGCCCGTCCACAGGTGAAACTCTACGGGTACCCCGGCCGCCGAGAGGCGCTGGGTGATCGCAATATCCTCATCGCGAAACAGATCCAGATCCCCGACATCGATATAGGTGGGGGGCAGCCCTGACAGATCTTGGCCCGAGCGGGCGCCGCATAGGCGTCGGCCTCAGCACCGCCCAAATACCAGCCCCAGGCCTCGATAGAGCCCGCGCGATCCCAGATGCCGATATCAACAACCTCATGGGAAGACGCCGTCTCGTGACGATCGTCGATCATGGGGTAAATAGGTAGCAGGTATTTCAGGGCCGGGCCTTCTCGGTCGCGCAACATCAGCGCGACAGCCAGTGCCAAGCCGCCCCCTGCCGAGGCGCCCATCAGTCCGATGTTGCGGGTATCCATGCCCAGATCCGCGGCATGTTCGAATACCCAGCACACACCGGCGTAGCAGTCCTCGGGCGCAGCGGGGTAGGGATGTTCGGGCGCTTTGCGGTAGTCGATAGACGCGATGGGTATGCCGAGCGCCGTGGCCGCCTCGCGCATGTTCTCGTCCTGACTATCCAGATCACCCATGATCATGCCGCCGCCGTGGATGTAAATCAGGCCAGCGCCTGCAGCCGGTGCCTCATTGGGGCGATAAAGCCTGAGGGATAACTCACCGCCCGGGCCAGGATAGGTATGCGTGGTGACCGTGAGATCGGGAAAGTCGCCCTTCGGCGCGGCGGCGCGTGATGCCGACATGGCGGCGCGGCGCGCAACAATATCGGGTATGCCGTTGAGCCCGCCGGGCAGCGCTTCCCATAATGCTTCGAGTGGCCCTTTGCTCTCTTCGTCGATTCGATCCCAAAGTGACATGCTTGCCTGCTCCCTGTGAATAGACCGAGGAGTTTAAACGGATAGCGGGGTGTAATGGCTAGCGTTTATAACCGTCCACAAAAAAGGGCGCACCGTGTGCGCCCTTTTTTATTTGCCTGAGATCAATCCCAGCTTAAAGCGCCACCCGTCTGATACTCGATCACACGCGTTTCAAAAAAGTTCTTTTCCTTGCGCAGATCCATGATTTCAGACATCCATGGGAAGGGATTCGTCGCGCCCGGGAACTGCTCTGTCAGACCCAACTGGGTCAGGCGTCGGTTCGCAATGAAGTGCAAGTACTCCTCCATCATGGCGGCATTCATGCCCAGGACACCACGGGGCATGGTGTCGCGCGCGTATTCGATCTCGAGCGCGGTACCCTCAAGAATCATCTGCGTGACTTCTTGCTTGAACTCTTCAGTCCAGAGATGCGGATTTTCCAGCTTGATCTGGTTAATAACGTCGATGCCAAAATTCAGGTGCATCGACTCATCGCGCAGAATGTATTGGAACTGCTCTGCCACGCCGGTCATCTTGTTACGGCGACCCATAGACAGAATCTGGGTAAAGCCGCAGTAGAAGAAGATGCCTTCTGTTACACCGTAAAATCCGATCAGGTTACGGAGCAACTGCTGATCCGCCTCGGTCGTACCGGTCGAGAAGTTGGGGTCGGACAGCTCGTGCGTATGGCTGATTGACCACGCCGCCTTCTTCGCTACGGAGGGCACCTCGCGATACATGTTGAAGACTTCGCCTTCGTCCATACCCAGCGACTCGATGCAGTACTGATAGGCATGGGTGTGGATGGCTTCCTCGAAAGCTTGACGAAGCAGATACTGGCGACACTCCGGGTTTGTGACCAGGCGATAGATGCCGAGCACCAGGTTATTGGCTACCAGTGAGTCGGCGGTCGAGAAGTATCCCAGCGAACGCATCACGATGCGCCGCTCGTCCTCACTCAGACCGTCTTTACTTTTCCACGTCGCAACGTCGGCGGTCATGTTGATTTCTTGCGGCATCCAATGGTTGGCGCAGCCGTCCAGATATTTTTGCCACGCCCAGTCGTACTTGAATGGCACAAGCTGATTCAGATCAGCCCGGCAATTAATCATGGCTTTTTCATCAACCGAAATGCGCGCTGCGCCCATCTCGAGTTCTTCTTCGCCTGCCGAGGTATCCATGCCCGCAATTGCGGCTTCGGCTGCCTGCATAGCGGCCGTAGCGGCCTCGGTTGTCACTGTTTCAGTGGGCTCAGCGGCGGGAGCCGCTGGCGCTTCTGCGACTTGTTGCGCGGCCGCTGCAGCGGCTACGACTGCCGGTTCCGGGGCAGTCGCCGCTGATGTCACACCTTCTTCCTGATTGTAGTCGTCCCAAGTCAACATACGTCTTCTCCTTTACAGCTGACTGCTCGCCCTTATTGGCAGGCTTCACAGTCCGGATCATCCAGCGAGCATGCCTGAGGCACGGGAGCTGGCTGAGGGGTTTCAGCGGCACTTGATACGGCGTTCAAATTGCCGGTGTCCACCGTCGATTTTTCGGTTCCTGTTGCGGCCAGCGATCTCAGGTAATAGGTGGTCTTGAGTCCGCTGTACCATGCCATGCGGTATGTCACGTCGAGCTTCTTACCGCTGGCGTTGTTGATATACAGATTGAGTGACTGCGCCTGATCAATCCACTTCTGGCGCCGGCTTGCGCTATCTACCAACCAGCGCGGCTCAACCTCGAAGGCAGTTGCATACTTGGCTTTGAGGTCCGCTGGAATGCGGTCAATGGTCTGCACGCTGCCATCAAAATATTTCAGGTCATTGACCATCACCTTGTCCCACAGGTCCCGGCTCTTGAGGTCGTTGACCAGATAGGGATTGACCACCGTGAACTCTCCCGAGAGGTTCGATTTCACGTACAGGTTTTGGTAAGTGGGCTCGATGGACTGCGAGACCCCGGTGATATTCGCAATCGTCGCCGTGGGCGCGATGGCCATCACATTGGAGTTGCGCATACCTGCGGCGGCCACCTTCGCTTTCAGTGCGTCCCAGTCGAGCGTCTTGTCTTTATTGACCTCGATGTACTTTTCACCGCGCTGCTCGATCAACATGTCGAGGGAGTCCAACGGGAAGATACCGCGACTCCACAGCGAGCCGTCATAGGAAGAGTAACTACCGCGCTCACTGGCCAATTCGCTGGAAGCCTCAATGGCAAAGTAGCTGATGGCTTCCATGGAGCGATCGGCAAACGTCACGGCATCGTCTGAGCCGTAGGGCGCGTCAATTTTGTAGAGCGCGTCCTGGAAGCCCATCAGACCCAGACCGATCGGACGATGGCGGAAGTTCGACGTTTCGGCCTGCGGTACGGAGTAGTAATTGATATCAATCACGTTATCCAGCATGCGAATGGCGGTACGCACTGTGCCGCGCAGCTTGTCGAGGTTCAGCTCACCATTCTCAATATGCTGAGGCAGGTTGACCGAGCCCAGGTTGCACACGGCAATCTCTTCCGCGTTGGTATTGAGCGTGATTTCCGTACACAGGTTGGATGAGTGCACCACGCCGCAATGCTGCTGAGGCGAGCGCAGGTTGCACGGATCCTTGAAGGTCATCCAGGGGTGGCCGGTCTCAAAAATCATACCGAGCATCTTGCGCCACAGGTTCTGGGCTTTGAGCGTTTTATGCAGCTTCAGCTCACCCGTCCGTGCCATCTCTTCGTACTGCTCGTAGCGCTCTTCGAAGGCTTTGCCGTACAGGTCGTGTAGATCCGGCGCGTCGTTGGGTGAGAACAGCGTCCAGTCACCATCCTCGAAGACGCGCTTCATGAACAAATCCGGGATCCAGTTGGCGGTATTCATATCGTGGGTGCGACGGCGGTCATCGCCCGTGTTTTTGCGCAGATCCAAAAACTCTTCGATGTCCATGTGCCATGTTTCGAGGTAGGCACAGACGGCGCCTTTGCGCTTACCGCCCTGATTAACTGCCACAGCCGTGTCATTGACCACTTTGAGGAAAGGCACGATACCCTGGCTTTTCCCGTTGGTGCCCTTGATATAGGCGCCTAGTGCCCGTACCGGCGTCCAGTCATTACCCAATCCACCCGCGAACTTTGACAGCATGGCGTTGTCCTGAATGGCGCCGTAGATGCCAAACAAATCATCTGGCACTGTCGTCAGGTAGCAAGAGCTGAGCTGCGGTCGCAGCGTGCCCGAGTTGAACAGCGTGGGCGTTGAGCTCATGTAGTCAAAGCTCGACAGCAACTTGTAAAACTCGATAGCCCGGGCGTTCGGGTTGTCTTCGCGGGTGGCAAGACCCATCGCGACACGCATGAAGAAAATCTGCGGCAGCTCGAAGCGGACTTCGTCACTGTGAATAAAGTAGCGGTCGTACAGTGTCTGCAGGCCGAGGTAGGTGAACTGGAGGTCACGCTCTGCTTGCAATGCCTGACCGAGCATGTCGAGGTCAAAGTCAGCCAGATTAGGCGCCAGCAACTCGAGCTCAATACCGCGCTGGATATAGGCTTTGAGTGCTTGCGGGTAGTACGTATCCATGTCCGCCTGCGTGGCTGACTCGGCCACGCCCATGAAGGAAAGGCCCTCTGCTCGCAAATCGTCGAGCAATAATCGTGCCGCGGCATAGCTGTAGTTGGGCTCTTGCTCAATCAATGTTCTCGCTGTGATCACCAGCGAGGTGCTGCATTCTTTTGCTGAGACACCGTCGTAAAGATTGCGCAGGGCCTCATCGATGATGGCCGATTCACTCACGTCGGCAAGGCCTGCACACGCCTCAGAGACAATCGTGCCAATGCGGTCAATGTCTAATGGTGCCCTGGTGCCATCGGGGTGAACGATGTTGATGCCTTTGGCAGCGGCCTGTGATTCAGGTGAAAGCTCCACCTTGGCGTCGCGCTCTTGCCGACGCGCCTCTCTATAAATGACGTAGTCTCTGGCGATCTTGTGCTCACCGCCACGCATCAGTTCCAGCTCGACCTGATCCTGAATGTCTTCAATGTGCAGGGTGCCACCTGAGGGCATGCGACGCTTGAAGGTCGCGACAACCTGCGCGGTCAAATTGGCGACGGTTTCATGAATGCGGCTGCTGGCAGCGGCGGTGCCGCCTTCGACGGCCAAAAAGGCCTTGGTGATGGCCACGGTGATTTTACTGTCTTCAAACGGCACCACCGTACCGTTTCGTTTGATCACACGCAGTTGACCCGGTGCCGTTGCGGACAGTCGGGTGGGGTTCGGGTTTTCGCGAGTCGCTGCTGGAGTAGTGGCGACGTTTTCTTGTTCTACTGACTCACTGCCTGTTTGCATATCTTGGGCTGCCTCTGAAACGCCTTTTTTGTCGAAATCTCGTTTTTTCCCGGGAACAGGCCTCAGTTGAGCTTTATGTGGTTTTTTGCGCTCAACACCTATATCTGGGGGTTTCCCCGACCGGAAACCCCAAGATAGGCGGGTCTGGCCGACAATGCAAGCAGAGGATGCTGGGTCTTTTTTGTGGACAATCTGTGAGTAATCGCCGGTCTGAACCAGCCGTCTGACGCTAAGCCACTGACTTTACGTCTGAATTTTGAGTTATCCCCGCATGAGGCGGCTCATCGGCTTTTTCACGAGAAACCGATGAGTTCTGGTGTTTCTCACACACCGGCACTTCGCTATCGCCGATAGCGCATTGCGGATTGGGCGATAGGGGGTCGGGAGATGACAAGGTCGGCGGATGAGAAGTCGGCTTTTACTGTCTGAAGGGCTGTGTGGATAGGAATGTGTGAATAGGGTCGAGTGGTTGAGCTCGCTCAATCCGAGACAGGCAGGCTTCCCAGTAGCAATTCCATCAAGGCTTTTTGCGCATGCAAACGGTTTTCTGCCTCTTGCCAAATCACGGTGTCCGGTGCATCCATCAACTCCGCGCTGATCTCCTCGTCGCGATGCGCTGGTAAGCAATGCATGTAGAGTGCGTCGGGCGCCGCTTCGTCAAGAAGCCGCCGGTTGAGTTGGTAGGGTGCCAGTGTCTGCGCACGCGCCGATTGCTCGTCCTCTTGACCCATAGATGCCCAGACATCGGTAATCAAAAGATCAGCGCCCTGCACCGCTCGGACGGGATCGCGTTCGATACGCACATGGTTGCTGCAGGCCGAGAGGAGTTCGGGGTCGGGGTCGTAGCCTTCAGGGCAGGCGACGATGAGTTCAAAATCAAGACGCCGTGCCGCGTTCATCCACGAATGGCAGACATTGTTGCCATCGCCGAGCCAGCAGACTTTACGGCCGCTAATCTCCCCTCGCGTTTCAATATAGGTTTGCAGATCGGCGAGAATTTGGCAGGGGTGGTAGTCGTCGGTCAGGCCGTTAATGACGGGCACCTTGGAGTGCGCCGCAAATGTCTCGACATCGGCGTGCGCGAAGGTTCTGATCATGACGATGTCGACCATTGAAGAAATCACTTTTGCGGTGTCTGCGATCGGTTCACCGCGGCCAAGTTGTGTGTCCTGGCCCGAGAGAAACAGCGCGCTACCCCCGAGTTGGGACATGCCGGCCTCGAAGGAGACGCGGGTGCGGGTCGAGGCCTTGGTAAAGATCATCGCCAAAACCTTGCCCTGTAATGTTGCGTGGGACTCGCCTCGATCCCGCAGTGCTTTGAGCTCGATGGCCCGCCGGATCAGGCGGCGGATCTCGTCCGCACTTAAATCCATGAGGGTTAAGAAATGTCGTGGCGCTGTCATGCGCGGTCTTCCTGCTCTGCAATGTGGTTCAGTATGCTAGCTATACCGGCGCCCAGCTCCGCCGCTTGTTCGGTGCTCATGACCAGCGGCGGCAGAACGCGAATGGTGTCGCCGCCTGCGATGTTCAACAGCAGGCCTTTCGCCAGTCCTTGTGTGACGATTTGATCGGTCGCCGTGTTGGGTTGAATGCCAATCATCAGTCCGCGACCGCGGATCTCGGTGACGAGCGAGGGATCTGCAAGTATGGTCGTTGAGTGCATCCAACAGGGCCCCTCGGATTCGGTCCGCCTGTTGCATGACCGGCTCTTCGGTCAGCGTGGTCAACACCGCTTGCGCGGCAGCACAGCACAGCGGATTGCCACCGTAAGTGGAGCCGTGATCACCCGGGCCCAATTGGAGTGCCGCCTCGCCTCTGGCCATACAGACGCCAATCGGCAAGCCGTTGCCCAAACCTTTGGCAGTGAGTAAGACATCGGGCGTCACGCCCAATTGCTCAAAAACATAGGTCGAGCCGCAGCGCCCGTTGCCGGTTTGCACCTCATCGAAAATGAGTAGCCAGCCGTTCTGCGTGCACCGCTCGCGCAGACCCGCGAGATAGTCAATATCCAGTGGCCGAATGCCGCCTTCTCCCATGATGGGCTCGACCATGATCGAGGCGATATCTTTCCGCTCGGCTGCCAGCCGATCGATGGCAGACAGGTCGTTCGGCTGAACGTGCAGGAAGCCTTCCAGCAGCGGGCCAAACCCTTGACGTATTTTGTGATTGCCAGTGGCGGAAAGTGCGCCGAGTGTGCGGCCGTGAAAGGCGCCCTCAAGCACAATCATCTGAGGCGCGGCGATACCCTTGGCATGTCCATAGCGTCGAGCGAGTTTAATCCCTGCTTCGTTGGCCTCGGCGCCCGAGTTGCAGAAGAACATATTCTCCATGCCCGTGATGTGTCGCAGTTGATCCGCTACGGCCTCCTGTAAACCGATGTGAAACAGGTTAGAGGTATGAACAAGCCGTCTCGCCTGCTCGGTGATGGCTTCTGTTACCCGCGGATGCTGATGTCCGAGGTTGGTGACGGCGATACCCGATACACCGTCCAGGTAGGGCCGGCCCTCGGCGTCGTACAGTACGGCTCCATCCCCGTGAGAGAACGTCACGGGTAAGCGGCCATAGGTTGGCATGACAGCGGTGGGTGCTTCAGGCATGGTTTCGAGTGCAAGCGCAGGCTGGGATGCAAGATTAGCGGAGCAGGAGGCCGAGTCAAATCGGCGGATGCTGCATTTTGCCGCTGGAAACCCTGCCTCGATCCGGTGCACGTATTACAATACGCGCCCTAATCACACTATTCGGTGCAAACCGCCGGCTGTACGGAGTCAAGCATGGACATTATGGATACCATCCGCGAGCAGATAGAGGGCAATCGAGTCATCCTCTACATGAAGGGCTCACCCAACCAACCGCAGTGCGGCTTTTCTGCGCGCACGGTGCAGGCGCTGATGTCCTGCGGGGAGCGCTTTGCCTATGTGGATGTACTGAGCAACCCCGAGATCAGGGCCAACCTGCCGACCTACGCCAACTGGCCTACGTTTCCCCAGCTCTGGGTGGATGGCGAATTAATCGGCGGTTGCGACATCGTGTGTGATATGGAGGCGTCCGGCGAGTTGCAGGAGTTAATCGCAGCGGGCGGAGCCGAGGCGTCAGGCGACGCCTGAGCGCTGCAAACAGGACAGCAGCATGGATATCAAAGCCGCGATGGCGGAGATGGGGCGCGCCGCCCGTGATGCCGCGCGTGTCGTGGCTGCAGCCAGTGTCGCGCAGCGCAATGACGCGTTGTTGCAGATTCGGCAGGCTCTGGCTGCCGATCGAGAAAACATACTCGCCGCAAATGAACGGGATCTGGAGGCGGGACGCGAAAACGGATTGGATGCCGCTCTACTGGACCGCCTTGCTGTCAACGCAGCGCGCCTCGATGTGCTGGAAGAGGGCTTGGCGCAGGTCGCAGCGCTCCCGGATCCGATCGGCCAAATCAGTGACGAGCGTGTGATGCCATCCGGCATCACCGTGGGAACCATGCGCGTGCCCCTGGGCGTGATCGGGATGATCTATGAATCCCGGCCCAACGTGACGATCGAGGCGGCGTCGTTGTGTTTGAAAGCGGGCAACGCTGTGATTTTACGTGGCGGCTCTGAGGCCATTCACTCCAATACGGCACTGGGCCAGTCACTGGCCACCGGGCTCTCCGCGGCGGGCTTGCCCGTGGATGCAGCGCAGGTGGTGCCGATGGTGGATCGCGCCGCGGTCGGCGCGTTGCTCACCATGCCGGAATATATCGACCTGATAGTGCCTCGCGGCGGTAAAGGCCTGATCGAACGTGTGATGGCCGAGAGTCAGGTGGCGATACTCAAGCATCTTGACGGCATCTGCCATGTCTATATCGACACTGAGGCTGACCCTGACAAGGCGCATCGCATCGCATTCAACGCCAAGACCCAGCGCTACGGCACTTGCAACACGATGGAAACACTTTTGATCGCCAAGGCGCAGACCGGCATGCTGCCGGCACTGGTGGCGGCGCTGCAGGAGGAGGGCGTTGAGGTTCGGGGATGCGATGACACCCGTGCCGCTGCCCCGGCTATATCAGTCGCCGCGACAGACGCCGATTGGTCGACCGAATATCTCGCGCCGATTTTATCGATCAAGGTTGTCGATGGAGTGGACGAGGCGATGGCACACATCGCGCAATACAGCTCTTCTCACACCGAGAGCATCGTGACGGAAAATGCGGAGACGGCTGCACGGTTCCTGCGGGAGGTTGATTCCGGCTCGGTCATGCACAACGCGTCAACGCGTTTTGCCGACGGTTTTGAGTATGGGCTGGGTGCCGAGATCGGTATTTCAACGGGCAAGCTCCACGCTCGCGGGCCGGTCGGTCTCGAGGGCTTAACCTCTCGCAAATATATCGTGCGAGGGGATGGGCACATCCGTCAGTGACCCCGATCTCCGAATCGAATGGATATGACTGACGCCTTGGTGAGTAGCGATTCGCCTCGTCCGTTGGGGTTATTGGGTGGTGCTTTCGACCCGGTTCACATCGGGCATCTACGCGGTGCGATCGCGGTTCGCGAGGAGCTGCAGCTCGAGCGCGTTGATTTCATCCCCGCAGCCCAGTCTCCTCTGAAAGACGGTGCGGCACTGACCGCTGAGCACCGACTGGCCATGTTGCAACTCGCCGTGCGTGACGTACCCGGTCTTGACGTGGACGCCCGGGAGCTTGAGCGGCCGGGCCCTTCCTACACCGTGGATACCCTGAAAGCGCTGCGCGCAGAATACGGGGCCGCGCGGCCACTGCTGTGGATCGTGGGCTCCGACATCCTCGCCACGTTGTCGCAGTGGTTTCGTTGGCGGGAACTCCTTGACCATGCGCATTTGGTGGTGATGGCCCGGCCGGGTGCATCAGACCCAGAGGATGAGGTGAAAAAGTGGATCGCGTCGCACCGGATTGAAGGCAATCTGGCCGTGACGCAACCCGCTGGCGGTGTGGTGCTGGTCCGGCAGCCGCTTCTCGATATCGCGTCGTCGCAGATCAGGGCGCTCATTGCCGAGGGGCGTGACACTCGCTTCCTGATGCCCGATGCCGTAATGGAGTATATTGAGCGACACACACTTTTTAATCGCGATTCCGCATGCCAGTAGAACAGTCAGTCGATACGCCGGTCGCAGGCGATGCATTGCTTAGCGTCGCGCAGAATGCGCTGGAAGACCTCAAGGCCGTTGAGCCAGTTGTCCTCGACGTGCGCGCCTTGAGTTCCGTGATGGACTACCTGGTGGTTGCGAGTGGGACTTCAAGCCGCCACGTTAAATCTCTGGCGGATAACGTATTGATGAAGGCCAAGGAACAGGGTGTGAGGCCACTGGGCGTTGAGGGTGAGCGCGCAGGTGAATGGGTATTAGTGGATTTCGGTGACGTTGTCGTGCATGTCATGCAGCCTGCTGCGAGGAGTTTTTACGACCTCGAGCGTCTTTGGTCAGTGCAGGCGGAGCAGCCGCAAGACGACTAATGCGATTGCGCGTGCTGGCAGTGGGACAAAAAATGCCATCATGGGTAGAGGACGGCGTCGCGGAATACACCCGACGAATGCCGAGAGAATACGCGGTAGAGTGGGTTGATATCGCCCCCGCCAAGCGAGGCACCGGTTCTCCCCAGCGTTACCGCGAGCAGGAAGGGGAGCTGATACGTTCGCGCCTTGCCAAAACGGATCATCTGGTCGCTCTGGATGTCTCTGGCACGATGATCAGCACCGAGAAAATTGCGGACAAATTCGACCAATGGCAGATGCTTGGGCAATCCGTCAGCATGGTGATCGGCGGTCCCGATGGTTTGGATGCCTCCGTGTTGGAACGATCTTCAGAACAATGGTCCTTCGGGCGCATCACGCTACCGCACCCATTGGTGCGCGTTGTTCTGGCGGAGCAACTGTATCGGGCGTGGTCGGTGCAAGCTGGTCACCCCTATCATCGGGGTAATTGATGCTCCGCCCGCTTGATGCACTCCGGGACACGCGACGCGAGTGGGCGATCAACCGGTCCCGGTTGATCGCGGCTCTAATTGGTATCTCAACTTTATTGGCAGTGCTCGTTTACCGCTACTACTCGCTGCAAATCACCCAGCATGATGATTTTCTGACCCAGTCCGATCGTAATCGTATCCGCGTCGAAGTGATCCCGCCCCCGAGAGGTCAAATTGTCGACCGGAAAGGGCGGGTGCTCGCGGCGAACAAACCGACTTTTGTTGTTGGAGTGATTCTCGAGCGGAGCGAGGACTCTGAAGCGCTTATCGACACCTTGGCACAGCGTTTGTCGTTAACTGAGTCCGAGCTGGAGGCATTTCGCGAGCGCTCTTCACGGAGGCGCCCTTTCGAAGCGGTGCCTCTGAAGTTGGGTCTTGATGACGCGGCTCTCGCGTCAGTGGCGGTGGATCTGCATCAGCTACCCGGTGTCGTGGTAGACGCGCAGCTGACGCGCTACTACCCCTACGGCCATGAACTGGGCCACGTGTTGGGGTACGTAGGCCGAGTCAGTGCTGACGATTTGCTTGAGCTTGATTCGGAGCGCTATCAGGGAACCCTGCACACAGGTAAGGTCGGGCTTGAAAAACGCTACGAGCCATTGCTGCACGGCAAGCCGGGCTTTCAGCATGTCGAGACCAATGCCCACGGACGTGTGCTGCGTGTGCTGGATCGACAGTCGCCGGAGCCGGGTCAAGATTTACGTCTCTATTTAGATCTGGACCTGCAGCGCGTGGCAGTGGACGCGTTGGGTCAACAGCGTGGTGCAGTGGTCGCTCTGGATCCCTTGACAGGTGGGGTTTTGGCGATGGTGTCCAATCCCAGCTACGACCCAAATTTATTTGTCGAGGGGATCAGCTACGCCGACTATGCCGCGTTGCGGGGCTCAATGGATACACCGCTTCTCAATCGCGCGGTCCAGGGGCAATACCCACCAGGGTCTACTATCAAGCCAATGTTGGCTTTAGGCGCGCTGGCCGAGGGCTATATCACGCCGGAAACGACGGTTTCTGATCCAGGGTGGTATCAATTGCCCGGTGATGATCGCCGCTATCGTGATTGGACGCTGAGAGTGCGAGGCTCCGGTCACGCTGAAAAGGTTGATCTGAGAATGGCCATCGCCGAGTCTTGCGACACCTACTATTACGATCTCGCTCATCGCATGGGCATTGATACGATGGCAGAGTCGCTCGCCCCCTTTGGACTTGGTCAAGCGACCGGGATTGATACGACGGGAGAGCAACGAGGCATACTGCCCAGCACCCAATGGAAGCGAAGTGCCTTGGGAGAGGCATGGTTCCCCGGTGAGACCATTAGTGCTGGCATCGGGCAGGGGTACATGCTGGCAACGCCCCTGCAGCTTGCGCAAGCGACAATGGTGATCGCCAACAGAGGTAACAGTTTTGTGCCGTCCGTGGTACATCGCGTGGGTGGGCTAACGGTGGGGGGCGCCATGCGGCAGTCTGTATCGGTTGCCGACGAACATTGGCAGGCGATTTTGACAGGCATGATCGATGTTGTGCACTCGCCTCGCGGCACTGCTGCGTCGATTGCGAAAGGCATTGACTATCAGATCGCAGGGAAGACCGGAACCTCACAGGTCATCAGTATCGCGCAGGACGCGATCTACGATGAGGACGCGATCAGTGAGCGGAACCGAAACCACGGGTTGTTCGTGGCCTTTGCGCCTGCAGAGAACCCCAATATCGTGGTGGCGGTGATTGCCGAAAATGGTGGCGGGAGTAGCGCTGCATATCCCATTGCCAGGCGCGTCATTGACTCGTGGCTAGCGGACGAAAGCGATGTCTGAGTACGCCCGTTTTCTCGAGGGTTCCCGCAGGGATTTTTCACGACCGCAAACACCTGCAGAGCGTTTGCACCTCGATATGGTGCTGCTAGCGCCTATCATCACCCTGGCGTTAACGGGCTTGTTTGTGCTGTTCAGTGCATCGGATGGTGACTGGAATACTGTTGTACGTCAGGCGCGTAATTTTGTCGTTGGCTTTGGCGTATTTTTAGTGATTGCACAAATACGGCTGGATACTTTGGAGCGGTGGGCACCCATGCTGTACCTTGCGGCCCTGGTTCTTCTCTTGCTGGTGCCGCTCTTCGGCGTTGGTAGTAAAGGTGCGCAACGGTGGCTGAGTTTGGGATTCATTCGCTTCCAGCCGTCGGAAATCATGAAAGTCATGATGCCCCTTGCAGTAGCGGCTTGGATCGTAAGGCACGGGTTGCCACCTCGTCCGAGTGTCACGCTGACCTCATTGTTAATTATTGGATTTCCCGCCGCCATGATTGGCGCGCAACCTGATCTGGGCACGGCGATCCTGGTGGCAGCGAGCGGCGTGTTTGTTGTGTTCATGGCGGGCGTCAGTTGGTGGCAGATATTGAGCGCCGCAGCAGCGGCAGTCGCATGTGTCTGGCCTGCTTGGCTGTTTTTACTCCGTGACTATCAAAAGCAGCGGATTTTGACGCTGTTCGATCCCGAGGCGGATAAGCTGGGCGCCGGGTGGAATATTATCCAGTCGAAAACGGCGATAGGCTCGGGGGGGTGGTCTGGGAAAGGATGGTTGCAGGGCACACAGTCGCAGTTGGACTTCCTGCCCGAAAGCCAAACAGATTTCATCATTGCTGTTTTGGCTGAGGAATGGGGGTTAAGGGGAGTGCTCCTTTTGCTGTTGTTTTATGGACTGATCGTGGCGCGTGGACTCTGGATTAGTTTTACTGCACAGACGAGTTATGGACGCTTGCTGGCGAGCGCTGTCACACTGACGTTCTGCGTGTATGTGGTGGTCAACATGGGTATGGTGGCAGGTATTCTCCCTGTGGTGGGCGTACCGTTGCCTCTGGTGAGTTTTGGTGGGACGTCTATTGTCACCCTCCTTCTTGGTTTTGGGATTCTCTCGGCAATCAGCACAGAGAGAAGGATAATGTCGCAATGACGGCTGGTTTGAATTTGCGTTCTACTATTTATTTTTTCACTTCAGTGCACACCATGGTGTCGCTGCTCATGATTCTCTGCTTGGCTCCGGTCACGAAGGCATTCGCGGGCGATTACGGCGGCTACGAGGCTATACGTCCGGTGATTACGGCGGCCGAGCAAGCGGGAGTTGATCCGGTATGGGCCGAAACACTGATAGGTGATGCGAACAGGCAGCAAAGCATTCTCGACGCGATTGCGCGGCCTGCGGAGAAGACGAAACCCTGGCATCAGTATCGAGACATTTTCATGACTGATCGTCGTATTCGCGAGGGTGTCGGATTTTGGAATGAGCACGCTTCAGCATTGTCCAAGGTTTCTGAACGCACTGGGGTACCAGCAGAAATTATCGTCGCGATCATCGGCGTAGAGACCTTTTATGGCCGTATTATGGGGAGTTATAGGGTCATTGATGCGTTGTCGACGTTGGCCTTCGATTATCCCAAGCGCTCAGCCTTCTTCACAAAAGAACTCCAACAGTTCCTGGTCCTGGCGTGGGAATCGGGCAAAGATCCCTATCAACTGAAGGGTTCTTACGCAGGCGCGATGGGATATGGCCAGTTTATGCCTTCCAGTTACAGAGCTTACGCGCTGAGTCTCGACGGCAATGGCGCCGCTGATATTTGGGACAGTCCTGACGATGCGATCAGCAGTGTCGGAAATTACTTACGCGTCCACGGTTGGCGGGAGGGTCAGCAAGTCGTGGTGGATGCTCGCGTAACGGATGTTGACCCGGCTGTGTTCTCGTCGGGACTGAAACCGAGCAAGACGGTCGATCAGTTGGCTTCGGAGGGCATGCGCCCTGTTGAGAGTTTGCTACCCGAACTTGTTGTCACGCCGCTAAAACTGGACGCGCAAGATGGCCCGCGCTATTGGTTGGGCTTGCAAAATTTCTATGTCATCACCCGATACAATCACAGTGCGATGTACGCCATGGCAGTCTGGGAATTGAGTCAGGCCGTCTCCAAGGCACGCTCCAATTTATGAAAGAGCAGAGGCCATTTCGTGCCGCCAGTTTATGCTCGGTATGGCTGTGGTTGTCTTTTTGCGAAGTCACCATCGCTCAGCCAGAAATTTCCGATGGGGCACCGCTCTTCCCTAAAAGATCCGCGTGGCAGGACGCAACTCCCATCTCGGGCCCCATTTCGGCTAGGGGCAATCGCAGTCCTTACACGGTAAAGGGCCAGCGTTACGAGGTGATGAATTCTGCTAACCAGTATCGTGAAGTGGGTATCGCTTCCTGGTACGGCACCAAGTTTCACGGTAGGCAGACCGCCAATGGCGAAATATATGATTTATTTGCTGCAACCGCTGCTCATCGTTCGCTACCCCTTCCCAGTTCTGTTCGGGTCACCAATCTGGCCAATGACCGCAGCGTATTACTGCGAGTCAATGACCGTGGACCATTTCGTGATGACAGGATCATAGATCTCTCTTATGGCGCCGCCCTCGTGCTCGGGTTTGCCGAACAAGGGACGGCGCCCGTTTTGGTTGAGGCTGTTAGTGAAACCGAAATGAACAGCAGTGGTGAGGTACCCTCCAGCCGATATCGGTACTTACAACTGGGGGCCTACCTGTCGCTGGGTAGCGCCGAAACGGTCTCGCGCCAGATGAATAGCCAGCCCGAGCGGCAATTTCCTGTCGCAATCAGTCGGGTCGAGGTAAATGGGCGACAGTTTCATCGAGTCAGGGTCGGACCCTTTGCAGATCCCCCTTCCTTAGAGCGCGCTCGAAACGCGCTGATTGATGCAGGCTTTGACTCACCCCAACGTCTGCCATAGCGGATGCGGTTTGAACCGACGCCTCGCGGGCGTACACTGCGACCCGTTGTTTGAGAACTCATTGGGAGAGTGAATTAATGCGAGTAGCGAAGGTGGCGTATTTGAGCGCTGTGCGGCGTCTTTTGGTCCTTCTCCTCCTCCCACTCAGTGCATTGGCCAATGCCTCACTGGTGCCATCTCCACCGACTATCAATGCCGATTCCTATTTGGTAATCGACTTCGATACTGGAGCGGTGTTGGTTGAGCACAACGCTGATCTTCAACTGCCGCCTGCCAGTCTGACTAAATTGATGACGGCATATATCTTGGCTGAGGAGGTCGAGTTAGGGCGCCTCTCTTTGAGCGATAGCGTTCGCGTCAGCCGAAACGCGTGGTCCCAAAACCCGGTATTTAATGGCTCCTCTCTAATGTGGATTGAGCCGGGCAAGCCCGTCACGGTGGCGGAGCTCGAGCGCGGTATTGTGATTTCATCGGGTAACGACGCCACCGTTGCCATCGCAGAGCACATTGCGGGAAGTGAGGCCGCTTTTGTCGACCTGATGAACCAGTACGCGCAGAAGATGGGTCTGACGGGTACCCACTTTGAGAACAGCCACGGCCTGCCGCACCCGGATCATCTGGCCACGGCGCGAGATCTTGCTACCACCGCCGTGGCGGCCATTCGAGATCACCCCGAGCGCTACGCTGTCTATAAAGAGCAGAGCTATACCTACAACGACATCACGCAATATAACCGCAATCATTTGCTGCGCGAGGATGATTCTGTTGATGGCCTGAAAACCGGCTATACCAGCGTTGCAGGTTATGGACTGGTGGCTTCAGCCAAGCGCGATGGGATGCGACTCATATCCGTTGTCATGGGGAGTAGCTCTCCCTCCAGCCGCAAGGCCGAGACCCGCAGTTTGCTCAATTACGGCTTTCGCTTCTTCGAGACCCAACGTTCACTGAATGCGGGAGACGTGCTGAGCGATGCGCGGGTGTGGAAAGGTCGATCACAGCAGGTATCCCTCGGCGTATTAGAAGATGTGGTGCTAACACTGCCGCGCAGTACTGCCAACTTGACGACTGAGATCATCGTCGATGATCCCTTGATCGCGCCGCTGGCAGTGGGCGATGTTGTCGGCCGGGTCATGCTCTCCCGCGCGGGCGAATTGGTCACCGAGGTGCCGCTTCAAACGCTGGAAGCGGTTGAGCCCGCCGGTTTCTTCGCGCGACTGTGGGACAGCATTGTGCTGTGGTTCCAGCAGCTACTGGCGTGACACTCGATGGATCAGGACCCACCCAAGATCACCTTTCCCTGTGAGTATCCGATCAAGGTATTAGGGCGCGCAGTAGACGCTTTTGAGCCCACAGTGATGACGATCTTTCGTCAGAGAGCACCGGGCTTCGCCGAGGAGCGGGTCGTGGTAAAGCCGTCCCGTAACGGTACCTTCCACTCGATTACGGTGACGATCAAAGCGCAGAGTGAGGCACAGCTTCGGCAAATACACGAAGACTTGATGGGCACCGGGTTGGTGTCGATGGTGATCTGAATCCATGCAATGCCGCCGTCTGGGTGTGGTGGACTATCAGCCCACGTTCGATGCGATGAAACGCTTCACCGCAGAGCGTACCGCAGAGACCGAGGACGAAATCTGGTTGCTGCAGCATCCACCGGTCTACACCCAGGGGCTGACCGGTCGTACCGAGCATGTGCTCGATGCCGGTGCTATCCCGGTGATTCAAATTGATCGCGGTGGTCAGGTGACCTACCACGGTCCGGGTCAGTGGGTCGCCTATATTCTCTATGACCTGCGCCGTGCGAACGTGAATATCCGCGAATTGGTCACGCTATTGGAAAACGCAGTGGTCGCGCTATTGGGTGAGTGGGGGTTGTCTGCTTACGGCGATCCCTCAGCGCGCGGCGTGTATGTCGATGGCCGCAAGATTGCGGCGCTGGGTCTCAAGGTGAGTCGTGGTCGCGCTTATCACGGCCTGTCTCTGAACGTGGATATGGATCTCGCGCCGTTCAAGGGCATCAACCCTTGCGGCTATGAAGGACTTGAAGTGACCTCCATGGCGGCATTGCTGGGCGAACACTGCCCCGACATGGAGACAGTGGCGGAATCGCTTTTGGCTCAGTTGATGTCAGCACTGCCAACGTCTGCCTGACGCGACTGCCATTGGCTGGCATAATCCCGCCTCCTTGAGGATCCCTTATGTCTGAATTACAGCGCGACATCGATGCGCGTCGCACCTTTGCCATCATCTCTCACCCCGACGCGGGGAAAACAACGATGACGGAAAAGCTATTGCTGCTCGGGCAGGCGATTCAGGTGGCGGGGTCGGTGAAAGGCAAAAAAGGGCCGCACGCGACCTCTGATTGGATGGCGCTGGAGCAGGAGCGCGGCATTTCCGTGACGTCCTCGGTCATGCAGTTCCCGTATCGTGACCGCTGGGTCAATCTGCTCGATACCCCCGGGCACGAAGACTTTTCAGAGGATACCTATCGAACCTTAACCGCCGTTGATTCGGCCTTGATGGTGATCGATGGTGCGAAGGGCGTGGAAGATCGCACGATTAAACTGATGAACGTGTGCCGACTCCGCGACACGCCCATCATGACTTTTGTGAACAAGCTCGACCGCGATATCCGCGACCCCATTGAATTGGTCGATGAAGTGGAAGAAGTGCTGGGTATTGCCGGCGCGCCGATCAACTGGCCGATCGGCATGGGCCGCGATTTTCGCGGGGTGTACAACCTGTATACCGACACCATTCACCGTTACCACGCCGGTCAGGGTGCCGTGCTGGCAGATGATGATGCGATTCCCGGGTTAGCCACTGACGAGGCGCGAACTTTACTCGGCGACGAGTACGATCAGTTTGTGGAAGAGATTGAGCTGGTGCGGGGCGCGTCCCATGAATTTTCTCTGGACGCGTTTCTCAAGGGCCAGATGACACCCGTTTTCTTCGGCACCGCGCTGGGTAACTTTGGTGTGCGGGAAATGCTCAATGACTTTGTTGAGTGGGCGCCGGCGCCACAGCCCCGGGACGCGTCGGATCGCACGATTGAGGCGTCACAACCCGACTTCACCGGCTTCGTGTTCAAAATTCAGGCGAACATGGACCCCAAGCACCGTGACCGGGTTGCCTTTATGCGGATTTGTTCAGGCCGCTACGACAAGGGCATGAAGATGCGGCACGTCCGTATCGATAAAGATGTGCGGATTGCTGATGCTGTCACGTTCACGGCGGGGGACCGCACGCTCGTCGAGTCGGCGGTGGCAGGAGACATTATTGGTCTGCATAACCACGGCACCATTCAGATCGGCGACACATTCACCACCGGCGAGGCGATCCGCTTTACTGGTATCCCTCACTTTGCGCCGGAGCTATTTAGGCGCATCCGCCTCACCGATCCCATGAAAACCAAAGCACTGCAAAAAGGTCTGCAGCAGCTGTCGGAGGAGGGGTCCACGCAGGTGTTCTCGCCGCTCAATAACAGTGACCTCATCGTGGGTGCGGTTGGGCAACTGCAGTTCGATGTCGTCGCCTATCGACTGGCCGACGAATACAAAGTTGAGGCGATCTATGAGCCGGTCAATATTTATACCGCGCGATGGATTGAAGCCGAGGACGAACGCAAGCTCGACGAGTTCCGCAAGAAGGCAGCCGAGCACCTCTCGGAGGACGGCGGCGGCCACCTCACTTATTTGGCGCCAACGCGGGTCAATTTATCGCTAATGGAAGAGCGCTGGCCGGATATCCGCTTTAGAGAGACCCGCGAACACTAAGGCGCGCTAGAGTAAGGCTTCGATGTCGCTGGCAATGGCTTCCGGCTTGGTCGACGGCGCGTAGCGCTTCACCACCTCCCCGTGTTGATTCACCAGAAACTTGGTGAAGTTCCACTTGATTCGCTTGCTTCCCAAAACGCCCGGGGCCTGCTCTTTGAGATGAGCATAGAGCGGATGGCTGGCAGCACCGTTGACCTCAATCTTGCTGAACAACGGGAAGCTGGTTTGGTAGTTGAGGTCGCAGAAGGACTGGATCTCTTCTTCGCTACCGGGCTCTTGTCCGCCAAATTGATTGCAGGGGAAGGCCAGCACGGAGAAGCCCCGCTCACCATAGGTCTGGTGCAGTGATTCCAGGCCGGTGTACTGGGGGGTAAAACCGCATTTGGATGCAGTGTTCACAATTAACAGCACCTTGCCCTGATAGTCGCTAAGGTCTTTAGGCTCGCCGTTTGCCAGAGCCGCGGAAAAATCCATCACAGTTGTCATCGTCCATTCCTTTTCGGTGCGCAACGTTCGTGCGCGGCTGGCCTATCGGCGGCCTCCGCGACGGTCTGTTTGCTGTGTAGAGATTAAATCGTTGAGGACGGCACTATACGTGACGGTAGGTTGTGTGTGAACGAAGCGCTGCGTCGAATCATTAGCACACGCTTTTACATTGCCAGATAGGTTTCCAGTTCAAAGTCCGTCACGCGACGCTCAAATTCCAACAGCTCCTGCTTTTTGAGTTCGCTGAAAGCAAATTGAAATGCGGGGGAGAGCGTGTCACTGATCGCATCTGACTGCGAGAAACGGTGAATGGCCTCTGCCATATTGGCAGGCAGGCATGGGTTGCCCTCGTCTTCGACCCAAGCGTTGCCGCTGATGGGATCGGCCGGCTTGAGTTGTCCCTCGATCCCGATGGCGATACCCGCCAGCAAGGCGGCGACGGCGAGATAGGGATTACTGTCAGCGCCTGCCACGCGGTGCTCAATGCGGGTGGCGTGGCTTGGACTGGCCGGGATCCTTACCGCAGTGGTGCGATTGTCGTAGCCCCAGTTGGGCTGGGTGGGCGCGTGATTGCCCGCCTGAAATCGTCGATACGCGTTGTAACTGGGCGCGAAGATCAGATGGCTATCACGCATGAGCGCCAGGCACCCGGCGACGGCTTGCTTGAGCAGTGGCGTGCCCTCGGTGTCACCACTATCGAAGGCATTTTTATTGTCTTCAGTCATGAGGCAGCAGTGCACGTGCATACCGTTGCCTGCCTGATTTTCCATCGGTTTCGGCATGAAGCTGGCGGTGACGCCGAAGCGCTCTGCCACAGCGCGGATACTGCGTTGCATGCGAATAATTTGATCACAGTAAGCGAGCGGATCATCCGAGTAGGCGACATTGATCTCGTACTGGGCTGGCGCCGCCTCTTTCAACACGCCTTCAAAAGGCAGGCCTTGCACGGCAAAGGTCTCTTTCAGTGTGCTGAGTAAGGCCTCGTGCTCGTCCAGCGCGCTCAACCCGTATAAGTTGCCCCCGGTCTCGTTTTCAGCGGGGAGCGCGTCGCGAAGCGACTCCCCTTCGGCAGGTTTTTTGAACAAGTTGAATTCCAGTTCGATCGCGACGCGCGGCTGCAGTTGTCGATCGGTCAGCCTTTGCACTACGCGTGCCAGCACTTGTCTCGGGTCCGAGAGCAGTGGTCCGCCGTCATCTTTAAACATGGTGAGGACAACTTGCGCTTTATCAATGCCGTCTGGCCCGAGGACGGGCACCAAGGAAGCGGGCACGGCCCTGCACCAGCCATCGATGTCGCCGTTATCGAGGGCAATCCGTGGCACATCGCGCCCCCAAATATCCTGCGCAATGGCGGACTTGGGCAGCTTGACTCCCTCGCTCAAGAGACTGGGCAATTTTTCGATAGGTAGCCATTTTCCCCTGGCAGCACCGTTACAGTCGGTGATCAATGCCTCGACCGTCTCGATAGCGGGGTGCTGAGCTAAAAGCGAATCGGTGTCTGAATACATTGCAGGGTTCTCTCCTAAGCGCAGGAGTTTACTCCTGCGCCCTGACACTCACCAGTCAATGAGTCGTAACACTGTTATTGATGCGCCATAAGGGCAGGACACGTGGTCATGATTGGACTGGATGGATTAGCGCACGTCACTGCTTAAGGTTGCGGAGACGGGCTGGACCAATCGTCGGCTATGCCCCAGTCATCAATCACCGGGTCGCGTCAGTCAGTCGCGAAACTGCTCGTTTGCATCAGCGCACGGGTGCGGAGCAGCGCCTTTAGCCATCAGTGATGAGCTGCTGTATGCGATCGAGGATCTGGTCCGGTGCGATCATCTCGGTCTCACCGGTGCGCCTGACTGTGAGCTCGAGCTTGCCTTCGGCCAGCGACCGCTCACCCACCGTGATGCGCAGTGGCATACCGAGCAGTTCCATCTCGGCAAATTTCACGCCGGGACGTTCAGCGCGGTCATCCATGAAAACGGACAGGCCCGCTGTCTCGCATGCCGAGTAGAGCTGTTCGGTCGCGTCGCGGACGACCTCTGATTTATCTAACCCGAGCGGGACGATAGCGACATCAAAGGGCGCCATGGCGGTGGGCCAGATAATCCCATTCTCATCGTGGTTTTGTTCGATCGCTGCGGCAACAATGCGCGTGATACCAATGCCATAGCACCCCATGACCATGGGTTGGCTGCGGCCCTGCTCGTCAAGTACGGTGGCATTCATGGTTTCCGAGTACTTGGTGCCGAGTTGGAAAATATGGCCCACTTCGATACCCCGGCGAATCTCCAGCGTGCCTTCTCCGCAAGGGCTCGCGTCGCCGCTCACAATCTCCCGGATATCGGCAAATTCGGCGTTTGGCACATCGCGCGACCAGGTTGCGCCTTTGACGTGGTAACCGTCCTCGTTGGCGCCGCAGACAAAGCTTGGCATCGCGGCGGCGGTATGGTCGACAATCACTCTGATGGATACGCCCACAGGCCCAAGCGAGCCGAAGCCGGCACCGAGGCATCGTTTGACCTCATCCGGCTCAGCGAGGACGAGGGGCGACGACATACCCGGCAATTTACTTGCCTTGATCGCATTGAGGCGATGATCACCCCTGACGACCAGTGCCACCAGCTCGCCCGCAGCGTCTTGTGCCAGCAGCGTTTTAATAGATTCATCAGCCGGAATATCCAGTTGCTCCGCGAGCGCTTCGATGGTGGTGAGGCCAGGCGTTGCAAACTTTTCGAGCACGGGCACGTCATCGCCTTGAACTGCGCGGGCCGGCGCGATCGCCGGTGCCAGCTCGACGTTGGCAGCGTAATCACTGCCCGTTGAGAAGGCGATCGCGTCCTCGCCAGATTCTGCGAGCACGTGAAACTCGTGGGAGTGGGCGCCGCCAATCGAGCCGGTGTCCGCCTCGACAGCGCGGAAGTCGAGGCCTAGCCGGGTGAAGATGGTCGAATAGGCCTCGTGCATCCGCCAGTAGGTCGATTCCTGGGACGCCTGATCGATATGGAATGAATAGGCGTCCTTCATGATGAACTCCCGGGATCGCATCACGCCAAACCGTGGACGGATTTCATCCCGGAACTTGGTCTGTATCTGAAACAGATTCACCGGTAGCTGTTTGTAGCTTTTGATCTCACTGCGGGCAATTTGCGTGATCACCTCCTCGTGGGTGGGCCCCAAACAGAACGGGCGCTGGTGGCGATCCTCGAGACGACAGAGCTCGGGGCCGTATTGCTCCCACCGCCCCGACTCCTCCCAGAGCTCGCCCGGTTGCACGACCGGCATGGTGAGCTCAAGCGCCCCGGCACGCTCCATTTCCTCGCGCACCACGTTTTCCACTTTGCGCAGGACGCGCAGTCCCAGTGGCATCCAGTTATAAATACCCGCGGCAACACGCCGAATCAGACCCGCACGCAGCATCAATTGGTGGCTGACGACCTCGGCGTCTGACGGGGTCTCCTTCAGGGTAGAGAGCAAAAACTCACTGGCGCGCATAACAAACTCCAATCGGGGGCCGCCATTCTACTGGCGCGAAGCCTGAGCCGTACAGTTCTGCTCACTATCAGGTTGTACGGTGCATGAAGGATCCAGCCATAAGGGACCAAGATTTTGCACTGCTGTTCGTTCAGCACGGCGCTTCACACCCGGATTACCGGGTAGCCCGCAGAGCTGATTGTGGTTGACCGCTTTTTGCACGATAGTGACCGAGGCGCGGTGTCTCGAGCGGCGTGACCAGCATGTGCATCACCAGAATCTGAAACAATCCGAAGGGGCAGTGTCGATGGCGAAAGCGGGTGATAAGGCGACCGGTAAAGGGAAAAAGGTGCGTCAACCGCTACCGCCCATTACCGCGAAGCTGTCGAAGGCCCAGCTGCTCGAGCTGCTCGCGGCGGATAGCGGCCTCCGCAAAGCGGAGATCAAGCAGGTGTTGGGTGCTCTGGATAGAGTGATTGAGGCCAGCTTGGGTCCCGGGGGCGGAGGGCAGTTCACGATGCCAGGATTATTAAAGATGACGTCTGTACGCCGGCCCGCGATCAAAGCGCGTAAGGGCATTAACCCTTACACCGGAGAGGAGACTTGGTTCAAGGCGAAGCCGCCCTCCACCGGCGTCAAGATACGGCCACTCAAGAAGCTGAAGCGCCTTGCCAATGGTGACGCGTGAGGGCCGTCCCGCGTGCACCATTTACAGGCAGGTGAGGTCACAGACGGGTCAGGTCACAGACGGGTCAGGTCACAGACAGGGAAGGTGATTGTCGGCTGGCGAGCTAAATCCTGACGCTCTGCGTACCTTTCCCTGATTCTGCGTTTACGGTACGCTCCGCGCCCTTGAGAAACGTTCCAACGGCCTCATACGGGTGCTCGGGTTAGGTGCAGCGCTTGAATGAGGAGAATGCCATGCCAATCTATGAATATTGCTGCCAGGAGTGCGGCCACAGCCTTGAAGCGATTCAGAAGCTGGCCGATGCGCCACTGACCGATTGTCCTGCGTGCGACGAGCCTGCGCTGAAAAAGCAGGTGAGCGCACCGTCTTTCCGCCTGTCAGGCGGTGGCTGGTACGAGACCGACTTCAAGACCGGTGACAAGAAGAACATCGCAGGCGAGCGGAGTGATGGTGCCGGCAAATCGAGCGCTGATTCGGGTGGCACAGCAGCGAAAGCGGACAGCGCCAAGAAATCGGATACTAAACCTTCGGGCTCATCAAAGAGCGAATCCTCTAAAGCGAGTTGAGGACGGGAAAGCACACCATGGAAACAACGATGCGAAGCCACTATTGCGGCCTGATCGATGACAGTTTGATTGATCAGACGGTGACCCTGTGTGGCTGGGTGGATCGCCGCCGGGATCATGGCGGCGTCATTTTCCTCGACATGCGTGATCGTGAAGGCGTAGTCCAAGTCGTTTTTGACCCGGACACGGAGGAGCACTTTCAGCGTGCCGACAGCGTTCGTAGTGAGTACGTCCTGCAGATAACCGGGCGGGTGCGTGCACGGAGCGCCGAAACCGTGAACGCCAACATGGCGTCGGGAAGCATTGAAGTGCTGGGTAAAACCCTCGAGATTCTGAACGCGGCGCAGACCCCGCCGTTCCCCCTCGATGCCCATCACTCTGTCGGTGAGGATGTGCGTCTGCGTTATCGCTATATGGACTTGCGGCGACCCGAGATGCAGCAGAACCTCATCGCGCGGGCTCGCATTACCTCCAGTATCCGACGATATCTGGATGAACAGGGCTTCCTCGATATCGAAACGCCGATTCTGACCCGAGCGACGCCGGAAGGGGCCCG
This sequence comes from Halieaceae bacterium, assembly GCA_038143045.1. GTDB lineage: Bacteria > Pseudomonadota > Gammaproteobacteria > Pseudomonadales > Halieaceae > Luminiphilus. Next base: position 134,815 of record JAYQLF010000008.1, read on the forward strand.
CGACTATCTGGTCCCGTCACGAACACAGCCCGGTGCGTTTTTTGCCTTGCCGCAGTCACCGCAATTGTTCAAGCAGCTGCTCATGGTGTCGGGCTTTGATCGTTATTATCAGATCGCACGATGTTTTCGCGACGAAGATCTGCGCGCAGATCGCCAGCCTGAATTCACGCAGATCGACATCGAGACCGCCTTCCTGACCGGCGAAGAAGTCATGTCCATTACCGAGGGCATGGTGCGCAGCCTCTTCAAAGAGCAGCTCGATGTCGACTTGGGGGATTTCCCGCGTATGACTTGGGCTGACGCGATGGAGCGATACGGCTCTGATAAACCTGATCTGCGAATCGATTGGGAGTTGGTCTCGATTGACGATCTGATGGCAGAGGTCGACTTTAAGGTCTTTAGTGGCCCTGCTCAGGACCCCGGAAGCCGTGTGGCGGCACTCAAGGTGCCGGGTGGTGCTTCGCTGTCGCGCAAAGAAATCGACGATTACACCAACTATGTGGGCGTTTATGGTGCGAAGGGTCTGGCGTGGATCAAAGTCAACGATCGCGCTGGGGGTATTGAAGGTCTGCAATCGCCGATTATCAAATTTATGCCCGATGACACCGTTCTGGCAATGCTGGAGAGGCTTGATGCGGCCGACGGTGACATCCTGTTCTTTGGCGCGGACAAGCGCAACGTTGTGAACGAATCGCTCGGGGCGTTGCGACTGAAAGTTGCGGCTGATCTCGATCGAATAGCGGATGGTTGGGCGCCGCTATGGGTGGTCGATTTCCCCATGTTTGAGCGTGACGATCGGGGTGGCATGACCGCATTGCATCACCCCTTTACTGCGCCTTCCTGCTCAGTTGATTCGCTAAAAGCCGATCCCGATGCGGCACTGTCGCAAGCCTACGACATGGTGTTAAACGGCAGCGAGATTGGCGGCGGGTCGGTTCGTATTCATGACCAGGCAATGCAGCAGGCCGTATTCGATCTATTAGGTATCGATGAGACCGAGGCAGAATCCAAGTTCGGCTTTTTGCTGGGGGCGCTGCGTCACGGTGCGCCGCCGCATGCCGGATTGGCCTTTGGCTTGGATCGTTTGGTAATGCTGATGGTCGGTGGCCAATCGATCCGTGACGTGATCGCCTTCCCCAAGACGCAGAGTGCCCAGTGCGTGATGACAGAAGCGCCGGGCGAGGTATCTGAACAGCAGCTTCGGGAGTTGTCGCTCCGGCCGCGACGAGTTGACGCTTCTGGGACGGATTGATTCGAGATGGCTGGCCACAGTAAATGGGCGAATATCAAGCATCGCAAGGCGGCACAAGACGCCAAGCGGGGCAAGCTTTTTACCAAGTTAATCCGCGAGCTTGTCGTGGCAGCGCGCGCCGGCGGTGCTGTGGTAGAGGATAATCCGCGGCTGCGAGCCGCTGTAGACAAAGCCCTGGGCGCCAACATGAAACGCGACACGATCGATAACGCGATCGCTCGCGGCGCCGGCACGGGCGAAGCCGACAACATGGAGGAGCTCACCTACGAGGGCTACGCGCCAGGCGGTGTCGCAGTGCTGGTAGAGGTGATGACGGACAATCGTAACCGCACGGTCGCTGAGGTGCGTCACGCATTTACCAAACGAGGTGGGAATCTCGGTACCGACGGTTCAGTCGCCTATTTGTTCTCTCGCACGGGGTTGATTCAGTTTGAATCCGGTGTAGATGAAGAGGCGGTGATGGAAGCGGCGCTGGAGGCCGGTGCCGAGGACATTGTCACGAGGGATGACGGCAGTATCGATGTCATGACAGCCTGGGAAGAGGTGACTGAGGTGCGCGACGCGCTGGTTGCGGTGGGGCTGGAGCCTGTTCAGGCGGAAGTCACAATGCTCCCCAGCACCGAGGTCGAGTTGGATGCGGATACGGCACCGAGCGTCATGGGTTTGATCGATATGCTGGAGGATCTCGATGACGTTCAGAACGTCTATTCCAATGCTGATATCCCCGACGCGGTGCTTGCGACCCTCTAATCTCCTGACATTACACACGTCGAATCTGACACGTCGAATCTGGTGAGCGCCACCCCGTAAAACTGCCGCGTGGCTCAGCGTGTCATGACCGGACACTTTTGCTACGTCATGAGCGGCTGACACCATGATCTTTTTCCTGCAATCGGTCACACTAGTCACTCGTTAGTGTGGGCACCCACCATGGCAGTCATACTCGGTATCGACCCGGGATCCAGAAAGACCGGGTTTGGCATCATTCATGTCGATCGCAAACGGCCGCGCTATGTGTCGAGCGGCACGATCCGTCTGCCCGTCAAAGAACCTCTGAGCATCCGACTCAAGGTGCTATTCGAGTCACTGTCTGAAATTATCGCCACTCATCAGCCGACAGTCGCGGCGATCGAGAGCGTGTTTATGGCTAAGTCCGCTGATTCCGCACTCAAGCTGGGCCATGCCCGGGGCGCCGCGATGGTCGCTTGCGTCACCCACGACCTTAGCGTGCACGAGTATGCCGCGCGAAAGATCAAGCAGTCTGTCGTGGGCACCGGGGCTGCCACCAAGGAGCAAGTGCAACATATGGTCACAGTATTACTGGGTTTGTCTGCTGAGCCCGCTGAGGATGCCGCGGATGGATTGGCTGCGGCGCTCTGCCATTGCCATACGGAAGGTCTGGCAGGCACTCTGGCGGCGAGCGGCTTCCGGGCTGGTCGTTTGAGGTAAAGTGCGGACATGATTGGACACATTAGGGGCACGTTACTAGCGCGCCAGGCACCAGAAATTTTGGTAGAGGTTGGCGGGATTGGTTATGAGGTGCAGGTGCCCATGACCACGCTATATCAGTTGCCTGAATTAGGGGAAACCGTCACGTTATTGACGCACTTTGTGGTGCGCGAAGACGCTCAGCAACTATTTGGGTTCGCGGATGCGGCAGATCGGCGGTTATTCCGGGAACTCATCAAGGTCAGCGGGGTGGGGCCACGCCTGGCCCTGACCTTACTCTCCGGCATGGATGCGGCGGATTTTGCACGATGCTTGCAGCGAGACGATGTCGCGGCGCTGGTTGCTCTCCCCGGGGTGGGTCGCAAAACCGCTGAGCGATTGTTAGTCGAAATGCGCGACAAAGCCGGTGACTGGTTGGATGGGCTATCTCCCGGTGCTGACGACACGCAACCTTTACAGGACATCGCCGCGGTTCAACCCGATCAACGAGCCGAGGCAGAACAGGCACTGGTGACCCTAGGCTTTAAGCTGACGGAAGCCGCAAAACTGATCGCTAGCGCCGATGCGCCGCCAGACGCCAGTAGTGAAGACTTGATTCGTCTGGCATTGAAGATCGCGGGCGGAGGTCAGCGATGAGGCTATCGGGGCAAGGAGCGACTGTGTGATTGAGACCGATAGACTGGTCGCGGCCGATGCCGGCGATCAGCGCGACGACGCGGTGGATCGGGCGATTCGACCACGCCGGCTCGACGAATACATCGGGCAGCGCGCGGTGCGTGAGCAAATGGAGATTTTTCTGTTGGCCGCACGCAAGCGGGGCGAACCCCTCGATCATACGCTGATCTTTGGGCCTCCCGGGCTGGGTAAAACCACACTCGCCAGCATCATCGCTGAAGAAATGGGGGTGCAACTTAAAACGACGAGTGGCCCCGTCCTTGAGAAGGCGGGTGATGTCGCCGCGCTGATGACCAATCTCGAGCCCGGTGATGTCCTGTTTATCGATGAAATTCACCGGTTGAGTCCCTACGTTGAGGAGGTGCTCTATCCGGCGATGGAGGACTATCAGCTCGACATCATGATTGGCGAGGGGCCCGCCGCGAGGTCGATCAAGCTGGATTTGCCGCCCTTTACCCTGGTGGGGGCCACAACCCGCGCCGGTTTGCTCACATCGCCGCTACGTGACCGGTTTGGCATCGTGCAACGCTTGGAGTTTTATGATGCCGCCGAGCTTACCGAGATTGTTCGGCGATCAGCGGGCATTTTGGAGATCCCTACCGACGACGAGGGGGCAGCCGCGATTGCGCGACGCTCCCGCGGTACGCCGCGCATCGCTAATCGTCTGCTGAGACGGGTGCGGGATTATGCTGAAGTAAAAGCCGATGGTGCAGTAGCGGGCCCTACCGCCGAAGCGGCGTTGGATTTATTGAACGTAGACGCACAGGGCTTCGATCATCTCGATAGGCGGCTGCTGCTGACAATGATTGAAAAGTTTGATGGTGGGCCGGTCGGTGTTGATAGCCTTGCCGCAGCGTTGTCCGAAGAAAGGGGCACGATAGAGGATGTGTTGGAGCCCTTCCTGATTCAGCAGGGTTTTATCTTGCGTACGCCGAGAGGACGGATCGCTACGCGGCATGCTTATCGGCATTTTGGTATTGCCTTTCAGGGGTCCGCGGCAGAAACCCTGAGTCTGGATTTGGACGACGTGCCGTGAGCGCGGAATTTTCCCTTCCGATCAGGGTCTATATCGAAGATACGGATGCGGGCGGTATCGTCTACTACGTGAACTATCTGAAATACCTCGAGCGTTGCCGGACCGAATTCATGCGCGCCCTCGGTATGGATCGCGCCGCGGTCCCTGACGAGGGTTGGATGTTTGTCGTGTCCAGCTTGGCCTTGACGTATCGGCAGCCGGCGCGGCTGGACGACCAGCTCGAGGCGACCGCAGATGTCGTTGCGGTGAAGGGTGCAACGATTCGGTTTGCCCAGAGCGTGAAACGCGAGGGTAGCTGCATGGTTGAGGGTGATGTGACCATTGCCTGCGTCGATCGCGCTAGTGGTAAGCCGCGGCGCTTATCTCCAGAGCTCAAACAACAGCTTGAGGCCAGAATGCAAAACAAGGAGACCACGACATGACACAGGAATTGAGCTTGATGGAGCTCATTACCGGCGCCAGTACGGTGGTGCAGGGCGTCATGCTGATACTGGTGCTGGCGTCTCTTGCTTCGTGGTTTCTCATTATTCAGCGCGTCATGTTGATGCGCCGCGCTGATGATGAGCTGCTGGTATTTGAGGAGCGCTTCTGGTCCGGTATCGATCTGGCGCAACTTTACCGGGAGGGCAATCAGGCAGTGGCCGACGGCCAGTTGCCAACGGGTGTGGAGAGCTTGTTTCGTGCCGGGTTTAAGGAGTTCTCGCGTTTGTCGCAACAGGCAGACATGGATGCAGACGCGATTCTGGAAGGTTCGCGACGGGCAATGCGGGTCGCGTTGATGCGTGAGACAGATCGAATCGAGCAGCACTTGCCGTTTTTGGCCTCGGTGGGCTCGACCAGTCCCTACATAGGTCTGCTGGGGACGGTTTGGGGCATCATGCACTCGTTTCGCAGGGTTCGCCAACGCGACGCAGGCAACGCTTGCGACCGTTGCGCCGGGCATTTCTGAGGCGCTGATCGCAACCGCGATGGGTCTGTTTGCTGCCATTCCGGCGGTATTGGCCTACAACCGGCTGGCGGCGCGAAGTGACGCGCTCCTGAATCGATATGAAACCTTCCTTGATGAGTTCTCGGGCGTATTGCAGCGCCACACTTATGCATTGAAAGCAAGCCAACTCCAGAGGCCGTAATGATGCGCCGCCGTCGGATGCTTGCTGAAATCAACGTGGTCCCTTACATCGATGTGATGCTAGTACTGCTGGTGATTTTCATGGTGACGGCACCGATGCTCATGCAAGGTGTAGAGGTCGAACTGCCCAAGGCGGATGCCGCGCCTGTCGAGGATCAAGATGCCGAGCCGTTAATTGTGTCCATCAATAGCAAAGGCGAGCTATTTCTCAACCTCGGTGCAAACGAGAAACAGGTGCTTGAGCTCGCGACGGTGCGTCAACGTGTTGCTGCCGTATTGCGTCGCACGCCGGATAAACCTGTCCTCGTTTGGGGTGATCAGAGGGTTGCCTACGGTGATGTGGTGATCGTGATGACGGCGCTGCAGGAAGCGGGCGCGCCGTCTGTGGGTTTGGTCACCGAGAGCCCCACGGTCAACTGATGACAGCAGATCGTCTGCTTTTTGCCGGCCTGCCTGCGTTGCTCACTCTTATGTTGCACGGCGGAGTCGTGCTGATGTTGGTCGTGCGTTCGACCCACTCAGAGCAGGTCGTAGCGGCAGCGCCCGCCATTCAGCCCATTCAGGCGGCGTTGGTGTCGGCGGATGCCTTGAAACCCGAACCCAAATCCAAGCCTAAGCCAAAACAAAAACCAAAACCCAAGCCCAAATCAGAGCCGACCCCCGCACCTGATCCTAAACCGATACCGGATCCAGAACCCGCACCCCCCAAGGCGCCAGAGCCGCAGCAGGAGAGCGCACCGTCTCTCAACGCGGAGCAATTGGCCGCCCTCACACGCGATGAGTTGGGTGCACTCATTGACGCGGACTCGGGGGCAATGGGGACGGCAGAACCCAGCATGCGTGACGTGGTGGCGGCTACGATCCGCGCGACCGTCATTAATCGCTGGACGCGGCCACCCAGCGCACGCAACGGAATGGTCGCCGTATTATCGATACAATTGGTGCCAACCGGAGAAGTGGTGGGAGTGAGTGTGTTGCAATCAAGTGGCAACGATGCCTTTGATCGGAGTGCGATGACGGCGGTTGAACGTTCCGCACGATTCCCCGAGGTTGCGAAGCTCGACAACGCCCTGTTTGAGGCGAATTTTCGGCGGTTTCAATTGATTTTTAAGCCTGAGGATTTGAGGTACTGATGCGCTTTCCACAACCATGGATTTTTTCACTCTTGCTGCTGTGCACCGCACCAGCCTGGGGTGAATTACAGATTGAAATCAATCAAGGCGTAGAGAACCCTATGCCAATCGCTGTGGTGCCCTTTGCTTGGCAGGGCGTTGGATCGGCGCCTGAAGATGTCGCGCAAATTGTCGATTCAGACCTTGCGCGCAGCGGTCAGTTTGCACCGGTGAGTCGGCGCGACATGTTGAGTTATCCAACCCGCGAGTCGGAACTGTTTTTCCGCGATTGGCGGGCTATTTCAGCAGAATACGTTTTGATCGGACGTGTGAGTGTGGGCTCCCAGGCACGCATTGACTTTCAGCTGTTTGACACGACGCGTCAGGAAGCAGTCGAATCCGGCACCGTCACCGGACCTGTTACGGAGCTTCGTATGCTCGCGCATCGGGTGGCCGATTCGGTTTACGAGACGCTCACAGGTATCCCTGGCGCATTCGCCACCCGGTTGCTTTACGTATCGGTGACGCGCAACCCAGATGGCAAGGATTTCTATCGTCTGACGCTCGCTGATGCGGACGGTCGTCGGCCTATCGTATTGCTTGAGGGGCGTGATCCGATCCTGTCGCCTTCATGGTCTCCGGATGGCTCGGAAGTCGCCTACGTGTCCTTTGAAACCTCGCGCCCTGCGATCTACCGACAGAATCTCCGAACCGGTGCGCGGGAGCAGCTAACTAATTTTAAAGGGCTGAATAACTCCCCAGCCTGGTCACCTGATGGCAACAGCATGGCGCTGGTTCTGTCCAAAGACGGGAACCCGGATATTTACCTGTTGAACCTGAAGAGCCGTGCGTTAACGCGCTTAACGCGCCACTTCGCGATCGATACTGAGCCGACCTGGATGCCGGATGGCAAATCGCTGTTATTCACGTCAGACCGCGGCGGGCGCCCGCAAATCTATCGCTACGATCTTCGCACGAAAAAAATTGACCGGATCACCTTTCAGGGGCCTTATAACGCGCGAGCGCGAGTGGCACAGGACGGGCGTAACGTGGCTCTGGTTCACCAAAGAGATGGGCGCTATCACATTGCTGTCTTCGATTTGGTCACCGACCGGCTGACCGTACTCACAGAGACAAGTTTGGATGAGAGCCCTAGTATTGCGCCGAATGGATCGATCGTGCTTTACGCCACCAAGCGTGGAGAGAACAGCATTCTGGGTGCGGTTGCCGTTGACGGTGGCGTAAGGTTCAGTCTGCCCGCGAGAGAGGGTAGCGTACAGGAGCCTGCCTGGTCCCCGTATGTGACGCCGTAGAGGTCTGTTTGGAGAGCGCAACAGCGTTTGTGTGCTCCCAGACAAGAGATTTTTTCGCTACGACGAATGGAGAGGTGGTCAGTCAGCCCCTCGCGGCTCATCCCGAGGCCTCGTCATCCGCACAAAAACTTGAGCTGGATTGATGCAATAGATGTCTGACCGAATGATGGCGAAGTGAAAAATTTTGCTTTAGAACGCGGGAAAATCACCTATTTATGCGCTACATTAACGCTGGCAAGGGTTCCAGACACTGGGGAAGGATTAACGATATGAAAAATGTAACGCTATGTGGAAAGTGGGTGGGAGTGGCGTTTGCCGGCCTGCTTCTGGCGGCGTGTTCCAGCAACAACACGAAAGAAGCCGATGCGGCAGCAGCGGAGGCAGCCGCTGCGGCGGAGCAGGCGGCACAAGCAGCTGCGGCTCAGGAAGCGGCGCAAGAGGCTGAGGCCGAAGCACAGCGCGCTCTGGAAGTGGCAGCCGCTGACGTTGGCACCGTGTTCTACTTTGGATTTGACAGTTCCTCGTTAACAGACGACGCGCGCGCTCAGGTGGATGCGCATGTCGCCGCCCTACTCGGCAACAACGACAGTATTCGTCTGGAGGGGCACACTGACGAACGTGGCACTCGCGAATACAACCTCGCTTTGGGCGAGCGACGCGCGAATGCCGTACGAGACTACATGGTGGCGAATGGGGTTCCGAGCTACCGCATCGAGACAATCAGCTACGGTGAGGAAAATCCCGTTGCCTACGGTTCCGGTGAGTCTAACTGGCAGCAAAATCGTCGTGTTGAGCTCAAGTAACTGAGGACCTGACATTGATAGCTGTACCGATCAAGCCGGCGTTAAGCGCCGGCTTTTTGTTACTGAAGTCAGCGTTATTGGTGCTGACCGTGCCCGGCAGTGTTTGGGCTCAGGACTACGTTGACGTAGAGGCTGAGCGGCGAGCCGCCAAACAGGCTACAGAGGCAGCAGCGTTGCCCGCCGTCGAACCTGCGACCTCCTACACCGGTATTAGACCTTACTCCGGTTCAACCACTATCGCGCAACCACCAGCGGACACTGCAACGTCCGAACCGATTACCGGCACGGACTCGGGCAGTCTGATATTGCGTGTGCAGCAACTGGAGGAAGATGTCCGAAGGCTTACGGGGTTGCTGGAGGAAGCTACACAATCGCTCAGGTCGCTCGAGGCGCAAAGCCTAGAGCGCTACGTTGATCTCGACCGCCGTCTTGGCCAGGGTGGGGTAAGTGCGAAAACGGATGGAGGCGCTGGCCCAACTGAGGAACTTGCGGGCAGTGCCGGACCCGTGCGTGAAAAAGCGAACTCAACTGGCGGACGAGCGATTGCAGCGCAAGAGGGAGAGGAGGCCGCGTATCGCGCCGCTTACGAAAAGGTGAGGGAAAGGGATTTCGAGAATGCCGTTACAGTGTTTATCGACTTCTTATCCGACTTCCCTTTTGGCCGTTATGCACCGAATGCGCATTACTGGCTTGGAGAGCTTTACCTAGTTGTTGAGCCACCTGATCCCGAGCTGGCGAGGCAAAACTTCAAACTGCTCCTTGATCAGTATCCTGCAGACCCCAAAGTGCCCGACGCCCTGTACAAGCTGGGGCGCGTTCAGTTCATTAAAGGCAATCGACAACGATCGCGGGAATACCTTGACGAAGTCATCCGGGAGTATCCGTCCCATGCTGCCGCGCAGTTGGCGAGGCAATTCTTGCTCGAGAACTTCTGAGACGCAGTTCGGGACTTATTGGCGGTTGATGGGGCTTGTATTTTTACCCGGTAGCGTTAGCATACGCGCCTTCCCTGTTTTGGGCCGTTAGCTCAGTCGGTAGAGCAGTTGGCTTTTAACCAATTGGTCGCTGGTTCGAACCCAGCACGGCCCACCATTACAGCAAACCACCCACGGGTGGTTTTTTTTAATCCAACGTGATGCTGCTGTGAGTGACTTAGCGACGCGTGATCACGACGGTAATGGTATTTTTTTTATGGAGTCGCCGGTGTCTTCAACCTTTCATCCTCCCCACCGCACATTGATGGGGCCGGGTCCTTCGGATGTATCTCCTCGGGTTTTAGCGGCCTCGGCGCGCCCGACTATTGGCCACCTTGATCCTGAATTTGTCGGGTTGATGGATGACGTTAAGCGGCTATTGCAGTTCGCTTTTCAAACCCGAAACGAATTGACTATTCCGCTTTCTGCCCCAGGTTCAGCGGGCATGGAGGCGGCCTTTGTGAATTTGCTTGAGCCGGGTGACACCGCCATTGTCTGTCAGAATGGCGTTTTTGGCGGGCGCATGAAAGAGAACGTCGAACGATGTGGCGCCAAGGCGGTGATGGTGCAGGATCGTTGGGGCGACCCGGTTGACCCGGAAAAACTGTCTGAGGCGATTCAGGCCAACCCGGAGGCCAAGCTCGTCGCCTTTGTGCACGCGGAAACCTCTACCGGTGTGCGCAGCGATGCTGAGCAGCTGTGTCGGCTCGCTAAGGCGGCGGGTATGTTGACGATTGTGGATGCCGTCACATCGCTTGCGGGTATTGATCTGCAGGTCGATGCCTGGGGTGCGGATGTCGTCTACTCGGGCACGCAGAAATGCCTATCCAGCTTGCCTGGCATTGCGCCGATCACGTTTAGTCCCGACGCAGTCGCCGCGATTACATCGCGCACGCATAAAGTGCAGAGCTGGTTTCTGGATATGAATTTGATCATGGGCTACTGGGGCGAGGGGGCCAAGCGTGCCTACCACCACACCGCACCGGTCAATGCTATCTATGCGCTACACGAGTCTCTACTGATGCTGGAAGAAGAGGGCCTCCAGGAGAGCTTTACGCGGCATCGCGAGAATCATCTTGTTTTGGCAGGCGGTCTCGCGGACCTCGGCCTGAATTTGGCCGTTGCTGAGGCGTGGCGACTGCCGCAGCTCAATGCAGTGATGATTCCCGAGGGTAAGGACGATGCTGCCACGCGATCTCGTTTACTGGCCGATTTTAATCTTGAGGTCGGCGCGGGCTTAGGCGAGCTCGCGGGTAAACAGTGGCGTATTGGATTGATGGGCAGTAGTAGTCACGCGGTGAACATCAATCGTTGCCTGAGTGCCTTCGAGGCGGTGCTGGCATCCTGATGAGGGCGTGTCGCTCGGTACAAAAGCTGGGTGACGGCATTCAGGTGGCGTAGTCGGGCTCCTCGGCGTCCAGAATCGCTCTGAGTTCTGCAAAGTGCCGCTCGGCCTGTCCGGGATAGGCTTCCAGCTCTCTGGCGGTTTTCTCCGCAATCTCATCGGCTAGCACTTTGAGTGGTTGGCCCGTCCAGAGTGCCTTGATGTAAGTCTCGGCGGCGCGCTCAAAGTAGAAAAGGCGATTGAATGCGTCGGCGACGCTGTGACCTATCACCATGACGCCGTGGTGACACATGATCAGTACTTGCTTGGCGGGGTCTGATAACTGCTGGCAGCAGCGCTCTGCCTCTTCTTCAAACGCGAGCCCGCCATATTCCGTGTCAATCGCGCAGCGATTGAAAAACATCGCACAGTTTTGGTCGATCGGTGGAAGCCGCGGGTCCTGAAGGGTCGATAGCACCGTCGCATGGATTGAATGGACGTGTAGCGCGACTCGAGCGTGCGGGCAGTGCCGGTGTAACGCACCATGCAGGCCCCAGGCGGTGGGATCAGGGGCGTCAGGGCGGTTCATCGTTTCTGGATCGTTGGCATCCACCAGAATCAGGTCAGAAGCCTTGATGCGCGAGAAATGCGATTGATTGGGGTTCATCAGAAACTGCGTGCCGTCCTTGTTGACGGCAACAGAGAAGTGGTTCGCCACGCCCTCGTGAAAGTTGAGCCGTGCGGCCCAGCGAAAGGCGGCGGCGAGGTCCGTCCGCTGTTGAGTGTGATCAGATAACCCTGCGGGTTTGAAGGAGGTTGGTTGTGCGCTTTGCATGGTGTGTGGCATCTGAGACAGGACGCTCTAACCATACCACTGCGGAGCAAACTCCGGAGATTGTGCAGGGCAGTAGTTGCTCCCCCGACAATCGGTAGTGGGTGACACAGTTCACCCGCCGCATCATCAAGCATCGCGCGCGTTATACTCAATGGGGGTGTGGCGTATCGAGCAGAGGTACTGGCATGACACTACAGACGTTTGCGGCGACAGATAGCATTCATAGTGGCATCCCTTCAGCAAATGGGGCCGTCGTGATTGACGCTGTGTTGCCAGAGGAAGGTGTCTGAGGGGCTGTGCGCAGGATTTGCGACCGGAGTTTGATCGTGAAGGTCATCTTTACCAGAATTCCTTCAATGGGCATCACACCTTGCGGGTTGGTGGCGTGACCAAGTACTCCTCGCATTTCCCCACACTTCTCTGCACCCCACTGGTATTGGCGATTGCAGACGCTATTCTCAAGCCGCACTGCGAGGTCTATCAGGTGGGCAGTACAACCGCGATCGAGATACTGCCCGGTGAGCAGGCGCAGGTGCTCCATGCTGATGACGCCTGTTACCCCAGTCATTTGCTGCCTTTTGAGGCACAGATTTCGGCGCTCTGGGCGTTCGATGATTTCACGCTCGAGAACGGTGCAACGAGGGTTGTCCCGCGCGTGTGGGTCCCAGAGAGATTGTGCAGGCGGTGATGGGCGTGAAGACGCCGGAGGAGGCCCGCAAAGCCATCGTGAACACTTATTGTGGGATGGTTACGGCATACTTAACGCCGTTATGCCGGAGGAAAGGGCATCTGGGGTCAGGCGCACGGTGATCTATTTGGGCTCCACGATTCATTGAAGGTGGCGCGAATGGAGTGATGCGCCGGCAAGAAAAGCATGGCGGCGTGAATACCTCCATGGTCTGGGCATATTGGCAGGATAAAGACGAATGGTGTCTTCGGAAGAAAACCAGTGGAGCATCTGACGGCCCTGACCAAGGATTGGGGTCGGAGGTGGCGGCCATCAAGAGTCACGATGATACTTCTCCCATGCGGCGAGATGCTTGGCGCTTATTATCGCGCTCATAGACAAGGTTTTGATGGGCCCTTATTTGAACCGGCGTGTGAAGAGGCCAGAAGGATCGTAGACCAGATGGGCTCTGTGTTCAATGCCCCACATCTTTCCCGTGCGCCCGAGACCCGTGAGTCTGAGAAGCCACTGATTCCGGACAGACTCTCTTACGCCGCGGACAAACCGCTGTTGGGTTTCATTTCACTTTGAACAAGACTGCGTAAGCAATCCCGCGGAGTTGCGTTAATTTCGTGTTCGAGGGCAAAAATCGATTACTGATCCAGTAGCGGATGAAAGGGTAAGGAGCGGACCGGACAAGTAACGGGTGGCGTCGTCGCCCAGAGTAGTTTTCCGGCGATGGAATTACCATGGTAAGACCGCCAAATCTCCAAACGACCAGCAAATTGACACTGATCCAGACCCCAGAGCATGTCACAACTTTGATCCGGAGGGGGTGATGGTGAAATACGGTTTCATCATGAAGGATTTCTGGATGGCAATTACCCAGAGGGTTCGTTGCCCAGCCGTTTTGGAAGTCGATGTAGCGGTAGCCATCCAGATCCCAGACATAGTCACCCTCAGCACGATCGATAACGATTTGCCTGACTGACCGGAAGCCGCGGGATCCTGACTCCTTCAGTGCCTCATTAAATCGCAAGCCATTTTTGAAATAGGGAATACCGCGCCGCAGCGCCGCAAGGGTTTTTGGTCCCGGAAAGTTATCTTCCATTTCTGCTCTATTCCAGTTTTTAGTGTCAACGTCAGTGCCGCAGGGCTCACTGTTATCTCCGCTGAGATCAGGGCATAGGAGATAAAATAGCCACCAGCCAGGCCGTACCAGCACATACAATCAATGATGTAACGTCCATCAAGGATCCAGATCATGAAGCCGATCAGGCAGACGGCTGGAAGGACGATCACCAGTCACGGGTAGACCACCAGGGCGGTCTAACGCCGGTTCTGTGATCCGCAATCACCGCTGCACAAAAGAGTGCATAGGATGTGACCACGAGTAGCACATCAATGATAACGAGGCTTTGGAAGGGGCCGATCACCAGCACGGCGTTACAGATCGCAATGACGGCAATGGCCGCAGTCGGCGTACCAAACCGGGTGCTGGTTGTCGCCAGAGATCGAGGTGTAAGCCATCTTGAGCCAGAGTCTTAAGTGGTCGCGCGCCAGAGGCCATGTAATCCAGATACAGCGCGAGATTGCCCAAGACGGCCGACGCCAGCAGGGCGTGCCCCAGCGCAGTGCCGCCGAGTGCACGGCCGATATCAACGAAGGAGACCGTGCCCTCTTTGCCATCGATCGAGAACAGCTCCCAGTGCCCAAAGGCGGCCAGACTGCCGAGTGTCGGAAGCACGTACATCATCGCCACGAAGGGCAGGGCCATCATCAGCGCTTTAGGAATAATACGTTGAGGTTCTTCGATTTCTCCTGCCAGCGTCGACATCGACTCATAGCCCGAGTAAAACCACATACCGATACTGAGCCCAATGACGAGCGCTCCGTCGCTGCCGAGCAGGTCTGTCCCCGGGGGGGTCATGGGTGTGAACGGGTTGAACTGCCAATTGGCGAGGCCAATGACGCTAAGTACGACAAAGGGCGAGATGATGAGGATCGCAAACAGACTCGACCCGATCGCTACGATCTTGATGCCCATGACATTGACAGCGGTACACACGCCGATAACGGACCAGCAGATCGCGTAATAGATCCCATCGCTAAGACCGATTTGATTTTGCAGGTAAGTGACGCTCAAGAACAATGTACAAAGACGTATCGACGAGCAATGCGAGGGACCACCACCAACCCGCCTGAAAGCCCCAAAATTGACCCAAGCCCCGGCGTGTCCACACATAAAACCCGCCGCTGTCTGGCATGGCCGATCCCAGCTCGCTGGCGATCAGCGCCATGGGTAGCGCCCAATTGATGGGGAGTGTCAGCAGCAGTAGCAAGGTGAGGCGGGGGCCGGAGGAGGCCACCATCTCCTCGATGCCAAACGAACCGCCTGACACAAAGATGTAGATCATGAAGAACGCACTGAAGAGCGGTACGCGAGTGCGTCGCGTCGTTCTCATCAACGGATTTCTTGGCTCTGATTGCGACACCACCTACCCCTCTCCGTGCCGGTGTGGGGGTCCGACGCGCATGGTCTGACGGCATCATAAAAGCGAGATCGCCCACCGCGTAAAAAAGAATTGCCCCCTGCAGTCCTCAATGTACTACAGGAGAAGCCATCAAGACTTTAGGGGAGACTGGCCTCGAGCGAATGAAGGTACCAATGCACAAACTGCTGAAGCGTGAATTCAAACTCAGGGTGGTAGGGCCCCGGCTCAAAGAACCGCGAATTCACGCCCGCCGCGTTGCGCGTGATGATGTACTCGTCTTCCAGTGTCGTATGCCGCCACAGCCACGTCACCTTGTCGACGTCGTAATCGACCCCTTCCTGCGCGTCACCGCGCACAAACCAGACCAGTTCCATATCGGTTTCGGTGAGTGAGCGAGGAATGAACCGGTAGAGCACACAGTGGTCTGGGTAATTCAGCATGAAGGTGAGGGGGCCCATCTGAAAATCACCGGCACCGCCGTCGTACTCTTTAATGTTCCCCATAAGGGGCGCAACGGGCTGCCCGTCCTGGCTTCCAGTGACAAACCCCTCGAAAAGGCCATACCGCATGGTGTGGGCGCAGGTGCCAAAGCTGGGGGCATCCAGGTAGATTTCGGTGTGTTCCTTCGAAATGCCTGGGATGCCGGTGATGGCGTCGGCATTCTCCAGCATCTTTGCAACGACTGGTGCAGATTTTTCCTCGAGGTCTTTCAGTGTGTGCATCTTCGCGTAGGCGCGGTGTGAGGTCGCACAGTGGTAGCACTCCAGGTAGTTCTCCAGAGCGAGCTTCCAGTTAGCCTCGACCCGAAAAGTCTCTCGATGTGCAACCTTGGCATTCGCTAGGTCATAGGCACCCAGGGGCTCTCGAATATTCTCCAGTGAAGCAATGAGGTCGCCTGCCTCGGGATCACAGTTGATAAAAACCAATCCCATATACGTCACGCACTGGACGGGCTTCAAGCCATGCGCCGCTGCATCAAAGTCAGGCATGACATGCGTTTCGCGCGCGGCTTTGAGTGAGCCGTCGATGTTGTAAACCCAGCCGTGGTAGGGACAAACGTAGGTTCTGCGATTACCGCTCGTTTCTTCACAGACGCGGGCGCCGCGGTGCCGGCAAATATTGTGCATGGCCTTGATATCGCCCGCCTCGGTTCGCGCCACAATGATCGAGTCCTCGCCGATTTCGACGAGCTGGTAGTCTCCCGCAGCAGGAATTTCGCTGGCGTGCAGGGCGTAAATCCAGCTTTTGAAAATGAGATGCTCGAGTTCCTGCTCATGCACGAGGTGAGAGCGATAGAAATACGGATCCATGGCGTGGTGAGGGCGGACCTTTTCCGCCTCCAACTTGTCACGCATGCGTTGGAAGGAATCGTCTACCGAGGTGGCAATGGTGTGCATGGTGTATCTCGTAAAAACAGCTGATCAGTGTGGCGGTGCGGGGGTCTGCCAGCGCTTAGGCGATTTGAAAATTGGCGCATCGATCACCTTGCACGGGGCCAATAAACGGGTCCAGTGCAGCTCGCGCTGGTAGTAGATCTCCGCTACTAACTCATCTCCTACGGCGCCGTGGGGCATCTCGATCTGTGCATAGGCAATATTCGCTTTGGCAGTCGGGCACCAGGCCGCGGAGGTGACGGTACCAACCTGTTTGTCACCCTTGAGAATGAAAGAGTGCTCAGCAGGCTTGTTGCCTTCTACATCCAGCATGGCAAACCGATACCGAGAACCCTTTTCCTGCTCTTTCAGCAGCGCCGAGCGTCCATTGAAAAGGGGTTTCTTGAAGTCGACCAGCCAGCCAAGGCCCAGCTCGAAGGGGCTTCTTGTTCGTCCAACGCGGACCACTTCCTCAGCAGGCATGAAGTCCACGTTGGCCTGCAAAAATCCGGCCTCGATGCGGGCGAGTTCCAGCGCGTGGGAGCCGATCGGCTTGATCAGATAGTCCCGTCCGAGTTCGAACAGTTGATCCCATAGTGCTTCCGCAGATTCCGGCGGTACCCAGACCTCATAGCCGAGGTCGCCGGTAAAGCCGGTTCTGCTGACCATCATTGGACGGCCTTCAAAGGTGTAATGCGCGATGCCGAAGGGTTTGAGTTGATTCAAGTCAGTGCAACCCAGCAGAGTCAGCACGGTACACGATGTAGGACCCTGCACTGCAAGGCCCGCCACTATGTCAGATTCATTTTCGATGGTCACGTCAAAGCCCAACGTGTTCCAGGCGAGCCAATCATCAGCGCGCTGGTAGGAGCAGATGCGGTAATCCTGCTCGCCGAGGCGAAAAATCGTGCCGTCATCCATTACCTGACCGTTGTCGTCGCACCAAATCGCATAGCCGACCCGGTTCACACCAATTTTGCTGACATCCCGAGTGATCAGTCGATCGAGATAACGCTGCGCATCAGGTCCGGTGACGCGATATTTATTCATCGGTGACAGGTCGAACACGCCGGTGGTGCTGCGAATCGCGAAATACTCCAGTTCCACATCAAAGTAGGCGTTGGGTGTGGTGTAGCCCATCCAGTTTCCCCAGTCGTTGAGGTCGCACATCGCCTCGACGCGGGAGTGGAAGGGCGTGGTGAGAAGCATGGTGTCTCGGCTAACGTCGCTCATCACAGTGCTCCTCGCTTGAGAATTTCCTTGGCGGCGTTGCGACCCGGAAGGCCTTGTAGTCCACCCCCGGGGTGAGCCCCTGCGCCGCAGAGATAGAGTCCCTCAACTCCTGTCGCGTACTGTGTAGAGCCGGGGAAGGGTCGCATCATCAGTGCCTGGTCAATTGATAGCTCGCCGTGATTCCAGTTGCCCCCCGTCATGCCGTGTGAGGCTTCTAGATCAGATGGCACGACCAGCTCACTGGCCACAACCAACTCGCCAATGCCCGGGGCATAGGTCTCAAGTTCGCTGATCAATTGGTTGAGTAACTGCGGCTTACCCGTCTCCCAACCTATGTCAGGCGCATAGGGTACGTAGTGCACGATGGCGGACAGAACATGTTGTCCGGCGGGCGCCAGCGCCGGGTCTTCAATCGTAGGGATGCTGATATCAAAGGTATGCAGCGTGCTGAGCTCGCGATACTTCATTGGATTCAGGGCCTGCTCCATGCCATCCATCGACGGCGTGATCACCAGCCGGTGCGAGAGTTGCGCCTCCTCGAGCCCCTTGAAAGCGGGTAGGGCGCTGAGGGCGAGATGAAGCTTCGCGGTGCCACTGCGAGAGCGGTAATGCTCGACACGCTTGGCCATCCCGGTCTCCATCTGGTCGTATCCGAGTAAGTCGCGGAAGGTAGTGGTGGGATCCGCGCTGGAGATCACAATTTTCGCTGATACGGCTTCTCCGGAGTCGAGCGTGATGCCCGTCACACGGTCATCTGTCTTGGTAATCCCAGAGACGCGACTGCCCAGCTTGAGCGTTGCGCCACATTTTTCGGCCGCGCCCGCCAGCGATTGTCCCAGTGCGCCCATGCCGCCCATGACTTGGGTGGTGCCCGATTGTCCGAGGTGTTCGCCGGTCGCTCGGTGGAGATAGCTGTAGACGGTGTTGGGGGAACGTGGACCCATGTTGGTTCCGGTGACTGCGTCCAGGGCGATGGTGCTTTTCAGCGCCGAGTGCGAGAAGTGTTCGTTCATGACGTCATATATGTTGATCATGACTATGCGCATCAGATCGCGCAGCCGCTCGCGGCCCAACAGCTTGAGCCCGAGGCCCAGCTTCATGAGCGTCAGGCGGTCTGTCCAGTTCTGCTCAACGAGCTTGGGCGGTCGACTGCGATAGAGCGTTGTCATGAGCTTGGCGAAGCTCGCCACCATTTTCTTGAAGTCGCGGTAGGCCGCTTGATCCGCTGAGTCCACGCCGGCACCACTGATGGTGTCGCCATCGACGATCAGGTGGTCACTGTCGGGTTGCAACGAAATAGTGCATTTGGGTTGCCCAAGCCGCAGGCCGTTGCCCTTCAGGTCCAGTTCCTTAACGATGCTCTGATCGAATTGGGAGAACCATTGTGCACAGTCGGAGACACGAAACCCTGCAGAGAATTCGCGAGTACTCGCACAGCCGCCGGGCTCGGATCGGCCATCCACGACCAAAACGCTTTTGCCAGCTTTGGCAAGATAACCGGCACACACCAACCCGTTGTGGCCAGCACCAATGATTACCGCGTCATAATCAGTCATCGGCATAGCCTCCCGGTACCGTGTTGGGTTTCTTCAGATCCGCCAGAATTTCCCGCGCGGCATTGGCGCCCGGCGCTGCCATCACGCCGCCTCCCGGGTGCGTACCCGAGCTACACATGTACATACCTTTGATCGGCGAGCGGTACTGTGCATAACCCGGGAATGGCCGGTTGAAGAGCAACTGATCGAAGGTCAGCTCACCCATGAAGATGTTGCCTTCAGTCAAACCGACCTCGGCCTCGATTTCGCGGGGCGTGCGCGTCTCGCAGTGCAAAATGAGGTCCCGGAAGTTGGGACTGTAATTGGAAATCTGGTCGATTACGGATTTCTCGAAGCCGTCCTTGTCCTCATCTGTCCACTCACGCCCTTCCACTTTTGGCGGCGCGTACTGCACAAAGACTGACATCATGTGTTTGCCGGGTGGCGCCATGGTGGGATCCGTCAGCGACGGGATCATCATGTCGAGGTAGGGATCTTTAGACCACGTACCGGCTTTCCAGTCGTCGTAAGCACGTTCCTGCCGCTCCAGTGAATCACTAAAGTGCAGGTCTCCCGCCATCAGGCGATTGCGCGGGTCGAGTCCGTTGAACACGGGGAGACCATCGAGCGCGATGTTGAGTTTTCCTGAGGAGCCGCGAATTTTGAAATTACGCGCTTTTTTCAGCACGTCCTTGGGTAGATCAGATGGATTGGTGATATCCAGGAAGGTGCGTTTCGGATCGAGGTTAGAGACCACAATCGGCGCGCGATACTCTGTGCCGTCTTTAAGTGCGACACCTGCCGCACGCCCATTTTTAACGATGATCTCGTCGACGTTGGCGTCGCAGATAATCTCGCCACCATAAGATTGGAATGCCTTGGAGAGTGCGTCGGCGATGGCGCCCATGCCGCCCCGTGCGAAGCCCCAGGCGCCCACATTGCCATCGACGTCCCCCATATAATGGTGCAGTAACACGTAGGCGGTGCCGGGCGAGTAAACACCCAGTGCGGTACCGATAATGCCGCTGCCCGCCATGTGGGCCTTGATGACATCGGTTTCAAAGTATTCGTTCAGGTAGTCACCGACGCTCGCGGTCCAGAACTTAATGGTATCGAGCAGCTTTTCTTCGCCGAGATCCATGAAGGAGCGGGAAAATTCGAGCAGGTCGCGCAGATCCCGTGGTTTCATTGAGGTGGGATCGGGCGGTGTTCTCAAGAGATAGGGCCGAATCAGCTTGGTCTGCAGGCTGGTATCAGCGGCATATCGATCATAGGCGTTGGCGTCACGCTTTGAGTGACGCGCCAGCTCACGGTAGTGGCGATCATGGTCACTATAGTTGCCAAAATAGTCGCCGTTGCGCATGAACGTTGCGCCGCCACCGAACGACACGACCTGCAAACCGTGGCGGGGTAGCTCTAAGTCCCGTGTGATTTCCGGGCGAAGCAGACTGGATACATAGGAGCAGTTGGAATACCACCAACCCTTGTGCAGCTCACGGCTGACGGTGGCGCCCCCAATGTAGGGGTTGCGCTCCAGCACGGCGACTTTCAGCCCTGCTTTGGCGAGATAAGCCCCATTGGTGAGGCCATTGTGGCCTGCGCCAATGACGATCGCATCGTATTGGTTCACTGCACTCTCCGGTGAGCTACATCGAGCCGAAATAGTGCCACGGCGGCATGAAAGCGTCCACCCAGAATGAATGAATATTCATTCTTCATTGAGACTTTGGTCTGAAGTCCCTAGACTCAATGGACCAGTTTTACGAGACACCCCATGACAGAAGCATCCAGTGCGACGCCAGAAGTGCTCGCCGATGCCCAGACAAAGCGCCGACAGATTCTGCCCAAGGCAGAGCGCCGGCAGCAGCTGGTCGACGCGACCATTCGGTGTATCGCACAGCATGGCTTGTCTGCGGTCACCATGCAGATGGTGACGCGCGACGCCGGTCTCAGTGTCGGTATCGCCAATCTGCATTTCGAGAGCAAAGATAACTTGTTGAAAGAGACGCTCCGCTACGTGGCCGAGGAATATCACAACGGTCAGATCGACATTATGGAGGGCGCGGAGATCCCCGATCTGGGCGCACGACTCGATGCCTTGCTCGATTTTCAGTTGGGACGAGGTGTGACGCAGCGGCAGAAAATGTCGGTTTGGTTTGCCTATTACGGCGAGGCGGGTGCACGACCGGTTTACCAAAAAATTGTGTCCACAGTGGATAAGTTGGCGGCGCAGAAACTCGAAACCTTGTTTGCCAGCATCATCAGCGACGGGGGCTATCAGGGTGTTGATGCCCGTGAGCTGGCAACAGGTTACTCAGCATTGATTGACGGCCTGCATTTGGGGCTATTGGTGACGCCACGGGAATTAAGTAAGCGTCGTGCCAGATCGGTTGCCAGAGACTTTTTGCGCCGCGCATTCCCCGACCATATTCGATAGCACACGGATTGCTCGTCGCAATCGCTACGGAGCCTTTTCAGTCTTCCGCGACCGATGACTGGTTGTAACGGCAGATTGTCGTGTTAGCCGGCAACGATAGCGCCAATCGTTTTATCGGTGAGGCACTGTCGATTAAAGACCAAGCGGGGTTTTTATAGGCTTGGGGGCGCGGCGCCTTGGTTTAAAGGCGAGTGCAGGTCACCGCTGAATGCGCGTTGGCGGGATGTAGTCAAAAATAAAATTAATCCGTCCCTCGTCGCCTTTGTTCATGACGCTGTGCTGTTTCTGGTTATTGATCTCGTAAACGTGACCAATCGGCATGCTTTGGGGTCGCCCATCGATCATGAAGCGCACTCTGGGGTTGGTATAAATCGGGATGTGAATCCGGTGACCAGAATGGAATGAGGGGTGCTTGTCGGTGTGGGGCTTGATGATGCCGCCCGCTTCCAAGCGCGCGGCCATCGCGCGAATGATTGTCCCGCCGGGTGGATAGTGATCGGCCAGAATTTTGTGCATCAGCGGCACGGCTTCGTCTGCCAAGAGATCCCAGCCCAAGTCCTTGGATACCTCGATATTCGGCCAACCTTCGCCGTCAGTGAACACCATCACAATGGATTGCGTATGCTGATGCACTTCGTACTCGTGTTGCCGAAACTGATTTCCCCACCAGGCGTCCTCCGGTAAGCCCAGAATCTTGTCTTTAAGCGGCGCGATGTCATACGCGCCAAGGTCTTTTATGGGAATACCAATATCCAAGAGGCCGATCCGTTAGGTTCCGGTAAGAGCTAGATGATGGCGAAGAGGGCGCGTGGGTTCAAGCCGGCGGATTAGTCGGCGTTTTTAACGATGACTCCCGCCTTCAGCACCACGGGGACGTCGCGCAGGGTTTCGGGGCGGATAAGGGGATCGTCTTGCACGGCAATGATATCGGCCACTCTGCCCGGCGCAATGGCGCCTACGTCATGGGCAAGGTCCATATGGTCAGCGGCGACCGAAGTCGCTGATAGAATCGCGTCCATGGGCGCCATGCCGTGCTCAATCATGGTGGCAAACTGCCAACCACCCATGTCGTGAGGAAGGACTGCGGCATCGGTCCCGTACAGTAGCGTGACGCCCGCCTGATAGGCTTTTTCAAACACGATGCGCTGCGCCTCGGTGGTGTCCGTGTTGCGCTGCAGGAACACGTCAGGGTAACCCTGCTCTCTGCCAATCGTATCGGTGTAGGTGCCGTTGTAGACGTCCATTGAGAACGCCACCCCGCGCTCCGCGGCCAGGGCAATGGTGCTGTCTTCTAACAGTGATGCGTGCTCGAGCGAGTCAACGCCTGCCAGAATGGCATCCCGTCCGGATTGATCGCTATGAACGTGCGCAGTGACTTTTTTCCCGTATTGCTTGGCAACAGCGACTACCGCCTCGATATCGGCCCGGGTCATTTCGGGTGCACCCGGGTCAGTGCCGACCGAAAAGACGGCGCCGGACGCGATGACTTTGAGAAAATCTGCGCCTGCCTCAAAGGCCGACTCGGCTCGCGCTGCAAACTCCTCAGGAGTGCTGGCGATACCTTGCTGAGATTCCGGGGGAATGTCTTCCGGCGGAATTTCGGGGAACGTCAGATCACCCCCGCCACCCGGAATGGTCAAATAGGGGCCCGCCGTTTGAATGCGTGGCCCGGGTGCATCGCCGCCCTCAATGAGCGCACGTGCTTTGTATACCGCATCGGGGAACCAGGCGCCGACATGCCGGACCGTGGTGAAGCCTGTCAGGAGCGTGGTCTCGGCATTATCGAGGATGAGTTGTAAGGTTTCTTCTGCGGTGCGGGTCGCATAAATGCTGTAGTCCACAGAGTCTTCCGGGTTGCCGTCGAAGTGCACGTGGGTATTGATGAGCCCTGGCAGGCAAGTCATATCAGATAAATCCAGGACGGTAGGGTCACCACTGTGTGATGACAAGTCAGAGGTCGGCGCGACCGACACAATCCGTCCTGAATGAATTGAAATCGATTGATGAGGCAGTGGTCTGTCAGTGAGGCCGTCAATCAGTATCCCGCAGTGGACGATGGTGTCGGCGTTCTCCGTGGCGGTTGATGGCTCAGTTGCACTTGTCTTTTCCGGATCGGTGCAACCTCCCAGCAGAGCCGTTAGCACAAAGCCACCCACAGAAAGGAGCAGGTCAATCCACTGCGAATCTGCGTCAGACTGTTTTTTCATAGGTACACGATTAGAGGGTTTGACGACCATATTTCAAGTAGATGAGGGTGTAGATCAACAATGCGCCTGCCGAGGCCATGGCGCATAGGACAAAGACGCCATCGAAGCCCCAGCCCAAGTCCAGCATAATCGAGGCGGCAAAAGGACCAACGGTTTGACCCAAACCCTGAGCGCCAGGAATGAAGGCGGCGGCGCTGCCCGAGCGATCCGCCACCGATACACCGCCCATTTGGTAGACGTCGATAAAGATCCACAGGAAGTTGAACATCGCCACGCTAAAGACGAACAGCGCGGCGGTGAAGTTGAAGGCCAGCAGGCCGACGGCGAGGACCATCAGGAAGAATGTCAGCAGGAGCGGTCGGTCGTAGTCGAACTTTTTCAATATCCACATGGCGGTGAAGCAGCCGCCGAAGGACAGTAATACGCACCAGGCGATCACCTGTGCCGCCCAATCGCCATCGAGTCCGGCCGCTTCGGCGGCCAGCTCAATATTGGACCAATACGCGCCGATATTGATGTAGGCGATAACAATCGCGCCTATACCCACCCAGGCCAGCAGCGTCGGCCGTTGCGCGCTGGGAGCGGCGGATTCAGGGGCTGGCGTGGGCACACCCGCAGTTGGGATGAGTCTGACAAAGGGCAGGGTGATCACATACGTGGAAATGAAGAACAGGTAGATGCCATTCATGCTGAGGTGCGGGATGAGTTGCAGCTCAAGGAATTGTGAGATGGCAAAGGCCAATAACATCCAGTTGAAGGCTTCTCGCGGCTTCGAGTGGGCGCCCAAGCCTGCTACGGCCACCGCGGTATAAAAGCCGGCGCCCAAGCCCGCCATGAGCCGCAAGAGCAACGTGGTGTGATAGTCGACATACTGCGTGCACAGGGCGTTGGCGCCAATCGCCAGAGCAATTCCCAAATAGGTGAGCCCTTGTCTGTTCCAGCGACGGATCAGGGCGCTCGTTAAGACCGCACCAATGAATAGACCTAAGAGATCGGCCGAGGCCACGAGATTCACCTGAACGTCGGTGAATCCCAATTGATCTACCCACGCGCTGTTAATGGCGGGTAGAGCAACCAGCACGCTGTAACCTACCAGCGTCATGAACAAACTTAAAAGAAACGGTCCCCTCGCATCAAACGGATTGGCTTGGGAGGGTTCTGATACGGCGGATGCGTTCAAGGGTTGCTCCAAAAAAGACGTGCCTGCAGAAAATCGCGGGGCGACTTACTGTCTCACCCGTCCGCGTCCGACGCAACGCTTGACTGTGTCGCCGAACGTTGAAATCTGGCACACTTCAATTGCTGAAATCTGGCCTTTGCCTCGATATTTGAGGGATACACATCTCATGGAGCAACAACACCCCCGCAAGGTTTTTGAGCGCGTTGTAACCCTGATGAAAGGTGGTGAACGTCAGGAGGCAGAATCTCTTTGTCGCGACGCATTGGCGCGAGACCCCGGCGACATCAACTTCGTTTCGCTATTGGGGTCGATTCTCGCAAGTCGAGGCGCTCACGAGGAGGCGGTAGAACTGCTGCAACGCGCCGTCCGGACCACGCCGGGGCACGCCCAAGCACAGGAAGATCTGGGGACGCTATATCTCAATCTGGATCGCGCTGAAGAGGCCTTACCCTGCTTGGAGCGCGCGCGGGAGTTACGGCCGCCCCACGCGCCTTTATTCAGTAAATTGAGCGCTGCTTACGCAAGTGTAGGTAAAGCCGACGAGGCTGAGCGGTATCGAAAGGAAGCCGCGGCGCTGTCACCTGAACAGGCCCGACTTGACGAGGCTACCGGCTCTTCACTCAAGGGAAGTTCAGAGAATCTGAAACCATCGCTAAGGAGCTGGTTCGTCAGAACCCGCGTGATGTGAATGCGGCACTGCTGCTGGCGCGACTGGCGATGATGGCGAACTGCTACGAGGATGCGAAAGCCATTCTCGAAAAGATTACCGAGACAGCCCCGCGATTCATTGCGGTTTGGCACGACTTGAGTACCGTTCTGAAGGAACTGCATCAGTATGATGATGCAGTGACGGTCCTTGAGCGCGCATTGCAAATCGACCCGGATAACCCACTGTCACACTACTACCATGGTGCTGCGTTGGCGATGGCGGCGCGTCCTGAGCAAGCCGTCATCGCCTATCAGCGAGCTGTCGAACTCGATCCAGCCTTGCCAGGTGCCCATATTGGCTTGGGGCACGTGTTGAAGACGGTGGGGGATCAGGAGGGCGGCATTGCGGCTTATCGGCGTGCCATTGAATTGCGGCCCGACTTTGGTGAAACGTACTACAGCCTCGCAAACCTCAAGACATTCAAATTCGCTGACAGTGATGTTGAAACAATGGCAGGTAAGTTAGCGAACGAGTCCTTGCCAGCTGATTGCCGCGTGCATTTCGCCTTTTCACTGGGGAAGGCCTTCGAAGACCGCAAGGATTACGATCAGGCCTTCGAGCACTATGCGCTGGCGAATCAATTGCACCGGGATACTATTGCGTACGATCCAGTTCAGACCAGCGTGGCCCACGGACGAATGCGTGAAACGTTTAGTAGCGAGTTTTTTGCTGAGCGAGGCGCTGATTGGGGCTGTGCTGACCCCGATCCGATTTTCATCGTCGGGTTGCCACGATCAGGATCAACGTTGCTCGAGCAGATTTTAGCGAGCCATTCGCAAGTTGATGGCACCAGTGAACTACCCGATATTTCGATGATTGCGCAAAGTTTGACCCAGCCGAGAGCAGGGCAGGTGTTTCCCCAGTGTTTGGTCGATCATTCCGCTGAGTCGCTTAAAGCGCTGGGGGAGCGCTACTTGCGGCAGACGCGAGGGCACCGTGGCGGTGCGCCGTTTTTTACCGACAAGATGCCGAATAATTTTGCATACGTGGGCTTCATTAAGACGATTCTTCCCAATGCCAAGATCATCGATGCCCGCCGACATCCCATGGACAGCTGCTTTGGCTGCTTCAAGCAGCACTTTGCGAAGGGCCAGACGTTCACTTACGACTTGTTTGAGCTGGGAGAGTTCTACCTCGAGTACGAGCAGTTGATGGCGCACTGGGACGAGGTCCTGCCGGGCGAAGTGTTGCGGGTGCAGTATGAAGAGGTTGTCGACGACCTTGAAGTTCAGGTGCAGCGTATTCTCGAGTTTTGTGATCTCCCCTTTGAAGATCAGTGCGTTAACTTCCATGAAACGAAGCGCGCTGTCCGCACCGCCAGCTCCGAGCAGGTCAGGCAACCGATCTATAAGGGTTCAGTGCAAACCTGGAAGCGCTTCGGCTCGCACTTGGATGGTTTGCGAGACATTTTGGCGCCCGTTTTACCCGATCAGGCCGCGTGAACATGAGCTTACCGAAGCTCATTGCCACCTCGGTTGTGCGTGGCTCCCAAAAAGGCCAAAGCCACGGCGGTGTCTATCTGATTGATTTCGCCGAGCAACGCGTGGAGCAAAAGATTGATTGGAACACCGGTGACATCGACTTTACCGGGCGTGGTTGGGACCGAGGCTTGCGCGGTATCGAGTTCACAGAGAATGAGCTATGGATTGCGGCCAGCGACGAGTTATTTTGTTACTCGCCCACGTTTGAATTAATCGGTTCCTACCGAAATGAGTATTTGCGGCACTGCCATGAAATTTGCCGACGCGACAATCTATTATTTCTGACCTCCACCGGCTTCGATTCGATAGTCGCGTTTGACCTGAATACGAAGGAGTTCATCTGGGGCCTGTATCTGTCGAAAAATGGGCCCCAGTGGGTGGCGCAGCGATTTGATCCCAGAGGCCGCGGAGGTCCTGACTTCACTAACTCGTATCACCTGAATATGGTGCGTGTGAATGCTGACGGCGTCACATTCAGCGGCCTCAACACTCAGGCGTTATTGGCCCTGTCGGGGGATATGTCGGTCAGCGAGGTATGTAGTTTGCCGAGAGGCTGTCACAATGCCATGCCGCATGGTGGGGGTGTGCTTTTGAACGACACGGCTTCTGACGTCGTACGTTATGTTTCGCGCTCGGGTCCATCCGTTGCGGTCTCGGTACCGACTTTCCCCGAGGGAGAGCTTGAGTATCGTGGGGTGGATGACTCGCGTATCGCGCGCCAAGGCTTTGGCCGGGGGCTGTGCATTATCAATGAGCAGTTGATTGCAGCAGGCTCTTCTCCCTCGACAATCTCCATTATTGATCTTCAGGCCGGCGCTCGTCTGACGGCCGTGAATCTCACTATGGATATCCGCAATGCAATCCATGGCCTGGAGTGCTGGCCTGCGCGCTGGACATAAAAAAACGGCCGCGATGCGGCCGTTTTCTAGAGGTTGTGTTTGCCTGTTACCAGGACTTTCTAACTGAGAAGCCCCAGTTACGCGGCCGGATGACGTTAGCACTGCCGCGACCCCAAACCTGATCGAAGTCCTGGCTATCGTTATAGGTGATACCACGTTCGTCAAACAGGTTGTTGACATAAAGGCGCGCCTGCCAATCGTCTCGTTCCCAAACGAAGATGGCGTCGGTAACCTTGTAATCGCCCTGTGTGAGTCGCGCTGAAGCCGCGCCGTCCGTCAACTGATTCAGAGATTCTCCGACGTAGCTGTGTTGTAAACGCAAAGTGCCATCCCCTCCGGCCATGCTAATTCCGGAGTAATCGAGATACAGTGAGTAGCTCTTGTCGGCAAACAGCGGAAGGTCTGACTGTGGGTCGAGGCCCGACGCAATCTTGCCTCCCTCTGCCCGAGGCTCGTCGTAGAAGGCTGGCGCCTCAACGTAGGCATCAGCGATCTCGGTCAGGTTAAAGCCGACTTCGAGATTTTCACCCAGAACTGCCTTAAGCTCCATATCGAAGCCTTTGACGGTAGCGTCGCCCACGTTACCGACCACGATCTGGAACGGAATGCCTAAGTTAAAGCTTGGGTCAGTCACCTCGATCTGCATGTCTTGCCACTGCATGTCGTAGTAGACGGCGTTGAAGATAACGCGCCCGTCCGCGAAGCTCGTTTTTAGACCAAATTCCGTGTTCTCAATGATGTCTGACTCGTAAGCCACCGGTAGCGTGGGTCCACCCTTATCCAGACCTCGGCCTCGGTTGGTACCACCCACACGATAGCCTTCGGAATAGATGCCGTAGAACATCACGTCTTCTGTTATCTGCAGCTCCAAGCCGTACTTTGGAATGAAGCCGTCGTCCTTCGCTTCCCGGTCGGGCAGCTGCTGATCTACTCGGCTGTCTGGGCGCTCAACCGTGTAATCTAATTCGCGCTCTACCTCATACCAACGTCCCCCGATCAGCGCGGTGAGGCGATTTTCGATGAGCTCTATATCCATCTCACCAAAGATTGCCTTATCAGTGCGCTCAGTGCCTTGATAGGAGTTCCACCAGATGTCAGACGGTGCGATGCCGGGGTAGTAGTAGCTCCACGCCTCAAAGGCGGGCGAGTTACGATACCCGTCGATATAGGTTTTGAAATCCCAGAACTCTTCCGATTCTTGCCAGAATCCGCCCAAGGTCCAGTTAATACGATCAGTGTTTCCACTCAAACGGACTTCTTGGGTAAAGCTCTCATTGTTTTGGTCATTTGTGAGGTAGCCGGTGGGGTCCAGGCCGAAGTCGTAGGTCGGGAAGCCGCCTTCACATGCGCCAGTCACCTCATTAGTGTAGTAGCACTGGCTGAAGAGGTAGTGAAAGTAGGCCGCATAGGATTGCGTGTCGTGCTGATAGAAAAAGTCCCGGTCATAATATGACGTTGCTGATACCAGTTGAGCGAAGCCGAGGTCCCCTTCGATCACCAAACTAGTTTGAACCCATTCGTCTGTGCGGTACTCGTCAGCAAACTTGATGGCTTCGAGATCACCCGTGCCGGGGTCATAGTCGTTGAAGCCTTCGGCTTCCACATCTTGTATGTTGGCTGTAGCGGTGACTGTCCAGTTGTCATTCACGAGCCAGCGGATTGACGCCCGGGCACCTTTCCAGTCGACATCATTAATGTCTTCGGCCAGCAGGTCACTGTTGTTCTTTTGACCACCCAGTCCCGTGCCGAAGTAGTCGTCATACACAGTGGTGCCCAAGACGTTATCGATGTAGCCCGCGTCGCGCGCACTGAAACCGGAAAGGCGGATGGCAACGCTGTCACTTAGCGGAATGTTGACCGTACCGTCGATGTCATAGCCGTTACCGCCACTCGAGGTGGAGTTCAACCCGACGCCGATATTGGCGCTAAACGCCTCAGGATCAGGTTTATTAGTGATCACGCGGATGGCGCCACTCTGGGACGATGCACCAAAGAGCGTAGACTGCGGTCCCGCCAGCGATTCCACGCGTGCGATGTCGACTGGATAGATGTCCGGTGCCCAAGAAGTCTGCGACATTGGTTGCTCGTCGAGGTAGACCGCCGCTGTTGGGTCTACCAGGAAGCCGCCGCCGTCACTGACACCGCGGAATACAATGGTGTTTTGGCCCGGGGTGGTGGTCTGAATATTCAGGCCGGCGACAAAGCGAGAGAAGTCCTCGAGTGTGGTAATGCCTTGCTTCTGGATGTCCTCTCCTGAGAGAGATTGAACCATCATCGGAATGTCTTGCGAGGACTCTGCGCGTTGGCGAGCCGTCACAACAACTTCTTCAAGCTCTGCGCTCCAGACCAGTCCTGATCCGCCTGCGCCGATCGCAGCGGCCACACCGGCCACAATGGTCTTTTTGCTAAACGTGGTATGACGTGCTTTGGGATTTGATGCCACGGTGTCGTCCTCCAGTGCCGGGTTACGGCGTTTAGGTCAGAAGCGCGCTCAGCAACGCGCTCCCGCAGTGATATCACACGGTTCTTCTTCCCTGAAGATATAGGAGTTAGAGGGCTTGGGCAACTCGCCTTGAACCGGCGGATAGCCGATTTTTGGCGCTATTGCCGGCGAGATCGGGCAAAATCTTCAGTCCTCAATCATTTGAGCGTCGAATGACCTTAGGACAATGGTTGCCTCTCGCGCTGTTATGTCTGCTCGGTGCGATGTCCCCCGGACCCAGTCTGGCTGTTGTGACGCGCCATGCGTTAGCGGGGGGCACCCACGCGGGTGTCATCTGTGCGGTATCTCACGGTTTCGGCATTTTTCTCTGGGCGGCGCTGATGATGAGCGGGTTGGGCGCGATGTTGCTGGCTCAACCAACGTGGTTTGACGGTTTGCGCGCGCTGGGGGCCATGTTTCTTCTCTATCTCGGCAGTCGAGCCTTTTTCTCTCGCCGACGCGGTCCGCCGTCTAGCGTTTCCCAGGTGATCGATGGAGGCAGAAAAGCGGTCTGGGAGGGCTTTTTTATCGCCTTGTCCAATCCGAAAGTGGCCGTTTTTTTTGCGGCGCTTTTCAGCCAGTTCATCCAAGCCGATGCCACGCTGACGACCCAAGCTATCATCGCTGTCACTGCGGCAGCGGTCGACGCTCTGTGGTACATCGTGGTTGCGGTGCTGCTATCAAGACCCTTGTGGTCAGACCGTCTCATGCGACACGGTGACTTGTTGGACCGCGGGTTTGGCGCAATACTTATTGGGCTGTCAGTCGCCGTGCTGTGGTCACTTTGGTAAGCAAACGGACCCGAGCGTGACGGCGACCCAATAACAATAACGAGGGGCAACCGTGGCCATACGCTGGCGCATCACCATACTGTTGGCGGTCATCACCACCATCAACTACATCGACCGGTCAGTATTTGGCGTAGTGGCGCCTGTGGTGCGGGGCGAATTCGATATCAACGATGCTGATTATGGCCTGATCACAAGTGGCTTCCTGTTGGCGTACGGCATTGGCCAATTGATCTCGGGCCCACTGATCGACCGTCTGGGTACCAAACGTGCTTTTAGTTACGCAGCGATATTCTGGAGTGTGGCGACGATCTTGCACGCTTTGGGTCGCGGTCTGTGGAGTTTTTTCACGCTGCGAATCATTTTGGGCCTCGCCGAGGCCGCCAATTTCCCGGCTGCTAGCAAAGCGGTTGCGCAGTGGTTTCCAGCCAATGAGCGCTCGACCGCGGTGGCTATTTTCATGTTGGGGGCGGGTCTCGGCGCGATCATCACGCCGCCCCTCACAGTCTGGACCATGCAGTCGCTGGGCTGGCAGTGGGCATTTATTATTCCAGGCTCGATGGGGCTTGTTTGGGTTGTGCTCTGGCAACGCTGGTATCACCCGCCCGAGGCACACCCGAGCATTGAGCCCGCCGAGCAAGCGTTAATCCTCGAGAACCGATCAGGTCAGCAGAGCCGGGCGGGTTGGCGTGCGTTACTGTCGCATCGAGAGTTCTGGGGCATCCTCATCGCCCGTGTTGTCAGTGACTTCCCCTTTTACTTCTTCTTATTCTGGTTGCCGCAATATCTCATTGATGTCAGGGGCTTCGATCTTCGCGCGATCGCTTTATTTGCGTGGTTGCCCTGGGTTGCCGCTGACCTCGGCGCGCTCGTTGGTGGCTCCTTGAGTTCGTCCTTGGTGACGAGAGGGCGGTCGATCAATCGTGCGCGCAAAACCGTGATCTGGTTGGGTGCCGTACTGGTGGCTGTCGCTGTCGTGCCCGCTTATTACACCGACTCCAGCGCCTTGGCACTTGCCCTCATTTGTTTTGGCTTGTTTGCCATTCAGATTAAGGGTGCTGTTTTCTTTACCTTACCCACCGATCTGTTCCCAGCGGATCGAGTGGCAACGGTTTGGGGGGTTTTCGGTGCGGTGGGAAGCTTAGGCGGGAGCCTGCTTGGGTTGCTGGCAGGCTTCATGATTCAGGGCGCGGGATACGAGAGCGTGTTCCTGATGATTGCCAGCTTGCACCTCATTTCGGCGCTACTGCTGCAAATCTTTGTTCCGAAGATCGCTATGGTGACCGACTGAGCCACAATCGGTTTTCAGCAGCGCGCCCTGCCAGTCATCATCGCGATAATTTGGTTCGGGGGCGCCACTCACAGCGCAGCGATGACGTCACCCAGAACCGCGAGGTATTGCGCACCCACCGCACCGTCAATCACGCGGTGATCGCAGGACAAGGTGGCATTCAGCACGGTTGCAATACGTTGTTCACCGTTCTCAACAACAACCTGTTGGGTTGCCTTACCCAGCGCCAAGATGGCACCCATAGGTGGGTTCACAATGGCGGTGAATTGCGTGATGCCATACATCCCCAGGTTCGAGACGGTGAAAGAGCCGCCAGAGATATCTTCTTTGGTGAGCTTCCCGGTTTGGGCTTTGTCTGCCAGCTCGGCCGTGGCCGCGGCAATGTCTGCCGGAGATTTGCTATCTGCGTTATAGACCGTGGCCGGGTAGAGCCCGTCCTCGGTAGCAATCGCGACTGATACATGCGCTGCGCTAAATTGATGGATGTCGTCATCCACCAGATTCACATTCACGCGAGGCTCTTTCATCAGTGCCTGCGCAACACACCAAACGATCAGGTCGTTGACTGACACTTTCGTATCGCTGGACTCATTCAAGGTCGCACGATGCGCCAGGAGCCCGTCAAGTTCGTATTCTGCCGTCAGATAGAAGTGTGGAATCGTCTGCTTGGCTTCGGTGAGGCGACGCGCAATGGTTTTGCGGGTGGCGCTGAGAGGAATAACTTCGACGCCCTCGGGAGCGCCGCCGCTGCCGCCTGCCGCTGCTTTGACGTCTTCATCGGTGATACGGCCGCGTCGTCCAGTGCCTGTGACGGTGCCCAAGTCGACACCCAGTTCATCGGCCAATCTGCGGACGCTGGGCGACGAGCGCGTGTAAGCGTCACCGGTCTGCACGGTTTGTTTCGCCTGCTGCTGATCAGAGGCTGCGGGGGCGCTTGCGGATTCCGCGGGAGCCGGGCTGTGCTGAGCGATGAAGGCATCAATGTCACTGTCGGCGACCGCCGCATCAGCGATCACACCCAAAAGTGCGCCCACAGGATGCGCATCACCAGCAGGTACCAACACCCGGCGTAGTACGCCATCTACCGGTGAATCCCAAACATTCACGATCTTGTCTGATTCCATCTCGAAGACTTCGTCGCCCTTTGCGATCGCGTCGCCTTCTGATTTGTTCCAGCTGGTGATGGTCCCTTCGACCATTTCAATTCCCCATTTGGGGACCGCGATGGGGTAAATATCGCTCACTGAATGACTCCTGATTGATCGCCGTATTAGGCGAGGGTGGCCTTGATCGCTGCCGTAATCTTGTCCGCGTCGGGCAAATAGGCTGCCTCGAGTTCGGGTGAGAAAGGCGTGGGACTGTGTGGCGCACAGACCTGCTTGATCGGTGCCTTCAGGCTACTGAAGGCCTTGTCTGCCGCGAGGCCGGCAATGTCCGCGGTGAGGCCGCAACGAGGGGGTGCCTCGTCCACAATGACCAGACGGCCCGTGGCCTCAACCGATTCCAGAATCGCGTTCTCGTCCAGCGGAGACGTCGTGCGCGGATCAATCAGATCGCAACTGATGCCTTCCTCACCGAGCGCGTCAATGACGGCCGCCGCTTTGGGCACCATTTGACCAAACGCCACCACGGTTACATCGTCACCTTCCCGGA
Source organism: Halieaceae bacterium (assembly GCA_038143045.1). Classification (GTDB taxonomy): domain Bacteria; phylum Pseudomonadota; class Gammaproteobacteria; order Pseudomonadales; family Halieaceae; genus Luminiphilus. The sequence goes on from JAYQLF010000008.1 coordinate 169,147, forward strand.
CAAAGTTCGCCTCACCAAACGGGATGGTGTACATCTCATCGGGTACTTCTGCGGTCTCTTGGTAAAGAATCTTGGGCTCAAAGAACAGCACGGGATCGTCGTCCTGAATGGCGGAGAGCATGAGGCCCTTGGCGTCATAGGCGTTGGAGGGCACCACTACTTTCAGTCCGGGGAACGAAGTCATGACTTGATACATGGCTTGGCTGTGCTGACCTGCTGCGCTGAAGCCGCCACCCGATGAGAATCGGATAACCGCCGGGCAGCGGCTCTTGCCACCGAACATGTAGCGGAACTTCGCCATCTGATTCACGATCTGGTCCATACACACACCGATGAAGTCGGCGAACATGATCTCGGCGACCGGTCGCATCCCTACCAGTGCGGCACCGGCTGCGGCGCCTACGATGGCTGATTCGGAGATTGGGGTATCAATACACCGGTCTGGCCAGCGGTGGTAAATACCTTCAGTGACGCCAAAGACGCCGCCGACCGCGCCAACGTCGCCGGCGCTGCCGCTGCAGCCCGCGACATCCTCTCCGATGACAAATACTGAGTCGTCCTGCTCCATAGCCTGGTGCAAGGCCTCATTGATTGCATCGCGCATTGTTTTCTCAGGCATGATCGTTCCCCCCTCAGGCCGTCGCGGTGTATTGGATGTAGACGTCTTCGGTGACCTGCTCAGCAGTGGGTCGCGCTGCCGCTTTGGCGTCGGTGACGGATTGTTCAATTTCAGCCATGACTTCTGCGTCAATGGCATCGAGCTCGGCTTCGCTCAGTTCGCCTGTCTCGGCCATGCGTGCCCGGAAGTTTTTGAGCGGGCAGTGATTTTCGCGGAGATCTTCCAGCTCACCCTCGGCTCGGTAAGCCTGCGGGTCGCCAACAAAGTGGCCGTGGTAACGCCCTTGCTCGGCGAACACGCCAGCCGGGCCGTTGCCCGCACGTGCGTGTGCGATGGCCTTACCTGCCGCCTCATGAACGGCAAAGAAGTCGGCGCCATCGGCAACAAAGACCGGGAAGCCAAACGCCTCAGTGCGGGCCTTCAGGTCGTCACAGCCCACCGCGTAGTTGATTGAAGTGTGCTCGGAGTAATAGTTGTTCTCGATGACGAAAACCGCCGGTGCCTGGAGTACTACGGCCATATTCATCGCTTCAAAGCAGGTGCCCTGGTTCACCGAGCCATCACCAGAAAATGACACTGCGACTTTGCCGTTCTTGCGAATCTTGGCCGCTAGTGCAGAGCCCACTGAAATAGGGGGGCCGCCCGCAACGATGCCGTTGGCGCCCAGAATGCCTTTGTCGATATCTGCGACGTGCATTGAGCCGCCCTTGCCCTTGCAGAGGCCTTCGGAAGAACCGAACAGCTCTTTCATCATGCCCGACACCTCTGCGCCTTTGGCAATGCAGTGCCCGTGTCCGCGGTGGGTGGAGATAATGGTGTCGCTCTCATCCAGATGCGCGCAGACGCCGACGGCGTTCGCTTCCTGGCCGGTATAGAGGTGGGTGAACCCCGGAATTTGGCCGTTCATGATTTCGGCGTTCACACGCTCCTCGAATTCGCGGATGGTTTTCATCGTGCGATAGGCGTGCAGGAGGGTTTCCTTTGGAATGGACACGTTCGGTCTCCTTGGATGTCTTATTTTATTGGCTTCCCCAGATGGGCTCACATTGCACCATAAAGCCATCTTGGTGCAACGCGCGGACAATGATGTGGCCCTGCCAAGCGCCAGAGCAAGGTACCTGCGACCTGAAAAACAGTCAACAGTGTTTTTTTTCTCGCTTTGGCTGTTTAGTACATCGCAGGTGAGGTGGCTCGATGCACTGCCGCCAACGCTGGCGTCTGTGGGCATCTAGAGAGCGCGATGACGATGAGTCAACGTGCTTGGCGGGGAGAAAGCCGCCCACCGCAGTTGAAATGAACTGACAGTCGCCCCCCGTGTGTTTACGCTGAATGGGAAGCGGCCAAGATAAAAAAGCAAGTCGAATGAATCGTTAGAAGGGTCCGCGTGTGGCTTCCCACATCTCCTCGTTAATACCGTCCTCGATGATTTCGGCATAAACGCTCGCACTGTCTCGCGGTGCTCGAGCGAAGTCGTTCTCGTAATCCACCGCGAATAAACCAAAACGGGGGCCGAATCCTTCGGCCCATTCAAAGTTATCGAGATGTGACCAGTGGAAATAACCCTGAATATCGATACCCAAGGTGTTGATGGCATGCCAGACCTCGCGCAGGTGACTCACCAGAAAGGTTTGCCGCAGTGAGTCCGGCTGTGCCGCGTCGGCAATGCCGTTTTCCAGAATCTGGATGGGCTTCCGATAGCGCTGCCAGGCTTCCTCAAGGATCGCGCTGAAGCCGATAGGGTACAACGCCCATCCGAGGTCGCTGGTCAGTTCATTTGGGTCGTTGGGATCGTGGGTATGCGTTATTGGGCCTGCGGCCATGGCATCGATGTCCATCTGCACATAGAAGCGGCCGTAGTAGTTAATCCCGACGTAATCCTGAGTGCCTGCGAGGCCATCGACGACAACGTTAAAATCGGTGTCGGTCATCGCGTAGGTGCCGGACTCGATTGCATCGAAGACATCCCAAATGAAGGCTTGCTGGACGAAGCCCGCCGCGAGGCGGTCCAGCGGGTGCCAGTTGCGCCAGGGCTCGAAGGCGCGCGTGTGTTGCGTGAGCCCAACCGATATGGATTGACCGCGTGCTTCGGCGTCGGCGTGCAGGATGCGATAGGCATCTGCATGTGCGCGGAGCAGTTGTGCAACCACCGGGGCCACATCAATGGGGCCGGCGCGCTGCTCCAGCGGCGGGAAAATGCCCTCGATGTACCCCCACAGCACGTAGACCATGGGCTCGTTCAGTGTGCACCAGTGATCGATCTCCGGACCGAGTAATTCAGATACTGCCTCCACGTAGCGTCCCCAATGCGAGAGTGCGTCGGGGCGCTCCCAGCCGCGCTTGCCACCCTGCTCCTCCCAGAACCATTCGGGCGTGGAGAAATGAAACAGCGACACGTGGGGTTTGAGTCCGTTTGCTTTTGCCGCGGCAATCACATCTTGATAAAACTTCACGCCAGCAGGGTCAGGGTCGGTCATATCCGCGTCGGGAAACAGGCGCGCCCAGGAGAGGCTGAAGCGGTAGCTGTTTAGTCCCAATTTGGCGAGTTCCGCGAAATCGCTTTCGTAACGATTGTCGAAATCCACTTTTTTGCGTCGTACTTCCGCAGAGTATTGATCGAGATCTCGAATGTGACCCGGTTTGGCCTGGCCTGGTTGATCGCCGGTGCCAGTTTTGGATTCGCGGATCACGCGTCGCTCAAAAGCGGTCCAGTCGCTGGGTTGTTGGTGCTCGACGTGTTGCGCTGCGACGGCAACACCCCAGTCGAAATCGTCGGGAAAGACCAGCGGGAAGGGCGCTTCGATACTCGAGGCGGTCCGGACACCACGTGTTTCTCCAAAAAGCCATGGTGTGAAGAGCGCCACGCCAGTCAGCGCCCCCAGCAACACAACGATAGAGCCTCGCATAAGCCTTCTTCCTGTTCCTACTGAATCTGTGGGTACCTGATCATGGCTGCGTTGATCTCACTGTGTGACGTGAATTCAGAACCAACGCAGCTTTTTAAACACGGCGACCTGCACCGCTACCACGGCCACCAGAATGCCACAGAAAATGACAAAGGCCTCGGGGTCATCGGCTCCGGGAATGCCTGGGACGTTGATACCGAGGAGGCCGGTCAAGAATCCCAGCGGCAAAAATATGGAGGCGATCAGTGAGAAAACGTAGGTATTGCGATTAAGCCGCTCGGTCAGGATATTCGCGACTTCGTTTTGGATGGCATGGGAGCGCTCCCTCAGCGCGGAGAGGTCTTCGACAAAGCGAGTCATGTCGTTTTGCGCCTCTTGCAAGCGCAAAACACAGCCGTCATCGAGCCACGGCGGCGCGGTTTCTGTCAGTTGCTGGACAATCTCTTTTTGGGGGCCGAGGAATCGATTGAAGATAATCGCTCTGCGGCGAGTGGATACGATTTGTTCGCGGAGTCCTTTGAGGTCCATTTGCAATATCCGGTCTTCCAATTCATCGATGCCATCCGCCAATTCACCCATAACGGGGGACAGACGGACAATGGATCCCTCGATGAACATGGTCAGCAGGTCACCCATATCCAGTGGGCCGTTGCCAGCCTCGATCTTTGCGCGCATGTCGGTGACGCCGCGGAGATTGCGGAGTTGAACTGAGATGAGACGCTGGGCCTCAATCCAGATGCGAATCGAGACCATGTCCTCGGGCTCGGCGTTATCATTCAGATTTACGCCGCGAAGAATCAGCAGCAGGCCTTCAGGGCGTCGGTTGAGGCGTGGCCTGGTGTCCTCGGCAAGTAGCGCGTCGACCAGTGTCTCGTCGGGCAGCTCCGCCGCGGTCTCAAGCCAATGCCTTGTGCCCGGTGATTTCGCGTTCAGGTGAACCCAGACCGGCCGTGACGTATCGGGTCGTGAGCTGAAGTTCTGCTCACTGAGTTGAGTCCCGGAGCCGTTTCCATCTAGCTGGTAAGCGCAGATAAACGCGTCTGTCATCTGGGTCGCTTCTTATTATGTTGAGGAGGTGGTGCGCTCCGGAGGGGAAATAGTACTGCCAGACTCGCGGGCCTCAAAATAATGGCGCCAGCGTGGCATCGCTCACGGACGAGCGCTGTGCCTGTGAATGAAGAGGTAAAGCATCAGTGTGCTTACTCGGGTTTTACCCGGCGCTCTTAATGAGTGCCATTCGCCCGATGTGTCAGGCGAATGGCTTTGCAGCATCAGGCTTGCGGGACGTAGATGACCCGTGAATCAAACAGTGCTGGGTCCTGGCAGGTGGCATCTTCCAGTGCTTTGCCGGCGTGATCCGCTTCGGCGTAGGCGGCATAACCCGCTTCGCGCTCGGCATCAGAGGCCCAGAAGTTGGTCCACATGTAGTCAGGCGTGTTCTGGTCGGGCAGCTCAAACATCGGCGTCATGGCCGTCCACCAATAACTGGTGGCACCCACTTCAGCCTCATAGCTGTCCATAAATGCCGCGTGCATCGCCTCGAAGGCCTTGCGATCCGCTTCGCCTTTGCCCTCGTTGTAGTCGCAGAACAGGAATTCCACCACGCTACTGCCGCTCGTATTTGGAGCGGTCGCCTGCCTGCCCGGAGACGGTGCGAAGGCATAGGCATGCTCTGCGGAGTAAGTGAAGGTGTTTTGAGTCAGTTCTAACCAAGCCGGCTCATGATTTGCCGCCCAGTCGGCCCAGGCGTTGTCGCGAGCTTCTTGGGTGGGCCACGCCATCACCCACAAGAAATCGAAACCCTCGGCATCGAATCGTGGCGTCATCACGGCGGCGACCATGAGGCCCCAATCTGCCTCGCCGGCCACATTGGCCCAATACTCGGTGTGTGATTGCAGCGCTTCATCGGTGAAGCCGTCAGCCTTCTGGTGCCAGACAAATTCGACGATGGCAGGCACCTGTGGCGCTGCCGTTTCGACCGCAGGTTCTGGCGCCGCTGCAACAGGTTCTGTTTCTGTTGATGTGGACTCGCCGCCACAGGCGGCCAGCGCGAAAAGACTGAATAGCACGAGTGCTTTCTTCATAAGATCCCCCTTGTTGTGTAGTTGTGTTGGCGGCTTTCAATGTGCCGCGACTTCACCCTACCGATTCGGCCTCTCAAATTCAAAACGTATTGCGAGCCGCTCCAAAGTCATAGGTCGGTTTTGGGGCGGAGGATTATTTGGGCTGCGCCTAGATCGGTCGGTATTCAACATTCAATCCAAACGCCTGAGGGTTGGTGACGCTGAGCGCGGGCTCTCTCCTGAAAAACGGGGGCGCGGGGATCGCTAATACGGCAACTCGCTGCCCAAAAGCTAAACGCTCTACGCTAATGGGCTCGCCCGTATCGACCTCCAACACTACGATGAGATCAGGCACGCTTGCCACCGCTTCGCCGCGCCTCAACGCAACGAGAAACTCATTCTTGATGATGATTTGTAGGGTTTCGTCAGGTTGATTGAAATCTTCCAACCAGCATTCGCCGACATCGAACCCATCAGCAGTGTTCGTCGATTTTTGAATCACTTTTCCCGTAAAAATAAGTTTGCAGCGTTCGTACAGGGTTGTGCTGAGCAAGTCCGTCAGGCGCGGCAGCAAAAGGTTCACAGGGCCTCGCTGTTTGCGGAGTAAAGCGCCAATTTCTAAACAAATTGAAAGCGTTCCTCTAACCGCTACTTCGCACAGTTGGCGACCACTCATTCCGTGCTCAGCGACAGTCACAACGCCCCCAGCAGTAGTCGCGAAGTCGCGAATCTCTGCCTCGTAGCGCGTTATGTCTAAATTTTGGAACTCGCGTGTGCGGCCGGCATAGTCGATCGCGACGGCGGGAGTGGGTGCTACGCCAGATATCGAAAAGCTTGTCATCTGCGCCTCCGGAAAAGCACGCCCCATTCCATCGCCGTCTGCGATTGGGATGCCCAGCAGGGCAGCGGCAGTAATTGGGATCAGGGAATTAGCGCCGCCAATTTCGAAACACACGACAGCATTCACTTTTCTGCCGACGAACTTTTCGTAATGTTGTATTGCTATCGCCGCCTCGTCGATTGATGGCAGTAGTTCAAGTGAAACCGTCGGGGCGCCCACGCCGCCAACGGCGACGACTAGATCATCGTCTCTAATCTCCTCGCAGCTGATCAGCTTTACGGGGTTGCCTTGAGACAGAGCTTGCTTGGCGAGTAAGAGAGGGAGGTATGGATCGCCACCTCCCCCGGTGGCCAAGAACTGCGCTCCGCTAGCTAAATCATCGAGATGCGCGGCTGTTAGCTCACGAATCATCGGTGAGGTGCTCTCAAAGACAAGTCTGTAATGACTTTTGCTTGCAAACGGATCCTTGTATTACCGGAGTATGCTAGACCCGTCTCCCGAACATATAGAGTCCTTTGGGTTTCTGGGTTGCCACCCTGAAGGAGCGCACTTTGACTAGCGAGTGTGATGACCTTTTCGCGGCCGGACTTTAGCGATTCCGCAGTGTTCTCGCACAGGATTTCCGCCTGTCCTGAGACTTGAGCGAGGGTCGCGCCAATGGCATTGGCGACCCCGCCGCTGGGCGGTCGAACGCATTTCCCGCCGCTGATTTTCTCGGCGTCGACGAGTGATGCGCCGCCGCCTACGAAAACTACTGGTAAACGCGCAGCGTTTGGTTTGACTGACTCTATCGCCTCTCGAATTGTCTTTGTAATTAAGCTATCTGCCTCAACGATCGTGGCTGTTGGGACTGACTTGAGGTTGACGGAATCACCAAAATTCAGACGTTCAAGTGCCGCGGCTAAATCTGTGACGGTAAATGTATCGCCGCCATGCGATAAGGCCCTTCGCTTTAAATCACTTCCAACAGAATGTGGTCCCACGCAGCGCCCATCCTTCGCAATGACCGTACCACCGCCGATTGGGACCGCGACGATGTCTGGCATTTCAAAGTTTGTTCTTACACCACAAACATCCACCGTGAGGCCTGAGGTTCTAGGGAACCCATTTTCGATAACGCCAATATCCGAGGTCGTACCGCCGATATCGACGACTATTGCATCGAGCAGGCCGGTTAATTTCGAGGCTCCGCGGAGCGAATTTGTTGGGCCGGAGGAAAAGGTTGTTGCCGGAAATTTTTTAACTGTCTCAAGGCTAGCGACGGTGCCATCGTTCCTGCTGACAAAAATTGGACACACCAGACCTGATTTATCCAGCGCGAGTTGAAACCCCTTACACACGAATTGAGCAAATTGTCGGAGTGCCGCATTAAGAATTGCAGCGCTCTCTCGTTCTATCAGTCCAAGACTACCGAATTGGCTCGAGAGCGTAAGGCTCAGATCAGGGATGGCACTGAGGAAGTCGCGTTCAAGCTTTTGCTCCAGTTCGGGAAAGCAGTGCGAAAACGGAGCTGAGATGCACACCTCTCTTACCTTTGATGCTCGGATTTGCTCTATCGCCGCGTCGATTTCACGCTGGTTGAGCGGCGCCAGTTCCTCTCCACTGTATAGGTTGCCGCCGGCCACGACATAGGCCCCGCCGTCTGTCGCGGCGGCAATGTCTGACGGCCAATCCAGTCTTGGGTTTAGCCCTCGTCCCGAGGGGGCGGAGGCTCTGACAACGGTTACTTTGCTAAGTTGTTCACGTTCTGCGACTGCGTTGGTGAATTGGGTGGTCCCTATTACCGCCAATTCGATCCGATCAGAAAAGGCTTCGAGCGGTAGCGCCGATAATGCGTCCAAGATTCCGGTAGCGACGTCGCTGGAAGTGGTCTTTTTGGCGTACGCGATGACTTCGCTACCGTCCATCAGAACGGCGTCGGTGTGTGTTCCGCCCACGTCTACACCCACCCGCATTTCAGGTTCGATCCAACGTCATGTGGCTTAGGATCAAGAATATGGCGCCCGACAGGACCAGTGAATCTAAGGCCGCAATGCCCGTCAGCGAGAGAATAAAGTCCTCTGTAGCCAGCAGTGCATAGATGGCTCCGCCACCCCAGCTTGACAAAGCGGTGACGCGCACAGTCCGGGGGTGTTTGAAAGCGGCGCCGATGTATTGTGATCGCCGCACCACGAAAAAATCCGCGATAACAACGCCGGCTACCGGAACGAAAACAATAGACAAATAAAATAGGTAGTCTAAGAAAATCGCCAAAATATTGGATGCGCCGGCTACTAAGCCGATTGCCGCTGTCGACGCGATGAGCAGGGAAGGATTGGGTATTGGTAGAGAGGCTCGTAACCCCAGAGCAGCGCTGTACAGGTTGAGGGCGTTTAATATCCAGCTGCTGGCCATTATCAGTAGTAGGGCGGCTGAACCCATGCCCAGGCTAAGCATTAGTGTGTTGAGATCCTGGGCCGCCATACTCTGGCTTGCGAGGCCCGCCACGATCATGACAGCCGGTTGTGCGCATATAAAAGCAAGTAAGGCGACAGTAACGGCACTGCTGGCTTTTCTCAGGAACCTAGTGACATCCGGCATGATGATGGCGCCGATGATGATCGATCCGACGGTGGTTGAAACCCCACTCGACCAAGCGGAATCGCGGGAGCTGAATAAAACGTCAGCGCTTGCATTAGGCCATTCTGTCGCGCCACACAGCATCAGGAAAATGATCAGTAATGCGGGCGTCAGCAAGAGGGACAGTCGATTAATAGCTTTAAAACCGACCAAAGTTGTAATGGTGATTCCCAGTGTGGCGGCTACTGTCAGTAATATCGGCGGTGGCGATGGCTCGATAAGATGGCCTATCAGTTCAGTTGCCGCATGGCCGAACAGGTTGAGATTGATCCCAAACCAACCCATCAGCGAGAGCGCAAATGCGGTATTGACGCAGGCCGCTCCTTTATCACCAAAGGCGACTCGTGCCAGCAGGTATGAGTTCAGACCCGTTCTCGCGCCAACATAGCCGGTCATGGCGCCGATAACGAAGATGATTGCAGAGCCCAAGATGACTGCAGTGATCAGTGACTCGGCTCCCATGGTCGCGGACAGCTCCACACCGGTCACGAAGGTCGGGACAGATAATGAAACCATGACTGCGACAGCAGCTACCCCGACCCAGTGTTGCCGCTGACTTTCGGGAATAGCAGTGCTATCGAATTCCGAAGAGTCCCGATTCATTTGTGGTTTGAAGGCATGCTTTCGCCGATAAAAGCCTGGCGCATTGTGGCCCCTGTGCACAGGGGTGCCGCTTTATATCGGCCTGAATGAAGTCGAGTTGCCATGGCGTAGCGAGCTAAGAGCTCCATTTTGCGGGTTCACAGACATCATGCCATTAAAGGCTGCGTAGCCTCTAACACCCTCAAAGCGTATCCAGTATGAGTTGGATGTCTTCCCGGCGGGTGCGCGGATTCACGATACAGAACCGCAGCACCGTTTCGCCCTCATGCTTCGTAGGGGTCACGAGCCCGTCTCCACGTTCCAGTAACGCATCGCTCCAGGCTTTGTAATCTTCCGGAGACCAGCCCACCCGGCGGAAAACACAAATGGATAATCGTTGCTCGGTCACCATTTCCAGACGGGGATGGGCCTCAATCATGGTGGCGGCCTCGCGGGCACAGTCCAGTGTTGTCTCAACGGCTTGGGCGTAGGCCTCGGTGCCGTGGACGGCTAGGCTAAACCAGAAGGGCAGGCCCCGAGCCCGACGCGATAGATGGTGTGCGTAATCGCTGGGATTCCAGATGCCGTCGTAAAACACTTCGAGATAGTCACCGTGCTGCCGATGCGCTGTGCGCGCTTTCGCCGGATCCGCGTAGATCAGGGCGCAGCAATCGAAGGGCGCGAATAGCCATTTGTGTGGGTCGACGATGAAGCTGTCAGCGCGCTCGATGCCGTTAAACAGCGCCCGCGTGGAAGGTGCTGCCAGCGCTGCACCACCATAAGCGCCGTCTACATGGAACCAGATCTCCTCAGCGGCACAGACATCGCCAATGCCCTGCATGTCATCGATGATACCAAGATTGGTCGTGCCGGCAGTGCAGGCCACTGCGAACAGTCGAGATCGATCTTCCTCTGACAGCGCCGCAATCGTAGTGGCAACATCGGCGCCGGTTAGCTGATGCCCACCGGATTGAACAATGTCCGCATCCATGACCTGCGCCGCCTGATCAACTGAGGCGTGGGCGCCGCGCGAGGAAATAATCAGACCGCGCTGACGCTGATGATCGGGGGATTTTTGCCGCCAATCGTGGCGCGCCGCAACGAGCGCCGAGAGGTTGCCCGCCGTTCCACCGCTCACGAATACGCCGCCAGCCTCGGCCGGCAATCCGGCGATGTCGGCAATCCAGCGTAGCGCCTGATTCTCGGCGTAGATCGCGCCCGCGCCCTCGAGCCAGCTGCTCGCGCAAATATTGGAGGCGCCGACGACTAAATCAAACAGCGTGGAAACCTCAGAAGGCGCGGTGGGGACGAACGCCAGGTAGCGCGGGTGGTCCTCGGAGATACAGGCGGGTGCCAGCGTGTCGACAAACAATTCCAGGGCTTTCTCACCGCCCAGACCTTTTGCGGTAATGGTTTCACCCACCAGCTCTTCTAGTTTGGTTTGCGGTAACGGATGATCAATCGTCGGTGGATCCATGCGCATGCGATCCATCGCGTAAGCCAGGATGGATTCAGATAGCGCTTCAATGTCGGGTTTCATCTGATGCATGAATGGATGCTCTTTCCGAGTCTGGGTTTAAGTGTGCAGTAAATTGGTTGCGGCAAGAAGCACTGAATCACCCCCGCGTCGCGACCTCGAAAATCAGGGGCTGGTTTAAGCGCTTCTCAGTTGCGGCGACTGACTCAATACCTCTGACGGCCGACGCCATGACGTGTCGAGTGCCTCTGCCACCGCTTGATGGGTCAGTTGGCCCTCGAACACGTTGAGGCCTGCGCTGAAGTGCTCGTCAGAGAGGAGCGTCTCGCGGCTACCTTTTGATGCCAGTCTTGCGACATAGGGCAAGGTTGCATTGGTAAGCGCCAGCGTGGCGGTGCGAGCCACTGCGCCGGGCATGTTCGCCACGCAATAGTGCACAACGTCGTCGATGACGTAGGTCGGGTCCGCGTGAGTGGTGGGGCGGGAAGTTTCAAAACACCCCCCTTGGTCTATCGCCACATCGACGAGCACAGTGCCGGGCTTCAGCAGCCGCAACATGTCGGCAGAGATGAGCTTGGGTGCAGAGGCGCCGGGGATCAGCACGGCACCAATGATCAGGTCCGCCTCACGCGCGTGTTCTTCGATGCTCTCCGCTGTCGAGTAAATGGTCCGCAGTTGTCCGCGGTACTGTTCGTCCAACTCCGCGAGCTTCGAGACGGAACGGTCAATGACCGTGACGTCTGCCCCCATTCCCAGTGCAACGCGGAGCGCGCTGCTGCCGACAACACCACCGCCGAGCACCAGAACCTTGGCAGGTGCAACACCCGGCACACCGCCCAGAAGGGTGCCGTTGCCACCCTGATGGACCTCCATGTGATGCGCCCCCGCTTGCACTGATAATCTGCCTGCGACGAGGCTCATGGGGGCGAGCAGGGGGAGCCCACCTTGCTGAGAAGTAATGGTCTCGTAAGCGATACAGGTTGCGCCTGAGTCCATCAGCAATTCCGCCTGTTTCAAATCTGCTGCCAGGTGCAGGTAGGTGAACAGCGTTTGTCCCGGTCTCAGCCATCGGCACTCATGCTCCTGTGGCTCTTTTACCTTCACAACCAGATCAGTCTCTGCGAAGACCTGCTCTGCTGAATCGACGATCGTGGCGCCCGCCGCAGCGTAGAGCGCGTCAGTTAAGCCGATGCCTTCGCCCGCGCCGCGCTCCACCAGCACTTGGTGCCCGCTGGCCGTCAGTTCTCTGACGCCAGCCGGCGTCATGCCCACTCGAAATTCCTGCGCTTTGATTTCCTTCGGCACGCCAATCAACATCTTTCTCGCTCCACTCACGCGTCTGACTTTGTGAGGGGATTGTGCGATGCGGCATCTGCCGGCAAAAGGTTATAAAAGCTTTATTAATCGATTTAAAAAATTGATATTAATAAATATTCTCTTATTTATAAGTCAATTTAACTATATTATTATCTTTTTAAGGTCATAAGTAATTCGATCCGGCGCCCTAAAATGCGGTGCCACAAGGGGTTTTTTCCATGCCGAGTCAGTCAAATCAACTGGACAAAATCGACCGCAATATCCTTCGGTTGTTACAGCAGAATGCGCGCATGCCGCATACCGAGTTGGCCCGTAAAGTCGGCTTGAGCACGACGCCGTGCAAGGAGCGCGTGCGGAGATTGGAGCGCGATGGTGTGATTCAGCGCTACCAAGCAGTTCTGAATCCTGCCGCCTTGGACCGGGGCTTGGTGGTGTTTGTTCAGATCCGGCTGAATCGCACCTCACAGGATATCTTCGAGGAGTTCACCGCCCGCGCCGTGGATCTACCGGAGATCCAGGAGTGCTATCTGGTATCCGGCAACTTCGACTACTTGCTCAAGGCGCGGGTGGCGGACATGAATGCTTATCGCACGCTCCTGGGGGAAACGCTGCTGACGCTGCCCGGCGTGCTCGAATCGACGAGTTACGTCGTAATGGAACAGGTGAGCGAATCCCTGATGTTACCGGTGCCTGTCTGAGGCACGCTCCATCATGCCAATCGCGGTGAACCCGGCTTATAGAAAGGGGTGATGGCCATTATCAGGTCGCACTATGGTCTATCGCCTTGTGGCCCGATAGGGCCTGCGCTACTGTCACGCCCTCAAAAATAGTAGTACCACGATGTCGAAGAGACTTTTGGAGCCGCTCGGGGACCCATAATGGCAGTCATTATGTCATTATATGGCGCTTCCCCAGCGCTGTGGCAGATGGCGTCGCAGGACCTAGGCGACTGCTGTGTTAAAAGTTCCACTCGGTGGCATCTACCGCGCAATTGATGAAAGAGGATCATTATGGACTTAGGTGTATCGGAGCGCGTTGCGCCGTTACTGGAACAGGTCAGGCAGTTTATTCACGAGCAGATCCTGCCCGTAGAGCATGAGTTCATTGCCGAGATCGAGGTTGACGATCCCTTTGTGCTCACAGACCGTCAGCTCGAGATTCTGAGCTCCCTGAAAGGTCGTGCCCGCGACGCAGGTCTATGGAACTTCTTTTTGACCGGTGATGAGGGCTCCGGCCTGAACACTGTCGAGTATGCTTATCTCGCGGAAGAGATGGGTAAGTCCCGGCTCGCCGCCGAGATCTTCAATTGCTCTGCCCCTGACACAGGCAATATGGAGGTGCTGCATAAGTACGGTAGCGAAGCGCAGAAGGAGCAGTGGCTAGAGCCCCTGCTGGCGGGTGAGATTCGTTCATGCTTTGGTATGACCGAGCCCGACGTAGCGTCCTCGGATGCCACGAACATCTGCACCTCCGCAACACTCGAAGGCGATGAGTGGGTCATCAATGGTGAAAAGCACTGGACCTCGGGCGCGGGCGATCCGCGCTGCAAGATCATGATCTGCATGGTCAAGACCGACCCGCAAGCGCCCAAACATCTGCAGCAATCGCAAATCCTCGTGCCTCTGGATACGCCGGGCGTCAACATTGTGCGGCCCCTCAAGGTATTCAACATGCTGGATGCGCCTCACGGTCATATGCGGGTGAAGCTCGAGAATGTCCGCGTACCCAAAGACAACATCATTCTTGGGCCCGGTCGCGGCTTTGAGATCTCTCAGGGTCGCTTGGGCCCTGGCCGGATCCACCACTGCATGCGCTCTATCGGCTCTGCGGAAAAGGCACTGGAATTGCTCTGCGAGCGGGCAACGCAGCGCGAGGCCTTCGGTCGGCCGCTGTATAAATTAGGTGCCAACATTGACGTCATTGCCGACGCGCGCATGAACATCGAGCAGGCCCGCCTACTCACCCTGAAGACCGCGTGGATGATGGACCATACCTCACCCAAAGAGGCCCGCATTTGGATCTCGATGATCAAAACCGTGGTGCCGAACATGGCGCTGAAGGTGATCGACGACGCGATCCAGATTCATGGCGGTATCGGGGTCTCTCAGGACACGCCTTTGGCAGAAATGTGGTCGGGTCAGCGCACCCTAAGACTGGCCGACGGTCCCGATGCCGTGCATCGCATGGTGGTCGGTCGTAACGAAATCAAACAGTACCTGGCTGAGTCGGGCGACGTTGCGGCGACCTTTCGCGACGGTTGATCGGACGCACTGAAATAAGGAGATAGTGGTTATGGCATTGACCATGGTGAAGCCCGAGGAAATGGAAAATCAGGCCGGCACGAAGCTCGCGCCCGGCGAGTGGTTTGAAATTGATCAGGAGCGCATCAACACCTTTGCGGATTGCACCGAGGATCATCAGTTCATTCATATCGATGAGGCGGCCGCCGCGCAAACACCCTTTGGCGGAACCATCGCCCATGGGTTCCTCACTTTGTCACTGCTGACCAAGCTGTGTGCTGAAAACGGCGTCTATCCAGAAGGGATCGTCATGGGCGTCAACTATGGTCTCGACAAAGTCCGCTTTTTGAATCCTGTCAGAGCAGGCAAGCGAGTGCGGGCGCATTCTGAAATTTTGTCGGTGGATCGAAAGGACGCCAATCGTTTCCTTGTGAAGCAGGCGGTGACGGTTGAGATCGAGGGTGAGGACACACCCGCTGTTTATGCCGAATGGCTCGGCATGTCGATTATTGGGTGAAGTCAGTTAGGACTCGGGAGACAAGAGATGACAATTCGTTACGACGGAAAAGTGGCACTGGTGACGGGCGCCGGCGGTGGTCTTGGGCGCAGCCACGCTATTGAGCTCGCCAAGCGCGGTGCAAAGGTGGTGGTGAACGATCTGGGTGGCTCGGTATCGGGCGAAGGTGCGAACTCCCAGGCCTCCCTCGATGTGGTGGCTGAAATTGAAGCGCTTGGTGGCGAGGCGATGGCGCATGGCGCCAACGTGGCCGACCTGGCGCAGGTCGAAGACATGGTGGCCCAGACGATGGATCGCTGGGGCCGGATCGATATTCTCGTCAACAATGCGGGAATTCTGCGGGACAAGAGTTTTTCGAAAGGATCCGTCGAGGACTTTCGTCTGGTGGCCGACGTTCATCTGATGGGCACCATGCATTGCACCAAGGCCTGCTGGGACATCATGAAGGAGCAGGAGTATGGGCGGATTGTGGTGACCTCATCTTCGAGTGGTCTCTACGGTAACTTCGGACAAACCAATTACGGCGCGGCGAAAATGGGTGTCGTGGGCATGATGAACACGCTCGCGCAGGAGGGTGCCAAGTACAACGTCAAGATCAACGCATTGGCGCCCACCGCCGGCACACGGATGACCGAGGGTCTGATCGAGGAGAAAGCCTTTGCATTACTGACCCCCGAGACGGTGACGCCCGCGGTATTGTTTTTGGTATCTGAAGACGCCCCGACGCGCACGATTTTGGCCGCAGGTGCAGGCAGCTTCGCGGTGGCCAAAATTGTCGAGACCGAAGGGATGTGGTTGCCCGAGGCCGATCAGACGCCCGAAGGGATTGCCGCAAATTGGAGCCAAATCTCGGAGGGCGGTGAGCGCGCACTGCAGGCTGGTTTCGAGCAGAGCATCAAAATGGTGGGCCAAGCGGCCAAAGGACTGGGGTTGGATTTGAGCTGACGCGTGGGTGCCAGCACCCTGACACGTGTTGCGGGCTACACGGCGATGCTGAGGAGCTCGTCACACCCGATTTATC
>JAYQLF010000009.1:0-169121 GCA_038143045.1 Halieaceae bacterium
AAATCGCTAAGACCTCTGCCGCTTTACTCACAACCGTTTTCTTCGCAATCAATTTTCTGCGGCATAAAAGGCCTTTATCTTCAGCCTCTCCTCTGCTGGTTTTTTCTAACGCCTTAATTCTGTCGGGAATTTTATTTCTGTTTGCATATCAAGAATTTTCATCCGCTAGATGAACCAACTTCGTCACGGTACTCATACAGAACTCTCCTCTTGCACACATCGCAAGCCTATTGCGGCACTAGCACTTTTACAAATTTGAAGGCGGGCAAGCTGAGCTTCGTAAGCATGTAGCCATAATGAGTAAATCTGCGACACCCTGTTCCAATCGCCCACCAAAGACCTCAACTGAACACTAATGACATTCGCCATCAGCACATAACTTGGCAGACTAGTTGGACACCGGTGGGATGGAGGGCTGCTAGTACTTCCTTGTTAGATAAAGGGGCCTGAAATATTGGCTCCTTCTTTATTCAGGCGTGGAATTACTCTTCTTTGTAATCCTCGGAGCGGACGGAGCGGACTCGAACCCGCGACCCCCGGCGTGACAGGCCGGTATTCTAACCAACTGAACTACCGCTCCAGGTAGACAATGCAGAGGCTGCATCGGTTGTGGTTTGGCGCCACCTCAGAGAGAGGATGGTGGGTGATGACGGGATCGAACCGCCGACCCTCTGCTTGTAAGGCAGATGCTCTCCCAGCTGAGCTAATCACCCCAAACCAGAGCGACGCATTATAGGGATCGCGAACCCACTGTCAATGCGCTTTCGGGCGTTTTCGACGTCGTTCTCAGGCATCGCAGAAAACACCAAAGCGTGTAGAATCGCCGCGTTTTTTGCTTCCCCAATACGGAATGCCGTTATGGAGCTCTACACAGATTTTCGCTTTGAAGCGGCGCACCGACTGCCCAAGGTCCCCGAGGGCCACAAGTGCGAGCGTTTGCATGGTCATTCCTATCGGGTGCGCATCACCATTGAGGGCGCCGTAAACCCGGACACGGGCTGGATCATTGATTTCGACGAGATCAAACAGGCATTTGATCCACTGCTGGACCGACTCGACCACCACTACCTGAACGAGGTCGAGGGATTGGAAAATCCGACCAGTGAGAATCTTTGTCACTGGATCTGGACACGGCTCAAGCCAGAGCTGCCTCAGTTAACCGAGGTCGAAATCAGCGAAACCTGCGATTCTGGATGCCGTTACCGAGGCTAATCAAACCACCAAAGCGTCGAGAACCCAAAAAATATTCAAAAAAGGGTTGCACGCTGTCGAACTTCTGTAGTACGCCTCGCCAAGTTGTTATGCACACACTTCGGCATGATGTCATTTTTGTGGCGTTTATGTGACGCACTGTTCAAACGGACTCACATTGCGCCAATAAAATATTGAATTTATTGATAAATATTAACTTGGTTAAATTTTAACCAATTCGCTGTTCGTCGCGTTATTTCGACCCCGACGACTCAAGTGAACAAATTATCCCAAGAGTTATCCACAGAATCTGTGGACATTTTTGATGCCTCCGCAGCGCGTTTGCGGGGTGCCGTCGCCTCAACAGGGAGTCGACCTAATACCGTACGGGTCGGATTGTTCAGCCGGTTATTGGACCAAAAAAGCGCCCACGGCCGCGTTAAATGCTGCAGGTTGATCAATGTGTAGCCAATGCCCCGCCTCTTCCAGAGTGATCAATGTGCTGTTGGGGAATCGCTTGGCAATCTCGCATTCATGCTGCGGTTGGATATAACCGGAATCTGCGCCGCGTAGGAACAGCGCTGACCCCATATAGCACTCCGCGCCGGTGGGCGGCTCTCTAAGCCGCCCATAACCGTCTCTGAGCCCAGCAAGATGAAACCGCCAGTCGTGCCGTTCACCGGCCCGCCCCAGCCCCATCAGCAAGTAACCGACTACTCCCCGATCGGCAATCGCATCATTGAGAATGGCTTCAGCCTCAGCGCGGCTCGCACACCCCTTCGCCGCCACCGCCTCGAGCGCGGCGATGATGACGTCGTGATTCCCCTGGTAAGCGACAGGTGCAACATCTGCGACCACCAGCTTATCGATCCGCTCGGGCCGCGACAGCGCCACTTGCATCGCAACCTTTCCGCCCAGCGAGTGGCCAAGAATGTGGGCTCGATCAATTCCTTCAGCGTCCATCCATGTGACCACGCATTCCGCATAGGCATCAAGCGATGCTCGCTCAAGCCACATCGAGCGACCGTGATCGGGTAAATCGACACAGTGCGTGGTGAAATCGGACTGCAATGCGCGTGCCACGCCTCTCACGTTACTCCCCTGACCAAACAGGCCGTGCAGAAGCACCACATCTGCGCCCTCTCCAGACGACGTGGCGTGTAGCGTGTTGTTCATATGCGCTGCTCCTTTGGTAGCATACGGCGACATATGCTGAGGACTAACATTATGACGGCGTCACACCACTCATCACGCGCAACACCTCGACTCGCCAAGGCCAGTACCATACTGCGATCACTCAGCGTAGCAACCGGTATTGTGCTGGGCTTGATGGGGTGCGGCGCCTCTCCCACCGTGGGTGGGGGCTACAACGCCACCACGCCAACTAACGTGTTTGAACAAGTATTGTTTGAGCAGCTCGAGGGCGAATCGGTCGTTATCGCGAGCGTTAATTTGGGTGCACCCTCGCGGAATTACCTGAAAAAACGTGAGGCCTTTGTCGACGGGCGCGTTCAGGAGTATCTGGAAAGTGCCGGATACGATGTGAGGCCCCAGCGGGAGTTTTCGCAGCGCTGGAACAATGCTGTGCTGATCTACGGCGATCCCATCGATCCGACGACTGGCCGGGTAAATCAAAAGTCCTTTATCCAGATTGTCCAGGCGGTGAGAGATCAGCTCGTCGAGCAAACTGATATCGATAGCATCATCTTCACGGACATCGTTGAGAAGGATGTCTACTACGAGACGGGTCTCAATCGTGTGACGCGCTTTGACGGCGTCACGCGCAAGCCCGCCGTACAAGGCGCAGGCAGTGGCGTAACCTCCGAGTTTGACTGGTCCCGAGCGGTTGCAGCGGCAACTATTCGCATCGCTTGGTTCAATATGAATCTAGAACGCGTGTTTTCAGGTGAAGGAGGCATGGAAGTCACCGATGCAGTGGACACGCGAAGCGGCACCGCTTTTGTACGCCGCCGCGATGTCTTAGAAAACGAGAACCACATCGATGAAGGCCTGGCGATTGCCTTCCATCCTGTCATTCCAATGAAAAACTGGCCGGGAAACCCTGACTAAGCGAGGGTTTCCAGGCCCCGCTCAATGCACCACATGGCCGAAAGTCCACCGAGCACATAAACGGGTAGCGGCCTTAACGCACCGACACGAGGCCCAAAGAGCCGACTGCCAGACGCCGCAAGCAGCATCAGCAAAGCGATGAAAGCAAGCTGACCCAGCTCAATACCCACGTTGAAGAACAACAGTGCCAACGGGACGTTGGACTGCGGTAACCCCGTGTCGGCCAAAGCCCCGGCGAACCCCATGCCATGCAACAAGCCAAAGCCCCCTGCTAACCACCAAGGCTGTCGCCATAGGGTTCCACCCTTGTCGCCTCGTGCCAATTCGACAGCCAACACATAGATCGATAGCGCGATCATGAATTCAACGAGTGATACCGGGTAGTCAAACACGCCAAGGGTCACCATCGCCAACGTCACGCTGTGGCCCAGTGTGAACGCCGTCACCGTGTAAATTAGCCTTCTGTTCCACCCAACGAGCAACAGAAGTCCCATAACAAAGAGCAAATGATCGGGGCCCGCCCAAATATGCTCAGCGCCCAACCAGCCGTAATCCACTGCCACGACGGCAGCGGAGCCTTCCTCAGGTACCATAAAGTCGGGCTCGGAGGCGGTGAACACCGCCTGATGAAAAATGCCACCGGTGAGTCTGACGCGCAGTAACGCAGAGGATTGATTCTCGCCCAATCCGCTTACACTCAGTGTTTCACCAATCAATCCTTGCGGGCACTCGTACTGCGTTTGCATCAGCATGCCCGTTCCTTCTTGCACCCAAGGCGACTCAGAGGTCACCTCACAAGCCGCAGGAAAGTGCGGCTCGATCGGCGTGGCAGAAACCTGCTGTATTGGTGTCTTCCAACTCGCGCTGAACGTTTGCTCGGACAACTGTGTGACCTCAAGTAACGAGGGCGCAAAACGATGCGCCAGGGTCTCGCTGGCAGCGAACAAGAGCCACAGGATAAGCAAAGGTCTCATGACCGACGTACCTCATAGGTCTGCATTGCACCCGACACCCAGTCCGCCACGAGCTTCTCCTCTGCCTCCCGTTCAAGTTCACGGATGATGCGAACTCTCACCTCATCGAGGCGCAAAGTCCTGGGAGGTTCGCGCTCCTCGACAAACACGTAGTGCATACCAAAAACGGAGCGGACAGGTCCGACCCAGCTCGCGGGCGTGGGCTGAAGCCGCTCGAGCTCCTCAGCAAAGACCGAACCAAATACCCGGGTCAACTGGTCCGGACTTTGTCGCTTGAATTGATAGCCCGACAAAAAAGGGGCCCCCAGCAACCTGGCTTGATCAGGTGGGAGGTTTTCGTCAGCTACCCTAAGCATCAGATCATCCATCTCACCGGCACGGTCGGCGGGCAGAAAAACGTGGCTCAGCGTGAATCTAGCCGGCTCGCGCCAGCTACCTCGCGCTTCTTGGTATCGCGCTTGAATTTGATCCATTGTGGGTGCGGCGCTGGGCGTTGTCGCCACGATGAGACGCTCCATAATCTGCACCAAGCGACGCCGAATCACCTCATCCGTAAGGTGTAGCCGAAGCGCGTAGCCCTGCTCTATCAGCTCTTCATCCGAGGCATCGGTCTGCGCATCCAGAAAACGCATGTTACGAATTATGCGTTGCTCCACTGCGGCATCCCTATATTGCAAGTCTCGCCGCAACGCCTCACGAAAGAGCAACTCGTCGCGCAGCTCACCATCAATGAAGCGCTCAAGCAGCTCGGCGTTGGGTTCATCTCGCGCGAACCGCGCGTAGTTTTCGGCCATGGCCGCAAGCCGCTCTGCATTGGGAGGCCCGAGGACCGGCTTAGG
The DNA here is from genome assembly GCA_038143045.1 of Halieaceae bacterium. Classification (GTDB taxonomy): domain Bacteria; phylum Pseudomonadota; class Gammaproteobacteria; order Pseudomonadales; family Halieaceae; genus Luminiphilus. Next base: position 5,075 of record JAYQLF010000009.1, read on the forward strand.
CTCAGGAAACAGCTGACCGCTCACAAAAAACAAAAGCGCTCCCAACAGCGCAAACTGCAGCCACGGTTGTTTCAGCATGTAATGTCTAGACCCCCAGCATTCGAGCCAAATTTAAAAGTAGCTCACCAGAGATTCAATAGATTCGTCAGGCAAAACCTTACTAGGACCCTCGCGAGTGCCCACGTAGAGAAAGCCGATCACTTGATCATTAACCGCGCCGCCCAAGGCCTCAATGACATGGGGATCGGTGGCGTAGCCCCCCGTTCGCCACACACACCCGAAACCCTGCGCATCGGCTGCCAACTGTGCCGCATGGAGTGCAGCCGCAACGGCATGCCCTTGCTCGTCACGCGAGATTTTTTCGTGCTCCGCGGCATGCAGCAATCCCGCGATGATCATCGGCGCGCGCATCGGCGCGGCGAGCGCCTTGGCGAGTTGAGCCTCGTCGGTCACACCCCGCAGGTACAAGCTCTCTTGAAAGCAACGACCTAGGGCCTCGCGCCGGTCGCCGGCAATCACGACAAAGCGCCATGGGCGCAAGCGGCCGTGGTCGGGCGCTCGCATGGCAGAGCGCAAAATCAGCTCCAATTGCTCGGCATCGGGGCCGGGTTCCATTAAGCGCGGGTGAGAATTCCTGTTGATCAGCGTAACAAGTGTGTCAGGAGTCGCGGGAGTGGACATAACGAATCGTTTTGGATGGCTGGTTATCCACGCACTATAGCAGTCGCCATGCCCAAGTCAGTCGAAACGCCATGCTTCTGGCACGTCGTCTCGCAAGTCGATGTGCTGCTCACCCAACTCAATACTGGACGCCGTCACCGTCACATCGGTATCCGTCAGCACCCCCTCGTCGAAACGATAGGTTGGGGACCACGCGTCAGCAAGGCGCCTGGCCTCGATATCCGACTGCGCTTCCATGACACCCGCCAATTTGTCGCGCCAGTCCGCGATCGCCCGCTCACCATGATGTCGCTGCAATAACGCCGTTGTCGCATCCGGACTCAGCAGCGCCGCTGTCGCATTGTTACCGCCAAAGCCTTTACTGTTAATGAGCGCATAATCTAGCTCCTCGGCTGATCGCTTCTTGAGAGCGAAGGACAAACATTCGGTGACGACATCCTCAGCCAAAGAATCAACGGTATTAATTTCAGGTATCACACCGTGCTGCCAGATGCCCAGCGTCGCGGTTAACTGATCTCCAGCTGCCGCGCCTAATGAGTGTCCAACATAACTCTTGATGGCCGCGACCGGCCACTCCGACACACCGAAAGCCTTCGCCACTTTACTGAGCAAGGCCGATTCGGTGACCCGGTTTTGCGGGGTGCCCGTGCCATGTGCTTGCACCATCCCGCGATGACGCAGACGCTCCTCACCCAGAATGCCTCTCAGTGCAGCAGCGGACTCCGCGACCGTTAGATAGTTACCAACGCCAGGTCCTGAAATCGATTTTTTCGCACCATCAGCTCTCACGCTGACAAACGGCGCACCTGCGAGAATGGGGGCACCCAGCTCTAGGGCCAACGCGTCATCCATCAAGATCACCACCTGCGCTGATTCCGCCATCGTAAAGCCACAGTTTTCACCGAAGGGCCTGCAGGCTCTGCGATGGTCAGGCAACGCTTCATCGCCAAGGCCATCCAATTGCCTGAGCCCTTTGTCAGTTGCGAGCGCGCCCATCGCAACGTAACCGTCCATCACTTCTACATTAATTGGCGCCTCCGCGGCGCCCACTACCGCAATGCGAGATCGACCTTGGCGAATATCCTCAATACCGAGACGCAGGTTATATAAAAACGTTGCACAAGCACCCAGCGCAGGGCCCGTCGCACTGAGCGTCCCCAGTACATAGGCGCTGACAAAATCGCCCGGCATCTCAGCGAAGCCAAACGGGCATTGCTTCGAGGTCACGCGGCGCCCCAGCGAGCGCGACCGCAACATGCCGCCGTAACCCGCCTCATCCAACTGACCCATAGCGCCAGAAACATAAACACTGATCGCATCGGCCGGCACTGAATCAGTGAGCACTTGCCAATCGATTCCCAGGTCAGCCAACGCATCCGATATCGCGAATACCGTCATCTGCAGCGCACGCGGATGATTGCGCGAGGGATACAGAGCACCGGGATCAAAACCACTCGGCAACTGACCCGCGCTGCTCACATCAAAATGCCGGGTGCTGGGCAACAAAACTTCGGCACCTTCCGGGAGCGTCACGCGCACTCGTTTATCGGAGATTGCCTCGGATATTCCACCCACGGCAGCACCCTCGCCGATACCGCCGGGAGTGTATTCAAAGTGTGAAGTCGCTTGCCCCTCACCCACCTGCGCCCTTCGGTTCCAGGGGACGGCGCGATAATCAAACCAGTCGGCCTCGATCTCGCGCACCAGCGTGTGAGCAAGGAGATCAGCAGGGTCCGATCGGCCCATCATGTGGCTGAGCGCGGCCTGAGTGCCCGCTCGGTCAGAAGCGGATAGATGATCCCAAATCATGCGCCGATAGGCGTGTCTCCGGGATGTTCGTCCGGCGCTATTCACGCCGCCTGCCGCCACCATGACCGGTAATCTGAGCATCTGTTGTCTTTCCCTATACCGCAAGACACGCGCCATACGGCGCACCGAAGTCCGAGAGTCTACGCTCGACTAACGGCTTTTCTATGCGTATAACGTCAAATACTATGCTAAATCAGTCATTTCATCGGGGAGAATTCCGCGTCGCGGCTCTGCTCCACTCAGACATTCTGGCTTCGTCCGTGACGCTTCCGCTTGAGATCTTGACGGGTGCCCGTCAGGCACTCGGGCGCTCGGGCGCCCGCTCACTCGACATCGCCTGCTTCAGCCAGGACGGTGGTACGTTGCCGATTCAGAGCGGCATCAATCTGCACACCCTGCCAATGAACGAGCTGGCCGATACAGATTTATTAATTGTGCCTGCGATCTGGCGGCAACCTCAGCGGGTCCTGAAACGAGAGTCGAAGCAGGTAGCGTTGATCGCAGAGCATATTGCCGCGGGGGGATTGACCGTGAGCGTCGGGTCGGGAAGTTTCCTGTTGGCGGAGACCGGGCTGATGACAGACCGCTCGATGACCACGCACTGGCAGTGGTTTGATGCCTTTGCCGAGCGCTATCCCTCCGTACCGTTAGAGCGGCGACAGTTAATTACCCAATCCGACTCCGTCTTCTGCGTCAGCAGCGTCAACTCCGTCGCTGATTTGATGGTTTACCTTTGCGGGGAAATTTTTTCTCCCCGCGTGGCGAGACACATTGAGAGCCAGTTTTCTCCAGAGATCCGTCAGCGATTTTCACCCTCGCCGTTGGGAGCACCTCGCGACCTGCATCATGACGAGCTGGTGGCGGATGTGCAGATCGAGCTACTCCGTGACTTGAGAGAGCCGGTCCGAGTCGCCGCGTTAGCCGCCTCATCAGGCGTCAGTGCACGCACCCTGACAAGACGGTTTAAATCGGCGACGGGTGTTTCCATCAGCGAATACCTTCAGCAACACCGGCTCGATGAAGCCCAAGCGCTGCTGCGCCGCACCAACCTCTCTGTGATCGAGGTTGGCAGTGCGGTGGGTCTTCATGACCCATCTCACTTCACACGGACTTTTCGGCAACTCACCGGACTGACCCCCACCGCTTTCCGAGCCGCAGTCAGACAGAAGGGATTTAGGGTGGATCAACTGCCGACCTGAGCTTGCAGGCCTCACTCAGTTCGGGCTAAATGCCCGCCCCTTTATGTGATTTAAGAGCTTTGACATGACCGATGTGATGATTATCGACGGCGCCCGCACACCGATGGGCGGCCTTCTGGGTGATCTGGCCGATGTGACAGCAAACGAACTGGGCACTACCGCCATTACCGCGACGCTCGAGCGATCTGGCGCCAAGGCTGAGGCCATCGATGAAGTTTTTATGGGCTGCGTACTGCCGGCCGGATTGAAGCAATGTCCCGCGCGTCAGGCCATGCTGGGAGCAGGGATTCCCAATACAACGGGCGCGGTCACCATTAACAAGGCCTGTGGCAGTGGCATGCAGGCGACTATCTTTGCCGCCGATAGCATCACCGCGGGCACCAACCAACTGGTGATCAGCGGCGGGCTTGAGAGCATGTCTAACGCACCGCAGATACTGATGACAGGCCGTCGGGGACAGCGCCTCGGGCACACCAAGCTTTATGACCATATGTTTTTGGACGGCTTAGAAGACGCCTACACCGGGGCTGCCATGGGCACTTTCGCACAGAAAACCGCGGACGAGCACGGACTGACTCGGGAAGAAATGGACGCGTTCGCCATCGAAAGCCTGACCCGTGCGCAGCGTGCCATTGATGAGGGCCTAAACGCCAAGGAAATGGCACCGGTGACGATTAAAACGCGTCGCGGAGAACACACCGTGACTAACGACGAGCAACCGCATAAGGCCAACCTGGAAAAGATCCCCCAGCTCAGGCCTGCCTTCGCTGAGGGCGGGACCATCACGCCCGCCAACTCCAGCTCCATTTCAGATGGCGCTAGCGCCCTGCTGCTGGCCAGCGAGGAAGCCGCCAACGCGCACGGCCTGACACCCCGGGCTCGCATCGTGGCGCACGCGCGCAACAGTCTCGCACCAGAGTCCTTCACGCTGGCACCGATTGGTGCCGCAGAGCAGGTACTGGCCAAAGCCGGCTGGAGTGCCGCCGACGTCGATTTGTGGGAGATCAACGAGGCATTCGCTATGGTAACGATGCTGACCACGCGCGCCCTCAATCTGGATCCGGCCTGCGTCAATGTGCATGGCGGTGCCTGTGCGCAAGGCCACCCTGTTGGATCCACGGGTTCCCGCATTATTGTGACACTCATCAACGCGCTGGAGCACTACGGCAAAAAACGCGGCGTTGCGGCGCTGTGTATAGGCGGCGGTGAAGCCACCGCGATGGCCATTGAACTGGTCTGACTAACTCAGCGATACCTTCCTATGCTCAGTGACATCCCGACACTACTCGACGACATCAGCGCGGGGCGAATGGTCATCCTGATGGATGATGAAGATCGCGAAAATGAGGGCGACCTCATTATTGCGGCGGAGAAAGTGACCCCGGAAATCGTCAATTTTTTTGCCACTGAGGCCTGCGGCCTGATTTGCATGCCGATCATGCCGGAGCGTGCACGGCAACTAAACCTGCCGCTGATGGTCCGTGACAATCGCTCCCAACATGAGACAAACTTCACCGTATCGATCGACGCCACCGAGCAAGTTGGTCCGGGGATCAGCGCAGCACAGCGCGCGCATACCATTCTGCAAGCGGTGGCACCTAAAGCCACACCGAGAGATATCAAACAACCCGGGCATATTTTCCCATTGGTTGCCAAGCCGGGCGGCGTACTCAAGCGGGCAGGCCATACCGAGGCCGGGGTGGACTTGGCGCGCATGGCGGGCCTAGCCCCGGCGGCCGTCATCGTCGAGATCATGAACCCTGACGGCACCATGGCGCGGAGACCCGAGCTCGAGATTTTTGCAAAGGAACACGGGCTCAACATGGGCACCATCGCGGATCTCATCGAATATCGATCGCTGCATGAGCAATCTATCGAACTACACAGCGCTGAACCCGTTCACACCGAGTGGGGTCAATGCACCCTGCATACCTTTCGGGATTTGATTGACGACACGCTTCACTTCGCCATGAGCGTAGGGGATCTTAACGCGCCGGGTTCTATACCGGTCCGTGTTCAACCGATGAATACACTCAGGGATTTTCTTGGCACGCGACTGGATGACAATAGCGTTCCGGGGTGGTCTTACCGCGCCGCGATGGAACACATTGCGGCCGAGCAGCGCGGTGTCGTGGTGTTGCTTGGCGGCACCGAGACACCCCATACCATCCTCGAGGATCTGGATCACTTGCTTCACGCAGAGCAGCGACCCGCACCACCACAGAACTATCGACTGATCGGCACGGGTGCGCAAATACTGAGACAGCTAGGCCTGAGCGATCTGCAACTCATGTCCGCACCACTCCATTTCAACGCTCTGTCAGGCTTTAACCTCAATATCACCGATTTCTTGGCAGCGCCGGGCCGCTGAGACTGAGTGTCACCCCCCGCTTTTTCTGAGACACCGCCTCAGGCCGCCGGAGCTGGTGGATCGGGGGCCCACGCCGAGATAACTACCGCAGCGTGGACATAGGTATTTACCCTTGTGCTTGCTTCGGTTTGTTTTGGCATCGGTCGCTGATTAAAACGGCACGCATCGTGATGGGTCAATCATGGAAAGTCACGACGTCCTGCAGTGCCGCTCGCTCTGTTCGCACTTCATTGACTGCAGTTTCCGTGGGATACCCGAACGACATCCCGAACATCAGCTGCTCATGATCGCCCAGATTGAGTGTGGGTCGAATGATATTGGCGAGAAAAGCGAGCGCAGTTTGGGGGCATGATCCCAGCCCGTGAGCGGTGAGCCCAAGCATCACAGTTTGCGCATACATACCCAAATCGCAGGCCTCACGCAAACCGAAGCCAGTGGGCAACGTGAAAAACGCAACGGCGGGCGCGTCAAAAAAGCTGAAGTTGCGCATAAACCAAGCATTGCGCTCTGCCTTCTGCTCGCGGGCGATGCCCAGAGAATCGTAGAGCGCTGCCGCTGACGCGAACTGACGCTCCCTGTAAACCCCCTCGTACTGGCCATCATAGGGAAAATCCAGGGCAATCTCCCCCGCCGCAAACTTTGCTGGCAACTCGGCGCGCAGTTGCTCAAGCGTGTCCCCCGTCACGACATGCACAAACCAAGGCTGAGTATTGCAGTTGCTCGGAGCGCGCTGCGCGCTGCCAAAGACGGCCTCGATGATTTGCTGCGGAACAGGGTCCGGTTTGAAATCCCGCATGGAGCGACGCTGACTAACGATCTCTCTGAAAACATCACTCGTTTTGGTTTCTGTCATCTCAGTGCTCCCGTCTACCATCGTTTTGCTATCAAACCGTGACACATCCACCCAGCGGAGGGCCCAAACAGGGCAAATTAGTATCGGCCGGGAACAAGCAGGAACCCGCGCCGGCTATCTATACCCCAACTCACTGCGCATGCTGCTTTTTTCCCAACCATGCGGCACATCGAGGCATGCTGTGCCCGCTCGAAGTCGCTGTGTTCCAATGCGAGGACCAAGCTGCACCGTGTCGCGCGTCGCGACTTTATCATTCTGGTGCCAGATTTCGAGGAACATCAGGACAGAACGTCGGGACAGATTGTGCCGCGCGGCCGGATGTGGCACTTTCGCGGTCCGAGAAAATAACGGAGACGCAAACATGCTCAACCATTACGGCCCGGCACTTTTATTGGGTGTTTTGATCGGTGGCGCCATCTTATTGGATGATGTCATCACGCCTGAGCGCAAGGGCCATCCGCCACGCGTCGCCATGTTCCACCACGGAGAGGGTGTCGGCGAGCTCAATGCCCTGGCACCAGAGGCTGGCCACAACGTTTGGGTCGTCAAGGGCGACGACGACGTCGAAACTGAAATTCACAAGGAAGTGCGAATAGAGCTGTCGTCAGAAGACGCTGATCGCGAGGACGAGACGCAGCAAATGATGATCTCGGTCAGCATTGACGCCGAGGCTGAGCCAGCCGGTGATCTGGCGGCCGCCATTGGCGCTGTCATCGATACCGCTCGAGCCGAGGGAAGAGAGCCAACAAAAGAAGAGATCGAAGCAGCAGTCTCCGCGATAGCAGGAGACGCCAAATCGATCGATGTTGAGGTGCTGTCCGCCAAGGACTGAGCCATCTTAAGCGGCACTCAACACTGACGCAGCCTGTCGAAATCACCAAACCCTCTTACTGACTGGAGGTCCCGCGTTTAGGGCCCCAATGCTATTCGCTTGGGGCATTTCCTGATGCGTTGAGACGGCGCGCGCGCTGGCGACCACGCAAATGCGAATGCCTCCAAAACATCGCATGTATAACGGCAAAATATACTTATATTACTTATTGAACTAATCCTGACAGTGCGGCTCTAAACGCGCATCTGACTACTTCTGGTCAGGCGTTTGGGTACCGATTCGTCCTCCACTCCTTGTGACGACGATCAGTGCTCCGAGGAAGCTTTATGAATGCACTTCTCATCACGGGTCGCGACGAGCGGCACCCACCTGCCAACCTCACATTCCAGAATTCGTTACCCGACGTTATCGGCACTGGCACAAGTGCGGCAGATCCAGCCACATCGACGCCTGAAAAACTGTCACTCCCTCACAGCAGTCTGAAGTCACGAAAAGGGCAGTGTCTGTGGCAGATTCACAAAGTCGACACAGACTCTGCTCTGAGAGGTCGAACCGAAACCCTCGTTCGCGATCAATACCGGGCAGTCCACGGCGCCGACGTCAAAGATTTCTTTGACGATCTCTTTGCCATTAGTGATGGCTCATTCTTGATGGGTGCGATAGGTCTGAGCTCCCTGGAGAACAGGTCTGGGCTGGTGGAGCAATATTTGGATGAGCCAATTGAAATGGCGCTATCCAAAGCGACGGGGCATCTCACGCCACGCACGAGACTGATCGAGGTCGGTAATCTTGCCGCCAGCACACTGGATGTGGCCACCCGACTCATCGCCTTTTTATGCCACGAAACACATCAACACCATTACGAATATGCGGTGTTTACCGGCATCAAGTCCGTGCGAATTGCGTTGAAGCGCCTTGGCATTCAATGCCTGACTCTACAGGCGGCGGACCCCGCAAAGTTAAGCTCAGACGCTGCGAGGTGGGGGCGCTACTACGAGAATGATCCTCACGTCATGGTTGTCGACGTGGCACAAGCGGCTGCCACGATCGCCGCAGCTTTCGACATCGAGAGATGCCCGTAATGCGGCCTCTACTGGATCGAATAGAAGCGTTCGGCAACCTTCAGCCCAACAGTATCGCGCTGAGCGAACCGCAGCGCACTGTGACCTACGGTGCATTGCGGCAAACACATCCATGACGTCAGCCGCGAGCTCAATGCTCTGGGCATCAAGCGACTGGCAATCTATGGCGATAACACGATCGACTGGGCGCTCATCGATCTCGCAGCGTCGACAAGTAATATTACGGTGGTCCCTATTCCGCTGTTTTTTTCGAACGCACAAATCCAGCATCTTTGTCAGGCCAGTCACGTGGACGCGATTTTCGCTGACAGACCGTTCCCCATCGCAATGGGTAAAGAGATCTCTGCCACGACGTTGAAGGGGCACTTCATACAGCTGTCGGTGTCGTCACACATCCCAGACCCGATGGCGCCAACCGCACCCGCTGGAAACAAAATTACGTTTACCTCGGGGAGCACCGGCGAGCCGAAAGGTGCATGCCTCGATACTGACACGCTCCTCACCATCACAAGCAGTCTCGCGAGCGCGCTCACATCCAGCGAACTTGGCCCACATTTATGCCTACTCCCCTTCTCCACGCTGCTGGAAAACGTTGCGGGTATCTACCTGCCGCTTTGGATGGGCAGAGAACTCTGCATCGATTCCCCCGCCCGGCTGGGACTGCAGTCGAATCATCAATTCGATGCCCCCGTTTTTTGTCAGCAAGTTCAGGCGACCGGTGCAGAAAGTGTGATTCTGCTCCCACAGATGCTGAAAGACCTTCTCGAATACGGCGAGACGGAGTTGCTGAGCGCCCTCAAGTTCATCGCAGTCGGCGGCGGAAAGGTCGCTCCGGATTTGTTGCGTCGCGCCCAGAAAGCAGGACTGCGCGTATATGAAGGATACGGCCTGACCGAATGCGGCTCTTGCGTCGCTCTGAACACCCCGGAGGCCACTCGGATTGGTAGCGTCGGTAAGCCATTGCCGCACGCCCACGTCAGAATCGCTGACGACGGCGAGATTTGGGTCACCGGTGCTGCCATGCAGGGCTATCTTGCCGACCGGGTCGTTTTGTCCGAAATCGCGACAGGTGATGCAGGGCACCTCGATAACGACGGCTTCCTGTATGTCACCGGACGCATCAAAAATGTGCTGGTCTCCAGCTTCGGTCGCAACATTTCACCCGAGTGGGTGGAAGGTCAGCTGCTGTCTGTGCCAGAAATCGAACAAGCCATGGTGTTTGGCGAGGCGCAGCCGCACTTGAGTGCCGTCCTGGTTGTTGACGACGCCATTAACGATCAGCAACTGAACCTGCTGCTTCACGAGGTCAATTCAGAATTACCGGACTACGCCCAAGTTGTTTCCTGGACGCGGACATCCCAACGCTTCTGTGTCGAAGACGAGACGATGACCGAGACAGGCAAACCGCGCAGGGACCAGATTGCATCGCGATACGAAGCGCTCTCTCGCCATCAGGGGGTAGCAGCATGATCGAATTAGGGGGTGCGGCAGTACTGGAAATCGAATTACTGCTTCAAGTGTTGCGTGATCAAGGTTGGCTTCTGCTGAGGGAGACGGCGCTCACAACCGAAACCTTCGGTCAGTTGATCGGCGCGATCTGCCCGCGGATGACATTTGACCCCGCCAGAGAATCCATAACGGAGTCGGTGCAATCGGTGGACGCGGGGACCGATGCGGTGGGACTTCACATAGAAAATGGCAATACGCCCCTACCCCCGGACATCGTGGCGTTCTTCAGTCAGAAGAGCGCACCAACAGGCGCCCAGACAACCGTGTGCGATGGCAGCGCGGTATTGCGCTCGTTACCGGCCGCGATCAGCGAACGTCTTACGCACCCTTACACCATGACGCGGTATCTCCCCAAGGTCATTTGGCAGCGCTATATCGCGCAAGCCTGGGGCCGTGAAGATGAATCAGCGATTACGACGGCCGACCTCGATACTTTTATTTCGAGCATCCCAGGCCAGTCCTACCAACCGAGGAGTGATGGCAGCATTGACTACACGCTGACACTTCCCGCATTGAGAAGCGACAACCTGTCGAGACAACCCGCCTTCGCCAATGCCTTACTCGGCCCCTCTTTTAATTACGAGCCTCCTGTCTATCGCGACGCATCGGGAAAACAACTCGACGATGAACTGCTCTCGGATCTGGCAGCCCACTGCGAGGCAGAAGTGCACGAAATCGCGTGGCGCGACGGGGACGTCGCCATCATTGATAACAAGCGGTGCCTGCATGGACGCCGAGCCATCACCGTGCCCTTGAGTGAACGACGCCTCGTCATCGCCATGGGCAGTCTGACGACCTCCGCCGAGGCGGACTAAGGAGAACACCATGAATCAACTCGCTGTCATCACGGGCGCGACAGGCGGTATCGGTGGAGCAATCGCAGCCGCGCTGGCTGAAGAGGGCTACGCACTGCTCTTGACCGGTCGACAGGCGGACAAACTGTCTGCATTGCAAGCGGAACTACAAGCGCGCTATGACGTCGACGTGTGTTCGATCGCGGCAGACCTGACTCAACCTGAAGACCGCGCCGCCATCATGAACGCGATCGGATCGCAAGCACAATCTTTCAAACTTCTCGTTAACAATGCGGGTACTAGCCAGTTTGGTCTGTTCGTTGACAGCAGTGATGACCTGACCGAAGCGTTGATCCGCACCAACGTTACTGCCCCCATTTGCCTCACTCGGGCGGTGTTGCGTCGATTCGGCGGAAGTGACAGCCGCGTGGAAGTGATCAACATCGGCTCGACCTTCGGCATCATCGGCTACCCCGGCTTTGCCACATACTCCGCCACTAAATTCGCCCTCCGAGGGTTCTCCCAAGCATTGGCGCGCGAGTATGGCGACACGGATATTCGGATTCGCTACTTCGCACCTAGGGCAACTCAAACCGGACTGAACAGCGCGGGCGTGAATGCACTCAACACCGAGCTGAGCGTCACCATGGATTCCACCGAGACAGTGGCACGCGCATTCGCAAAGTTTCTTCGTGGTAAAAAGCTCGTTGGCCATATTGGGTGGCCGGAGCGCTTTTTTGTCTGGCTTAACAAAGTGTCACCAGAAACCGTGGGCTCAGCCCTGATCAAGCAGCTCCCTGTCATTCGGCGTCACGCTAGGACTGTTTCAACCGGCTAATCAATACTGCCGCAGGACACTAGCCTGATCACAGGCTTGCTGAGGATCACACTGCCCGCGCAGCAGACATCTGAGGCCGTGGTATGCAGTTCAATACCCGGCCCGTCAAAACCGAAACCTGAATGATTACGACTCCACCCTGCCTCTGTTGATCCTCACCGCCTTGATGGCCTAAAGTGCCGAAACTTGTTCGGAACAAGTGGCTGCGCCCGAGGCGCCAACACAACCATCATGATTTGCCTGCAGAGGACCCCAACCATGCCATCAGCCGAAGACCGCCTCGCCATCACCGAAGTCTTGAATCGAATGGCTTACTACTACGACGAGGGGCACCTTGATGACCTAGGCGCCTGCTTTGCCGACGATGCGATCATGAGTATGCAGATCGCAGGAGGCGATATGGTGGGGCCCTTCGAGGGGCGCGATAACATCATGGAATTATACCGAGGCGCCAAATCGAGCCAAACGGACGTCCGCCGCCATGACATTACCAATGTGATGTTCGACACTTCTGGTGACACCCTCTCAGTCACCTCGTACTTGACCTTATTCGCGACAGAGCATGGCGAGACCAAACTGCTCACGACCGGTGTCTACCGCGACCAGGTCGCGCAAGTCGGCAGCGAATGGAAAATCATCCGCCGCCATATCGACCTCGACAGCGCCTACTAGGGCATCACCATGAATCTCGGCCGCATCCCCGCCAAAACCGCATTACTCGACCCCGAGCGCGAGGCGCTGATTGACATCCCCAACGACCGGAGGATGACCTTCGGCACCCTCGATGAGCGGATCAGACGGCTGGCGAACGGCTTTTGCGATGAGTTGAACCTCAGCAAGGGTGATCGGGTCGCCATTCTCTCGAAGAACTGCATTCAGTATATGGAGGTGTTCTACGCCTGCGCCCGTTGTGGGCTTATCGCCCAGCCTCTGAACTGGCGCCTCAGCGAGCCGGAAATGGCACGGATTCTGGAAGATGGCGAACCGAGCGTGCTGATTGGATCCGAGGAGTACGCCGAGCTGACCCAATCTCTGGCGAGCGCAACGAGCATCTCCGACAACACTGGTGTTTACCGCCGCGACCGATTGCGATTATGAGCAGTTGATCGCCTCGGCGAGCGACGCAGAACCGGCCTCATCGGCAGACGTCACAGGCGATGATCCTGTGTTGATTCTCTACACCGGCGGCACCACGGGCGAATCCAAGGGCGCACTGCACTCTCACCACTCGCTGTATATGGGCATGCTGAATCAGTCCATCGCCGAACGCATCGTGCCCACCGACGTTTACATGCTGACGGGGCAGATGTTCCATATTCCGGTCGCACTCGCCATGAACTACATGGCTCACGGCTGTCCTGTTGTGCTCATTAACTTTGATGCCAAGCTGGCGCTGGAAGTCATCCAACAGGAGCGTGTCTCGGCATTCCTCGGCATCACAACAATGATCAACTGGATGATGGCGGTCGAGGGCTTTGAACAATACGACCTCAGCAGCCTGCGCAACTTCCAATACGGCGGCGGGCCTATGCCCCGCTCCGTGGTGGAAGCCGCACTCGACGCCTTCCCCTGCACCATGATTCAGGGCTACGGCCAGACCGAAGGCATGACGATGACGTTTCTGTCGCAGGAGGACCACCAACGCGCGATCACCGGTGATCACCCAGAGCGACTTGGCTCCTGTGGCCGGGAAGGATTTGTGTCTGAAATCTTGGTGGTCGACCCGGAGGGTAACCCGGTACCCTGAGACGGCAGCGCGGCGGGCGAGATTATTGTGCGCTCGGAGGCCAACATGCTGGGTTACTGGCGTCGCCCCGATCTCACTGACAAAACGCTGCGCGATGGCTGGATGTGGACCGGCGACATCGCGACCTGGGATGCCGAGGGTTACGTCTTTATCGTGGATCGCGCCAAAGACATGATTATTTCGGGGGGCGAGAACATTTACAGCACCCAGGTCGAGGCGGCCATCCACCAACATCCCGCGGTGCTGGAGTCCGCCGTATTCGGCATTCCCGACGACACCTGGGGCGAGGCAGTGAAAGCGGTGGTGGTATTGAAGCCGGGACAGACTGCGACCGAAGCCGAGATTATTGCCGAGGCGAGCAAACATCTCGCCTCCTACCAAAAACCCAAATCGGTCGACTTCGTCGAGGCGCTGCCCAAAGCCCCCACCGGCAAAATCCTCAAGCGGGATTTACGCGACCCCTACTGGCAGGATGAGACGCGTCAGGTATGAGTGGTTTACTGTCCGAAGACGTCCTGTCACACATCGGCTGGCAAAGCGCACCGCGGCGTGAAATCGTCACACGACGCGATATCCGCAAGTACGCGATTGCCACCGACAACCGGCAAGCCAAGTATCTCGATGGCGATGTAGCGCCGCCACTTTTCCATCTGCATTTGTTCTGGGATGTCGTACCCCTCAATGAGCTCTCTCCCGATGGCGTATCCATCGACTCATTGCTACCTAAGTTTCCGCTGGAAAAAGCGATGGCTGGCGGGCTCGATATCCGGTACCACAAACCGATTCGGCCGGGGGATTGGTTAACCGCCACGCGAACGCTGACCGACATCTATGAAAAAGCCGGCCGCAGCGGGCCGCTTATTTTTTATGAAGTGCTGATGGAAGTGCGCGACGACGACGGGGAATTGGTCGTCAGCGAGAAAACCACGAGGATTCTGCGATGACTCTGGCACCGACCGTCGGCATGACAATCCCCCAGCGCGAGCACTACTGCGATGAAGTGCAGCAGATGCTCTATAACGCGTCGCTCTGGAACGGGCACAGGATCCACTTTGATATGCCCTACGCGACCGAGGTCGAAGGCTACCCCGGTTTGGTTGTGGCGGGCCCATTGATGGGCGACTGGCTGCATCAGGTCGTCGATGAGTGGTTGGGAGATGCGGGGATGATCACCGGTATTGAATATTCCAACCGAGTTGCGGCCTTTGTGGGTGAGACCGTCACCGCTGGCGGTACTGTCACGGCTTATGACGAGGCGACTGGCGAAGTGACGCTAGAGGTCTTCGTGAAGAATGACCGTGACGAGGTGCTGACCCCCGGCGTCATCACTGCACAGCTCGAGCAGGAGCGCTAGCACAGATGGCAGGCTCCGGACTGGGAGGCAAAGTACGCGCTAATCGGCATGGCCGAGAGTGACGTTGGCATTGTCCCTGATAAAAGTCCCCGGGAACTTTGCGTTCAGGTCACGCTGGATGCCGTGCGCGACGCGGGTCTCAAGTTGAGTGATGTGGACGGACTCATCACCTGCAACGCCTTCGCCGAGCCCATCATGTACCACGCCGAGGCGGTTGCCGAATACCTCGGCTGGGAACCCCGGCACTGCGTAACGGTGAACACCGGTGGCGGCACGACGTTTATGGCGCTCAACATGGCGGCGGCCGCGATTGAGGCCGGCATGGCGGATACCATCGTCGTGGCGATGGCTGACAGTCTGCGCAGCTTCATGACACGTGAGCAAGCCATGGTGGTGCAATCGAGCTCCGGGCATCCGCATTACGAGCAACCCTATGGGCCTACCGTGCCCGCCTACTACGGCCTGATTGCCCGAGCGCATATGGATCAGTACGGCACCACCGAGGCGCAGTTCGCCGAAGCGGCCGTGTCCTGTCGCGCCTGGGCCAGTCAGCATCCCAAGGCGCAGATGCGCGATGTGATCAGCGTCGAAGATGTTCTGAACTCGCGAGCCATTGCTGATCCCCTCAAGGTTTTGGACTGCTCACTGGTCTCGGACGGTGGCGCAGCGGTCGTCATCACCCGCAAAGACAGAGCTAAAGATGGCCCTCACAAACCCATCACTTTGCTGGGCTACGGTGAAGGCCACGCCTATGAGCACATCAGCCAGGCCAAAAACCTCACGACCTCTGCGGCCGTGCAATCAGGCCAGAGCGCTTACGCCGAGGCAGGGCTGAGCCCAGACGATATCAGCCTCCTGCAACTTTATGACTGCTTCACCCCTGCCCTGCTGATTCAAATTGAAGATCTCGGCTTCTGTGCCAAGGGTGAAGGTGGCGACTGGCTGGCCAGCGGCATCAGCAGGCCCGGTGGCGCCAAACCACTGAACACCCATGGCGGCATGCTGTCCTACTGCCACCCCGGTAACCCGGGGGCCATGTTTGGTTTGACCGAGGCCATGTCGCAACTGCGTGGCGATGCGGGCCCTCGCCAACTGCCGGGGATGAGCACAGCGCTGTGCCATGCCCAAGGGGGCATTATGTCGAGCCACGCGACTGTCATCCTCGGTGCGGAGGATTAAGCATGGCGAAACCCACTCCACGCCCGACCCCAACTGAACAGCCGTTCTATGACGCCTGCGCGCAGCATCAGCTGATACTGCAACACTGTCAGAGCTGTGAGCATGTGCTCTTCTATCCGCGCACCCACTGTGACCAATGCCAAAGTGAGCAGCTGGAATGGAGAGAGGCGAGCGGTCAGGGCAGCATCGCCAGCTATACCGTCGTGCGTCGCGGGGTGTCTGCGGACTTTGAGGCACCCTACGTGATTGCGCTCATCGACCTGGCAGAGGGTCCGCGGATGATGAGTCAAATCATTGAGACGGAGCCGGAAGCCTTGGCGGTAGGTTTACAAGTGAGCGTTGACTTTGCTGCCTGGTCAGAAGACATCACACTACCCGTATTTCGGTTACACCCTGCTCTGGATGCTGACGCCTGAGCGTGGCGATCTATTGGAGACACCATCAATGAACAGCAAGATGATCCCTGTTGCCGTGATTAACCCTGACGCCCCTCCCGAGAGTCTCGAGGCAAAGCAACCGGACGTCGACAACGGCGCCGAGATCTACGGCAAAGACGGCTATTTCAGCGCCGAGCAAATGGCGCAGGAATGGGACAAGGTTTGGACGCAGAGCTGGCTGATCGCGGGCGTTAGCGCTGACCTACAGGAGCTGGGCGACTATTTTTTGTTCCGACTGCGGAACGAATCCATCATCGTTACCAAGACAGAAGATGGCGTTAAAGCCTTCTACAACGTCTGCCCCCATCGTGGCGCGCGACTCCTCACCGAGGAACGCGGCAACAAAAAAGTGTTCGTGTGCCCTTTTCACAGCTGGAGCTTCCGCAATAACGGCGAGCTGCGTACTATTACCGACGAGGAAACTTTTCAGGACGCCGTCATTTGTCATCGACCGGGCCTGACACCGGTTGCTTGCGAAGAGCACGCGGGCATCATTTTCATCAGCATGGCCGATAACCCGCCGTCCCTCAAAGACGCGATCGGCTTGCCCGAGGGTTACCTTGAGAATTATCAGATCGACCAGATGCGTGTGGTACGACACGTGCGCAGCGAGTGGGGCTCGAACTGGAAGGTGGGCGTAGAGGCCTTTTACGAGAGTTACCATCTGCACGCAGTGCACCCTGAGACCCGCGGCGTGATGGGCGATCTCAATGTGCAGTACGACTGCTATCCCAACGGCGCCAGCCGCATGATCGTCCCACTGGGACAACCCAGTCCCCGTCAGGCCGACCAGACCACGGTTAACGAGGGGTTGCAGTACATGCTGCAAGAAGCAGGGGTTGACCCCGCAGGTTTCGAAGGCACCGCCGCTGATGTGCGCGCGGCCATCCAGCAGGCCAAACGTGCCCGCTCTGACCAGCTGGGTCTGGGTTACGAGCGCTTTACCGACGGCCAGCTGTCTGATAGCTGGGCCACCGGTATCTTTCCCAACGTGCAGATTGGCTGCCACCCTGAAGCCATATTTCTAATGCGCTTCATCCCCCACGACACCGACCCCGAACGATTCTGGTACGACACCATGACGCTGATGTTCCCGGTCGACGACCCCAACTACTGCCCCCCTGCCTGGATGGGCTTACCAGAGGGAACAGACGTGACCGGCAGCGTGCGCCCCGATACTGAAAACTTCCTGATCGACGAAGATCCCGGCCTGGGACTGGTGCTGAGTCAGGACGCCGCGTTTCTGCCATCGGTGCAAGAAGGCATGCGCAGCAAGGCCTTCAAAGGGCAAATCTGGGGCGAACAAGAGCAACGGCTGCGCCATTTTCATGTGGAACTGGAACGCAGGCTGCATTCGTAAGCGATGCCCGGTGCGCAAGCAATGCATCGTGGCGATGCCCGTTTTTGACGAGCTCGGACCAGCAGATCAACCTGTCAGCTGACATGGCTCAACCAACCAGCCCCTCTCTATGGTGGGATGGGCTGTCTCGGCCTGATCTCGAGCCCCCCCTCGAAACAACGATCACCGCGGACTACGCGATCATCGGTGGCGGCTACACGGGCCTATGGACGGCCTATTTTCTAAAGAAAAAACAGCCTGATGCAAACGTGGTGCTGATAGAAGCACAGCACATTGGCCATGGCGCGTCGGGCCGGAACGGCGGCTGGCTGATGGGCACGCTGGAAGGCCTGAGCGCCTTTGCAGATGATCACGGCAAACTCCCCGCCGCGGCCCGTGATCAGCTCAACGCCTTGGTGACCAGAGCGGGTCAGATCCTTGCGGCAGAGCACATCGAGTGCGACTTCTATCACGGCGGCTGCGTGATGGCGGCGGCGCGGCATGCTCCCCAGGTCCGTCACGCTCGCAAGACGCTGAGTCATTTCCGGCAACTCGGCTTCACTGAAGATGACTATTGCTGGCTATCACCTGAGGCCTTAACAACGCGGATGCAGGTAGCGAACCCGGGCGGCGCGGTGTTCACGCCTCACGTCGCGCGAGTCCACCCCGCCAAACTCGTCACCGGCCTGGCACGCGTCGTGAAATCCTTGGGTGTCCGTATTTTTGAGCACACCCGAGCCAACCACATCGCCGCCGGGCACATCCACTGCGATCGGGGCAACGTGAAGGCGGAGCACATTGTCGTGGCAACAGAGGGTTATTCCGAGGCGGGTAATCCACTGCATCGCAAAATGATTCCAGTGCAGACGGGTATGGTCGCGACAGAGCCTCTGAGCGAAGCCCAGTGGTCTGGCATCGGCTTTCATCACAACGAGACCTTTGCTGATTTCAACCGAGCCGCGACCTATTTGCAGCGGACGGCGGATCAGCGCCTGGTGATCGGCGCACGAGGACACTACCTCCCGGGCGGGCGCCCCAAGCACACGCTCGCTGATAGCCGAGCCATCGGTCAGCATCGTCAACGCATCGCGCTGGATCTCTTTCCACAGCTGGCAGACGTGAGCTTCACCCACAACTGGGGCGGTAGCGTTGGCGTCCCGCGAAGTTGGCACCCCCACGTCATTTACGATCGTTTTTCCCGAATGGGGACCGCGGGTGGCTACATCGGTGAAGGCGTCGGCGCGAGCTTTCTTTTTGGGGAGACACTCGCCGATCTGTTGATCGGAAAAACCTCCGAACTCACAGAAATGCCCTGGGTGCAGCGGCGCGTGCTCGCGGAGTTGCGCCGCTGGGAACCTGAACCGTTCCCACAGCTGGGGCTTAACGCGACGATGCTCGCTTTCGGTGCCGAGGAATGGTTACTGAAACGTTACGGAGACTCCTTACCGGCGCGCGCGATGGGATGGCTTTGCGACCAACTGGAACCTCATTAACTTACTCGCGACGTGCTAATCCGCGAAGCCCCGTCGCTGCAACCGGAGAGTAATCGCGCCGCCGAATGGCATCATCAGCGCAATTAACGAGAAGAACACCCAATGGTGCCAGACAGGCAAGGCCTCCCAAAACTGCGTCTGGACCATCACGCCAATGATCAACATATCCAGCGTTGCCAGCGTTAAACAAAGCTTTTGCCAGCCTCCTGCACCCCCCAGGAACGCCACAACCATCCCACACAAGAGTAATACCGCCGACTGCAACACCTCGATTGAGACCACCAAAGGCGTATAAAAAGATCCGCCTAACTCATTAATTTGATGAGGAAAAAGACTCATCCACCAACTGAGGAGCGGCACGCAAAGCAAGCCATATAGCAGTGGAGCGGCAAAGAGTGCGGCCAGCAACCTGAACCATTTCATCGCGCCAATTTCCGTTTTGCTGTCTATCCCGAGCATAGCAGTACAAGCAGAAATACATGCCTTCTCAGGACTGTGGTCCATTTGAAATGGGCGGAATGGCGCTACCTGCCCCTCAATCGGATTCCCACAGCAAGTGTGTATACTTCGCGCTCAAATCCATAGCGTGGAGAAGAGCAATGAATGCCCCGCAACAAGTTGTCGTCAGCCCCGATATCGAAATCAAAATGCAGGACGCGCTCAAAGCGCAGCGAGAAAGCTACCTGCAGGAAGGTTATGTATCGGCGGAAGCCCGGATTGATCGGCTGAATCGCGCGATCGACGTACTGGTGCGTCACGCGGATCGTATCAGCGAAGCGATTAACAAAGACTTCGTTTGCCGCCCCGATCAGATCAATCTCATGACTGACGTTGCCGCTTCGATCAGCTCTATGAAGCACTGCCGCAAGCACCTCAAGAAGTGGATGAGGGACGAGAAACGACCTTCAACCTTCCCGCTGGGCCTGCTGGGTGGCCGCTCACATATTCAATACCAGCCCAAAGGCGTTGTCGGCATCGTCGCGCCCTGGAACTTCCCGGTGGCAATGGTATTCCAGCCGCTGGCAGGCATTCTGGCTGCAGGTAACCGCGCCATGATCAAACCCTCAGAGTTCACCCCGGAAACATCCAAAGTGATCGAGGAAATCGTTGCCGAAGCCTTTGACCCAACGGAAGTCACCACCTTCTCGGGTGGCCCGGAAGTCGGCCAGGCGTTCTCTGCTCTGCCCTTTGATCACATGATCTTCACCGGCGCGACCAATATCGCACGCCACATCCTGACTGCCGCAGCACGTAATCTGGTGCCCGTGACACTGGAACTCGGCGGCAAGTCGCCAGTTGTCATTTCGCGCTCGGCGGACTTGGAGCAGGCGATTCAACGGGTCATGGTCGGCAAAACCTTGAACGCCGGCCAAATTTGCCTCGCACCCGACTACCTATTGGTGCCCGAGGAAAAGCTGGAAGAAGTCATCTCGCTGGCGACCAAGGCAGTCGGCGATATGTACTCAAATCTCCGTGACAACGATCAGTACACAGCAGTGATCAACGAGCGACACCACAAGCGTCTCAGCGGCTATCTCGAAGATGCCGAACAGCGCGGCTGTCGCATTATTCCGCTGAACCCTGCGAATGAGGACTTCAGCAACGGCACGGGCAAGATTCCGCCCACGCTGATTGTCTCTCCTGAGACCGACGCGCTGTGCATGGAAGAAGAAATCTTCGGGCCGCTGTTGCCGATCCGCACTTACAGGGACTTCGATGAGACCCTCGATTACATCAACGCCAACCCGCGTCCTCTGGCTGCCTACTACTTTGGCACTGACAAGGGCGAAGAGGCGGCGTTCCTGCATCGCACCACCTCTGGTGGTGTGTGCATCAACGATGTGATCTTCCACATCATGCAGGAAGACATGCCCTTCGGCGGTGTTGGCCCATCTGGCATGGGCTCATATCACGGTATTGAAGGCTTCAAGACCTTTAGCCATGCGAAGTCGGTCTACAGTCAGGCGCTGAAATTCAACGTGGCCAAGCTGGCTGGCATTCTGCCGCCCTATGGCAAGACCACCGAGAAGAACATCAAGGCTCAGATCAAGAGCTGACCCATGTCTCACGCGCAACAGTTGTTGCGAGCATAAAAAAACCCCGCTATCGCGGGGTTTTTTATGGATGGGCGCAGCACTCACTTCAAGATATACGCCTGTACTACCAACTCTCTCGTCAACGGATTGAACTTGATGACGTCAAGATTCATTTGACCGTTCGTAATGTTAACCACGTTCCGCATCACTACGACGCCATCAACCAGCTCCCAAAACCCCTGAAACCGGCCGGACGCATAGCCCTCTGCAGTAAAACCACGGCCTTGCCCGTCCACAGTCCCGCCGTTTCGCGCTGCGTTATAGCTAAGGTCATAGGTCACGTAGACTTTCCCATAACCATCCATGTCGCCCTCAGCACTGACGGACGTCACATCCTGCCCTAACTTGACTGACGTCACATTCATTGCCGTATCGGGCTGACGCTTCTCAAGCCCCAGATCATTGTGACCGTCAGCCAATGCCCATGGCGTGAAACACATCAAACAAACCAAAAACCACTTTTTCATCGTCTTCCCCTTCCGTCGCAAATTTTTACTCCGTTGTTTTTTGGCGCTCCCTGCCAATTCAGCGTTCTCCTGACGATTACCATACCTCAGCGTGGCGAAATAGCTATAAACCCCGGTATCTGTTGCGGACCTGTGCTACGCATGTTTCCCAAACCGATAACAATGCTGGTGGGTTGCGGTGACTGCGTTCTATCTATATCGGGAGACCCCCAACGGCACCCCGAGCGGGGGGTGCGGTCGGGCATGTAGCTCTCAGTCTGGACGGGGTAGTTCGAGAAGGATCCCGCTAAATCCGGGAAACCCAACGATATTCCCTAGGCCACTCCGAGTGCTAACGCAGCACTAAGCCTCATTCAACCCAGCCACGATCTTCGGCGGATTCAACGGCAAATCCCTGAAGCGCACGCCCGTTGACTGATACACCGCCTCTGCAATCGCCGGCATGGGCGGGACAATGGGGACCTCCCCCACACCCTTCACCCCAAAGGGGTGCAACGGATTTGGCACCTCCACAATGACCGTATCGATAAATGGCAGATCCGAAGCCACTGGGATGCGATAATCCAGAAAACCCGGGTTTTCCAGAACGCCGTCCGCGTTGTACAGGTACTCCTCATTCAACGCCCAACCGATGCCCTGCACCGCACCGCCTTGCATCTGCCCCTCAACATAATCGGGGTGAATCGCCTTGCCGGCATCCTGAATCGCGGTGTAACGGGTGATGGTGGTCCGCCCTGTTTCTTTATCAACCTCGGCGTCGCAGATATGCACACCGAAGCCGGGCGCGGTGCTGGTCGAGGTGAGAGAACTGGAGAATGTCAGCGGCCCGCCCATGGCTCCTGCGCGGCTAGCTAGCTCCTCAAAGGTCAGACTCTGGTCCCCATGATGCGCGGCACCCTGAGACCACGTCACGACGCCCGCTTCAACGTCCCACTCTGCAGCCGCGCGTCGGCACATTTCTGCCACGCACTGCTCGGCAGCCTGAATAACCGCCTGTCCAGTCGCGAGCGTCGTCCTGCTACCACCGGTTAAATCCGTGTGGCCCACCGCGTCGGTGGCGGCCACCTGCGGATGAATGTGCTCAAAGGGGATTCCCAAGACTTCTGATGCCATCAGCGCCATGGAGGCGCGAGATCCACCAATATCCGGGCTACCCGTCAGGATCGCGACGTGACCATCGGCAATCACATTGAGTGTAGCACTCGATTGCATACCGGCATTAATCCAGTAGCCCATGGCGACACCACGCCCGGCACCCTCGGCCACCGCTGACTTGTAGTGGGCGTGGTTGCGCGCCACCTCAAGGCACTCCCTCAAACCAATGCGGTTATAGGGTGCACCCATCATGTTGGCGTCGCCCTCTTCCACTGCGTTGAGCAGTCGAAATTCAATGGGGTCCATACCCAACTCGGCGGCGAGTTCGGTGATCGCGAGCTCAAAGCCGAGCGTCACCTGCGGAATACTGGGCGCGCGATACGCATGAATTTTTGGTTTGTTGGTGTAGACGGAACGGCCGGTCGAGCGCGCGTCGGTGAGCTTGTAGCAAGCTGTCGCCATAAAAGCGGGGATCCCCGCAGGGTTGCCGTTGTAGGCACCGGAATCCATCAGGCACTCGACATCTGCTGCGACCAGTTTGCCGTCGCGGGTCGCACCGAGTTTTACCCGGGTTTCGGCGCCGGGCGCCGGGCCAGTAGCGCGGAACACATCACCGCGGTCCATGACCATTTTCACCGGTCGACCCGCCTTTTGCGCGAGCACCACCGCGAGCGGCTCAAGATACACCGTAGTTTTACCGCCAAAGCCGCCACCAATTTCCGAGGCGGTGACCTTGATCTTACCCAAATCGATACCGGTGACCGCCGAGGTGTAATGGCGCACCGTGAAGTGGCCCTGGGTGCAGCACCACAGCTCCACCTTGCCCGCGGCGTCAGCACGCGCCACGCAGGCGTGGGGCTCGATATAACCCTGGTGGCACATGGGCACCGAATAGGTTTGCTCGATCACCACCTCGGCTTTTTCAAATGCCGCGTCCGGGTCGCCTACGGTGAGGCTGATGTGGGTAGCGAGATTCGTGGACTCCTCCGGGTAACCATCCGGGAAAGCGATCGTCGTGCAATATTGGCGCACCATCAGCCAACGCCTTGTGTACATCGGTGACCGCAGGGTGCACCTCATAAATCACCTCGACCGCGCGCGCGGCTTCGGCTGCAAGCTCGGGCGATGTTGCCGCCACGGCAGCCACCGCCTGTGAGTGGAACAGCACCTTACCCTGCGACATCACCATCGGGACGACATCTTTGAGCGCCATAGCGCCCTCGCCACTGCCCAGCATTTGATTACCGGGTTCGACGAGATCCTGCCCGGTCATGACCGCCAGTACCCCCTCCATGGCCAATGCCTTGCTGCAGTCGATCGACTTGATCACCGCATGTGCATGAGGGCTTCTGACCACGTGACCATAGAGCTGGCCCTGCATGTTGAGGTCTGCGCCGTAGCGCGCGCGGCCAGTAACCTTATCAAGACCATCGGGCCGGATAGGGCGCGAACCGATAATTTTGAATTCCTGATAGGCGTTCATGCTGCCTCCTCGCGCATGGTCTTGGCGGCATCCAATACCGCGCGAATAATTTTGTCGTAGCCCGTGCAACGGCAGAGATTACCGGCGAGCCAATAGCGTGCCTGCTCTTCGGTAGGGTCGGGGTTATGGTCCAGCAGCGCCTTGGCCGCGATCACCACACCCGGCGTGCAGATGCCGCACTGTAAGCCGCCGTGCTCCAGCAGCTTTTGCTGGACGGGATGGAGCTCACCGCCGTTGGCGACACCCTCGACCGTTTGCACAGACCTACCCTCGACCTCAGCGGCCAGCACCAGGCAGGAACACACCAGTCGATCATCCACCAGAACAGAACAGGCGCCGCAATCACCCGTGTTGCAGCCGATCTTGGTGCCGATCAGCTCAAGCTCATCGCGGAGTACTTCTGCCAGCACCTGCCCGGGTGAGCAGAGAAAAGCAGTGCTCTCACCATTAATCGTGGCCTGCACGGCCATCTTGTTCAGCGGCTTGTTCATGATCGAGCCTCCTCAATACGCGCCTGCGCATTGGCAATGGCGCGCGACACCAGCACACCCACGACGTGGGTGCGGTACTCCGCCGTGCCGCGCTTGTCCGAAATCGGCTTCGCAGCCGCGCGCGCAGCCGCTACTGCGGCATCGATAGCAGATTGCTCCAAATCAGACCCCACCAAGGCGTCGCTCGCCGCCTCAACTAACAACGCCGTCGGCGCCACCGCCCCGATCGCGACTCTGGCGGCAGTGCAGGTAGCAGACTCATCAACGGTAATCGAGACGCCCGCCCCCGCTACTGCAATGTCCATTTCGGTACGCGGTGTGAGCCGCAGGTAAGCATCAGAAGTGCCAACCGCGGGCTTCGGCAGAATGAGCTCGACCAATAATTCGCCGGGCGCCAGTGCATTCTGGTTTGGCCCCACGACAAAGTCCTCAACCGGGAGCGTCCGCTCACCCTCGGGCCCCAGAATGCGGCACTGGGCGCCGTTAGCAATCAGTGCCGGAATGCTGTCTGCTGCCGGCGACGCATTGCACAGATTGCCACCTGCAGAGCAGCGGCCCTGTATCTGGGTCGAACCGATCAAATCCAGCGCTTCGGCAAGCCCGGGAAAAAGGGTCGGCACATCGGAGTTATGCAACACGTCAAAAGCCGATGCCGCCGCGCCGATCCGCACCGAGGCATCGTCAATTTCGATCGCCGTCAACTCTGGAATCTTTTTCAGGTCCACGACGCGAGCGGGGTCCCGTGCACCGAGACGAATACCCACTAATAAGTCAGTACCGCCTGCAAGCCACGAGCTTGCTGCTCCGTCACTGATCGCCTGCTGCGCCTCCGACAACGATGTTGGTGAGAGAAATTCTTGAACCGCCATGTGATCACTGGGCCCCTTTTATTAACTGATAATCGACCGCTTCTGAATGCTGCCTGTTTTCAATGTTAAAGATAGCGCGTTTGGCAACGTATTTGTGGACATCTATCGGGTGGCTTACAAGAATATGACAGAGAGACGACGGCCCGGATCTGATTCTGTTAAACCGCCTTTTTGCGAGCCCAAAATATCACCCCGTAGAACAATGCCATGGAGAGAGGCATATCAAGAAAGGTCGTCCAAGTGAGCCAAAAATCCTCTGAGAAGTTCTCCGCCACGTAGTAGTTCGCGAGCGCCATCACAACACCCAGACCACTCATACCGATCGCGATGCGATCGTGATGCAGTGGCAGCGGCATGTAGCGCTCAATCCGCGCGCCAAAGTAGGCGCCCTGCCGGAGAACGCCATCGACCATGAAGATACTCGCCGTCAGAAGCCCCAGCACCGTGCCCTTCATTTGCACCCAGTAATCGTCTTGCAAAGCCAGTGAGAAGGCAGCCGAAATCACCAGCATGATGGTGCCAAATACTGCGAAACCCCCGAGCAGATCCACTTTTACAAAGCGTTGCAGTACAACAAGTCCCAAGCCCGCTGCAGCGCCGACGATAGCGGCCAGCGCAAGATCCTCTGTGAATTTACCCACTAGATAAAACAATGCGCCCAGCACAAGATCAGCATAAATCGAGTATTTGTTGCGCTGCCATTTGCTCTGATTGGACTCAACCATGTCGGCGAGGTTCAGCGCCTTTGCTTCTTGGCCGTGCGAATCTTCAGTCGCAGAGGCAGGCGCAAGTCCCTGCATCATGCCCTCAGCAAAGCGCACATTTTTGCCCGGGTGGCTCTCATAAACCGTTTGCTCGCCCTCAAATACCGCGATGCCCACGCTCCACCAGCTCACGTACCCCACTTCAATGCGCAGCGGCTCACTTGATTCGATGGGTACAGTGTGGAGAAAGGTCTGGACGCCATCCATATGATGGACCGACTGCTCGTCCAGTAACTCACTGTCCTTAAACAGTCGCGACACCGTGTGCGAGAGGGTGAAAAAAACCTCAACGGTGTAATCGTTACCGTTGTGGGAGAAGGGTCGGAGATAGGTCCAAATGCGCATGATGTCCTTGACCGGTATAAGTGCCGTTGGCATCCCTCCGCTTCCACCCCATCTTGCCGGGTTAGAGAGAAAAAGAGACGCGTGAACCGCATTATAGAGCGCACGGCACCCACCAACAATGAACGATACGCGCCAGACCCCTGCGGAGTCATCAGCGCCGTCGCTTTTTGGCCAGCCTGTCCTGAGAGCGGATCACTCGCCGGTGCCGTGGCTACCTTGATGCGGGACTGGTCACTCACCACCTTGGTCACTTGCCAGTTGCAGGCGCCGGGCTTGAGTCATCGCTTCCAGCCACGCAAGGATTTCCTGGGTATTCGACTCGGTGTTCACAATGCGATGCGCGTACACATCGATCAGCAGCCGCTGGGCAACAGGATCGCCGGGGTGACCGAACCAGGCCCAGTCCGCAATATGGCTCGCCATAACAATATCTTCATCCATTAACGCTCGGGCGCGGCGATTGAGGGCCGCAACCCCCCCTGCCAGCTCAGTAATCTCCGCCGACTGCGCATCGAATGGCGCGTCCGTCCAGTGCGAGGGGATGTCGTCCCACCATCCCACGTAGCGGCGCATGACCATCTTGGAAATGTCCTCCCAACTCACGTACTGCTGATTGAGGGTGGAGTGGGAAAACAGGTGCGCGGGCACATTGAGTGAGCGGTAGACGAGATCCTGACGGGTGCCTTTGTTCAGTTCTTCTTTTGTTCGGGCAATCACCCACTCAAGCGCCTCGGCAAGCACTGTCAAGTTCTCCCGAATCAGCGCCGGATCGGTCAGTGCCTCGCCGTGAGCGGGCAAAAGTAAAGTCGCATTTTCCGCCGCCATCTCTCGCAGTGCCCCAGCCCACTCCTCTGGGTAACGCTGCACGCGCTTGCCGTTGCCAGTGTTAGGCAAGAACCCCTGATAGTAGTCCGCTGTCGCCAGCGTCTGACGGCTTGGCACCCACACATAAAGCTGATCCTCGGTTTCGCCAGGGCGAGCGCGCAGAACAAAAGCTTCACCGCCAACAGTCAGGGTGGTTTCGCCGCGAAATGTTTGCGTGGGGTAGACCAACTCGTCGCGACTCGTCGGCAGGCTTGCTACCGGCTGCCCCATATATTTGGCCAGACTGCCAGGCAGTTCGATGTAGCGGTCAAAGCAGGCGGGTAAATCTGCCTGCGCCACTATGTTGGGACTGTCGGCCATGAGCGCCCAGGTGCCGTAAGCGTGATCGACATGGCAGTGGGTGTAGATAATGGTGTGTATGGGCGCGTCAGTCACACTGGCAATCAACTCGCGTATTACCGGGCCCGCTGCCGCCATGCCCGCATCGACCAACACCAACCCTTCCTCGGTCTCAAACACCACCACGTTGACCAGCGGCAGGTAGATGATCCAGGTATTGGGCGCCACCCTCTCAATGCGCGAGAGCTTCCGCGCATCGGCTATGCCCTCCTCTGAGGCTGCAAAAATGTCTGTAGCGATAGCACGAGAGAAGCTCCCACCGAATGCCCCCCCACGTTGAATCGCGGGCACAATATCCGGAAATTCAACAAATAGTGACGCCCGTGCATCAACCCGGTCGCTGTGACTCGCAGCCCACAGTGCAGCGCGCTCCCGCGCGCCAGCGGTTGTGTCCTGGGTCTGTCGTTGGATACCCGCCCGCCAGTCCTCTGGTAGCAATACGGCCCCCAGCAAGACTCCAAACGCAACCAGCATCGCTCGCCCTATCCACTGCTTCATTCGCTCTCTTCCTCGGCACCGTGTTCCCCTCTCGCGTCGGGTAGTCTACCCACGGCGAGGACACTTTCCGGCTATGATGGATTAACCCTGATGGACTAATAGTGGCGGCGGTACAACAGCACTATGAAAATCGCAGATCAAAAGCCAGCCACACGCGAACACCTGACACGACGCGGCACGGTGGAGTACCTCATCGACAACAGCGCGTTTCCCTCGGGCGTCTGGGGCCGCGAGCACTTCACCCTAACCCGACACCATAATGGGGATCGCGTATTGCGCGCGTTCTGTGAATTAGATGACGACCCTGCGTTGATACGTGATGTGATCCAGCGGGTGGACGCCGAATTCCATCCCCAGGACTGCGTGGTACGCCTCACAGAGGACGGCGTTTTTAAAGGCAGTACCTGGTATGAGATCACCGACGACGAAATCCGCTACGAGGGCCTTACCCGTGATGAGGGTCGCATTGCGGGTCGGCTTGAGATTGACCGGACCATCCGGGGCTTTGGCACCCATGCGCTCAACTCGGATGCCTGGCTGGTGGCGCGATTTGACCGGTCCGAGGGGCCGTGCCAACGCACTTTTTACAATAGCCCGCTCACGTCGCTCGACCACCGCGGTGCAACGGGTCCGGCGCTGGCGTGCTCCCAGGGCACAACGATTGAGTACTTTGGCGAGGAGACCATCACGGTTCGGGCCGGCACCTTTGAGTGCCACCACTTTGCCTATGTGGTGGTGGCCACAGATCACCCCGAGTACCACCTGTGGGTGACCACCGACGGCGACTTTATTTTCGTCAAAGGGACCGTCGAGGCGCCGTATAACTGGTCGTTCGAGCTTACCGAATTGATTGAGGGGCCTTAGTTTCCAGGCTTCACGCGGACCCGTCTCGCCACTTTTCATCGAAACGACAAACTCGGCAATGGTACGCTGAGTAGTATCAGCCGCCGAGGAGACGATGATGCGCTACTGCCTATCCCTTTTGACTCTGATAGCACCGCTACTGCTTGCGGACGAGGATCAAAACATTCTTGATCTGGGAGACTTCCCTCTGGAGGGGGGCGTCACACTACCGGCCGCGAAACTGTCGTACACGACACATGGTACGTTGAATGAAGCCGGTGACAACGCTGTCTTGGTGCCCTCTTTCTATCTGGGCGACCATCACGGCTATGACTTTTTGATTGGACCGGGTAAAGCGCTTGACCCAGCGAAGTACTTCATTGTCGCTACGGATATGTTCCAGAACGGACTTTCGAGCTCACCCAGCAATACGCCCGCACCGTTCTCGGGGAATCAATTTCCATCCATTGCAATTCGAGACAATGTCGAGGCGCAGCGCAGGCTGCTGACTAAAGAACTCGGAGTATCACGCTTACGATCAATTATCGGCTTCTCGATGGGTGCGCAACAAGCGTTTCAATGGGCGGTCAGTCACCCTGATTTTGTCGAAACGATTGTCCCCATGTGCGGCTCCGCTGTGGAGCACCCCCATGGGATAGCGCGTTTGGAGAGCTTTAAGCTGGCCATCAAGACTGACGCCCAGTTTCTAGACGGCAATTACTCAACGCCACCAACCGCCGGGCTCAGATCAGCGGCGGTCCACTGGGCAGCCTGGGGCACCTCCCAAGAGTGGTTTCGGCGTCAAGCATGGCGCGAGCTGGGATTGACTGAGCTAGAGGGAGTGTACGACTTTTACTTCAGCCTGATGAGCAGTTGGGATGCTAATGACCTGCTGGCGCTCGCTGAAACTTGGCAGGCCAATGACGTCGGCGATACCGAGGGCTTTGACGGTGATTACCGCAAAGCGCTGGCGGCCATTTCAGCTGCCGTGCTCTATATGCCCTGCGAAACGGATATGTATTTTCATATTGATGCACTGGCCCACGAGGCCGAGTTCATTGACAACGTGACCTTCCTGCCCATCCCCTCTGATTGGGGCCATCTGGCTGGCGGCGGTTTTGCGCCGCAAGATGCCAACTTTATTAACGGCGCGATCAGCCAGTTTCTTGAGCCGTAAAAGGCAAGTCATACAGCCATGCGGGGGCTAGGTTGGTTGGCGGCTCCGGCTGGCGAACAGGAGCCAGTGCGCACCCTCGACACCGGTCCTCAATGAGTAGCTCGCATCCGCATCAGCGCAGAAAAACTCTCCGCTGGCGACGTGAGTATCGCGATTCACTTCCACAGCGCCATCCAAGAGGTACCAGACACAGTCAAATCCGGGAGAGAACGCCGCCTGTTCCTCGTCAGCGCTCATTTTCACCCGAAAAATGAGTGGGCCCTCGTCGGGCATCTGATCCCAACCCGGCAGCGCATCTGTAGGGCTGACGACGGGCATCTCATCCACGCGCCGGCGCCCCGCCGGTTGCTGAAACTGACTTAGTCGCGCTTGCAGCGTTTCAGGCACCTCATATAGGTCCGCCCAATTGAGGCCAATATCACCACCGAGACTGCACAGGTGAAACTGCACGCCCTCTTCACCCGCCTCCTCCGGGCCGTACGAATGCCCCGCCTTCACCCAGCGAATGTCACCCGGACGAAAGCTGCCCTCGTCACCGATGCGCATTTCACCGCGCGTGATCACGTAGATGGTGTCATGGGGGTGCCAATGCATACCTGCATGGAAGTGCGCCGGAAAATCGGCCTCGATTAGAAACGGCTCGCTGGCCCTGAGAATACGAGTCGGCGTGGTGGGCCGCCCGTGCGGATCGTGAAAGGTCTCCCAATCCAAATCTTTGGGACGGATGTGCGCGGTCATATAGCTGCCTCCTCGGCATCTCGAGCGATCAACGACTGGCGATAGAAGCCTTGCAGATACTCCAGCAGCCCGTCACCAATAATCTCAATGAGCAGGCCAGCCGGATCCTGAAAGTACCCTTGAGGATCACCCGGAGCGCCCAGCACGCGCCGATACCCGCGGGCCTCGAATTGCCTGCAGATGGCTTCCGAGTCTGAGCTGTGAAAACACATGTGATGCTGAATGAGGTCTGCTGTCGTCACCCACGGCGTATCGGGCACAGCTTCGATCAGTTCAAAATTCGCCTGCCCGTTGCTCGCGTGAGCGATGCGCAGCGGTATGCTCAAGGGTTTATCGAATACTATCAGCGACCAGTCTTCCCGTTCGACGCCAACCCAAGATACGTTCAGCGCCTCACTCAGCCGCGCCTTCGCGGCATCAATATCCCGGCATACGAGTCCAGTATGGACGAGCTGTAATCCCTCTGTCTTCTCCCACTGCACCGTCGTTGACCTCGCTGCCTACGCTGGATTGGCGTGACCAATCCCTGCATCATGGAATCTGTCAACCAGTCCTGCTTTTATCCTGCGCACTGTGGCGCGGATACCGAGGGAACGCAATATGAGCGAACGACTATTGGCTCTGGCTTCGGGCGTACACGACGGTAACCCGCCCGAGGTATCGCCACCCGACATGGTGCGCATCGCCGCCGATGCCGGCTACAACAGCGTGGGTCTCTGGGTCGCGCCGGGAGATAACTGGCACAGCAGTACCGCCGGCGAAGTCGCTGCAGCGCTTCAGGAAACAGGGCTCGTCGCACTCGATGTCGAGGTCATCTGGCTGCAACCCCGGGGCAAGCCGGACCCCCTGCATCACGAAATCATTGCCATGGGCGGCGAGGTGGGCGCCAAAAACTGCCTGATCGTGAGCTCAGAGCCCGACCGGGATACCACCAAACACCTCTTTGAAGACCTTTGCCTGCATGCGGAGCGCGCGGGCATGCGGGCCTGCCTTGAATACATGGCGATCACCGAGGTTAAAACGCTAGATGACGCCCTCGATGTGGTGAATGCGGTCGATCACCCTGCCGGTGGGATTCTGGTCGACCCTTTTCATCATGAACGCGTCGGACACCACCCCGAGAAAATCGAGAGATCCCCGCGCGATGGTTGAGTTATGCCCAGCTTTGCGACATGCCTGAACGCGGCGTCATCACTGATGCTGACGAATATTTCGTTGACGCTGTTGATGGGCGCCTTGCGCCGGGTGAAGGCAGCATACCTCTGTGGGCAATGACCAGAGCCTTACCCACTAACTTGCCGATCAGTCTCGAGATTCGTTCGCGTTTCTACCGCGAGCAATACCCTGATCCGGTTGAACGGGCGCGAGTGATTTTGGAGCGAACCCGAGCCTTTCTTAACGACATGGACAACGATTAAGTGGCAGCGCTGACACCCTTTCAGGAGGCCATCACGCTACTCTCCGCGGGCGACGTTGAAGCCGCGCGCCAAGCGCTTTTGGCGATATGGGAGGGCGGTGAGAACGACGCCGGTCAGGCCGCGCACTTTCTCGCCCACATCGCGAAAAACGAGCGCCGTTTCAGCGACGCCATTCATATTTTGGAGTCATCACTGGAGAAGCTGGGCAAGAATGCAGGGACGCTCGCGCAACTTTCCGAGCTGTACATGGCAATGGGCAACCATCACAAAGCCATTGAGGCGGCCACCTTATCGCTTGAAGAGGCACCGGATAACGCGGTGACAGCCCTGAATAAGGTTATCTGGCAAAGCAATTATTCAGAACACCCCCTGGAGATAAGAGAAGCGTTTGAACAGTGGTCTTCTCGTTACCTGCACCCCGCGTCCAGTGACACGAAGCTGCAGACCCCCGCTCAGCAAGCTACTGCCGGCAGCCGCCCTCTGAGAGTGGGTTATATGTCGGGGGATTTAGGCAATCATCCGGTGCGATATCTCATAGAACCTTACCTCAGGCTGCACGATGCCTCGCAGTTCGAGATTCATGCCTTTATGACCTCTGCCGAAGACGAGGTGTCGCAGTTTCTGAGGGAATGGGTCCCCCATTGGCACAACGTTGCGGCATTGGACGATGACGCTCTGCTCGGCCTCATCCGGTCATTGGAGATCGACATCCTCGTCGATCTCTCCGGTCATACGGAGGCGTCGAAGCTGGAGGTGTTCGC
The DNA here is from genome assembly GCA_038143045.1 of Halieaceae bacterium. GTDB lineage: Bacteria > Pseudomonadota > Gammaproteobacteria > Pseudomonadales > Halieaceae > Luminiphilus. The sequence goes on from JAYQLF010000009.1 coordinate 38,861, forward strand.
CGCGCGAGCCGCGCCGGTGCAAGTTACTTGGTGGGGCTTCGTCCACACGCTGGGCATCGACGAGATCGACTATCGATTAACCGATTATGAGACCTGCCCCCCGGGTACCGAGGCACATTACACCGAAGCGCTCTGTCGAATGGCGTGCCTCACTGCCTACGCGCCGCCAGTCAATTGTGAGAGTCAATACCCATCACCCTGGCGACAAAACGGCTATGTCACGATGATTAGCCTGAACCACACACGCAAGCTGAGTCAGGCCGCCCTCGATTGCTGGTGCGATATTCTGATTCAGAACCCAAATTCCGGTTTGATTGTCGTGACTTCGGAGGCTACCGAAACCGAGGCCCATCATGAGTTCACTCGAGATTGATTGATGGGGGGTCCCCATGGACAGGGTCTCAGTAGTGCCGCGCTTGTCCATGCTGGAATACATGAACGTCGCATCCGTCGCTGACTTCGCTCTGGATTCCTTCCCTGTCTCCGGCGGTGTCACAACTCTTCATGCGCTGTGGATGGGATTGCCTGTTTTGACCATGACGCCAAACAACGGTATCGCGATGCAAACCTACAGCGGTAACACGCTTCGGCTTGTGGGTCTGGATACCTGTGTCACTAGAAGTCCGCAAGAGGTCGTGGCTCGCGCCGGTGAATGGATTCAGAATCCGGCGCTGATCGATGCGCTGCGCGAGCGAACCCGCTCGAACCTGCTTACAAGTCCATTCATGGACCACGAGACGCGAGTAAGAGAACTCGAGAGCTGTTTTCGAGAAATGTGGCGACGCTTTCTGCACAATGAACCCGTTACCGATCTCAGCGTGAGATAACTATCCAGCAAAGGTCTGCACGATGACACAATCTCAAGTAGCACCGACCGATCTGCTCCAAGAGCGAATACAGAACGATATTGATCACGACATTGTGGTAACGGATGCGTCGGAGATAACGGTATATACCTCGGACGTCTACGGCAGGGGCATCCCACCCGCTTTGGTTGTGAGACCCACTGAGTTGCAACAAGTGTCGTCCGTTGTACACATTGCAACCTCAATGGGCTTTGCCATCACACAGCGTGGCGGCGGTATGTCTTACACCGGTGGCTACCTTCCCACCCAAACCCACACCGTGATGCTCGACCTCAGCGCACTCAATCGCATTGTCTCGATCAACGAAGATGACCTCGTGATCACCGTCGAAGCGGGGGTCACCTGGCAACAGATATGGGAAGCGCTGACCCCCCGTGGCCTGCGCCTCCCCTTCTTTGGAACGTTCTCGGGTAGCCGAGCTACCGTGGGTGGCGGGCTATCCAACGGGGCGCTATTCATGGGCACGGCGCGCTATGGAAGTGCCGCCGATATCGTAGTGGGCATGGAGGTCGTCGACGCGCAGGGTCGACTTATCCAGACCGGCCAGGCGGCCTTCCATAACGGCCGACCCGGGTTCCGCCAGTACGGCCCGGATCTCACGGGGCTGTTTGTCCACGATGCCGGTGCGCTGGGCGTGAAAACACTGGCGTCACTGCGCATGATGCCGATGCCCGAGGCTGCCGATTACGCCTCGTTTGCTTTTGCCACTCAGCGAGAAGCCACCCAAGCGCTGTCAGCAATCGGCCGAAGTGGTTATTGCGAGGAGGCCTATATTTTCGATCCAGCTACCACTCAGCGCTCACTGGATCCTGCGACCCTAATGAAAGACATTGGTCGCTTAGGCAAGGTCATCCGCTCCCAGTCGAGCGTGCTCAAGGGGCTTCAGGAAGGCGCCAAAATGGCGATGGCGGGCCGCCGTTTTGTCGAAGGCGAGGTCTATACCCTGCACTGCGTCTGCGCGGGACGCTCGGTAGATGGCGTGCGAGAGGATCGCCGCGGCATGGTCGAGCTGGCGCTCGATCACAATGGCGTAGAAATCAGCAACACCATTCCCAAAGCCGCGAGGGCCAATCCCTTTGAGCCGCTGAACGGCATCCTCGGGTCACAGGGAGAGCGCTGGGCAGCCCTCAACTCGAAGGTGCCCCATTCCGACGCTGAGCGACTGATCGCGGCGACCGAGGCCGCAATAGAACCTTACCGCGAGCGCATGGCGGCCTGCGGGGTCACCATGAGCTTTCTCTATATCGCCATTGCGCAACATATTTTCAGTTATGAGCCGGTGCTCAGGTGGTTTGACGAGTGGTTGCCTGTGCATCGTCACGTGCCCGAATCTGATTTCCTATCGGGATTAGAAGAACCCGCGCCGAACCATGAGGGACGCGCATTGGTCGATGAAATGCGCAGTAGAATTGTCGAAGTCTTCGCCGAGTTCGGTGCCGCCAGCAACCAGATTGGCAAGACCTACCCCATGCTGGCCAGCCTCAACCCCGACAGTCGTAGCCTGTTGCGTGCCTTAAAGCATGAGCTCGATCCGGAAGGCTTGATGAATCCCGGTGCACTGGGGGATTTTTCTGCCTGAGCGGTGAGCCGCAAAAATTTGCCGCCGGCAGATAAAGGCAAATACCCTCCACCGGCTGACAGCAGCCCATTCACTTGGCAGACAGGTGTAGGCGTATGCTTTGCCCCCTAGCCGTCGCCCTCATGCACCTCAAGCGAAACCAGCTCGTACTGGGTCATCATATAACCTGTCACCTGCGCTTTGAGCAGCACAAACTCGCCATCAGCCGTCACCCACACCTCGTAAGGAGGGTGCTCATTGGTTTAGTTTGAACCTTGCGCGGTGCTGCCCCGCTCACCGTAACAAAAGTGCAGCGCATCGAAGGTGCCGGCTCCCACCGTAATCGTCTCCTCGCCCACGAACTCGATAATCATTCCGGGGTGATGCCAGACGAGCGATGGCCCCGTTGCGCCGCGATGATCAAGCGAGGTCATCAGAAAACGATCAAAGGTGTGGACCTTGGGGCCCTCGCTTCGGTCAATGACGGCGAGATGCCAAGCATCCCCCTGAATGGGATGTGTCCCGAAAATCGCCGGGCGTTCGTCATAGGCCTCGTGCTCTGAAAATCGTCCCCGCTCGTGGGTCCAGCCCTCGCAATCAGCACCGGTGTCACCAAAATAGAACCAGCTACTCCCCTGCTGCTCGTCGCCCAAAGACAAGACGAACAAAGGCGTCGAGCGTGTCCCACCTTTTGTTCTTGGTCAGTGTGACATCGCGCAACACATTTGGCTCGTCATCGATTTCACAGTGAGCGCGAAGCGTGCGGCGGCCGTCGCCGTGCACTGTGATCGTGAAGTGCTCGCGGCCACGCTCTACACCCTCACGACCGGGCTTGCTGCTGGTGTAATGAATGTGTCCTCGCAGGGTTTTATGGGGGCGCATAGCAAGCTCCGTAGGGCCGAGACTGTCTTTTGCCATGGTGCCATAAAGCGCCTAAGGTGTAAGGCAATAGACGGTCTTCGAATACAACAATAATCATGTCCTCAGTAGCGGATCAGGAAGCAAACCCACCTTTGGGGCACCCCCCTGGGCGCATCTACCCGGGATGGTGGATCGTATTGGCCACCGCCTCGGGGCAGCTGATTCAGGGTGGATTTGTTTTCTGGTGCATGGGGCTCTACACCGCAACATTCGAAGATGTCTTTGGAGCTCCTCGCGCTCAGATTAACCTGATTGAGACCTGCCTCACTGTCGCAACCAATTTACTCTCTCCTGTTGCCGGGATACTGATCGATCGCTGGTCGATACGCCATCTTATGATCATTGGCATGGTCGCGATGGGACTAGGCCTCCTGATTCTGAGTCAGGCGGGCACGCTGTTTCAGGTATGGGTGGTCTGGGCCAGCCTGATTCCTCTGGGCGTGCTGTTAATCGGCGCCATACCGAGCGCGGCGCTGGTTAGCCGCTGGTTTATCCGCCGGCGCGGGTTGGCCTTAGGGCTCACTGCGACCGGCAGCTCACTGGGTGGCTTCCTTGTTCCACCACTGATGACGTGGCTTTTCCTCGAGTGGGATTGGCGGACTGGATTGCAGGTCGGAGCCTGTATTTGCTTCGCCGTCATCCCTATTTTCTTCTGGTTACTGCGCAATGAACCCGCTGACTTGGGGCTCAGCGGCGAACCCAATGAGGCATCCGCTAACTCCTCCACGCACACTGCTAAGACCATCACGGCAGATGCCGGCGATTGGGGCATACCCCAGCTACTCAGGAGCCAGATTTTCTGGCTGCAAATGATTGTCTCGGGCTCACTGCTTGCGGTCACATTGGGCATGCTGGCTAATCTCAGCCTGCATGCAAAGGATTTGGGGGTTACAGGTCAATCCACAGCAGTGCTCTACTCCATCATCGCAATATGCTCCTTTAGCGGTAAGGCGCTTACCGGGTACCTAATGGATCGCTTTGGCATTCAGCGTTGTGGCTATCTGATCTGCGCTTTTCTGAGTAGCGGTCTGATGATTTTGTTATCGGTGCAAAACTACGGCGGGCTGGTAGCAGGGGCCTTTGTGATGGGGCTGGGGTACGGGGGCGTGGTACCTTTGTGGACCAACATGCCCGCGCGGGCATTTGGCGCGGGCAGCGTAGGCAGAGCACTCGGCGTCATGAACCCCCTGCACATTCCGATTACCGCGACCAGTGCGCCACTGGCTGGTTATATCAGTGACACAACCGGTAGCTATGACGGTGTTTTTTGGATGTACGGCACGTGTTGTGCGGTGGCGGCAATCGGCCTCACAATCATGGGGTCGGTTCTCAAGTCGACCGACAACCAATAGCTCAGCACCGGGCCATTCATGGGTCATTATCAAGAGTCAGACAAAGCGCTTATGGGACAATCAGAGACTATCACCACACCAGCCTCAGAGAGCGACCTGTCGGCCTGTCACCCCAGTCATCAGATACTCTTTGAGCCTGTGCAAATTGGCCCTGTTACGGCGCCCAATCGTTTTTATCAGGTGCCCCACGCAAGCGGCATGACCGAGTCCAACCCACGTGTTCGCGCTGCATTTCGTGAGACCAAGGCCGAGGGTGGCTGGGGTGTTGTCAGTACAGGCGCGGTCTCCATCCACCCTAGCTCTGACGACTCCCCACTCCCCTTCGCACGGCTATGGAGCGACGCTGATATCGCCTCACATGCGCTATCTACGGAAGCCATTCATCGACATGGTAGCTTGGCGGCGGTGGAGCTATGGCACGGTGGTGCGGCGGTAATGAACCGCACCTCCCGTCTACCCCCGTTGTCCCCATCCGGTATTTCCTGGGCAGCGACACATGTGGGTTTCATGGGCCAGCTGCGACCCAAAAAAATGACCGGGGCCGACATCGACGAGGTGCTGCACTGGCAACGACTGGCCACGCGGCGAGCACTCGATGCCGGCTTCGATATTCTCTACGTGTACGCCGGCATGGGTTACCTTGGCTACGAGTTCCTGCTACCGGAATACAACCATCGTGACGACGGTTACGGCGGCTCTCTCGAAAACCGGGTGCGCTTCGTGCGCGAGATGCTGGAGGTCACCCGCGACGAGGCCGGCAGTCGCGCTGCGGTGGCGCTGCGCATCAGCCTTGAAGAGCTCCGTGGCAAGGTCAGTGATCACTATGAGAGCGAGGCCCACGGCGTGGTCGATCTGCTCTCTGACGTGCCCGATCTCTGGGACGTCAAAATGGATTCGAGCCCCACAGATTGCGGCGCTTCGCGCTTCCGACCCGAAGGTGCCCACGAGCCCATCATCGACTTCGTGAAGCGCATGACGGATCGACCCGTGGTGGGCGTAGGGCGATTTACCTCACCGGACACCATGGTGTCGCAGATTCGAAGAGGCGTGCTCGACTTGATTGGCGGCGCGCGCGCCAGCATTGCCGACCCCTTTCTGCCCACGAAAATTCGCGAGGGCAACAGCGATGCCATCCGGGAATGTATTGGCTGCAATATCTGTATTGCCAGCTGGCACGACGGTGTGCCGGTGCGCTGCACGCAGAACGCCACCGCGGGTGAGGAGTGGCGACGCGGCTGGCACCCCGAGAAATTTGCGAAAACGGCCTCGCCAGAGAGCGTGCTGATCGTGGGTGGCGGCCCGGCAGGACTAGAGGCTGCACTCGTGGCGGCCAAGCAGGGCTTTGAGGTCACGATTGCCGAACAGACCGATGAATGGGGTGGCGGGTACAGGCGGAGACGCAACTGCCGGGCCTCGCGACCTGGCGCCGGGTGCGCTGACTATCGTGTCTGGGCGCTATCGCAAATGGGCAATGTGTCCATGTACACCAACAGCGAATTAGACGCAGATGCCGCGCTGAGCTTGGGGACCGACCATATCGCGATCGCCACCGGCGCGCGCTGGAGCAAGCGACTCTACTCTGCGCTCGAGATCCCGTCTGAGGCGCTCGACTTGCCTCAGGTATTTACCCCCGAAGACGTTTTCGCTGGGGCAATTTCCGGTGATCGCGTTCTGGTCTTTGACTACGACAATTACTACCTCGGCGGCGTGATTGCGGAACATCTTGCGACCCTGGGGAAACAGACACATTACGCGACGCCTGCAGGGCATGCGTCTGCCTGGACCTTCATGACGAATGAATTGCCCTTTGTGTATCAGGCACTGTCCCGCTCGGGGGTGACCCTGCACACCACAACCAACCTGATGCGTTTTGATGGCACGCATGCGCAACTGCAAAACCTTTTCAATGCAGAACCCATTGAACTCAACGTCGATGCCATTGTGATTGTGGGGCATCGGGAACCCCGCGACGCGCTGTATCAATCGCTGATCTCGTCAGCCGAGGGCGCAGCGCACCCATCCATCTCGCTCGTGGGTGATGCACTGGCACCCGGTGCCATCGTCCATGCGGTCCACAGCGGGCACAGCTTTGCCCGGGGGCTTTTAGAGACCGAGACGATTTATCTCCGTGATGAACCCGTTGTTCCCGCGGAACCGCTCCGGGTCTTTCCCCAATAATGAGCGCAGACCGCCCCACCCCGCTGGACGCCCTCGAAAAGACCTTACCCCGTGCCAGCTATCTGAGCGGGTCGGAATTCGAGCGCGAATACGCCGCCATTTTCGAGTCAGGCTGGGTCTGTGTGGGTCGACGCGATGTACTGAACGAACCCGGTGACTACCTGGCGATCAGACTGCATTCGCAGTCGATACTGATAGTGGCCGCCGATGACGGTGCCCTAAACGCCTTTTACAACGTCTGCCGTCACCGGGGAACGGAGCTGGTGCCGCTTGAGGAACCCGGCCCCGTGATGGGACGCTTTTCCCGCAGCATCGTATGCCCCTATCACGCATGGAGCTACCACCTCGACGGACGTCTACGGGGCACGCCTCACCTGGCGGTCGATACAGACAACGTATCGTTGCATGGCATCGACTTGGCTGAGTGGGGCGGCTTCATTTTTATCCGCACCGGCGCCGCCACGGATGAATCGCTCTCCTCGGCGCTGGGCGTCGGCACAGAGCGGCTGGAGCGCTATCCGCTAGCAGACCTCCGTGTGGGTCACAGCATCACGTATGAGGTTGCAGCTAACTGGAAGGTGATCGTTGAGAACTACAACGAGTGCTATCACTGCGGCCCGGTTCATCCAGAGCTCTGCCAGATTGTGCCTGCCTTTAAACAAGGCGGCGGTAACGAACTGGACTGGGACGATGGCGTGCCGCATCGCGATGGTGCCAATACCTTCACCGCTTCCGGAACGACCACGCGCGCTCCGTTTCCGGGATTGAGTGAGACCGAAAAGACGCACCACAAAGGGGAGCTGTTTTATCCGAACCTGATGCTCTCCCTATCGATGGATCACGTCGCGGCGTTTTATTTATGGCCTCAAAGCGCGGGCCACACCAAGATTCAATGCGACTTCCTATTCCACCCTGATGAAATGACCAAACCCACCTTTGATGGTTCGGATGCGATCGAGTTCTGGGACATCGTGAACCAACAAGACTGGCGCATCTGCGAGAGCGTGCAGCGAGGCATGCAAAATCACGTGTTCGAGCACGGTTACTATGCGCCCATGGAAGATTACAGCCTGGATATCCGGCGCTATGTGCGCGAAAAACTCGGCGAGGCCGACGCCTAGTGCTCACCGGGCGCATCCCAACGCGTTGGAGATTGTTCAGCGTACTGTTTTTACTGAGCTTCCTGTCCTACCTGATGCGGCAAAACATCCACGTTGCGGGCGAATTCATGATGCCCGAGTTGGGTATCAGTGAAATCCAAATGGGCTGGGTCTATGCCGCCTTCATCTGGGGTTATGCACTCTGCCAATTGCCCGGGGGCGTATTTGGCAAGCGGTTCGGTCCGCGCATGGCACTCACCTGCGCGGGCGCCGTGTGGATACTCACCTCCGCGCTTAACGGCTGGCTCCCCGGTCAGGTATTCACCACTGGCGCAGGAATCATAGGGTGCCTGCTGGTCGTGAGATTTTTTGTCGGTGTTGCGCACGCACCGATTTATCCGATTCAAGCGTCGGTGGTGGAGCGATGGTTTCCCGTGGGGCATTGGGCACTGCCTAACGCCGTAGGGAGCACGGGACTGACCTTGGGGGCCGCACTGGCGCAACCCCTGGTGGCCTTTGTCATGGTGTACTGGGGCTGGCGCGCCTCTTTTTATGTGTTCATTCCGCTGGGCGTTGCCCTCTTCTGGTTGTGGTGGCGCTACGCCACCGACGACCCCGCAGCGCACCCATCAATGACGCAAGAGGAGCTCGACCGAATCCAGGCGGGCCGAGAAACCTTGACGCCGAATGTCGGCTTTGGTGCATGGCGGCAGCTGATCCGCAATCGCGACACGCTGCTGTTGACCTGCGCTTATTTCGCCGAAAACTGCATTTTCTATTTGTTCTTCACCTGGTTCTTTCACTACCTGGTCACCGAACTCGGCTTCAGCATTCTGGAGACCGGTTTTCTGGCGTCCCTGCCCTGGCTATGCGGCGCAGTCATGGCATCGGTCGGGGGTTACACCTGCGATACGCTGTGCGCGCGCATGGGCCCACGGCTGGGATGCCGCATTCCGGCTATCACGGGTCTGATCGGTGCGGGCATCTTTTTGTACGCGGGGCTCTACGCAAGCTCACCGTATACAGCAGTGGCCCTTCTCTCTCTTTGCTTTGCCGGCACACAATTCACCGAGGGCGCCTATTGGTCTGCGCAAACTTACATTGCAGGTCCCTACACGGCGCCCGCATGTGGCGTAATGAACACTGGGGGTAATTTCGCCGGCATCGTCGTAGCGCCGCTGATGCCCTATTTGGCGAGTCATATCGGCTGGGTGTCAGCCCTCTCGACCGGTACGGTCATGGCATTCATTGGCGCGGCGCTGTGGCTCTTCATCCGCGCCGACCGCCCGTTCACTCCTCAAGCGGTCTGAGCAGTTATCCATCCTCGGTGAGCAACGCTAGCCCTTCCCTTTGAGGGCTTGCACGGCGAGCAACCCCCAACTCAGCATCAATAACAACCCACCGATCGGCGTAATCATCGCCAAGCGCGAGATATCGGTGAGCACCAGGGCGTAGAGAGAAAACGAGAACAGCACAACGCCCAGCGTAAAACCAACGGCCGCCACACGCTCCAAGGCGCCCGCTGAGTTGGTTCGCGCAGCCAGCGCCACCATCACAACCGCATGAATCAGATGGTACTGTGCAGCGGTCTCCCAGACGGCAAGCCGCTCAGGCGTGACTGACGCCTCCAAAGCATGTGCACCAAACGCCCCGGCTGCCACCCCTGTCGCGCCAAGCACTCCCGCTATGAACAATACCCGGTTCATGTCACACCCTTTCATGGTTCCTCAACGGCACCAGCATACGCCGCCGCGACCCTAACTCCCAAAATGTTGGGGGTGCATCTACACTGTCTTTTCGACCAGACCAGGAGGCAGGCATTGGAAACCGTTTCCTTTACCGAGATGAAACAGGGCACGCAGGCCGATTACCTGCTGCTCGATCGCTATGAACAGGCGCACACCGCAACGGTAGCCGATCGACTCCTCACCGCGCTGATCAGCCTACAGCAGGGTCTTGCGGGCTATCAGATTGATCGACTGCAGCACTCGCTGCAGTCCGCAACGCGGGCCGAAGCCGATGGAGCAAACGAAGAGTGGGTCGTGGCGGCGCTACTGCACGATATCGGAGACGACCTCGCGCCGATGAATCATTCGGAATTCGCCGCAGCTATCATCAAACCGTATGTGAGCGAGGAAGTGCACTGGGTAGTAGCTCACCACGGTGTGTTTCAGATGGCGTATTACGCGCATCACCTGGGTAAAGATCCGACCGCGAGGGAGCGTTATCGGGATCATCCATTCTTTGATAGCTGTGTCAGGTTCTGCGAGCGCTGGGATCAACCCTCTTTTGATCCGGACTACCCTACGAAGCCGCTGGAATACTTTGCACCCATGGTCAGGCGCGTCTTCGCAGCCAAGCGGATCAGTTCGCAGTGACGAGACATCATTCAGCTCACCCACTTCACACGGGGTGACGCTCACATCTTCGCTTGTGATAACCGCTGACAGCGAGCGGGTGATTTCAGGATACAAAGACGACGCGCACGGCACACCGGGAGTACACACCCGCCGCTTACGAAAGGACTGATCAATAACGGCTGGCGCTGAAGACCGCTGCGGAAAACTAGTGAGTCGTAACGGGTTTGTCCGACTCGCGCGGAATACGCCAGGGCTTGCCGTCACATCGATTGCGATTTGGGCAATCCATGGTGCAACCGCGGCAGGGCAAGCGATCGGGTGACGGTGCGGAGTCTGTATTCTGCATGGAACCTCCAAAGCGAGGGGAGACTGTAAACGATGTTGTGCCGTTTTCCCATGAAACCTAATGGCTCGCATGGCTACCATGCCGCTCGCCGCCCCAAGGGCTCTCATATTCACCAGGATCTTTCATATTCCCAACGATGCGCTATTCAATCTGCGCGCGACGCCAGCCACTCAAAAACATCCGGCCTCTCATTGGAAACCTCTCGCTTCTAACCACAAACATCTTGCTTCTCATTGACAGCCGTGCCCTGGGTCTGTGACACCCGTGGCTCCCTTGACTCCCGTGACTCCCGTGACTCCCGTGAGCCCGGTAGCCGCTCGAACTCCCGAATACAGTCCGCCTCACCCAGTCTCCCACTGAGCTCGAGAAAATCAGTGCATTCGCAACGCATCTGAAACGCGCAAAATGGAGTAGAATGCCGCCCCCCGGGCCGCCGGACGCGGCCAGTGTGAGCCGATACCTCGATAGAGCGAGCACTTTGAGTCAGGAAACCCATCACAACCGACATGCCACGTCTTAATCCTCCAGTTTTCTCGCGCTGTCTCATCGTCCTGCTGACAGGCATGTCGCTGCAGGGATGTAGCGACGCCGCAGATAGCAAGGCCACGCGATTTGCCGGACAGAGTGCCGCCGTCGCGGTGATCACGGCGCCCGCCACGCGCTCGGATCTGCGTGAAACCCTAACCTCAGTCGGCACCGCCCGGGCACTCAAGAGCGTGTCAGTGTTCGCCGAAACCTCGGGGCGTGTGACCGCCGTGGCCATTGATGCCGATGCCGATGTCGAGGAAGGTGACCTGTTACTGCAGCTCGATGACCGCGATGAGAAGCTCGCCGTGGAGCTGGCAGCAGTTCAACTCGCCGATGCTGAGCGATTGGTGGAGCGCTATACCGCTGTCAACGCACGCGACGCCAATATCCCGGAAAGCCAGTTAGACGACGCCCGCGCTGCTGTGGACAGTGCGCGCATCGCGCTGGCACAAGCCCGGGTTGATCTTGATCGACGCCGAATCACCGCCCCCTTTGCCGGCAGAGTGGGCATTACCGAGACCGATGTTGGCGATCGGATCGATACCAACACGCTGGTCACAACGATTGATGATCGCAGCGTGCTTCTGGTGAATTTTTCAGTGCCTGAGGTGTATGTGGATCGCGTAACGCGTGGCACACCAGTTAACGTCAGGTTATGGGATGCCGCGGATGCGCCGGTTATAGGTGAGATTGTGGCGGTCGACTCTCGGATTGACGTTAACTCCCGCGCCTTCATCGCCCGAGCCGCGATTGACAACGCTGCGGATCAGTTTCGTCCCGGTATGGCCTTTGAAATCAGTCTCAACGCCTCGCGCGGTGCCTTCCTGTCTGTACCGGACGTCTCAGTGCAGTGGGGAGCAGACGGCGCTTACGTGTGGGTCATGGCCGACGGTATGGCATCACGCAGAGAAATCCGTCTCGTGAAGCGCCTCGCCGGCGCCATACTCATCGAAGGCGATGTTGCTGAGGGTGATGCCGTCGTTATGGAAGGCATGCAATCAGTCCGCGCAGGGGTTGCACTGAGACAACTGGGCGCTGATGCGCCAACTGCGAGCACTGGCGAGTAGCGTGGCAGCCGACACCGACCTATCAACCAAACAGGGGCTTCCCGAGCTCGGTGTCAGGCGCCCCTGGCTGGTGCTGGTTCTCAATCTACTCATTGCGATCTGTGGTGTCGCGGCGTTGCTTGCCATTGAGGTCAGAGAATTGCCCGACGTCGACCGACCTGTCGTCTCTGTGAACGCCTTTTTGCCCGGCGCCTCCCCGGAGACCATGGACGCCGAAGTCACAAGACTGCTTGAGGGTGCTGCCGCGCGCGTGTCGGGTGTCCTCAATATCAATTCTTCCAGCGAAGAGAACAGCACACGCATCTGGATCGAATTCCGCTCCGATATCGAAACCGATCAAGCCGCCACAGACGTGCGGGAAGCGATCAGTCGCATCGAACGCGATCTGCCTGATGCGCTGGAACAACTGTCCGTATTTAAGGCTGACGAGCGTGCAGAGGAAATTATCCGGGTTGCCGTGCGGTCAACGCTCTACGCTGAAGAAGAGCTCAATCGCGTCATTGAGCAAGACATCGTGCCGCGCTTTATCTCCTTGCCGGGAGTCGCGGACGCCCCGATGTTCGGCTCACGACAGCGGGTGCTCAGGGTCATCCTCGACCCACTGAGACTGACCAGCTACGGCCTTACCGTATCAGATATCGCTGCAGTGCTCCGCGCTGCGCCGCTTGACGTGCCTGCAGGGAGCTTCCGCGCAGGCGATCAGCAGCTGCTGGTCCGTGCCGACGCCGCGGTAACAAAAGAAGAGGATATCGCCTCACTGATCATCCGGGATGAGATCCGTATCGGTCAGGTGGCTAAAGTGGCGTTCTCACCCGAGGACACCACCAGCTTTGTGCGACTCAATGGCGAGCGTGTTGTGGGTATCAGCGTTGTCAGGCAGGCAGGCTCGAACACCATCCGCATCGCCGATGGCGTGCGCGAGGCTGTGCGCGACATTAACGCGAAAATGGAAGGCATTCAGCTCGACATCATCTCTGATGATTCGATTTTTATTAAGGGATCAGTCCGTGAAGTCGTGACAACGCTGCTGATCTCGATTCTGGTCGTCATCGGCACCATCAGGCTGTTTACCGGATCCATGCGCCTCACATTGGTGCCCGCCATCGCGATACCCATTTCACTTCTCGGCACCCTCGCAGCAAGCTGGGTGTTGGGTTTTTCCATCAACATTTTGACGCTGCTGGCATTGGTGCTGGCTGCGGGTCTCATTGTTGACGACGCCATCGTCGTGCTCGAAAGCGTCCAGCGTCGCCGCGCAGAAGGCGCCGGTCCCAGCAACGCCGCCGTGAGTGGCACGCGGCGCGTGTTCTTCGCCGTGATCGCCACCACCGCTGTGTTAATCGCCGTATTCGTGCCGATCGCCTTCCTGCCCGGCACTGCTGGGCGGATGTTTCAGGAATTCGGCCTGGTGCTGGCCGTTGCCGTGGTGATCTCGTCTTTTGTGGCGCTCAGCCTCGTACCCGCGGTGATGTCGCGGTTGGCATCGACACCACCACGCACAAGGCGTGTGAGCGCATTGGGAGAGCGGCTGGCCGCGCATTACCACCGCTCCCTCTCCATCGTGTTGGGTATTCCGCGCAGAACCGCCCTCATCAGTATCCTGATCGCCGGGGCCGCCGCGGGGCTCTACACGCTTCTTGATCAAGAACTGCTACCCCTTGAGGACCGCGGCAAGATCTACATCTTCGCCAAAGGACCCGATGGGGTGGGCTTGAATTACACCGAGCGCCAGGCAGATCGCATGGAGAACATTCTCATGCCACTGTTGGAGGACGGGGAGATCACCGATCTTTTCTCCGTAGTGGGCAGATGGGACCCGAATATTATCTTTATGGTTGCCAAGCTTGCTGACTGGAATCAGCGCGAGCGAAGCCAGCAGGAAATCGCAGCTGATCTCAAACCACTCTTTTCGGAGCTGCCGGGCGTCACGACCCGCGTCTTCAGCGCCAACTCGCTCAATTTACGCGGCGCCTCCAACGGTGGCTTAAGCGTCGCGCTGCTGGGCACTGACTACGATGAACTTTACGCCGCGGCGCGGGATTATACCGACCAGATCAGAGCGCGACTCGACTCGGTGAGCCGGCCACGCATCGGCTACGACCCCTCTCAGCCGCAGCTCTCAGTAGAGATTGACCGTGAGCGCTCTTCTGATCTGAATATCCCGTTGGAGGACGTCGCACAGACTTTGCGAGTCATGGTCGATGGCACACGGATCGTTGACCTCAATGCCGATGACCAAACCGTCCCGATTATTCTGGAGGCGGGATCAGACAAAATCCGCGACCCAAATGACCTGGTGAATCTTTATGTGCGCTCGCAGTCGGGGGCGCTGGTGCCACTATCAAGCCTCGTGCGGCTCGACGAGCGAGGGGTTGCCGGGCAACTTGATCGACGCGAGCAACGACGCGCCATCGAAATCGATTTCGAAATTCAGCCCGGCTTCGCTATGCAAACCGCCGTCGATGATCTCTTTGCGCTGGCCGGTGAGGTCTTGCCTGATGGCGTCACGTTGATCACGCGCGGTGAAGCCGCGGCACTCGCTGAAACCAATCGCGAAACATTGATCACCTACGGCTTCGCGTTGCTCATTGTCTTTCTGGTGCTCGTTGCGCAATTCGAGGGTATCACCTCGGCGTTGGTCATTATGGCGATCGTGCCCTTCGGGCTGGCAGCCGCGATCGCCGCGCTCTTTATGACCGGCACGTCGCTCAATATCTATTCGCAAGTCGGCTTGGTCATGCTGATTGGTCTGATCGCCAAGAATGGCATTTTGCTTGTCGAATTCGCCGATCAGCTCCGCGATCAAGGGCATGACGTGCGCGAGGCGATCGAGGAAGCCGCGCGCATCAGGCTGCGGCCCATTGTCATGACGCTGGTTTCTACTATTTTGGGCGCCCTGCCCCTGATTCTGGCCTCCGGGCCCGGCTCTGAGGCCCGCTCGGCAGTGGGCTGGGTCGTATTTGGCGGCATGGGCCTCGCTACGGTCTTCACCCTGTACCTCACACCGGTGGCCTATTTAGGCATTGCGCGCTTTGCCAAAGCCCGCGCCACCGCCGGCCAACGATTAGATGAAGAACGTGCCCACGGCGATCCCTCTCACCCCAATCCTAGCCGCTAGCGCTCTTTTCAGAGCAGATCGAAGTCGTAATCGACGATGATGCGGAATATGTCCGCCGTCACCAGACGGTAAGGCGCATGTCACGAGGCATTCATCATCGTGCCGCTGGTCGGCGCATTCTTTATCGACATCGCCAAAGTAATCATTATCCAGCAGCTACTTTCCTGGGTCGGCTAAACTTCTCCAAGCTAAACCCTCACCATCGAGGAATGACGTCACACCATGGAACGTAGCAAGTGGCAGCGCGCACTGATTATCGTCTCACTGATTTTTGCCGGTGAGGCAATCTTCACCCTGCCCTACCACGTGACCCGATTTTTTCGACCGACTTTCCTTGAGGTCTTTGAGCTCAGTGCCACCGAGCTCGGCGTGGCACAAAGTGCTTATGGATTCATCGCGATGGCCGCCTATTTTTTCGGTGGCCCTCTGGCAGACCGCTTCGAACCCCGCAAACTCCTCGCCGGGTCGCTGTGGGCCACGGCCCTCGGTGGGCTCTACCTGGCCACTTTCCCTGATGTCACGGGCGTGATGCTGGTGTGGGGTTTCTTTGGGCTCACTAACATCCTATTGTTCTGGGCCGCACTCATCAAAGTGACCCGCGCCTGGGGCGGCGATGATCAACAAGGGCTCGCGTACGGACTGCTCGACGGTGGCCGGGGTCTGTTGGCCGCGGTGCTGGCGTCGTTGGGTGTGTTGGCTTTTTCAGTGGCCTTTCCGCTGGGCTACGACGCCGCAACGCTGGAACAGAAAGGCGCCGTGCTGCGACAGGTCATTTACGGCTACACCGCTGTGACAGCCGCAGTCGGCGTGTTGGTGTGGTTCACACTGAGGGGCTTGATGGCGGAAGCGACGATACACAAAGCCCTGCGATCGGCGACTTTTTTCGTCAAATCGGCGCGGTCATCCGGTTACGTGCCGTGTGGCTCCAATCAACCGTATTGGTCTGTGCCTACACGAGCTACAAAGCCTTTGACCAGTACGCATTATTTGCCGTGAGAGGCCATGGCATAGATGAAATCGATGCCGCTCAAATCGTCGCCACGGGCGCCTGGACGCGGCCCGTCGCCGCTCTGGCACTGGGGTTGCTGGGCGACCGTTTCGGCATCTCGCGCATGGCACTGGTGTGCTTTGTGCTGCTCATCATCAGCCACTCCCTCTTCGCCTTTACCGGGACGGCATTAGGCACGCTGTCGATGATTTTGTTGAACACGCTGGTCACCGGCATCGCCATCTTCGGACTGCGCGGGCTCTATTTCGGCTTGTTAGAGGAAGGGCGCATACCCCTCGCCGTGACGGGCACCGCGGTGGGACTGGTGTCGGTGATTGGCTACACACCAGACGTGTACATTGCTGCAGTGGCCGGTTATTTGATTGATCAGAATCCCGGCCTTGAGGGGTTCCAGCACCTGTTCATGCTGCTTCTGGGATTCTCAATTGTTGGCGCCATCGCGGCGATCGCATTTGAACGCCACGCGCGCACCGCGTCAGCGACTGCGCCCGTCAGCTGCGCGATAAAGAAATAGACCGTCATACCGGCCGCCACCACGATGATGCCCTGGCGGACGCGAGATTGACTCACGAACCTCACGGCACTGGCGGCACCGTAGCCGCCGATCAGCGTGCCCAACGAGCACAATCGTGCCCTCTCGCCAAGCGATCAGCTCACCGGCACCAAACACCACGATCGCGACGAGGCAACCAGAGCTGATACCATTAGCTTCAGGCCGTTCATCAGATGAATATCTTGATGACCCGCCAACGTGAAGTACCCCAGCAAAATGATGCCGAGGCCCGCGTTAAAAAAACCGCCGTAGATACACACCAGCAGCAGTAAAAGCCCAGTCACCACAACAGCCAGCCGCGATAAAGATTGCCGATGCGCAAATTTCTGACGCAGGTAAGCCTGTACCGCATCGCCCCAGACCAGCAGGCTGGTAGCGAGCAACAACAGCCAAGGAATCGCGTGACTAAATGTCGCACTGGAGGTTTGAATCAGCAGCCAGGCGCCGACACCTCCGCCAATGAGTGCAGTGAGTGCGATACGGGGTAGTTCCTGTCGATGCGCCCAAAGTTCTCGACGGAAGCCAACAGCACCACTGATATAGCCTGCGCAGGAAGCGAAGGTATTGGTGGCGTTAGCGGCAATGGGTGAGACTCCCACTGCCATCAGAGCCGGGAATGTAATGAAACTACCGCCGCCCGCAAGCGAATTGGCCATGCCGGCCAATAATCCCGCGATAAACAGCCCTACGACTTCAAACACACTCACTCCCCTTCATTGCGACGACGCACGCGACCGTGAGCAATCGAGGTCAACCTGCCACGACGCCGCCGTCAGTGACTGGGCATTGATCCTCGCAGTCAAGAACGGGCACCAAGGCGCCATCATAGAATGACACGCGCGGAAGGTGTCACTGCGGCGATTGCCCGATACTTCGCGAACAATAGCTGTAATAATCGGTGACAAAGAGATCGGGGGCATCCCATGCGGATTGGGCAATTAATCGGTGCGCAGCTAGCAGCACTCGCACTCACTGTGCTGTATCTACCGTGGGCGAACGCTACCTCAACGCCCGAGGTATCTCTCCCGCAAGTCTTTCTTCAAGGCATCGCCTACGACCTGGACGTCATGGCCGCTCCGGATTCCTTGGCGGAACAGCCAATCCACCTGTGCTGAGGGTGGACGATCAGAGGTGTATATCGCGACCGCTTCCACTGATTCTTGGCGATTCAACGACGTGATGGTGACTGCCTCAGCCAACGTCCGAGTGGAGCTGGAACTGTGATGGCCAGCGAATACAGCAAGCCGATATTCCGACCATTCCTGCCTGGGTTTCTGTGCTGCCACCGCTGGTCGCGATTGGCATGGCACTCCTCATACGGAGCGTGCTGCCGGCACTGATGCTCGGGCTCTGGTTGGGCGCCTGGGCGCTGGAGGGCTTGAGCGGCAAAGGAATTTTCACTGGTCTGTTCGCCAGCTTCGAGGTGTATGTCGCCAACGCCGTCGCGGATTTTGACCACGCAACCATTATGCTGTTCACCTTCATGATCGCCGGCATGGTGGGCATCATTTCTCGAAACGGCGGCATGCGCGGCATCGTCGAGTGGATCATCACCGGCGCAAACAGCGCGAAACGCGGCCAACTGGCCGTGTGGTCACTGGGCCTTCTCATCTTTTTCGATGACTACTCCAATACCTTGGTCGTCGGTAACACCAGTCGTTCGATTACCGATCGCTTGCGTATCTCCAGAGAGAAGTTTGCGTACATCGTTGATTCAACGGCAGCACCACTGGCGACCGTGGCGTTGGTCACAACCTGGATCGGCTACCAGGTGAGCCTCATTGGCGATGCCAGCGTTCAGCTGGAGGGCTTAGAGATGAGCCCGTACAGTATTTTTCTGAACTCCATTCTCTACAGCTTCTACCCCTTCATGGCGATCCTGCTGGTGGTCTTGGTCATCACCACCGGTCGCGAATTTGGACCCATGCTCGCTGCTGAATGGCGGGCACGCGCAACCGGAGAGACAGCGCCACCCGTTAAATCCAAAGTGGGTCAGGACGACGAAGCGGCGCTGGCAATGAAGGAAGGTGTGCCGCCCCGCGCAATGAACGCCCTGCTTCCTGTGATCGTGATGGTGGTGGGCATCTTGATCGGGCTCTACATCACCGGTGAGGGCGACACCGTCAGCGAGATCGTCGGCTCCGCAAATTCCTATCGGGCGCTGATGTGGGCTTCACTTGCAGGGGCCTTGACGGCGATTGTGATGACCGCGGCACAGCGACTGCTATCACTCGATGAAATCGTCGACGCCTGGGTGTCAGGCGCGCGATTTACGTTTATCGCCATGATTATTCTGGTGCTCGCCTGGTCGATGTCGGAGATCAGCCGAGAATTACACACGGCGGACTTCCTGATTGCCAGCCTTGGCGACAGCCTGCCCGCCGCCGCCCTGCCCGCCGTTATTTTTGTACTCGCCGCGTTCACGGCCTTCTCCACCGGGAGCAGCTGGGGCGCCATGGGTATTCTCCTGCCGCTCGTGATGCCGCTCTGCTGGGCCATCATGGGTCTGGAGGGCCTGATTGCGAGCGAGGATTACGTCATTTTGTATGCCTCGGTCTCGGGCGTGCTAACGGGTGCGGTGTGGGGGGATCACTGCTCGCCGATCTCGGATACCACCGTCATGTCGTCGCTCTCCGCAGGCTGTGATCACATCGAGCACGTGCGCACACAATTGCCCTACGCACTCCTTGCGGGCGCCGCCGCACTCGGCTTTGGCACCCTGCCTATCAGTTTTGGACTGCCCTGGTGGGTAGGCATGCTGGGCGCCGCGACCGTGACCATCCTCGGGCTACGGGTGCTGGGGCAAAAGGTGCCGGATTACCGCCCCGACTGATAAACCCCCTTAACCATTAGGCACGCTCGCCCGGCCCGCGGTAGTTTTTTTCTCAATCCGGCGTTCGTATACTGCGCGCCTAAAGCCTTGGCGCCTCTGTCTTAAAAGGGCACTGATAAGTGCTCATACGCAACCGTCGCCGAATCAAAGGGATGCACCCTCCATATGGCCACATGGACTTTTAAAACCCCCAAGGGCCGCCGTTGGCATACCGGCGCTATCGCCTATGCGCTGATCGCGTACGCGCTAGGCTGGACGTTGTTGCTCTCAGGCGGCTGGACGGGTTTTATCCCCGGCGTATTGCTTCTCGGCCACGGCATGATTATTGCCGCCTATATGATCCATGAGTGCGCCCACAACACCGTTTTCACGGTGAATCGGCACAACAATCAACTGGCGGGTTGGCTCGGGTGGATTTGCGGGTCCTGCTACGGCACGGTGGAAGACATACGCACCAAGCACTTCCGGCATCACGTGGAGAACGACGACGTGGTGTGGTTTGATTACGAAGGCTTTTTTAGACAGCACCCGCTTGTATACCGCATCACGATCTTCCTTGAGTGGTGTTTTATCCCGGCGCACTGCATTTTGATGCACACCATTATGGTGTTCACCGCTTTTATCATTCCCCAGCGACGCAACCAGCTCGGCAGAAACGTCGGGGTTATTCTGGTGCGCTTTGGGATGCTCGCCGCGCTTGCCGTTTATGCGCCCGTCGCCTTGGTCGGCTACCTCATCGCCTACATGCTGATGATCATTGTGCTGCGGTTCGTGGACGGCCTCGAGCATGACTACCCCTATCGCACCAACCTGTATACCGACGAGGTCTCTGAGCACAAAGGCGATCTTGCCTGGGAACAAGAACACACTTTTAGCCCCATCTTGTCTTGGCGTCACGAGTGGGTGAATTGGCTGATCCTGAATTTTGGCTACCACAATGCCCACCATGCCAAACCCACCACACCCTGGTTTGAACTACCCACACTGCATCGCGAACTCTTTGGAGAGGATCCCGATACGGTGATTCGTTTGTGGCCGCAGTTAGTCATGTACTTCCGATATCGGCGCTACCGCATCTTCCACGATGCACCGGGTCTGAAACCTGCCTCCGGCAAGGACTTCTTGCGCGCCGCTCAGTCTGCGCAGCTCACCGGCGGCAACGCGGCCTCGTTCCTGACCTCATTCTGACTCATCCCATGGCGCTCACTCTCGATATCTATCAGTCACTGTGGGCGATGGAGCGGCGTATTCCCGGAGAACCTGAGGATCCGGTTGAAGCCCACATGCAGCAGATCGCCGAGGCCGGCTACGCAGGCGCCTGCGTTGATCCAAATGTGTCAGAGATTCCAGATTGCCTGGCACTGAAACCCGCGTTCGACCGCTTGGGCCTCAAATGCATGGTCAACGCCTTTCCTCATGACGAGGCCTCCCTTGAGCCTTTGCTGGACATGGCGCACGAGATGAACGCCACACAAGTAAACGTCATTGGCGGCGTGATGCCTCTGACCGCTGCCGAAGCGGTGCCGGTGGTGAAATCCTGGCTGGCGATGGCAAAGCGCTATCCGTTCCCTGTCCTGCTGGAAACACACCGAAACGGCACGTTGAACGACCTGTTCTTCACTCTAGAAGTGCTCGAAATGGTCCCCGAGTTGCGGCTGTGTGCCGACCTCTCCCATTTTGTGGTGGATCGGGAGCTGCAAATCCCGCTCAGTGAGACTGACGAGGATTATTTCTCGACGATCCTCGAGCGTTCTGATTCGTTTCAGGGCCGGATCTCGAATAACCAGCAAATCCAGATCGCTATCGACTTTCCTCAGCATCAGGATTGGGTTACGCAGTATCGACAGTGGTGGCAACAAGGCATCTCAGGCTGGCGTGCGCGACAGACGGGTGAAGCTACACTCAACTTTTTAGTGGAGCTTGGGCCCCCTGCCTACGCCATCACCGGAGCCGACCAGCGAGAGCTGTCGGACCGATGGCAGGAAGGTCTGCAAATTCGCGAGTGGGTGGAAGGAATGTGGGCTGACATGGAGGCCGGCGGCTAGACCGGCAGCCTTTTTTCTAGAGACAGCTGCCAACTCAAGCACTAGGAACCTTGCTGATCCACAGACTTGTAACGCAGCAACAACAACGTTCTCCGCACCCACCCGGTCCTGATCAGCATCTGCGTTTGCGGCTGCGCACACCACAAGCTCAAGGACGCACCGAGCGGTTGGGCTCCCGATCGTGTTTAGCCCTTATCTCACGGTTCAACGGCACGAAAGCGCGCATCCTTATGCTGACCGCACACCCTCGATGGCGCTGAGTGCCTCATTGATTTCGCCCGAGGTGTTGTAGTGCCCGACCCCGAGGCGCAGCACGCCCTCATGCGGGTCGAGCTGTAGCGCTTGTGCCACCTCAAAGGCGTAATTGTCGCCCCAGTGGCAATAGACTCCCGCCGCAGACAGTTCGCGAGCCACAGCACTTGCCGGATGTTTCTCATGGGTGAAGGAAAAGGTCGCCACCCGATGCGTCAAAGTGCGCGCGCCCTGCATCGTCAATCCGGGTATGGCGGTTAAACCCGCCAGCAACGCCTCAGACAACGCGTCTTCATGGTCACCCATCGCCGCATACGCGCCCTGAAACAGCTGGCGACGATCGCCGCTCACGCCCACTTCCCCCGCAAGCCACTGAAAATAATCCAGCGTACCCATCAAACCCGCAATCAGCTCGAAAGCCGGAGTACCCAGACTGAAGCGGAATGGCAGTTCTTCGCTGGCACAGCGGAGCTTGTAAGCGTGGAGCGACTCCAGACGTTCCCGCTTGCCGTACACCACACCCAAATGGGGTCCATAGAATTTGTAGGGCGAGCAGGCAAGGAAGTCGCAGTTAAGGTCTTTCACGTCGATCAGGCGATGCGAGGCATATTGCACCGCGTCAACATAAACCATCGCCCCCGCATCCTGCGCCATTTTGGTCAGCGCTTTCACATCATTCACCCCACCCGTCAGATTACTGGCGTAGTTCAGCGCCATCAGTCGGGTACGCTCAGTGAGCAACGGCGCGAGCAATTCAGGCTCCACACGCCAGGTATCGCGATCAAATTCGAGCCACTTCACTACCAGGTCGTTGTCTTCAGCCATTTGGAGCCAGGGCGACACATTGCCCTCGTGTTCCATTCTGGAGATGATGATCTCGTCGCCAAGTGCGAACTGATGCCCGAGACTACGCGACAGCTGATAAGTCAGGGTCGTCATGTTGGCACCAATGAGCACTTCCCCCGAATCAGGTGTGCCCAGGAAGTCGGCCATGGCTTGAACGGCCTCATCATAAAGCGCATCCACCGCAACCGAAGTTGGGTTGAACACACCGGTGTTGCTATTAAAGCGATGAAAAAAGTCGACAATCCGGTCAATGGTTTGGCGAGGCACCTGCGTGCCTGCTGCATTGTCTCAGATAGATGCGCCTGAGTCCCTCGTCGGTCGTCGCCAGGGAGGGAAATTGCGCTCGCACTGCTTCAATGGGAAATGTCATGGCTGGGTGCTTCCTTTATGCCAGCGGAATCACTCACTTCTTGCGCGACTCCGGTATTGTCTCGATAGATTATTGTTGCTCAAAAAATCCAGAATCAACGGCCACGACCAGCTGAGTCCGTAGCGGTGACCTATCCCATGCCGGCAATCCATCACCGGTGGCCATGCTGATGCGCCATCACAGTAGGACCAGGCGCGGCACTCTACATCTTCAACTCCCACATCAAAGACATCTGGCGGGACGGTTGTGTCACATCGATGCGCTTCCGCCCATACCTCGGTGATGGCTGACGCACCGGTGTAGTAAAAATAATCACCGTCCGAAGTTGTGGTGAATGCGGTATCTCCCCAGTCACCGGGTGGCGAAGTGCGGTCGTTCGTGCCTGTGATCAATATCGCTGGCATGCCGCGAGGAGTGCGGGCGGGTCCAAGTAGCCCCGATGAGGCATACCAATGAGCGCGGCGATCCCTGAGAACAGAGCACCGCTCGACTCATGACGTGCCAGATCCCAAACGAACATTCCTCCATTTGAGCCCCCCACCGCATAAATACGTTCTGAATCAATGCACACGTTGTTCGAGACGGTTTCTACCAGCTCTAACGCAAACCCGATGTCGTTATCGGTACATTGCGTCCAAGCACAACCGTTCTGAGCCACGTCTGAGCAGGACGGATAGTCGTAGTCCTGCGTTAAGGCATCGTCACAAATTGGCCCCGCCTCTGGCGTCCCATCCAAACCCGTCGTCGATCCAGAAAAAGACCATGAAGCATAATGATTGCCGGGCTCCTCTCCACCCAGGCCCAGCGGCGCAACGACCACATAGCCCCGCGCATCTGCCTCAGTAATAACCGGTGCGCGCTTGAGGAACTCCTCCTCGTCCCCGCCCCACCCATGAAAGACAACCACCATGGGGTAGGGGCCGGCGATGCCGGGGTTATACGGAACGTGCAATCTGAAGGATCGAGTCACGCCGTCGCGCTCCAGCGTGTAAGCGCCCGATTGCCAGGCGCTGGTGCAAGCTGTGTTGCCACCCCGGCGGCCGCCGAGCTGATTTCCGTCAGCGCAAAACCCTGTGTGGCGGTATCAAAACTCAGGGTAATGTCCCATTTCTGACCCTCTACCGCGACGTCCTTCAATGCAATCGACTGTCCATCTGTCGTGACTTGAGAGACGGTACCCGTGTCTATTTGGTCAACGTCACGGATATAAGAGGAGACAAACCTCGCCACATTGATCGTAGCGTCCCGGGTCGCGATGTTGCCGTCATTGGAGATCGCTCTTGCCGTCACCACATGCTCACCTGAAACCAAATCCTTGTAGTTGAAAGCCATGGAAAAACCGGATAGGTCTGACTCGGGGTAGTCGGGATAGATATTCGCCACATCGCTGCGCGCCCCGCCCATGGGCACGTTAAACGCATAGATTCCATCGATATCGATTTCAATTGCAGCAATACCTGACTCGGCAACCGCCCATCCCCGTAGGTTCGAGATACCACTGTAAAGCGAGGCATCCCGGGGCTCCTCGAGATTAATGAGAATAATTTCCGCACTCGGCGAAGCGGCGAAGCCTAATAAGAACAACAACGGGCATAGCATTCTCAGTTGCGAAATCATGATGTCTTTCTGATCAATATCCCCAAATCGCCATGAGGTGGGCAGATGCCCCCAGATTACTCAGTATCGCGATCATCGGAAAGCGACTTTACGACCCGGTAAATAGATGCGGTATGTCGTGCCAAGCGCTGTTAATGTGAGGCCATCTGCTTTGACTACGGGGGTCTCCGGTATGGAGAATGGCATCATCGACGTGCACGCGCACGTGGTATTCGATGCGTTACTCGGCAAGGCCGGCCACTACGGTCCCGAGGTCGGACGTGACGAGCAGGATGCCCCTTTTTTCAGAGTAGGTGACTACGCCATGAAACCGCTGTCCTATGACGGCACCGTGTTTACTGATCTGTCGCTGAGGCTTGCGGAGCTTGATCGCCTACAGATTGATCTTCAGGTCCTCTCCCCCAACCCCTCACCTTCCTGCACGGTATCGATGCGGCGGTCGCAGCAGACTTCTGCCAACAACATAACGCGCTGATGGCGGCAACGGTCGCCGAGGCGCCTGACAGATTTGTGGGCCTTGCAGCGCTTCCTATGCAGGACATCCCCGCGGCCTGTGACGCGCTTGAGCGCGCCGTGGGTGAGCTGGGATTAAAAGGTGCCATGATTGGCACGGATTTCCGTCAGAGTTTTGCCTGCCACTCTCTCGACCCGCTCTACAGGAAATTTATCGACCTTGACGTGCCACTCTTCATTCACGCCAGCTCAACCAATGGTGTCGACAACCTGCAAGACCTGCGATTGAGCGCACATCACTTTTCGCTCAGTCTGGGGTACGCACAGGAAGAAGCAATAGCCGTTGCACAGATATTGCTTGGCGGTGTCTTGGACAGACACCCGGACATTGATATTTGCGTATCCCACGGCGGAGGCACCATTACGTTCCTCGCAGAGAAGCTTGAGCAATTGGCGGCCATCGACACGGCAGCGGCGCAAGGTGTGAGAGATCATGGCTTCGCCCATGAGCTGCAAAAACTGTGGTTTGATACCCACGTGAAAGGAGAGATCGCGGCCCGCGCACTACGCCACTACGCGCACCCGGATAGATTAGTCATGGGCACGAATTTGGGTGGCTTTGACACGCCAGATAAACTGACCCCCGAAGCTGCTCAACTCTCCGTGAATGCCAGAAAACTGCTGAGGTTGCCGTGATCGCTCTGAACAACGTTCGTCTGTTTAACGGCCATGCTGATTACTTCTGCCCCGACGGCACAGTGGTCTATCAAGACGGTGCCGTTGTTTACGCCGGACCATCAGAGGGCTGTCCTGATCTCGACGGGGAGACGCAGATAATTGATGGCCATAGCCACTTCGTGATGCCTGGCATGGTGGAATCCCACGCGCATCTCTCCTATACGAACAACGGCCCACTAGAACTCGACAAGTCACCTGTCGAAGAGGTCGTCATCAAAACGATTCAAAACGCCCGGATCATGTTGGGGTCAGGGTTTACCTCCGCCATCAGTTTTGGCTCAGTGCATCGCGTCGACGCTTTCCTCAAACGGGGGATCGAGTGCGGCGACGTGCTCGGACCGAGACTGCTGGCTGGAGGACGGGATATTGGGTCAACGGGCAGTAACGCTGACCTCCACCCCGATTACGCCCAACTGAAAATTGACGGCTTGGGTATGATCACCGACGGGCCCTGGGAGGTGCGCAAAGCGGTGCGCACGCTGTCAAAAAACGGCGTCGATGTGGTGAAGGTGATGATCGACGGTGAGTTGATCTCCTCAGGCGGCGGAATCAAACCCGGGGTGCTCGGCTTCACTGACGAAGAGCTCGACGTGCTGGTCTCGGAGGCACATCATCGGGGCATGCGCGTTGCGTGCCATGCACGATCTGCGGCGGCGGTGAAACAAGCGGTTCGCGGGGGTGTCGACTTTATCGGACACGCAAACTATCTGGATGACGAGGCCCTAGAATTGCTGGAGGCCAACCGGGACCGGGTATTTGTCGGCCCCGCAGTAGCCTGGGAGATCACGTTTCTGGAGCATTACCAAAGCTTTGGTTTTGAAACCGGCAGTCTGGAGCATGAGGGCTACGCCGCAGAGCTTGAGGCGACACAGCAATCCGTTAAGCGCATGCGAGAAGCGGGCATTAGAGTATTGGTAGGAGGCGACTACGGACTCAATATCACGCCCCATGGTACCTACGCCAAAGAGCTGCAGTACTTCACCGAGTATTTCGGCTTCTCACCGAGTGAGGCGCTCCAAGCCGCGACCAAACATGGAGGCGAGGCATTCATGCCAGAGGGCCATCTCGGCACGCTTGAACAAGGCAAGATCGCGGACATGGTCCTGCTCAAAGGCAATCCTCTCGAGGACATCACCCTCCTCCAGAACCCAGATAACATTGCAGCGGTCATCAAAGAGGGCGAGATCTATACAGACTTGCTGGCCACGCAGTCCCCTCATCACAAAGATACCGCCGCACTCGGTCACCTGCTGGAAACCACTCCATGCACCTGAATGACTGCGCCGATACCGTCGCAGCGGTCGAGGCGGCGGGGGTCGCGCCATCGCAACAACAGTTGACGTATCAGATAGCGCGAGCTGCGAGGCAATGGCTGATCTAGCGGCCGATACCTATGGCCGCATCGACATCTTGATTAACAACGCTGCGCTTTATGCAGGCCTGAAGGGTGCGCGCTTTGAGCAATTGGATGAAGCGCAGTGGGATCGTGTGATGCAGGTCAACATCAAGGGAACGTGGCTGACCAGCCGCGCCGTTGTGGGGCACATGCGCTCCAGTGGCGACGGCGGGTCTATCATTAATATTGCGTCGCTAGCTGCCGTCTTTGGCCTGCCCTACGGGCTCGACTATGTGGCCTCCAAAGCCGCCGTAATCGGAATGACACGGGGTATGGCACGTGAGCTTGGGCCGGACCATATTCGAGTGAACGCCGTAGCGCCCTCAGCCGTCATGACTGAAGGCACAGAGGAGTTTTTTGGCGAAAAATTTGAGAAGGCCAAATCCGTTATCGCATCCAACCAATTGATCCCGCGAAACCTGGAGACTGAAGACCTGACTGGCACTATTGTCTATCTGGCCTCCGATGCCAGTCGTTTTGTGACGGGGCAGACTCACATGGTGGATGGGGGATCGTGGTTTTTATGAAGCCCCCAATCTCAACCAAGGCTGAAATCGTCTCACTGGCAACGTAAAAAGGTTGGGTCAAGTCCGACCCAATCTATTTCGCATCTGCATCTGCGGGTAACCCGAAATCCAGATGCAATTGATCCGCATTGTCGCGGTTTTTGCGGACTCGAACCGGCTTGGGGGGCTTGGGTAACCAACTGTACTCGACCTCAGCGTCAACCTTTTGGATTTGGACCCTTTCGCGAAGCTCCGCCGGCGAGAACGGTGTGGACCGAACCCAGTCAATTGCAAGGCTATCGTCAGCGCTAGACCGTTGGTCAGCGCTGAGATGCCGCAGCCTGAAAAGACGAGACCGACAGGTGGCGCCGCAGGTTTTTTGATCGGGCCGGCCCTGAAACGCCGAGCCACAACCCTGACATGTGATTTTTACTTTGGGCGCTGGCGGTCTGCGCCCATTGTGGTGGGCGATGCGGCAAGCGTCACTACAGAACTTGCGAAGGGCCTGTTTACGGCAACCGTGCCGGCTGCATATTTGCGTCATAGCACTGGGCATGCACACTCATATCGAATCAAAAAACTGTTTCAGCATATTAAATTCTCATTATTTTCAATAGGTTTTAACGTTTTTACAAAACGTTTCTATACGAAATATGAAAGTAAATATTGAGCAACCTTCAACCCTCTGTAGAAACGAGCGGCCCATCAGAGCACGTGAATGTTCACCTTGAGGTTCTCACCACGGAGGACTAACTTACCGGCCTAGACAGGAAGTCACACTGCAGGAACAGGAGGTTCACGTGGATTTAAAACCCAATTTATTTTGGGCCATCGCTTCAATCATTCTGATTGCCTCGGCGATGTCTCTCGATCGCGGGCCCCTAGAGCCCCTGATGGCGGAATACCCAGACAAAACAAGCGAGACCGCTGGCTAGCTTGGGCGCAGCCGCGTATCAACTTTCTGAGCGCACCCTGTTAAATCCCTTGCTTCGCAGCGCATGAAGCGACAGCATGCTGCGATCGGCTTTAGGAGCACCACCCACATGGCGCAGTTGGAATTCTTTTACGATCTGTCATCGCCATGGACGTATCTCGCATTTAACAACGTGCAGCGGGTGCTGACCGAGACAGGTGCCTCAATCAAATGGCGTCCTTTTCTGGTGGGTGGCGTTTTCAACGCCGTCAATCGCGGGGTCTATGAAGCTCGCGAGCATCCCATGGATCCAAAAGTGGTGCATAACTTCACGTGGTTACACGAGTGGGCCCGTTTGGCAGGCTTACCCCTCACCTTCCCAACTGAATATCATCCCGTGAAATCGGTCTTGGCGATGCGGGTCTGCTGTGCTCTCGAAGCAGATCAGCCTGCCCTGCAACGTTTCTCACAGGCCGCCTTTAATGCCTATTTCGCGGACGGTCAAAACATCGATGCTACAGAAGTGCTCATCAGCGTCGCTGACCAATGCGGGCTGGATGGTCAAGCACTGGTCTCGCAAACAGCAGAGCAACACATCAAAGATCAGTTACGAGCCAATACTGAAGAAGCGATTAAGAGAGGCGCCTATGGCTCGCCAACGATGTTTGTGGGCGAGTCACTCTATTTTGGTAATGACCAATTGCCGCTGGTAGAGCAAGCCTTAAAGGTTGCCCCCTAGTCGACACCCTCTCGACAGCAAATCTCCGCGATCCGCTGAAGCGAGAGAGCTCAATCTCTCCGCTGCCAAGCCGCACGCCATCTCACTGGGTCGGTAACCCGCGAGCCGTTATCAAGTAGGTAGCAAAACTGCCCAGCCAGTGACTGCCAGCATAGTGCTCAGGACTGACCCCCTCTATTCCAGCCTCCCTGTGCGCGCTGGCCGATGCCAAAATAACGCCTTGCCGCGGGTCACTGGGTGGTAGCGCTGACGCAATACCCTCAAGCATCCAGGCACGGCTCAAGTTCACGCCATCAAGGTGCACAATGTGTGGGTCGGAGCGGTCGCTGACAATGGCGGGGCTCAGCCATTCGCCGCCCTCGGGAATCGCCAGAAACTGCGATAACCAATCGGCGAATACACCGGACGTCATGACCCGACGCATCAAGTCGGCCTCCCCTAGACACGGAGAGAGAAAATCCGCACCGGAGGGTTCGTAATGGATCGGGCAATCCTGATCCTTACCGTATAGCGCTGTCGCCCGCTCGACCACCAAGGTCTCAAAAGCCTCATCACTCGTGATGCGCGCCCAATCGAGCGCCAAGCCCAGCGCAAACGCTGTTTGGGAGTGGGTGCCACTGCGCACCGGGTAGGTGAGGTTCGGTAACCAGTCCGTCAAGCGCGCAACCAGCGCGACCTCTAACGGACGGATGGATTCCCGCCACTCTGCTGCCTGCGGGTCATCCCATTCCTCAAGTTCCGCAGCCAACTGCAGTAACCAGGCGATGCCATAGGGTCGCTCGAATGACCGGCGTCCCTTTGCTGAGACATATGCAGTCTCGGCCCGCAAGTTGTCTTCCGTCAGACTTTTCGCCAATGCGGCGCGCGCCGGCTGTGCGTACTGACTGTCGGGATAACGCCTCGCCAATCTAGCCAACAACCAATGGCCATGCACCGAGCTGTGCCAGTCCAGGCAGCCATAAAACGCGGGAGTGAGTTCGCGCGGAGGCGCCACATCGGCATCACTCTGCAGGCTGTGCGAAATATGATTCGGGTACTCTTGATGCACACACGCCAGCGCGAGTTCTGCGAAGCGATCGGACTCAATCTGTTGTGTCTGCGCGAATCCCGATGGTACGAGGCACCACCACATGATAGCGAGCGCCTTCACTTGCCCACTGTGTCGGTTGGTGAGGCCTAAGCCACACAATAAGTAATACATGTTTCTGCCCGAGACGCATACGTCATCACGCAAATTAACAGCTTTTTGCTGAGTTTTTTCTGGGACAGCCTAGCGCGACTAAATTTTTGGTCAGATGACGAGAGTCCAAGTTCACAAACGTCTTTTTGCGGTTGTAAACGTCACAGCTCAGCCGACAAAACAAAAGTCTAGCCATCGCATTCGCGCGTAGAGTGTGGATGCCAAAAGACAAATCCATACGAAGAGGCGGCCTGGCCCGCGGCTTGCGCTTGTCGCTGGCCGGTGCGCGAGCGGGCGGTGCCTTCGCAGTCGACGGTGCGTTAAAAAAGTTGCGCGGCGACGCGCCCAGTGACGACGCCCTGCTGAATCGCGAGGCCCGCCGTTTCGCCCGCCAGCTGGGCGAGCTCAAGGGCTCATACGTCAAAATTGGTCAACTCCTCGCGCTCTTGGGCGAGCACTTCTTGCCTGCACCACTGACCCAAGCGCTGCACGAATTAGAAGCCCAAACCCAACCCGTGGCCTGGTCGGAAATGCAGTCCGTTTTTCGCACAGGCATGGGTTCCCGCTACTGTGAATTAGAGATCGAGCCCGCGGCTTTGGCGGCCGCGTCACTGGCGCAGGTTCACCCCGCACACCTTGTGTCGACAGGGGAATCCGTTGTCGTGAAGGGCCAGTACCCCGACCTCGTCGCGCTGCTCGACGAGGACTTCAATACCGTCGTCAAAATGTTGCGGCTGGCGCGGTGGATACCGGGCAGCCGGGACTTCGATAGCTGGCTCGCCACACTTCACACGCAGCTATTGGCCGAGGTCGACTACCCAAGAGAACTCCGAATGGCACAGGTGATGGCTGAGGGCTTGGCCCAGCATGAGGCGCTGCAGAGTGCCCCGGTCACGCTCCGCGTGCCGCGGTTTTGGACGGAACTCTGCAGCACCAGACGTGCTGACGATGGAATATGTTGAGGGACATCGCGCCGCCTCACCCGAGGTTGCGGCATTGCCTCAATCAGCGCGCAATGAGCTGGGTAAAGCCATGCTGCAGCTCTTTTTTGCCGAGGTATTTGATCTGGGTTTGGTGCAAACCGACCCCAACTTCGGCAACTACCTCATCAATGACGACGGGAGTGAACTCACGCTGCTCGACTTTGGCTCGGTGTTTGAATTGGCCGAGACGGTCCGCAGAGCGCTTTGCGACACCATCGTGGCGGGCCTTACCAACGACGAGACACGCCTTGAACACGCGCTGGTGGCGCTGGGCTGTCTCAAACCCGATGCCGGCGAGAGCGCCAAGGAAACCTTCAAGGCGTTCATCAGGAACTTACTCGAGCCCCTCCGGCCACCCGAAGCGCTACCACCGGAGCATCTCAACGCAGAGGGTCTTTACTGCTGGGGGCACTCAGAACTCATCAATCGAACCGGTCAGCAGGTCGCACGCTCACTGACCAACAGAGAGTTTGCGATCCCCTCTGGTGACTTCGCGATGGTGGCGCGAAAACTCACGGGGGTGTTTACGTTTATCGCGGTGCTCAACGCAGAATTCAACGGCCACGACATCGTAAAGCCCTACCTCACCCATACCACTGAGTGAGGCAGTACCCGCCAATGAGAAACAGTCAGTAATGGATCAAGACGGAAACACAACACGCGGTAAGCAGCGCGCGGTACCGAGAGGTCGCGCACAGCGCTTTGGCAAGTTTGCCCGCCTTGCGGGTGGCGTGGCAGGCAACATGCTTGCCCATGGCACCGCGCAGTTAGCCGCCGGCAAGCGGCCCCGCGTCAAAGATCTGCTCCTCACGCCAAAGAATGCGCTGCGGCTGACCCGGCAACTGGCAGAGATGCGCGGCGCGGCGATGAAGCTCGGACAAATCCTGTCCATGGATACCGGTGACCTGCTACCCCGGGAGCTCGCCGATATTTTGGCGACCCTGCGCAACGCCGCCTACGCCATGCCAGACGCCCAGCTGCAGGAAGTGCTCGCACAGGAGCTGGGGCCAGACTACGAGGCCAAATTGAAGCACTTTGAGCAGCGTCCGTTTGCGGCAGCGTCGATCGGGCAGGTCCACAAGCTGTCGACGCGGCAGGGCCAGCCCGCGGTGTTGAAAGTGCAATACCCGGGTGTGCGGGAAAGCATCGACTCCGACGTCGACAACCTCGCGAGCTTATTAAAGGTCTCAGGCCTGCTGCCGAAACACATGGACATGACCCCCCTTCTTGCCGAGGCCAAGTCACAGCTTCATGAAGAAGCAGACTACGAGCAGGAAGCGCGCTACCTGAAGGCATTTGTCCGGGCGCTGGGTGACGACGAACGCTTTCTCTTACCGCGCGTGATTCCGCATCTCAGTGCCTCCCGGGTGCTGGGCATGACCTTTGTTCCCGGCGTGCCCATCGAGGATGTTGCCTTTGAAAAGGCCGAGGAGCGCAATCGTGTCGCCGCCCTGTTGTTTGAACTACTGATGATTGAGCTGTTCGAGCTGCGTCTGGTTCAAACCGACCCCAACTTTGCCAACTATCAGTACAACCGTGATACCGGGCAGATCGTGCTGCTGGATTTCGGCGCGTCGCGGCGCTTCAGCGCGGCCTTGGTGCGTGGCTATCGGGACCTCTTGGCCGGCGCGGTGGATGGCGACAGGGCGGCTATGATCAAAGCTGCAGAAGCGGTGGGTTACCAGCTGGGGCCGGAGGGCTCGTTGTATCAAGAGACACTGCTGGAGCTCGCCGAGATTGTGCTGGTGCCCCTCACCGTCAACGCACCCTATGACTTCGGCAATTCCCCCATACCGCAGCAACTCATGGAGCGGATTGAGCCACTGAAGAACGACCGCAGCTTTTGGGAGGTGCCCCCCGTCGATGTCGCCTACATTCACCGTAAGATCGGCGGGTTGTTCATGCTCGCCACCCGGCTCAACGCCACGGTGAACGTCCACGAAATTCTTCTGCCGTGGCTTAAAAAATCATAGTGTGCCGGGGAGCGCGCTGTGTTCCGGCGCGTTACTGCTGCAGCCCCACGAAGCTACTCACAACTTCACCCAAAAACGCGATTCGTCCCGACGCGTTGATCCCGCGGCTACTGGATTGCTACTCTGAAACCGGCGAAACACCGGATCTTCAGAATGAGCGAACACGCGAATAGCCAATTCACACCGACGACCAAGGCGCCAGAGCCAGAGCTTGGATCGGACCGCATTCCCGTGGATCGCTACACCGACCCTGCTTTTCTGAAACTGGAAGACGACCACATTTGGTCCAAGACGTGGCTCTTGGCGGGCGCGGCTTGCGATGTCGCCGAGCCCGGTGATTTTTTTGTGTTCGATAATCTCCGGGAATCGATTCTGGTCACACGCGCAGAAGACGGCGTGGTGCGCGCCTTCTACAACGTGTGTCAGCATCGGGGAAATCAGCTCAAAGGTTCCGGCTGCGGAAAATCGCCCTACTTCAGCTGCGGCTTTCACGGCTGGGAATATCACCTTAACGGCTGCATCAAACACATTCCCGAGGCACACGACTTCCCTCAGGGCATTCCCGAAGAGTCACTGCGACTAAAGGAATTGCGATGCGATACCTGGGGCGGATTTGTCTGGGTATCTATGGATCCCGATATCGAACCCTTAATCGACTATCTGGGCGTGATACCTGAACATCTCGCGCCCTACGAGCTCGAGTCCATGGTGCTGGTGTCCGACGAGACCATCGAGTGGAACTGTAACTGGAAGACATCAGTCGATATCTTTTCCGAGACCTATCACGTCCGCGGCGTTCATCCAGAATCTGAGTACGTCGCCGACGATGTGAACGTGCAGGTGGACCTTTATGGGCCGCACACTCGCTTTATCGCACCCATGTATATCCCCAGCCCCCGCAAGATCGGGGAGGATAAAGCGCTAAACGAGATCATGATCGGTTATCTGCAGTCCGAGGGCTTTCCGGTCGACTCGTTTGAAGGTGATGTCACCACGCTACGCAGTGCCGTCGCTGCACACAAACGTTCCATGACCGGCGAGAACGGCCTCGATTTTTCAAAGCTGACCGACGACCAGCTCACCGCCGACTATCACTACAACATCTTTCCCAACGTGACGTTTAATCTCTTTGGTGAGCAGATGTGGATGTTCCGCCATCGCCCGCATCCAACAGACCCCGACAAAATGTACTTTGATCGCATGATCTTTAATCGCGTGCCCAAAGGGGACGTGACAGCGGGTGCCAACGCCGGCGCCGTCGATATGTTTGTCGAACTGGGTGATGCCACCGTGGAGGGACGACCCGAGCACCGGTTCTATCGTTATGGTGAGCAGTCATCTGGACTGCTACTCGACCAGGACGCGTCGTGTCTGGCGGGAGTACAAAAAGGACTGCATTCGCGAGGCATGGAGGGACTCTGGATTTCCCATCACGAACGGCGTATTCGCAATTTCCACCACTGGTGGGAAAAGTACATGGGGGATTAGCCCTGTCCATCGGTGTTCGACGCTGATACGCGAATAAAAACGCATTGATACCGAGACTGTAGACGCGGCAACACCGCGACTGCAGCGTCATTGGGTTGATCCAACTCGCTTTTGAAGAATGCCACTGTTTCGAGCGAACACTCGGCGCCGGCGGTCCTAGCCTTTCACAAGAGACGCCGATCCACGACCGTGCGGTTAGAGGCAACTGTTGCTATTGGCCTACTCGGGAGGCTGCACCGGTGCCGGAAATACAACTACTCCAACAAGATCAAGACGGTCTGTGGCAGCTGATTGGCCTGCGCCAGCATTGCCGAGGCTGCATCCTGAATAATGCGTGTGCTTGCGAGATCTGAAGTCGCGGTCGCGTAATCCGTATCTTCTATCCGGCTGACAGATGCCGAAGCACCGAGCGAAACACTCGTGAGGTTGTCGACAGCATGGGTCAGCCGGTTGATGGCGGCGCCAAAAGACGCGCGTCGGTCACTTACCAACGTAATACCCGTGTCAATATCAGTGATCACCCCCTGCGCTGTCGCCACAGTGGTGATATCGGTGGCGGCGAGCGTCGTCATATCGGTAACGAGATCACCAAAATCGACGTTGATAAAGTTTTCCACTTCTTCGCTGAGGCCCGCTACCAGCGTGACGCCATCAAACGTGTCCCCGGCAACGTAGGAACCCGTCTTTTCGACTTTACCGGCGACCAAGGTCACGCCGTCGAAGGTATCTCCAACCCGGTAGCTACCCTCCTCCGTTTGCCCAGCCACGAGGGTAATACCATCGAATGTATCTCCCACCTGATAAGCCCCGGTTTCGGTGCGCCCTGCAACCAGCGTCACACCGTCAAACGTATCTCCCACTGCATACAGATCCGCCGCTTCAGTCACACCCGCAGTGAGCGTAATGCCATCAAAAGTATCGCCAGCCTGATAGGCTCCAGTCTCTACCCTCCCCACTTCTAGCGTCACGCCATCAAAGGTATCCCCTGCGGCGAACAGGTCGGCGGTTTCGCTGACACCGGTAGCCAACGTGATGCCATCGAAGGCGTCTCCCGCTTGATAACTAGGTTGCTCCGTCCGGCCCGCAACCAGAGTAATGCCATCGAAGGCGTCACCCACTGCGTATTTGTCTGCCGTCTCGGTCACGCCCGCAGTGAGCGTAATACCATCAAAAATATCGCCCACCTGATAACTGCCCACCTCTGTGGCGCCGGCGACAAGGGTGATGCCATCGAAGGTATCGCCGACTTGATAACCAGCCGGCTCTCTCTCGCCTGCAGTCAGAACAATGCCGTCAAACAAGTCCCCCACAACGTATGTCCCGCCAGGACCGGTAGGTGTGCCGGTGCCGGTAAAGACCGTAAAGGCGAGAATGTCAGCCTGAGTTTGCCCGATAATCGAGTCATGATTCACTCTTTGACCCGTAGTGGTGGTCGGAGCAGGACCTGTGGGTGTGCCTGTGCCGGACCAAGAACCGGCCGCAGCAACCTGAGCTTGAGTACTACCAATGATGTCGTTGTGAACCACTTTCTCACCGGTGGTCGTAGCCGCGGGCCCGGTAGGCGTGCCAGTTCCGGTAAAAGTCCCCGCCGCAGTCACTTGTGCCTGAGTGTTGCCGATGATGCTGTCGTGAACAACTCGTTCATTTGTCACGGTGGTCGACGCCAGAGAGGGGCTGCCTGTGCCAGACCAGATACCCGCGGCACTGATCTGCGCCACGGTTTGACCAATAATATCGTTGTGCACGACTGCCTCACCAGTGGTCGTCACCGCCGGTCCCGTGGGCGTACCCGTGCCGGAAAAAGCCCCCGCGGCGGCCACTTGAGCCTGGGTCTTGCCAAGAATGCTGTTGTGAACGACCACTTCATTCGTGGTGGTGCTAGACGCGCGTGACGGACTTCCCGTGCCACTCCAGACACCCGCAGTGCTGATCTGCGTCACGGTTTGGCCAATAATATCGTTGTGAACCAGCAGTTCACCGGTTGTCGTGCGAGAAGCGCCGGATGGCGTGCCCGTGCCGCTGAAAACACCTGCCGCGTCTACCTGAGCCTGCGTGTTGCCGATAATGCTGTTGTGGACGACCAGCTCATTGGTTGTGGTGGTTGAAGCCAAAGAGGGGCTGCCAGTACCGGACCAAGTTCCAGCCGCTGTAATCTGACTTGTCGTTTGGCCGATGATGTCATCGTGAACGACCAGTTCACCCGTCGTGGTGAGTGCCGGCCCAGTGGGCGTTCCGGTGCCCGACCAGGATCCAGCGGCAGCAACCTGAGCTTGGGTATTACCAATGATGTCGTTATGAACCACCTTCTCACCGGTGGTAGTCGTCAGGGCGTCTCCAGTGGGGGTGCCCGAACCACTCCACGTGGCGGCAGCGGTAATGAGCGAGGGGGTCTGGCCAATGATGTCGTTGTGGATCACCAGTTCACCAGTGATGGTTCCGACCACGCCCGTGGGTGTGCCAGTGCCCGTATACCAACCCTCGGCAATCACCTCAGCTTGAGTGCGTCCAATGATCATGTTATGGATTACCGCCTCGCCAGTGACTGTGCGCTTGGAGAAGCCGCCCATATCCGCGGTGACGTTAAAAGCAACGACAGAATTGGCATAACCTGCGGCTGTGCCATCCAACACATTCCTGCCATTCCACTGCGTGTTGTTGGCAATTCGAGTGATTTCAGCCAATAGCGCCTGATACTCCTGATCTAGATATGCTCTGTCGTCTGTCGCGGAGGTGCCGGTTCCGGACTGAATCGCGAGTTCTCGCATCCGCTGGAGCATGGCGGTGACTTCATCGAGTGCACCCTCTGCAGTCTGGATCATGCCCACCGCATCGTGTGCATTGTCGATCGCTTGATTAAGCCCCAAGATCTGCGCCGTCATTCGGGTTGTGATGGCCAGTCCCGAGGCATTGTCGGCTGCGGAATTGATCTGGTTACCTGTTGACAGCCGCTCCATTGCTGAATTGAGGGCACGGTTGTTCTTCGCAAGCGAGAGCTGGGCAACGGAAGCTGAAACGTTAGTATTGACTACAGACACACGGGCCTCGTGCCGTAGCGACCACGCGCTGACGGTATGAATTCATTAGCGGGCATCTAGCAATATTTGTACCAGCTCATAACTTACTGAAATTTATGTCGTTTTTTAAAAGGCAGGAAGAAGTAGCGGCAAGCGTTTGCCGCAGCGTTTTAAAACCTCGCCGAAACGGCCTTCAAACGGAGAATCGTAGGGTCGGCAACTGGCTTGGCAACTTCCAGTATTGATGGGAGAAGCACGTAGCGGGTTAGCCGTGTCCATGGGGGTTCGACGCCAATAAGCAAATAAAAAAGGCATCGATACCGAGATTTTAGACGAGGCAACGCGATAAATTCAGCCTCATTGGGTTGATCCCGCTCGCTGTTACAGACCGTCACTGTTTTCAGCATTCATTCGGCTGTGCGGGTCGTCGCTCTTCACCAGGGGCACCGATCGACGACCCTGTAGTCAAACGCCCTTGCGCGAGCACAGGGAATCTGCAGCTATCCCACCGTATTGGCACTACAGCGCGCTGGTATGTTCCCGAAAACTGAGTAATCTAGAGGAAAAGGCGAGTCAGCACGTATGAAGGTGTAGCGAAGAATGAATACGAACCTCTCTCAACCGCTCTGTTTCGTCCGACGCTACCGTCGACTTTGCAAGGGGCTAGCTCTGCTCTTCGCCCTATTGCCACTCACCGTCGCCGCACAAAACCCCTTCGCCAATTTTGAAAAATTGCTGAAATCGGTGGATTGCGTTAACGCGCCTTCGTCTCGATCCGGCAGCTGTGCCGTCAACCAGCCGATATGGGCTGAAATCAGTTCAAAGGCTCCCGCATACGTGGCGGGACAGCGCCTCGAGTTCAGCGCGGAAAATAGCGGCGCGAAAGCGGGGCTCGACAGCTCCGTTTGGAGCCTCTCCACGCCCGATGGCAGCTTTAGCGAACTCGTTCACCTTGATAACGGGGGCATCTACTTCGAAGCCGATACGCCGGCGCCCTATACGTTGACCCTGAGAGTCACCGACACAACCGGCAAAACCGCGGAGGATCAGCTCACCTTCACACCCGCACTGCCCACGCCTGACCCACTCCCCGCCTTCGCACCGACCAATCCGCCTCAAGCGGTGCTTGAAGACCAAACGGATGCCATCCGTTTACTGTATCAAGCGACCTTCGGACCGCGGATCGAGGACATCGATCACTTGATGGCGATCGGTGCTGACGCGTGGTTCGACGAACAGATCAGCATGACACCCCATACCTACCTCGATGCATGGGTCGCTATCGCAGACGAATTTGGCGACGTGGACGGCAATGATCAGGCAAATGGCATTGAGCTACCGCACGAAGCTTTCATGTTCAACGCGCTTGAAAGTCCCGATCAGTTACGCCAGCGCATGACTTACGCCCTCAGCCAACTACTGGTGGTCTCCGCAAACTTTGACTTCAGCCACCACGACCAACTGGTGCAGGGCTACGTCGATGTGCTGCATACCAACGCTTTCGGTAACTACCGTGATTTACTCAAAGCGGTGACACTGCACCCAGCCATGGGGCTATATCTCGCCATGCTGGGCAATCAGAAAGCCGATCCGGAACGAAATATCCGGCCTGACGAAAACTTTGCGCGTGAAGTCATGCAGCTGTTTACCATCGGCCTCAAATATCTAAACCAGGATGGTACACCCCTGACGGATGGCAACGGAGAGATCATCCAGACCTACAGGCCCCAAGACGTTCAAAATTACGCGGCAGCATTGACCGGCTGGTATTTCGCTAACCTTGAGCCCTACCGCTTTGGAGATACTTTTCATAGCGTGGAATGGTCGCGTCGACTGGCGCCGATGACGGCCTACGATGACTACCATCAGAAAACTCAGAAAAAACTCCTGCGGAACTACTACATCCCCGCCGGTGCCACTGCCGAAGAAAGCCTTGAGACGGTGCTGGACAGTCTCTTCTTTCACCCAAACCTGGCACCCCACGTCGCTTTACACTTGATCAAATCCTTTGTCACCAGCAACCCCTCCACCGATTACGTTGCCCGGGTAAGTGCGGTGTTCAACAGCAATGAAAACGGCGAGCGCGGCAACTTGGCGTCGGTGATTCAGGCGGTGCTATTCGACCCCGAGGCCAGATTCCCATTGGCGGAGCAGCCCATACACTTCGGCCGAGCCAAAGACCCGCTGCTGAAATATGTCAATTACCAACGGTTCTTTAATGTGCAGAGTTATGCGGGCGACCGTCGCCATCTGGGCTGGAATCGGCCCAGTCAGGAATTTATGCGCTCGCCCAGCGTATTCAATTTTTTCAGTCCCACGCACACCCCCAATGCGGCCTTTGCCGCCGATAATCTGGTGGCGCCCGAATTGGAAATACTGACAAGTGACGCGCTCATTCAGGATTCCTCCGACTTTGCGTATGTGAGCTCCATCGCCATGTGGGAATCCAACCATCCCAATTTTTCTGAGGAAGAGAAGCAGGATTGGATTTATTACGATTTTTCACCCATCTCAAACGTGATTTTTGATGAGGGCCTGGATGCGGCAATCACCTTCGCGGATTCTTATCTATTGCAGGGCAGGCTGACATCCCTGCATCGGCGTGCGCTCATGGATCGGTTTGCGAACGAAGTAGATTGGGTTCTGGAGTCGAACTGGGAAGATCTCGAAACGCAGAGCTGGATAGACTCGATCGCCGCGCGCATGGTCTACGCGCTAGTCAACACACCAGAATATTCAGTGCAGCGTTAGGAGTTCACTATGCAACGCAGAGATTTATTGAAGTCGGCCCTCGGCTCACTGGCCGCCTGCGCTGGCAACACCACGATGCTCGGGGGCTGGGGCTCCTTAACAGCGCGCAGGCGCTGGGTAGTGCCTCATTCAACGATCATAAGTCCCTGGTAATGGTCTTTCTAAAAGGAGGCGTCGACTCACTGGCACTTCTGATCCCATCGGATTCGAAATCGTACGCTCAGTACAAGGATTTGCGGCAACATCTGGCCACTCCGCAGCAAAGCCTCATCGAGTTGGGTAGCGACGGTCTCGCATCACCAGACTACTGCGCTGATATGTTGGATTTGTTTAACAATAAAAAGCTGTCGTGGGTCAGTAACGTTGGGCCGCTTCGACAGCCCACCACGAAAACCATGATCCAAAATGATGAACGCGCCATGCCCTATTTCGTTGGGGCACACAATTCCCAGCAAATCATGTGGAACAGCGCGACGGTTGACCCCAACGCCCGAGAGGGCTGGGGTGCCAGGATGCTCGACCTCATTCAATCCAGCTCCAGCGTGGTGACGCCAAATATTTCACTGGCAAGGAACCAGCTGTTCACCAGCACACTGCAAACCCCCACATTTAGCGTTAATCCCGACGGCATACAAAACTTCGCCTCCTTCGCCCCCCCCTCTCAAGGTGGAGAGAACCCTGATCTGGATCTGTTTTATGCGTTGCAAAGAGCACCCAGAAACGGACTTTTGGGCCAGGAGCTCGCCGCCAGGAATTTACGGACACACGAGAGCTCGGATTTCCTTGCCCAAGTAGTGGGCGAGACGCCCGAAACCTCTGTCGCGTATCCGTCAGACGGAAATATCGAGGGCGAAATTCTCCAGAAACAGTTAAAAATGGCCGCTCGACTGATTGAGGCCGCACCAGCACTGGACCATCCCAGACAGGTCATCATGGTCGAAATGAACGCTTATGACACGCATGACAATCAAGATCGAATTCTTCCCGCGTTGCTCCGCTCTCTGTTCAGCAACTTGCAGGCTTTTCAGAGTGATCTTGAAGCCCGAGGCGTTGATCAGAGAGTTGTGACCTTTAGTCAGTCAGATTTTGGCAGGACGCCCACCATTAATGCCAATGGCACAGATCATGGTTGGGGCGGGCACAACTTTTTAATGGGCACGCCCGTAAAGGGGGGACAGATCATAGGAGAGGTGCCAGAGTTCGGCATTGAAACCGAAAAGATGCTTTACAACCTGTGTATCCCGGATTTTAGCGTCGAGCAATACACTGCCAATCTGGCGCGTTGGTTTGGACTCTCTAACTCGCTGATCGCAGAGGTGTTCCCCAACCTACACCGTTTTGACGACGTCGACTTCGGCTTGCTCTGAACCTTTATACCCGGCCGCGCAGACGGAAGCGCGGCTATGGCTGCCCCCTAAAACGTTGCACGGAGTTGAGCAGCCTCTCAAAAGTCTTCTCCGGCGTTGCCGGCTCGGCAGCCTCAAGATATTCGGCGAGCAGAGAGAACTCTGTCGAACTTGAGTCCAGAACAGCGCCGCCCCCATGATTGATGCCTTGAACTTTATTTAAGACACGCTCTGAACCCTTTTTCGCTACGAAGTAATTTAACCGTTGCCTGTCGATTACCGTATCACCGGTGAAGAGTAGTTGTGCCGGCGGCTGGGCGAAGGCGGCCACCCCTCCATTGCGGTGGCAAGTGATACAGATCGACGAGACGGTATCTGCCACATGACTGTCATATAGGGTTTGCACGTCGACACCCGCCATTGCTAAAACCATGGGCGCGGTGTCTCTCAAGTTGGCTCGGTACACGTTAAGGCGATCAACGTTGACTGGCTCCCCCATGCCCGGGAACCAAGAGGGATTCAGCAACTCCTCGCTTGGCAAGGGGCGAACGATCCTAGACAACATTGCGTCGCCATTTGGTGGCTTCGAGTACGCTGCGGGGATCGCGAGACAAAACATGAGAGAGAGCTATAGCGGCTGAATCGCGCATATCCTAAGCTTCGGGAATTTTGGCAGCGCCCTGTTTATAGCATCGGCAACAATATTCATCAGTGCGCGATTTAAACTCGATGTTACCGAACATGCCATAGTCAACAA
Source organism: Halieaceae bacterium (assembly GCA_038143045.1). Classification (GTDB taxonomy): domain Bacteria; phylum Pseudomonadota; class Gammaproteobacteria; order Pseudomonadales; family Halieaceae; genus Luminiphilus. The sequence continues at coordinate 82,017 of JAYQLF010000009.1, forward strand.
TCCCTTAGCGATCCGCCAAGTCTCGACTAAGCATTAACAATTTTGAAAAATGTGGTGGAGCTAGGCGGGATCGAACCGCCGACCTCAACACTGCCAGTGTTGCGCTCTCCCAGCTGAGCTATAGCCCCACAAAGGCTCTCGACGAGCGTCGAGAGGGCGCAACAGTACGGATCCCGCCGAATCGTGTCAAGCAAGGATCGACATCTGTCGTTCGGGGGGAGAGCGCAGAGCGAGAGCTACAGCCCAGCGTGCTGGCCAAGCATTGTGGAAGGCGACTAGCGAGCAAGACAGCGCCCAGACTCATTAGGCCGGCTTCACTCCTCGCCCATCGGTAGTAAAATGCGAAGTAGATATTGGAGGTCATCAATATGTTTGCCAGAGCCGTTCTCATTCTCCCCGGAGCGCTATTTATCGTTTACGGCGCAATGTGCTGGTACAACCCTGAGCTACCGGCCGAGTACGCCGGGCTTTGGGTGGCCCATCAGGACGGTCTCGCAGAACTTGCGGCGATGTACGGTGGCCTACAGCTTTGTCTCGGCGTCATCATATTTCTCTCCGGCATTCTCAAGGGCTATTTACGGCCCGGTCTGTGGCTCTTGATGATGGTGCTGGGTGGTCTGGCAGCGGCGCGCGGCAGCGTGGCTTTCGGCAACTTTGATCTCACTGTGCAAGCCGCTCAGGGCGCAGCCGATGTGGCCATGAGCTCGGAATTCACAGGCTACACCTGGTACGCGCTGCTGTTCGAAGCAAGCTTTGCCGTTCTCGCAGGTCTTTGCCTGCTCAATAAGCAAAACGAGAACTGATTACCCCAGCGCGAGCTCGGCGTAGGCCTTCTCAAGACGCTTGGCGGCTTTCTTAGAGACCCCGCCGCAGGCCTCTACAGCGGTTCTCAAGCGCGCTCGCGTGAGGTCGGGCCCAAGAATCGCCATGGAGTCGGGTATTGAATACGCCACTTTTTGCCCCGATAGCGCCACAAATAATGGCGCGAAGAGCACCTTGGGCTTGAGCGCCATGGCATCTGCCAATTCTTTCAGTGCGGCAAACAGCGCATCCCGGCTCCAGTCCTGCTGCGCTTCCAGGCGCCACAGAACAAACTGCATTTGCGTCACGAGCTGCTCGCGCTCCTCCTCAGTATCGGAAAACGCTTCTGCCGTCATCGGAATCTCGCCAGAGACCAGATACGATGCCTGAGGAATCAGATCGGATAGCACCTCGATGCGCCCCTGCGCGTGGGGCAGGATCCGCTCGAGCATCTCACGATTGAGTGCCCAGTCCCGCAGCCTGCGAATGAGCTCATCGGCGCTGAGTGATTCACGGATCCACAGGCCATTGAGCCACTTGAGTTTCTCAACATCGAACACCGGGCCACCGAGCGACACCCGGCTGATGTCAAAAGCGGCTTGCATCTCGTCTAGCGTAAATTTCTCTTCCTCGTTGGGCATCGACCAGCCCATGCGGCCCAGATAATTCACCACGGCCTCGGGCAAAAAGCCCATGCGCTGGTAATAGAGAATGCTGGTGGGGTTTTTGCGCTTACTGAGCTTCGACTTGTCGGGATTACGTAACAACGGCAAATGGCAGAGCACCGGCATATCCCAACCAAAATAACCGTAAAGCAGTTGATGCTTGGGCGCGGAGTTAATCCATTCCTCACCGCGAATCACGTGGGTGATCTCCATCAGGTGATCATCCACCACGTTGGCGAGGTGATAGGTCGGGAGGCCGTCTGACTTGAGGAGGATCTGAGCGTCTACCATGCCCCAGTCGAGCTCAATCGTGCCGCGGAGCATATCCTCAACCGCGCACACCCCCTCCTCTTCGGGGACCATCATGCGAATCACATAGTCGTCACCCGCCGCTTTGCGCGCCGCCTGCTCGTCTTCCGGCAACATCAGATCGGAGGGCTTTAAAGCGGTCGATTGGCCGGCCTCACGACGCGCCTCGCGGAGCGTATTGAGCTCCTCGGGCGTTCGATAGCAAACAAATGCGTGGCCCTTTTCAACAAGCTCCCAGGCATAGCCACTATAGATGTCCGCCCGCTCACTTTGCCGATACGGTCCCATTGGGCCACCCACATCGGGGCCCTCGTCCCAGTCGAGCCCCAGCCATCGGAGTGACTCAAAAATTTTCGCCTCGGCCTCGGGTGTGCTGCGCGCTTGATCGGTATCTTCGATGCGCAGCACGAACTGCCCGCCATGGGCGTGCGCAAAACAGCGATTAAACAGCGCCATGTACGCGGTGCCTACATGGGGATCACCGGTGGGTGAAGGCGCTACGCGGGTTCTGACCGTCATGAGAAGTCACTGTGATGCCAAGAGTGAGGCGGGAGTTTACCAAACACCACAAAGCGCGTTGGCAGATATCGCTAAGATTTTCGCGTCGCCTGCGGGCTCTCATCTGGCCGGAAACTCCGGTAGCATACGCACATTCTGTGGGCAGGAAATTGGTTTTGAAACACCCGTATTCAGGTGCGGTCTGGACGCTGCGCCATATGCCGAGATCGCGATACAACAGTATCTTCAACGCTAGCAGTGACGCACCCGGAGTTGCATCGCTCCGCAAACTGATACTGACTTTTGCGCTCGTCACGCTGGTCGCAGGTTGCGGAGGCGGCGAGAGCAATGTCGTGACCGGTAACCGCGACGGCGTGCTGCATTACGGCAACGGCGCTGAGCCACAGGGCCTCGACCCCCACGTGGTGACCGGCGTACCCGAGAATCACATCATCCGAGCGCTGTTCGAGGGCTTGGCAGTCAAAAATCCCATCACGCTGGAGCCCGAGCCGGGCGTTGCCGAGCGCTGGGAGTTCAGCGATGAAGGCCGCGTCATTACCTTTTATCTCAACCCTGAAGCCAAATGGTCCAACGGCGACCAGGTGACAGCTGGCGACTACGTGTGGAGCTGGAATCGCGCCCTGCATCCGATGACGGGTAACGAGTACTCCTACATGCTGTTCCCGGTGGTGAACGCCGAGGCCTACCTCAAGGGCCAAATCACCGACTTCAACAAGGTGGGTGTGAAAGCACTCGACGACACCACCTTCGAAGTCACGCTCAATGCGCCCACGCCTTACTTCATCCAGTTGATGGACCACTACAGCACCTTTGCCGTGCACCCTGAAACGCTGCTTCAGTTCGGCGAGATGACGGACCGCTAGACGCCGTGGACCCGGGTCGCCAACATCGTGAGCAACGGCGCGTTCAAATTGACCGAGTGGTCGCTTAATCGCCGCATCATTGTGGAGAAGAGCGACCTGTACTGGGATCGCGACAATGTCTCGCTCAACAAAGTCGTGTTCTACCCCACCGAAAATGTCGTGAGTGAGGAACGCATGTTCCGCGCTGAGCAGCTGCATTACACCCAGGTCGCGCCCCTGGACAAGATCCCCGTCTATCGCGAGATGCCCGACAGCCCCTACGTGCAAGCGCCCTACCTCGGCACCTACTATTACCTGCTGAACACCAAGCGCCCACCTGTTGATGATGTGCGGGTGCGCAAGGCGCTCTCCATGGCGGTTGACCGCGACAAGCTGGTGCGCACGGTACTGCAAGAAACCGCTGTGCCCGCGTACTCCATCACCCCACCCGATACGCTGGGTTACTACCCGCCCAAACTCTTTGACTATGACCCTGAGCAAGCCCGTGCACTGCTTGCCGAGGCGGGCTACCCCAATGGCGAGGGCTGGCCTGGCATTGAGATTCTCTACAACACGCAGGAAGCGCATCGCAAAATCGCGGTCGCGATTCAGCAAATGTGGAAGTCAGAACTGGGGATCGATGTCACCATCTCTAATCAAGAGTGGAAGGTCTATCTCGACGCCGTGACACAGATTGATTTCCAGGTCGCCCGCCGCGGCTGGATTGGTGACTATGTTGACGCCAATAACTTCTTGGATATGTTCATTACCGGCGGGGGCAACAACAACACGCACTATGCCGACCCTGTCTACGACGACCTGATCCTGTATAAGGCTCCCAAGGCGGCCACGCGGGAGGAGCGCTACGCGCTGTTCACCGAAGCCGAGACCATGCTCATGGAGCAGATGCCGATCATCCCGCTTTACACCTACACCAGTAAGCACCTGATTCACCCGAGCGTTGAGGGGATGTATGCGAATCTGATGGATTCGCTCAATCTGAAGTATGTGAAGCTGGTACCCGGTCGCACCCTGCCCGAGGCGCTCCGCTAATGCTGCGCTTTATGTTGATTCGCATCTTGCAGGCGCTGCCGGTGATCTTTGTGGTGATCACCGCCACCTTCTTCCTCGTGCGCTCCGCCCCCGGAGGCCCCTTCGATCAAGAAAAAGTCGTGATCCCCGAGGTTAAAAAAGCGCTCGAGGCGCAGTACCGGCTCGATCTTCCACTGCACGAGCAATACTTTGCCTACTTGGGCGATCTCGCTCAGGGCGATCTGGGTCCCTCGTTCAAATACCCGGGCCGCAGCGTTAACGAAATCCTCTTCTCCGGGCTACCAGTGACCGCAGAGCTTGGTCTTTATGCGCTGATGATTGCGCTGGTGATAGGCGTGACCGCAGGCGTCTTTGCCTCGCTCCGGCCTAACACGGCGCAGGACTACGTGCCGATGAGCTTGGCGATGATCGGCATCTGTATGCCGTCTTTCTTGTTAGGGCCGCTATTAGTGCTGATCTTTGGTATCTGGCTCGACTGGCTGCCCATCACAGGCTGGGGAGATATTCCCGGCGACAAGATACTACCCGCTATCACACTGGGTTCGGCCTATGCCGCCTATATCGCGCGGCTGAGTCGTGCCGGCATGCTCGAGATTCTCTCTCAGGACTACATCCGCACCGCGCGTGCCAAAGGACTACCCGAATGGCGAGTGGTCACCCAACACGCCCTGCGCGGCGGTTTGATTCCGGTCATTGCCTTCCTCGGCCCGGCTTTCGCGGGGCTGCTGGCGGGCTCATTTGTGGTCGAGACCATCTTCCAGATTCCCGGGCTGGGACGCTTCTATGTGCAGGCGGCCTTTAACCGCGACTACACGATGATTTTGGGCACCACGGTGTTCCTCTCATCGCTAATTGTGTTCTTCAATCTCGTGAGTGACATCATCGCTGCGTGGCTGAACCCCCGGCTCCGGCATCAGTTCCAGGGGGGTGGCTCATGAATACCGCCGCCCAAGTATTTGAAGAAGCCGAGAAAGGCTCATCGCTCTGGCACGACGCCTGGCTTCGGCTTCGTAAGAACAAACTCGCTTTGTTCGGTGGCAGTGTATTGCTCTTCATGGTGGTCGTTGCGCTGTTAACGCCCTGGCTCGCGCCCTACAGCTATGAGGCGCAAAACCTCGATCTCGGCGCCACACCGCCCTCCGCCGCGCACTGGTTAGGTACCGACATATTCGGCCGCGATCTGCTCACCCAGATCATGTACGGCGGACGCATATCCCTAGCGGTCGGGTTTATTGCGACGGCGGTCGCATTACTCATTGGCGTGACTTGGGGCGCCGTAGCGGGGTATATAGGCGGCCGCGTCGATGCGGTGATGATGCGTCTGGTCGACATCCTCTACGCACTGCCCTTTATGATTTTTATCGTGCTGCTGATGGTCGTATTCGGGCGCAATATTCTGCTCCTGTTCCTCGCCATTGGTGCAGTGGAATGGCTGACCATGGCGCGCATCATGCGTTCACAGGTGCAGTCTCTGCGGCAACAAGAGTTTGTCGAAGCGGCGGTGTCAGTGGGCCTCTCGCCCGCGGCGATTATCCGTAAGCACGTGGTGCCCAATGCGCTGGGCCCGATTATTGTTTACACCACGCTGACGATCCCGAGTGTCATGCTGCTGGAGGCCTTTTTAAGCTTCCTCGGCTTAGGCATTCAGCCGCCGGCGACCTCATGGGGTCTGCTCATCAGCTACGGTGCGGAGACCATGGAGGAGTATCCCTGGCTTCTGATATTCCCCGGCTGCGCCCTGACGCTCACCCTATTTTCGCTTAACTTTCTCGGCGACGGCCTGCGCGATGCGCTGGACGTGCGCGGCTCCAAGGACTGAACCGTGGCCTTACTTAGCGTAGACAACCTCTCCGTCAGCTTTGTGACCCGCAACGGCACCAACAAGGCTGTAGATAGCGTGAGCTTCTCGGTCGAGGAGCGCCAGATCACGGCCATCATTGGCGAAAGTGGCTCGGGTAAATCCGTCTCCTGCTACGCCATGCTCGGGCTGGTGCCGAGTCCACCGGGGCGGATTGATGGCGGCACTGCGCTCTTTCAGGGGCAGGATCTGCTCGCACTGTCTGAGGCTGAACTCCGCGCGATTCGTGGGCGCGATATCGCCATGATCTTTCAGGACCCAATGACCTGCCTGAACCCGTTTATGAAAATTGGCGATCAGCTCATTGAGCCGTTAACGCTGCACAAAGGGCTGGCCAAAGGCCCGGCGCGCGAGCAAGCCATGGCACTCCTCGATGAGGTTGGCATTCGTGATCCGCAGGCGGCGATGAATGCCTTCCCGCACGAATTCTCGGGCGGCATGCGGCAGCGGGTCATGATTGCCATGGCGCTCATTAACGAGCCCAAATTATTGATTGCTGATGAACCCACCACCGCGTTGGATGTGACCATTCAGGCGCAGATTCTCAAACTCATTGCAGAGCTACAGACCAAACGCGACATCGGTGTGCTCTTCATTAGCCATGACCTGGCGGTGGTCTCTGACATCGCCGATCAAATCGTGGTCATGGAAAAAGGCAAGGTAGTCGAAAGCGGCCAACCTAAAACCATCTTCGATAATCCGCAACATCCGTATACCCAGAAGCTGTTGGCGGCGATCCCCAGCGGCCAAAAGGCAGCCGACACCGTGGCACCTGACCCACTCATTCGCATTGAAAACCTGCGGACGTGGTTTACCCCCACTGCGGGCGCCGAGCCCGTCAAGGCGGTGGACGATGTCTCGCTGGAGATTCACCGCGGTGAAGTGCTTGGCTTGGTCGGTGAATCGGGCAGCGGCAAATCGACGCTGGGGCGTTCGATCCTAAGGCTCGTGCCCATTACGGACGGCCAAATCCACTTCGAGGACACCGAGCTGTCATCGCTTGAGGGCCGCACCCTGAAGCAATTCCGTCACCGCATGCAAATGATTTTTCAGGACCCGTATGCCTCGCTAAATCCGCGCATGACCGTGTATGACACGCTGGCCGAACCCCTGCTACTGCACGGTCTGGTGAACAAAGCGGGGCTTGATCAGGCGATTCGTGAGCTCATGGACAACGTGGGTTTGGCCCGAGCCTTTGTACGCAAATATCCCCATGAGTTCTCTGGCGGCCAGCGCCAGCGCATTGCCATTGGTCGCGCACTGGCAACGCGGCCTGAGTTTATTGTGGCGGACGAACCAGTCTCGGCGCTCGACGTGACCATTCAGGCCCAGATTCTCGATTTACTCGCCGATCTCACCAAGGAATACGGACTGACCATGCTGTTCATCTCCCATGATCTTGCGGTGATCCGGCAAATCGCGGACCGCATTGCGGTGATGTACCATGGCAAGCTGGTGGAGGAAGGTTCTACCGCGCAGGTTTTTGAAACGCCGCGTGAGGACTACACCCGCTCATTGCTGGCGGCGATTCCCGGCGCAAACGCCGCTTGATTAACACAGAAATCCGAGCTTGAGCGCCTGCTGTTGAGGCGCTTCATCGACAAACCCTGCGGGATTCACATGGACGGCTAAATCAGCGCGGTGCGCCATTAGCTAAAAAATCGCTCTGGTCGCGACATCGCGGGTTGCCGCCTAGCGCGGCTAGCGCATTAGCCACCAGCACACTGCAGCACCGAACACGATGCCTTTAATCCAAGCGAACCACATTGCCTGATATGGCGTCATGTGGAGTCGCTCCAACCACTGGTCCGTCAGGCGCTGATGCCATTGGAAAAAAGTCATAGAGCCCCCCTCCTCTCGCCATCAGAACACACCCTGTGGGTGGCGCGTATCACTCTATGCATTCAACGCGCTATCTGCCTTACAGCGTAAAGCCAGAATCAATCGCCACCAACTGTCCTGTCACGTAGTCAGAACCCGTCATCAGCGCCAGAATGCTGTCAGCCACATCTTCAGGCGTGACCACATGGCCCAGTGGCGTCTGTTCCGAGAACATTTTTTTCAGGCCATCGTACTGCGCGGCATCACCGCCACCCCAGGTATTGAAGGCCCAGTCACCATCAATGAGACCGGGCAGCACCGCGTTAACGCGGATTTTCTTTTTACCGAGTGTTTTGGCCAGTGTGCGGGTAAGGCTATTCATACCGGCCTTGGAGGCGCAGTAGGCGATCGAGCTGCCATTGGCGGTCATACTGGCAATACTTGACGTCATGATGATCTCGCCACCGCCGGCGGTCTCGATGTGAGGCGCCGCTTCGCGGGACATCATGAAGGCACCGATCAAGTTGACTCTCAGTGTGCGCAGCCAAATGTCCTCGGTGAGCGCGTCGAGTTGATCATGAGGAACAAAGGTCGTGGTACCCGCATTGTTCACCAGTGCGTCGAGTTGCCCGAAGTGTTCGATCGTCGCGCTGACCAGTCTTTTGCAGTCAGCTTCTTCCGAAACGTCCGCCTGTATCGCGAGCGCCTGCCCACCCGCTTCACTAATGCGCGAGACGACCGCGTTGGCAGCCTCCTCGGAGCGGCTGTAGTTCACCACGACCCGCGCGCCCATGGCGGCCAGCTTTTCTGCCAGAGCGGCACCCACGCCTGAGCTGGCACCGGTAATCAATACGACTCGACCTGCTACATCCATTTTCGCTTTTCCCCAAGAACATCATTGAACGCAGCGCAGTGTATCGGTTGGGGCGCGTTTCGCCACCTGTGGAGAAAACGGCGCATACGAAAATCGAGACACACGGGGTGAATCTCGGCACCTGCCTAAGATAAAGAGAAACGAAGATGTGGTCGTGTTATGATGACTTGGGGCGAACAGAACCCACTCCGAGAGAGCAATGATAGACGGGTTTTAGCCGGAGGCGCCGTCAGGCTTGCTCGGAAATGTTGAAGCGGGAAGAAGAGCGCTGGGGTAGCACTCGCCACCCCAGAGAGAGGTGATACCTCAGGCTATCTGCAGCGGCAGTGAGCGCAGGCGCTGGCCCGTGGCCTTATACACTGCGTTGGCGACCGCAGGCGCGATGGGCGGCAAACCCGGCTCACCGACGCCCGTGGGCTTGGTGCCACTGTCGATGATCACCACCTCAATTTCAGGCGACTCATCCATACGGAGCATCGGGTAATCGTGGAAGTTGCTCTCCTTGATCGCACCATTTTCCAGGTTCAAACCGCCATACAGTGCCGCGGTCAGTCCATAAATCACGCCGCCTTCCATCTGTGAGCGCACGATGTCGGGGTTCACGGCCTGACCGCAGTCGAGTACGCAGGTGACCTTGTGCACTCGAATCTTGCCGTTCTCCACTGATACCTCAGCGATCTCGGCCACATCGGTGCGGAACGAGTGATGAGCCGCAAAACCGAGGTGATGCCCTGCTGGCACTTCCATATTGGCCATACGCTCGCCCGCCACACGAATCACGTTATTCAAGCGAGGCGAGTTCTGGGTGTTCTGCAAGCGAAATGCGACTTCGTCCATTCCCGCGGCCTGGGCCAGCTCATCGATCATGGATTCCTTCGCAAACGCCGAATAGGAGTGCCCCACTGCACGCCAGAAGGTGAGGGGTAACTCATGGTCAACCGTCATGTGGGTCACGCGGGTATTGGGCTGGTCGTAATCCTCAAACAGCCCTTCAGTGCTCGATTCGTCGGTAGCAAATGTCTCGAAGTACCACTCACTCAAATTGGCGACGCCTTCGACCATGCTGTCGCCCATCCACGGGTACAGCGCCGGTAGCAGGCCCCTAAACGTATCCGGTGAGATATCACCGCCCGCGCGAGAAGCGTCCCAAGCAGTCAGGTTACCCGCCTCATCGACACCCGCTTTGATACGCATGAGCGACGCAGGTCGGAATGGGCCGTGCCGAACATCGTCTTCACGGGTCCAGACCAGTTGAATCGGTTTGCCGGTGGCCTTGGCAATTTCAGCCGCCTCAACGAGGTGTGAGGGCGTGCCGCGGCGGCCAAAGCCGCCACCAAGGTAGGTCTGGTGAAAGCGGACGTTCTCGGCCGGAATATCTGCCACACGCGAGACAAGTCCTGGTACCGCTGAGGGGAACTGAATGCCCGTCCACACATCTGCTTCATCGCCTTCAATGCGCACCACAGCATTCATGGGCTCCATCGGCGAATGGGAGAGTAACGGCGCCCAATACTCGGCTTCATGGGTGGTTGAAGCGGACTGCATGGCCGCGTCGATATCACCCTCCACCGGACCTTCCACGCCATCACCGGCGTCCAGCGCAGCGCTGTAGTCACGCCGCAATGTTTCAGTGCTCACCGACGCCAACGGTAATGACTCCCACTGCACATCGACCTTGGCCGCGGCCTGCTTGGCCTGCCAAAAACTCTCAGCGACCACTGCCACGCCGGTGCCGATCTCCAGGACATCCGTGACACCGGGCATGGCTTTGGCATTCTCAGCATCCACGGACTCCGCCTTGGCGCGTGCTACTGGCGCGCGCACAACGACGGCGTAATGCATGCCAGGCACGTCGACATCGATACCAAACTGGGCCGTGCCCGTTGCTTTGGCAATGGCATCAACCCGTCGGGTTTCCTGGCCGATGTATTGAAACTCGGATGCGGGCTTTAGTGCCGCATCGGCCTCGATATTCAGCGTTTGTGCTGTCGCAATGAAGTCGGCGTAGGGATGGCGCGACCCGCCATGCACCACGACGCCATTATCGGTACTCAGAGACGAGGCGGGTACGCCCAGGTCCTGCGACGCCGCCTCGAGAATCAGCGCCCGCGTATTGGCGCCAACCTGCCGGAGATGCAGGTAATGCGCATGAATAGAGGAACTCCCCCCGGTACCTTGCATGCCAAAATCGGGGTTCACGTAATCCTCATGCGCGCCAGCCAGGCGAATCTCCATATCCAGCGGGTTCACATCAAGCTCTTCTCCCACCAGCGTCGAGAGACCCGTCGTTACGCCCTGCCCCATCTCGGAGCGGGCGGTGTAAAAACGAATCGTGTTGTCGGGCAGCACCTGCAGAAACGCATTGGGAGTCCAACCACCCTCGGTGCTGGCCACCGGCAACGGTGCAGGCGTGCTCGAGCAACCTGTCATGGCAAATCCGACAACGAGCCCACCGCCGGTGATGGCACTGGTTTGCAGGAAGCGACGACGCGAGACATTGACCGTGTTCATGCTCTGCCCTCCGTCTGCGCCATGGCATCGTAGGCCAGTGCATTCTCGCTCACTGACTGGATGGCGCGCTTGATGCGCGGGTAGCAACCACAGCGGCAGATATTACCCGCCATCGCGGCATCAATCTCGTCACTGCTGGGGTTGGGGTTAGCATCGAGGAGCGCTGCTGCCGCCATAATCTGGCCCGATTGGCAGTAGCCACACTGGGGCACCGCATGCTCGTGCCAGGCTGCCTGCAGCGGGTGTAGCGCGTCGGGAGTGCCTAAACCCTCGATAGTCGTAATCGACTTATTCGCCATCGCCGCAATCGGCGTGACGCAGGTCTTCAGCGCCGCGCCATCGACATGCATTGTGCAGGCACCGCACAAACCGGCACCGCAGCCAAATTTGGAGCCTTTCAGCTTAAAGTGATCGCGGACCACCCATAAAAGCGGCGTATCGGGGTCGACGTCGGTTTGGACGGCTTGGCCATTGAGCGTGAACTGAATCATCCGTGAAATCTCCGATTACTTAAGCTTGTATACGGCACGCCTTGGGGCCGCGGATCGAACAAAAAGCGGTGCAAAACACCGCCAGAACAGTGCGTACGAACATTCGATCCGCCTAACAGCGGACCGGGCGCGAATGATAGCGAGTGTCGCCTGCGATCGCAGCCGCCGGTTTACTCAGGGTCAGCGACCTTGAGCAGCTGCTTGCCGAGGTTTTTACCCGTAAACAGCCGCTGCAAGGTGGTGGGAATGTTCTCGAACCCTTCCTGCATGTCGATCTGATACTTGAGCTTGCCTTCACCAATCCAGCCCAACAGATCTTTAATGGCTTCGCCTGCGCGCGGCAGGTAGTCGAGCACGATAAAGCCCTCCATGCGGCTGCGCATGATGACCAGATTCATGATGTTGGTCGGGCCGGGCTGGGGTGTGGTTGCGTTGTAATTAGCAATACCACCGCACATCACGACGCGTGAGCGCATATTCAAATGATTCAGCGCCGCCTCGAGGGTGTCGCCGCCGACGTTGTCGAAGAACACGTTCCATTTCTCTGGGCAGGCCTCGGCGATCTGCTGATCGAGGTTGCCCTGCTTGTAGTCAATGGCGTGATCAAAACCCGCCTCTTCAGTGAGCCAGGCGCACTTCTCGGGACCACCCGCAATACCGACCACGCGACAGCCTTTGATTTTGGCAATCTGGCCAGCAACAGAGCCCGTCGCACCGGCTGCACCCGACACCAGTACCGTTTCACCGGGCTGGGGATCACCCAGGTCCAAGAGACCAAAGTATGCCGTGAGCCCGGTCACACCGAGCACCGACAGCATCATTTCCGGGGGAGCGCCCTCGGGCATCGCTCGTAAGCTCGAGGGCGGATGAGCAGGGTCTACGACCGCATAATCCTGCCACCCGTTGGTGGCCTGCACCATTTGCCCCGCCGAGAAATCCGGGTGGTTCGACTTCACGACCTGCGCCACGCAACCCGCGCGCATGGGCTCGCCGATCTGCACAGGCGGCAGGTAACTTTCGCGATCCATCGTCCAGCCGCGCTGGGTAGGATCAAAAGAGAACATGAGGTTGCGAATCAGCACCTCACCCTCACCGGGCTCGGGAATGTCGGTCTCTACGTACTGAAAATGTTCGGGGCCGATCATGCCCACGGGGCGCTCGTGCAAAAGCCACTGTCGATTCATCGTTATGCGTCTCTCTACTGGTCTCAGGTGATTGATATTGCTTTGTAGGCTCAGGCCACCGAAGCGGTTCACCCCCGCTACAAGGCATCATCGAAACAAGACCCGCACCATACAGCATCGTTCGTCAGTTGTACTCTTGACCTCGTCAAGCGCCCTGCCGCGCGTGTGGATCGCATGCACAAAAGAAGAGACGCCGGCGGATTAGGCGGCGTGCGGCCTGTCAACGGGCGGCGTATGATCCGAGACAAGGTTGCACTGGCTTCGCCCTGCTCGATCTCATTTTTGTAGCGCAGACCGCTGTGAACTCACGCGCTCTAGATCAACCCCCACTGAATCCTTATTTGGACACAATATGGCACTGACGACGCTTAACCTGAACGCCTTCGGTAGGCTCCCACAAAGAGGCGCAAAACCGCTTTTGGTTGGCCTGCTCGGCGCTTGGCTTACGACGCACACCTTGAGTGCGTTTGGCGATACCGAGGGGGCGTCTGGCGCGACGCTTTTGCGGGTCAGCCCGCATACGCAGACCGTCACCAGCGTGGCAGACCAGCTCTGGGAGTGGGCCGAGCTCGGTTATCTCGAGACCCAGTCCAGCGCGCTCCTGCAGCAAACGCTGGCTGAGGCGGGTTTCGAGATCAACGCGGGCATCGGTGGCATTCCGACGGCATTCACTGCCAGCTTCGGTAGCGGCGAGCCAGTGATTGGCATCATGGGTGAGTTCGACGCCCTACCCGGCATTTCCCAGGCAGCGGTCCCGCATGCCAAACCCATAGAAGGTAAACCCAGCGGCCACGCCTGCGGACACAACCTGTTCGGCGCGGGCTCACTCGGCGCCGCACTCGCCGTTAAAGACTGGCTCGAGGCGTCAGGCCAGATCGGCACAGTGCGTTTTTACGGCACGCCAGCCGAAGAAGGTGGCTCGGGCAAAGTCTACTTGGTGCGCGCCGGTGCTTTTGATGACGTCGATGTGGCACTGCACTGGCACCCTGGTGATGACAACACTGCGAGTCCCTCTAGCACGCTCGCTAACAAGTCGGCCAAGTTCCGGTTCTCAGGGGTGTCGTCTCACGCCGCCGCCGGACCCGAGCGCGGCCGCTCGGCACTCGATGCCATCGAGGCCATGAACTTTATGGTGAACCTGCTACGCGAGCACGTGCCAGAAGAGACGCGTATCCACTACGTGATCACCGAAGGTGGGATAGCCCCCAACGTAGTGCCCAATTTTGCCGAGAGTTTTTACTACGTGCGCCACCCCAATGCCGGCGTGCTTGCCACCCTCTGGGATCGTGTGATCGATGCGGCCGAGGCCGCCGCGCTGGGCACCGGCACCACGCTGGAATATGAGGTGATCCACGTCAACCCCAGCGTGATACCCAACGAGGTGCTGGCGCGCGTGGCCTATGATCATCTGCTGGCATTGGGCGGGCCGCAATACGACGAGGCCGATCGGGCATTTGCCATTGAACTAGCCAAAACCTTACCCGGCGGGCGCTACGACCCCGGTTCCGAGGGAGTGGTCGAGCCCTTTGCCATTAAACAAAGCAAAGGTTCTACCGACGTGGGCGATGTGAGTTGGAACGTGCCCACGGTAGGACTGGGCACGGCGACGTTCATACCCGGTACCGGTCTGCACACCTGGCAAGCGGTCGCCACGGGCGGCACACCCCTTGCACACAAAGGCACGTTGCTCGCGGCTGAAGTCCTCGCGGCCACCGCAATCGATCTTTTGAGCCAGCCTGAACTGGTGGCGGCGGCCACCGCCGAGTTCAACGAGCGGCGCGGAGCCGATTTTGCCTATGTACCGTTACTCGGCGATCGCGACCCGCCGCTGGATTACCGGCGTTGATCGCATGCCACGCAGCCTCTGTAAGCGACGTCGCGAGCACATGAGAGACGCATTACACACACCAGAACTTCAAAACCGAAACAGAATAAAAAAGCAAAAGGACACACCATGAACGACCTCACCAAAACTGCCCTTGTGCTGTGCTCTGCGGCACTGGGCATGAACTCCGCCTTTGCCGCCGACGACTTAGAGATCGATATGACCTGCGATAGCGACAAGCCAGTGATCATGTTGGTGGCTGGGCGGACTCTGGACGCCAAACGCATGCGCGAGTACGCCATCGCGCTGCAAAGCTCCGACCTCTACCCCAACGCGCGGGGTTATTACCTGAACATCCCCCGTCCGCTGCGAGTCCTTGAGGGCGCGCCTGATCCCAACGACGTGGCGCTGATGGTGCGCTTTCCTTCGGAGTGTGCCGCGGTGAACTTCTGGTACGACGATTTTTATCAGACCGAGATCAAGCCTATGCGGCTGAATCCCTCGGCCGGGGACTACGTGGTAACACTCTACAACGAGGCCGACCTGCCCTCCTACATGGCGGGCAAGGTGGGTGATAACGCGTACCTCGGTGATTAATATCCCGGGAGGTGACAACACTTGAATCACACTGGCGTGTTGGGCGCCCGCCCCATTCCATCATTTGAGAACGCACACCATGACCTCACGCCCCTCTCTCCCACACTGGCTCTTACACAGCGCTCGATGACTGCTGCCGCCATACCGGCGCGCGTGTGTCGGCTGCTGATCGGCGCCCTCATCACGCTCTGCTGTACTGGCGTGGCTGCGGCGCAAGATCAGCCTGTGACGCTGTCGCCGGAGGGTATGAGAGCAACCGCAGCCGACATCGCATTCGACGCGGAGGGCACAGCCTGGGTACTGTGGGTCGAAAAAGGAGAGCGCATCCCCGGGGCGGGCCACGCCTCTGCTGACAATCTGTATGTCACGAGCTGGCCAAGCGACGCCGCACCCAGCGAGCCTGTTAGGGTGAATGAGGACGATGGCAGCGTCAGGGCATCTGCCTTGAGCCGCGCGCGCATTGCCGTGGATAACGTAGGCGGCGTGCATGTTTTATACCCCGTGACGGGCATCTCTCCGACCACAGGTAAACCGGTGATTAACGTGCGGCACCAAAAACTGAACGCCGAGGGCACGCCCAGCGCCACCGCCGCACTGCTCAATACACCAGCTGACAATGACTTGAGCAGCTCTTCTCACAGTAACGTTGGCGCCGCGGCAACGTTCTTGTCGTTGACGGCCGCGCCAACCGGTGAGCTGTTTGCCCTCTGGCTCGATACGCGCCGGTCGCCTGAGACCAGCTCCAACTCGTGGGTCTATGGCACAAAATCCCCTGACAACGGGCAAACCTGGGCCCCTGATCAACCGCTGTTTGAGCAGGTTTGCCCGTGCTGCCAGCCGCACTCTGTGTGGTCCGGCAATCAGCTTTTGGTGAGCTCCCGACAGGTCGACACGCACAATCACCGGGACCCGCACATTCATCGTCTTCAGCAAGACCTCAGCTCAGACGGCGCCGCGACCCGCGTGGGTAACGCGCATTGGCAGATCGATGGCTGCCCCTTAAAGCGCATCAGCGTGGCGGCAGGGAGCGAGCAGGAGTACGTGGCCTGGTACGCCGAGACAGAAACGCCAAAAGGCGTATGGCTGGGTAGGCGCAGCACGCAAGACAACAGCTTTGGCAATTACACACCGCTACACCCTGATGCCGCAGTCTCTGACGCACCGGCAACCGCCGCCCACGGTAATGCACTGTGGGTGGTGTGGCACGCCAAAACCGACGATGCCGGTCGCGGTATTTACCTCAGCACCAGCGACGATAGCGGTGCGTCATTGAGCCCGCCCGAGCGGCTGTCGGATTTGGACGGCACCGCGGCCTTTCCGGCAATCGCGCTAAACGAGCGCGAGGCCATTATCGCTTGGGAGGCCGGCGGCCAAATCGTCGCCATCCGCCGGGCGCGCACGCAAACTGTGGCGCAACACACACCATAAAAAGAGCCCGACATCATGAAACAACTTCTAAAGCGCATTCTCTCAACGGTTTTCTGTATTGGCCTCTCAGCTCTGCTCTGCCTGCCCACTTCCGCCACAGACCCCGAGGGGATGCCCGATCTCAGCGACCCGGAACAACTGTTAGATGCCTACATTCGCACCGTGGGCGACACCTCGGGCAAGGAGGTACTGCTGTATGCCTCGGTAGTGGTGATTGGCATGCACCCCGGCGAGAAGGGCCAGAAGCTATTCGGGCTCGAGGTACTCGGCGCCAGCCGTTTTTTACCCATAGAGGATGGCTACCAGCGATTACATCGCGAGGTGGGGCTCTATACCGACCTGCAAACCGGTGAGGTACTGGCGAGCTGGGACAACCCATGGTCGGGCGAGTCAGTGGAAGTGATTCACATACAGAACGACCCGGTCAATTTCCCCTTCACGGTGGAGACCCAACGAGGTCCGTATCGGGTCAAGTTTGATGACTTGGGGCATACCATTGGCTTTCATCGCCAGATACCGCTCCGCTATCCGAACCCACTGCCCAAGTCTGACTATCCTCAATATTCGGCGAACGACTGGTACGAGGCCGCCGAGCTCTTTAACAGCTTTGTGACCAAGGCCGATCTGGCCGATCGCAGCAAGACCTCGCTGCCCGAGGTGGGCACCTGGTCGCGCACCGGACCCTGGCTGCCGTGGATGGAGATGGCAGACCGACCAGGCTACCTGCTGTATCACGGTCGCAGCGTGAAATTGATGAACGGGCTGGATGATCTCCGCCCGGAGCTCCGCGCGCATATCGAGACCCACTACCACACTTACACCGGCGCACCCGACACCTTCGAGTCGCCCAATGACACCAGCTGGACCTATTTTAAAAAGGTGCTGGATGCGCGGGCTGAGGCCGAGGGAGACAGCTGAATCGCCACACCCATGCCGCATGCGTCTAACGAGAGGCCCGCGAGTGACGTTACTCCTGCGGAAAGCACGCTACTGCCAATCGGGCGGTAGCACCTCCCACTCGGGGGCTTCGAACTCACCGATAAAACGAATCTCCACAAAAGGTGCCTGGGACTCAATAATCTCCTGCACCGCTCCCGGGAGTGACGCCGGCGAGGCATCGCGCGCGGCCTTGCTCTCCCAGGTGGCGATCGCCAGCGCGGTGCGCTCATCACCAATTTTACGGTGCAAGCGCGTGCCCCGCGCACCCGGTGACTGCTGAATCAGCTCACTCGCCCGCACCCAGGCCTCGGCGTATTGCCCGATGGTATAGCCAGGCTTGGCGGTGACTTCAAAGAGGTAGTGCATGTTGAGCTCCCCCTATCGGCGATTGGCGCAAGCGATCAGTAACCGCGGCCTGCCCGAACCGCATCGGTCAAAGCCTCTCCGGCGATATACCGTTTGAGATTGCGCCCGAACACCTCGGCAACAGCCTCATCCGGGGTGGGGCCCGCGGTGTGAGAGGTAATATGCACTCCGGGCGTTGACCAGAGCGGGTCATCCGAGGGTAGGGGCTCTTCCCGAAAAACATCGAGCACCGCCGCTCTCAGATGGCCCGCATTCAGTGCTGTAATCAGGTCTGATTCCACCACGGCGTTCCCTCTGCCTGCATTGATGACGATAGCGCGCGGGTTGAGTCGCATTAGTAACGCGTGATCCATCAGGTTATCCGTCTGCGCCGTTTGTGGCAGCACACTGACCAGATAATCGAGCCCTGCTGCAAAGGCCAGTCGGTCTGCACTGCCGTAACAGACGGTGAAGCCATCCACGGCGTGACCGCCGGAATTGAGTCCAACTACCTCTACTCCAAAGGGCGTCGCCGCGAGGGCAATGGCCCTGCCGATGCCGCCGGTACCCATAATGCCCATCCGTTTACCCATGATGCGGGGCTCAAGGGAGGGCGTCCAATGAGTATGTGATGCCCGGCCAATCACATTACGCTCTATCGCCAGCAACCAACCCATCACGTACTCGGTCATCGCGGGGCCAAACACGCCTTTCAACGGCGTGATCTGTAACGTTTCCCTGGCGAAGTGTGCGAGCGCGTCGATTCCCGCCCAGGTGCGCTGTACCCAGCGGAGCCGGGGGCAGCGCGGAATAGTGGCCGCCAGATCTGGTGGGGCACCCACCACGACCTCCACCGCAGAGGTCTCCATTTCATCCTGCGGGGCGACGATCACTGTGCGACGGTGCGGTGATGCCAACGACATCACTGCATCGGTCCAGGGCACGGAGTCGCCGGCCACGATCAGTAGTTCAGGTGCATCGTTCATAGCGTCGATTTGAGCACAGCCCCCGGTCGCAAAAAAGCCGTCGTTGCGACTCAGACTCATTTTTTGGCCTTAAATAAAAAACCCCGCTGGTGCGGGGTTTATGTCTTTCGTTTGTCAAAAACCGCTCGACTTAACACGCCTCTGCATCATGAGGCGCGCCCTACAGCGACGTTATCAGGGGCGTTCAACGCGCAATTTGGAAGGGGTTCGGTGTGTGGCGTGGGAGAAAAATCAGGCGAGGTTGCGCGTGTTGCGCTGGGTCACCAAGGGCGCACCGGCACTCACCTCATAGCTTGGTTCCACCACCGAGGATACAAACCGCCACTGGGCCGTGGCCGCCTCGGGAGTCAGCGTGACCTGAGTCCAACCCCTCTGTGAAGTGTCACAAGCCACCAGTTCGGGGCTGGCGCCTTTGAGGAGCGCCTGCATCTGCTCGGGGCGCAACGGCACGTAGCTCTCAAGCCCGGGGCTGGAAATACCGGGTGTACCCCACTCGACTCCCACCGCCTCGCCCTGCGCATTGGTCAAGTTAAACGCCCAACCGTTGTGGGTATCGCCGGCTAAAGAGATCGGGTTAGTGGCGTGGGCCCTGAGCATGGCAAACAGCCGCTCCCGGGCAGCGGGGTAGCCGTCCCAGGCGTCGAGGTTGGAGGGAAGGCCATAAGGCGCCAGCTGCTGGGCCTGCTCGAATCGCGGCCGAGCAAACTCCGAAAGCTCGAGCGTGGCGACTTCATCGGGTGGGATGACCGGGATATTGAGTTTGCCCATGAGCACCTGCTGGCCCAGCACCTGCCAGGTGGCGCCCCGGGCTTTGCTGCTTTGCAACGCTTGTTGTAGCCACGCCTCCTGTTCTTTACCCAGGATTTGCCGCTCGGGGTTGTAGAGGTCGTTTTTAAGAAACGCCTCGACGCTGCCGGCCGCCTCGATGCCTTTGGCGTAGTCGAGCTGCTCATCGCGGCCCACAAGCCGCGTGTCGAGCATGATGAGGTCGGCGAGATCACCGATCCGGAACGTCCGGTAAATCACCCCTTGATCACCCTCGGATCCGGTGCGGATCGGCATCCACTCGTGGTAGGCCTGCCGGGCGGCCTGAATACGCCGAAGGAAATCCCCCTCGCCCTCGTCGTGGTTCTCGGCCCCGGCGCGCCAGGTGTCATTCATCATCTCGTGGTCATCCCACACGGTGATCCACGGGTGCGCCGCGTGGGCAGCCAGTAGATCCGGGTCGGTGCGGTACAGGCCGTGGCGCATGCGGTAGTCCTCGAGCACCAAAATTTCGTGCTCGGGCTCCACCTTGCGCCCCAATTGTTCCTCGGCAATCGGGTTAACATACTCCCCAGCCGGGTACTCGTACAGGTAATCCCCGAGGTGCAGCACCACGTCGAGGTCAGATTCGGCGATGTCGCGGTAGGCATGAAAGAACCCTTGGGGGTAGTTCGAGCACGACGCCACCGCCATCCTGAACTCACTCACCGCCCCTACAGGGAGGGTGCGGGTGCAACCGGTGGGTGAGGTTACGCCGTGGGCCACGAAGCGGTAGCAGTAACTCGTGCCCGGCGCGAGATCTGTGGCGTCGACTTTCACGGTGTAATCTCGCTCAGCGCGGGCAACGGCCTCGCCGCTGGCGATCACGGTTTTGAAAGAAGCGTCGGTGGCCACCTGCCAGGTGCAGGGTACCTCCACTGCGTTGCCGCTACCGGGTAATACCCGCGTCCACAGAATCACCCGGTCGGCCAATGGGTCCCCGCTGGCGATGCCGTGGGTAAAGTGCACGGCGGCGGGCTTGTCGATGGCAAAGCCGCGCAGCGAGAGCGCGCCGAGGGAGGCGCCAGTGGCTTGGAGTAAAGAACGGCGGCGAAGGGGTGTGGGCATCAGAACTCTCTTTCAGGTGGCGGCTAACTGGCGTCTTAGCAGGGCGGTGAAGCCCACAGGGGCTCGCATTATGAGGGAGTTTTATGACCGATGGGTGACGCGGCAGCACCAGTCGGATGATCTTGCAGACTCACGGTGGGACGCCCTGTCGCGCGCTCAGTCCGCAAACGAAGGCCGGAAGGTCAGGCTCAGATTGATAAACGGGCTGCTGCTCACGTCGATGCTCGGGCCGCTGACGTCGCCATCGGTAATGGTGAGGGCACGCAGGCCACCTACGCCCACCGCAGCCTCTAACCACAGCGGGCCCTTGAGGCGCATACCGCCGCCAAAGCCAAAATCAAACCCACTCAAGTTCAACCCGACGGCGCCGGTGGCGTTGTTGTCGCCCAGCTGTTACCTGAGTATGAGGCGCCGAGTGAAACAAACCAGTCCTTGCTCGGGGCATACATCAGCTGCGGCCCATGGCGCTCACGCTCCAGCGCTCGTTAAGGGTCAGCGAGGCGCCCACGTAGGGCAGCACGCTGGTACCAAAGTCAGAGTCATCAAACACCACGCCAAAGAGCCACCAGAGGCGGTCGTTGCGGGTGTAGCGCGCCACGGCGCCGCCCATCACCTGCCAGTAGTCCTTGCCGCGCTCTCCGAGGCTCGAGTGGTTGTAAAACGGCACCAGCGCCGCAATCACCTGCCAGTCGGGGTCGACCTGATACAAATACCCCGCGGCAATTGAGGCACTCGTTACCGTAAAGTCCTCACCGTTATCCACCGAGAAGTCGGCGTAGGAGACATACTCACCCAGCACCGCCATGCTGCGCTTGGAGAGCAAAAACGGCACCCCGGCGTATTGGCTGGTGGAACTCACCTGATACTTCCGGCCCGCGGTCTCTGGCGTGGCGCCCTCCTCGCTGACCGTGGCGTCGCCGTAATGCGTGCCGCCCAAAAAGGCCACCGGCAAAAAGGGCGCGTTGCTGAAGCTTCGGGCAAAGACCAGATCGGATTCAGTAAAGGCCCGGGCAGCGCGCTCGATGAAGCCCTCCTCGGGCAGCACCACTTCGCTGGTGAGTGTGTCGTGATGGCTCTTTGCAGCCGCGCTACTCCCCTGCGCACTGCTGACGTCGGTCGTCGCGTGAACACTCACGTCGATGCCCTCACGCGTCACCGCTTCGCCAGAAACCTCTTCCCCTGAAACAGCGGGTGCTGGCGACGCGCTCAGTGCAATGGCAGGCGGCAAGCAGTAACGCGCTGAGTGAGAATCTGGCTTTGTGATTGGAAACGCGCAAAAAAACTCCGGCCGGGTCAGGTTTTGAGTCTCGGGCCAATCGTGGTGCGGCGGTGATTTTACCGCGCCACAGGACTCAGGAATTGGGGTGGTAACCGGTATCCTAGCAATCCAAACGCGCGACAGGTCGTAGCATGACGATTCGGCCCATCGTGTTACAAGCTCCTACGGGTGGTAATTGGTGACAGATCTCAACGCACACAGCGCGCCTCGCGGCACAGCAACGTGGCTCGTCGCACGGTGCCGATCAGCCGTGGCGCTTTAGCACCGCGCCCTGCATGGACTGGACCGACCGCCACTGCCGCCGCTTCTGGCGCGGGCTCACGCGCCACACCCGGGTCTATACCGAGATGGTTACCACCGGGGCACTACTCCATGGCGATGTCGAGCGGCACCTGCGCTTTAACGAGGAAGAGCACCCCGTAGCGCTGCAACTGGGGGGCGCGGCACCGGCGGAGCTCGCCCAGTGTGCGGCGCTCGGTGAGCAATGGGGCTACGACGAGATCAACCTGAATTGCGGATGCCCGTCAGACCGCGTACAGAACGGCCGCTTCGGCGCCTGCCTGATGGCCGAGCCTGAACTGGTACGTGACTGCGTGGCCGCCATGCGTGAGGCCTGTGAAGTGCCCGTTACCGTGAAGCACCGTATCGGCATTGATCATCAGGAGTGCTATTCGGAGCTCATGGATTTTGTGGGAACCGTGGCATCCGGCGGAGCCGGGGTATTTATCGTGCACGCGCGCAAGGCCTGGCTGCAGGGCCTCTCCCCCAAGGAAAATCGCGAGATCCCGCCGCTTAACTACGAATGGGTGTACCGCTTGAAGCGCGACTTCCCCGAGCTGACCATTGTCATCAACGGCGGCATCGAAACGCTTGATGCCTGCGAGCAACATCTGGAAAAAGTCGACGGCGTAATGCTGGGACGGGCGCCCTACCAGAACCCGTGGCTCCTGAGCGAGGTCGATCAGCGGCTTTTTGGTGCGGCGACTTCTGTGAGTAACACCCGCGAGGAGGCGGTTGAGACCATGCTGCCCTACATCGAGCAGCAGTTGAGCGAGGGGGCAAGGCTACATCACGTGACGCGGCATATGCTGGGGCTGTATCAGGGACAATATGGGGGGCGACAGTACCGCAGGCACCTGAGCGAGCACGCCCACACAGCCGAGGCCACGGCAGACACCTTAGTTAAAGCCATGGCTCATTGCGCCGCGAGGCCCGAGCGGGCGATGCTAGCTGGATAAAACACCGCCCGAGTCGCACCCTCAAGGAGAGCCCGGGGCAACATCACTCTGTTGCGGTTTTGTTGGCTTTTTCTGGGAGCGGTCAACATTCTCCCGCGGCACGATCAGGTCTCCTGATTTACCATGACAGCTCCTTATCACTCTCCCGCTCCGGGACAGAGGTGTGCCATGTCGAACGAAGAAGGTATCAAGGAAGTCATTGAACTGCTCCACGAGCTCAAATTGGAGCTGGTGGCAGAGATGGACTACGCGTCGCTTGAACTGCAGGTCGAGGCCATTATCGACAAGATGTACTTGCTCAGCGAAGACTAGGGATAGAGCCGACTCGCGTCCAGATGACGCTTGGGTCTGCATGGCGCGGTGAAGCCGGCTAGCTGAGCGAGCGGGTCTCACCGTCAGAGGGAGACTCAGGGTCGCTCGAGGGTGTTAACGAGGTCCTTGAAGGCGTCAGCGTTGTCATCATTCATGGACATCAATGTGCGGTGCGCCTCGAGCACTTGCTGTTTAACTTCGCCTTCCTCGCACGCGACTGCGGGAATCTCCTCAATCGTCGCGTCGGTGTTACAGCACTCGTTCCGCCTCTCAAAAAGTTGATCAAAGCCCATGGTGTCGAGCAGTCGGTCGATACTGGGGTTCGTGCTAAATATCGCCGGCCGAAAATCAAAACGCTCCCTGGTTTGGATCGCCAGCTGGGCGAGCATGCCCAGCGTGGTGCTGTCCAGCCCGTCGGCCTCAGTGACGTCTACCCACACGCTCACAAACCCGGGCTCCGCAAACATCGATTGGAAGTACTGATCAAGCGCGGTGCACATGGTCAGGCGCACATCACCCTCAAGCTTGAGCACATGGGCGCCATCGTTAGAGGCCGCACAGATCCTGCAGTCGCTCATCCCACTCCTCGACTCACAAACAGGCCCGCAATATCATCGGCCAAATCATCCGAGGTGACCTCACCAAGATCCAGCCGGCGAATGAGATCACCCGGCTTTTCCAGCGTGCCGCCCAACCGGCTTAGCAGCGTCTTCTCACGCTCGATCAAGTCGACTTCATCGATGGTTTCCAAAACACCGTCTGACATGAGTACCAGCATGAAGGTTTCAGGGAGGGTGGTTTCCTCAAGTCCATAAGTCGCCTCGGGAGTGAGGCCAACGGGCATGCCCTCACCCGGCAGGTATTCGATATGACCGGGCGTCATGAGAACGGGTTTCGGCAGATGGCCCGCCACGGAGTACTGCAGCGTGTTCGCCTCATAATCGAGGCAGCCCACTACCATGGTGGCGTACTTGTTCACGTGCAGTTCAAGCAACTCGCGATTGGCGAGCGACAGCATCTCGATGGGGTGAATCACCGTTTTATCGTCGCGCCGCAGGTAATCCGAGCGCTTGCGCGCAAATAAGTTTTTCAGGAGCACGGTGGCAAAGGCCGAGGAACTGCCGTGGCCCGATACGTCGGCCAGGAAGAACACGACCTTGCTCTTCCCCACTTTGAAGTAATCGGTGAAGTCGCCGCTCAAATAGAGCGAGGGCAAAATGCGGTGGCTGAACCAGTAGTCGCCGGCCTTGAGCGAATGCGCTGGGAACATGGCCTTCTGCACCTGACGGCCCGCCGCCTGATCCTGCTCCAGAATGCGCAACGAGTGGGTGAGCTCGGTATTAGCGCGCTCAAGACTCTCGTTAGATTCAACCAAGTCTCGCTGCAACTGCCGATGATGCACGCTGCGCTCAATCGCTCGTCTGACCAACCCGGGCTTTTCCGCGGGGTTCACAAAAAAACTCGCCGCACCCAGCCCCAGCGCCGTAGTCATGCTGTCCATATCGCGGTGATCACTCACTGCCAGCACCGGCACCTGCACATCAAACTTGCGCATGACACGACGAACCGATGCCCAGGAAACATTCATCAACTCGACGTGACAGATCACGCAGTCCCAAGGACTATCAGGGCCCAGTACCGCTTCAATATCAGGCGCTTCAGGCGTAATTTCGTAGCAGTGATGGGGGTCATCAAGGGCTGAGACGAGCGCAGATGCACGCTCCGCTTGGTCGTCTACCACCAAAACTGCGCCCACCTGAGTCATGTCAGCAGCGCTGCGGCCACCGCCGGCGACACATCAGAACTCGTCCTCGTCCCAGTCATTATCGAACTCGGAGAACTCGTCTTTCACCTGCCCACCTGACTCCAGCACCGCCCGGTTCTGCAGGTAGACATCGCGATAAAACACGTAGCGGTCACCCGTCATAATCTCCTCTGCATCCAGCAGGCTCGCGCGGAAATCGACCACATTGAAGGCTCGCAGCCCCCAGTAGGCCTTGTCGTTCATCATTTGCCCGGTCGGGGAAATGTAAGCGTCGATGGATGCGCCAAACGCGTTACGCACGGTGCTGGGGCCCACGATCGGGATGACAAAATAGTTGCCGGTAGGGACACCCCAGATCGACAAAGTATGGCCAAAGTCGGTGTCGTAGCGCGGGATACCCACCGCAGACGCGACATCAAACAGCCCAAAAAGGCCGATGGTGCTGTTGGTCAGTACCCGAAAAGTGTTGTTAAAAGCCTGCTCGACCTCACCCTGCAACAGCGCGTTGAGTGCGCCATTGAAATCATAGAAATTGGTGAAGAAGTTATTGACGCCAATGCGCGCGACCTCGGGCATGATGACGTCATAACCCCGAGCAACGGGCTTGATGATCAGTCGGTCGGCGCCGTCGTTAAAATTGAACATCCACCGGTTATAGCCCTCCCATGGATCGATCTCGTCGCGCTGTTCAACCTGGGCCTGACTCGGAAGCGTCGTCGCCAGCAAAATCGTCGCCACCAGTGCGGCGCGCACCCTGCTCGCTCACTACTTGAGCGAATCGAAAGGGAAACCAAACTGTGGCGTACCGCAACATTCTGAGCTCTCGGGGCTCCTCGCTTCGCTGACGCTTTGCCGACATCAACGCTACTTAAATAATGCTACTCCTAATAGTCGCGCGGGTCACGGGCAAATCAGCGGGGATTCTGCTCGGCCCACTCTTGCACCTTCTGCCACTGCTGCTCGAGACGCTTGGACGATACGGGTAAGCGGGTTTTCATTTGCTGAGCAAACAGGGACACCCGGAATTCCTCCAACATCCAGCGGTAGTGAAACGCTTCATCGCTCAAGCGCACCAAGCCGGGGTACTCAGACTCAGCAGTGATCAGCTTTTCGCTCCAGGGTGCCAGTAGCTCCATGGCTTTTTGATCCTTGAGAAATTGCCCGTTCAGTCTACTGATGCGGTGCTCAGCCGCCTTGGCGTAGCGCGGGTACTCACGCAGCCACTGAGTGCCTGCATGGCGCAGCATGGATCCATCCAGTAGCGAGGCCATGTTCTGCCAGCAGTCCTTCTGGCTGTCTTGGTAATCACTTCCCAGTTTGGCCGCGTGCGTGCGCGCCGCACTCCACGCCTTCAATGCCATCGCCAACTGCTCGCCGATCGTCACCGCATCGGCGTGCCAACTGCCCCGCAAAGGTGTCGAACCAGTGCTTAAATGCCGCGTCAGAGCGCGGCGGCTCCACACCCCTGAGGGACTGATGCGCAACGGCAGCGATAAGGTCTTCAATCAGCTGCTTGCGGTCCACCTCGACCGCTGCGAAGGCCAGCACCAGTTCGTTGCCTGCCAACAGGGATTTGCGCAGCGACTTCGCGAGCTGACTCGCCTGCTTGATCGCGAGACTCACCAAACCGTCCTCATGGGCCAAGGTCGCCTCGCCGGGGTAATCCAGTAAACGCACGGCGATACCGCCCTGCTCAGCCACCAGCGCAGGGTGGGCAATCACCTCAAGTCCCGCTGCTGTCGACTTCCAGACTGCCGGCAAGTCACCAAAGTCCCAGCGCTCGACATTTTTTCGCTCTGGCGAGTCTGCTTGAGGCGCGGCGGCCGCCGGTTCGCCGGCGCGGAACTCCGCCACCAGTGAGGCCATGTCACGGCCCTGCCCCAAAAGCTGGCCCGTGGTGTCCACCACGCGAATATTCATGCGGTAAAAGTCCTCAAGCTGTCTTGGCTGCCAATCCGACGGAGCCACTTGCACGCCGCGCTGACGTTTCAACACGCGACTTAACGCAGCGCACAGGTCGCTGTCCTCGGCAGTCATCTCCGCGAGGGCTGCGTCCACCACATCGGGCGCGGGTACCAGCTGCTTGCGCAACCCTTTCGGCAGGCCTTTGATCAGCGCAATGCATTTATCGCGGAGCAAGCCAGGCACCAACCAATCGAACAAATATCGGGGCGCGCGATTCAGCAGTGGCAGAGGGATCGTGATCGAGACGCCATCATTTTGGCGTCCCGGCTCAAATTGGTAGCGGAGCTGGTAATCCACGCCCTGCCAATGCAGGGTCGGCGGGAACTGCGCCTCAACGGCAGCGCCGGGATCGCGAACCAGAATTTGCTCGCGCTTGAGGCGCAACATGTCATCGTGGGCGCGATCTGACTTCAACCACTTGATGAGCGAGGTCATACCAACACACTCGGCGCCCAAACGTTCATCGTAAAACTGCACCAGCGCTTCCTCTTCGATGAGCAGGTCGCGGCGCCGGGTCCGGGATTCCAGCTCCTCCACCGAACGCATCAGCGCCAGATTCTCCTTGAGGAACCGCGGCGGCTTCATGACGTTGCCGGTTACTAAGGCGTCGCGGATAAAAATCTCGCGAGCGGTTTTGGCGTCGATGTCACCAAAGTGCACCCGACGGCCGTCGCTGATAGTGAGCCCATAGAGGGTGACACGCTCTTTCGCCATCACCCTGCCGCTGCGGCGCTGCCAGGCTGGCTCGTAGTGACTGCGCTTTAAGACCCGGGGGTTTACGCGCAATAACCAGTCGGGTTCGATCGCGCCGCACTGGCGGGCATAGACTTGCGTTGTCTCGACGATCTCTCCGGCCACCAACCACGGTGGCGGTTTTTTGTATTGGCCCGAGCCCGGGAAGACGACGACTTTACGGTTGCGCGTCGCGTTGAATTGCTTGCCCTCGTCGCGCTGAGCGACATTACCCAACAGTCCTGTCAATAGTGCCTGATGGACGGTCTCGTAGGCTTCCTCTTCGGGAAGTTGTGGCCGAACACGAAAACCCAGTTGCCGGCAGGCGATCACCAACTGCCCATGGATCTCGCGCCACTCACGCATGCGCATGTAAGAAAAATACTCGCGTTGGCAGAGCTTGCGGAGCTGATTCTGACTCAGCGCCTGACGCTGCGCCTCGTAGTAACGCCACAGCGCAATCCACGCCAGAAAGTCAGAGCGCGGATGCTGGAACCGCGCATGAGCCTGATCCGCCTGGGCTTGTTTGTCTGTGGGCCGCTCACGTGGGTCCTGAATCGACATGGCACTGACGATCACCAACACTTCGGGCAGGCACCTGAGTTCATTGGCTGCCAGCAGCATGCGCCCCAAGCGGGGATCGATTGGCAAACGCGCAAGACGTTGCCCGAGGGCCGTGAGTTTGCCTCGCGCCGAGACTGCGCCCAGTTCCTCAAGCAAGCGATAGCCGTCGCGCACCACCTTGGGGTCGGGCGGATCAATGAAAGGAAAACGGCCAACGTCGCCGAGGCCCAACTCGAGCATGCGCAGCACCACCGCCGCAAGATTGGTGCGGCGTATTTCAGGATCAGTAAATTCGGGGCGGCCCAGAAAGTCCTGCTCGCTGTAGAGCCGAAAACACACACCGTCCGACAGTCGACCGCAACGACCTTTACGCTGGTTCGCGCTGGCCTGAGAGATGGGCTCAATCGGCAACCGCTGCAAGCGACTGCGCGCGCTGTAACGACTCATGCGCGCCTCACCCGGGTCGATGACATAGCGGATGCCGGGCACAGTAAGTGAGGTCTCGGCCACATTGGTCGCGAGCACCACCCGCATACCCGAGCCACCGCTCTGGAAGACCCGATTCTGCTCGGCCTGACTCAGACGCGCATACAGCGGCAGCACGCGCAGGCGGTCGTTGTATCTGAGTGCCTTGGCGAGCTCGCGAATGTCGCGCTCGCCCGGTAAAAACACCAGCGCGTCGCCACGGGGGCCAAAGCGACCCTGCTCAATTTCACCAAGCAAGTCGGCGATCTGTTGGCGCACGCCCTCATCTCGGTCGTCGGTATCACCCACATAGTGGACATCAACCGGATAGGTCCGACCGCTGACTTCGATCACCGGCGCGTCATCAAAGTGCTGAGAGAACCTCTCTACGTCGATCGTGGCTGAGGTGACGATCACCTTGAGATCCGGCCGACGCGGCAATAACTGCTTTAAATAACCCAATAGAAAATCGATATTGAGGCTGCGCTCGTGGGCCTCATCAATGATCAGCGTGTCATAGGCGCTCAGATCCCGGTCGTGGGTAAGCTCAGCCAGCAGGATGCCGTCGGTCATGAGCTTGATGGCGGAGGCCTCCGAGACGGTGTCATTGAAACGAATCTGGTAACCGACCAAGTCACCGAGGGTCGTGTTGAGCTCATCGGCGATGCGCTGCGCGACGGTGCGCGCTGCGATACGTCTCGGTTGAGTGTGGCCAATACGCAACTGCTTGCCGCGGCCCAGGTTCAAACAAATCTTGGGTAACTGCGTGGTTTTGCCAGAGCCCGTTTCACCCGCGAGGATCACGACCTGATGATCACGGATCGCGGCCTCAATATCCGTGCGGCGCTCCGAGACTGGTAACTCGTCGGGGAAATTAATCTGTGCCGGTACCGCGCGTTCGGGGACCGGCTGGGCAGTACTCATTAGTCTAGGCCAACGTTAGTCGAGGTCGCGCAACTCTCGGCGCAGTATTTTACCCACCGCCGTCTTGGGCAACTCGTCCTTGAAGACCACCGACTTCGGTACTTTGTAGCCCGTTAAGCCCTCACGCATGAACTCGCGCACTGCTTCCTCTGACAAGTCCGGATTGCGACGCACCACATACATGCGAATCGCCTCCCCAGTGCTCTCGCTGGGGATACCGATCGCCGCGCACTCCACCACATCCGGGTGCGCGACCAATACATCTTCCAACTCATTGGGATACACGTTAAACCCGGAGACTACGATCATGTCCTTTTTGCGATCGACAATGCGAAGATAACCATCGGCTTGGACGAGTGCGATATCCCCGGTCGCGAACCAGCCTTCACTATCAATGACCTCGGCGGTCGCCTCGGGACGTTGCCAGTAACCCGCCATCACCTGTGGGCCACGCACGCACAACTCACCCGCCTCGTCGATCCCCAACACATTACCGTCATCATCGCGAATTTGAATATCGGTGCAGGGTACTGGCACACCAATCGTGCCAATCTGCACACCGTTCCCTGGATTGGCAGACACGGTGGGGGAAGTTTCCGTCAGGCCATAGCCCTCAGACACTCTGCACCCGGTCACCTCTGCCCAGCGGTTTGCCGCATCATGAGTGAGGGCCATCCCCCCCGACAGCGTCACCTGTAAGTTAGAGAAATCGAGACCACGAAAGGCCTCGTCATTACACAAAGCGACAAATAGGGTATTCAGTCCACAAAAGAGTGCGGGGCGGTGCTCGTCAAAGGCCTTCACCACCGACGGCAGGTCGCGGGGGTTGGGCACAAAGGCAGTATGTGCGCCAATGCGCAGCGCGTACATCGAGGCCGTGAAGGCATAGATGTGATACACCGGCAGCGGTTGCAAAATCGCGCTGCCCCGCCCCTCCATGTTGTGTGTGGTGAAGAACGCATCACTCTGAAGCACATTGGCAATCAGGTTGCCATGAGTGAGCATGGCCCCCTTGGCTACGCCCGTCGTGCCGCCGGTGTATTGCAGCATAGCCAAATCATCTCGGTTGAGAATCACTGCGCGGTATGGCGTTTTGGCACCTGCCTTCAACACCGCATTCAGTTTCAGCGCGCCCGGAATCGAGAAAGCCGGCACCATGCGCTTCACGTACTTGACCAAGAAATTGATCAGTGCGCGCTTGGGTTGCGGGTGGAGATCTGCGATCTCGGTGACCACAACGGTCTCGACCTGTGTGCGAGGCAAGACCGCAGCAGCAGTCTGTGCGACGTTGGCCTGCACGACCATGACCTTTACGTTCGCATCATTGAGCTGATGCTCCAGCTCTCGCTCGGTGTACAGCGGGTTGGTATTGACCACCACCATGCCCGCGCGCAAAGCGCCCAGGCACACAACCAGGTACTGGATCAGATTCGGCATCTGAATCGCAACACGATCGCCCCGTGAGAGTCCAGCATCGTGCTGCAACCATCCTGCGAACTGCGCTGACAGACGATCAAGCTCCGCGTAGCTCAGTGTATGCCCTACGCTACTGCAGGCCGCCTCTTCCCTGAAGGTGGCGAGTGCTTCCTCGAACAACGCGACAATCGAGGGATAACGCTCGATATCGATACGACTGGGAATGTCTAACGCAGCCAGCTGGGCGGCGATCGCACTATGGACCGTGTCCGTCATGGATTCATCTCGGGTAACGCGGGTGGTTTGGGTATGATGTGGATCACGCTAGGCGGGGTCAACCTTCCCGCGACATTCAGCACGATTTTCGGGACCACTGCCGGCAACGGGAGCACACAGCATGCAGATCAGCAACGTCACCTTCGATGAGATCGCAATCGGTGATACCACCACCTACACCCGGCTCATTACCAACCAGGAAGTGGAAGCGTTTGCCGCGATCTCAGGTGATCACAACCCGCTTCATCTGGATCCGGAATACGCCGCCACCACGGCTTTTGGCGAGTGTATTGCCCACGGCATGCTGACGGGCGCGTTAATCAGTGCCGCCATTGCTATGCAGCTGCCGGGTCCGGGGTCTGTCTACCTCAGCCAGAATATCCAGTTTCGGGCGCCGGTAATGCTGGGAGATACCCTCACCGTTACCCTCACCGTCACGGATAAACACTCCAAGCGGCCTTGGGTCACACTGCAGTGCGAAGTGGCCAATCAGGACGGTAAAGCCGTCGCCAAGGGCGAGGCGCAGGTTGCGGCACCTACCGAGTCAGAGACCGTCACGATTGTGCCCCCTCCTGCGATTCAGCTGGTGGAGGCGGCTTCGGTCTCTGATGACTGAGCGAACTGCTCCGGGTCGATATACATCAGCTCAATCAAAATGACGGGCTCGCTGGGCGAAGGCGTGGCGCCCATCATCAACATATTGGGCACGCCATCCACCGCAATCACGCCGGGCACGCCAAAAAGTCGCCGCTCGGACGTCGATTGACCTGATTCGTCCATCATCCTCATAACGGGCAGTACGGTGTCTTCGTCACGCAGGGCGTCACTGAGACGCGACAATAGCGCCAGCACCGAGTCCCGAAACAAGGAAAAATTCAACGCGCCCCGGAATTCGCTGCAATCAAGCTTCAAGTCCATGCGGACCTCGCTCTCATCCTCCATGCGCAACTTTGTCACTGCGATACGCGTCCCGGACTCGAGCTCACGAAACAGGCGCTTCCCCACCGTACGCGACACTTCGATCAGCGTTTGGTGCAGGATATTTGCGCTGATGGTGGCGAGCTGCTCTTCAGTCAGGGTGTGTTCGTTCGCGGCCATGGGTCCTCCTATGCTGGCCGCGAGTGTACCCTGCGGGCTGGCTGGGTCCTACTCCGTTTTGGGCGTTAGCCCGTTACTAAAGGTCTGTGAGGGCTTTGGTAAACTGAAAGCCAAGCCGTGTGGGCCGCGCGATGACGGTCGGCGCAGCGCGGCTGGTGCGATACGCACCCGTATCATTCCCTTACGTAGGAGCCCGCCAGGCCGGACACTATCAACACAAACGTGATCAATCCCACCCAAAAACCCTGGCGTCCCTTAGCAGCGCCCGCTCTGAATTGGCAGGAGGATGTCCCGGCCGCCGCCAACGCGGGCGACATCTACTTTTCAACCGAGAACGGACTGGCAGAAAGCAATTACGTCTTCCTCGAGGGCAACCAGTTGCGCGATCGCTGGTCTACGGTCGGCGTTGAGCAGCCGTTCGTCATTGCCGAGGTCGGTTTCGGGACCGGGCTGAACGCCTGTCTAACCCTTGCCGAGTGGCTGAAAGATCGGCCCGAGGGTGGGTCATTACATTACATGGCCATTGATCACGCTCCGCTATCACCCGCCGATGCCAAGCGGGCGCTGTCGCGGTGGCCCGAACTGGCACCGATTCTCACAACATTGTTCGACCGATGGCCCGATCCTATTCCGGGCTGCCACCGCAGACACTTCTCCGAGTGGGGGGTCACCCTGGATTTTTGGTGGGGAGACGCTGCTGCAGTGCTCACTGATCTCGCGAGTCATGGCAAATCATGGGTCGACGCCTGGTACCTCGACGGCTTTGCGCCATCCCGCGAGCAAGGTCCTTGGCAACAAATTGTCTATGACGCGATGGCAGCTTTAAGCCAATCAGGGTCAACCTTTGCAACCTTCACCGCCGCTGGAGCCGTGCGGAGGGGCCTGACTGCGGCGGGGATTCACAGTGCACAAAAGACGCGGCTACGGTACGAAGCGAGACGCGCTTTTCGGACACATTCACCGTGCGGTGAGGCTGCCCAACACCCTGACGCCGTGGGATCTCAATCCACAGCCCGTGCGAACGAGGCGTGCGATCGTCTTAGGCGCAGGGCTGGCCGGCGCCCATGCTGCGCATGCACTGGCAATGCGTGGGCTCGCAGTCACGGTCCTCGAGGCTGGCGGTAAGGCAAAAGGCGGCTCTGGCAACCTTCAGGGCGTGACCTATACGCGGCTGTCCCACCAGCACAACCCGCTGACAGATTTTTCTGTGGCGGCCTTCGAATTCGCTGCCGATCAATATCAATCCATGGCCGCCGCAGGTGACTTAATCGAGCGAGAGGACTATGGCGCCGGGGGTTATATCCAGCTTCACGACGATGATGAAACGCTTGAACACCTGCGGCAAACGCTGCCTTTGGCGCCGGGATTCGCGCGCGTAGTGAGTGCGGAGGACATTGCCGAGCTCACCGGATGCACGCCACGATGCGGCGGTATTCACTATCTGCGAGGCGGCTGGCTAAACCCCGGCGCAGTTTGCCATGCGCTACTGGCACATCCCCGCATTACCCTCAAAGAGGGGTGTGGCACGTTGGCGCTTGGCCATGCGCCGGATGGTGCTTGGCAGGTGCTCGATGGCGGAGGCAAGATCATAGACTCAGCGCCCATTGCGATTTTGGCGACCGCATACGACGTGACTTGTCAGTCGACCACCGACTGGTTGCCGCTCAACCTGATTCGGGGCCAGACCACACACATTCCGTCCTGTGATGCATTGGCAAAGCTGAAGGTTTCGATCTGTGACAAAGGGTATCTGCCGCCGGCGCGCGCAGGCCTGCACTGCGCAGGCTCAAGCTTCGGGCCGGGGGATGCGGACTCAGATGAACGTCCGGAGGAGCACGCGCATAATATTGGCATGATGCTGAGCGCGCTGCCCGACCTGACACTCACCGAGCCCACTGCCGGCTGGCAAGGACACGTCGCCCATCGTTGCAACAGCAACGATTACCTACCTGTTGCCGGTGTGGTGCCAGATTTGCCTGCCTTCAACGCGGCCTACGATCGCCTGCGTCACGACCGCAAGCGACTGATCGACGCCCCCTGCCCCACCCTCAATGGTCTGGGTGTGCTGACCAGCCTGGGTTCACGGGGTTTGTCTGCGGCACCGCTGGCCGCCGAGGTACTCGCTGATCAATTGCTCGGCGGCATTCCCGCTGTGCCACGTTATCTGCAGCGAGCCATTGCACCAGCTCGCTTTGCCGAGCGCGCACTGAAACGCGGCGAGCCTCTGTGATGCCGGTGATAAAGCATGCTATGCACAAACCCTTGAGCCAGTTGCAGAGCCAATCCTTTGGACGTCGTAACGCATGCCGCGCGGCTCGGCTCATCACAATTGCAGCTCTGTGCGCCCTGCCTCTGGTCATCGGCGCGGCGGAGACTGCCCCTGACGCAAGCTCAAGCGCACCAGAGGGCAATACTGTAGAGGTCGAGCAGTACGGCTACTCTGTGGTCTCCCGGCTGCGCTTTGACCGCAGCAACTTTACGCAGGGCCTCGAGATTCACGATGGGCGGCTGTATGTGAGCTCGGGACTCTACGGTCAATCCATCATTCGTGTTTATGCCTTCCCCAGTCTCGAGCTCATCCAATCTGTGCCGGTCGATCCGCGGATTTTTGCCGAGGGTCTTACGGTCATCGGTGACCGGCTTTTGTTGCTCTCGTGGCGTGAGCGGATCATGCTGGTCTATGCCCTCCCTAACCTTTCGCTGATTGGGCAAAGTCCATTGCCTGGCCAAGGCTGGGGTGCCACACATGAGGGTTCCACGCTGTGGTTTAGCGATGGCTCCGATCGCCTGTATTCCGCCGATATCGCAACGGGCGGCGAACTGGTATCCCTGCCCGTCACCCTCGATGACAAACCCCTACGAAACTTAAACGAGCTTGAGTGGGTCAATGGCGACATCTGGGCTAATGTGTGGCAGACCGACTCGATTGCCCGCATCGATCCCAAGACGGGAAAGGTCACCGGCATGATCGATTTAACCGGCCTGCTGGCTGAGGAGGACCGGCTGCGCGATACTGACGTTCTGAACGGAATTGCTATCGATCCGGTGACAGGGGCTATTTGGGTCACAGGTAAGCGCTGGCCCTGGCTTTATGAAATCGCACTGGAAAAAACCGCGCCTTGACCCCAGATATAACTGATCACGCGTATAAAGAGATCCATAATATCGGGACCAACGAGTGGGTCGCTTGACGCGACCAGCCAGCGACACCGTAAGAAATTGATAAACGACACAGCATTGGAATACATCACATGAGCGAACCCTCCCGCGCAGCCGTCACCGGAGAGCACCCCAACACCTTCACTTTGACGCGGTCGGTGCCGATCCCCAGTCTGAATTTGACGGTCGAGGAATATACGCACCCTGGCACCGGCGCAACACATCTCCACCTGAACAGTGACTCATCCGAGAATGTGTTTATGGTGGCACTGAGGACCGTGCCCGAGGATTCGACCGGCGTCGCCCATATTCTGGAGCACACCGCATTGTGCGGTAGCGAGCGCTATCCCGTCCGCGACCCCTTCTTCATGATGCTGCGGCGGTCGCTGAACACCTTCATGAATGCCTTCACCAGTTCTGATTGGACTGCCTATCCTTTCGCAACACAGAACCGAAAAGACTTCGCTAACTTGTTGGACGTGTATCTCGACGCAGTGTTTTTCTCTCGCCTGGATCCATTGGACTTCGCCCAAGAAGGGCATCGGGTCGAATTCGAGAACGACGACAGCAACCAACCGCTGGTCTTTAAAGGCGTGGTATTCAATGAAATGAAGGGCGCGATGTCATCGACCCCTTCCGTTTTGTGGGACCGATTAAGCCATGAACTTTTCCCTAGCAACACCTACCACTTCAACAGTGGTGGCGACCCTGCACATATTCCTGACCTGAGTTATCAAGAGCTTCGCGATTTTTATGCCGAGCACTATCACCCCAGCAACGCTATTTTCCTGACCTTTGGCGATATCCCTGCTGCCGAACATCAGCAGGTATTCGAGGCGTCAGTCCTGCATCGATTCGATGCGCTTGAGCGCAAGATCGAAGTTGAACTGGAGACCCCGTTCAGCGCTCCCAAACATGCCATGCATCCTTACTCGATCGATGCCGAGGAAGGCACGGCGCAAAAGACCCATCTCGTCATGGGTTGGAAACTGGGTGAGAGTGCGGATCTCACCGCGATGCTTGAGGCGCAGCTGGTGTCATCAGTGCTCATGGAAAACAGCGCCTCGCCGCTCATGCACTATCTCGAAACGACTGATCGGGGGACAGCCCCTTCCCCATTGTGCGGTCTTGAGGAATCGATGCGCGAGATGGTCTTCTGCTGCGGCATCGAGGGCAGCGAAGCGGCAGAGGCCGATGACTTCGAGCGCGAAGTGATGGCCTGTATTCAGCGCGTCGCCGACGAAGGCATTGCCACTGAAAAGGTGGACGCAATCCTTAGACAGATTGAGCTCCATCAGCGCGAAGTGAGCGGTGACGGCATGCCCTATGGCCTGAACCTCATGCTGCGGGCATTGGGTGCTGCGACACATTACGGCGACGCAGTCGCGGCGCTCGATCTTGAGCCGGTCATCGACACGCTGCGTGAGCGGGTAAAAGACCCCGCCTATATCCCGACACTCATCCGTGACTTGTTGATCGATAACCCGCACCGGGTGCGATTGGTGGTCTCACCTGACACCGGCCTTGCTGCAGAGCGCGATGCAGCGGAAGCGGCGCGCCTCGCTGCAATGAAAGAAGAGCTCAGCGGCGAACACACTGCAGAGATTTTGGATTTGGCGGCGCGATTGCGAGAGCGCCAAGGGCAGAAAGATGACCCAACGATCTTGCCGCGAGTCGAACTGTCGGACATTCCTGCTGAGACCACATCACCTGTTCCGTCGATCAGCGACGGAAAGTCACAGCACTATCGCTACACAGCTGGCACTAATGGCCTGGTCTATCAGCAGTGGGTCAGCCCTCTTCCCGCCCTGACTCGGCAGAACAGCAACATCTGCCTCTGGTCACCGCTCTGATGGCAGAGGTGGGCGTGGGCGGATCTCAACTATCTCGAAACACAGGAGCGACACTCCGCCACGGTTGGATCGCTCAGTGCGTCGGTGAGTAGCCGCGCCCAGCGCGATGATGAGCAGGCCTGCGACAGTTATTTTGTGTTGTCCTCGAAGGCGCTCGCCGACCGCATCGCACCGCAACTGACCCTGATGTCAGACACGCTGCAACACGCCCGTTTTGACGAGCACAGCAGAGTCCGTGACCTCGTCAGCCAAATGCGTGCGCGACGTGATCAAGGGATTACTGGCAGCGGACACGCGCTGGCCATGAGTGCCGCCTGTGCAGGCATGAGCCCCTTGGCCCGCATGGGACACGAACAAGGCGGCCTCGAGGGCATTCGCCGAATGCGTGCGCTAGATGACGTTTTGAAGCAAGATGGTGAGTTGGAGGCTTTGTCACACTCATTGAGCGCCATCCATCATAAACTGGCGGCGGCTGGCGCGCCCTTGCTGTGCACCATCGCCGACGAGCCCAATATCAGCCAAGCCAGTGAATCTGCAGTCGCAGCTGCGCCCACAGCTGGGGAATCCGCCTCGGCGACTCCGCTGGAGCGCATCCGCGAAGCACGTCACGAGGTCTGGGTCACCAATACCCAAGTCAACTTCTGCGCGAAGGCTTATCCCACGGTGCCCTCTGGTCATGCAGATGCCCCGGCGCTCTCAGTGTTGGCGGCGTTTTTGCGAAACGGTTTCCTGCATCGCAGCATCCGGGAACAGGGCGGCGCCTACGGCGGCGGTGCGAGTCATGACCCGAACATCGCCGCATTCCGGTTCTTCTCGTACCGCGACCCCCGGCTTATCGAGACCTTGGATGACTTTGACGCCTCCAGTACGTTGGTTGCTGGAGAGCCAACATGAGCAGCTCGCACTCGAGGAGGCGATTCTCAGCGTGATGGCCAGTCTCGATAAACCGGGATCCCCCGCGGGCGAAGCCAAGCGCGATTTCCACGAGCGACTGTTCAAGCGCACTGCGGAGCACCGTAAAGTGCTGCGGGCCGGGATCGTCAATACAACCCTCGACGACCTGCGCCGAGTCGCCGACACCTACCTTAAACCGGAGTTGGCCAGCACCGCAGTAATTACCCACACGGCGGGCGCCGAAACGGTTAGCGAACGCGGGCTGAATCTAACCCGCCAGGATCTTCTGTAATCGCCAGCGCGAGGCCCCAGTGATCCGGGGCCCATGCGCTGATAAACTCAGACAGTGACCACAGCAGACGGCCCTGACTCGGGTCAGCGAGCGTCACTCGATCTCCTGCCATCCCCGTCAAAACGCTGAAATGGGGGCCCGTTGTCAGCTGAAGATGGACCAATAGCGGTAATGGCGCCTTACGGAGTTGCTGGGTCGTCAGGCCGATCAGTTTTGGCGCCGCACCGTAGGCCTCAGCCATCAGCACTAATTGCTGCAGGCTAAAACCGGTCGACTGGATGCGCCGCCACTCGGCTTCTCGCCATGTAATGCCCTCACTAAGAGACATCGCTGGCACAGAGTGCTCCGCATAGTGAGAGAGCAATGTCGCCAGCGCCGCACGCCCGCAATCAAACGTGGCCGATTGCTTCGTGAGGGTCAGGGGGGCCGCCCGAGGCGGCTGTGACGCCGCCTCAGCCGCCCCGATGAGTAAAACGCCGCACAGTAGGAAACGCACTACCTGCCGCGGTGTTGAACTCAATCGCATGCCCAACACACGAAACGGTGCGGCGGGACGCGCATGCACGTGAGCCATGCGCACCGGCGCTATGGCATCGCGAGCAGCGACCGGGCGCGGCGCTCTAGCCACACCACGAGGACAGCCGCACCGCTGAAGTAAAGCGTCAACGACACACCCGGCGGTATCAGAGCGCCGACCACGGCACTCGTCGCCGCAACCAGGGCAGCCCAGGCCAGCAGTGTGGGCACGATCCTCACGGCGAAGTAGCGCTCCCTGGCGCGGAGGCAGTCATCCCTGGCGATTTTGTAACGCAAACGCTCTACGGGGTTGAGCCTCGCGATAGGTACGGCACCCAGCGAAAGCCCGCTCTCGTTGATCAATGTGCGGGCTCCTTTTCAGCATAGAACGGGACATAAACACCCCAAAAGTAGGTCGCTAATGCGATATCAACTGCCGCCACACCCAAAACGATGGGCAGCACTTTTCCGCGGGTTTGCATGGCCTCAATAATCGATACGCTCTGGGTTTGCTCGTCCTGAAAAGGGGTTTGCCCGACTTGGAGTGATAGTGGGGCAGGTACAGAGGATGATCCCACTGAGGAATGAGTGGCTGCAGACAGTGTGGTTTGACTAAGTGAGAGTACCAGTGCACCGGTGAGTAAAGTCCATTTTTTCATGAGTCACTTCCTGTTGGTTTGTTGTTCAATGACGTTAACGATGAGCAGTTGAGCTCGGGTTGCGGGTCGCTTTGGCCCAGCTCGTTCACCCACCGGTTAAGTGTGCCAAGCGGACTATTGCCGACCCACGTCATGGACGAGCACAATTCGCCCGCGCTCTAATAAGGTCGAAGGAACACAGGAGATGATGGGATGATCGTCAAGCGAGTAGCGGGAGCCATAGGCGCCGAGTTGCAAGCGATCAATTTGGGGGACGGCATCGATGCCGAGCTGGCCAAGACGTTGCGCGAGTTGCTCAATGAGCACGAGGTACTCTTTTTGCGCGATCAGTCGATCGAGCCTACCGATCAAAAGGCGCTGGCAGAGATATTTGGCCCTTTGCAGACGCATCCCGCCTATCACACGGTAGAGGGCCTTCCTGAAGTCATGATTCTGGAGAGCACCAAAGAGAACCCCTCCAAGATCGAAATGTGGCATTCAGACATGACGTTCCGACAGCACCCACCCTCGGTGACCGTGCTTAGGGGCATCACCATCCCGGAAGTGGGTGGCGATACGCTGTTCGCCAGCATGACCGCGGCCTACGAGGGCCTTTCCCCCGGTATGCAGCAGTATCTGGATGGCCTGGTGGCGGTGCATGACTTCAGTCACGGCTTCAAAGAAAGTCTCGCCGAGCCCGGGGGTCGCGAAAGGCTCGCAGACGCCGTGGCGAAAAACCCACCCGTGCGACACCCGGTAGTTCAAACCCATCCTGAGACCGGCAAGAAAGTGCTCTTTGTGAACAGCTTGTTCACCACCCACATCGAGGGGCTACCACCGCTGGAGTCAGCTGAGGTTCTGCAGTTCCTGTGGCGACACGCGAGCCTGCCCGAGTTTACCTGTCGCTTTCAGCTGGCAGCCCAACTCCATGGTGCTCTGGGATAACCGCAGTACCCAGCATAAACCGGTGAACGATTTCTTCCCGGCAACAAGGAGACTGCACCGGGTCGTCAGTGAAGGGGATCAGCCCTACTAACGCGCCTTGATGGCCGCGATGTACTCGCTGACGTCACGCCTGACCATCGGTGCAAACAGATACAACATCAAAATGTTGGGCAGTGCGATGAGGAAGGTCATGGCATCGGAGAAGTCGAGCACGGCGCGTATTTCCAACATACACCCGAGCGCGATAAAGCCGCAGAAGATCATCTGGAAAGAAAATCGCCCGCAAGCGCCCTTCCCCCACGAGGTAACTCCAGCCCTTCAAACCGTAATACGACCACGCCAACGCGCTTGAAAACGCGAATAGCAACGCCGCCACCGCGATCACGTAAGGTGCCCAACTGAAATGCCAGGCAAAGGCAGCAGAGGTGAGCTCGATGCCCACAAGCTCGTTACCCATCAATCCTTGCGGAACGGCCGTTGTGAGAATCACTAGCGAGCTGAGGGAGCAGATGATGACGGTATCAATCAGAGGTTCCAGCAGTGCGGTAATGCCCTCGGAGGCCGGTGCCTCGGTCTTCACTGCCGAATGCGCAATCGATGCCGAGCCAATACCCGCCTCGTTAGAGAATAGCGCGCGCTGAAAACCGATCACCATCGCACCCAAAATGCCGCCGGAGGCGGCTTGCCCGGTGAAAGCATCGCTCATCACCAATGCCAGTGCGCCAGGAATGTGCTCAGCGCTTAAGCCGATGACCACCAGTGCGGCGACAACATATATCAATCCCATGATCGGCACGAGCACGGCAGCCACCCGTGCAATAGAGCGGATTCCGCCGATAATCACGGCGGCGATCACCCCCGCCAAGGCCAATCCGAAGAGCCAGCCGCGGCCCGCAAGCAATGATTCCTCGCCACCGGTGATCACCAAAACCTGCGCGAAGGCTTGATTGGATTGCCACATGTTGCCGATGCCGAGGCAGCCGATCACCAGTGCGGCCGCGTAGAACATGCCGAGGCCTTTGCCCAGCCAAGGCCGACCGCGTTCCTGAAAGTACGCCTCCATATAGAACATGGGGCCACCCGACACCGAGCCGTCCTCGTTATAGCGCCGATATTTCACGCCTAAGGTGCACTCCACCAGCTTCGTGGACATGGATAAAAGCCCCGCCACAAAGAGCCAAAACGCCGCACCCGGACCACCCAGCGAGATAGCGACTGCCACACCGCCGATATTACCCACGCCAACCGTGCCCGAGACGGCCGTGGCGACCGCTTTGAAATGGCTGATCTCACCCCGCGCATTGGGATCAGAGAAATCACCACGCGCATGCCGGATAGCCAGACCCAACGCGCGAATATTGATGAAGCGCAGATATACAGTAAAGAACAGTGATGCAACTGCCGTCCAAATAACAATCAGCGGCACGTCGGTACCGGCAACCGAGATAGTTGAAAAAACAATCGAAGACAGCGACTCGGCAATGGGGCCGAGATGGGCTTCTACCCACTGATCAGGTGATTGGCTCATGCCCACCTCACTGCATGCGATAGCACTTGCTGGTAGCTACTAAACGCGGGCACCTCGGCCAGCAACCCTTTGCTCACGAGTAAGGCGCGAAACGCCGGCAAGCGGTAACAGGGCACCCCGGGCATTAGATGATGCTCGAGGTGATAGTTCACGTAGTGCGGGGCCATCAACCAACGTTGCCAGCGTGGCGCAATCACCGTGCGCGTATTGAAGCGCGGGTCCGGATCAAGTGCATCAGGCACCGCGGCATGCTCGGCGACCTGTCGCAAGCGCACCACCAACATGTAGGAGGTCATGAGCGTACCGAACCACAGCCACCAGACCCAACCAGCATCAAAGAACACCAGCACGCCCGCCAGCACGCCCTGAACCGCCACCTGCTTCACGAGCAGCGCGCGCCCTGGCTGTGTTGTACCGCCAAAATGCGATAATCCACCGTGCACAATCGCCGTGACCAACTTGGCGCCCGTCTGCCCCGTAAGATCCCGAACCACTTTGCGCCAAAAGCTCTGCCGGTCAACCGGGTAAGCCCGATAGTTCGGAAGATCCGGATCCTCCGCGGTGCCCGCCAGGCGATGATGGTCCAGATGGCCTGTCGCATAGGCGTTCAGGTCATTTAGTGTCGGCAGCGCACACAACCACTGCCCCACCCACTGATTCAGCCCGCGGCTGGCAAACAAGGTGTTGTGCCCCGCTTCGTGCATCAACACGGACAATCCCAATTGACGGCCGGGCAGTACCAGCCAGACCACCAGAATCGTCACGGGATGAGGAAATGCCGCGGCTAGTGCCAACAGCCCAAGGATGGCAGCCCAGGTGGATAGCACTAACCACCACGCCTGCAGATCACTCCGTTGCAATACGCGCTGACGTTCGTCGGCACTCAAGTACTCGCTGATTTTTAACATCGATCTCTCACAGCAAGGGATTATCGGTGATTTGGGCAGGACATCAAATGATGCCGCAGCATCATAACGAGGCGAGTCTGGTTTACAGTGGAAACACGCGGGGTAACAGTACTAAAACCGTTGCCGAGTAGCACAGTGACACCAGCCAACCGAAACGCACATAGTCGACGCGAGTGTAGCCACCCAAGTTCTGCACCATGAGGTTGGTGGTATATCCAAAGGGCGTCATGAAGGAAGCGCTGCCCCCAGAGCAACCGCCATGACAAAGGCCATTGGATCGTACCCGGAGGACACCGCCACACCGTAGCCCAGCGGGAACATGAGGGCGGCGGCCGCATTGTTGGTCATCAACTCCGTCATGATGAGCGTGATGAGATAGACCATCGCGAGCATCATCATCGGCGGTACGCTGCTCAGAATCGGCGCGAGGGATTCCATCATGATGCCCATGAGACCCGAGTCCATCAGCGCCTGGCTAATGGCAAGTGCGCAAGAGACAATCAGCCAGAGCTCAAAGGGAAAGCGCCTCCTGAGCTCGGCCGCACTGAACAACCTGAGACCCAGCATCAGTAACAACAAAAACATCAGCCCAGTTGACAGAGGGATCCAGCCCATAACTGACGCCGCAACAGCCGCGAACATACCCGCTGCTACCGTGAAGCTTTTGGCCGTCGATAGGCTATGGCTCGCCACGTTGCTGTCTGTAACCAGAAAGTTACGGCTCAAGTTACTGCGCTTTTGAAAATCTGGCCCCACTGCCAGCATCAGCGAGTCGCCTGCGCGCAGTACGACATTGCCTAGACGCCCCGATAACCTCTCGCCATCACGACGCAGCCCCACCACTGCTGCATCAAAACGTGATCGGAATTCACTGCCCTTAATCGTCGAGCCAATGACCGCCGCACCCGGCAGTAACACCACCTCGGTGAGATTCGTGCCCAAAAGGCCCTCATCGATCGCGAAGGAACGCAATCCATGGAACCGCTCAAGGATGCCAACGCTCGACACATCACCGGAGAAAATCAGGCGATCCCCGGCTTCCAGTTGCTCCCCGGGTGAGACGGGCGTAATCAATCGTCCCGCACGAACCAACTCGACCAAAAACAATTCACCGAGATCACGCAAGCCATTTTCGGCGACAGTCTTACCGATCAATCGGGAATCATCCGCCACCGCCATCTCAATCAAAAACTCATTCACGGACAACGTACCGTGC
The DNA here is from genome assembly GCA_038143045.1 of Halieaceae bacterium. Classification (GTDB taxonomy): domain Bacteria; phylum Pseudomonadota; class Gammaproteobacteria; order Pseudomonadales; family Halieaceae; genus Luminiphilus. The sequence goes on from JAYQLF010000009.1 coordinate 126,920, forward strand.
GAGCCCGTTGGCAGCACTTTGTACATCAGCAACATGGCGACCAAGCCGGCCAAGGCAGCAGGCAAAGCGACGGGCAGGAAGGCAAAAAAAGCGATGCCCGTGCCGGTGACATCTTCGAGAAAGCTACTGACGATCAGGTTGGTCGAGGTGCCGATCAGCGTCAACGTGCCTCCCAGAATGGCCGCATAGGAAATCGGCAAGAGAATTTGGCTGGCGGCATGATGTGGGTTTTTGCGAAGCGTACCCGCCAGCGTGGCCACAACCGCGGTGTTATTGACGAATGCCGAGAACAGCATGGTCATTCCGGAGAGGCTCAACAAGGTACCTGGCAAAGATCCTCTCACTGCACGATTGGACAGCGCCAACAACCAGGGTAGCCGCTCAAAACCAATCGAGACCATCAGCAACAGCAGCAGCGTCACCAGGCCTTCATTAGTCGCCTTGGCCATCACGCCGGGTATGTCGATGACGCCGATCAGCACACAGCCCGCCATGGCCAGCGTGAATAACAAGGCAGGAGAAAACCTGCTGAAGATCAGCAAAGCAATCAACGCGACAACGATCAGTGCAACCAGTGCAGCTTCCATAGCGATCCGGTTATCGAAAGACAGTGCCGAGAATACGCGCTCTTAAGGTGACACCCAAACCTCGAAATCTGGTCATCCTGCCGCTTGATAGATAAGCTCGGCGCATACGGGCCGGGGCAACCCGCACGCTCTGTGGACCTCACGAGCCCACTTGCCCAACCAGATCAGGAGATCTCTATGCTTGCCTACACAACTTTGGGTGTAACCGACTTTGAGCGCGCCAAATCCTTCTACGAGGAATTGCTTGGCGTGATCGGTGCGAAATATGTTTTGGGTAACGAACGTATCGCCCTTTACGGCATGGATGTCGCCAGTCCCATGCTCGCCGTCTGCATTCCCTATGATGAGGGCGCGCCCAGCGCAGGTAATGGCACGATGGTCGCCATCCGCGCCGGCGGCCCGGCGGAATGCGACGCAATGTATGCCAAAGCTATTGAGCTCGGTGCAACTTGCGACGGCCCGCCGGGTGAACGTATGCCTGGTTTTTTCTACGGCGGCTACGTTCGTGACCCCGACGGTAACAAGCTGTGCTTTTGCCAGATCGGACCGAGCTAAAGGCGCTCTGTCTAGAGTGCCACTTCTTACTCATTACTTTGTCTGTTAGGAGACATTGAATACTTCTGTTGCGCTTCCCTTTATTCATCAGCGTTGCTTGCATGCTCATGCTGAACGCCATGAACGCCTGGTCTCACGCCAAGACCGACGTCATCACTGTGTCCAACGGAGATCGAATCACGGGCGCGATGACCGAGATGACTTCGGGAAAGCTGTCGGTTAGCACCAGTTACGCTGGCACTATCAGCGTAAAGTGGCGAGAGGTCAGCCAGATTGACAGTCGCTATGTGTACGAAGTCCGTCTTGACGATGGCGAGCGGATATATGGCCGATTCGCCGCAAGCGACATTCCAGAGCAACTGACGTTCAAATCTGGAGGCAAGGACCGTCAGTTGGATATAGATGATGTGGTGGAAGTCCGCTCCATCGAGGACAATCTCGCCGACAAACTCGACCTGCAGTTGAGCAGCACCATCAATGCAGACCCGCGCAGCCGACAGCTGACGCTGCAAGCAAATGGCAGTTACGACGTGCGGGGAGGCCGGACAAGATTCTTTGCGCGCGTCAATGACAACAAAACCATCGCTGGCGAAGGCGATGAACGTTCGGAAACCACCAGCAACTCCTCACAATTCGAGCTCACGCGTGAATTCTGGCGAGAGCGCGGCACCGCGCAAAGCTTTCGCGTTCTCAAAGCCGTCTACTCGACCAACGATGACTTGGGTATCGCCCATCGTGGATCTATCGGGTTTGGGCTGGGGCGTTATCTTATCAACAACCTTGGTCACGAGATGACTGTCTCTGCAGGCATACAGGGTGTGCGGGAACGCAGAAAGTCCTGCGACGATTTCTCTTTTAGCGAGAACCCAAATCCCGCAATGGGGAATACAAATCTAGAGACATGCAATGACACCGAGCTTTTTTTCAATGTCTCTTGGCACCTGTATAGCTTTCAAGACCTCGATATGGACATCTCGCTCATCGGTAACGCCTACCCCTCTCTGTCTGATTGGGAACGCGTGAGAGGCGATATGAATATCCAGGTCAGCTGGGAGCTATTCGATAGTTTTTACTGGACCGTAGTCGCGGGAACAGAACTCGATACAGCCGGTGACCGAGATGACATCGAGCTCTCAAAAAGTGATTACAACCTCACCACAGGCGTGACATGGAAGTACTAATTACCGGCGAACAAAGCCAATCAAGCCGGCTGACTCGACTCCCCAGCGGGCAACATATGGACATCACGCTGCGGGAACGGGATGGTGATGCCCTCTGCATCAAAGCGTTGCTTGACAGACTTGTTGAGGGCCCAAACAGATTCCCAGAATTCTCCCGTTGCGACGTAGGCACGCACGAGAAAGTCGATTGAGTATTCACTGAACTGTTTGACTCTGATGACAGGCTCGGGCGATTTCAGGAATCGCTCATCGGCGGCGACGAGCTCTTCCAATATCGCCGCGACCTTGTCCAGATCCTCATCAAAACTGACGCGATAAATAATATCGGTGCGACGCAGGTTTTGCCCTGTGAAGTTGAGAATCACCCCGCCCCAGATCTTACTGTTCGGGATGATCAGCACCTTGTTTTCGATGGTAACGATGGTGGTGTTCACTAAATTCATCTTGCGCACTTCGCCCTCCACGTCAGCGGCGGAAATGAAGTCGCCGGTGTCAAAGGGTCGATACGCCAGAATCATGGCGCCCGAGGCGAAATTCGCCAGCGTGTCCTGCAACGCAAAACCCACGATAAATCCGACCACACCGAGACCCGCAATCATCGGGGCAACGGATACCCCAACTTGAGAGAGTGCGACGAGCAGTCCCAGCAGAAACACAACAGTTCCCGTCATCGAAATCAGTGTCTCTTTTAACAGCTGGGAGATCGACTGGTCCGAGTGTTTGAGCGCGCGCTCTACGACCTGCTTGGCTAGCTTGGCCAGCCATCGAGAGGCGATTAAGATCACAATGAAAAGAAAGAATGAGATCACCGCCGTAGCACCCCGGTTCGCCACCCACGTGTCAAATTTCTCGGCGATCTCTGCGTACAGCACGCTGATAACGGCAGTATCAACAAGCGAAAGGGCCAGACTACCGCGCACCTCGATAAGCGTTCGTCTCATCTCAAGGGTGTCACCACCCAGGCGTTTCAGTTGGTCCACGACATCTCGAAGTCGGTTGACAGCGACCTGTAACCGTTCTGCTTCAAACTCTGCAGTGCGAATGAGGTCAGTATTGGTGCCATCAGACACCTGTCGCTCGGCCAACATTTTGAGCCCATGCTGGTGCAGGTGAATCAAGCCCATCATCTCTTCACCAAAAAACGACAGTGAACGGACGACTTTCTGGCGGAGAGTGCTGGCTTCCAGCTCAAGCGTCTCGAGCAACAGCACTTGCTCGGTTGAAAGCTCTAAATACTGCAGCCGTTGCTTGTCTAACAGCTCGGCCAATGATTCTTCCATCAGCAGTGCGGGACCCGTCAGTTCACCTTGTCGAGCCAGCGAATCGTTCAGGCGCTGGGTCAGATGGGTAAAGCGCTCAATCAACGTTCTCTCAATCAGATCCCCCGCTGGGACATCAAAGCAACGAGCGTTTTGTATTCTGGCGCATCGGTCGGTAGCTTCAGGACCTTGTCAGAGAGCGTCATGATGCTCTGCAGCACGGCAATTGTTTTCTCGTCCCGCCGGACATCGAGTATTTTCCGCCGTTCCACTGAATCCGGTATCGGGTAAGACTCAAACTCTCTGAGTGAGGTCAACTCATCGGAAACTTCCTGCGACAGCTCGGCAATGGTCAGATCGCTCTGCTCAGGCGCAGTAATCGTGTCTGCGACAGACGTTGTGGCAATAGACAGGCCGCAAAACATCGCCAGGTCAATTAGATACGCGGGCCTACGGCCACCTTGCTTGTCTCTCTCGATCGTCGTCATATCGCCCACCTCATCAGACCCTCGCTATCCCATCCGACGGCGCTCTACCGCATTTGCCAGCACCTCGAGCACAGCAGTGGAATCGTCCCAGCCCATACACGGATCAGTGATGCTTTGTCCGTAAACCAAATCTTCCTTGTTCACCACGTCCTGTCGTCCCGCCTCGATAAAGCTCTCCAACATTAAACCGGTAATGCGCTGATCGCCGCGCTCCACTTGAGACGCAATGTCCTGAGCAACGGCGATCTGCCGATCAGGTTGTTTTCGACTATTGGCATGGCTCGCATCAATCATGATGCTCTCGGGAAGGTCAGCCTTACGCAACATAGCGCAGGCATCATCGACAGAAAACATATCGTAATTGGGTTGCGCGCCACCCCGCAGAATCAAGTGACAGAAAGGGTTTCCGGCGGTCTCAAAAATAGCAGATTGACCGCCTTTCGTGACTGACAAGAAATGATGCGAGTGTTGCGCGGCGCCAATGGCATCCACTGCAATCTGGATGTTGCCACCTGTGCCATTTTTAAAGCCCACAGGGCAAGACAAGCCGCTCGCCAACTCACGGTGGCTCTGGCTTTCTGTCGTGCGCGCGCCAATCGCACCCCAACTGATGAGATCAGCAATGTACTGGGGTGAAATCAAGTCGAGGTACTCAGTTGCTGTGGGCAGACCTGCCGCATTGATGTCCAACAACAGCTTCCGGGCACGCTTAAGTCCCTCGTTCACGTCAAAGGAATTATCGAGGTGCGGATCATTGATCAGACCTTTCCACCCAACGGTAGTGCGGGGCTTTTCGAAGTAGACGCGCATCACAATCAACAGATTGGCCGAAAATTGCGCCGTCACTACTTTCAGACGCGCCGCATAATCCAATGCCGCCGCCGGATCGTGGATGGAGCATGGGCCGATAACGACCACCAACCGATCATCCGTTCCGTTAAGGACTGACTGTATCGAGGTTCTCGATTGGGTTACGTGTTGAGCAACCGACTCATCAGCCGGCATTTCAGCGATCAGCGCTTCGGGCGTCACCAGCTCGCGCAGATTGCGAATGCGAAGATCGTCAGTATTCGTAGACATGGCGTAGTTTCCATCAAACCGCTTAAAACGAAGCGCCGAAGGATACCATTGCTCGCTTCTCAGTCCGGCGCCAAGTATTCACTTTCTGCCAGCAGCTCATCGACCAAGCCACCGATCGTATTTGGCGTGACGAGATGCGCGGCATACCAGGTATGCAGACAGCGGATACGATCGGGCTCGGCGATACCGCCAATGCCCCTGGCGTCGAGTGCAGACAGCATCCCCTGCGCGGTCAAATAAGCGCGCTCGTCCACTGACAGAAATCCGTCGCGCTCCCGGCGATGCCGGTCGTGATCCTCAAGCATAGCCTGTCGCAGATTTTCCGAGCCATCGACTCTCTGCTGCAAAGCTGCAATCCAGCCGGCGGCCTCCAGTCGGTCAATACGAAGACAAATGACCTCGCCCAGCAACCAATAGAGCGTCGGAAAGGGTTTGCCTTCCACCACAGATCCCACGCGAATCACCAGCGGGTCGCCTCGGTCATCGGAAACCGCGACGGCACGGCGACCCCGAGGCTCCCTGCCCAGCAATTCGGCTACCCGGGCGCGTTCTGCGTCAGTGGGTGTTGGTGATGTCGGTGATGCCGCCATCTCTATAGCCTACCACCGGCCGGCATTTGACCCGGAGGATGCTCAGGCGTATGGTGCCGCGCATCAGGTGCCTACCGATCAAATGATCTGGGTAGGTTAAAAGGGAAGTCCGGTGAGAGAGTTCGAGTCCGGCGCTGCCCCCGCAACGGTCATCACTTCGGTGAGAGCCCGATACCTGCCTGATACAACACCATCATGTGGAGCGGAGGGCTCCCACAGGATGCACGGCAACGCAGCCCGGTTATTGAACGGCCGGCACGTTGCGCATCCCCGCGCCCTTCCCCACTCGATGGCCACGAACCCAAGTCGGTGCGGTGTACGCCCGGGGATGAGCCATGACTGACAACACGATTCGCGCCTGCCTGGCCAATCTCACCGTGGAGCGCGGCGCACATACCACCGCTAAAAGATCTTGTCGCACCAGCGGAGCCAAGGCGTCTCTCGCCAGAGGCAGCGCCTTTGCACTTGGCGCCCTCTTCTTGTCTCTGGCCAGCGCAATCAGCCTGGCACAGGGATCAAAGACGGAGGCTGCAAACGACAACGCCGCGAATGATCAGGTTGAAGAGACCGTCGTGGTGGCTTCGCGAACACCTGACCTGATTGATCAGATCGGTGTGTCCGTGACAGTGCTGGATCAAGACGCGATGCGCGCTTTTGGTTACCCGGACTTAGGTTCGTTGCTTGATACCCAGCCTGGCGTCACCGTCACCATGGATGGTGGGTATGGAAAAGCGGCCGCAGTCCGCATTCGCGGCGAAGAAGGCTATCGCACGCGTATCGTGCTGGACGGCATCAACATCGCAGATCCCTCCTCGCCACAGATTAGCCCCAGAGTAGAGCATCTTCTCAGCAGCGGGCTCTCCCGCGTTGAGATTTTGAGGGGACCACAGGGTTTGATGTGGGGAGCCGACGCAGGTGGCGTCATCTTGATGTCCACCACTGATGCGCAGGCAACCACCGGCGCATCGGGATTTATTGAGGCGGGGGGCGATGATTTTTATCAGGGCAGCCTCAGCGGCACTTTGGTCACTGATCGCGTCCGTGCCTCGCTTTCGCTCTCGCAGCTCGAAATCGAGGGGATCAATGCGCGAGAAATCGACAGCGTCAACCCCGACCGCGACGGTTACGAGAACACCACCGCTCACGGCGCGCTGGCGGTGCAACTCAACGAGATGATCGCGCTCGACTTTGCCGCGACCGACATTTCGGGCGAGAACGAATACGATGGGTGTTACGACACCCTCACCTTCGCACTGATCCATGACTGTGACGATGACTACGAGCAACGCGCGTGGCGGGCCGGCGCAACCCTGACATCGGACCAACATTCGCTGACATTAGCCGTTTCTTCAAGCGAGACCGAGCGCGCCTTCTTTTCGGCAGGGCAGCGCTCCTATGCGACAACGGGCGAGACGGATTCGGTCTCGTTATTAGGAACATGGCGCGCCTCTGACACCACGCGCATCACCTATGGCATCGATCAGGAAGAGCAGTCGCTGTCGGATGGCAGCACCGACTGGGCGCGGGACAATACGGGTTGGTATCTGGAGATTCAGCAGCAATGGGGACCTGCCGTGGTGACCGCAGGGTGGCGCCGCGATGATAACGACGACTTCGGCGAACACGATAGCTGGCGCATCAGCGCTCGCTACAACCTATCGCAATTGGCGTCCGGTTGGGCTATCCGCGCCGCGTCCGGTACCGGATTCAGAGCGCCCAGCCTCTATGAGATCGCCTACAACAATGGGCCATTCGCCTACCCGCCTGCCAGCGGCATGCCCTTACTTGAGGAGCAATCCGAAGGCTGGGAAGTGGCACTGATCGGCGAGCTCAGCGCATTGTCCTTCGAGGTCATCTTGTTTGATCAGTCCATCGAGAACGAGATCATTTTTGATCTGGCCACGTACAGCGGCTATCTGCAGTCCTTTGGTGAGAGCGAATCTGATGGCCTCGAGGTCGTCGCCAGCCTACCGATATCGGATAACTGGTCGATAGACGGTAACGTCACCTGGATCGATGCTATGCAGCAAAATGGTGCCGACCGCCCCTATCGACCGGAAGAAACCGAGCGAGTGAGCCTGACGTGGGAAAACGCAGCATTGTCGGCCAGACTCACCGCGCGGCACACCGGGAAAGCCACTGGGCCGTTCGGTGCATCGATCGGTGAGACAACGACACTCGATCTTGCAGGGCGATGGGCTGTCTCGCCGCACCTCTCGCTGGAGGCCCGCCTGCTGAATCTGACTGATCAAGACGATCAGCAACTACCTGGTTACTACATGCCGGGTTTTACTGCTTACATCGGCGCTCGCATCAACCTGTAGGATTGAGATATGGACCGTGACACCAAGCACAACAAGGCGATGGCCAAGCAGAAAGCTGCCGTCGATGAGGCCATCTCAAAAGCCGATATCGAGCGAGGCGTGAGCGTTCTGCTGACGGGCGATGGCAAAGGTAAAACCAGCTCCGCTTTTGGCATGGTGATTCGCGCGCTGGGTTACGGCCAACGAGTAGGCATTGTTCAATTCATCAAGGGCGCGCAACCTTCAGGTGAAGAAACCTTTGTGAAAGAACACCTGCCCGGCGTGACGCTCTATCAAATGGGCACCGGCTTTACGTGGGACACACAGGATCGCGCAGGAGACATCGCCGCTGCCGAGCGGACGTGGGAACAGGCGCGCGCCATGCTCGAGGACGAAACCTATGATCTCGTCGTGCTGGATGAGCTCACCTATATGTTGGCCTTCGACTATTTACCCGAGCACATGGTGATTGACGTATTAACCAGTCGGCCTGCCGGACAGAGCTTGGTGGTGACTGGCCGCGGTGGTGGCCAGGCACTGAGGGAAGCCATGGACACCGTGTCTGAGGTCAAAGAGATCAAACACGCCTATCGGGCCGGTATTCGCGCACGACAAGGCGTGGACTACTGAGCATGGGGGCGCACCGCGCGATCCGGCCCGCCGCCTTTATTCGCTACAAGTTTCTGAACTCCGTCTTCCTCGGCTTGTCCGTGGGCGCCGTATTCGTCCTCTACACCCCATTGTCTCCAGCCGTATTCTCGGCTGGCGGGCTCGGACTGGCATTGGGTACCCTGATCGTGGCAACCCAGTATCGGCGTATTCTGGTGCCCGCGTGGTTCTTCCGTCTGTCTATCGCGGTTGAGTTGATCACTTTGAGCGGCGTCACGGCGGTGCTGGTCCTCCCTATCGCTTTACCGCTGGCGCTATTTGTCTACATCGGCTACCAGATCACCTTCTCACTGGGTAACTATCTGGTGCGCTGCGAGACGCTGCTGATGGGATCCGTGGAACAGCTTCGACAACTGGATATCGCAAAGCAGGCGGGCTATCTGCTGGGCATGGCCGCCGCCTGGGCAATTTATACAGGCCTTGAGCACTGGCTCATGGTTAGCGAGGAGACAGCGCAAGTGGTTTCACTGCACTGGGTCCTGTGGGGGCTTGAGGTGCTAGTGCTGGCGGCCCTTTGGCGAGCGTTCAATCGTGATCAGCTGAGTGACGCTTTGGGCTTCCAGCCTACCTCAGCCACCCAACCCAGCGACTAGTCGAGTAATTCGGGCTGCTCGGCCAGTATCACGTCAAATAGGGGCTGAGCACTGAACCAGCCGGCCAGTGTGCTTCCGACCTGTCCAGCAGTATGCAGCGCCATGTCATGGGGAATGGGCTGGGGCTTCCCCGCCGCCTCAGCCATCAACTGCGCCTGGCAGCTCCGCTCGAAGGTCACATACCACCAAAGCGCCTCATCGACTGACTCGCCGACGGTTAAGTGGCCGTGGTTTTTGAGCACAATCGCTTTTTTTTGCCCAGCGCCTCGGCCAAACGCTCACCCTCACTCATCGACACTACCACGCCGGTGTAATCATCCAGTAGCGCCAGATCATCATAAAACGCACACGCGTCCTGCGTGATGGGGTCAATTAACCTTCCCAAGGAAGACCAGGTCTTGCCATAGATTGAATGCGCGTGTGCGGCCGCGGTGACCTCCGGTCGCGCTTGGTGAATATGACTATGGATAGTGAAGGCGGCTCCGTTCAACAGTCCCTCGCCCTCGACGATATCGCCCTCGTGACTCACCCTGATCAGATCCGACACGCGCATCAGTTTGAAGGAACGCCCCATGGGGTTGACCCAGAATGTGTCGGTGTCGATGGGATCACGAACCGTGATGTGGCCCGCGACCCCTTCATCAAAACCGAATTTGCCAAAAATGCGGAGTGCTGCAGCGAGACGCTGCTTGCGCTGGAGCTGCTCCGCGGCAGGATCCAGCCCCTCGCCGGGCATCGCCGCCAGATCGGCATTCATCACCAGTTGATTAACTTGTTCGTTCACGACTGTTCACTCCTGTTTTCACGCCAATGCCGTGCTGCCTCTCGCGCCAGCTCCCCTGCTGTGGGCAACGATTCACCCCGGGCGGAAAGATAGTCGATGTAGGCCGTCAGCACCTCTCCCGCCTGCGCAGAGACCTCTTCCGGACGCAAGGGATCACCGCACTCTGAACAGGAAAGGACGGGTCTGACATGATGCCCCGCACAGACTGTGTCGGTAATGATCAGGGGGTCCATTACCATCATCCATCCAGTCATCCCCCCACTGACTGAGGGTCATCAAGACGGGGTACAAGGCGAGGCCTTTGCGCGTTAGCCGATATTCATAGCGAGCGGGACGTTCCATGTAGGCCACCCGGGTCAGCACACCCTCCTCAACTAACTTGCGGAGTCGCTCCGACAGCCGGTGGCGGGTCACGCCAAGGCTACGCTGAAAATCGTCGAATCGTCTTGTGCCGCGGAAGGCATCACGAATAATCAGTAGCGTCCAGCGCTCGCCGAGCACGGATAGCGCCCGCGCCACAGAGCAGGCCTGTTGATTAATATCGTCCCACTTCATTCGGTTGAGAGTGCGCGCAAGGGGAGCCAAACGCAAGCGCGGGCACCGAAGTGCCCGCACAGAACTTCCCCCAGATTCGAATCAGCCAAACTGATTCATGGTGTTGTCCTCACCCGCGGCCTTCAGTGCAGCGTCGCCAGAGAAGTATTCCTTGTGGTCGTCGCCCATATCTGAACCCGCCATGTTCTGGTGCTTCACACAGGCAATACCCTGACGGATTTCCTTACGCTGCACGCCCGCAACATAGCCGAGCATACCCGCCTCACCGAAGTATTCCTTAGCGAGGTTGTCGGTGGACAGCGCCGCGGTGTGATACGTCGGTAGAGTGATCAGGTGGTGGAAAATACCCGCTTCGCGCGCGGCATCACGCTGGAAAGACTGGATACGACGATCCGCCTCAGCTGCCAGCTCGGTGTCATCGTAGCCCGCATCCATCAGCGCAGCGCGATCGTAGGCCGATAGGTCCTGACCCGCTTCCGACCAGGCATCGAATACCTGCTGACGGAAGCTCAACGTCCAGTTGAAGGACGGGCTGTTGTTGTAAACCAACTTGGCATCGGGCACGACCTCACGGATGCGATTCACCATAGAAGCAATCTGCCCGACATGGGGTTTCTCGGTTTCGATCCACAACAGATCGGCGCCATTTTGGAGCGACGTGATGCAATCGAGTACGACACGGTCCTCGCCTGAACCCTTGCGGAACTGGAACAAGCCGGAGGCCAGTCGCGCAGGCTTCAGGAGCTTGCCATTCGCCTTGACGACGACGTCACCATTAGCGATGTCGTCGGCACTCTCGATGTATTCACCGTCGAGAAAACCGTTGTACAGATCGCCCAGATCGCCAGGCTGCTGAGTCACGGCGATTTGCTTGGTCAGGCCTGCCCCCAGAGAATCAGTGCGCGCGACAATGATGCCGTCTTCCACACCCAACTCCAGAAAAGCGTAGCGAATGGCGCGGATTTTCGCGATGAAGTCAGCGTGGGGAACGGTGACCTTGCCGTCCTGATGACCGCACTGCTTCTCATCGGAGACCTGATTCTCGATCTGAATCGCACAGGCACCCGCCTCGATCATCTGGCGCGCGAGAAGATAAGTCGCCTCCTCGTTACCAAAACCTGCGTCGATGTCTGCAATGATAGGCACCACATGGGTCTGAAACTGATCGATTTGATTGGTAATGCTCTGCACTTGCACCTCGTTACCGCTAGCTCGTGCCGCATCCAAGGCGCGGAACAAACCGCCCAACTCTCGCGCATCGGCCTGGCGAAGGAAGGTGTACAGCTCCTCGATCAACGCCGGCACCGAGGTTTTTTCGTGCATAGACTGGTCGGGCAAAGGACCGAATTCAGACCGCAACGCCGCGATCATCCACCCCGACAGGTAGAGGTAACGCTTGTCGGTGTTGCCAAAGTGTTTTTTGATGGCAATCAGTTTCTGCTGGCCAATGAAGCCGTGCCAACACCCCAGCGATTGCGTATATTGACTGGGATCCCGGTCGTAATCGGCCATATCCTTGCGCATAATCGCGGCCGTATAGCGCGCAATGTCGAGCCCGGTTTTGAATCGGTTCTGCAAACGCATGCGAGCTGCATATTCCGGACTAATATCCGACCAGCTGCTGGCTTGTCCGCAACTGGCTTCCAGCGCTTGAATGGTCTCTGCGTAGGTGGACATGGTCTCTCTCCCTCAATCTCGGTGCCACGGGATCCATGGCATGAAAAGCCGGCAGTCTAGGGATCGGCGCATCATTTTCAAAGAAAATAGCACTCATACTTGTCATTCATCATAAAAATATCGATTCCATGGGTGTCAGGCTTCCCTTTAAGTTGCGGGCATTTCACCCTAGACTCCGCCCCTTGCTTGCGCGTGAGCGCTGAAACCTTGCTTGTCAGGAGAAGACAGCATGAGCAATCCGCAGGTCAGCATCATTATGGGCTCCCAGTCAGACTGGGACACCATGCAGGCTGCCACCACTGTTCTGACCGAACTCAATGTGGAGTTTGAGACCAAAGTCGTCTCGGCACATCGTACGCCCGCCCGCTTGGTGGAATTTGCCGAGGGCGCCGCAGCGCGCGGCATTCAGGTCATCATCGCCGGGGCAGGTGGCGCCGCGCACTTGGCCGGGATGGCAGCTTCGATGACGCACCTGCCGGTCATTGCGGTGCCGGTCTCCAGTAAGCAACTCAATGGCATGGACAGCCTGCTGTCGATGGTACAGATGCCAAGAGGCGTCGCCGTAGCCTGCCAGGCTATCGGAGAGGCCGGTGCCTACAATGCGGGCCTCATGGCCGCTCAAATTTTAGCCACCTCCAATACGGAGCTATCAACTGCACTGCAGAACTGGCGGGCGCAGCAAACAGCCAACGTACCCCATTCGGTTAACTGATGCGGATTGCCATCGCTGGCTGTGGCCAACTGGCGAGGATGCTGGCCCTCGCGGGCTGGGAGATGGGGCACCAGTTTTCTTTTATCGCAGATCCCGGCGAAGGCACCGACTGCGTCGCTGGGACTCGGCCCTGATTTGTACCTGGGACGTCAATATCTCCATCGCTCAACTCTATGACGCGCTAGGCAAACCCGATGTCGTCACCATTGAAAAAGAGCATGTCGATATCACGCTGATGGAGGGACTGGCTGAACACTGTCTGGTGGCGCCCTCTCCCGAGGCCATCCGCGTGTGTCAGCACCGCGGCAGGGAAAAGACGCTGCTGCAATCCCTGGGCATCATGACGGCCCCTTTCCACCTGGTTGAAGACGCCCGATCTCTTATCGACGCTGTGAATCACGTCGGCTATCCCGCTTTCGTTAAATCCTGTGAGCAGGGCTACGACGGCCAGAATCAGTGGCACCTGAAGGACAGTGATGCGCTCGATGCCCTGGCGCAGCAAATGCCATCGCTGCCGCCATTGGTGGTTGAGGGTGCTGTGCACTTTGATCGTGAACTGTCACTGATCGCGGCGCGCTCGGTGAGTGGCGATATTGCGCTCTATCCCCTAGCGGAAAACCGACATCGGGAGGGCATTTTGCTCACATCCGAGGTCCCTGCCCCGAATGTGTCCGAGACCACATTGGAGCAGGCCACCCAGATTGCCCACACGCTACTCGAGCACTGGTCCTACGTCGGCGTGCTATCGATCGAACTTTTTGATGAAGATGGCAAGCTCCGCGTCAACGAACTGGCACCCCGCGTGCATAACAGCGGGCATTGGTCCCAAGATGCCGGCGTGACGTCACAATTCAGCAACCACATCAGGGCGATCACCGACTGCCGCCCGGGCACCACGCAACCGGCAGACTACGCCGGTATGGTCAACCTTTTGGGCCGCTCCGCGGATCACGCTTTATTAAACGCCGGTGACGTCAGCCTGCACTGGTACAGCAAATCCATTCGGAGTCGGCGCAAAGTCGGACATCTCAACGTTCAGGCGAAGGATCGCAAGCAGCTCCAGCAGCGACTCGCCGAGTTAGAGACGGCACTGTACCCGGACAACGAACCACTCTAGGTCAGCATCAGTACTGTAGTGCTTGAGCAGAGCGCGGCAGGGGCAGTCATTCGCCAAGCGCACCTCGCGCTCAACGAATCATGCGCTTATCTAGCCGTCGCGCTTCTTCTGGCGGGCCTTCTTCTCACTCTTTTTGATGTGACTCATCATCCGCCGGCGCCGCTGCACCTGACGTTGGGTGAGTTTATTACGCTTGCCCGCGTACGGGTTGTCGCCTGAGCGCAGTTCGATGCGGATGGGCGTGCCATGCAACGCCAGCTCGCGACGGAAGGTTTTTTCCAAATAGCGCTGGTAACTGGACGGCAGTGCATCCGTTTGCGTGCCATGTATCACCACCACCGGCGGGTTCTGGCCACCAGCATGGGCATAACGAAGTTTCACTCTGCGCCCGTTGATCATTGGCGGTGGGTGACTCGCCACGGCATCTTCGAGGATACGTGTCAGACGCGGCGTTGCCAGCGAGCGTGTCGCCGCGTCATGGGCCGCGTGGATCGAGCCATAGAGCTTGCCGACACCCGAGCCATGCAGCGCAGAAATAAAGTGAATGTCAGCGTAATCAATGAACTGTAGCCGTCGACGCAATTCAGAGCGGATCCAGTCCCGCTCGTCGGACTCAATGCCGTCCCACTTGTTCAAGGCGATCACCAGAGCGCGTCCCGCCTCGATGCATTGACCCAGCAGATGTAAATCCTGCTCAACAATGCCTTCGTGGGCATCCATCGTCAGGATCACCACCTGTGCGTCCGCGATCGCCTTCAACGTCTTCACGATTGAGAACTTTTCGACGGCCTCACGCACATTTTTTCGTTTGCGCACACCCGCCGTATCGATCAGCGTGTACTGTCGCCCGCGGCGCTCGTAATCGATATAAACACTGTCCCGCGTTGTTCCGGGCTGGTCGAACACGACGACGCGTTCCTCTCCCAACAGCCGGTTTACCAGCGTGGATTTGCCCACATTTGGGCGTCCGACAATCGCCACCCGGATACCCGCGCCTTCGCGAACCTCCGCATCTGCTTCAGACTCGCCGGTGTACGGCTCAAGTACTGAGGAGATCAGCTTCCTGACACCACGGTTGTGCGAGGCCGCAATAGTATGGATCTGCTCGACACCCAATTGATAAAAGTCGCTGGCGGCAATGTCTTCGCCGACACCGTCGATCTTATTGACGACCAGATGAAAAGGTTTGCCTTCGGTTCTGAGATGAGCAACCAGCGCCTCGTCTCCGGGCTGCAAGCCAGCCCGGCCGTCAACCAACAGCAGCACCACATCAGCCTCCGCGATAGCCGCCATGGATTGGCTGGCCATCGCAGCGTCTATACCCGCCTCTTCACCCGTGATACCGCCGGTATCGATGACGATGAAGCCGGTCTCTTCGATGCGACCTTGTCCGTACTGTCGATCGCGGGTCAGCCCGGATAAATCGGCTACCAGCGCATCGCGACTGCGTGTCAGCTGGTTGAAGAGAGTGGATTTGCCGACATTGGGACGGCCCACCAAAGCGAGCACCGGTAACATGGCGTCAGTTTCGCGCTTCGACGTCGTAGGCTTTTAGCGCACCGTCGTTGGTAAACACAAACAAGCGGTTACCGCGGGTCAGCATGTCTGCCCGCGCGCCGCTCGAATCCACCTTGATGCGCCCGACGATCTCGCCATCGACCTGTGACAGCAGATGCAAGTAACCCTCAAAATCGACCACCGCCACATAACTACTCACCGGCGTAGGTCGGGATAGATCGCGGAAACCGAGATCGATATTTTGCCAGCGGACACCCTGCCCATTCCTCAAGAATGCGCTGACCGTGCCGTCATCATCGGCCACGTACACGTTACCGAATCCAACTCCGACGCCTGAGACGGAAGACACGTTGCGCTGCCAAAGCCGCCGGCCTGAACGGGTATCAATCGCCGCGAGGCGACCCTGATAGCTCGCGACGTAAAGCTCGTTACTCTGAACCGCCATCGAGCCATCGATATCAACAATGCGCTCAATCTCTGAGCGGCCTTGAGGGATGGCAACGCGGACCTCCCAAGCAACGTTGCCCGAGCGCAGGTTAATGGCCACCACTTTGCCATCCGCAAAACCCGCGATGGCGTTGTCACCCAGAATCATCGGCGTGCCCGTGCCGCGCAAGGTCAGCACAGGCACATCACTGGTGAAGGTCCAACGCACTTCACCCGTCTCGTAATCGAAGCCCATGAGCTTGCCGTCATAGGTCTGGGCCACAACGTAGCGACCATCGCCCTGGGGCGCTGAGAGCACCTCACCCGAGACCGGCGCGCGCCAAATCTCTGACCCGGATGCCGCATCGAGCCGCATCACGAGCCCCTCCGATGCGCCGACAAAGACGGAATTACCGTGATGGCCAACGCCCCCGGACAAGGCGAGATCCAGATCTTGCTTCCAGCGCACCCGGCCACTCTCCGGATCCACTGACATGACCCTGCCCTCCGCGGAAGCGGCGTAAAGGCTGTCGCCCACCAGAATGGGATTGATTTTTAAGAGCCCTTCGCCTTGGCCGTCACCCACACCGCGGGACCATCGGCTCTTGAGCTTGACCTGCTCGGTGATTTTCTCGAGCTCTACAGGCTCTCTTGGGTCAAACTCGTCATCGCTGAACCAGCCTGTGATGGTGCTGCAGCCCGTGGTCAGCAGAAAACCCAATACCAAAAGATGTCGGCTCGTTTGCCACATCAGCTTGTGCCCTCAGTTGCCTCAGGCAGTGTATTGGCGGGTAGTCGCGTCTCGAGCGTGCGTACCTTATTGTCCAGCACCACACTGTACTGCCCCAATTCCGTGGCCAGATCGCGGCCCTGCCGATAGGCAACGAGCGCCGCTTCGGGCCGACCCGCGGCCAGATGGATATCCCCCTCGGCCTGCGCGTAAGCGACCGGGAAGGCGGCACTACCTTGCGCCAAAATTGCTAGCGCCTCGGTCTCTTTACCCTTATCAGCGAGCACGCGCGCGAGCCGAAGCTGGATCAGTTGGCCCACGTCAGAGCGGGTGTCCCCGGCAGTCAAGGCCCATCGGAGTGCCGACTCGGCACCGTCAAGATCGCCGCCGTCTACGGCACGACGCGCCTCTAACATGGCCCCAAAGCGTGCATAGGTTGAGCCACTGTGCTCGTCTTTTAATTGGGCTGCCAGAGCCGAAAATTGGTCTGCATCACCATCCTCCTCGAGCTGGATGGCCAGCATCGTCGCATACAGGTCAGAGGCTGCCTCGGCCTGCGACACGGTGAAACCTTGATACTGCTGCCAGCCCACCGTGCCCAGTACGGCAACGACGACGGCGGCGACAATGCCCTTGCCGTTTTCATCCCACCAACGTTTCAGGGCCTCTAAATCGGCCTCATCCTGCATATGATCTGCCACGCGCGACTCCTTTATTCAGGCGCTCTGTGCATCACTGAGATATTCCTCAAGAAACACTTCCAATTCTGACTCGGCAATCGTTTTTTGCTCGGCGTCTACCCTCAGGGGCTTCAGTGTGACCTGCTCCGATGCCACCTCTGCCTCGCCATAAACCAGTGCCCAGGCGGCACCGCTTTTATCCGCGCGTTTGAACTGGCTCTTGAAACTGCCGCCGCCTAGATGCTGAACAATATCCAGCTCGGGGAAGCGACGCCGCAACCCATCCAACCGGGGCAAGCTGTGCCGAAAAGCGGCGGCGTTTGCCGTAATCACGTACAGATCCGCCGCGGGCGTGACTGTAATATCCAGCGCCTGCATGAGCAAGGTCAGTCGCTCAAGGCCCGCAGCAAAACCTGCAGCAGGCGTTGCCTTACCGCCAAAGGTCTCTACCAGCGTGTCGTACCGACCACCGCCACATACTGTGCTCTGTGCACCCAAGTGCTCTGTGGTCCACTCAAATACGGTTTTGTTGTAATAGTCGAGGCCGCGAACGAGCCGGGGGTTAACCACGTAGTCGATGCCCAACGCATCCAAGTCGGCCAGCAACTCGTCAAATTCAGCCTTGGTGTCAGCGTCAAGATAATCGGCGAGCACTGGCGCATCATCCAGCACGTGCTGCGTTTCAGGGTTCTTGCTATCCAAAATTCTCAGCGGGTTGGTCTCCAGACGTCGCTGACTGTCCGCATCTAACTGCTCGTAATGCTGGGTTAGGTAGGCGACCAGCGCCTCACGATAACGGGTACGGTCTTCAGCCGAGCCAATGGTATTGATCTCAAGCTGCAATGCGTCATCGACTCCCAAGCGACGCCACAACTGCCGACACAGGGCGATGAGCTCGGCATCCTGATCCGGTGACGCGACACCAAACGCCTCAACACCTAGCTGGTGGAACTGACGCTGGCGCCCTTTTTGCGGCCGCTCGTAGCGGAACATGGGCCCCATGTACCAGAGACGTTGGGGTGTCACGGCCAAATTATGCTGCACAACTGCACGCACACAGCCGGCCGTGCCTTCCGGGCGCAGCGTCATGCTGTCATCGTTGCGATCCGCAAAGGTGTACATCTCTTTTTCAACGATGTCGGTCACTTCCCCGATGGAGCGTGCAAACAGATCGGTGGATTCGATAATCGGCAGGCGGATTTCTTCATAGCCATAGCTCGACAACACCTCGAGTGCGGCAGCCTCCATGGACTGCCACAGAGGGGTGTCCTCAGGCAGGATGTCCACCATCCCGCGTATGGCTCGATATGTTGTCATGCTATGGTCTTCAGTGTGTGCTGGAGATGATGTTGGCGTCCCGCTCTGAGCGCGCTACCTCGAGCGCCGCGGCGCGATCTCTGATGACCGATTCCAGATGATCAACAAAATCCTGATTGCTCACCTTGTGGTCAGGCTCGCCAGAGATATAAATGAGGTTATTCGGTGTCGCACCGGTCAGCCCGACGTCTGCTTCCCGCGCCTCGCCCGGGCCATTCACGATACAGCCAATCACCGCCACATCCATGGGTGTACGAACGTCTTCAAGACGGTTTTCCAGTTCATTCATGGTACTGATGACGTCGAAGTTCTGGCGCGAGCAGCTCGGACAGGCAATGAAATTAATGCCGTTGGTACGTAGCTTGAGACTCTTCAGTATCTCAAAACCCACCTTGATCTCCTCAACCGGGTCAGCGGCCAATGAGATACGAATCGTGTCGCCAATGCCCTCCATCAGCAGCATACCCAAACCGACCGCCGACTTGACGGTGCCACCCCGCGTGCCGCCCGCCTCGGTGATACCCAGATGAAGGGGTTGTTCGATTTGCTCAGCGAGCTTGCGGTAAGCCTCCACTGCCATAAAGACCTCAGAGGCCTTTACGCTGACCTTGAAGTCCTGAAAGTCATGGCGGTCGAGGATGTCGACATTGCGCAGGGCTGACTCAACCAATGCATCGGCGTTGGGTTCAGGGTATTTACGCAACAGCTCCTTGCCAAGCGAGCCGGCATTCACGCCAATCCTGATCGGAATACCTCTATCCTGGCAGGCGGCGATGACCTCGCGGACCTTTTCCTCTCTGCCGATGTTGCCAGGATTGATGCGCAAGCAGTCCACGCCGTATTCGGCCACTTTCAGCGCAATCTTGTGATCAAAATGGATGTCCGCGACCAAAGGAAGAGCCGCCTGGGCGCGGATAGCTTTAAAGGCCTCCGCCGCCTCCATACTGGGCACCGAGACCCTGACAAGGTCAGCACCGGCGGCTTCGATCGATTGAATTTGCGCGACCGTGGCCTCAACGTCACAGGTTTCGGTATTGGTCATGCTCTGCACTGCGATCGGCGCGTCACCGCCAATCGGTACGTTGCCTACATGAATTTGTCTGCTTTTGCGGCGCTTAATTGGCGAAGGCTGGTTCATGGCCACTGTCCTCCCGTGCGCGGCCAGTAGCCGGGCACTCGTTATCGACTCTGACGCTCCTGCCACGCTCTGTATTCGGCTGAATCCGGATACAGATTGCGCAATGCCAACTCATAACTACCCAGCGCATCCTGGTCGCCTGTTAGATCGGCGATTTGCAGGCCAAGTAGCAGCCCCCGCGGCGATTGCTGTGGAGAGACCGTCCTGTAGGCTCCATGATACCGCTTGGCTTCGTCAGTATCACCCGCTTCGAGTCGAAGAAAACCCATCTCCAAAAGCGCAACAGGATTGCGCCGATCCATGGACAAAGCCCGGGAAAATGCTGCTTCCGCGCCTTGAGGGTTACTTAATTGCAATCGGCACAGCCCAAGATTGACAAAGGCCGTGGGGCGGCCGTTGTAGAGTGTGTCATCCGTTACCCGGGCAAACTCAGCCTCCGCCGCAACAAACTGGCCCTGTGAGTACAGGAATGCCGCGTAGTTATTGCGTGCTCGAGATAAATCGGGATCAGCTTTGAGAGCGGCCTTAAACTGTTGCTCGGCCAGCTCAAATTCGCCTGTGCTCTGATAAACCAGCGCAAAAGCCTCGAACACCTCGGCATTTTGCGGGTCAATCGCCTGCGCCAGCTCCAGATTGCGCTTGGCGTTTTCCCAATCACCGACGCCAATGTACTGCCTCGCCAGCGCAACCCGCTTGTCCAAGGTCGCCTCCGGGTCGGAGATCATTTGCGTGCCACCGCTGTATTCCGTCACGCATCCAGACAGCAAAACAAGCGCCAGTGAGACCGCTGTAGCGCGCCACACGCGGGCGAGCGCATCTGTTCGCGCAGGTTGCATGCACTGCCTTCCCAGCTCTGCGTTACGCTTGTGTAGTGCCTGCATGGATGTTACCTAACCGGCTTAACTCGATTCCAACAGGGTCCGGTCGCTTCGTCCAGCCCGGTGCCGTTCGGACCGCCGGGTCCTGTCGACCACTTCTCCCACCAACTGTCCGCAGGCGGCATCGATATCGTCTCCACGGGTAGTACGCACTGTGACCACAAAGCCGGCGTCGGTCAGCACCTGCCAGAATCGACTGACCGCATTGCCACTGGGGCGCTGATACCCCGAGTTCGGGAAGTCATTGAATGGAATCAGGTTAATCTTGCAGGGGTAATCCCGTAGCAAGGCCGCAAGCTCACGGGCTTGCTCCACACTGTCATTGACGCCTGCCAATAGCGTGTACTCAATCGTCACCACGCGCTTTTTGTCAGTCTGGGCGTCGAGATAGGCCTTTGCCGAGGCCAACAACCGCTCGATCGGATACTTGCGGTTGATAGGAACAATTTGATCGCGCAGCGCATCATTAGGTGCATGCAGCGAGACGGCAAGACTGACATCCGCCCACTCGGCGAGACGATCCAAATTGGGCACAACACCGGACGTGGACAGGGTCACCTTCCTTTTCGACAAGCCGTAGGCAAGGTCATCGCACATCAGGCTCATCGCCGACACCACGTTGTCGAAGTTGAGTAAGGGCTCGCCCATGCCCATCATCACCACGTTGGTGACGACCCGGCCTTTGCCGGATTGCCACGCGTCATAAGAATTAATGGCCAGCCACACCTGCCCGATGATTTCAGCCGCCGTTAAGTCGCGCTGAAAACCCTGTTTCCCGGTCGAGCAGAATGTGCAATCCAGACTGCAGCCGACCTGAGATGACACGCACAGCGTTGCCCTATCGCCCTCGGGGATCAATACGGCTTCAACTAAACTCCCGCCCTCCACAGCAATCGCCCATTTGCGGGTGCCATCCTGGGAGTCGTGCTGCTCAGCAATCGTCGGCGGGACGACTTCGGCAATATCACTGAGCCGGGTGCGCAGGGACTGGCTCAGATCGGTCATCAAAGCAAAGTCACGCATGCCGCGATGATGGATCCACTTCATCACCTGCTGGGCTCTGAAGCGCTTCTCACCGAGATCGAGAAAAAAAGACTCGAGCTGTGCTCGGGTCAACCCCAAGAGGTTGACGCGGTCAGTCGCCGGCGTTGTAGCAATAATGTCATCCGGCGCATTCATGGCTGGGTAGCCGGCTGGTAATCAGCGTGGGCAAAGCTCGCTGGAGGCAAAGAAATATGCGATCTCACGCTCCGCGGAGGCTGGCGAATCAGACCCGTGTACGGCGTTGGCGTCGATAGACTGGGCAAAATCCGCCCGGATGGTGCCTGCGTCCGCCTCTTGGGGATTGGTCGCCCCCATCAACTCGCGGTTGCGCGCGATCGCGCCTTCGCCTTCCAGTACCTGAACAACGACAGGTCCCGAGGTCATGAATGCTACGAGGTCGGGATAGAAGGGGCGTTCCTTGTGCTCGGCGTAGAATCCCCCGGCGACGGTGTCGGACAAATGCAGCATTTTCGCGGCTACCACCGTCAGGCCCGCCTCTTCGAAGCGGCTGATGATCTGACCAATCACATTCTTCCCTACCGCATCCGGCTTGATAATCGATAAGGTGCGTTCCACAGCCATGTCACTCTCCGATGTTAACTAGAAACCCCAAGGCCTTTGCCTTGCGGGCGCGGAGTATAAGGCGTTTTTGACCAGGATGTCATGGCAACAATGCCACGACCGCTGCAGCTTGATTCAAGCTGGGTGAAAGACCCGCTCAGTGCCGTTCTGAAGCGTGGTTGATGGTGTAGCGCGGAATCTCGACCACCAGATTGGTATCACCGACCTGCGCCTGACAGGATAATCGGGACTCGGGCTCCAGCCCCCAAGCTTTATCGAGATAATCCTCTTCGAGCTCATCGGCTTCACTCAATGATTCAAAGCCCTCGCGAACAATCACGTGGCAAGTCGTGCAGGCGCAGGACATCTCACACGCGTGCTCGATATCGATATCGTTACGCAGCAACGCCTCGCAAATACTCTCGCCCACCTCGGCTTCAACCACGGCGCCCTCGGGGCACATTTCGTGATGCGGCAAGATAACAATTTCGGTCACGATGCGTTGTCCTCCGTTTCGAGATCTGTCAGCGCCACACCCTGCAGGGCGACCTGAATACTTCTATCCATGCGACGGGCCGCAAATAACTCGCTAGCCCGCCCCAAGCGCTCTGTTGCGTCGCGAATCTGATCGGGGTCATCAGTTTCGAGCGCGGTTCCAAGCGCAGTTATTTCGCCCTCCAGATCAGCCAACTCCGTCTCGGACAACAGATCCTGATCCTGAGCTAAGGCAGCATGAATACCGGCGATGAGTGACTCCGCCTCGACCCGCGCCTCACCCAACTTTCTGGCCAGCATGTCTTCACTGGCGTGCTCGTAGCCCGCTGTGAGCATGTCGGTGATCTGTCCTTCATCCAGGCCAAACGCCGGCTTCACGACGACTTCGGCGCGCGCACCGGTCTCCTGCTCTGTTGCCGTGACTTCGAGAATACCGTCAGCATCCACCCGGAACGTCACCTCGATTCTGGCAGCGCCTGCGACCATAGGGGGAATACCGGTCAATTCAAATTGCGCCAGAGAGCGGCAGTCTTCAACACGCTCGCGCTCGCCCTGAACGACATGCACTACCAGTCCGGTCTGGCCATCGCGCGCCGTCGTGAACTCCTGGGCGCGAGCCACCGGTATCGTACTGTTGCGTTCAATCACGCGCTCGACCAAACCACCGTAGGTCTCCAACCCGAGAGATAGAGGAATCACGTCCAGCAGCAAGGCCTCATCGCCGCTACGGTTACCCACGAGAATATCAGCCTGTTTGGCCGCACCCATCGCCACGACCTCATCCGGATCAAGGCTGCACAAAGGGCTAACTGAAAACACTCGGCAACGGCCCGCTGCACGGCGGGCGTGCGGGTCGAGCCCCCGACCAATACCACTCTGTCTACAGCGTCGGTGCCCGCATCGCGCAGTGTCTGGCGACACGCTTGCAAGGTCTGCTCAATAAAGGGCGCGATTAATCCCTCAAGTGTCTCGCGGGTGACACTCACCTCGGGAAGATCGCTACCCAACTGAGCCGTGTCCTGAGTGACGACTTCGCACGTCGTTAACGCTTCTTTAATGCCGCGCGCGAGCCGCAGTGCAGTTCGGCGCTGCGTCGATGAGGGATCAGAGACCCCTGCCTCACTCAACACATAGCCCGCCAGCGCTCGATCGAAGTCATCTCCCCCCAAGGCGCTGTTGCCTCCCGTCGCCAACACCTCGAAGAGCCCCTCGCGCATCTTGAGTATGGAGATATCAAAGGTGCCGCCCCCGAGGTCATAGACCGCGAGCAGTGACGACTCTTCTGACTGTTCATCCAAGCCGTAAGCGACTGCAGCCGCAGTCGGCTCATTCAACAATCTCAGCACCTTGATTCCGGCCAGCTCAGCTGCTTGTCGCGTCGCCTGGCGTTGCGCATCGTCAAAATAAGCGGGCACAGTGATCACCGCGCCTGCAATCGGCCCGTCCAGTTGAGGCTCGGCTCGTGCCCTCAGCGCCGCCAAAATCGACGCTGAAACCTCGACCGGCGTTTTGGGTCCTGCATCGGTCTCAAAGGCCAGCACTTCACCGGGAGCGAGCGTCACGTAGGGGATCCGCCTCAAATTCATCTCGCGATCGACCCAACATTCTTTTTGCCGAGGCGATCGGATCAGCGCCACTTTGGGCCGCCGCGATTGCCGAGCGCCCGACAAGGGTTTCATCAACGCCGTAATACACCACCGAGGGCAATGAGGTTTCGCCGGACTCATCCGCCATCACGCGCAGCTGAGTGCCATCAAAGTGCGCAACCAGGCTATTGGTGGTACCCAGATCAATTCCAACGCCAATTTGTCGCTCGCGCTGCTGCTCGACAACTGCGCCCGGCTCAGCGATTTGCAACAGTGCCATGCTCACTGCTCCCCGGGACGTGCGGCGTCCAGCAGCTTCGACAAAAAGCACATCTCCTGCCAGGCACGAGCCGCATCAGACCAAGCCGAATCGGCCATCGCTTGCGCACACCGGTCGCGGCTAACGCGGTAATGCTCGGCAACTTCTTCAGCCAGGGCTCGGCGCGCTGCAGAGTCAGTCGCGGGCAACTCCTCCAGGCGCTCTCTCAGCATAATTTGGGTCATGAGGAATTCGGCTCCGACACCTTCCCGCTCGGCAGCTTGCAGGTCAACACCTGCGCTTTTCAGTAAATATTCGGCGCGTGTGACCTCATTGAGCAAGGTCCGATAACCGCTATTCACGTCCGCGCAAAACTGCGCAGCCACCCGCTGTTCTACGGCGGATTTGCCCGCGAACCGATCGGGGTGGAATTGGGATAACAGCGCATGATAGGTACGCTCGAGTGCGGCCTCGTCCAGAGACATGCCCGGCTCGATATTAAAAAGCGAGAAATAATCGCGGGCGGGGGCGCCCGATGGAGCGTTCACGATCAGACCGTGAAGCTTTCGCCGCAGCCGCACTCCCCGGCAACATTGGGGTTACGGAACTCCAACCCTTCGTTCAGTCCCTCGCGGGCATAGTCGACGATGGTGCCATCCAGATACACGAGACTCTTGGGATCGACGAACACTTTCACGCCATCAGACTCGAAAAAAGCATCTTCGGGCTCAGGCTGATCGACAAATTCCAATACGTAAGCCAGCCCCGAGCACCCCGAGGTTTTCACCCCAATACGGATGCCCTCGCCCTTGCCGCGGCTCTGCAGCTGGCGGCCAACGTGCTCTGCCGCCTCTGATGTCAAGCTAATGGCCATTCAGCCTTCCTGCTTATCCCGGTAGTTCTTGACTGCCGCCTTGATCGCGTCCTCGGCCAAAACCGAGCAGTGAATTTTCACCGGCGGCAAGGAGAGCTCCTGAGCGATCTCGGTGTTCTTGATCGACGCCGCTTCATCCAAGTTCTTGCCCTTTACCCACTCGGTCAGCAGTGAACTCGAGGCAATCGCAGAGCCGCAGCCATAGGTCTTGAACTTGGCATCCTCGATGATGCCTTCGTCGTTAACCTGAATCTGTAAACGCATCACGTCACCACACGCAGGTGCACCCACCATACCGGTGCCCACAGATTCATCGGCGTCGTCCAATTTCCCCACATTACGGGGGTTCTCGTAGTGATCAATTACTTTGTCGCTATAAGCCATGGTGTTCTCCCAAAGGCATCGTCAGCAGCGTCAGTGCGCCGCCCATTCAATCGTATTTAGATCCACGCCGTCTTGATACATGTCCCACAACGGCGACAACTCGCGGAGCTTTTCTACCGCATTGCGCACACATTTTGCCGCGTGGTCTACCTCAGCCTCGGTCGTGAAACGGCCAAAACTAAATCGCAATGAGCTGTGCGCCAATTCATCATTGAGTCCCAGAGCACGAAGGACATATGAGGGCTCCAGACTGGCCGAGGTGCACGCTGAACCGCTCGAGATCGCAAGGTCGCGGAGCGACATAATCAGCGATTCGCCCTCGACAAAGGCAAAACTGACATTCAGCGCGCCGGGCAAACGTTGATCGCGGTCACCGTTAATGTGCACTTCGGGAATGTCACTGATCGCGTCCCAGAATCGCTGCCGGAGTCCCGCCAGGCGATCGGCTTCGGCCTTCATTTCTTCGCGGGCAATGCGCGCCGCCTCACCAAACCCAACCAACTGATGAGTAGCCAGCGTGCCCGACCGCATGCCGCGCTCGTGCCCGCCGCCGTGCATTTGCGCTTCCAGCCTGACACGAGGCTTGCGGCGCACATACAACGCACCCACACCCTTGGGGCCGTACATCTTGTGCGCAGACATCGACAGCAGATCGATTTTCATGACTTCCATGTCGAGGGCGACTTTACCTGCCCCCTGAGCCGCGTCGACATGCAGCAACACGCCCGCGTCACGACAAATCTCACCAATACCTGCAACATCGTTCACCACACCGATCTCGTTATTGGCGTGCATCACACTGACCAATATGGTGTCTTCACGCAGCGCCGCCTTGACCATGTCAGGCGTGGTCAAACCTCGCTCGTCGGGATCAAGGTAGGTGACGTCGTAACCTTCTCTCTCCAACTGGCGGCAAGTGTCCAGGACGGCCTTGTGTTCGATTTTCGACGTGACGATGTGCTTACCCTTCTTGTGATAGAAGTGCGCAACACCCTTGATGGCCAGGTTGTCAGACTCTGTCGCGCCCGAGGTCCAGACGATCTCACGCGGATCCGCATTGATAAGCTCGGCGACCTGATTGCGGGCGTTCTCAACCGCCTCTTCGGCCTTCCAGCCAAAAACGTGTGACCGCGAGGCAGGGTTACCAAACACGCCCTCGTTCGAGAGGCAGGCGGACATGACCTCAACGACTCTGGGGTCCGCCGGCGTAGTCGACAGATAGTCCAAATAGATCGGCGTTTGTACGGTCACCGGTGCATTCATTTTTAACTCGTCTCTCTCATTAAAGCCGGCCCAAGACCGACTCTGATTCCTATTCCTATCTCAGTGACAGGGTTTGCAAAACCCCATCACTCTGATGTGTTGTGCCTCGACGACCCCGGCCTTCCATTAGATCGCCGAGACTGATCTGACTCAGAAAATCATGGATCTGACCCGAGAGATCTTCCCATAGATGATGGGTCAAACAGGTCTCACCGTGGTGACAGTTACCCTTACCCTGACAATTCGTCACGTCCACTGACTCGTCCACCGCATCAATAATCTCGGCAACAAAGATCTCCGCGCCGCTGCGCGCAAGGCGATACCCGCCACCCGGACCACGGGCACTGGTCACCAACTCCTCGCGCCGTAGCTTGGCGAACAGTTGCTCAAGATAAGACAGGGAGATTTCCTGTCGTCCCGAGATATCGGCCAAAGATACTGGTCTCTTCCCGCCGTTGATGGCCAGATCGAGCATGGCGGTGACGGCGTAGCGTCCACGAGTCGTCAGTTTCATGGCGCGCATTGTCGTATTCCTGACTATTTTAGTCAAGAATAAGTCGGGCTGGTACTAGGCGTCGGTTTTTCGGGCTTTTTTCTGCGTTTCGCTGAGAATGCCGCGCAAAATGTTCAGCTCCATCTCGTCGAGTCGTACGCGGTTGTAGAGCCGTTTCAGCCGTCGCATCAGCTGGCGTGGCGCTTCAGGTTTGAGAAATTCAATATCCACCAGCGTCGATTCGAGATGCTCGTAGAAACGATCCATATCCTCGGCAGTGGCAAAGGGTGTATCCCAGTGCGCATCTTCGACGAGATTGGTCTGCTCTCCGAGTTCCGCCATGCGCAGCTCATACGCCACGATCTGCACCGCCATAGCGAGATTCAAACTGGCGTAGCTCTCATGCGTGGGAATGTGGCAGTGCAGATGACAGCGTTGCAGCTCTTCATTCAGCAAGCCTCTGTCCTCTCTACCAAACAACACCGCAACCCGCTCGCTCGTGGAATGCGACGCGACGCGCTCGGCGCACCGGCGCGCATCCTGAACCGGCCAGGGAATGCGGCGTTCACGCGCACTGGTACCGACGACAAATTGGCAATCCGCGATGGCTTCTTCCAGCGTGTCGACAACACGGGCATTTTCCATGACATCGACCGCAGAGGCCGCCCGCCAGGTCGCCTCGGGCGCTGGATATTCCACCGGCGCGACCAATGTCAGACGATGCAGCCCCATGTTTTTCATCGCACGCGCCACGCCGCCGATATTGCCGCTGTGCGTCGTATGCACGAGCACAATGTCGATGTTGTCAGGGTTCATCAGACCGGGACCTTGAAGGGGAACGGCAGTTTATCAAAACCGTATCCGCTTCTCTCCCGCCCTGTTATGATGCGCCGCCCTCAAGTACCGGAAATGGCAATGGAACCCACCGCCTCCATGGCACTGCGCGCCGCCCGCAAAGCAGGGGACCTCATTGTGCGCGCGTCAGATGATATGGATCGCGTCGGCTACCAGGCCAAGGCCGCCGCCGACTTCGTGAGTGAGGTCGATATCGCCGCCGAAAAAGAAATTCTGTATCACCTTAGCAAAACCTATCCTGAGCATCGTTTTGAATGCGAGGAGAGTGGGCTATCCTGGAATGAGGAATCCGAATATACCTGGGTCATTGATCCATTGGATGGCACCAGTAATTTCTTGCGTGGCATCCCTCACTACGCGATCAGTATCGCCTGTTTACATCGGGGCAAAATCGAACACGCCGTGGTCTACGATCCAGTTCGCCGTGAAGAATTTATCGCCTCGCGTGGCCGTGGCGCCCAACTTAACGGACATCGCATTCGGGTGGGTGACCGCACAGAGCTCAGGGAATCGCTCATCGGCACCGGCATTCCGTTTCTCGGGCACTGCGATGATCGTCTCGACTGGTACAGCAATGCCCTGAAGAGCGTCGCAGGGCGATGTATGGGGATTCGGCGGGCCGGCTCCGCCGCATTGGACTTAGCTTACGTCGCCGCGGGGCGCCTCGACGCATTTTGGGAGATGGGCCTTAATCAATGGGACATTGCAGCCGGGGCGCTGCTGGTGCGAGAGGCTGGCGGCCTCATCACTGATTTATCGGGCGGCGAGGCGTGGTACGAGAGCGGCAACGTGGTGTGCGGCAACAGCAAGGTCATGCGTCAGCTATTACCGTTGGTCAAGGACCCTTCGCGCTAAGACGAGCCATAAAGAATCGTCTCTGACGTCCCGATCAGGGAAGCAAACCTTCCTGTTCGGCACCTTCCTTCTCAGGAATCATCACATCCTCTTTGCTGACCCCCAATTGCAGCAGGGTCGTGGCCGCCACATACATGGACGAGTAGGATCCAACCGCCACACCGACCAGCAGCGCCACTGCGAAACCAAAGATCATCTCGCCGCCGAATAACGCCAGTGCCAGCAGCACCAACAAGGTGGTCAGCGACGTGACGAGTGTTCTGCCCAGAGTTTCGGTCAACGATATATCAATCACTTCGCTGGGGCTTGCGCGCCTGATTTTGCGAAGGTTTTCTCGGACGCGATCCGAGACAACAATCGTGTCATTGAGCGAGTAGCCCACAACCGCCAGCAACGCAGCCAACACGGTGAGATCAAACTCCAAACCCGTCAACGAGAAAAAACCGAGTGTAAAAACCACATCGTGAGCCAGCGCGATCACTGCACCCAGAGCAAATTTGATTTGGAATCGGAAGGCAACATACAACATGACCAAGCCCAGCGCAGTAAGCATAGCAATACCGCCATCATCGCGGAGCTCTGCGCCCACCTGCGGCCCGACAAATTCAATCCTGCGCAACTCGACGCTCATATCTGTCGCCGCCCGCAGTTTATCGACCATCAGCGCTCCCTGATCGTCAGAATAGCCATCAGGCAAGCGAACCAAGACGTCGCGATCCGTACCAAAGCTGACCACGATTGCACCGTCGTACCCCTCTCGATCAAGGGTCGCGCGGATAGCACTCAAATCGGCACTGTCACTGTATTCGACCTCCACGAGCGTGCCACCCGTGAAATCAAGCCCCCAATTAAGCTGTTTCAAACTGAGTGAGGCGACTGCGGCAAGCATGGCCGCTGCGGATAGCGCCACGGCGAGCCAGCGCCACTTCATGAAGGGTATGGCATTCACTGGGCTGCTCCCGAGGGTTGCGTGCTGAGATTTCCGACCCCGCCGATTGACAAACTCTTGACACGACGGCGGCCGCCGTAAATCAGATTGATCAGGGCCCGAGTTCCGATGATGGAGGAGAACATGGAGGTCAAGATACCCACCGACAGGGTGACGGCGAATCCTTTTATCGGTCCAGTGCCAATCGCATAGAGGATAATGGCGACAATCAAGGTGGTGATGTTGGCGTCAAGAATCGTAACGATGGCACGATCAAAGCCGTTGGTAATCGCCGTCTGGGGGGCGGCTCCGCCGCGAATCTCCTCGCGAATGCGCGCAAAAATCAACACGTTGGCATCCACTGCCATACCGACGGTCAGCACGAT
Organism: Halieaceae bacterium; assembly: GCA_038143045.1. Lineage (GTDB taxonomy): Bacteria > Pseudomonadota > Gammaproteobacteria > Pseudomonadales > Halieaceae > Luminiphilus. The sequence continues at coordinate 157,740 of JAYQLF010000009.1, forward strand.
ACCGGCAATACCAGGAAGGGTTAGCGTTGCGCCCAAGAGCGACATGACCCCGACCAACAACACGAGGTTTCCTGCCAGCGCCACAACGGCCGCCACGCCAAATACGCGGTAGTAAAGCATCATGAAGACCACCACCAGCGCCAAGCCGACCTGCACAGATTTCATCCCCAGTCGAATATTTTCGGCACCTAATGAGGGACCGACCGTTCGCTCTTCGACAAAGGTAATGGGCGCCGCCAGTGCACCGGCGCGAAGCATGAGCGCCAGCTCAGACGCCTCTGCCGGGTTGTCCAAACCGGTAATCTGGAATTGCGCACCCAACGCTGACTGAATGACCGGTGCAGTTAGCAGCTTCTTCTCGTCGTACGGAATCCGGATAACCTGCTCTTCGCCGTTTTCATCCTTTTCATAGCGGGTGCGGTTCTTACGCTCTATGAAGAGCACCCCCATACGACGCTTGATGTTGGCTCGCGTTGCTCGAGACATGAGCATGCCGCCTTCGCCGTCAAGGCTGATGGTGACATTGGGCTGACCGTTCTGATCGAAGCCCGCCTGAGCGTTTGAGACGCTCTCCCCGGTAATAATGACGTCGCGCTCCAGCCACTCGGTCATCCCACCTCTGTCAGGACTGCGATATTCGAAGCGCTGCCGCTGTGAAACCGGCGCGTTCGCTTCAGCCACTAGTCGGAACTCCAGATTCGCGACCTTACCCAGGATCCGCTTCGCCTCGGCCGTATCCTGAATGCCGGGCAGCTCGACCACGATCCGGTTACTGCCCTGGCGCTGCACCAGAGGCTCGGAGACGCCGAGCTCGTTCACACGATTGCGTATCGTAGTGAGGTTCTGCGCCACCGCGTAATCCACCACTTCTTTCATCGTCTGCTCGGTGACTTCCGCGTACAGCGACCAGGTCTCTTCCTCATCGACGCGATCGAGAAACAACTCCGGGTAGAGATCGACGACCTCGCGGCGGGCCGCCTCGCGATCCTCCTCGGTTCGGAACTGCATCGCGACCTTTTGCCCGTCAAGGCTGATGCGGCCGCGAATACGTTCCTCTCGCAACCGCTTCTGAATACCCGTCTCGTATTGCGTCAGCTTGCGCTCCGTCGCCGCATCAACATCAACTTCGAGCTTAAAGTGCACACCGCCGCTCAAATCGAGACCCAATTTCATGGGCGTCGCGCCCCCTTCCAGCAACCAATCGGGCGTGGTGGGAGCGAGATTAAGTGCCACAATAAAACTGTCACCTAATTCCCGGGCAAGGACGGCTTGCGCGCGCAGTTGCTGCTCACGGTCGTTCAATCGAAACAGCGCCGATTTACCGTCGTTCTGGAGCTCTTCACCGAAAAAGCCGATGCCAGCCTCGGAGAGCGCTGTCTCGGCACGACTCAGTATTCGGTCGTCGATCTGCAGCGAACTGCTGGAACCTGCGATTTGCAAGGCCGGGTCGGGCGCATACAGATTAGGTGCCGCGTAGTAGAAGCCACACAGCGCCACAGTCAGTATCAGCAGGTTTTTCCAGAGAGGATAACGGTTGTTCATGGGTCAGTTGTGGGCAGCGCCCTGTTGGCGTCCGGCTTTTTAAACAGGCGCGGAGTGTAACGAGTCAGCCGCGCCAACACCATGTCATCATTACCCAAGCCACACGCGGGCATTCCGGAACAGACGCATCCAGCCTGAATCGGTCTGCCAATCCGGCGGGCACCAAGACAGCTGCGCGGCACGATAGACCCGCTCAGGGTGCGGCATCATGATCGTGACCCGACCGTCCGCATTACAGAGCCCCGTAATACCCGCAGGCGAGCCATTAGGGTTCGCTGGATAAGCGGCGGCCGTCTGTAAGTCGTTATCGATAAAGCGCATTGCGACCTGCCCAGCCGACTCGAGGGCATCGCGCTGTGCCTCATCGGCAAATTGTGCACGGCCCTCGCCATGCGCCACGACGATGGGCAGGTAGGACCCCTCCATACCCGAGAGCAGGATGGAAGGAGAGGATTCGACCTTCACCAAAGAAAGTCGTGCTTCGTACTGCTCTGACAGATTGCGGGCAAAACGCGGCCAGTGTTCACTGCCGGGAATCACCGCCTGCAGCGCTGACAGCATCTGACAGCCGTTACATACGCCCAAGGCAAAAGTATTGCTGCGCTCGAAGAAGTCTCCGAACTGCTGCCGGACGGCGTCGTTAAAGAGGATGCTTTTTGCCCAACCTTCACCCGCACCCAGCACATCGCCGTAAGAGAAACCGCCGCACGCCACCAGACCGTGACAGTCCTCCAGACGCTGTCGACCCGACATGATGTCGCTCATGTGCACATCAATCGAAGTGAAGCCCGCGCGATCAAAGGCAGCTGCCATTTCCATTTGTCCGTTGACACCCTGCTCTCGCAGAATCGCCACGCGGGGACGCTTGCCCGAGGCAATATAGGGCGCGGCAATATCCTCATCGCAGTCAAAGGTCAGCGACGCGGATAGACCGGCATCCTCTGCCTGAATGCGGGAAAACTCCTGATCGGCGCAGTTTGCATTATCTCGGCGGCGAGCGATCGCGTGGCTGGTTTGGGCCCACAAAGACTGCAGCGCGCCGCGGCGACTATCAATCAACTCAAACTGGGGCGTATTCACGACGATGCGCTCATCTTTGCGCGGCCTCGCCACGACGCTGACCGCATCAGCCAAACCATGTGCGCCTGCGAGTTGCATCACCTCTTCAACCTGATCGGCTGCTACCTGAATGACCGCACCCACCTCTTCGGAGAACAGACGCGCATTGGCGCACTCCGGTGTTACTTCCAGATCAATGTTGAGACCGCAGCGGCCGGCAAATGCCATTTCCAGAAGCGTCACCAGCAGCCCACCATCTGATCTATCGTGGTAGGCCAAAATGCAGTCCTTCGCTTTGAGCGCGGCGATGAAATTGAAGAGCGCGACGACGTCCTCCGGTGCTACGTCTGGAGGGGTGGTCCCCATTTGCCGCCAAACCTGCGCTAGCACGGAGCCGCCCATTCGATCCTGACCACGGCCCAGATCCACGAGCAGCAACACGGTGTCTTCATCAGCAGACAAAGTGGGCGTTAGCGCGCGCCGAACGTCACCGCAGGGCGCGAAGGCCGACACAATGAGTGACACGGGCGCCGTGACAGCTCGATCACCCTCTGGACCTTCCCACACGGTGCGCATGGACATCGAATCCTTACCCACCGGAATCGTAATACCCAAAGCTGGACAGAACTCCCTGCCAACCGCCTCTACTGTGTCGTAGAGCACGGCGTCATCACCCTCGTGACCTGCGGCACACATCCAGTTAGCAGAGAGTTTGATATCACTCAGCGCCGCAACCGGCGCCGCGAGCATATTTGTAATGGCCTCGGCAACCGCCAACCGCCCGGAAGCGGGGCCATCGAGCAATGCTACCGGGGTGCGCTCACCCATCGACATCGCTTCGCCCAAATGCGAATCCAGCGAGACCGTGGTGATAGCACAGTCAGCGACCGGCACCTGCCACGGGCCCACCATCTGATCCCTGGACACCATACCGGTAACGCTGCGGTCGCCAATGGTGATGAGAAAGCTTTTGGAGGCGACAGCGGGGAAGGTCAAAACGCGTTCGAGCGACTCGGACACCGACACCGCGCTGGCATCAAAATCGTCGGCGATCGAGGGATGACGACGCACTCGGCGATGCATTTTCGGGGGCTTGCCGAACAAGACGGACATCGGCAGATCGACGGGGGCATTACCAAAATCCCGATCACTCACCAAAAGATGCTGCGCATCGGTCGCCTCGCCGACCACGGCATAAGGGCAGCGCTCGCGCTCGCAGATGGCTTCAAAGCGCGCCAATGACTCGGGCTCGACCGCCAGCACATACCGCTCCTGGGATTCATTGCACCAGATCTCAAGCGGCGTCATACCGGGTTCATCGTTCGGTACATCGCGCAATTCGAAACGCCCACCCCGACCGCCGTCTTTCACCAGCTCTGGCAAAGCATTGCTCAAGCCGCCGGCCCCGACGTCATGAATAAAGGCAATGGGGTTCTGATCACCCAGACTCCAACAGCGATCGATCACCTCTTGGCAACGGCGCTGGATCTCCGGGTTCTGCCGCTGCACCGAGGCAAAGTCCAGATCCTCTGCGCTATCACCACTGGCCATGGACGAGGCGGCACCGCCACCTAAGCCAATGAGCATCGCGGGTCCGCCCAATACGATGAGCTTCGCTCCCACCGAGTAGTCACCTTTTTCGACATGGTCTTCACGGATGTTGCCGAAGCCGCCGGCGATCATGATGGGCTTGTGGTAGCCGCGCACACCGCCGTCTGTCGCCGCTTCAAAGGAACGGAAGTAACCCGCTAGATTGGGCCGCCCAAACTCATTGTTAAAAGCCGCCGCGCCGATAGGGCCATCGGTCATGATTTGCAATGGCGACACAATTCGTCCCGGCTTCCCGTATTGCAATTCCCAGGGCCGCGGTTGCTCCGGAATCTCCAGGTGGGACACCGTAAAACCCACCAGACCCGCCTTGGGTCTGGAACCGCGACCAACCGCGCCCTCGTCGCGAATCTCGCCTCCTGCCCCCGTGCCGGCGCCGGCAAAAGGCGAAATAGCGGTCGGGTGATTGTGCGTCTCGACCTTCATGAGTAGATGTATCGGTTCATCCTGAAAACGCCAGATGCGATCGGATACATCGGGTGAGAAGCGACCTGCGGTATGCCCCGCAACCACCGCCGCGTTATCGGAGTACGCTGACAACACGTTTTCACCACCCACTTCGTTGGTATGACGGATCATGCCGAACAGGGAATGTGGCTGTTGCGCATCGTCGATTTCCCAGCTGGCGTTGAAGATTTTATGCCGACAGTGCTCGGAATTAGCCTGCGCAAACATCATCAACTCGATGTCGCGTGGATTACGACCCAGCTCTATAAAGGCTTCGACCAGATAGGCGATCTCGTCATCAGCCAGCGCCAGACCCAGTTCTATATTGGCTGCGACCAGTGCTGCGGCACCCTCTTCGAGAATGTCGACCTCGCCATAACTTTGCGGAGCAGATCGCTCAAACAACGGGGCGAGCGCGTCGAGAGAGTCCACGACGGTTTCGACCATACGATCGTGTAACAGCGCGTCTATCGCCGGGTCAGGATGGGCATCGGGCGCTCCATCGATGCCCACTACCACCACGCGCTCAATGCGATTGACGGCATCAAAACCACAATTTCGGGCTATGTCGGTGGCTTTGCTTGACCAGGGTGAGATGGTGCCAAATCTCGGCGCGACGATACGTAGGCCCCGTCGATTCAAGGCGTCGGGGTCGACCGCGGCTGCCGTACCGGGGTGAAGCAACGCCGCCAGACGCTCGGCATCCAGCGTTGCAGACGCCTTTAGGTCAACGGCGTAAGCAAAAAGCACTTCGCGGAGCCGATAAGCCGGATTGACCGCAGAAATCTCTGCCGCAAGCAATTCAAAACGGGCGTCAGACAGAGCGGAAGAGCCCGGCAGGACAAGCATCTGGAGTTCCTGAAGTAAGCGCCAGCGCAGTATACCGCGCCGACTGTGCAGCATGAATGCTTGACACGAAAACTGCGTAAAAAAGAGCGCTTCTCAGCGCACACTGGTGACGACCGCGGTATCGCCCCGGCGCGCGACGACCTACAATCGGAGCATGACGCAGCGTGCCACAGGTTTTCTGCTCGCCCCGCTACTCGGCGGACTCCTTGTGTTTCAGCTTGGTTGTACTGACACGACGGAATTGGCGCCACTCGAAACAGCGGATGAGCTGGTTGTCGTGACGCGGAATACTCCCACGACCTACTACTTTGACGGTGATCGCGCCTCCGGTTTTGATTACGCGCTAGTCAAGCAGTTCGCGCTGGAACAAGGGCTGTCGCTGCGGATAAAGGTAGCCTTCAGCTTGCCGGAGCTCTTTAAGATGCTGGCGACGGGCGAAGCGCACATCGCCGCGGCCGGTCTCAGTCAAAGCCCCTCAAGAGACGCGCAGTTTTTGGCCTCGACAGCCTACATGGAGCAACAACCCCTGCTTGTCTACAAATCAGGCGGCAACCGTCCGAGAGTTGTGGATGACCTTGTCGCGCGAGACATCATTGTTGTCGCGGGCAGTGTCCACGTTGAATTGCTGACAGCTCTCAAGGAGGAACTGCCCGAACTATCATGGCGCGAGATCCACGCGGCTGACTCCTTGGAACTCATGCAACTGATCACCCATGACAAGGCTGAGCTCGCTATCGTGGACTCCAGAGAGTTCAGCATGCAGCAAACACTGTTTCCGCGTGTCGTGGCAGCAATGGAAATAGGACGTGTCACGCCGGTAGTTTGGTATTTACCGCGAACAGAGCAGGCCGAGAGCGCACTGATAACTGCGAATCAATTCATAGAGCGCGCGACAAAATCAGGCTTCCTGACCGAACTCAAACAGCAGCATTTTGATCGATACAACAACGTCACTCGCGTTGGCTCTCTCACCTTTCAGCGAAAAATCCGCGATGATCTTCCCAAATGGCAGTCCTTGCTTGAAGAGATCGCCGCCGAATATCAAATGGACTGGCGTTTGCTGGCGGCCATGGCCTATCAGGAGTCCCACTGGAATCCCAACGCACGCTCGCACACGGGTGTACGCGGCATGATGATGCTGACACAAGCCACCGCAGCGGAACTGGGCGTAGACGACAGAACTGATGTGCGACAAAGCCTGCGCGGCGGAGCTCGCTTTTTCAAAGATCTACTCCGTCGTTTGCCATCAGATATTTTGGAGCCAGATCGAACCTCCATGGCTTTGGCCGCCTACACGATAGGCATGGGTCATCTGGAGGACGCCAGGGTCATCACAGAACGTTCTGGAGGCGACCCGCACCTGTGGCTCAGTGTTCGCGCACAACTTCCAAAGCTACAAAATCCGGAGTTTTTTTCCCTGACAAAATTCGGATTCGCGGAGGGGGCAACCGCGGTCACCTACGTCGATAATATCCGCCACTACGAAGGCATGCTGGCTCTGCAAGATTTGTCCAACAGTTGGATCTCACCGCCGATCAAACTGGACACCCTACTCCCGCCGCGACTCAACGAGACGGCCTCACCGGTTCTTTAGGCAACAGATGGCGACTGCTGTGACCGACAGTCACCGGAAACCGGCAACAGGCCCGGCAGGGATTGAATTGGCGCTACGAGAGCGCTTCTGGAGTGCCAAGTAGGATGCCCAGCGGCAATTTTTATAACGTCGCTCACAGCATAGCGGTTTATGGGAAAGGGACGTGTGGTCAGGGCCAGATACGTCAACGGTGCCCCCTGCCGCGCTTTTCACACTGGTTATCTCTGAACACTGTCGTCTAGCGCGGAACCTATGACATCGGCTTTTCGCTGGAGCGCGCTGGGCGCCGCCGTTGGAAAAATTGTTGCAACAAGACTGCACTATCGTCCGATAGCAATCCCTCTCGCCACCTAACCATGTGGTTCAAAGCAGGGTTATCGAGGGCAGTCGCCGTACTGATCACTGCTCCAGCACGAGGTTCTCTCGTCGCGAATATAAGGTTTGCCACGCGAGCATGTACCAATGCGCCGCAGCACATCGTGCAGGGCTCGAGCGTGACATACAGCGTCGTCTGGGGGAGCCGGTAATTATCCTCACGAACACCCGCCTCTCGGAGGGCGCGAATCTCGGCATGTGCGGTCGGGTCGTTGAGGTCAATTTGACCGTTGCCACAATGAGCCAACACCTCTGTTCCACGGGTTAACACCGCACCGACCGGCACCTCTCCTCGGTCAGCAGCTCGCCGAGCTTCGTCGAGCGCCAACGCCATACAGCGGTGATCCCAATCGTCAAATTTCATAACGGCGCTTCGCTGTAGTAATGCCAGCAAAGCAATGCCAAGGCACTGCGATGTGGTGCAAAAGCGGCACCCTCCACAATGACCGTCTGTTCGGTTGGGCGGTCAGGCCAGCCCATCATTCGGCCGAACCCCACGCGCACAGCAAGGTCACCACTCGGCCAGATATCGGGGCGGCCCAGAGCGAACATCATGTACATATGCGCAGACCAGCGACCAAATCCTCGGATAGCCGTAATGGCGGCTTCCACTTCCTCATCCGATTGCCGGGGCAGTGCGTCGAGGACAAGAGATCCTGAAATCACTGCCTCGGCCAGCGACTGTAGGTAACCCGTCTTTTGTTGGGACAAGCCAGCAGCCCGCAGTGTCTCAGGAGCGGCAGTGAGCACCGCTTCAGGAAGCCACTCTCCCCCCAACGCGTCAACAGTGCGCTGGCTGATCGTTGCGGCTGCTTTCGTTGAGAGCTGCTGCCCAACCACAATGCGGGCGAGCGATTCAAAGGAGTGTTCGCGCCGGCGCGATGCGGGATACCCTACCAGCGCCAGCGCTTTGGCGATCTCGTCAGACTGACTCGACAGTGCATCAAGGGCCTTTCTGATCGCCTTGTCCGTCAATCGAAAACGGGTACTTACAGTCATCGACACCGTCTACCCATGCACTGGATAACCCAGCATGCCATGCACTGTGGCAACCGCACCATACAGACCCAACGTCACCGCGATTGAGAAAACCTCTCTAGCAAGGGAGTGAGGTGGCTTAACCAGCGGCGGCTTGCCATCCTGACGATTGATGATGACCACCTCGGCCACCGCCCAGAGCAGTAGACCAACGAACAGCGTAGCTGACGCCAGATCGCCGTTGACCAAGAGATGCGCAGCCGCCCACAGCTTGACGGCGGTCAGTTGAGGATGACGCACGACACCCTTGATCCGTGCGCCAATCAATGAGCCTGCTATGCAGTAAAAGCCCAGGTAGACAAGCACATTGCTGACACCCACCCATGGCGCCTGACGGCCCCACCAGACGACGGGCTCTGCCTGCCGGTAGCCAGTGATCATCAGTGCAACAGACGCCACCAGCAACAGCGCCATCAGTGGTCTGCCTGCCGCGCCCAATTGGGCGCGCGCTTCTGGAAACAGGCGCTTGAGCAGGTGCGCGCCGCTCCATAACAGGACGCCAGCCATCAGCCACATCATGCCACCGTGTTCCAACGGATCTCCGTGACTAACAACGCCGATGGGAGAAGGGTGAACATCGCCAACTTACTGTTTGGCGGCGCGCTGTCTTAGCGCGGCCAAGCGGGCGCCCATCTGACTATAGTCCACAGTCTTGGCAAACGCGTTGCCTCGCTCACCTTCCATGTCCAACGCGTCGCCAAGGGATGCTTTGGCGCCATCATTCATGAGTGATTTCAGTGCAAAGACAGCCTTCGGATCGGCCTCGGCAATTTGCGCGGCACTGGCCAAGGCTTCGGTTAACAACTCGTCGGCATTACAGACTCGGTTTACCAAACCCCAGGCCTCGGCACGATGCGCGTCAATGAAGTTGCCTGTGAGACTCATTTCCCGGGCGCGGTTGATACCAATGAGCCGCGACAGTTTTTGCGATAGGCCCCAGCCAGGCAGGATGCCCACCCTGGCGTGCGTATCAGCGAAACGGGCCTGCTCGCTGGCAAACAGAAAATCACAGGCCAGTGCCAACTCGAACCCGCCCGTGACAGCCGCGCCGTTGACGGCGCCAATAATCGGTTGCGGGCACTGCTCCATGGCGACCACGATCGGCGACTGGGGCCCCAACCCGAGTCCGCTCGATAACAACTCCGGCTCGTCAGTCAGTGCTTTGAGATCAACGCCGGCACAGAACACCCGACCTGCGCCGGTGAGCACAATCGCTCTGACCGATTCCGACGCGGCGAGCTCACCAAAGGTCGCAATAATCGCCTCGGATAACTCACGATTGAGCGCGTTGTTGGCATCGGGGCGATTCAGGGTAACGAGGGCGACACCCGCCTCTTCGTGGACTTCGATAACAGACACGGGCAATCCTTATTGATGGCTAGGACGTCGCAACGTATCAGACCCGTCTGACTGAGAACAACCCTGCCGCGCGCCGCCATCAAACCCGGCAGCAGGTTCCACCGCCATCCCGATGCTCTGATGTCAGCGACACGCTGCCGCTAATGGATTACCAGGCCGGCTGCATCCTGACCTGATCGGGCATGGTATTAGACTGGGTAGGCAGCAGGAATAGCCGGGCAAAGGTCAATCCTGACCCCACCATGTACCCCAACTTTTTGAGCGTCACCAGAGGTCCTCGCTGACCCTCAAGGGCGTCGCGAGCAACCTGGAGTTGCCGCATCTTTTCCAAGCCGGCGCGGAAGCGGGGATCATCGGTGTTCAACGTAAGCGGAAAGACCTGCCGAGAAATCTCGGTGGTGATATCAAACACGGTGTAATCAAACTCGGTGACATCCATGCCGAAAGCTTCGTAGAGCTTGGGTCGGGCGTGGTCCCTGACATACATGGTGGAGTACACCGCCAGCAAGAAGAACCGGATCCACAACTTGTTGACACCGCTCAGCAATTTGGGGTCAGAGCGCATGATGAGTGCGAAGGCCTCACCGTGGGCAAACTCGTCGTTACACCACTCCAGAAACCACTTAAAAATTGGGTGGAAACGCTTCTCGGGATGCCGCTCTAGATGACGGTAAATGGTGATGTAGCGCGCATAGCCAATCTTTTCGGAGAGATAGGTCGCGTAATAAATGTACTTGGGCTTGAAGTAAGTGTATTCCTTCTCGCGCTTTAGCACTCCCAGATCCACCGCCACACCCAGTTTGTTGAGGGCCTTGTTAATAAAGCCCGCATGACGCGATTCATCCCGCGCCATGTAACGCATGAGCTTGGCGATATCGGGATTGCTAACGTTCTTTTCAATCTCCTGATACAGGACGCATCCTGAATACTCTGCTGTAATCGACGATACCAGCAGGTCGAGAAATTCTTCTTTCAGCTCCGGATCAGATTCCAGGATACTGGGGTCATATTCATAATTCTGCTTGAAGTGACCCCGGTTTTTGTCGAGCTCGAAATCGCGCATCATCTGATCCCACTCAGCACGCACCGGAGTCACGTCAATGTGCTCCATCGCCGCGTAGTCGGTACAGTAGAAGCGTGGCGCCAGTGGCTTACTCTCCAACGCCTGCTGCGTGGTCAGGTTCGTTGCGGCATCAGACGCAGGTACTTCCATCATGGCATCCCCCATCTCATTCATCGGGACCTCGAACAGCGCAGCGAGGTGCGCGTCCAACGTTATGTCCACTTTATTTACTAATAACTTGTCAATTTTATTTGACTATTCGCTGGCTGGCAAGCAAGCTCGTGGTTGGGGGCTAGACGTTGATACCGCATAGATTGCGCCAAAGGCACCCGCCCATGTCACAGCACGCCAGTCCCAGTAATATCCCTCAGCCTTCTGGTGACCCCGTGTATCACCTAGCGTACGTGAGCACTGAAACTGAAGCCTTTTCCCAGATTGATCTCGTCGA
>JAYQLF010000010.1:0-79610 GCA_038143045.1 Halieaceae bacterium
TCCGTCTCTTCCATTAAGTCGCGTATGGCGTGAATCTCTAACTGCAGCGTCTCGCGCAATACTTTTAACTGGTCATCAACTGCTCGCAAGCCATGCCACAATAACCAGCAATTGATGGCCAGTAAAAAAATGATTCCGCCCGTCGCAAAAAGAACGGTTTGATCCATCGTATAGCTCCCCTAATCCCTGATATCCCGGATGAGGCTGGGAATTCTACTGGTCCACCGGCGGCCGCGGTGGAACTACCAACCGCCTGTGATCGTCCTGTGAATAGTCGTCGATTTTCTTAACGGTTGCCAGCGCCACGTTGGAGCTAATCGACTTTCATCATTCTCTTTCACGCGGGCTGTCATTGGTGAGCGTTGGGCTTTTGGGATGTCGCGAAACCTGAACCGCCTTGCCGGGTGTAGCATGACTCAACCGTCTACGATCACATAGGATGATGGTATTCCGGTTGAAGAGCCCGCCATGAGGCGGCTTCATGGGAAATCGGATTCCAGTCGGGCGGTGAGCATGGGTTATTGTTTATCGGCTTTTATCGCGTCGCGACGTTAGCGCGGAAGTCGTATGACCGACGGTAATGGGGCCAGGCCCGCCGCCTGAGAGGCCTGCGAGTCAATCGGATTGATTCGAGGGGGATCGAGTGCCTGACACAAGCCTTTTGTCGATCATTAACAAGGTTCCGACATGAAAACGTTTTTTTTGACCTCCATGCTCTCTCTTTGGGCGGCGTTCACATGTGTTTGTGCTGAGGCTTCGAATGCTGATGATGGTGCCGATCTGCGGTTACTGAATCGCATTGATTACAGTCCGCTCTTGACGACCTCTGGCCAACCGGCTGAAGCAGACTTTGCGCTAATTGCCGCGGCCGGCTATGACCGGGTCATTTTTTTGGCGTTCACCAATCACCCCAAGGCAGTCGCTCACGAGGACCTCATAGTGAGAGAGCTGGGGCTCCAATTCATTCATATCCCGGTCGAATGGGAATCACCCAAGTTGTCGGACTTCAACACCTTCGCGGCGGTCATGCAAACGCAAGGTAGCGGTAGGACGTTGGTGCACTGCGAGGTGAACTTCAGAGCTTCCGTGTTTGGTTTTCTTTACCAGGTCTTGTACGGAGGAGCCGATGTGGATACAGCGATGTCTCTCATGCATTCGATATGGGTGCCCAACGTCACATGGGAGGCATTTATTGCCCGCGTGATGACCGATAACGGAGTCGACTATCAGCCGCTGTAGTGTCTTAGAGCGCTTTGTTGGAGGTGACGCTGACTTGGGTAGGGCTGCAAAGATCCTATCTTTTACAAACGCGTTGATTTAATTTCAACAGAGCCAATTTCGTAGCACTAACGTTGGAGAGAGTGATGAAAAAGATTTGTATGAGTTTGACCGCAGGAGTCCTGTTTGCGGTGTCCGCGCTACGCCGCAGACGAACCGGTTGTGATTGGTGATGTGACGATGCCCGCTGTGCAGAGCAGCGCGGCGTTTCAGCAGGTCGAAAAAAAGCTGGGGAAATGGGAAGGGAAGATGACCCAGGGCCTGACAGGTAAAGTTATCGACGTATCCTACGAATGGCGGCTCACCTCTGGGGGTAACACGATCACCGAGACGCTGGTTGAGGACGGGGTGGAAATGCTCACCACCTATAGCGATAACGATGGCGAGCTAGTGGTGAAGCATTACTGCGCGCTGGGTACTCAGCCTGTCTTCAGTGTCAGCAGCGTGTCTGACACCCAGTTGGCGTTGGCGCTCGATGAATCAGCCAATGATCTTCATGCTGAGCACGAGAGTTTCGTAACCTCGATGAAGTGGACCATGCAAGGCGATGATGGTGACTCTATGCTCTTTACCAACACCATCATGCTTAACGGTGAGTTAACGGAAAACTCGGCGCTTTTAACGAAAGTCGACTGAGCGTCTGTTGAAGGTTGGGCCAATTCAGCAGGTTTGTCCCCCACCCAGTCGCTGCTTCTGGGCATTGCTGGGAGCCGTTAGCGTAACAATCTCTGGGCCTAACCCGGTCTGGATAAAGAACTGAGGTCCGACTGATGGACTTGCGTTATCAACAGCAAAATTGCGAGCTCACGCTACGCCAAGGCTTGGCCGAGTATCATCGCTACCTCGCGGCGATTGGCCGAAAAGCGATGGTCGATAGAGCGAGCTCCCGACTCATTCTTGAGCACGACGTCACCCACGTGATGTTCGGCATGGACACGTCACTAGAGCAGGAGGCGGGTTTGGACACTTGGCTGCTGTTCGGGTGTCGCTACGAGTGGCGTTATCTCCGTGGCTACGCCCAGTTGCCTGATATCAAAGCGCTCTATCGTGCTTTGATCTCTGAGAAGGGCTGGCTTTTGTTTCCCAGGTTGTATTGGAAATGCCTTGGCCTCAAGTGGCGAATTATTCGGCGCACCCGGCGCATGAGTAAAAAGTGGCCATTCCAGTTTCCAGAGGAGTGGCTGGATCAACCCGTGGCGGCATTGCGAGCGCAACACGGCATCTCCATTCTCACTATCAAAGAGCGAGAGACAGGAGAATCGCTGACGTGGAGTGGCCAGTACTGATATGCAGATAGAGCATTGCACAGCTCAGTGTGGATCGGTGGTTCATGGGTTACAGCTGGCGCAGACCTCGCCCGACGATGTTAAGGCCTTGCGCGAACTCCTGTTTCAACGAGGCGTGCTGTTTTTCCGTGATCAGGTGCTGAGTGAAGAGGCGCATCTGGGTTTTGCCAAACGGTTCGGCGAAATTGTGGTGAACAAGTTTTTTGGCGTTGTGCCTGGCTATCCGGAAATCGCCGAAGTCCGCAAAGAACCCGATCAAACGATGAATATCGGGGGTGGCTGGCATACTGACCACTCTTATGATCCCGACCCGGCCTTGGGTTCCATTTTGGTTGCTCGCGAGCTACCTGAGACGGGGGGCGACACACTGTTTACCAATGCGCAGGCCTCATGTGCCGCGCTGCCCGCTGAGCTGAAAAAGCAACTGCGGGGTTTAAGCGCTATTCACTCCAATGAGCATATTTATGGAGAGGATGGTTACTACGCCGCGACGGATTTGGCGCCTCTCCTTCGGGGCTCTGAAGGAATTGGGTGCGCGGTGCACCCTGTGTTGATCCAGCATCCACAGACCGGGGCAGAGATCCTGTACGTCAATCCCGGCCACACGGTGGGCATTGAGGGCATGGAGCCTGAGGCGGCGTTTGCGCTGCTCCACACGCTCTATGAACACGCTCAGCAGCCTGAGTTTCAGTGCCGGTTCTCATGGAAATCTGGTTCGGTGGCGATCTGGGATAACCGTCTGACCTGGCACCTCGCTGAAAATGATTACCACGGCGAGCGGCGTCTCATGCATCGGATCACGATCGCAGGGACCGCGCTGGCGGCCGCAGCGTGATGTTTCCTATGATGGGTGTGGTGGTGCACTGTGGCGACGGTTCGAGCGCGATATGAATATTGACGAAACCCTGGAACAGCATTTTCCAACGCCTGTGCTCGTCCGGCAGCACGGTGGAATTGAAGCGCTCAACGATGCCCTGGCTGCACTAATCATGGAGGTAGCGAGTGCGGAATCGAATGCGGCGTCTTTGTCTAGTAATACCACGCAAGGCGGATTCCAGAGCGCGCCCGGTGCGGACTTTCTGGATCGAGACGACGAGGCCCTTCGCGCACTCAAGGGGCAGATCGTCTGGCCTGCCATCGAAAGTTATTTATCGCAGGTTTTGGACTGCGATCCCTTCATGACGCCGGTGTCGATTAGCAGTTGGGCGGTCTCTCTGGGGCCGGGGGATTGGCAGGCCCCGCATTTCCACCCCAAAGAGTACACGCTGATTTCCGGGGTTTATTACGTAGCTGTGCCGGAATCGCCGGAGCCCGAGGGTTGCCTTGAGTTCATTAACCCCAACCTGAATGCGGTGAGCATTGGCAACCAACCTTCGGGTCGTTTGCATCGACCTGAAACCGGTCAGCTCATTTTATTTCCGCCTTACTACATGCACTTTGTGCACCCGCTTAAGAGTACCGAGCTCCGGCACGTCATCGCGTTCGACGTGCGGCTTAATCAAGCCTAGTTCGTTGCGGCAGGAGCGCGACTATCGGCTGAAGCCACCGATCAAGTCGCTGTACTCCACGGTGAAACCGCTTGCAGTCGCGAAGGCTTTGTATTGTTCCGACACTGCCCCGTATGTGGCGAGGCGATGATTTGTGGTCAGCCGGAACAGATCATCGGCAAAGTGTTGAGTAAAGCGTTCGTCATGGAACAGCATCGCCTCCGTATTAGAGTAAGTCTCCATAAACGTAATCCGTTTGCCCTCCTCGCTGATAAATGCCCGATAGACCAGTGTCTCGGGTTCATCTGGCTCATTGAACGCGACCATCCGCGCCATTAACTCTCTAACCTCACTGAGGGCACCCTCTGTAATGTCGGCTTCGAACAGCACCATTACCGTGTCGTCAGTGGGTACTTCGGCCGCGACGTGCAGGCTCAGTAGCAGGAAATAGAGCGAAAATAGTCGTCGTGTGCTGAATGTCATGAGTTCTCTCTACTTGTGTTGTATGGGGGTTTTCAGCATTTCGGGTGCCGTCAGACTAATCGGCGGAGGTGCGAAAGGCGAGGGCCACCGTGCCAGTGGGTTTGAAAAACGCGGCATATAGGCATAGGTTAGGGGTCAAATAACAGGGGGGCTCAACATGATCATTCGAACACTTCTTATCGCGACTGGGGCAATGCTGCTTTCAGCGTGTCAGCCGGAATCCAGTGATGACGCCGCAACGATTGCCGCGGCCAAGGCGGGCTATGATGCGTTTGCCACCGGGGATATGGATGCCTGGGCCAAAACACAGGCCGCCGATGCCAAATGGACTATGCCAAAAGGTTTTCCTTACGCCGGCGTCTACTACGGGCCTGAGCAGGTGATCGAGGAAGTGTTTGCACCAATCGGCGCACTGTGGCCGGACTTCAAGGTCGAGCCTGTGGCCTTTCACGCCTCGGGCAATGTCGTTTTCGTCGAAACCAAGATGACGACCGGCGGACAAACCAGTGATTCGATCCACAAAGTGGTCATCACTGACGGCGTCTACACGGAGTTCCAAGTTTACGACGACGCGGGATTTATGATGGCACATGCGTCGGGTGCGGACGGCATCGGGACGCAGTTCTTTGATGATGGATCATCCAAATCACTCCGCGCCGGTGATACAGCCAGCGTGCAGATTTGGGTGGACTACATTCAGGCACACAATGATCGGGACTTTGACAAAATCGCTGCAATGAATGCCGATGACTTCAAAGGCATTGCGGCCTCGGGTGAGGTCGTCGAGGGCTCAGCCGCGCACACGGCATTCTTGGAAAAATGGATTGCCGCAGAGAGTCCGCAGTGGCAAGTCTGGTGGGTGATTGCCAACGATGGCGAAAATGCCGAGGGCAAGATGGAACAATGGTTGGCGACGGGTAATGTTGTCACCACCACAGACCCTGATGGTGCTGAGCGCAGGACCTACGAGACCGTGGACGTATTGCTTGAGGGCGGCAAGATCAAGCTGCTGAACGTCGCAGCGCAGTCTATGCCGCAATGAGGCATCGCCTGCGATGATCTGCGCTCACCAAGGATGATGTTTTGTATAAGGCGCCCTCAGATTCGTTGGCGCGACATCGACCGAGAACATGAGAACAAGATATAAAAATAAAAAGTAAAAGGGAGAGACCGATATGAAAAGCTTATTCCAGCGCATGGCGCTTTTTTATGCGATAGCCCTCATGCTGATGGTGCAGGGTGTATCAGCGGAAGATCTCCGCATTATTGGAGAAGACAAAAGCTTTGTGACCACGTTGCCCTCGGGCGAGGCCATTACGATCACGCGCCAGATGACCCCGTGCGCGAAAAATAAAGGCTGGTTACAGCCGTTAGTGCCCGAGCCCGGTATTGTTCCAGTAACGGAAATCGAGGTGCTCAATGCCATCGGTGATCCCAACACCATACTGGTCGATATGCGCACCGAGGAATGGTTTCTGGATGCCACCATTCCAGGCTCCGTGAATATTCCGTACACCGAAGTCGCCATGCGAATGGATGAACTGGGTTGCAGCAAGAGTGACGCGGGATGGGACTGCAGCAACGCGGCGAACGTGGTCGGCTTCTGCAATGGTCCGGTCTGCCCGCAGAGCCCTACCGCGATGAGGGCGATGATTCGTGATGGCTTCCCTGCTGAGAAAATCCACTACTATCGTGGGGGAATGCTCGACTGGGATGCGCTGGGGCTCACGACCGTGGAGGGCGACTTCGCCTTCTGATTGAACCAGCCGCGCTCCCGTCATTAACGAAACCCGAGCGGTGCCATTCGGCGCCCGGACAAGCGGGAGAGCGGTTTGCTGGCGACGTTAGATTGGTGGGTGATTGGAATTTATCTGTTCCTGTTACTCGCGCTGGGCGGGTTTCTCTCGAGGCGCCAGCAGTCTGGCGATGATTATTTCGTAGCGGGCCGCAGCGAGCGGCCTTTCAGTATCGCGCTGTCAGTCCTTGCCACCCAATGTTCTACCAATAGTATTCTAGGTGCGCCGGCCTTCGTGGCGTTCGTTGCCGGTGGCGGGCTGGTCTGGTTGCAGTACGAGCTGGCGGTCCCGCTGGCGATGATCTTTACCATGGTATTTGTGATCCCGATGTTCCAGCGGCTTCAGCTGGTGTCGGTCTATGAATATCTGGAGCGACGCTTTGACCTGAAAACCCGACTTTTTCTAAGTGGCGTTTTTCAAATACTGAGGTTACTGGCGGCGGCCGTCACGATTTACGGTGTTTCGGCGATGATTGATCTCATCACCGGCATCGGTTTTCTGTTTTCTGTGCTGATATTCGGCGCATTTACCGTGCTCTATGACGTGCTTGGTGGCATCCGGGCGGTGATCTGGAGCGATGTTTTGCAAATGGCAATTCTCGTGAGTGTGCTCGGATACCTGCTCTGGTCGCTCACGGGCGATGCCGGCGGCCTCGATGCCATGTTGGGAAGTGTCTCAAGAGAGAGGCTCGCTGCGCTCGACTTTTCTCATCACGGTCTGGGTGACGGTCACGACTTCGCCTTCTGGCCAATGCTGATCGGCGGCTTTTTTCTCTATGTCTCCTACTACGGTTGTGATCAAAGCCAGGTGCAGAGACAGCTCTGCGCCAAGAGCCAAGCAGACGGTCAAACCATTCTGTTATTGAACGGATTACTGCGTTTTCCGCTTGTCCTGCTTTACTGTCTGATAGGCGTCGGCATTGCGGTCTACGCTGAGACGCATACCGAGTTCGTGAGTTCGCTACCTGTCACGGACGGCCAGCCCAACTACAACATGGCCTTGCCAATGTTGTTCCTCATGGAGTTACCCGACGGGTTAAAGGGGATAGCCATCGTGGGCGTCCTAGCAGCGGCGATGTCGTCGCTGGATTCAGTGATCAACAGCCTGTCTGCAGTCACGATGGAGGATTTCGTTAAGCGCTGTGGTTTGGTATCGATGACCTCGGACCGCGTCGAGATTGCCTGGAGTAAGTGGCTCACAGCGCTTTGGGGTGTTTTAGCCGTTGTGCTGGCCTTCTGGGTAGATGACATCGCGAGCACGGTATTGGTTGCGGTGAACAAGCTGGGTTCTCTGATCAACGGGCCGCTACTGGCGATTTTTGTGATGGGCTTATTGACGCAAAATGTGACGGGGCAGGGCGCCAGGATCGGTTTTGCAGCAGGATTTATCAGCAATCTTCTGCTGTGGCTGGGTGCTCCTGCGGTCTCTTGGCTGTGGTGGAACGTCAGCGGATTTTTAGTCGCAGTCGCTATCGGGGTGCTCAGCAGTCGGCCCGGAGCCGGGTGGGTCGCCGCTTCCGACGCTGTCTGGACGCGTACGTTCTTCGTTGGTCAGGGCTTTGAGCGCTCGTGGGTACTGGGTTACGTCACGCTTGCGGGAGCGGCCTGCCTGTTTTTGCTGGCGCTGGCTGCGTTTGGCCTGCGGTGAGGTTGAGTCGGAGAAGACTGAGAAGAAGGGCTGGAGCATGTGCTCGAGCCCTCACATTGTTGGGGACGCCAAGGTTGAAGCTAATACCCCGACGTCTTTCCAGCCGCAGTGACTCAATCAGGGTCGGTGCAGCACCGCTTCAGTGTTTAGCATCTCGCCGGTGCAGTCCGCATACAGATTGAAATAATCGCGGGTGACCTTCCAGCCACCATTAGCCTGCATGGAGCGTCGTGCCATGAAAGACTCCATATCGGGATAGATGGCAACATGCGCGAATTCACCCGCGGCATCGGCTCCGCCCGTGTGGGGCAGCATGACGAGCCACCCAATGATGCCGCCTGAGTCTTCTTGCATATCCATGGCGTATTCAGCGTGCTTGGCTGAGATTTCTTCGAATGTGACGCCCTCTTTGCGCGTACACCAGTTCCAGGTGACGTAGCGCTCATCGTCTGTGGCCATCTGTTCCTGGTCTGCGTAGAGCATGAAGGCGTGTGCTTGCTTCACGTGACACATCGCAAGGGACTGCCAACGCTCGTTAAGCGCCATGCCATCTTGGGATGTCAGCCAGAGGTCCCAAGCTTTGCCCCAGCGTTGGTAGTCACTGACTAAAAACTCGACAAAATCATATGGCCATGGCCGCGACAGATTTTGATGAGAAAACAGTGGGAACTGGCGAACGAAAACCGGGTCGACGTCATTTTCCTTGGCCCATTCAAAGTAGTCGTCGATCATTTCCTGATAATCGTCAAGGTCGACGCCAGCATTTAACTTGCACAAGTTGGCTTGGATATTGAACGGCTGTTGCACGTTGATGTTGTCAATCATGTGATCGTCCGCCAGAGCGGCTGGATTGGCGAAGACTGCCAGAAGCATGGCTGCTAGCCATACGGGTCTATACTGTTTCATTATTTTTCCCCAGGTGATTGAGTGGACTCGCGTTTTCCCTCGTGGCAAACAGGTACTCGCACACTCAAGACGCTATCAAAAAGAAAATGCGCCGTGATGAAGCTTTTATGAAACCTGGTGTTGCACTCACGCAACACGGTGGCGCTTCTGTCACGATTTTGGCTGAGTTTTAGGTTTGACGAACAGATAGAACAGGCCACCGCTGGTAATGACGGCGGTTGAAATCAGCGCTTCGATTGGGCGCTGCAACACAACATATGTGAGCGTCCACCCAGTGATCCCGAGGAAAATCAACGGTGTGAAGGGGTACAGCGTGACGCGGAAGGGGCGTGGCAGCTGGGGTTGGCGCCACCGCAAAATAAATAAACCCAGCACGGTGGCAAAGGTGTTTAGGGCCATCGTCGCGCCGGAAAACACCAAAATCTGTTCGAAGGAGGCGGTCCACAGGAACAGTAGGGCGGTGCCCGATTGCAGCATGATGGCGGTGACCGGGATGCCATCTCCGTTCTCGCGCGCCAGCGGCGCAAATCGGGGGTAGTCTTGCCCAATCCGGTGTAGTACGCGTGGGCCAGCAAGGATCATGGCGCTGATGGTCGAAATCAGAAGCAATGCGAGAAGCAAGCCCATTGCACTGCCAATCGTCGTGCCGAAGGCAAACTCCGCAGCGATGACACCCACCTCGACTTTTCCCGCCATCGCCTCCATCGGCGCAACGGACAGAAAAACGAAATTCAGCAGGCAGTAAAGCGCCGCTACCACAGCAGTACTGATACCCAAGACCCAAGGGAGGCTATTTTGAGGCGACGCAAGCTCGCCACTGATATATGTCGCCGCGTTCCAGCCCGAATAGGCGTAGTTGACATAAATTAACGAGACGGCGAAAGCGCCGCTGCCCATCAGTGCCATAGTCTGTGTGTTCCAGATGAAATCGGCCTTTCGCTCCAATGGGCTGAAAGTCAGTGCGGCGAGTGAAAAGGCCAAAATCAGTAGCAGCTTGAGCAAGGTAAAAAGCGTCTGTGTATCACCGCTATGGCGATGGGTGCTGCAGTGCGCAGCTGTGAGCGCGAGAATAGCGACGGTTGCCAGCCAGACTGGATCGATGTTGACTCCGCTGGAATTGAGGTAGCTGCCAAAGGTCAATGCGGCCAGGGCAGTGGGCGCAGCAAAGCCTACGGTTGCTGACACCCAGCCCGAGATAAAGCCGGCACAGGGATGATAAATCTCAGTGAGGAAGTGGTACTCGCCACCCGAGCGAGGGAGGGCTGCACCCAGCTCCGCATAGCTTAACGCACCGCAGAGCGCCGAGAGTCCGCCGATCAGCCACAGCATCATGATCGCCGGCGCAGATTGGATGTCCACGAGTTGAAAACCGAGGCTGGTAAAAACCCCAGTGCCGATCATATTGGCAATGACGACGGCAGCGGCGACCTTGGGTGGATAGTGTGACAGTGTCTTGGTCCGGCGCGTTGATGAATGAATCTGTTTGACGCTGAGTCAACTGCTGTGAACGGGCCTTACCGTAAGCGCGCCGTTCACGCGCTTTTTAGGGGCTGCCCGGCCGAGTGACCTGACCGGGCAGTCATGAGTGCGATCGTGAGTCGACTTATTTATACGTCACCTTGTGCACGATCTGATGGTCAATCATCTTGCGGATTTCTTCATAGCCTTTCGCGATAGCATCCAGCTCGTCCTCGTCATCGGCATAACGCTCGGCAAGCACCTCGTTCACTTTGTTCCACTTCTCTTCACTGGGCTGATAAGCCGCCATATTGGCATATTCGACGTTCAGCCAGACGTTGGGCGTGTCGGCCGCTGATGAGACAAGCACTTCGTAGTCATTGACGTACCCCAGTTCCTTTTGCACTTCCATACTGCGTACCCAGGTGCGCTCGAGTCGGACTAGGTACTCGTCGAGATAGTTGCTTTGGACGGCGATAACAGTATGTTCAATCACCTCTTCACTTAATGAATAGTCTTTCCAGATCTCTGCGCGTGCAAAAACGCTGAAGCACAGCAACAAAGAGAGAATAGATAGCTGTCTTAACATTGTGGACCCCCGTGGTCTTATTGTGAGCGATCCCGATACATTGATCGGAGTCCTATTATTAGCATCGAAACCGGAGGTTGGACAGGTGCTTTTGAGCCGGATTCACATTAGCCAGCCTGTGAACCAAAAGACGCTCATACCAGCCACCAGGGCCAGAATATGATTACCGGTTGTCTTAGCGGCGATTGCGGTGCTGATCAGGCCAAGTAATTCGGGTAAACCGGCGGCCAATTCACCTTCTGGTGTGGTCAGCATAGAAATGACCAGCGCTGCCATGACGGTCGGCGCCACATATTCCAACGCTCTCAGTAAGGTGGGCGGGAAGGTATAGCGCGCAAGGGCGAAAATAAAAAACGCGCGCATGGCGTAAGAGCCGATGCCCGTCAGGATGATCGCCAGTGCAATCATGCCGATTCCTCTCGGTTGGCGATTAACATGATGCAGACGCTCACGATTACCGCGACCAGAATCCCTGTCCGGTTGGGCAGGGCGGCGAGGAAGTAGGTGAGACCCATGGCCATTGCGGCAGCGGCGAGTTTGTCTCTGCGGTTGCTGGCGGCCATCATCAGACTGACGAACAGCACGGGTGCGGCAAATTCTACGCCCCAGTCGGTGGGTATGACCGGCCCCAGGACGACCCCCAGCGCGGTACATATCATCCATAGGGTCCAGAAAGTGAACCCAGCAGCGAGAAAATAACGTCTGAAGGCGTTGGGCTCATCGATGGGCTTAATCTGACTCAGTACAAACACCTGATCGATGAGAACGTAGGCGCCAACCCAGCGGAACCAGACTGGTTGATTCTGGAAGTGCGGCGCCAGTGTGACGGAATAGAGCATGTGACGCGCGCCAACGATAAGCGCTGCGCTGACGGCAGCCGCAACCGATGCTCCCTCGCCGATCAGGGTAAATAAGGTGACCTGAATTGCACCCCCAAAAATAATGGGAGATGACGACCAGCCCAGCCACTGCGGAATACCGGCTTCTGCCACGACGACGCCAAATACAAAAGCAAAAGGCAACGCAGGAATGAACAGCGGGAGTGCGTCGAGAGCGCCTCGCAATGCGGGTCTGGCGGGGGGGATATTCATAGGGCCGGTAATGTACCGGACTTTGGGAGTAAAAGCGGCCCGTTTCAGGACCGCTCCATCAGTTTTCGTGGGGGTACTCAGTCCTCAAAGTCAGTGGTCTGTGTGCGGTGCGTGCCGCCATAGCCCGCACTGGAAAAATGCATGGCTTTGATTCGCCATTCGCCATCATTTTCAGGAGTCCATACGTTGGTCACCCGCGCGCGGTAGGGGTACTGCTCTGTTGCGTCACCCATAATGCCTTCCAAATAATACCGGGCATAGACCACTCCGTCGGCGATTTCAGCGACTTCGGGGTAGAAAAACCTTTGATTTTCATGGGATCTCCTTGAATGAACCTCTCGGCAACCTAACAAGCTAAAAAGTGCTGTTCAATCGTCGGAGGAGGGCTGTCACCTATTGCTAAATAGAGCGAGATCTCATCGCCTTCCGCACGTATTTATGCCAGGCAGCAGGCTAGCCTTGGGTGGCTAATTTCGAACCCAGCAACCGACCAAATGTAATGGCAGGCGTGACCAGCATGCCGTTGGTGTACGCCGCTCCCGAGGTAGCACCTGCGCCAATCACCTCCCCAATTGCATAGAGGTTGGGGATGGCGCGGTGTTCGACATTGATCACCTGAAGCTCCGCGTTGACTTTGAGCCCGGCGAATGACACGAGTGTCCAGCCTTGCATCGCGATAGCGTAAAACGGCGGCGTAGAAAGTGGCGCGGGCCGCTGGATTCGGCCGAAACTGTCTTCAATTCCACTATGGAGCCGCCGATTGTAGTCGGCGACGCTACGCGTCAGTCCTGCGGCATTAAGCCCGGCTCTGAATGCGAGCTCGGTTAAACTGGAGGCACTTAAAAACATCGGATGTTGCTGATGCTCGGTGGCGAGCCGCTCCCGGGTCCAGTCCGGAATGATCGGGTCAGATTTTTCCAGCATGGTTGAATCGAAGACAGCCCAGTGACGGTGTCCGGGCTGTTTGTGAATTGCTCTCTCTATCTGATGAACGCTAGGGTGGTCCTCCCTGATAAATCGCTCTCCGCGTGAGTTGACCAGAATTTCCCACGGTTTTCGGATTGCGGGATTCAATGGTGCCCATGCGTACATTTGAGCGGGAAACCTGAACGCGTCGGGTACCAGTCCCGGCAAGCTTGCGTATTTCTCTCCGCCGACAATGGCACCGCCCGCTGACATGCCGAGTAACAGACCATCACCCTGAGAAGTGGGATAGGCTGTTTGCGCATACAGAGGAACACCATGTAGCTCCTGAAATAGTCTGGGGTTGGCCGCGCAACCTCCAGAGGCGAGCACGGTGTTGCGTCCCTGCAAATCCTGGATGCCCGCGGAGGTACTCGCTGTCACCCCGACAACATCGCCTCGATTATTTTGAATCAGGCCCTCTACTGCGGTGCCTGTGAGCAAGGTGATGTTTTCGTTCTTGATGTGCGCCTCAAGCGATGGCAGAAATGCATGGAGTATCGACAGGCCGCTGTCCACGCCTTGCTGGTAGCGTCGCGTTTGGAAATGGTCATGGCCGATGCCCGTGACGGGGTGGCCCGGCATGACTTTGAAGCCGTGTTCCGCAAGCCAGTTGATGGTGTCCCCCGCGTTGTCGACGGTCAGCCTGGTCAGTGCTGGGTCGGCTGTATGCTCATTGATTCGCATACAGTCGTCGAAGTGCTGATCCGGCGTGTCGGCAATACCTAGCTTGCGCTGAAAGACGGTCCCTGCGCCGGCAATCTGTCCGGTGGACCAGAACAGCGTTCCTCCGAGGGCCGGGCTTTTTTCGATCAGCAAAACCCTCGCACCACCCATCGCCGCGAACAGGGCGCACGGTATCCCCGCCGTCCCACCACCGATCACAATCACGTCATAGTTAAGCGATGGATCTGCTCTTGAAGTGCCTGTCCGCCAAAACGGGACGGACAGGGTCGCCGCAATGATGTCCCGTCGTTTTAAAAAAGCCATCGTCGCCTCCGGGTGGTCATTGGGTGGCTCTCGAAAACCTTAGGTGTTGTTTTCGGGCCTCGCTTTAAAGCGAAGGAATCGTCGTGTCCAGACTGACTGAAAGATGGGGTCCAGCCATCGATAGAGGCGCCCCGATACAACAACCGGTTTTCCCGCTTCGACACCTTTTATGGCGTCTCGCACGACCACATCCGCGTCATACCATAGCCACTTTGCCATATTGTTCTTCATCTCCATGAGACCAGCAGTTTCATGGAAATCGGTATGGGTAAATCCCGGGCACAGCGCCGAGACGTGAACGCCTTGTGAGGCGACGGTCAGATTCAGGAGCTCGGAGAACGCGACCAAATAGGCCTTAGCCGGACCGTAGTTGCAGCCGCCGGAGCGGGGCACCCGCGCCGCGACTGAGGCCACGTTGATCACTCTGCCAAAGCCTCTCTCCACCATGGGTGGCAGCAACCGGTGACACAAGTCGGCTACCGACAGCATCATGAGCTGGAAGAACGTCTGCTGATCTTCCCAACTGCGGTCTTTCAACAGATCGGGTCCGGCAATACCGGCGTTATTGATGAGCCACTCAATGCTCCAACCATTTTGGGCGCAGGTGTCGGCAATGCCCTGCGGCGCCACCGGATCTGCGAGATCGGCAACAATCACATCGGCCTGCACGCCAAATTCCTCACTGAGTTGTCTGCCAGCTCGCGCAGGCGTTCCTCACGTCGCGCGACGAGCACCAGGCTGCTCCCCCGAGCCGCCAGCTGTCGCGCGAATTCTGCTCCCAGACCGGCTGATGCGCCGGTGATCAGGGCGCGACCATTTGTATTGGTCGAGCCCGTCATAGCCTCATTGACCAGCTATGCAGACGAATTTTCCATGCGCCGGTGTCGTCTTTTGCGACCACATCAATGTAATGGCTGGTCGTCGACTCGCCTTCCAATGCACCCTCGGGTAGATCGGCCGCGGCGCTGGCGTCCACAATGCGCTTGATGGTGTAGTCGTACTCGACCACTGCGGCGTCGCCCATCATGGTGATGCTGTGAGGCACATCCACTGTGATCTCATAGCGAGCAGTTTCAAAAACCGGGCCCAGAAACACCCGATAATTTTCCCGGCCATCAAGGCCCGGGACACCGGGCGGCCGCAGGCTAACATTGGGATGGAGCCCGTTCACGTAGCCGTCGATATCACTTCCCTCGACCGCGCGGATCCAGCCCTGATATAGCGCGAGGATCTCCTCATGATCCGAATCAGCGTGCGTCATTGGCGTAGCGGCGAGGGTGCACAGCGCGAGCAGCCCCGCGGCGAGTATTTTTATCGTTTTGATCATGGTGTTTTCCTTACGGTGCGTCTCGTTCGTATCCGTTCATAAAAACAGAAGGTTGCCAGGATTGTCTGGTACATACGTGCGACAACGCAACAATCTCGGCAGGGGGGTGAATCAGCCTGCCATCCCCTTTAAAGGTGCTTTACCATTACTCTGGCCCGGTTGGCGGATTCCCCGCAACGATCAGTGGAGACAGCGTCTCAATATGGCCACTGAAGATAAAGTCGGCCACCCAAGAACACATGAAATCGAGGAAAGCCTCATGTCGGATAGAGTCTCAATCAACATCTCAGCGCACATTGCGCGGGTCACGCTCACCCGCGCAGACAAGATGAATGCATTAGATACCGCGATGTTTGAGGCGATCTGCGAGGCGATCGATGCGCTCAAAGCAGAGTCCGATGTGCGCGCTGTGGTGGTCTCTGGCGAGGGCAGGGCTTTCTGTGCGGGCTTGGACCTGTCTAACTTTGCTGAAGACAAAGAGCCCATGGATTTGATGCCGCGCACCCATGGGTTGGCCAACGTACCGCAACAAGTGGCCTGGGGGTGGCGGACCTTGCCCATGCCCGTTATCGCGGCTGCTCATGGCGTCGCACTGGGGGGTGGTCTCAACATTATGTCCGGGGCCGATATTCGCATTATCCACCCGGAGACGCGCTGTGCCGTGATGGAGATGCGCTGGGGATTGGTGCCCGATATGGCGGGTTATCCGCTGTGGCGGGGCAATGTCCGCGATGATGTGCTGCGCAAATTGGTGTACACCAACGCTGAGTTTTCAGGACTTGAGGCCTGTGAACTCGGGTTTGCTACCGAAACTGCCGAAGATCCCCTCGCGCGCGCGATGGCCCTGGCGGAAGAGATAGCAGGCAAGAATCCTGAAGCCATCCGCGCCGCTAAGCGGCTGTCCAATGCGCTGGCAGACAGCACTGATGAGGATTTGCTGCTCACTGAATCTGAGGAGCAAACCCAAATCATCGGCAAGGCCAATCAAATGGAGGCGGTTGTCTCTTTTATGGAGGGCCGTGCGCCCAAGTTTTCCTGACGGCTGCTCAATGGAGCGGACCGCCACAGGACGAAGTGCTAGGATGCTGGCACCCCTGACTGGCCTGAAACGCGTTCTTTGAAGCGGGCCAAATACCTGATCTGAGCGAGCACACTATGAGTGAATTGCCTACCCAGACTCATCATCGTGTCTGTCACTTGTGCGAGGCCATGTGTGGTCTCGTCATCCAAACGCAGGACAACACGGTTGTCGATATTCGCGGAGATCAGGATGACCCGTTGAGCCGCGGGCATGTGTGTCCGAAGGCCGTCGCGTTAAAAGACATTCACGAAGATCCCGATCGATTGCGAAAGCCCATGAAGCGGGTTCGAACAGCGCCGGGAGAATACCGCCATGTCGAAATTGATTGGCCGGAGGCGCTCGATTTGGCCGCAGATGCATTAGCGGCAACGATTGAGCGGCACGGCGTGGACGCCGTGGGCGCCTATTTCGGCAATCCCTCAGTTCATAACTACGGCATGCTGACTCACCAGCGCAACCTGTTTCGGCACATCCGCACCCGCAACCGATTCTCCGCTACCTCCGTTGATCAACTGCCTCACCATTTGGTGTCACTGTGGTGCTTTGGGCACATGCTGTTGAACCCGATCCCCGACGTGGATCGCACGCACTATTTCCTGATGTTGGGAGCCAACCCTTTGGCCTCTAACGGCAGCATTTGGACGGTGCCTGACGTGCGCAAGCGCCTGAAAGACCTGAAAGCGCGGGGGGGGAAACTGGTTGTGGTGGATCCGCGTCGGACGGAGACGGCGGAGTTGGCCAGCGAGCACCTCTTCATTCGACCGGGCACGGACGCGGCTTTTTTGTTGGCCATCATCCACGTGCTGTTTAGAGACGATCGAGTTAACCCCGGTGTGCTTGCAGACTTTACCGATGGTCTCGAGGAGGTCGAAAAGTCGGTAGCGGATTTGACGCCCGAGTGGGCGTCGCCGCTAACGGGCATCGACTCGCTCGATATTGTCCGGATCGCGCACGAGCTTGCGGATGCCGAGGCTGGCATCTGTTATGGGCGCATGGGCGTGAGTACGCAGGCATTTGGAGCCCTTTGTCAGTGGGCTATTCAGGTGATTAACGTTGCAACAGGGCATCTGGATAAGCCGGGTGGTAGCCTGTTTACGCTGCCGGCGATGGACCAGGTAGTGAATACCAGTCCCGGTGGCTTCGGGCGTTTCACCAGCCGAAGCAGAGGTTTGCCCGAGTTCAACTACGAGCTGCCCGCTGTGACAATGGTGGATGAAATCACCACACCTGGAGCAGAGCAGATTCGACTTATGTTTACGGGAGCCGGTAACCCCGTGCTCTCCACTCCTAATGGCAGAGCGTTGGATGATGCTTTGGAGACGCTGGAGTTCATGATCTCGGTCGACCCAGCTTTGAACGAGACCACTCGGCATGCCGATGTGATCCTGCCGCCAACGTCTCCCCTGGAGCATGACCATTACGACATTGCCTTCCATAACCTGGCGATACGAAATACTGCTCGCTACAACCCGGCCGTCTTCGAAAAGCCGGAGGGTGCCATGCACGACTGGGAGATTTTTTCTGCGCTGGGTGAGCGCCTTGCCGCCCGACTGAATCTGGAACCCATGGCATCAGTGCCGCCTGACCGTTTGGTGGACGCCGCGCTCCGGGGCGGTCCCTACGGTGACGACACCGAGTGGCAGTTGAGTATCGATAGGCTCAAAGCCCACCCCTCTGGAATCGATCTTGGGCCGCTTAATCCATCCTGTCCGGGCAGACTGCAAACGCCAGATAAGCGGATACGGCTTGCCATTCCCGAGGTGCTCGAGGATATCCAGCGCTTCCGCGACGAGACTGACTCGACAAATGACAGCTACCGGTTGATTGGACGGCGTCATGTGCGAGACAACAATTCATGGATGCACAATCATCATCGGCTGATGAAGGGTAAGTCCCGCTGTCACTTGTTGATGCACCCAGATGATATGGCCAAAGAGGGTTGGCAGACCGGCATGAGGGTGGCGATTCACGGTCGTGTGGGCAGTATCGAGGCGGAGCTTCAGGGCTCGGATGAGATGATGCCGGGCGTTGTCAGTTTGCCCCACGGATACGGGCACGCTCGCGCCGGCACATTGGGCGGAATTGCGCGTCAGCATGCGGGCGTTAGCTGCAACGACGTGACCGATGAACAATTCATTGATGCGTTGTCGGGGAACGCGGCCGTGAATGGCGTACCGGTGACGTTGAGCGCTTGCTCGTAGAGGGTTGAACGGTAACTGGGCAACTCATTCCATGGAGCCGACGCCGCGGGTGTTGACTTATACGGCATCATAGGCCGACGTCGGCGAGTAGTTGAAAAATCCGATTCAGGACAGCAATACGGAACAGAAGTCATTGATCCATGAGCGATAAGCGCATACCCATCAAGCAGATCGACAGCGGCAGCAAGTTTAAAAATAGCCGCGGCATGTCCGTGATTAAAGATGGCATCAAGGCCTCAGCCAACCCAGGGCAGCGTGCGACAAAAGCCCGATTGGCTTAGGATGCGGGTACAAAGTAGCGAGAAATCCGATGCTGTTCGCGCGATTGTCCACGAGCACGGGCTGGCCACGGTTTGCGAGGAGGCCAAGTGCCCCAATATTGGCGAGTGCTGGAGCGCGGGTACCGCGACCATCATGCTGATGGGCGATGTTTGCACGCGTGCCTGCCGTTTCTGCTCGGTCAATACAGGTAATCCCAGTGGCTGGTTGGATCCCGAGGAACCCGCCAAGACGGCCCGGGCGGTCAACCTGATGGGTTTGAAATACGTGGTACTCACCTCGGTGAATCGAGATGATCTGGCTGACGGTGGCGCAAGCCACTATGCCGCCGTGGTGCAGGCCACCAAGGCGCTGAATCCCGATACGGCCGTTGAGGCCCTCACACCAGATTTTCTGGGTGAGCTGTCGGCGGTTGAGACTCTGTTGGACTCCGGCATCGAAGTGTTTGCTCAAAACGTGGAAACCGTCGAACGTTTGACGCATCCCGTCCGTGACCCGCGCGCCGGTTATCAGCAAACCCTTGATGTACTCAAACACGGCAAGGGGTATCGTCCCGACGTGATTACCAAGACCTCGCTGATGCTGGGCCTAGGAGAGGAAGAGGATGAGTTGCAGCCAGTGTATGGACGATTTGCGTGAACATGACGTCGACGTTTTGACCACTGGGGCAATACCTGCAACCCACTCAGCACCATCTTCCCGTGTCGCGTTTCGTGTCGCCCGAAGAGTTTGAGCGATATCGAGAATGGGGCCTGGAGCGGGGTTTTCTAGAGGTCGTCTCCGGCGTATTTGTACGGTCCAGTTATCGTGCCGAGCAGGTGCTGGAGCAGAACAACGTGGGTCTAGGCGCCTCCTGAGGTGGCATGCAAGCATGCATGCTTGCGGGCATCGCCAAATGTCCTGCGGGCGCGCCTTGGAGAGTCAATCCTGCATCGTTTGAGAGGCCAAGCGCCTCTGATCGGCGTATAGATGCGGCGTCGCGCACTGCGGCGTTACAATGGGATATTGGGAAAGCGGCACACGCGTTGCGTCGCAACGCGTTGATAGCACGGGAGGAGGGGCTGTCGATATGAATCACCTGATCACAGCACCCGCATTATGAGTAACACCTTCACACACGTTGGTTTGCTGGGTAGGAGAGAGCACCCCGGGGTCGAAGAAATCGTTTCTGGTTTGCTCAACCTTCTCGACGATCGTGGTCTGAAGGTCACCATCGAGGATCGGCTGGCCACGCTTGCCCACTTTGAAAAACGGGAGATGGAGTCCCGTGATCATATCGGAGCCATGGTCGATCTGGCGATCGTTATCGGTGGTGATGGGAGTCTGCTCAGTGCTGCCCGGACCTTGGTGAAACACGACACGCCAGTCATCGGCGTCAACCGTGGGCGACTCGGTTTCTTAACCGATGTGAGCCCTGACGAACTAATTGATCAAGTCAGCGCCGTGTTGGATGGCGACTTTATTAGTGAAAAACGCTTTTTGCTCGATACAGAGGTCTGGCGCGGTGAGCAGGTTATTGGCCGCGGAGACGCACTGAATGACATCGTTGTGAATTCAGGTGCATCGGCCCAAATGATTGAATTTGAACTGAGTATCGATGGTGAATTCGTATACCGGTTGAATGCAGACGGTCTTCTGGTCGCGACACCCACAGGATCCTACCGCGTATTGCTTATCCGCTGGCGGGCCGATCATGTATCCCGGTTTGGATGCACTGGTTCTGGTTCCGATGTTCCCGCATTCATTGACTAGCCGGCCTATTGTTGTGAGTGGGCAAAGTGAAATCCGCATCGATGTGGTGTCGCGAAACGATATTCATCCGCCCGTAACCTGCGATGGCCAAATTTCGATTACTGCGCTACCAGGGGACTCTGTGCGGATCCGTAAAAAATCGCGAGACCTGACCTTGTTGCACCCTCCGGGGTACAGCTTTTACGCCAGCTGCCGGGACAAGCTTCGCTGGTCTGATGCGCTGGTTAAGTAATTCTCCGGTAGCCATTCAACGCGCTCCGGCAACGTTCTTGTTGGTCGTGCTGACGACCGTGTGTTTCTTGCTCTTTTATCCCCTCCAGTGGGTGGCGATGCTGGAGCTCTTCAATTTTGTGCCATTTCGCGCAGCCGGCGGTTATGTCATGTTTGGCGAGTGGGGCGACTGGTGGCGCTGGGTCACTCCAACCCTGATTCATTTCGGATGGCTGCATGTCGTATTTAATTGCTTGTGGCTGTGGGAATTCGGCCAGCGCATTGAGCACCGCTTGGGTGGCGTGAACCTGATTGGCCTTTTTGTGATCAGTGCGATGGTCAGTAATTATTGTCAGTACTGGTGGGAAGGCCCGTCCGTATTTGGCGGCATGTCGGGCGTCGTCTATGCGCTGATGGGCATGATTATGGCTAGCCAATGGCTGAGGCCCGGTTGGATTGTGCCGCCTCCCTTGGCGGTTATGGCGTTTATGTTGATCTGGTTGGTGATTGGGATGGTCGGCAGCATGGAGTTTATTGGGGCGGGCGCCATCGCAAATGGCGCGCACGTTGGTGGTTTGGTCAGCGGCTGGTTGCTTGGTCTGCTGATCAGTGGTTTTCCACGTTTGTTCAGAAACGTATGACGATTTTTCATCATCAATCGAGGAGGCACTGACAGTGTCTGATCAGTATCGTGATTCTGTCCGGCAGATGGATCGGCAGATCTACGACCGACTCGTTAGCTCACTTGCGACTGGGCGATGGCCTGACGGACAAATGTTAACGGTCGATCAGCGTGAGCACGCGATGCAGGCCGTGATCACCTGGGGAGAGATACATCTGCCACCAGAGGAACGTGTGGGTTATATCGATAAAGGGGCGAAGGCCGGAGAGGTGTGTGACGAACCGGCAACGTTGACTTGGAAGGAATCCCGGCATGATT
Source organism: Halieaceae bacterium (assembly GCA_038143045.1). GTDB lineage: Bacteria > Pseudomonadota > Gammaproteobacteria > Pseudomonadales > Halieaceae > Luminiphilus. The sequence goes on from JAYQLF010000010.1 coordinate 21,765, forward strand.
GATTGGCACGGCAGCTTACGGAAAATGACGACCGAGCTCGCAGATCCTGTGCGCTACACGGTGCTACCCGTTGAGGGCGGGCCCTGCCTCAATGATCTGTTGGGGAAAACGCTCTCCATCCGTTTTAGTGGGGCGATTCATTGCGTCGCCTGCGACAGACTGACTAAAAAGAGTTTCAACCAGGGCTACTGTTTCCCTTGCTTTCGGAAGCTCGCGGCCTGTGATACCTGCATCATGAGCCCTGAAAAGTGCCACCTGGCAGAAGGGACTTGTCGTGAGCCGGATTGGGCAGAGTCGCACTGTCAGGTGCCGCACATCGTTTACTTGTCCAATACCTCTAGCGTCAAAGTCGGCATCACTCGGGAGACGCAACTCCCGACCAGATGGATTGACCAAGGTGCGACTCAGGCCAAGCCAATTGCAAGGGTGCAAACCCGTTACCAATCGGGTCTTTTGGAGGTGTTGTGCGCCAAGGAGGTAGGTGATCGGACAGCGTGGCAAACCATGCTCAAAGGAAACGGTGAGCCACAGGACTTGGAGCAGATTCGGCAGCAGCTGATGAAAACCTGCGCCAACGGAATTGCTGACCTCAAACTGCAGCACGGTGAGTCCGCTTTTGAGCTCTTGGAGGACGCGCCTGAGACGCAGATCGACTACCCGGTGCTCAGCTGGCCGGAAAAAGTGAAGGCGCACAACTTTGACAAACAAGCCCATGTCGAGGGGACGCTGATGGGCGTCAAGGGGCAGTACCTCATGCTGGACACCGGTGTACTGAATATTCGGAAATTTGGCGGCTATGAAGTCGAGATCAAGGTAGGAACGTAATGGGATTACGCGAGGGTTTGCCGGGCACGATTTACCGTAAGGATTATCAGGCGCCGGCTTTCGGGATTGAGACCGTGGATCTGCTGGTGCAGATTGAGGAAGGCCGAACCTTGGTGACGGCAACCCTCGACGTGACCCGGCGGCAGTCAGGTACCGCGCCCCTCACACTCGACGGCGAACAGCTGGCATTGGAGTGGGTTGAGCTCGATGGTCTCCGTCTGGACTCAACGCAATATGAAGTCACAGACACGCAGTTGGTGATCGCCTCTGTCTCCGATCGTTTCACTCTGCGGACCTCGGTTGATGATCAACCCGGAGGAAAATACCTCGCTCGAGGGTTTCTATCGATCGCAGAGCGCCTACTGTACTCAGTGTGAGGCGGAAGGGTTCCGAAAGATTACCTATTTTCTCGACCGGCCAGATGTCCTTGCAACCTACACCGTGACGCTGGAGGCCGATCAGTCTCAATGCCCGGTTCTTCTGAGCAACGGCAACCTCGTTGAAGAACAGTCGCTTGAAAATGGCAGGCACCGGGCCGTTTGGCATGACCCGTTTCCAAAGCCGAGCTATCTCTTCGCGATGGTGGCGGGCGATTTAAAAGCTGTCAGGGATACCTTCGTCACGATGTCAGGCAAGTCTGTCGATTTATTGATTTGGGTCGAAGAAAAAGATTTGGGCTACTGCGATTACGCGATGAAGTCTCTGCAGGAGGCGATGCGCTGGGACGAGGCCGTCTATGGCCTCGAGTACGACCTCGATCTGTACAACATCGTTGCCGTGGACGATTTCAACATGGGTGCGATGGAGAACAAAAGTCTCAATGTTTTTAACACCTCTTGCGTCTTGGCTGATCCTGATATCACCACTGACATGGGATTCCAGCGTGTCGAGGCGATTGTGGCGCATGAGTACTTCCATAATTACTCAGGGAATCGTGTCACTTGTCGTGATTGGTTTCAGCTCAGTCTGAAAGAGGGTTTTACCGTGTTTCGCGACAGCGAATTCTCGGCCGACATGAATTCGCGCGGTGTGAAACGCGTTGAGGATGTGCTGTTTCTCAGGACCCACCAATTCGCAGAAGACGCCGGCCCGCTGGCGCATCCGGTACGCCCCGATGCCTTCGTCGATATCTCGAACTTCTATACGCTGACCGTCTACGAAAAGGGCGCGGAAGTCGTGCGCATGCTGCACACGCTGCTGGGCGAAGCAGCATTTCTGGCCGGCGCCAAACTCTACTTCGAACGGTTTGATGGGCAAGCCGTAACCTGTGACGACTTTGTTGACTGTATGGCGGAGGTATCCGGCCGAGATTTAGAGCAGTTCCGGCGCTGGTATGAGCAGGCGGGGACGCCCGAGCTGTCCTTCGATGAGCAGTACGACGCACAAAGCCAACGCTATATCTTGACACTGCGGCAGGCCAAACCCGCGGCCAAGTCAAGGCGATGAGCGTCCGCCACTGGTGATTCCTGTCGCCACAGGTTTGCTGGTAAACGGCAGGCCGCTCGATCTTGGGGGTGGCACTACCCGGATTTTGGAGCTCGCTGAGCCCGAGCAGTCATTTGTTTTTGAGAACGTTCCGGATCAGCCCGTATTGTCGCTGTTGAGAGGGTTCTCGGCTCCCGTGAGAGTCACGACAGAGCAAGCTGAATCCGATTTACTGGCGCTGATGGGCGGTGATGATGATGCGTTTGTGGCTTGGGACGCGGCGCAGACCCTGTTGGCTCGCGCCATCGAGCGTGCGACGCCCGACTCGACAAGCGGGACGTCGGCGGGACTGAACAAAGCGTGTGAGCAGGTGGTTACGGGCGCCATGGATCCCGCGATGAAAGCCTTGACGCTGACATTGCCCAGCGAGGAATACCTCGCAGACCGTGCTGCGCAGCAGGGACTGGTCGACGTGGCGGCTCTGCACGCGCAACGTCAGCAGATAAAGGCGGCCTTGGGAGAGAGCTTGAGTGACTGTTGGCAGCAGATATTGGCGGCTTATCCCGCGCCTGCGAACTACACCCCCGCGGCAGGCGACATTGGTATTCGAGCGTTCCGTCATCTCGCCCAGGATTACTTGCTGGCAGCAAACCCGTCGGATCTCGAAGCAGCGCGAGCGCTGTACCACAGTGCAGATAACTTGACGGATCGCCTCGCGGCGCTGCGCTGGATCGCGTCTTATGCCTCACCTGACGAGCGGAACGAGGTGTTTGAGGGGTTTTATGCCAAATGGCATCAAGAAGCCCTGGTGGTGAATCAATGGCTGACGATTCAGGCCACGCGCCCGGCTGAGGATTGCGTGGAGAGCGTCCGCGCGTTGATGGGACATCAGGCCTTTGACTGGCGAAACCCCAATAAATTAAGGGCACTGATCGGCGCTTTTGCAGGTGGTAATCCGATTGCATTCCATCGCGCTGATGGCGCTGGCTATCGTCTGATGGGTGATGTGATCGAACGCGTTCAGGCCAGCAATCCACAAATTGCGGCACGCATGCTGGCGCCGCTGACTCGTTGGCGCCGATACGCCAGCGGGCAGGACGCGATGCGCGCTCGAGTTAGAGCGGTTGGCCGCGATCGATCCGTTGCCCAAGGACGTGTTTGAAGTCGTCAATCGCGCGCTCAGTGACGCGACCTGAGGCACGTATTCTGATGAGCCTGCACGACTGCCGCCTGGTGGAAGTTCCTGGATGAATGATGAGACGCGAGCGGGCGTCTCGGAAGCCGCAGGTGATTCAGGTGTGATACAACGCCAACTCGTCTGCCCGGTCCGCGCGCTTACTCGGGGCGGGCTCTTCCCGCAGGGCTTCCACTAGACCCTGTTTGACGGCACTGATATCGCCCTCACCATAGAGACAGCGATCCAACGCGATCAATCTTTTTGCGAGACCCTCTGAACTGGCGCCCGCCAGTTCGGTGAAAGTGGCGAAACGCCTGTTGTGGTGAAGCTGTGCCCAGCCCAGCACTGCCCGCCTGATAGCGGTCGGGTCATTTTGCTCGGCACTCCGGCGCACTTCTACCAGTGCCTGGCGCAGGCTGCCGGGGTCGGGCTGATAAACGGCGCTCGCCGGGGAAGTGCTGGGACTCCGACGACGGCTCATCCACATGATGCCAACCATCAAGAGTGCGGCAATCCACCCTGATCCACTCAGGATCCACATCCACAAGGGCGGCGCGACAGGAGCACCCATGGGTTCAGCTACCGGTTGGCTAGATAGTGTGGCGTCCAGCGATACCGGCGTTGCGACCGACACACTCCGCGCCGGGAGAATGGCGTATTGGAGCGAATCGGTTTCCGTGTTCCACCACGGCACGCGGATTTCCGGTAGCTGCCAACTTCCTCCAGATCGCGCGACGAGCGCTTCGCTCTGAATGCGTTGCCCCTGCAAGCCGTCTGATAGTTCGCTTTGGTCGATCGATTCTTGATCGGGATAGAACCGCAGCTCGGGGATATTGAGAGATCCCTGAACGCTGCTGAGCGGCGGCAACTGGCTTCCTTGCAAACCTCTGGCAATCAGCGTGAGTGTTCGCGTGGTGGAGTCTCCAACATTCAATGTTTCGGGGTCGATCGACCAATTCTCGGTCAGGCTCAGCTCGCGCGCGGGCAACCATACCTCACCCGGGAAGCTGGCCGGCACCGGTTTGACGTCGAGTTCGATGGGCTCTGAAGCCAGGCGCAGTCGGCGTCCCAGTCTGGCACCGAGTAGGGATCGCCCAGGCTGGACCTCGCGCGCGGTAAAACCCACCGCAGGGATGGTCAAGCGACCGCTTTTCTGAGGATAAACGGCATAGCGCAGTTCGGTGACCAGCCACGTTCGATTCCCGACCCGTCGCTGAAATGAGCGGCGTTCCAGATCCTCCACGATGGCGTCCGGGACATCGAAGGCGGAAATCTCGCCGCCGTCGAGATTAATGGCCTGTTGCAGTGTGATGGTCAAGATCGTCTCGGCCTGCACATAAACAGACGCGTCTTCGATACTGGCTTCAAACAGCACCAGTGCGTCTCCGGGCGCCACAACCGGTTCCGGATTCACTCTGATAGACAGCGGCGTGGTGGTGCGCCCGCCGTTGGTCAGAGAGGGAATGCTGAGCGTGCCCTCGCGCAGCGGTGCCAGCTCCATTTCCAGCGTGCGCGTGACCTGATTTTGGCCATTGATGTACCGCGCGTTCGTAGCGCTCGATCGCGACAGGATTTCCCAATCTCTCGCTAACGGTGTTAAGTCAATTTCGGCGGGTTGCTCTCCTGCATCGCCGAGCAGTGTGAGTCGCAATGTTTCTCCCATCGCGATTTCTCTCCGATCAACTGTCGCAGACAGCTCCGCCAGCGCCAGTCCCGAAAAGAGTAGGGCGGCGACCGTGAGTAGCCCGCACGCTGCCTTACCAACGAATGGATTCATCCGGTTCCTCACCCTCTCTCAATCGTTGCATTGTTTGATAACGAAATTTTCGCCGTAACAAGCCGCCGGGGTCGTCGGGCACGCGGCGCAACCACTGCTCCAGAGCCTGTTGCTCTTCCAACGCCTCGTCGAATTTCGCCATCTGTTCCTGCGTTGCGGCTTCTAGAGCTTCTGTATTGATGTCTTCGGCGTCGGCCATATTGGGGTTCTGTTGTTCTGACTGTTGCTCTTGTTCGTCCTGGTTGTTCTGGCCGTCAGTGCTCTCGTCGCCGGGCTCATTGCTATCGGATTGCTCATCTTGCTCAGAGGATTCAGATGAATCGCCCGATTCCGACTGACTGTCCTCGCTCTGCTCGGATTCTTCACCTTCCTGGTTCTGTTGCTCACCTTCCTGGTCCTGCTGTTCTTGCTCCTGCTGATCGAGTAAGGACTGAATGAAATCACGATTAGCGATGGCATCCTCAGCATCAGGATCTTGGGTCAGACTTTCTTCGTACGCTTTGAGCGCGCCACGGAGGTCGCCCTGTAACGCCAATGAGTTTCCAAGGTTATACAGATTGTCCGCAGAGGTTTGACCGGCGAAGGTGCGCGCCGCCTGCTCGTAGCCCCCCGCTTGATACTCCGCGATGCCGCGCCAATTGGGGTCGCGGAAGGCTTCGGCCGCCTCCGTCGATGCGCCGTCATCGAGATGCCGCGCGCCTTGCTGATCACCTGTTAGCCAAAGATCCTGCCAGTCCGCCGCCTCAGGTGGCGGTGAATACGAGAGTACTAGCAGGGCAATACTGGCGACAACGCCCCTCCGAAAGGCGGGCAGCAGCAACAGAGCGACGAGAGCGGCGAGCCAGAAGCCCTGATCTTCCCAGGCATCTGTCTGGCGGTCCAGATCGAGTTCCCCCTCGCTTGCAAGCAGGTCGCGTTCCGTGAGCGCAACAATGTCCGCCTCATCGAGTGTGACCTCTCTATAAGGGGCGTCCAGGGCGTCGGCCACAGCGCGAATGTCACTCGCCTCAAGAGCCGGAATCACAATCTCTCCGGCGCCGTCTTTCAAAAATCCACCGTTGGGCAGTGGAATCGGTGCGCCCGACCGGGTGCCAATTGCGAGAATAGACAAAGACGCGCCGCTGTCGTCCAGCGCGCGCTGTGCAATGTCGGTGTCAAACGCCGGAAGTCCGTCGGTTATTAGCAAGATCTGACCACCTTGTGCACCTGCGGTACGAAGCAGCTCCAAGGCCATTTCGATGCCGCTGGTGGCGTTGGCCCCGGGTAGGGGCATGATGGCGGGGGACAGGGCGGGCATCAGATTGGCGATCGTCCGAGTGTCGTCGGTTAACGGCGTCACGACATGCGCATCACCGGCAAATACGACCAATCCTGTGACACCCTCATCGCGTCGTTCGAGCAGATCGAGAATTTTTTGTCTGGCCCTTTGTATCCTGCTGGGCTGCACATCGGCCGCTAACATCGAGGCACTCAGATCCAGCACGATGACCAGCGCGTCGGCGCGCTTGATCACCGGCAGTTCAACGCGTTGCAAGCTGGGGCCGGCTGCAGCCAGTATGACCATAGCGAGCATCACGATCGGTATCCAGATTAGCGATCGCTGTTTTTGCTGGTGGTGATCAGGGAGCAGATGCACCAAGAGCTCCGCGTCGATCGCCTTTGACCAGTCGCCTTTCTGGATACGTCGATACCACAAAGCCAGTGTTACCAATGGGCAGAGTAGTAATGCCCACAAAAGTTCCGGTCGTAACAAGTGAAACCCGTCGATCATGTTTGTGGCCTATAACCCTTGCTATGACCAAGCCGCCGCAGCCAGTGGCTGCGGAGAACGGCCAGTAGAGTGGCTAACGCCAGCGCAGCCAAGAGGGGTAACCAACTGAGCGCCCGCTTGGGTCGAAACGTACTGGCTTCCTGCTCAACAGGCTCCAATTCATCCAGCAGGGCGTAAACTGCCTCGAGCTCAGCGGGTGAGGTGGCGCGGAAATAGCGGCCGCCGGTTGCTTCTGCGACGGCGTTCAACATGGCTTCATCCACTTCGCTCCGGCCGTTCACGGTTCTGCCAAGGTTTCTGCTGATCCCAATGGTGTAAATCTTGACATCCAGCTGGGCTGCAAGTGCCGCCGCTTCCATGGGGTCAACTGTACTGGCGGTGTCTTGCCCGTCCGTTAGCAGGATAAAAATGCGTGAGCTGGCGGGCCTTTCCCTAAGGCGTTTTATGGCTAAGCCGAGTGCATCGCCTATGGCCGTATCTTCACCGGCGAAGCCAAGCTGTGCCTCATCGATAAAACGCGTCACGGTACTGAGATCAAAGGTCAGGGGTGCTTGTAGATACGCGCGCGTCCCGAACAGGATTAGGCCTACGCGGTCGCCTTGCCGGCGCTGTGTAAAATCGGCAGCGATGGCTTTGACTGCGGTGATACGGGGCACCAGCCGGCTGCCTACCTGCATGTCCTCAATCTGCATACTGCCGGAGAGATCAAGCCCCAGCATGAGATCTCGCCCGGTATTGGGCAATTCAATCGGCTCGCCAATCCACTGAGGTCTCGCGGTGGCGGTAATCAGCAGCATCCAGACAAGCCACAGAATCCACCAGTGTGCTCGCCCAGTCCGCGAGTGCGTGTTGGCCGTTCCCAGGCTCTTCCATCGGGTCGCAAAGGGCGCCTGCAGGGCGGCGGGCTGCGGCGATTCTCCGCCGCTCAACTGATAGATCAGCAGTGGTAATGGGGCGGCGATAAACACCCAAGGCCAGAGCCACTCAAGCATGCCGCACCTCATGCCCGCGAATCCATTGCTCGGCGGCTGCATAGAGCGTGTCGCTGCCGATAGAGGGGGCGCGCTGGTAACGCTGTTCCAGTTCAGCGAGGTCATCTGTCTCGAGCTTTTGGCACGTGCTCGCGAGGAACTGAAGCCATGAAGGTCCGTGCAATGCGGCGACTCGATCTAAGGGGTACGCTTGCAGGGCAGCCGCTTTTAATAACCGGTTAATCGCATCACTCCCCGCCCGTTGCGCGCGCAGTTCGGAAAGTGCGACGAGAGCGATCCTCCTGTAGCGTCGCTGTCTATGCCGCTTGGTCAACCACACTGCCAGTGCCGTCATCGCAATGACGGCGACTATAATCAGCACCCACCAGCCCGGTGCCAGAGGCCACCATCCGATTGGCGGAGGTTCCCTTAGCGGCGCGAGTTGAGCGAGCATCATCTCAGGATTCATCGCGCTGGAAACACCTTCAGTAGCTGCTTCAGCGGATCCTGGTTCGTGCGCACCGGGAGGAGGGGGATACGCAGTTCGCGCAATCGGCGAGTGAGTTGATCCTGTTTTTCCTCGTACTCCCTGGCGAAGGCTTCATTGACCCCCGACGCGCCCGTATTTAATTGCGAGTGCGTGACACCGTCGGTCACAGCGTAGAAACCGGCCCGGGGTAGTTCAGCTTCCAGAGCATCGCTAATGGCGACGGCAATGACCTGAGTTTTGCGGGCCAGTCGGCGGAGCGGGAGGAGATGATCGGCATCAAAGAGGTCGTGAAAGTCGCTGATCAAGAAAAGTCGAGCGCCGGGCTTGGCAATACGCTCGAGTTGTTGAAGTAGATCGCCCACGGTTTTATCGGCACTCTGAAAATTACCTGTGGGATGCCCTTCCGAGGTGAGATCGCCAATCATGTTGAGCACGGCGTGCTGGCTCCGTTTCGGCCGCGTATCATGGAGCGCTCTGTCGCCCAACACGGCACCCCCGATTCGCTCGCCAGCCTGTAATCCCGACCACAGGGTGACGGCTCCGATATGCGCCGCCATGACTGATTTGAAGCAACGCGTTGAGCCAAACTTCATCGACGCACGCAGATCGGCCGCAACCAAAATCGGTTGCTCACGGTCTTCATGAAACAGCTTGGTATGGGGTGAGCCCGATCGCGCCGTGACGCGCCAGTCGATGGCCCTGACGTCATCACCCGCCGCGTAAGCGCGAACCTCGTCAAATTCGACACCCCGGCCGCGTTGTCTGGCTCTGCGCATGCCCGCAAGGTTGGCGAGCGCACGGGATTGTCCGGTGACGTCAACGAACCGCGCGGCGAAACGGCTGGCGATGAGAGACTCGGCGGTGACGACCGCGCCAGCGGGACCGGTGATCTTGCTATCGGTCATGCTGTCAGGCAACCGGGACCCGCTGTATCAGTCGCTCGACCACGTTATCGCTACTAATGCCCGCTGCTTCGGCTTCGAATGAGACGATCAAGCGATGCCGCAGACAGTCCAGTGCGACTGCCTGGACATCGTCGGGACTGACGTAATCTCGTCCGGCGATCCATGCATTCGCCCGGGCACAGCGGTCCAGCGCGATGGTGGCGCGCGGACTGGCCCCGAATTCGAGCCAGTCGGCCAGTTCGCTATCGTATGCGGAGGGTTCCCGCGACCCGATGATGAGTTGCACGATGTACTCCTCTACGGCAGGCGCCATATGGATATCTAGCACCGCCTTGCGTGCACTGAAGATATCGCTTTGGGAGACGGTGTCGGGCGGCGTGTTGTGACTGCCGCCGGCCTCGTTTCTGGCAAGCCGCAAAATGGCTTGCTCGGCCGTCGCATCCGGATAAGACACCCGAACATGCATGAGGAATCGGTCTAATTGTGCTTCCGGGAGGGGGTAGGTGCCTTCCTGTTCGATGGGGTTCTGGGTGGCCATCACCAGAAACAGTTCGGGAAGCGGATACGTCTGGCTACCAATACTGACCTGTCGCTCTGCCATGGCTTCCAGCAGCGCCGATTGTACTTTGGCCGGCGCACGGTTGATTTCGTCTGCCAGCACCAGGTTATTAAAAATAGGCCCGTGCTGGAATTCGAAGGCACCGGTTTGGGGCCTGAAGATATCGGTCCCCGTAATGTCGCCGGGAAGGAGGTCAGGAGTGAACTGAATGCGGTGGAAACTGCCTTCAATGCCCACTGCCATTTCTTTGATGGCGCGTGTTTTAGCCAGGCCGGGTGCACCCTCCACAAGGAGGTGCCCGTCGGCCAGCAACGCCAGCATGAGTTTGTGTATCAGGTCTTGCTGGCCAACGATTTGTTGCCCCAGCCAGCTTTCAAGGTTCGCAAGGAGTTGGTAGTTCACGGATCAAGCCTTTGTTACTGCTGTGTCAGAAATGGCGATTTTTCTGACCATTACAAGGCCCTAACGTTCAAAAAAACGGCGCTTGCGGTGCCCTCAAGGGGCGTCGGATCAGAATCCCGACAATTTATAGCATGTCAGGGCGTCTGTGAGGCCCTCGCGCCAATCGTTTCGACCTTCTTTCCAGCCTTCGAGCCACTTGATTCGGGCCAGGCCCGTCAGGAAAGGGCAGTTTTCTTTTGATCTGCCAGCAAGCCCTAGTTGGTAGCCCTTCTCGAAAGCGCGTTTGACTCGATTACGTTTGGATCTTTTCATCTTTTTTCCCTTTTTGCGCACCGCTGGGTCGGGGCGCTGTGTGTTCGGTCTGAAGCACGTGGAACGCTCACACGTGCGTCGGCCCATACATCGGGCGATGGGAAACGACGTCAGGTACTCAGGGCACCTGCGCAGGTTGGCTGCAGGTCGCGACCTCTCAAAGGGGGTCGTTCTGACTGGCCTGTCTAATAAGTAACAGAATCAGGGCAGCCGGTTCAGTCGGGAAGTGACTCTTTCATCACGTTACTCTCCATAAGCCGCTCTGTCGAAAAACCTTTTGTCATCAGAAGGGCATCTGCTCAGGCTCGAGAGATATAAGCCAATAATTTCGGGGTCTCCGCGCGGGCAAGGAACAACTTTTTTGCACCTTTTAGGTGATCCGGCCCTCTAAGGGGGTCGTAAACCTTGCGACCGGATGATCGACTCTCCGGTTAAGCCATCTTCCCCCAGGTGGCGAATTCTTGCCCCGGCCTCTGGCCGGGGTTTTTTTTGGAGGGCCACTATGTCAAATCGTGCGGTGATGCTGGTGCTGGGTTATGCCGGCCTGTTACCTTTCTACGGTTTTTTGCTGGGGATTTGGCTGCTTCAAGACTGGCCTGCCGCCGTTTCGGTGCAAGGTTTCGTGGTCTATTCCCTCGCAATCCTGTCTTTTTTGGGCGGCACCGTATGGGGGCGTGTGCAGTCCCTGGAAAAACCCATGATGGCGCGACTATTGGTGAGCAATGGTGTGGTGATCTTCGCGGTCGCGGCAGTGCTCACGGCCAAGGCATGGTTGGCCGGGGTCGCCCTGATGTGTGGTTATCTGGCGCTGTTATGGTACGAGCGCGGCACCGAGGTGTTACCGCAATGGTACGGGGTCATGCGGCGCAACCTCACGCTGGGGGTGGTGATCGCACATGGGCTGTTTTTTACGTTGCAGTCCCTGCAGGGTTAGCTCTGCTTCAGTGCCTCTGGCGTGTCGGCGTCACTCAGCCATTGCGTCGGGACGATCACCTGACGCGCGTCGAGTAGTGCGTACAGTTCCAGCAAACGCCTGCCATCTTCGTCAATGTAAGCCTGGCAGGTATCTAGGGCGCTCCGCCTGAGCCGGATACATGGCGAATGGCGTTGCGTTTCGCTGTAGAGCACGATCGCGCTATCGGTATCGCGCCATTCGCGCTCTAGCGTTTCGATCACGTTCTCGGGCGCCCCGATCAGATCCACAGGCAGTATGATCATCGACTCTGTGGTAGCGGCGGTGAGTAGCGCCACGATACCGGCACAGGGACCTTGCCCGGGCTGACTATCGCAAAGAACGCGGTCAGCAAAATGTTGATAGAAATGAGGGTGGTGGGTGCAGCAGATCAAGCGTTCTGATTGCTGAGGCCTTGGCAGGCACATCCGCGCCACCAGCGGTTCACCTAGATGAATGACGAGGCCTTTATCACGCCCACCCCAACGCCGGCCTTGGCCACCGGCCAAAATACCCAAGCTGTACTGCTGCGTCGCATTCAAAGTTCAGGTGCTCTGTGGGATCATCACTGCTGACTTATCGACTATAGCTCAAGTCATTCATGACGCGCGTTTTAGCATTGGATACGGCGACACAAGCCTGCACGCTCGCTTTGTGGGATGCGGGTGACGTGCGTGCGCGCCACGAGATTCAGGCGAGGGCGCATAATCGCCATATTCTCAGCATGCTGCACGATGTCCTCGAGGGACGATCTCTGCGCGAGGCGGTCGACGTGATCGCCTGCGGCACAGGCCCGGGCTCTTTTACGGGGCTGCGGGTTGCAGTGAGCGTGGCGCAGGGACTTGCGTGGGCTCAAGATTTGCCCGTCCAACGGTTTTGCTCCCTGACCGCACAAGTCCATTCAGCCGCAGACAGCGGCATGCTCCCGGATGACGCCGCGGTGTTATCCACCATTGATGCTCAGATCGACCAGTTATATGGACTGTGGGGTCGGTGGCGCGATGGTCATTTTGTTCTCGAGGGCGCGCCCTTTGCCTGCCCACCCGAACAGGTGCCCCAGCCGGGCGAGATCGAACAAGCCATCGTGTTGGGATCCGGTGGTGACTATGTGTCTCGATTCCCCGATTGGCTTGGCGGCGGTGCGCGAGTGGAGCGAGATGTGACGCCCAATGCCGAGGTAATGGCGGGTCTTTACGGAAGCGGTCAACTGCCGGTTGAGCCTGTGCCTGCGCATCGCTTGTCGCCTCAGTACGTGCAAACCGATATTGGCTGGAAAAAGCTGTCAGAGCAGGGTCGACGTGACTGAGTGGGTGCAAAGCCTGGTATTGGCGCTCATTCAGGGCGTGACCGAGTTCTTGCCGGTATCCAGTTCCGCGCATTTGATTCTGCCGTCGCAGGTATTGGGCTGGTCTGATCAGGGACTGCTGTTTGACGTCAGTGTGCATGCCGGAACCTTGTGTGCGGTGCTGTGGTATTTCCGGGCGACCCTGGTTCAGTGGTTCGCCAGCCTGCTTCCGGGTCGTGATGTGGATCGCTCCGAGCTGTGGGCGGTGAGCATCGCAACCGTGCCGGTTGTCGCCGCTGGATGGCTGGCAAAGGACCTGATTGCGGGTGATGCGCGAGAGATCAGCGTCATCATTGCGACCACGCTGGTATTCGGCGTGCTGCTTGGCGTCGCTGATCGACGGACACGTGAGCCCGCGGAGGGGCTGTCCCATGTGAGTGCTCGTGATGCGCTGCTGATTGGTCTTGCCCAGATACTGGCGCTCATCCCGGGTACCTCCCGCTCGGGCATCACCATCACGGCGGCGCTTTTTCTGGGTTACCATCGCGCCGCCGCCTCGCGCTTTTCCTTCTTGCTCAGCATGCCGGTGATTGCGGGGGCGCTGCTGGTCATGCTGGCGACATCCCACGCTACTTCTATGGGTATGGGGCCCTCGGTCGATAGCAATATGATTTGGGGCTTTTGGCATGTCGGCAGTTTTTGCCTACGGCACCATACGACTGTTTATGCATTGGGTTGAGCGAGTCGGCTTGATGCCCTTCGTGATCTATCGGGTGCTACTGGGATTGGTGTTGTGGGTTTGGGTAACTCAGGGGACATAACGTATGACGCAGGTAGATGAGCTGCTGACATTTCTGGGCGAGGCCGTGACGCCGTTCCATGCGGTGGCGGCGATGAGTCGTCGTCTGACCAGCGCGGGCTTTGAGGCCGTTACAGCCTTCGACCCGGATACCATGGTGCCGGGCAAGGGGTATTTCATGACCCGCCAAGGCAGTTCATTGATCGCGCTGCGCGCCGGGCAGGGGGAGCCCAATGAAGGCCTGCGGCTGGTCGGTGCGCACACTGACAGCCCCAACCTGTCGGTAAAGCCTAATCCGGTGCTGGGGCGCGGTGGTTGCGTGCAGTTGAGCGTCGACGTCTATGGTGGCGCGCTGCTCAATCCCTGGTTTGACCGTGATCTTGCCCTCGCCGGCCGAGTCACCCTGTTAAATAAAGCAGGGCAGCTGGAATCGGTGCTCTTCGATTCAGGCGCTGCCGTGGCCGTCGTGCCCAGTCTGGCCATTCATCTGGACCGAGAGGCGAACAAGCAGCGCAGCATTAACCCCCAGAAAGATATCTTGCCGCTGGTGATGTTGGGCGAGGCGGACACTTTTGATTTAAAAGCATGGCTCGCTGAGCGACTCGCCGCGCAAAACAGCGATTATCAGGGTATGCGCGTGATGGACTATGAGCTGTCTCTCTACGATACGCAGCGTCCCGGACGGGTGGGGATAGACCAATCGTTCATTACCTCTGCGCGATTGGACAACCTGTTGAGTTGCTACGCGGGCTTGAGCGCGATGATCGACGCCACTGATGCTGAGTGGTCGATGCTGGTCGCGACAGACCACGAAGAGGTGGGCAGTGCGTCCACGGTAGGCGCGCAGGGCCCGATGTTGATGGACGCGCTGACGGCGCTAATGCCGGCGCCACAGCGTAACCAAACGCTGCGTCATGCGTCCTGGATGTTGTCGGTCGATAATGCGCATGCAGTGCATCCCAACTATATGGACAAGCACGATGACCAGCATAGCCCCAGACTAGGGGGTGGCCCGGTGATCAAAATCAACCGCAATCAACGCTACGCCACAGACAGCGAGGGCGCGGCGCGACTGAGGTTGCTCGCGGAGAGAGCCGAGGTGGACGTGCAGGCATTTGTGATGCGTGCCGATTTGGCGTGTGGCAGCACTATCGGGCCGATCACGGCGACTGAAACCGGCATACCCACCACGGATCTCGGTGTGCCGACGTTGGCGATGCACTCCATTCGCGAGCTCGCCTGCGTGGAGGACATTCCGCAGCTGACAGCATTATTGCAGGCGTTTTACCGACGGCTGGCGTGAGGAGATAGCAGTATGAGCACGACCCGGGTTCTCACCGGTATTACGACAACCGGCACGCCACATTTGGGCAACTATGTCGGTGCGATTCGTCCCGCCATTGCGGCGTCGCAGGATCCGGCTGTCGAGGCTTACCTGTTCTTGGCGGATTACCATGCGCTCATCAAAAATCAGAACCCTGATGAGGTCGCGCAGTCCAGCCGGGAAATCGCGGCGACTTGGTTAGCGTTGGGGTTGGATCCGCAGCAAGCGCATTTTTATCGCCAATCGGATATTCCCGAGATCACGGAGCTCAGCTGGGTACTGACCTGCTCCGCGGCCAAGGGGTTGATGAATCGCGCGCACGCCTACAAGGCGGCAGTGCAAGCCAACGAGTCGGCGGGCGATGATCCCGACTTTGGCATCACCATGGGACTCTTTTCCTATCCGATTCTGATGGCCGCAGACATCTTGATATTTAACGCCCACAAAGTGCCCGTTGGCCGGGATCAAATCCAGCACGTCGAAATGGCCAGAGATATCGCTCAGCGCTTTAACCATCACTACGGCGAGACCTTCACGTTACCTGAGGCCGTGGTTGATGATCATGTTGCGGTATTGCAGGGTCTGGATGGGCGAAAAATGAGTAAGAGCTATGGCAATACGATTCCGCTCTTCGGCACGCCCAAGCAGTTACAAAAGTCGATCAACAAAATTAAAACCAACTTGCTGGAACCGGGTGAGCCGAAAGACACCGAGGACTCGACAGTCTTTCAGGTCTGGTGTGCCTTTGCCGACGCGCCGGAGCGCGACCGCATGGCTCAGGCCTTTGCCGATGGCATTGCCTGGGGTGAGGCGAAAAAGCAGCTCTTCGAGCGGGTGAATGACGAGTTGGCGCCCGCGCGGGGAGAATATGACCGGCTGATGGCGGATCCCGCAGAGGTGGAGTCAATCCTTCAGGCCGGCGCGGAGCGCCTGCGCGCCAAGAGCACAGCGCTGTTAGATAAGGTGCGTCACGCGGTCGGCTTACGTCCCTACCAATAAGGGCCGCCGCTCATTCGATCTCTGGCTCAATCGATCGCCCGATCAGGGCGGGCCTCACGCACTACAGCGCGAGTGTGAGGCCCAGAACCGCGCTGCGGGGCTCGCCCACAAAGTATCGATAGCTACCAAAACCAAAGTCCGCCCGCTCGGCATATCCCTCATCGAGCAGATTGGTCGCGACGAGCGTGACTGTCAGGCTAGGCGTGATGTCCCAGGCGGCACGCAGGTTCAGCAATTCATGGCCGGCATATTCATGCTGGTTGTTGGGATCCAGCCAATACTTGGCGACCCACAGCCACTCGACCTCGGCCCGGATAGGCTGACCCCGTGAGGCAAAATCTGCCATCAGTTGAACAGAGCCAAAATGTCGGGGAGCGGTATCGATGTCATTGCCTTGAATCGACCCACGTGAACCCAATAGCGCGATGTCGCTGTCATAGCGGTGACGGGCATAGCTACCGTTGCCTCTCAGCGACCACAGCTCGTCAATGGCCCAGCTGAGCGTGAATTCGAGCCCGCGGTGCTCAGTTTCAGCGCCTGATACGTTGTATCGGTCCCGGTCCTGAAAGATGACGTTTTCCTTGGTCATCCAATAGGCCGCGACATCGTAATTGAGTTCACTAACGACACCCCTGATACCCAGCTCCAGACTGTCGATGGTCTCTGAATCGATATCGGCGATGCTCTGGCCCGATTGCAGTCGGTAAAGCTCCGTTGTTTGGGGTGCGCGAAAGCCTCGGGCAGCTTTCACAAATACGGTTCGATCCTCGGAGTGATGGCTGAGCGCCACATTGCCGGTCCAATCGCTGAAGCTGTCCTTCTGGCTGGCGGGGCGGTAGAAGCGGCAGGCGCTCGCCGGGGGCGCGCAGGCGGGTCCGTCAGCGTTGCGGTTCTGGTAGTCGTAGCGTGTCTCTTCAAGCCGGATGCCGGCATTCAGCTGCCATCGCTCGGTGAGCGCCCAATCGAGGTGCGTGAAAGCCGCCAGTGCGTCTGCGTCGACCTCATAGTCATAGTGAACGCCATCCGGCTGGTTTGGACTAAAGAATTCAGCTTGCGTCTCAAGCAGTGCGCCGTTTGTGCGATCCAGGTCCATTCCCACGCGCCAGCCCAGTCGGTCCGACCGGTCACTCAGCATCGCCTGCAGCCCGATACTGCGATGCCGATTGTTCTCGGTGGCTTTCCACGGCAGGTAGTGTTGCAGGAACGTCATGCTGTTACTGCGCCAGTAGGGTTTCAGTGAGAGCTCACCGGCGGCTCCCCAGTCGCGACTGAAGTTCAGGTGCCCACGGGCTGACCAGGCATCCCGGTAGGCTTCAGGGTTGGGGTTTTCCTCCCGCGCATCGTCGTCTTCATAGGCCTCAAAGCCCGTGATGTAGCCCGCGGTTTCCTGATCGAGGTTGCTGCCCTCCAGGGCGCCGCTCACCCGCCAGTCTTGCCACTCATGGTCCAGCCGCAGCGTGGCCTTCTGCTGCTTGTAGCCAGACTCATCTTGATAGCCGCCGTAGCGCGTGGTTTGAGCGGATAACGCGACACTGTCAAAGGCGCCACTGGCTGATAGCCGGTAATAATCTCGCGAGCCTGCCTCCACCCTTATCTGATTGGACGTTTGGGCGACCGTGGGGGTGAGTACATTGATGATGCCGTGAAGGGCATTGGAACCAAATACGACGGCAGCAGGCCCTTTGAGTACCTCGACCTTCCCGGCTTGAAGCAGGTTGGCGTCGAAGAGTTGATTGACGTTGCAAAACCCCGGTGAGCGCATGCTGATGCCGTCTTGTGCGGTCATAAAGGCACCGCAACTGCCGGCGCCCGTCAGCACCGGTGAACGAAGTGAGATCAACGACTCCTGACCATTGCCGCGACTGATCCAGCTCCCTGCGACCCGGTTGAACACCTGATTGCTGTGCTGTGGCGCAATGCGCTGCAAGACGGATTGATCGACGATCGACCAAGCGGTGGGCAGCGTGGAGGCGGCGTCGGCATTGCGGGAGGCCGTGACGATCACGGTCTCAATCGTCTCGTCTTGTTGTGCGGCTGTGGGTTGCGCTACGACCAGTGCGATGGCCGGACAAAGCCATGTGGGCAGTCTGCGGACCCGCGAAGACAGGCGATTTTCCATGTGATATCTCTTCCCAGGCCTCAGGGCCCGTGACAAAGCCATGCATTCTGGGCAAAACTCCCTAGCATGCCAAGTTCAAAGGACAAAACGCTGTGAGTGCAGGGGTGTTGGCAGTCAACGATGACTTGCCACTTCGAACTGACGGGCCCGTTCATTCTGGCAAGGTGAGATCGGTTTATTGGTTGACCGAGCAGGATAGCGCGCGCCTCATCGCGGATAGGGGTTACGCAGTTGCGCCTGATGCGCAGCTCGCAGTCATGGTGATCAGCGACCGGATTTCGGCCTTTGATTGCATATGGCGCGGAGAGGGTGGACTCGCTGGTGTCCCGGGTAAGGGCGCTGCACTCAATGCCATCTCGCACTTCTGGTTCACGCAATTTCAGCGAGCGGGCCTCGCACGCAGCCATATTCTGGAAGTGCCGCACCCCCTGGTCTGGGTTGTCCAGCGCGCACAGCCGGTGATGGTCGAGGCGATTGCAAGACGTTTTATTACCGGATCCATGTGGCGCGCCTATGAGCGAGGCGCTCGCGAATTTTGTGGCATCCAGCTTCCCGATGACCTGCACCCGAATCAGAAGTTGAATGAGACGTTAGTGACGCCATCGACAAAAGGGGTCATGCGGGGCCTGGATGGTATTCCCGAGGCTGACGATACCAACGTCTCTCGGGAGCAACTCCTCAGATATTGGCGTGAATTTGGTTTTCGTGCGCCTGGTGACGTCGATCGTTACGAAACGTTGTTGAAGGAAGGCGCTGAACTCATCGCCTCTCATCTGTCGCCTCTGGAACTCATGTTGGTGGATACCAAGTTTGAATTCGGTTACGCCAAAGACAGTGCTGGAGAAGCGCATTTGATCTACATGGACGAGGTAGGGACTCCCGACTCTTCCCGGATATGGGACGCCGTGGCGTATCGAGGTGGACGTATCGTGGAGAACAGCAAGGAGGAATTTCGTCAGGCGCTGCTGCGGCACGTGAAGGACCCCCAGCTGCTACTCGACCATGCGCGCTTCGCGGAGCGGAAGCAGTTCGCTCAGGACCACGCGCTGCCGGCCGGTATGCTGCACTCATTGTCAGAAACCTATCGCGCAGTGGCCGAGCGCATTACCGGGCAGCCGCTGGTTGTGCCTCCGGACCCTCGCGAGAGTATGATGTCAGTGTTACAGGATCAGTTCGCTCTCGTAAACTAAGGGTGCGAAGCATAGGAGCTTGCATGCCCATATTTAAACTCAGTGAGTCGCTATCGGTTGCGGCTCAGATTACGCCCCAAGATGTTCCCAATATTGCTGCTCAGGGTTTCACCACGGTGGTCTGCAATCGACCGGATGATGAAGTGCCCGATCAGGCTTCCATGGACGAGATTGAAGCAGCTTGTAACGCGGCGGGTTTGCTCTTTGTGCGCTACCCCGTCAACGCGATGAACTTTCCGGGCGCGGACCTCGATGGCTTGGGTGAGTTGTTTGACGACCCGAGTCAATCCGTTCTGGCTTACTGCCGCACAGGCACGCGTTGCGCGAATTTATGGGTCGCAACCCGTTCTGACGAGGATATGCCCCAGGCGGTTAAAGTCGCCCGAGACATTGGTTTTGATCTGAGTATGGTGGTGCGATAGCTACCGCGAGGGACACGCTCGTCCGGACTTAATGCGTGTTTAAGCCATGGCGGCAAGCAGTTTGTTCAGCGCGCCGCGGGCGTCACTGCTCCAGGCGTCGTCAGGCATGCTGTGGAGGGGAGCCAGATTGTTCTCGCTTGGAACGTGCTGAGGATGGTGAGCCTCGGCAATCGTTGCGTAGACCGATTGAATTGACGCATCGGTGCCTGCGCAGAGCTCATAGAGCCGCACCACGACCTCGTCGCCCGCTGCCACCGCCTCGCCGGCCAATCGAGCAAAGCCAGCACCGCACGATATGATGCCTTCCGCCAGCATGGTTCGAGACAATGCCAGCCCCGCATTCTTCAGCGTGCTGCCAATACTCTGCCCCTGACGAATCAGGGCGTCGGCTTCCTTGAGTGCTTCGGGCACGGGCGATGCAAAGTGCGTCACCGCAAGGGTCCGACACACATCTGCGCCATCGTGGATGCTGCATAGACTCGCTACGCGATAACTGTCGTCCTGATGTAGCACCCTCACGGCGTAGCTGCCAAAGCGGGCTAGGATGTGTTCGCTGTTCACGCGATGACAACTCTTGCGGGTCTGTTAAAAGAAACGCGGGGCGTTGCGACCGCCCGCGTCAAGTGCGGGCGCGACACTAACCTGCTAGGCCGTAATCTGCAATCCGTTAATGGCCAGACCCGACCTCAGGTGGGTTATCATCCATCTTGATCCGTCGCTTAAGCGGCCGTTACCAAGGCACTCGATAACGCACTCTTCATAAACCCATCAGTCCCGATAACGCCCGGTCACTTTCCAAAACTTTTCCTCATTCCCCATAACTCCCCATAACTCGACATAAAGAGATCCCATATGAACCCACTGCGCACGCTTTTGATTCTGTTAATCGCGCTGATAACTCATGGTAGCGCTCATGCCTCTGACTCGCTCAGTGATGACGTCCGTCAAGTCTACGACGCCAAGCTGAAAGAGCTGTTCCTGTATTTCCATCAGAATCCCGAGCTCTCAACCATGGAGCACCAGACATCAGCACGACTGGCCGATGAGCTGGCGTCGCTGGGGTACACGGTGCACCGCAATGTAGGCGGAACGGGCATTGTGGCGCTGTTGGAGAATGGCGAAGGGCCCCTGGTGATGTTCCGGGCTGATATGGACGGCCTGCCCGTGGAGGAAAAGTCGGGATTGACCTATGCGTCGCGGGCGAAGCAAATCGACCCCAACGGTAATGAGGTCTTCGTGATGCATGCCTGCGGGCACGATGTGCACATCACCAGTCTGGTGGGTACGGCACAGATCATGGCTGATCGCCGAGATGAGTGGCAGGGCACACTCATGCTGATCGGACAGCCGGCTGAGGAGCGAGTGATGGGTGCGGCAGCCATGCGTGCCGATAATTTGTGGGATCGATTTGGACAGCCTGACTATGCCATGGCGTTTCATGTGACATCTGCCATGCCGACCGGCATGCTGGGTGCGTCAGTTGACTCTCCATATTCTGGTGCGGACACGGTCGATATTTACATTACCGGAGTGGGGGCCCATGGCGCTTCACCTCACCGCGGCGTCGACCCGATTGTGTTGGGTTCGCAAATCGTGATGGGACTGCAGACGGTGGTGAGCAGAACCCTGCCGCCCAGACGTCCGGGTGTGATCACGGTTGGCGCGTTTCACAGTGGCACCAAGCACAACATCATCTCTGACGCCGCGCATTTACAGCTAACCGTCCGCAGCGAATCGGCAGAAGATCGCACCTTGCTATTGGACGGGATTCGCCGGGTCGCCGAAAACATGGGACGTGTCGCGGGTTTGCCGGACGACTTGCTCCCGCGTGTCGTGGTATCGGACGAGAGCGTACCGCCAACCCTCAACGACAAGGCGCTGACCGAGCAGATCATGGCGTTATGGAACGGTCATTTTGGAGAGGGCGTGCTGTTCTCGGGGGAGCGTTTGGGGATGGGTGCCGAGGATTTTCCCTTCTTCACGGTCGATCCCTACATCCCGAGTCTTTACTTCGCAGTGGGTGGCACACCGCCAGAGGACTTTGTGACCGAGCAGGCTGGCGGTGCCCCGGTGCCGTCGCATCACTCGCCGCTCTTCAAGATAGAACCCGATGCATCGGTGATATTGGGCGTGGAAGCGTCTGTCACGGCACTGTTGGATTTGCTGGGGCAGTGACCAACGCGGGCGAGCCCATGGATTCGGTCCGGTATCCTGTTTGGGATCACACGGTTCGATTGATTCATTGGTATTTCCCGCTCGCCATCGGTGTGATGTGGTGGAGCGGTGAGCAGGGCCGCATGGAGATTCATGCCTGGGTGGGCTACAGCCTGTTGATCTGTGTGCTGACTCGCATTGTCTGGGGCGTCATCGGGAGCGAAGCCGCGCGCTTCAGTCACTTCGTACGGGGCCCTGGCGAAGTCCAACGCTACCTCAAGTCAGGGGGCACTATGCGGGTCACAACCCGCTCGGCGCGCTGTCGGTACTTGCTCTGTTAGCACTACTGTTGTCTCAGACGGTGTCAGGGACGATGAGCAGCGACGATATCCTCTTTGAGGGTCCCTTTGCCTACTGGGCGGATGATTGGTCTGGCGTGATTGGCGGCTGGCACGAGACCAACTGGAGGCTACTTCAGGGGTTTATTGCGCTGCATTTGATCGCGATCGGCTGGTACCAGTGGAAGAAGCGCCAGCCACTGGTGCAAACCATGATCCGGGGCCACTCAGATACGAGATTCTCTCTCAGCGCGCCCAAGCCGCTCTGGCTGTCGCTGTTGACCGCCGCGATACTCTCAGGGGTGCTGTGGTGGTTGATTACCGGGGCGCCCGAGGCCCCCAGCTATTACTAGAGGCCCCCAGCTATTACCAGAGGCCCCTAGCGATTACCAGAGGCCCCTAGCGATTACCAGAGGGCCCTGGCTATTGCTAGAAGCGCTTAGCGATTACTGGTCTCTGCCCGCATGAGTGCACTGCGCCTTTGGGAGTTTGCCGCGAGCCACTGTCCAGCGGGCTCGCGGTCCAGGCTCGACATATCCGTCGCGGCGCCGGCACTCAAATCCTGACACTGAGGGCTAAATCACGATTCCCTAGTACAAGTAGTCTTTGGACTTGTACTCGTCGTGACAGGCCTTGCAGGTGCCGCCCGTTGCAATGAACTGCTCCCGGCTTGCTGCCGGATCGCCATCGGCTGCGGTCTCCGCTAATGCAGCGGCCGCCGCTCTGAAGTCATCGAGCTTGCTCTGAAAATCATCCATGTTCGACCAGATATTGGCTTTGGCGCGGGTAGTGCCTGTGTCGGAGCCCGGCGCGAAGCCACGTTCGACGCCGAACTGCGCCGCATGGTTCAGGTCGTTGGCCCAGGTGCTGAACAACGCATCGTCCCATTCCATCTTGCCCTTCACCATGTCGCCCATGGGGGCAAAGGTCATGCCCAACAGAGCAAAGTAGGACTGGCGAAGCGATTGCAGGGGCTCTGATTGTTCAATGTGCGCCGAGGCTGACGCGGATACCAGGCTCATGCCGAGCAGGGTGCCTAACAGTGTCTTCTTCATCATGGTGTACTCCCGGTGTGTTGAGCTAAAAATCTCGGCTTTCGCGTGGTTTATCACGCATCTGACGCCACCTAAGGCTATCCCAAAATGGGGAGTGAGTCCTGACCCCTAGAGGGTTTACACTCCTGCCAGCATAGGAGGCCTTATGTCTGACCCATTACCACTGGATGCTTACTGGATGCCCTACACGGGTAACCGCCAGTTCAAGCAAGACCCACGGATTATTGTGGGCGCGGAGGGTGTGTGGTTTACGGACGACCGCGGCAGACGGATTCTTGACGGACACTCTGGCCTCTGGACCTCTGGTCTCGGTCACGGCCATCCGGAGGTGTCCAAAGCAGTTGCCGAACAGATTGAGACGCTCGATTTTGCGCCGCCCTTCCAGTTCGGCCATCCGGCAGCCTTTCTGCTGGCAGACAAGCTCAGACAGCTGATGCCTGGCGAATTGAACTACGCGTTTTTCACGAACTCGGGCTCCGAATCTGCCGATACCTCATTGAAGATGGCGCGCGCTTACTGGCGGCTGAAAGGTCAGCCAGCAAAAACCCGCTTTATTGGTCGTCAAAAGGGCTACCACGGCGTGAACTACGGTGGCACTGCGGTGGGTGGCATTGGCGCTAATCGGAAGCCTTTTGGTCAGTCTCTCGAGGTGGACCACCTCCGCCACACGATGCTGCCCGAGAATGCGTTTTGCCGCGGTATGCCCCAGCAAGGTTCGCACCTCGCCGAGGAGCTTGCCGAATTGATCACGCTGCATGATGCCTCGACGATTGCTGCCGTCATTGTTGAGCCCATGGCGGGATCAGCTGGCGTCATTCCGCCACCAGTAGGTTATTTGCAACGCCTAAGAGATTTGTGCGATCAGCACGACATCTTGTTGATTTTTGACGAGGTGATCACAGGGCTCGGTCGCTGTGGCGCTTACACCGGAGCTGAAGCGTTTGGCGTCACACCCGATATTCTCAATCTCGCCAAACAGATCACGAATGGTGCCGTCCCAATGGGAGCCGTCATGGCGACGCCTGAGATATACGACACGTTCATGGCGCATGGTGGGCCAGACTACGCGTTGGAATTTGCGCATGGCTACACTTATTCGGGCCACCCTGTGGCCTGTGCGGCCGGTCTGGCGGCACTTGAGGTGCTGGTGCGCGACAAGCTGCCTGCGCGCGTGGCAGAAGAGGCGCCTTTTTGGGAGGCGCTACTTCACGATGCGCTGGCAGAAAAACCACACGTCGCGGACGTCCGCAATTATGGCTTCGCGGGTGCGCTGACCTTGGAAGCTTATCCCGGTGAGCCCCTGCGGCGACCCTTTGAGGTCGCCATGCGCATGTGGGAGAAAGGTTTTCTGGTGCGCTACGGCGGCGACACAATTCAACTGGCGCCGCACTTTGTTATGGAGCGTGAGCAGATGACATCGCTGGTCGAAGCGCTTGCTGAAAGCCTTGATGAGCTCGCGTGAGTGAGCTCGATTGACTTAGCTCCCGAGGTCTAGGGCCTCTCAGCAATCGCTCGCGCCAGCCACTCATCCATTCGGGCTTCCAGCACGTCCAGGGGTAACGCACCGGCGCCGAGCATTTCGTCGTGAAAGTCGCGGATGTCAAACTGCTCGCCGAGGGCCTCCTCAGCCTCGGCCCGCAACTGCAGCATCTTGAGCTGGCCAATCTTGTAAGCGAGGGCCTGGCCAGGCCAGCCGATATAGCGATCAATCTCATTGACGATGTCCGCCTCGCTTTTGGCGGCGTTGGCCAGAAAATAGTCGATGGCGCGCTGTCGATCCCACCCGAAGTAGTGCATGCCGGTATCCACAACCAGGCGCACAGCGCGCCACATGTCATAGACCAGCTGGCCATAACGCGAGTAGGGGTCGGTATACAGCCCCATGTCGTACCCCAAACGCTCAGAATACAGGCCCCACCCCTCTATGAATGCGGTAAAGCCGCCGTTGCGCCTGAATTCGGGTAGCCCTGTCAGCTCCTGAGCCAACGCAATCTGCAAATGATGACCAGGCACACTCTCGTGCACGCTCAAAACTTCCATTTCGAACTTCGGGCGCACTTCGGGTTGATAAAGGTTGACGTAGTACCAACCCGGGCGGGAGCCATCGATGGCAGGGCGCATGTAGTAAGCGGTTGTGGTGTCGGGTGCCTCCTCGTCGGGGATCGGACGCACGCCATAGGGCGCACGCGGTAGCTTTCCGAACAATTTGACCAGACCGGGATCCAGTCGCTTGGAGACTGCCTGATAGCCCTCGAGGAGTGCCTCGGGGCTGTCGTAATAGAACTGGGGGTCTGTTCTCAAGAAAGCGTTAAATGCGGCGATATCGCCTTCGAAGCCCACCTCCTCAATGACCGCTTCCATTTCACCGCGAATACGGGCCACTTCCCGTAATCCGATGTCGTGGATCTCATCGGGTGTCATATCGGTGGTGGTGAAGTGCTGGGCGAGTCGGGTGTAGACCTGTTTGCCTCCCGGCAAAGATCCGATACCGGGTGCGCGAGCCGCCGGTAGATAGCGTTCCTCAAGGAACGCGAGCAGCTGCTTAAAAGCGGGATTCAGCTCTCGCTCAATAATCTCGCGGGCTTCCTTTTGCAGTGTTTCCTGCTGCGACGCATCGAAGTGATCGGGCAGCGCGCTGAAGGCTTTGAAAAATGGGCTGTCCGAGGCATCGACGCCGATCAGGCTTTGGATTTGTGCCGGTACCCGGGACATTACGATCTGCGCCTGCGTGCGTTCTTTCTGTAAACCTTCGTCGAGCAAAGCCTGATACTGCGTGAGCTGCTCCGGAAGCGCTTTGAGCCGCATCAACCAGTCACGGTAATCCTGCTCCGTCTCCATTGGCAGGTAGTCGATCATGCTGTGCCAGTGTTGAGGCCCGGACCGCATATCGAGCGCGATCAGGTGCAGCCCATCCTCAAATTCGCTGCGATTGTCGCGCAGCTCACGGAGCAACATGGACCGGTTGACGCGGCCATCGGCGCTCAGTGTGGCCGGTTCAATTTGCTCCAGCTGACTGACGAAACGTCCTTCGTCCTCGTAACGCTGGCGGAATGCCCCGGGGCTCCGGTCGGTCCATGACGCGTTCCCGGAGCGGTCACCGTATTCGAGCCTTCGCTCGGGATACTGTTCAAGCACCCACTGCCAGTGGCGTTCGATCACGTCGTCGAGTGCCGCTTCATCGGCAACCGTCAGCGGTGTGGTGAAAATAGACAGCGCGAGGCACAGCCACCCCGTAAACCACTTGCTTGCTTGACTGGCGCTGATGCGCTGCTGGGATTCAGCGAGGGTCAGGTCATCACGTTTCATAAGGTGTTCCAGTGTGCTGCGCCGCCCCAGGCGTGAGGCAGTAGATCAGCATCAATTGAGGGTTGGCCTGGTTTTATTAGTGGAGATGGCCGCGCTCATGCTGCTTCCATAAGGGGCTCAGCGCCCCAGAATGGATCGCGCCACGAGTTCCCGCATGATTTCTGACGAGCCCCCATAGATCGTTTGGATTCGGGCATCGACATAAAAGCGGGAGATCGGATACTCGGAGGTGTACCCATAGCCGCCGAAAAGCTGCAGGCATTGATCAGCGACCCGGCACTGCATTTCACAGCTGGCCAGCTTCAGCATGGCGGCAGTATCTGCCGTCAGCGTGCCACTGGCGTAGTCTCTGGCGCATTGCTCGTAAAACGCGCGATTCACGGCAATGTCGGTTTTGACTTCAGCTAGCTTGAAACGCGTGTTTTGGAACTGCCCAATCTTTTGGCCAAAGGCCTCGCGTTCCTGAACGTACTGCACGGTGATATCCAATGCACCTTCGGAGGCAGCAATCGCTTGAGCGGCGATCCCCAGCCGCTCGCGGGGCAGCTCTTCCATCATGATGACAAAGCCGCGGTTCTCTTCGCCAAGCAGTGCTTCGGCGGGTAATCGGACGTCATTGAAAAAGAGCAGGGCGGTGTCAGACGTATGCTGACCGATCTTGTCTATCTTTTTGGATTTTTCAAAGCCGGCGGAATGCGCGTCCACTAAAAACAGAGAAGTGCCTTTAGCGCCTTTGCCCGGATCGGTAATCGCAGCCACGATCACGAGATCAGCATGGATCCCGTTCGTGATAAAAATCTTGGAGCCATTCAGTATCCACTCATTGCCATCGCGGACGGCGTTGGTGCGAATACCCTGAACGTCTGATCCAGCGCCCGGCTCAGTCATCGCCAACGCACCGACGACCTCGCCCTTGGCCATGCGCGGGAGCCAATGTGCTTTTTGCTCTTCGGTACCATGGCGACTGAGGTAGGGCGCGACGATATTGTTGTGAATGCCGTAGCCCGAGGCGAAGCCCCCAAAACCCATCTCTGACAGCTCTTCGATCATGGCGAGGGTTACATGGGGGGATGTGCCAGCGCCGCCGTATTGTTCCTCCATATCGGGGCAGAGAAGGCCTGCTTCACCGAGGCGATTCCAGAGCTCGCGTGGGACCATTCGGTTCTCTTCCCACTGCTCATAGTGCGGTGTAATCTCCTGCTCAAAGGCGCGGCGCGCCATATCCCTAAATAGGGTCAGCTCGTCCAGATCAACGGCTTGATTCATTTTTCTGCCCCAAGTAGTTTTGGCCGGACGCGCAGTATGAAGAAACTCTGCCGCCAGCACAAAAGCCTATCGGGGAGATATCGGTGAATTCGTCTGAAGCCTCTACATCTGCGTCCGCGCTCGCCGATCGACTCCGCGCTCACCTTCCCGGACGAGACGTGTCTGA
Source organism: Halieaceae bacterium (assembly GCA_038143045.1). Classification (GTDB taxonomy): domain Bacteria; phylum Pseudomonadota; class Gammaproteobacteria; order Pseudomonadales; family Halieaceae; genus Luminiphilus. Next base: position 49,754 of record JAYQLF010000010.1, read on the forward strand.
ACTCATCGCCGATTTCGACAATCAGGGTTTTTGCGTGATTACCGGGTTGCTCGACGCCGAGGCACTGAGGAGGCAGCGTCAGGCACTTGCGCCGTGGATTGAACAAGGTCCGAAAGGCCGAAATGTATTTGAGGGCACTCGCACGCATCGCGTGTATGCCATGCTGGCCAAGGATCCGATATTTTCTGAGTTGATTGCTCACCCCGTGTCACTGGCGTGGGCAGAACATTATCTGGGCGAAAGCTGTCTGCTCTCCGCCTGCCTGGCGATTTGCCTGCATCCGGGGGAGTCGGCGCAGCCCTGGCACACAGATGATGGACACACCACGCTGGCGCCGCCTCACGATTTGCTCGGCGTCTCCACATTTTGGGCACTTGACGACACTACGGTCGAAAATGGCGCGACCGAGGTATTACCGGGCAGCCATCTGTGGGCGGAAACCGATTTCCCCGGTGTGCTGCGCGATCAGGATTTTGCGACTGAGCAGGAGGAAGCCTTCGACGCTGGCGCGCACCCTGATGCCATTCAGGTCACCATGCCGGCCGGATCACTGATGATCGCGCGGGGCGATCTGTGGCATCGAGGTGGAGCCAATCGCTCCGACTCGTCGCGACTGGTGGTCACGCCGCAGTACTGCGCAGGTTGGTTGCGGCCCTTGGAGACGATGCTGCTATCGGTTCCTCCCGAGCAAGTGGCTTTGTTACCTGACCGGGTCAAACAATTATTGGGTTACTCCATTCATCCCCCGTTTATGGGGTATTCTGACGGGATGCATCCGCAGCGCGTGTTGGCCTAGCCGACCCCGCCGCCATACTACAGAAAGTCATCAGCTATCGAGGTCATCATGCGAGAGTACACACAGTTCTATATCAACGGTCAGTGGGTTGATCCCATCACGCCCAAAACGCTGGACGTTCTGGACCCTTCAACGGAGGAAGTCTGCGCCACCATTTCTCTCGGCGCCGAGGCTGACGTCGACGCGGCGGTTGCCGCAGCCAAAGCGGCCTTCGAGTCCTTTAGCCAGACCAGCATTGAAGAGCGAGTGGGCATGCTAGAGCGCATGGCCGAAATCTTTCAGCGCCGTATCGGTGAAATCGCGGAGGCGATCCGATTGGAGATGGGCGCGCCGATTAAACTCGCGAGCACCGCGCAGGCGTACGCCGGGCTTGGCCACATTACCGAGGCGGCGAAAATTCTCAAAACCTATTCCTTCACCGAAGATCTTGGCCCGCATCGCGTTGTGAAAGAGCCGATCGGCGTTTGCGGCCTGATTACACCGTGGAACTGGCCGCTCAATCAGGTGAGCTGCAAAGTCGCGCCGGCATTGGCCGTCGGCTGCACGATGGTGTTGAAGCCGAGTGAAGTCGCGCCGCTGTCGGCCTATCTGTATGCCGAAATCATGGATGAGGCCGGCGTGCCTGCCGGTGTCTTTAATCTGGTGAATGGCGATGGCCCGACGGTGGGTGAGGCGCTCTCGCGCCACCCCGATGTCGACATGATGTCTTTCACGGGTTCGACGCGGGCAGGCTCATTGGTCGCGCAAAACGCAGCGCCCACCGTGAAGCGCGTGACCCAGGAATTGGGCGGCAAGTCACCGAACATCATTCTTGAGGACGCGGACCTGGAGGCCGCGGTCACCCGGGGTGTCCTGCACATGTACAACAATACGGGGCAGTCCTGTAATGCACCCTCACGGATGCTTGTGCCACGTGCGCTGTTGCCGGAAGCAGAGGCTATCGCTGCAAAGGTCACGGAGTCTGTTGTGATTGGCGCGACCGGCGATGACGCGACGACGATGGGGCCGGTTGTCTCCAAAGTGCAGTGGGACAAAATACAAGGGCTGATTGAAGCCGGCGTTGCCGAGGGGGCCAAGGTGGTCTGCGGTGGCCCCGGTCTGCCTGATGGTATTGAGCGTGGCTACTACGTGAAACCGACGGTATTTTCCGAGGTCACCAATGACATGACCATCGCTCAGCAGGAGATATTTGGTCCGGTGCTGACGATGCTGCCTTATGACAGCGAAGAAGAGGCGATCCAGATTGCCAACGACACGCCCTACGGTTTAGCGGGCTACGTGCAGAGCGGCGACCTCGACCATGCGAGGCGTGTTGCTTCCCGCATCCGCGCCGGTAATGTGCATATCAACGGTGCGTCGCCTGGTATGGATGTACCTTTCGGCGGCTACAAGCAGTCAGGTAATGGGCGTGAGTGGGGTGCACACGGCTTTACCGATTACCTTGAGGTCAAGGCGATCTCGGGCTTCGAGGCCGCCTGAACCGCGTCGGTAACGAGGGGCATTTGTGAGGGCGATCCTGGCCATCGACCAGGGCACCACGGGCACGACCGTTGCGGTCATGAGTACGCGTGGTGCCTTGCTGGGTAGCGTTAATTATGAGTTCCCTCAGATCTACCCCAAGCCCGGTTGGGTGGAACATGACCCGGAGGCGATTTGGTCGTCGGTGCTGAAGGGTATTCGAGCGGTATTTCGCAAAGGGTTATGCAAACCCGCGGACGTGGCCTGCATCGGTATTACCAACCAGCGCGAGACGTCACTGCTCTGGGAGCGACGAACCGGCAAGCCGGTCGGGAACGCCATCGTTTGGCAATGCCGGCGCACTGCCGCCTTCTGCGAAGGACTCCGAAAAAAGGGTATGGAGCCGATGGTGCGCGACCGCACGGGCTTGGTGTTAGACCCTTATTTTTCAGCGAGTAAGTTCCGATGGTTACTCAACGATATCGAGGGCGCTCGGGGTCGCGCGCGTCGCGGCGAACTCGCCGCCGGCACCATCGATGCCTATTTACTGGCGAGGCTGACGGGTGGCGTGGTCCACGCGACGGATGTGTCCAATGCATCCCGCACGTCGCTCATGAATCTGCGCACCCTGGATTGGGACCCTGATCTCCTCAAGCTTTTCAATGTGCCCCGAAACATCCTGCCCGAGATTATTCCCTCCAGTGGCGATCTCGGCCGCACCCTGGGCGTGCCGGGGTTGCCGGACGGGGTGCCGATCTCTGGTATTGCGGGTGATCAGCAATCAGCATTGTTCGGTCAGGCAGGCTTCGAGCGAGGTGCTGCCAAGTGCACGTTCGGCACCGGCTCGTTCATATTGATGAATACCGGCCACGATCGGATGCACAGCGACTCAGGGTTACTCAGCACCGTTGCCTGGCAATTGCCGGGACAGTCATCTCCGGTTTACGCGTTAGAGGGAGGCGCCTTTATTTGCGGCGCAGCCGTGCAATGGTTGCGCGATGGTCTGGGTATCATCAAAAGGGCTCCCGACATTGAGCGCTTGGCCGCGTCGGTGCCCGATGCAGGCGGCGTGGAATTTGTGCCTGCTTTGACAGGCCTGGGAGCGCCGCACTGGGATCCTGACGCCCGAGGTGTGGTGTCGGGACTGACCCGGGGTGCGACGGCTGCGCACCTTGCGAGGGCGACGCTCGAGGCGATGGCCTTGCAGAATGTCGACATTTTGCGAGCGATGGAGCGCGATTTGGGGCGTCGACTGAGTGATCTGCGCGTGGACGGCGGTGCCTCTGCGAATAACATTCTGATGCAGTTGCAGGCCGATTATCTGGGCAAGGCGATTGTTCGCCCGAAGGTCATCGAAACTACGGTGGCGGGTGCTTGTTTCCTCGCTGGGCTCGGTGTGGGGATTTGGAAGGATACTGACGCGCTGGCAAAAGTCTGGCGAGCCGATCAGTCTTTCCCCTCGCGGATGACCACCAGCGCCCGTCGCAGAAGGTTGTCATCCTGGCAGCAGGCGGTCGACCGCGCCAAATCCTCAGTGTGAACAGCCCATGGCCGATGTTCTCCCTTTTTCACGACCCAACAAGAAAAAGCCCGATCAAACCCTGTGCCGCAACGGCCATCATAAATGGCGGCCTGTAAAATCCGACCCCTTCGCCGTTCATCGAGGTGAACTCATTACCCGTTTTCGTTGCGAGCGCTGTGGCAAGGAGCGAACCAAAGCGACGTGAGCGCGAGCGCCGCGACCGTGTCATAGCGGTTTTGGCGGAATGCGCCACCCCATGTGTTCAGGGTGCTGGGCCGACAAAAGAACTGGCGGGGCGGCCGTCTAAATTCTGAGGTGTTGCGTGACGTACCACCACTGGGGAGTAGTGGTGGCCTTCGGGAATCGATAGACTTTCGTCGACAATAAAACGGCTGAGACCGATGCGGGGAGTGTGATCCATGACGGCCATGATTTATCCAACGACTAATCCCTCACTACCTGAGCAGATGGTGGTGGCTCGCGCAGAGGGCCCCTACATCTATGACAAGCAGGGCAAGCGTTATCTGGAGGGGATGGCGGGCCTGTGGTGCACGGCACTCGGTTACGGCAACGAAGAGATCATCGAAGTGGCCGAACGCCAGATGCGTGAATTAAGCTTCAGCCATATGTTCGGCGGTAAGACTCACGCCTCTGCGATGGAACTTGCGGACAAGCTCGCGGCGATGGTGCCGGTGTCAGATGGCAGGGTGTTCCTGGGTAACTCGGGTTCTGACGCAAACGACACGCTACTGAAGCTGATCCGCTATCACGCCGAGGCGTCTGGTCAGCCTCAGCGAATCAAAGTGATTGCGAGAGAGCAGGGCTACCATGGCGTCACGTTGGCCTCTGCGGCACTCACTGCTATCCCCACTAACCACGCCCACTTCCAACTTCCGTTCGAGGCACTTGGTGTGTTGAGAACAGGCTCCGCCAACTATTATCGCGGCGCGCTCGAGGGCGAGAGCGAATCCGAATTTGTGGCCCGGCGCGCCAGCGAATTGGAGTCACTGATTCTGGCTGAGGGTCCCGACACCATCGCGGCGATGATTGCCGAGCCTGTGAGTGGCGCGGGCGGGGTCATTGTGCCGCCGGCGGGTTACTTCGAGGCGATTCAGGCGGTGCTGGATCGCTATGGTATTTGGCTCTGGGACGATGAGGTCATCTGCGGATTCGGCCGCTTGGGTACCGATTTCGGTGCCAATAAGATGGGTATGCGACCCCAGATGATGACGCTGGCGAAAGCGCTGTCCTCGGCATACGTGCCTGTGTCTGCGGCCATCGTTCAGGGCGATATTGCCGACTGTATCAACGCCTCTGCCACAGAGGTGGGGGTGTTCGGTCACGGTTATACCTACAGTGGACATCCACTGGGCTGTGCGGTGGCGAGTAAAGTGATCGACATCTATGTGCGGGATCGCATATTCGATCATGCCGAGGAAATAGGGAGTTACCTGCAGTCTCAGCTGGCAGCTTTCGCCGACCATCCTTTGGTTGGCGAGGTATCGGGCGTCGGCATGATCGGTGCGTTGGAGCTCGTCGCCGACAAAGAAACCAAAAAGCCCTTCGAGGGTATGAAAGTGGGGCAGTTCTGCGCTAAGGCCGCTGAGGAAAATGGTCTGGTCATCAGGCCTTTGGGCGGCAATCGCGTTGCGCTATGTCCGCCGTTGATCATTGAGCGTGAGCATGTTGACGAGATCTCGGAAAAGCTGGGCGCGGCGTTGAGCACCACACTGGACTGGGTGACGGCACAAGGTCTGCGCTAGTGTTTGTCGCGGCCTCGACGTGTTTTAAGGCCGTGTTTGCGAACCAGAGCGCGCATTTGGTTGTAATTGAGCCCCAGTAATTTGGCCGCGTCATTTTGACGTTGATGAGCAATGTCTAGTGCGCGCTCTAGCCATGAGAGCTCTTCGTCGTTGAGTCGCTGCTTCAAATCGATTGGCCATGTCTCTCCCGAGGACGACTGGGGCGCCGTTGCCTGCTCGGCTCCCTCAACAGCGGGATGCTTTTCGGGCGCATTTCCGAGCTGTGTGGGCTTTGCGGCACGCTGCGTGGTGTCATCGCCCTGATGAAACGGATTAATGACAATCTGTCGAACAGGATGACCTGCCTCTGTCGCTCGAAAGAGCGAGCGTTCGACGACATTTTTTAACTCGCGAATATTCCCCGGCCAGTGATGTGACCGAAGTTGCTGAATGGCGCTTTGGGTAAAGCCGGGAAAGTAGTCCCATCCGAGCTCGCGACACATCCGTATGCCAAAATGATGGGCAAGCTCCATCAGATCATCTTCGCGTTCTCGCAGCGGCGGCAACGTCACGACGTCAAAGCTCAATCGATCCAACAAGTCCCATCGAAATAAACCCGCGTCTGCCATCGCAGGCAGGTCCGCGTTGGTGGCGGCAACCAATCGCACGTCGACTCGGAGCGTCTTCTGACCGCCGACACGCTCAAACTCACCATATTCAATGACCCGGAGGAGTTTTTCTTGCAGTCGCGGCGACATCGTGGCGAGTTCGTCGAGAAATAAGGTGCCGCCGTCAGTGAGCTCAAAGCGGCCAATGTGATGTTTAGTCGCGCCAGTGAATGCGCCGGCTTCATGACCAAATAGTTCGCTCTCCAGCAGCGTCTCGGTGACCGCGCTGCAATTGATTTTAGTGAACGTCTCATTCCAGCGGGGGGACAAGTAGTGCAAGCGCTCGGCGGCCAGTTCTTTGCCCGTTCCGCGCTCTCCAATCACCAGCACGGGCCGATCAATACCTGCGAGCCTGGAGATATGGTCCAGCGCTGTGGCCAGGGCGGTTGATTCGCCGATGATTGTGGGGGCCTGGCTTTCCATGGCACAAAATTACCTCTTATGAGGATAAAAAGACAGCTATATAAAGGTTATTAAAACCTAATAATCGTGTTCCGATGGCTCAAAAATCCTTTTAACACGATTGTTTTTTAAATAAAAAAATAATTTGGCACGCGGCTCGCAATAACTCCAGCGTGCAGGCAAAAATTGCCTGTTGAGAACACGGAGTCAGTTCAACATGTCAAAAAGGAGAGATGAAATGGATGTTATCGACGAGAGAGCTTTGGTTTACATGGCGGTGCTGTTTGTTTGCAGTGCCTTGGCCGTCTTTGCGGGACCCGCACGCGCCGCTGCCACCTTTGGGTTGGTGACGGCGTCGGTAGAGGGCGCCTATTGGGTGGGCAATACGCTGGCTGCGCGGCACGGGCGGGCGGACAAGCCCTGCGATGAGGTCGAAACAGGGGGTCGCTATGCGCATTGATGCGAGAAGCCAGGCAACCGGACCCAACGGTCGCGCGCGCCAGAATGATGGGTGCGCTGATGGCTGGTCTGCTTCTCATGGCGGGTTGCGGCATGGTCACCGTCGTGAGTGAAGAGTCACGCAGCGATTACGCGCTGTGCATTGATAAACGGGAAGCGGGTGGCGTGGCGCCTGACGTGGCGGCGCTCGATTGTGCAGATGTCGCTGACATCAGCAAAACAGATACAGTTTAGAGGGAGAGGGAAATGGGCATCTTTTCACGCATATCGGACATTGTTAATTCGAATCTGAATGCACTGTGTGACAGTGCGGAAGATCCGGAAAAAATGATTCGTCTGATCATTCAGGAAATGGAAGACACGCTGGTTGAGGTAAGAAGTGCATCGGCGCGTGTCATCGCTGATCAAAAGACAGCGGTTCGCCGACGGGATCGGGTAGCAGCCGAGGTTGTCAATTGGGAAGACAAAGCGAAACTTGCGGTATCGAAGGGGCGCGATGATCTTGCCAAAGCGGCCCTGCAGGAACGCCGCGCCGTCGAGGAAACGCTGCGCGTGATTGAGGAGGAGCTGACCTCCTCTGGCGAGCACATTGCTCAGCTGAACGAGGAAATTGGCCAACTGCAGCTAAAACTTGATGATGCCAAGGCCAAGCAGAAGACCATTCTGTTGCGCAGCAAGGCGGCGAGCTCCAGGATTCAAGTTAAAAAGCAGGTGCAGCGTAACGAGCTAGACAATGCCTTTGCAAAATTTGAACGCTTCGAGCGCAAAGTAGATACCCTCGAAGGGGAATTGCAGTCCATGGACATGGGTCGCGATACTGCGTCGAGCCTGGCTGCAGAGATCGAGGCGCTGGGTGAAGACGACTGGCTGGATGAGGAATTGCTCCGCATCAAAGGCGCGCTCGCAGATGCCGACGCGCCAAATGACAGTGGTAAGGATGCGGAGCCGTCGTGAACCACGCTGGCATAATCCAAACCATAGGAAGTGGGGCCGTCTGTGATCTGCAGACGGTCATCGACAGGGAGGGGAAATGAGCCCGTTTGAAATGTTATTCGTGCCGATGGTGCTGTTCATGGTGATCGTGGCGCCGACATGGATCGTGATGCACTACCGAAGCGTCAATCGCTCAAGTAGTCAGCTCAGCGAGGAAGATCGACAAGCGCTTGAGGAAATGCTGGTTGCTGTGGATCAGATGGCTGATCGCATCAAATCGTTGGAGTCCATTTTGGACGCTGATCATCCGAACTGGCGACAAGATGCCGGTGCTGCGGCTAGGGAGTAGAGAGAGTCATGACGGAACGTCAACGAAGTTTTGGTGAGAGCCGCCGGCGGGGCTGGGGTATGGGTCTCTACAGAAACCCCTCGGAAGGATGGGTAGGCGGCATCTGTGCTGGTCTGGCAGCCCATTGGGACGTGCCGAACTGGGTGGTGCGGTTGGCAGCGGTCGCGCTACTCATGTTCACGGGATCTCTTGCGTTTTGGTTGTATGTCATCGCCTGGATTGCCATCGCGCCAAGCGCATCGCGCTGGTCAGGTGCGCCCGAGGAGGAGATCGAGATCGACATGGAGTATGACGAAGATCGACACACTTACCGCCGTAAAACCGTTTTTCGCTATACCGATGCGCCCGCCGAGCGAGTGCGGAAGGCGAAGGAGCGGGTGGCCAGTGCGGCGAGTCGTATTGAAGCGATGGAGCGCTATGTCACCTCGCGGCAGTATGATCTCAATCGGGAGTTTGCAAAACTCTAAGAGGCTTGCGCACAGTGAGGCCCGCACGCGCTGACATAAAAAAGGCGGCACGAATGCCGCCTCTCGGATAAATGTCTTGGTCTACTTTGACCAGTACACGTTGTCGATTCGGTACTTAAACAGCTCGTTAGCTGCAGGGTCGGGCCAAATGACGAGGCCAGTCGACACCTTGGTCAGGTCGAGACCACCATCCACCAACCGCGATACCGGCACTTGCACCGTTTCCCAGCCGCTGCCGCCGGCGGTTCCGATCGCTTGATCGCCCGATGTGCAGGGGTAGACACAGTCTACTTTCATTATCCAGCCAGTCGTGTTTTCTCCCAGCGTCGATCACCTTTACGTCGAAGTTGATGGCGCCCGCGGCATACTCTGACATATCAATCGGGGGCGCAGCCTCTGTAAAGATCGCCGCCACGCCAGCGTCTGCGGCATAAGTGACCTCGATCACTGATCCACGGTCTTCATCATCCACCGTGGCCCAGCTCAAGCTCTGGCAGCCCTCGCCGCCGTCATTAAAGCAAGTTCCGTACCCGATATATTCGTCGAATGCGCCAATGCCGTTATTCCATTGTGAATCGACGACAGCATTATCCAGAACACCGCCCTGGCCCTGAGCCGGAATGGTTTCAGAGACGATGTTGAAGTTTTGTTGGGCCTGGCTCCACTGCAGCGTGACTGAATGTCCTGCGCTCGGGAAATCGGAGACAGTAGCTTGGCCGCTGGCGCCTGAAAGGAACTCTCCCGTCGACATCCTCAAGACATTGAAGGTGCTACGACCGAATTCCACACCGTCAGCGAGGGCGACGACGGTGTGCTCACCAGTGCCCAGTAGATTGAAGTTAAACAACAGGCCGAATCCGTTGTCACTGTCCCCGCAGATGCCAGCCGTATCTCCGCGGCCCGTGCCGTAGGCGGCGAGTACTTGGCTACCGTGCCAACTCGATGTGGATGTTCTCTGCGTCACAGTGCCAACCTGAGAACATACCGATCCCTGACTGGGTAGAGCCCGCTGCCGGGTTTTCGAGAGCTCCGTCTTGGGCTGATGCAAGATTAGAATTGAGTAATAAGGATGCGGTTATCAGTGTGATGGCTGACACTGCCCCTTGCCGGATGATCTTCATAGCTGATGCCCCTTTTTATCAAGTCTGGCTTCGACTGCTCGAAGCCGCTGGGAGCGCAATCTGCGCCTCGGCACGATTCTCCACGTTGGGCCCCCATCGAGTCGCCTTCCTGCGACGAGGTGCATCAATCGCGCGACAAGAGGGAAAAAGCGATAAACTCGGCGCCCCTCATGAGATCTGTGAAGTCATGCCACACATTGTTTTTTCGCATGCCAACGGTTACCCGTCTGGCGCCTATCTGCCCTTGTTCGAGGCGTTGGCCGGTAAAGGGTTATCGAATATTTCGGCCTATGACCATCGACCCCTCTGGGCTGACGGGCCCGCGCCAACTTTTTTATCGTGGCGTACCTACGCTAAAGACCTGATCCAGCACGTCGAGGGTTTGCCTGAGCCTTGTTGGTTGTTGGGTCACTCAATGGGAGCGGCGGCGGGTGTGCTAGCAAATCAGCAGCGACCGGATTTGTTTTCTGGGTTGGTGCTTATCGACCCGGTTCTGCCTCGAACTTCAGTATGGCTTCTAGCGCGGTTTATGAATTTATTGCGTCCGAACGGGACCGCCATGGTGCAAAGAGCCCTCAAGCGTCCGGAACAATTCAGCAGTTTCGAGGCCGCTTTTGATTTTTATCGCTCAAAAAAAGTGTTCTCGGGTTTTAGTGACGACGCACTGCACGCCTATGTAAATGCTGCTCACAGCCCCGTGGGAGCCGAGGGTGTGACACTGCGTTATTCTGGTGCCTGGGAGGCCTGCGTCTATCGGTCAGTTCCCAATGTTGCGGGCGCACTGAAATCGATTAAGAAGCCCTGCCTGATTATTGCAGGAAGCCAATCTTATGTTCTGAACGCCAGTACCCTGCAATGGATCAGACGACGCAATTCAGATCTTGATGTCCAGCAGGTTGAGGGTGGTCATCTCGTGCCCCTGGAGGCCCCTGCTCGATGTGCCGACGTCATCGCCCGGTACATCACAGTGCACCGCGATTGACAGTGCACCGCGATTGATCCGATAGCCGCATTGGCCGCTATGACCTTGGGTTGCAGAATCCTAGGGGGGAGTGAAACGGTTCCCGACTGCTAATGCGGCCGAGGAATTTGGCAGGGCGCCGTGGCGCTGCGGTTACCGATCAGGGTCAGGGCGGTGTCGACTTAGCGGGAGTAATAGCTCGGTGGCGCCCGACATCAAAATGTGGGTAGTGTTATCGAAGCGGTCAGCCAGTGGTGACCGAGCCTCGCTCTAAAGACGGGAAGAGTAGACATGAAAAACCCTGTGCAATTGCGCCTAGCCGATGTCAACAGCAGCTTGCTATTCCCCAGGGAGATCAGTTGGTTATCCTTTAATTCGAGGGTCTTACAGGAGGCTCGCAATGCCGACGTGCCTCTGATTCAGAGGGTGCGCTATCTCGGTATTTTTTCTAATAACCTGGACGAGTTTTTTCGCGTCCGTGTGGCAGAAGTGCGCCGTTTGATTTCCGTTTCTCGTGGGGTAGAGCGGCAGGCGGCAAAAGATCTCCTTCAATTAATTCAAAAGGAGGTGGTCTCGTTGCAGAAAGAGTTCGATGCCATCTACGTAACATTGATGGGAGAGCTCCAAAGACAAAAAATTTATCTGATCAACGAACGCCAACTCGACGAGGGACAGATCGAGTTTGTACAGCGATTTTTCCGTGACACGGTTCTGCCTGAGTTAGAGCCGATTTTGCTCGACGAGTCGCTTGCAATACCGAATCTCGCTGACGAGTCTTTGTACCTCGCCGTGACTATCAAAAACCGAGAGCATCAGAAGTTTGCTGTTATAGAGGTGCCATCGGAACAATTGGGCCGTTTTATCGAGATCCCCAGACAGAGAGGCCGTCGGAAGGGTACTGTCTACATTACCCTGGACAATGTCATTCGAGCCTGTCTGCTGCAGGTTTTTCGGGGGGTATTCGGTAAGGCGACTGTCAGCGCCTACTGCTTTAAGTTCTCGCGCGATGCCGAATTAGAGCTTGATCCCTCCATCAATGAGAGTTTGATCGAGAAAATGGCCTCAAGCCTGAAGCAAAGACGGCGGGCCGACGCTGTGAGGTTTGTTTACGATAAAACCATGCCCGAAGCATTGCTCAATGCGCTTCGCAAGAGCTTTGGTTTTGGACGGTACGACAGCATGATCGCCGGCGGTCGTTACCATAACTCCAAAGATTTTCTGGCTTTCCCCAATCCTGGTGGGAAAAGTTTGGAGTTCAAGCCTTTTCCTAGAATCGCCATTCCCGAAATCGACGATCCGGCCAGCATATTTGAGGTCATCAGGGAGCGGGATGTGTTGTTGTGCTTCCCGTATCACCCCTTCGACTACATCGTGGACGTGTTGAAGACCGCCGCGCTCGATCCCGATGTTTCGGCCATCAAAATTTGTCTGTACCGCACGGCCACTAATTCTCGTGTTGCAGAGGCTCTGATAAACGCCTTACACAACGGGAAACGCGTTGTCGCCGTGGTTGAGCTTGCTGCGCGATTTGACGAGCAGGCGAATATCGAGATGGCTCATCGTCTCACCGAGGCGGGTGTTGAGGTGATCTTTGGCATCCCGGGCCTCAAGGTGCACTGCAAGTTGTTCTCGATCGAGCGTCGGGAGGAGGGGCAGGTTCGCTACTACAGCCACATCGGAACCGGTAATTTCAACGAGAAGACCGCGCGCTTATATACCGATTTTTCGCTGCTGACGTCAGACCAAGTGATCGGCCAAGACGTTGCCTCTGTCTTTGAGTTTCTCAAGTTTAACTACCGGCTCCCGCAATACCGAGAGTTGCTGGTTTCGCCCCATAGTTCGAGGCCCGGTCTGATGGCGCGTATCGACAGAGAGATCGAGCATGCCAAGCAGGGGCGCCGTGCCATGATGATCTTGAAGTGCAACAATCTGGTCGACCGGCAGTTCACGATGAAGCTGTATGAGGCGAGTCAGGCCGGTGTTCAGATTCGGTTGATTGTCAGGGGAATGTGTTCTCTGAAGCCCGGTGTAGCAGGGATCTCGGACAATATTGAAGCGATCAGTATTATTGATCGCTATTTGGAGCACCCGAGGGTGTATGTGTTTCACAACCGGGGCGAACCTGAGTATTTAATGGGTTCAGCCGATTTGATGACGCGAAATATCGACTACCGAGTTGAGGTGCTGTGTCCTGTGAAGGACCCGGCTGTTCAGCGGCAGTTACAGGACATTCTTGATCTGCAGTGGCATGACAATGTGAAGGCGCGTGTGCTGAACGCTACTCAGGACAATCGAATGGTCGAGAGAGCGCCCAAAACATCTGCTCTTCAGGCTCAGGAGAGTATTCACCGCTACCTGCTCACCGGGAAGAAGCCGAGATTGCCTCGCTCTTTGATGCGCCAGCGCTTGAGGCGAGTAAACGGGCCTGCGAGCAAGCGACAGTAGGTGAGATCGACACAAGTAAGGTGTGGGTGCAATTAGTCTGCCCCGAAAAGCCAATGCTGCAGGTCTCGCTGATTCGCGATGACGAGTTGTTGTGCTCTCGGGTCCTGTTCCCGCACATTGAGATCAATCTGTAGAAATTTGATGACGTAGGGTAGTAGCTTCGCCCTGACATGCAGTACCAGTTGTCCCTCTGTCATGTCGTAGTCTTGTGCCACCACGTCCTGTTGTGCCGAGCTGAGTCTCGGGTCTGGCGTGATAATGACGTCTATCTGCTTTTGCCACTCGGCGTCCCGCACGGCCGTATGGTCCGACACATCCATTACCTCGGGTTCACCGCGGAAGCGGCTGAGCACAAAATCCCGGTATCCTTGGTTTTTTTCGCACCAGCCTCGCACGTGCCAGCGCATTCCCGTCCAGACGAGGGTGTGCGGAACGATAATTCTGCCTTCACGGTTTGGCTGATTCAGGGACACATAATCGACTTCTACGCGGCGGTATTCCGTTGCTGCCTCCACGACTGGCCGCAAAATGGAGGGGGGAATGTGTCGGCGCGGTACTGACAGCACTTCGGTACGCGCAAGCGCGCCAGGCAAACGGCCGAGCACTTGCTGCATGTCACTGGTGCCGGCCACGATGTCTAGGTACTCCTCGGTCGTTCCTAGACTGACCCGCGGCGTAAACTGAGGGGTTGGGCGATATCCCTTCGCGGTGGCGTCATATTCAAGATTTGCCGGACCAATAGAGCGTTTGTAGTTGTTAATGTCTTTGCTGGCTTGTTGTCTGCCGATGCCAAAGACCTCGCATAGATGTCGAGTGGTTAACCTTCCCTCCCACAAGGCGATAATCTCGATAAACCGATAGCGGAGTATCTGCTCCCAACGTGTGTCACTCATCTCATGGACCTGGTTCGCGTGCGAGGAGGCGTCAGTAGCCTGTTCAAATCAATCCGGATGTTACCTTGGAAGCCGGGGCGCGCGGAGAAGTCTTTTATGAGGTGGTCACGTGCGCGGCCACGTCAGCCCTTTGAGTGAGTGCTAGTCCGGAAATGGCCACGACAGCGCAGGCGAGAATAACCAGTGCTGGTTCTAGCAAGCGTCCTTGGTAGAGCTTGCCAGCCAACGCACCGATAGCTGACGCCAGAAGGGCGTGAGTGAATCCGTATACAGCAGAAGCGGCGCCGGCTTGTGCTCGAAATAGCGATATTGCCCCCATCGAAGCATTCGCTGCTGTTAAGCCTACGCCAAAAAAGAACACGGACGAGAGTAGCGCCAACTCAAGAAGGTGATCTGATGCCGCGGGCGCGAGCACTGCGATAGTTGCCGCCGAACACAGGCTGATGACCAGTCCAGCCCTTAACGTTTGATTGAGCCCAAACAGGATGACGACTCTGGCGTTGAAAAGGCTGCCAGTCATGAAACCCAGCACCGTGACGGCAAACGCATAACCAAATTGGGCCGTGGGTATGTCAAAAACATCCGGTAAAAAATACGCCACCGTTGACAGGTAGCAAAAGAGCGCAGCAAATGAAAATGAGCCCGCTATCTGATAGCCCAAAAATTGCCGGGTAGAGAGCATGGAGAGAAACGAGCGCGCGACTTGGGAGAACGTAAGTCGCTTATTTCCAACAGAGGGGGCGGATTCGGGCAGCCGTGACAGGGCCATGAGAATCAAGGCCGCGAAGCAGGCAAGTGCTCCGAACACCGCGGGCCACGGAAAGAAGCGGAGTATCACTACCCCTACGTAGGGTGCCATAAGGGGAATGATCGCCATGGCTCCCGATAGCGTTGACATCACTTGAGCGGCGCGGTTGCCTTCGTAACGGTCCCTTACTATTGCGCGAGCAATGACTGGACCGCTTGCTGCAGCGACACCTTGGAGCCCACGCAGCGCCCACATTTGATCCATGCTTTGTGCCAGCGCGCAGAGAACTGATGTGAACATGAATAACGCTGTACCGATCCGGACTACTCGCACCCTGCCAAACTGATCAGATAGCGGACCGAAGACCAATTGCCCCACCGCAAGTCCGACCATAAAGACGCTCAGCGTGAGCTGGCCATCCGACTCGGAACCACCGAGGTCAGCGACCATATAGGGAATGGCGGGTAAATAAAGATCAGTGGCGACCGCAGCAAAGGCGACTAAACCAACGAGTGTGCAGTAAGTTAGAAGCTCACCGGCCGGAGGCGAGGATTTCAATTCAGTGTTGTCGACTGGAGCTCCACAACTGGACAGCTCTCGGGGACAAAAAATTGTCCATTTTCGGCGTCCATAACGTCTAGGCCTATGGCTTTATTGTTTGAGAACAAAGCCACTCGCATGACATACGTGGTGTGATGGTTTTTCATTTCCATCAGCTGATACAGACGGACTTCTGCCCCTTCTTCGACTGCTGCTTGCGCCGCGACCTGCTCCATGTAGCGCTTTGCTTGATCAGCTTCCATTGGTGTCATCGGCTTCTCAAGTATGGTGTTGAGAAGCGCGCTCACTGAAGCCTGATTTACATCAGCTAAAAGTGTTTCCCGCACCGCGGGTTGCAGTTCTCTCATTGTTAGATCCCCCAAGCTCCGGCGGTATTGCTCCTCGAAGCGCCGCGTAGTCTATCACTGTTTTATTGGTTGGTAGGTACGGCCGAATTGCCGAGATAAACCAATGGGTTACACTGCAACGCTTGAAGCGTCACTCCTTGGGCAAGCCAACTTTGCAAGCAGAACGGCAAATTCATTTCCGACTGGTCAGAAACAACGAGACACTGTTTTGGCTGCTTCAATGTGTTGGCTGGATCGGGATTTCTCTTCTGACTTACCTGAGCTTGAGCGTTCCCTATGAGCAATACGAGCTGTCTTACTTGACCCATAACATAGGGCAATCAGTGCTCGGCTTTCTGCTGTCAACGCCACTTCGTTATGTGTACCGCGCCATCTGGAATTGGAGTGGGCTCTCCAGGGTATTTATCGTGGTGCTGAGCGCCATTATGTTGGCGGTGCTGTGGTCAGGACTCAGGCTGCAATTGTTCATGTTGATGACAGGCGAACGCGATCTTTGGACTGATTTTGGTGGTTGGCTTTTCCCTTCGCTGTTTGTTTTTTTTACATGGGCCAAAATTTAAACGTCTCAAATGGCAATCGCAAGATCTCTCTCACGAGGTTAGCAATTTGGTTACCGGTTGCGCTGACGCTGTTGATGTTTTGGCATGTTTTGTCATTTTTTGTGGCGGTAGCGTATTTGACGCTTTGGATGTTAGCGAAATGGCGATTGGGCTTGTTGAGAGCTCGAAAATTTGGTTATTGGGCACTCATTTGCGGATTACTTATATTGGTGCTCGGTCAATTTCAAGGCTACCGCCCACTATTGCAGGACGTGTTTTCCAACCACGCGGTGACCCCGTTTGCTCTTGTATTATCAGCTATGGCAGCTACTGTCGTGATTTTAGGTGTCTTGGCTATTCCGCTGTCGGTCTGGGGCCGATTGAAGGGGGCGTTGCAACATAACAGATTTGGTGCTGTGCCCGCGCTCCTAGGTCTGAGCGTCTTACCTTTAGCCCTGCAATGGTATCTTCTACCGGGCGCTTCTTTAGCCCATTATCGAGGCTCTGGGATTATTTTGTTTATTTGGCAAACTGGGAATTTGGCGTTCTTGGTTTGCTATATCCAGGGTCTGAAGTCATACGCTGAGCGCGAAGATCGACAACTGCAACCTTTTGTTCACGGGTCTCTTATATTGGGTATCTTAGCTGTCGCGGCACTGTCCGCGTCTTATTTTTTGGCGCATACGAACTGGATGATAAGACTCTTGTACTATTGGGTTCCGTTCGCAGCGCCCGTCAGTTTACTCGGGTTCCGACAGCTGTTTTTCAAGTTTAAACTTCTGGGCTATGCGGCGGGTCTGTCTTTTATGTTTGCTAGTTTAAGCCACACAGTAAGGTATGGCGTCGCTTGATATGCCGCAGTCGAGTACGGAATGCCTGCATTTGTTCTGGAATGGGGCGACGCGTATACAATCCCCGCCTGGAGTTATCGTAATGCAAGTAACGCTTCTTGCACGGTAGTTTACCTGTGTTACGCGGCCCACCGTCATTATTTTGTGTCTCCTCCATAACATTCTGCAGTATTGCCTGGCTTGTTATGCTGGTCTGGGAAGCACAAGCTTTTGCTGAATTTCATAGAGTTCGGACAAGCATCATTGGGCGAATTCATTTCAACGTCAATACCAACGACTATAAAGCCTCTCGGGCATTTTATCGGGCCCTGGGGTTTGCTCAGGCGATTGGGCCTTTCCCTGAGACCAACACCTTGGAGATGGCGCATTCAATGGGTATGGCGGAGCCCTACCGCATGTATGCCGAGATCATTTACCTTGGTGAGGACGTCATCGACCCCACGCGTTTGCATGAGCCGACGGGGCGCATGATTGATCTGATCCAGTGGTATGAGCCGCAGAACACAGCCCCTGCTTACGGCGCAATGAACCGGCTCGGATTCGCCAGCGTTGCGCTGGGCACCGATGATTTGGCGGCCGACCTCGAGAGAATGGCGGCCGCGGGTTTTGCGCCCATCGGGCCCATTGCCGATTCCGCGAGTGGCGAGCGATTTGCCGTATTGCTAGACCCGTCGGGCACGTTTGTCGAGTTGCGTCAGAACCGCAGCAGAGGGCATGCCAAAACGAACGGAAGCTACGTCACACACATTGATCATCTCGCCATCAATGTGAGCGACTTGGACCGGTCAATCGGGTTTTATCAACGGCTCGGTTTCATGGGTGATGCTGTGACCGAGCGAACGAGTTCGGCGCAGGAAGCGCTGGCGCGCGGGTTCGAAGAACCTTTTGTGGTCAAGGAATTCATGCTGACTCACAGCGGCGACGGCTCCCGGGTGCTGCTGAGTCAATGGCTCTCGCCCTTCAACAGCACGCCACCGCATCCATTACCCATTAACCATGCGGGCATTCAGCGGGTCAACTATGCGTCGGCTGACATAGAGGGCGACGTGGCGGTACTGGCGAAGGCGGGGGTGGCGTTTGTGTCCCCGATTGTCCGCTGTTGCGATGGTGATCGATCAACCATGGGGATCGCTGTCTTCGAAGATCCTGACGGTATATTTTTCCAGCTACTGGGAACGGTAGAGCCGCTCGCCACAGACTGATCGGAATCGGATCGGGTGAGCTAACCCATCCCAGCGTGGCATCGCGCTAACGACTAACGGTTGAGTAACGGACGGGCCAGAGAGAAAGCGCCACGGTCTGACAGTGTCACTGAGCAGCGTCGCTGCATTATCGCCCTGTACGAGGCGCGAGGCGCCTATTCATCGTCACGAAGATCCATCGCTACAAGGTTCTTGCCGATCGTCGCGCCCCGCATCATTTCGCTGTAGGCCCATCCCGCATTGGGAAGCCCTTCGGTGATGTTTTCCAGGATGTGGATCTGGCCCCCGCGCACCCATTCGTGTAATTGCGCCGCCGCCGCGGGGACTTTGTCCATATAGGTGTAGAGCAGAAACCCCTTCAACGTCAGCTCTTTTTCCACCAGTTTCCACATGTTGTAAATCGGCGTGGGATTGTCCTGATCGTTGTAGTCGCTGATCATGCCGCAGCCGATCACGCGGCCGAAGGTGTTCATGCATTGCAGCGCGGCGTCGAGGGTCTTGCCCCCAACATTATCGAAGTAGACGTCGACACCCTCGGGGCAGACCTCGGTAATTGCTGCTGTGAGATCGCCGCAGGTTTTGTAGTTGATCGCGGCGTCCGCGCCCAAGGTTTGGGTGATCAGTTCTGCTTTGTCATCGCCACCCACAACGCCCACGACTTTGCAGCCTCTCAGCTTGGCGATTTGCGTGGCCATGGATCCGGTGGCGCCGGCGGCCGCGCTAATCAGCACCGTCTCGCCCGCTTGAATTTTGCCGATCTCATGGAGCCCCACATAGGCCGTATGCCCAGAGCCACCCAGGCCGCCTGAGTAGTAAGAGAGGGGAATGTCGGGCTCGGGCGACAGCTTGGATAGCAGGATGGTGTTGGCGTCGCTCAGCGAGTAGTCCTCCCAGTGATGCAGGCCAAAAATGATATCGCCGGCCTCGAAGCCCTCGAGGTGAGAGGTCACAACACGCGCCACAGAAGGGCCTCTGATCGCCCCACCCAAGGGGATCGGCTCAAAGTAATTGGCCTTGCCGTCGAGCCAGCCACGGATCGCGGCCTCGAGAGAGAAGAACAGATTGCGCACCAACATTTGCCCTTCACCGGGCTCAGCAATGGTGCTTTCGACCAATTCAAAGTCCTCAGGCAGAGGGACTCCATTGGGGTGGCTCTTGAGTACGACTTGTCGATTCAGCATGTGGCGTTCCCCCGATGAGCTGAAATGGTTATGCCTTATTCGCATTAATTAAGAAGCGGAGTATATTGATTCGGCACTGCATTCGCACTGCTGTGCAATTTCTCAGCGTTAAGAGGGTCATTGATGAACAAGCCGCAGCTCGAGATCCCCGTTTTGAACATCCCCGTCCACCCGGACACCATGGATGGCAGAGATCCCTCTCTACTCCGAGGCGATCCGGTCTCGGGTGATCGATATCACTCGAAGGAATTCGCGCAAAAAGAGTGGGATCACATGTGGACCAAAATCTGGCACGCCGCTGGACGCCTAGTGGAATTGGAGGAGCCGGGTGATTTTGTGGTGCATGACTTTATGGGCCAGTCGGTGATTTGTGCGAAACAAGAGGACGGCACCATCCGCGCCTTCTATAACGTCTGCCAGCATCGCGCACTGCGTCTCGTTGAGGAGAGCTCGTCCGTCAGAGACTTCCATTGCCGCTACCACGGCTGGGTGTGGGGCATCGACGGCACGTTGAAGTCGGTGCATGACCCGGAGAACTTCTCGCAGGGGGATCCGTGCGGCAAATTGCGACTGAAAGAATTGCGCTGCGATACCTGGGGAGGGTTCGTGTGGTACAGCTTCAGTAACGACAGCCCGGGGCTGTTGGAGTATTTGCATCCATTGCCCGAGATCTACAAAAACTATCCCATGGAGACTGCGGTGAGGATCTTTGCCCGAAAGATCCGGCTGAACACCAACTGGAAGTTTGCCTCGGTTAATTTCAGTGAGTCTTACCACACGCGCACGGCGCATCCGCAGGTGCCGCCATGGATTGATCAGGACTATTGGAGCGCGCGCTCAGAGATTTGGCCCAACGGGCATGGGCGCACGGTACAGCCGATGCGGCCCAGTCTGCGCGACCGGTTACCCGAGGGCGAGCCGCACCCTTTTGATGACATTCTCCGCATGTGGGATATCGACCCCGACGGCTACCCGGATTTTGAAACCAAAGCCATTCAGGGGTGGATGGACCTCAAAGCGGCCAAGCGAAAACACTGGAAAGAAAAGGGTTACGTGCATTACGAGCACATGAATGATGAGGAGCTGACAGACAGCCCCCATACGGTGATTTTTCCCAATGTCACCATTTCGTTCCTGCCGGATAACCTGATCTTTTTTCGCACTGAACCCGACCCGAAAGACCCCACCAAGTGCACTTTCGACTTGTGGTGTATGGCGTTCCCGGTTGAGGGCCAGGCCGAAGCCCATGGCATTATGACCCAAGGTTTGTACCCGGTTGTCGAGGCTGAATCACTGACCTGTGACTTTGGTGGTGGCGAGGGGATTCCCGAGGTTGTCGACTCAATCGTTTGGCAGGATATGATGCTGGCGGAAGCCCAGCAAAATGGTTGGGAGGCTCAGGGCTTTGATGACTACTACCTGGCGGATCAGGAGTCTCGGGTAAGGTACTTCCACGAGGTGCTTAATGATTATCTGGAGGGTCGCAAGGGAACCTGATGCAAATAGGTTCAGAGTGCCTCGTTGGTGTGGCACTCGCATCAGACAATGTCCTGAATCAGAGATTGTCTGTTCGAGCGCGGCGAGCCTCGCGGAGTCGCGGCTTGTCGCGCCGGTTGTGGCTGTGACTGAAAAGAAATCTAAAAATGATGCTGATGGCGAGAGGAAAACACAATGATCAAGCGGTTTGCGGGCCTTATCACCTTGGTATGGTGCTGTCAGGGGGCGACAATCGTGCACGCGGATGAGCGCAACATGGCGACATGGGTGGCCAAGGCGGAAATCGAGTATCTCCAGAGGCTGTACGCACGCGCGACCGACCAAATTGGCACCAACCTTCGCGAAAATATCGAGGCGGGCAGGGTGGTGTATCACCGCATTTTTACGCCGGATGCCTCGATCAGCGCGAGCGATCCCTCAGGCGCTGCGTTCAAGGTTGTGGGCCCCGATGAGTGGGTGAAGGTGGTAGACGGGGCGCTATCAGTTTTTGACTCCACGCAGCATCTGCTCGGCACACAAATCGTCGACATTACCAGCCTGCCGGACGAAGACGGCGAGGGTGGCGAGGGCCAAATGAGTAGCTACTTGCAGGCCTGGCATCAGGACGATGACCGCGTGATCGATATCTACCTCGGGACGTACTACAGCAAAGTGCGCTACACCCAGGGGGTGGGCTGGCAGATCTACGACATGCGTCTTGAAAAGGTGGCGGGGGAAATCATCGATAAATCGCCCTCATCGTGAGCAGTCGCGATCGGTTAATCGCCCAATTGGCGAGCCAATAAATACAAACACATTTGTTTTTTTTACGCTCAGTTTGTTAAAATTTCCCCTCGATAACAATTCGAAACCCGCTCAGGAGATGTGATGAATGCCCCCGGCCCCGTTATTCTGACGCAGGATCTCACGCGACCCCCAAAGGAGCCCGAGCCCCCCCTGCGTGGCGACTCAGTGAGCGCAGACCGCTACGTGTGCGCGGACTACCTGAAGCGCGAGTATCAGAACGTTTGGCACAAGGTCTGGAACATCGGCGGCGTGGCGTATCAAATGCCCGAGGCTGGCGATTATTTGACTACTGAGCTGGGCATCGATTCGATCCTCATGGTTCGTCAAGAAGACGGATCCATAAAAGCTTTTTTTAATTCATGCCCGCATCGCGGCACCCGCATTACTGACGCGGAGGACGGCCACGTTCAGGAGTTCTCCTGTCCGTATCACGGCTGGCGTTTTGACCGTGCCGGTGTGGTGACGATGGTGCCCGACGAAGAGGATTTTGCCGAGAGTCCCTGCGGCAAGGCGCGTCTCAAGGAGATGCAATGCACAGAGCGGTTCGGTTTGGTGTGGTTTAACTTTGATCCCGATGCCGCATCGCTGGAGGATTTTCTGGGCGAGGCCATCACCCGCGAGCTGGATTCACATCGGATGGAAGACATGTTGCGTGTGCTCGATATGACGTCCGAGACGCGCTGCAACTGGAAGATCATTACCGACAACTTTAATGAGGCTTATCACGTTAAGGTGCTCCACCCTGAGTTGATGCCTTATATCGCGGCTGACTATCAGGACTGCCAGTTCGACCGATTCGCCAATGGTCACAACAGAGGTTGGTTTCCTTCCTTTATGCCGTCGGTGCAGTACGACAGTGAGGTCGTCGGTGAGCCCCTGAAAAGCATGGCTGCAGCCTGGCAGGTCAACAGCGATGACTATGTCGGGCGCGATACCTGGAAGCAGCTGCGGCTGGACATCCAGTCGGCCAAGCGCGACAAGGGCGTTGAGCAGGGGTATGAGCACTACGCCTATCGGGCGGATTACCAGCTGACCGACTATGTGATCTACAACCTCTTCCCCAACAATGTCATCACCGTGGGGCCTGATGGCGTGCAATTATTGCGCCCGCGCCCTCATCCAGCGGACCCGGCCCAGTGCCTTTTTGATCACTGGTGGTTGGTGAATCGGATTGAAGGGCAGGACATGACGCCATCTCCGGCCGGCGGGCCAGATCTGCCGGTCGCAGATGCGATGCATGAGCACGTGCGCTACGGCGAGAAGACATTGGGTACCACGGCGGATCAGGACCTCAGCATTGCCGAGATGCAGCAAAAAGGGCTGGGATCAGCTGGGTATCAGGGCTACTGGATGCCCAATCAGGAGCGCCGGGTCCAGGCTTTTCATGAGTATCTCAACGACCTCATGGGTGGCTGAACACATGGGCCAGCAACAACAACAGTCCGGAATTCTGGAGGTTGGCGCACCGAGATGACGGCGGCGAGTAGCACCTCCCTGACGATTGATACCGACCTATGGTCCGTCTGGTCTGATGTGCAAATACGCAATCGTCTCGCGCAACACGCACGCGGCATTGATCGCGCCGATGAGGCCCTCCTAAGAGAGGCTTACCACGCCGACGGTACGGTGGATTATGGCTCGCTTCAGGGCACGGCCGCCGAGTTCGCGCAGGCGATCGCCGTCATGCACGACGGTGCGCCGATGTCGTCCCATCGAACCAGCAATATCTGGATCAAGATTCAGGGCGAGTCGGCGATCAGCGAAAGCTACGTGATGGCGTGGGTCACGCTCCCGACCGACCACCAATGATTATGAAGCCTCTAGGGCGTTTTATCGGGCTCTGGGGTTTGCTCAGGCGATTGGGCCTTTCCCTGAGACCAACACCCTGGAGATGGCGCATTCAATGGGTATGGCGGAGCCCTACCGCATGTATGCCGAGATCATTTACCTCGGTGAGGACGTCATCGACACCACGGGTTTGCATGAGCCGACGGGGCGCATGATTGACCTGATCCAATGGTATGAGCCGCAGAACAAGCCCCTGCTTACGGCGCAATGAACCGGCTGGGATATGCCCGGTTTGCTCGGGGAACTGAGTATTTGGCGGCCGACCTCGAGAGAATGGCGGCCGCGGGTTTTGCGCCCATCGGGCCCATTGCCGATTCCGCGAGTGGCGAGCGATTTGCCGTATTGCGAGACCCGTCGGGCACGTTTGTCGAGTTGCGCCAGAACCGCAGCAGAGGGCACGCCAAAACGAACGGTAGCTACGTCACGCACATTGATCATCTCGCCATCAATGTGAGCGACTTGGACCGGTCAATCGGGTTTTATCAACGGCTCGGCTTTACGGGTGAGGCTGTGCTCGAGCGAACGAGTTCGGCGCAGGAGGCACTGGCGCGCGGGTTTGAAGAACCTTTTGTGCTCAAGGAATTCATGCTGACCCACAGCGTCGACGGTTCCCGGGTGCTGCTGAGTCAATGGCTCTTGCCCTTTGATAGCACGCCACCGCATCCGTTACCCATTAACCATGCGGGCATTCAGCGGGTGAACTATGCGTCGGCTGATATAGAGGGCGACGTGGCGGTACTGGCAGAGGCGGGAGTGGCGTTTGTGTCCCCGATCGTCCGCTGTTGCGATGGCGATCGATCAACTATGGGGATTGCTGTCTTCGAAGATCCTGACGGTATATTTTTCCAGCTTCTGGGAACGGTGGAGCCGCTCGCGAAAGACTGATCGGAATCAGATCGGGTGAGCTAAAACGCCCCAGCGTGGCATCTCTCTATCGGTTAACGGTTGAGTAGCGGACGGGCCAGGGAGGAAGCGCCACGGTCTGACAGTGTCACTGAGCAGTGTCGCTGCACTACCGGCCTGTGCGAGGCGCACGGCGCCTATTCATCGTCACGAAGATCCATCGCCACGAGGTTCTTGCCGATCGTCGCGCCCCGCATCATTTCGCTGTAGGCCCATCCGGCATTGGGGAGACCCTCGGTAATGTTTTCCAGGATATGGATCTGGCCCCCGCGCACCCATTCGTGCAATTGCGCCGCCGCCGCGGGCACTTTGTCCATATAGGTGTAGAGCAGAAACCCTTTTAAGGTCAGCTCTTTTTCCACCAGTTTCCACATGTTGTAAATCGGCGTGGGATTGTCCTGATCGTTGTAGTCACTGATCATGCCGCAGCCGATCACGCGGCCGAAGGTGTTCATGCATTGCAGCGCGGCGTCGAGGGTCTTGCCCCCAACATTATCGAAGTAGACGTCGACGCCCTCGGGGCAGGCCTCGGTAATTGCTGCTGTGAGATCGCCGCAGGTTTTGTAGTTGATCGCGGCGTCCGCGCCCAAGGTTTGGGTGATCAGTTCTGCTTTGTCATCGCCACCCACAACGCCCACGACTTTGCAGCCTCTCAGCTTGGCGATTTGCGTGGCCATCGAGCCAGTTGCGCCAGCCGCCGCGCTAATCAGCACCGTTTCGCCCGCTTGAATTTTGCCGATCTCATGGAGCCCCACATAAGCCGTATGCCCAGAGCCACCCAGGCCGCCTGAGTAGTAAGAGAGGGGAATGTCGGGCTCGGGCGACAGCTTGGATAGCAGGATGGTATTGGCATCGCTCAGCGAGTGGTCCTCCCAGTGATGCAGGCCAAAAATAATATCGCCCGCCTCGAAGCCCTCGAGGTGAGAGGTCACAACACGCGCCACAGAAGGGCCTCTGATTGCTCCACCCAAGGGGATCGGCTCAAAGTAATTGGCCTTGCCGTCGAGCCAGCCACGGATCGCAGCCTCGAGAGAGAAAAACAGATTGCGGACCAACATTTGCCCTTCACCGGGCTCAGCGATGGTGCTTTCGACCAATTCGAAGTCCTCGGGTAGGGGGACTCCATTGGGATGGCTTTTGAGTACGACTTGTCGATTCAGCATGTGGCGTTCCCCCGATGAGCTGAAATGGATATGCCTTATTCGCATTGCAGAAGAAGCGGAGTATATTGATTCGGTGCTTTATTCGCACTGCTGTGCAATTTCTCAGCGTTAAGAGGGTCATTGATGAACAAGCCGCAGCTCGAGATCCCCGTTTTGAACATCCCCGTCCACCCGGACACCATGGATGGCAGAGATCCCTCGTTACTTCGAGGCGATCCGGTCTCGGGTGATCGGTACCACTCGAAGGAGTTCGCTCAAAATGAGTGGGATCACATGTGGACCAAAATCTGGCACGTCGCTGGACGCCTGGTGGAATTGGAGGAGCCGGGTGATTTCGTGGTGCATGACTTCATGGGCCAGTCGGTGATTTGTGCGAAACAAGAGGACGGCACCATCCGCGCTTTCTATAACGTTTGCCAACATCGCGCGCTGCGTCTCGTTGAGGAGAGCTCGTCTGTCAGAGACTTTCATTGCCGCTACCACGGCTGGGTGTGGGGCATCGACGGCAGGTTGAAGTCAGTGCATGACCCGGAGAATTTCTCGCAGGGGGACCCGTGCGGCAAATTGCGACTGAAAGAATTGCGCTGCGACACTTGGGGCGGGTTCGTGTGGTACAGCTTCAGTGATGATAGCCCGGGGCTGATGGAGTATCTGCATCCATTGCCCGAGATATACAAAAACTATCCGATGGAGACTGCGGTGAGGATCTTTGCCCGAAAGATCCGGCTGAACACCAACTGGAAGTTTGCCTCGGTTAATTTCAGTGAGTCTTACCACACGCGCACGGCGCATCCGCAGGTGCCGCCATGGATTGATCAGGACTACTGGAGCGCGCGCTCAGAGATTTGGCCCAACGGGCATGGGCGCACGGTACAGCCGATGCGGCCCAGTCTGCGTGACCGATTGCCCGAGGGCGAGCCGCACCCCTTCGATGACATTCTGCGCATGTGGGATATCGACCCGGACGGTTACCCTGACTTTGAAACCAAGGCGATACAGGGTTGGATGGATCTCAAGGCGGCCAAGCGAAAGCACTGGAAAGAAAAGGGTCATGTGCATTACGAGCACATGAATGATGAAGAGCTGACAGACAGCCCCCATACGGTGATTTTTCCGAACGTCACCATCTCGTTCTTACCGGACAACCTGATCTTTTTCCGGACTGAGCCGGACCCGAAAGACCCCACCAAGTGCACCTTCGACCTGTGGTGTATGGCGTTCCCGGTCGAGGGTCAGGCCGAAGCTCATGGGATCATGACCCAAGGCTTGTACCCGGTTGTCGAGGCTGAATCACTGACCTGTGACTTTGATGGTGGCGAGGGGATTCCCGAGATTATCGATTCAATTGTTTGGCAAGATATGATGCTGGCGGAAGCCCAGCAAAATGGTTGGGAGTCTCAGGGCTTTGATGATTACTACCTGGCGGATCAGGAGTCTCGGGTGAGGTACTTCCACGAGGTGCTCAATGATTATCTTGAAGGTCGTAAGGGTGCCTGACGCGAATAGGTTGAGAGTGCCTCAGTGTTGCATTCGCATCAGCCAAGGCCTTGGGTCAGCGGTTTGGTGCTCGAGCGTGGTGGGCCTCTCGGAGTAGCGGCTTGTTGCGCCGGTTGTGGCTGTGACGGGAAAGAAATCTAAAAACGATGTTGATGGCGAGAGGAATACACAATGATCAAGCGGTTTGCGGGCCTTATTACCTTGGTATGGTGCTTTCAGGGGGCGACAATCGTGCACGCTGATGAGCACAACATGGCGACATGGGTGGCCAAGGCGGAAATCGAGTATCTCCAGAGATTGTACGCGCGCGCGACCGACCAAATTGGCACCAACATTCCCGAAAATATCGAGGCGGGCAGGGTGGTGTATCACCGCATTTTTACGCCGGATGCCTCGATCAGCGCGAGCGATCCTTCAGGCGCCGCATTCAAGGTTGTGGGCCCCGATGAGTGGGTGAAGGTGGTAGACGGGGCGCTATCGGTTTTTGACTCCACGCAGCACTTGCTCGGCACGCAACTCGTCGATGTGACGAGCCTGCCGGATGAAGACGGCGAGGGTGGCGAGGGCCAAATGAGCAGTTACTTGCAGGCCTGGCATCAGGACGATGACCGTGTGATCGATATCTACCTCGGGACGTACTACAGCAAAGTGCGCTACACCCAGGGAGTCGGCTGGCAGATCTACGACATGCGCCTTGAAAAAGTGGCGGGGGAAATCATCGATAAATCACCCTCATCGTGAGCAGTCCCGATCGATTAATCGCCCATTTGGAACGCCAATAAATACAAACACATTTGTTTTTTTTATGCTCGGTTTGTTAAAATTTCAGTTCAATAACGACTCGAAACCCGCTCAGGAGATGTGATGAACGCCCCCGGCCCCGTTATTCTGACGCAGGATCTCACGCGACCCCCAAAGGAGCCCGAGCCCCCTGCGTGGCGACTCAGTGAGCGCAGACCGCTACGTGTGTGCGGACTACCTGAAGCGCGAGTATCAGAACGTCTGGCACAAGGTCTGGAACATTGGCGGCGTGGCGTATCAAATGCCAGAGGCTGGCGATTATTTGACCACTGAGCTGGGCATCGATTCGATCCTGATGGTTCGCCAAGAAGACGGCTCCATTAAGGCGTTTTTCAATTCATGCCCGCATCGCGGCACCCGCATTACCGACGCGGAGGACGGCCATGTTCAGGAGTTCTCCTGTCCGTATCACGGCTGGCGTTTTGACCGTGCGGGTGTGGTGACGATGGTGCCCGACGAAGAGGATTTTGCCGAGAGCCCGTGCGGTAAGGCGCGTCTCAAGGAGATGCAATGCACGGAGCGCTTCGGTCTGGTGTGGTTCAACTTTGATCCCGCGGCCGCATCGCTGGAGTATTTTCTGGGCGAGGCCATCACCCGCGAGCTGGATTCGCACCGGATGGAAGACATGTTGCGTGTGCTCGATATGACGGCCGAGACGCGCTGTAACTGGAAGATCATTACCGACAACTTTAATGAGGCCTATCACGTTAAGGTGCTCCACCCCGAGTTGATTCCTTATATCGCGGCTGACTATCAGGACTGCCAGTTCGACCGATTCGCCAATGGTCACAACCGAGGTTGGTTTCCTTCCTTTATGCCGTCGGTGCAGTACGAAAGTGAGGTCATCGGTGAGCCACTGAAAAGCATGGCTGCAGCCTGGCAGGTCAACAGCGATGACTATGTCGGACGCGATACCTGGAAGCAGCTGCGTCTGGACATCCAGTCGGCCAAGCGTGACAAGGGCGTTGAGCAGGGTTATGAGCACTACGCCTATCGAGCGGATTACCAGCTGACCGACTATGTGATCTACAACCTCTTTCCCAACAATGTCATCACTGTGGGGCCTGATGGCGTGCAGTTGCTGCGCCCGCGCCCTCATCCGACAGACCCGGCCCAGTGCCTTTTTGATCACTGGTGGTTGGTGAATCGGATTGAAGGGCAGGACATGACGCCATCTCCCGCCGGCGGGCCAGATCTGCCGGTCGCCGATGCGATGCATGAGCACGTACGCTACGGCGAGAAGACCTTGGGTACCACGGCGGATCAGGACCTCAGTATTGCCGAGATGCAGCAAAAAGGGCTGGGATCAGCTGGATATCAGGGCTACTGGATGCCCAATCAGGAGCGCCGGGTCCAGGCTTTTCATGAGTACCTCAACGACCTTATGGGCGGCTGAACACATGGACCAGCAACAACATCAGTCCGGAATTCTGGGGGTTGGGGCACCTAGATGACGGCGGCGAATAGCACATCCCTCGCGATTGATACCGACCTATGGTCCGTCTGGTCCGATGTGCAAATTCGAAATCGTCTTGCGCAACACGCACGCGGCATTGATCGCGCCGATGAGGCTCTCCTGAGAGAGGCTTATCACGCAGACGGAACGGTGGATTATGGCTCGCTTCAGGGCACGGCCGCCGAGTTCGCGCAGGCGATCGCCGTCATGCACGACGGTGCGCCGATGTCATCACATCGAACCAGCAATATCTGGATCAAG
>JAYQLF010000011.1:0-99596 GCA_038143045.1 Halieaceae bacterium
CGTGATGGTCTCGCCCCGCACGGTGAAGTCAGCCGTGCCCAAGGCCTCCGCAAGGCGCCCTACTGCTACCGCACCCGCTTCGGGTTGATGCTCATCTAGCCAGCTATTGATGAGCCCCGCGGCGGCCAGCGTCTCGGGCACAAAATCCTCGGCCAGTATTTTTAACACCGGTATCAGCGTCTCCGGCACCTCATCATTCGCCAGAAAATCATTGCCGGCATTGAAAAATTCCGGAACATCCTGATCTTCACGATTCATCCGCTCTACCCACCGATATACGGCCGGCGCGCGCTGTTGCATGAGCCGCGCCGGATAGGGTCGCGCCCTAAATGCGCATACATTGGCGCGAGCAGCCCGAAGTCACCAATGGAGGGGCGCCAGCCCAAAGGTATGGGATAGTGTTCGAAGTGCGCATTCAGCGCGTCGAGGTATTCAAGGTAGAGGGTCTCGACGATCGGCTGACTCTGCTCTGTCACCCCAAAAATCATCGCCGCGTGGCGCATGCGATTCATCATCGCCTCGGTTTTTCCTCACGCTCAGGCACATCGCGCTGCGAGTGCAAAAAGTGATAGCGCACAAAGGCGAGGTTATCGTCTGGGAAGTTCCAGCGAAAGTGCATGGCTGGCCGCAGGAGGCCGTCGGTACCGATGACATCAAA
Organism: Halieaceae bacterium; assembly: GCA_038143045.1. Taxonomy (GTDB): domain Bacteria; phylum Pseudomonadota; class Gammaproteobacteria; order Pseudomonadales; family Halieaceae; genus Luminiphilus. The sequence goes on from JAYQLF010000011.1 coordinate 659, forward strand.
CAGGGCGCTGATCACTTGCTGGCGCGAACCGGGGGCTGACAGGGCCGCCCATTCGCCGCCTCAAAGTGCTCGATGATGGCAGCCCCATCGCGAATCACTTCGCCCTCTGGAGTCACCAAAGTGGGAATGGTTGGCAGTTTGCCTTTAGGGAGCACCTCAGCTTTGAAGCTCTCGTGCCCTGTTGAGCGCTCCTCGAAAGGAATGCGGTTTTTGATGAGATAACTGCGCGCGCGCCCCGAGTAAAGCGAGTGCGGCATGGCATAGAGGATGTGCGGCTTGTTCACGTTTGGATCGAGGCCTATTCCAACGCAATCGCTCTGAGCGCGATGTTCATAGGCTTTATCCGCGGCCCGCGATGACCTGCATCATGCGGTGTGCCGTCTCGAGGCCTGAATTTTGATTTTGCCCCGTGACAAACCGCTGCTCATCATCGACCACCACGTGGGTGGCAAGAAAATCTCGAAAGGCGGTCTGACTCTCAAACAGTGCGCCCGCTTTGTGCAACTCAGCCTCTGGGTGCAGGGGCGTCATCTCGATGCCGAGCTCCTTAATTTGCTTATCCGTCACACCCGTCATGCGACGCCCAGCAATCAAGATGTTGCCCTCTTTATCTTTGGCATTCACCAACCCCAACACGCCGTGACAAACACCGCCTATCACCGCCGTACGCTCGCCGTAATAGGCCTCGCTGACCTTGGTCGCCAGAACCGGTGACTGTGCCAGGTCATAGGCCGCGCCCCAGCCGCCAGCTATGAACACAATGTCGTACTGGATGATATCAACTTCAGCAATAGCAATCGAGTAGTGCACCTTGGTTTGAGCGTCCGAATCGTTGAGGTAGCGCTCGTCTTCAGGGGTGATGATCGGATAAGAAAGGCTTTGCGGGTCAATGGGTATTTGCCCGCCCTGAATACTGGCCATATCCACCGACATCCCATTGTCGAGAAACGTGTAGTAAGGGTGCGTGAACTCCGAGGCCATGACACCCGTCTCGGGGCCATCGGTTTCTCCGGGGGGAGCCAAAACGCTGTGGCTGGTCGTAACAATCAGCGCCCGCTTGCCGGGCAACGCGACACTAGGCCCTTCGTAAACAGGATGTAAGCCTGCGGCATGCAGTATTGCTGGTAGCGCCGTCGCCGCAACAACCAGGAACGCGAGAATCGCGCCTAGCCCAAGAAAGATTCGTTTCATCACCACGTCTCCCAGGCGTTCCCTACAAACGCCCTCGGCCCGCAATCTATTGGCATTTACTATGCCAAAATAATCACGGCGAGTATACCTTGGCTGTATGGCTGGCGTGGGGACATCTCTGTGCAAACACTCCTAGGGCGAATCAACAGTGAAAACGGGACCGCGCGCTGGTATTAAAAGTTGTAGTGGAGGCTTAACTGCAACTGCCCCTTATTCACCACATTGGTGTGCTGCTGCATGTAACACCTGGATCTGCTGCCGTGTTGCTGAATTTGTAGCCCAGCGCGCCGTAGAGCGGTTTCGGTCGTAGAAATCCACCTTCGCCCCACCACCGACGTCGCGCTCACCATTGATAAAAAGCTCGTTGTACAGCGCTAGGTAAAAAGCACCGGGAGTGAGATCAGGGCGATTCAGCGGAACGTTGGCAAATAACGCATAGCGGAGTCGGGTTCTGAAGTCCTGCCCGTTCACCCAGCGCTGCTCAAATCTGAACCGGTGTTTCAGAAAACCCTTCTGACCCACACGCTGCGGGATCACCGCTTCTGATAGGTTCGGTTCTCGGTCCTGGTCTATGAGCTCCGCGGCGGCCAGCGTCTCGGGCACAAAATCCTCGGCCAGTATTTTTAGCACCGGTATCAGCGTCTCCGGCACCTCATCATTCGCCAGAAAATCATTGCCGGCATTGAAAAATTCCGGAACATCCTGATCTTCACGATTCATCCGCTCTACCCACCGATATACGGCCGGCGCGCGCTGTTGCATGAGCCGCGCCGGATACGGGTCGCGCCCTAAATGCGCATACATTGGCGCGAGCAGCCCGAAGTCACCAATGGAGGGGCGCCAGCCCAAAAGGTATGGGCAGTGTTCGAAGTGCGCATTCAGCGCGTCGAGGTATTCAAGGTAGAGGGTCTCGACGATCGGCTGACTCTGCTCTGTCACCCCAAAAATCATCGCCGCGTGGCGCATGCGATTCATCATCGCCTCGGTTTTTTCCTCACGCTCAGGCACATCGCGCTGCGAGTGCAAAAAGTGATAGCGCACAAACGCGAGGTTGTCGTCTGGGAAGTTCCAGCGGTAGTGCATGGCCGGCCGCAGGAGGCCGTCGGTGCCAATCACATCAAACAAGGCGCTGATCACTTGCTGGCGCGCACCGGGGGGCTGACAAGGCCGCCCGCTCGCCGTCTCAAAGTGGTCGATGATGGCAGCCCCATCGCGAATCACTTCGCCCTCTGCTGTGACCAAAGTGGGGATGGTGGGCAGCTTGCTTTTAGGGAGTACCTCGGCCTTGAAACTCTCGTGTCCCGTTGAACGTTCCTCGAAAGGAATACGGTTTTTCATGAGATAACTGCGCGCACGCCCCGAGTAAAGCGAGTGCGGCATGGCATAGAGGATGTGCGGCTTGTTCACGTTAGGAACGAGGCCTATTCCAACGCAATCGCTCTGAGCGCGATGTTCATAGGCTTTATCCGCGGCCCGCGATGACTTGCATCATGCGGTGTGCCGTCTCGAGGCCTGAATTTTGATTTTGCCCCGTGACAAACCGCTGCTCGTCATCGACCACCACGTGGGTGGCAAGGAAATCTCTGAAGGCGGTCTGGCTCTCAAACACTGCACCCGCTTTGCGCAACTCCGCCTCTGGGTGCAGGGGCGTCATCTCGATGCCGAGCTCCTTAATTTGCTTATCAGTAACACCCGTCATGCGACGTCCAGCAATTAAGGTGTTGCCCTCTTTATCTTTGGCATTCACCAGCCCCAACACGCCGTGACAAACACCGCCTATCACCGCCGTGCGCTCGCCGTAATAGGCCTCGCTGACCTTGGTTGCCAGAACCGGTGACTGTGCCAGGTCATAGGCCGCGCCCCAGCCGCCAGCTATGAACACAATGTCGTACTGGCTGATATCAACTTCAGCAATAGCAATCGAGTTGTGCACCTTGGTTTGAGCGTCCGAATCGTTGAGGTAGCGCTCGTCTTCAGGGGTGATAATCGGATAAGAAAGGCTTTGCGGGTCAATGGGTATTTGCCCGCCCTGAATACTGGCCATATCCACCGACATCCCATTGTCGAGAAACGTGTAGTAAGGGTGCGTGAACTCCGAGGCCATGACACCCGTCTCGGGGCCATCGGTTTCTCCGGGGGAGCCAAAACGCTGTGGCTGGTCGTAACAATCAGCGCCCGCTTGCCGGGCAACGCGACACTAGGCCCTTCGTAAACAGGATGTAAGCCTGCGGCATGCAGTATTGTGGTAGCGCCGTCGCCGCAACAACCGCCAGGAACGCGAGAATCGCGCCTAGCCCAAGAAAGATTCGTTTCATCGCCCCGTCTCCCAAACGCTCCTGACAAACGCACTCGGCCAGCAATCTATTGGCAGTTATTGTGCCAAAATAATCACGGCGAGTATACCTTGGGTGTATCGCTGGCGTGGGGACATCTCTGTTCAAACACTCCTAGGGCGAATCAACAGTGAAAACGGGACCGCGCGCTGGTCTTAAAAGTTGTAGTGGAGGCTTAACTGGAACTGCCCCTTATTCAGAACATTGGTGTGCTGCTGCATGTAGCCCACCTGGATCTGCCCCGTGTTGCTGAATTTGTAGCCCAGCGCGCCGTAGAGCCGGTTTCGGTCGTAGAAATCCACCTTCGCCCCACCACCGACGTCGCGCTCACCATTGATAAAAAGCTCGTTGTACAGCGCTAGGTAAAAAGCACCGGGAGTGAGATCAGGGCGATTCAGCGGAACGTTGGCAAATAACGCATAGCGGAGTCGGGTTCTGAAGTCCTGCCCGTTCACCCAGCGCTGCTCAAATCTGAACCGGTGTTTCAGAAAACCCTTCTGACCCACACGCTGCGGGATCACCGCTTCTTGATAGGTTCGGTTCTCGGTCCTGGTCTGCTTGGAGTCGCCGAACTGCCCCGAGGTGATATTGGCCAGCCCCAGCGTGTACTTGCCGGGCAGTGCGTCGGGCCGGTAGGTGATGCCGCCCCGGAGCAGCAGTTGCTCCAGATCGCCACTCCCATCCCAGGTGCGATACTGAACATCGCCCTGAAAACCGAAGCGACTCTCGGCGACATCTTTGTTGAAGGTGAGCATGTACCAGCCGCCAAGCTCATCTTGATCTATGTCTGCTGCGAAGGGACCTGCAGACCACAATCCAATTAGCACGATGAAAATACAGCTGTTTCGGTAAATCATTTTCCCGGGGCATAACGTGAACAACCAGTTATAACGTTGTTGGCAACCTTATCAAGACCGGGTGCGATTTTAGAGGCGGCGTCGCCAGCAATCAGCAGAATTTTGTCATCCATCTGGTTACGCAGGAACGCTCCCTCGCTTCCCCAACCGCGCCGCGAGGTGCTACTGTCATAATTCTCGCATTCGGACTTGAATGGACGCAGATATGCATAAAATCCTCATGGCCTTATTAACTGCGACGATTGGCATTTATCTCAGCAGTGGCGCTTCTGCAGGCTACTACAGCGGCAAAGGCGTCATCGCCAACTGCGGCAGCGATGCCACCTACGATCAGGGCTGGTGCGCTGGTTACCTGGGCAGTTGGGCGGATGGCGACATCGACATGGTTCGCAGGAAAGCGTGTATTCCGTCAGACACCAGCATTGGCACCTTGAGAAAAGTGCTCACGGATTACGCTGAGGCGCATCCACTAGAGGTTGAGGCAATGAGTGGTGGAGAGTTGTTGCAAAGAGCGTTCAGTAGAAAGTGGCCTACTGACTCGACTGATGACACGGTCTCTGAAATCTAGCGCAAGACCTGTTAAGCCTGACCCATCGCCCCAATCTTCGCGTCAAACTATAGGGGCGGCGCGTGACGGCAAACGCTCAGAAAATGAGGTTAATGCGCACCAACGCTACGCAACATGCGATTAGCGTGGCGCTCAAGACGATCGAGTTGTCGGCGTGACGCGTCGAGCTGGCATACCAATCTCGACGATGCATTGAGGTAAACCAGATTTCCCTCGCGCACGAATTCTGGGCGTCGCGTTACGTTCCTCGTAACCTTGTCTTGCTGTGACTGATTTCCTGTCTTCACGTCCCACACCCACCTATCGTCGCGTACAACAAATATCGGACGATTCAACACAAGCTTGACGGGCAAGCGCTTGCCACTACTCACCCGTCCATCAGTCCTCATTTAGCAAAGAGCAAGCCGGGAAAGCTGAAAGTCTGCGATGCAGCCGCGAGACGGGTCAGAGCACCGCTAAACAATCACGTCGGATCTACGGCGTCTTAAGGCAGAGCACCTGCACTTGGGCTGTCTGGTCAAAGCGATTCTTCAAACAGCTACCGTCGGCAGGCAAAAACATCTTCACTTCGCCCCCTTCAGTGACGGCATAACGAAGCCCTGAATCAATTTTAGCGCCAGAGACATAAGGGCCCAGATTGTGCGCCAGCATCATCTCTATTTTGGTGGGCAATCGAGCACCGAGCGCAGCGCAATACTCAGACGCTTCGGTCACACGTAGGGTAGTCGAGACGCCCTCTTTTACCCCCCCAAGCCAGGCCGATTTAGAGAAGGGATTGGTCACACCCTGCGAGCCGGGGAATTGGAACGCATCGAACATTTTTGCAGCCAACCTTTTAATGGCTTGAAGCGGCTCGCCCGCCGAAACAAAGGTTCTCGACTCGCCGTCAATGAGCCGAACCAGCTTCAAGGTGATGGAAATCGCCTCTGAGTCGATGTACGCGTATGTGCCATAAGCGGCAAAACCTATCTCGTCCTGCCCATCTGGAGCCGCTGTGCGTCGCGAAGTAAATCCTGCGTCCGCGCGTGCTGGTTTGAAAATACAGCGCATCGAGCTCTCCCATCAGCCGCTCAGAGATTAGTCGACCGATGTTCTCTGAAGCCGCTTCCAACATGTAACCGTAGTACTTGTTCAGAAAAGCGAGGTAGTCCTCCACCTCTTGCAGTGAAGCTTCTGCACTCTTGGCAATCTCAGGCGTCATGGCGAACAACTGCTCAATTGTCACTATCCGCTCAAGATCATTGGTTTTTAAAAAGTCCTGCAGATTGCCTGCCGTCGTTACGGGTATGTTGGCGAAGATGCGCGCTGGCACACCGTCCTGTGAACAGAAGTCATCCTGACCGAATGCGGGCCCCGAAATCACTAAGGCAAAGCCAATAAAGAGTCCAGAAAGTCGCCGTAGACGTTTAAGCGAGATCATCACTAATTTCCTTGATCCGTCAATTTGGAGCAAATGCCATCGAGGAGTGTGACTGATCGACAAATACTTGTCACCGCACTAGGTAATGCACGCAACGGCGAGCACAGCGCCAACGGTGCACGCTTAGCCCCCAACAACAGCTCGGAACAAAAGAGCCCAGAAAACTCTACCTTCCAGATGCGGGGATTGCGGAAATAATTGCAATTTGCATTTATATTGCATTTTGCTATAGTCGCTGAAATTGGAGGACATGTCATGGATAGACTTTCACCCCAGCCGCATCTCTCTCTTGAAGAGCGAGCCGCAATATCTGCTGCCATTCAAGACCTGTGTGGCTCTCGCATTCCGCGCTCAACCCGCAAGAAAGGGCTCCCCGCAACACCCAACTTAAGGCACAGCGCTGTCATCTGCAGTTTGTCTGTCGTCTCCTTGCTAGCCACCCATGCTGTATGGATCAACACTGGGTATTGACCACACTTGGGATCGCATTGGTAGCCGGCAAACGAATTACCGAACTGAAAAATGGTGATATTTGTACTTACATCGACCGCCACTTCAGGCGAGTATCGTATGAGCTACAACATGTTGTGCGCCATCTGTCACCAAACACTACATAAGGCGGAATGTTATGCTCGCTGAAGTCACTGAAGTTGCAGAATCGCGGCGTTCTCTGAGGTTGTTGCAAGCCGACCTGGACCGCATCGAGCAAGAATTACAGCTGACGAACCGCCGATTCATTCAAAGCCGGCCCAGCGCGTGGGCGCGCGCTCGCGCAACAACCGCGATCTACCTCGCCAATATTCGGATTCAGAGCCGCTTCAAGTTCTGGCTGCTGCCCGACCAAGACTGAGAACACTTAATATATCGGTCATGCGTAGCGCCTCGTTGCAATGGCGGCGACGAGGCGGGGTTTGCACGAATGTGTGTACAACGCCGCACACCCACAAAACATTAAAGCCCTCTCCCGCTTCAGCCGATGATTATTTTGGTGCGAGATGCAATAGAGGGTGAACAGGTCATGTCTGAGCAGGTGGTTGATTTTGCGGAGTTTCGAGCCAACAGAGAGCAGACAACGAGCGACCGGGAGGTGGTCCGCATCAGTGAAGAGGTGGGAGCAGCGGCTGTCACATTGGTCAGGCAGTTCTCGGAGAAATACCCTGACCTGCCCGACACCTTCTTCGCTTTCTTAATCAACCAGCAGCTGCTTTCCACCGCCTGTAGTGGCGCCGAGACTGGGCATGAGGGCTCCAAGCGACTTCTGAACCATGCAATGAATCTACTGGAGATATACGAGCGTTACCTTAACCAAAAAGGCCAAAGCTTTAGGATGCCTTCCCATGAGCGAGAAGCTCGCGAGCCAGGGACTCAGCTACACTGATCGCGCCAGCAGTTCGGGCATGACTCTCTAGAGAAATCGTCTAAAACTTTGCTGTCGCAGGGCTTGCTCCTGCCAAACCACCTGTCAGCAGCTCAATCCAGAACCTCTTAATCTTCAACATCATCCGGATCGTCGCCAGACTTTTTCTTTTTGAAGCCTTTGAAAACGCTTACGAAAACAAAGACGATGGTTGCCATGAAGGCTCCAAACACGCCATTGAACCAACCAGTCGCCATGCAACCCAAGTAGGTCCCAACACCCAATACGACGGCAAGAAACGTTCTCATGGATTATCCCCAATGAACTCTATGACCACTATAAATGGCCTCTAACACGTTAGCCATGCCACAACGTTTTGAACTCCTGCCCCAACGAGCAATAGTTCCGCCTGCTCCAGAATCCCTCCACACCGGTTTGCACCGCGATCGCCCGAGCATGAGCAAGGCGCCCTCGTCAAATTTTTAACGCGATTTTCTCGTTGAGGCGAGTTAAGCTTGAGAGAAATAGCTGTCGACAAGATCCACACTCTGATGGCAGTTTCACCGATAACAAAGAGGGTTTAGCAATGTCCGACAGCACAGGCGCACCCCAATCTCAAGACGGGGGCATTTTTGCCGCTTTCCACGCATTGACGCTCAAAGGGTTGGAGCAATCGATTCTCGACGCCCAAGCTCGCTACGAGCGCGGCGAAGCTCAAGCGGATCCAGCACCCAGCCTGAATTGGGCGGTCACAAATCAAGCGCTGGCTGATGGCAGTGGGGCGCCGCCTTCCATCGAGAAGCTGCTGCAGGAAGAGGTGATTTTGTGGCTGAGTGTTGGTAGCGAAAAATTAGAAATTGTCCCTGGCAGTGATCATGCGACGATTCAGGCCTCCGCTCTAGTTAACGCCTTAAAAGAAATGGAGAGCATGGTGCAAGGCTTGGCAACTGACCGATCCTCAGAGCTGGCCACCCAGTTCCACCAAATTGCCATTACCCAAGCCACCCCCACCAACCCACCTGAGGAAGAGGGGAAAACGGCTTGGGAGTATGACCCCAAGTCTGATCGCTATATCGCGATCTGAATCTTAAAAATCTTAAGCAATGCCACTTTCTGAGTGGCTTGCTCAACAAAGAAGTGAGAAATGTTGGCACATTGGGGGAGTCGATATGGGCTTTGAACACACATTGGATCTAGCCAGTCTCACTTTCATAGTGGGCAGTCTGCTTTCCATTGCAGCGGTTGTCAGGTTTAGACCCAACCAGTTCAGGTTGCTGGCGGACGCCGCACTACCCGTTGGTTTGGTCGGATTTCTCATCGGCGTGGTCAGTATGCTTGCCGCTGTATCCGATCCTGATCGCATCGCCCCGGCCTTGGCCGTTGCGATTCTCACTGTGTTGTATTCGGGTGCAGTCCGGTTGGTTTTGTCCGACACCTTGAACCAGCCAGTAGAAACGGAACACTCGATGACGGGCAAAGCCCTGGGGACGCTGGGTTTTCTAGCCATGACAATGTGGGCGATGGTGGCGGTATCACCTGCCGGTGCCATCGTGTTCTGGGAGCCGCAGGTCGCCCTGACGTTAATCAGTCTCACTGCGGTCATATTAGGTGTCGGTCGAGCACTCAACTTGCAGTACTTAACGGGTTGGGCAAACAAACTGGCCGGTCTGGCTTGGCTGGGGTTTACCGCAGGCATCGTCGCCGCGCTCCCAAATCTGGACACACCGGCATCATTGGGGCCTGCATTGGCGTTCTCGATTCTCAGCCTTCTGTACGCGCTGATCGCGCTCATTCTCGGCCTGATATGGATACCGCGGGCCATGACAGCGACCGATGGGTCGTTGGCTTTAGGCCTGAGCTTGGGCGCGCCCTTCGTGGTCCTCGTATCGCTCACACTCGCTGGGCTAGCCATAACTGTTTTCTGAGCATCGCTACCCCCTCCGCTGGGCTTTCGCCCGCCAGTCGACGAAGACCCAGCGCAGACAGTTGCGCCCTGCGATGCTAGTGTTCTAGCCGTCACGGCGCAGTCAAAGACGGGAGTGGTTTTTGAACAACAATACTTCACAAGGCTTGGCTGAAACGCAGCCCGTCGGCGGCGTGCTCGGCTGGGTTGAAAGAAAGGGCAACCAGCTGCCCGATCCGGTCTTTCTCTTTTTTTGGTTCATTTTATTTCTCATCGTGATCTCGGTGGTGGCGAGTCTCTCAGGCGTCTCAGCGGCGCACCCGACCGAGATTGATCCCGTCACCGGTGATCAGCGCATTATTTATGCGACGAGTCTGTTGTCGTCAGAGAACATTGCGCGGCTGTGGATCGACATGCCCAAAACCTTCACCCACTTCCATCCACTGGGCTATGTGTTGGTCGTGATGCTGGGTGCCGGGGTGGCAGAACGCTCCGGACTGTTTGCCACCGCCATGCGGGCCGGTGTGCGGGATACCCCAAAGGCATTGCTCACCCCCTGGTCGTGACCATCGGCATGTTGGGCAATCTCGCGGCGGATGCCGCTTATGTGGTGCTGATTCCACTCGCGGGGATCTTGTTCCACGCCGCAGGCCGGCACCCTATTGCAGGGATCGCCGCGGCCTTTGCCGGTGTGTCAGGAGGCTTCTCGGCCAACTTGCTACCGGGCCAGCTCGATGCGCTGCTGTTTGGCATCACCGAAGCTGCCGTCGAGACCGTTTTTGGGGGCTTCAGCGCCAACATCGCCGGCAACTGGTTTTTCATCGCCGCCATGACGGTGATCTTCGTGCCCGTCATCTGGTTCGTCACTGACCGCATGATCGAGCCGAGACTGGGTGCCTTTGATCCGGCTGGCGCATCACTCGATGCCAGCGCCGATAACGCCGCAACGCTCACACCCCTCGAGCGAAAAGGTCTGATCAACGCGGGCTGGGCGACCCTATTCGTGATTGGCCTGTGGCTCTACTTTGTTTTCGGGCCCGGCACGCCGCTGGTCAATGAATCTGCCTCGGCCGAGGCGCAGCTGACGCCGTTTTATCGCAGCCTGGTCGCTGCTTTCTTTTTGCTGTTTCTGCTCGCTGGATGGGCCTACGGTAAAGGCGCTGGCAGCATCGGCGACCACCGTGATCTGGTGAAAATGATGACCGGAGCGATGGAAGATCTGGCCTATTATCTGGTGCTGTCCTTCGCCGCGGCGCACTTTGTCGCCATGTTTGCCTGGTCAGGGTTGGGTCTGATTCTGGCGGTGCACGGCGCTGACTTTCTCGCCGCCACCGAGCTCCCTGCCTGGGTGTTGTTGACCGCCATCATTCTTATCTCTGCGCTGCTGAATCTATTTGTCGGCTCAGCCAGCGCCAAGTGGGCACTGATTGCTCCGGTGATGGTGCCGATGCTGATGCTGCTGGGCATCTCACCCGAGATGGCCACCGCCGCCTATCGCGTGGGAGATAGCGCGACCAATATCATCACACCGCTGATGGTCTACTTCCCGCTGATTTTGATTTTCTGCCAGCGCTGGCAGCAGAGCTTTGGGCTGGGCAGTCTGGCTGCGACCATGCTGCCCTACTCCATCGGTCTGCTGATTGCGGGACTCATCATGACCATCGGCTGGGTGGTGCTGGACATTCCGCTGGGGCCAGGTGCGGGGGTGTTTAATGATATTCCCAGGGCCAATATAACCAACGGCGGGTAATGCCTCGGGTATAGGACAAGCGACTCTTGGCGATTTCACTCACACTCTCCGGCGGCGCTAAACCAATATTGAGGTCGCTATGACAAGCATCACCCACCTTCCTTCCAACTGTCGCACCGACGACCTTATCGAAGTACTTGAGCGCGATGGGGCCGCCATCGTTGACGGGTTTGTTAGCGACACATGGTTAGCGGATTTCAACAGCGCTATTCAAACCTCGATCGACGAATACAAGCCCTATGACTACGGGGAGCCCGAGGCGCAAGAGTTTCTGGGGCATCGGACCGTCCGCTTGAACGGACTGGTCAGCAAGGCGCCGAACTATATCGATCTCATCTCTGATGAGCGGCTATTGAGTGTCATGGACCATTTTCTGGCCCCCCAGTGCGGTCAGTACCGACTGAACTCCAGCGAGATCATCGAGATCCATGGCGGCGAGACCGCTCAGGAGCTGCATTGGGACGACGTGATCTGGCCGGCCCACTTCTGGGCACCCAACAAGCTACTGCAGTTCAACGTGATGGTAGCGGCCACCGACTTCACCGAAACGAATGGCGCCACACAGGTGGTACCGGGCAGTCATCTCTGGGATCACGAATCACGCACCGCAAGGTCTGAAGAAGTCACTCAAGCGACAATGAACGCGGGTAGCGCCGTGCTCATCCCCGGGAAGACGCTACACGGCGGTTCAATACGGACGGCACAAAACGCCGCGCGATCGTCGCATCGTATATGCTGGGCTGGTTACAGACGCAAGAAAATCACTTTCTGCACACTACCGTGGAAATCAAGTGGCCAGAGAAAGTCCGGCAACTTTTGGGTTATGACCTGTACGCGCACTATGACGAGAACATTCAAGGCGGCCCGCTAGGTTACTATCAGCCAGCGGAACCCCAGCGCCCTATTTGAAAACGCGTGACATTTTGCCCGCACTCACCCCGCCACAGCGGTTGGCAGTACTGCGACGTATGCTGATGGAAAGTAAGCCACCGCGTCCCCATCACAATAATCGCAGTGCATAGAGAAAGAGCTTATGTATGTGAGTTAGCGCTATTGTCAGCAGGCACAAAAAAGCCCGGCGAATGCCTGGCTTTCTAAAAACCATTCTCGACCTAAACGCGTTCAATAATAATCGCCGGCGCCATCCCACCCGCCGCACACATGGTAATCAGCGCATAGCGGCCACCCTGGCGCTCAAGCTCATCGAGTGCCGTGCCCACCAGAATCGAACCGGTCGCGCCGATGGGATGGCCCAGCGCCATCGCACCACCATTGATGTTGACCTTTTCGCGATCCAAATCGAGCTTGCGAATAAAGCGCTCAGCCACGACCGAGAACGCCTCGTTGATTTCCCAGACATCGATATCGTCTTTAGTGAGCCCGGCCTTCATCAGAACCTTCTCTGCCGCTGGCACCGGCGCGTTCAGCATCAGCGTGGGGCAATCACCCATGTTGGCTGTAGCCACAATCCGCGCCCGCGGCGTCATGCCGCTCTTTTCCATGTAGGCCTCAGAGGCCAGCAACAAGGCGGCGGCGCCGTCGACCACACCCGAGGAGTTGCCCGCATGGTGGATGTGGTTGAACTCAGTGATCTCGGGGTACTTCTGCTGGATGAGCGCACCATAGGTGGTACCCGCTTCATCCACCGGCACATCCCGCACCACACTGAAGACCGTCTTCAGTTCTGACAGACCCTCTTTGGTGGTTTCCGGCCGGGGGAACTCTTCATGATCGAGCGCGACCGTGCCGTCGGGGTTCTTGACCGTGATCAACGATTTGTCAAAGCGGCCTTCAGCGATGGCCTGTGCTGCCCGTGCCTGACTGACCAGCGCGAGGTCATCGACCGCGTCGCGATCAATGCCCTCCAGCGTGGCAATCGCATCGGCACAAACACCCTGCTGTGACTGGGGGTGCATGGCGCGGAGCTCAAGGTTGCCCGAGTCGATCATGGGTGGCTTTGATGGGTCCGCAATCTGGCCGTGGTAGCTCATCATCTCGGTGCCCCCTGCGATCACGAGGTCTTCCATACCCGACATGATCTGCGCCGCGGCGAGGTTCACGGTGGTAATGCCCGAGCCGCAGAAACGGTCCAAAGTCACGCCGGAGGAGCGCACGTCGTAACCGGCGTTGAGTGCTGCCATGCGGCCCAAGTCGCCGCCCTGCTTGCCCGTTTGCGATGAGGTGCCCCAGATGATGTCGTCGACCTCGGCGGTATTGAGGTTATTGCGCTCCGCCATCGCGGCGAGCACGGTCGACCCCAAGTAAGAGGGGTGCAGGTGCGCGAGCGCGCCTTTTCCGACCTTGCCGATCCCGCGGGGGGTGCGGCACGCATCAACAATATAGGCATTACCCATGATTTTTCTCCTGAAACATCTGACTGTGGCGCGCGCAGGCGCCACTTTGATTTATTGGTGACTGCCGGAGCAGTGAAAGGGACCCTGCACGCTACGTGGCGCGATAAAGAGGGTCAAGTCTCTGACGCCATCTCTCTCAGCGCGGTTTTGAGAATCTTGCCAATGTGACTCCGCGGCAGCTCATCGAGCTGCTTGAGCGCCGAGATGCGCTGAGTTTTGCCGAGCTCGGCGTTGGCGCGAGCGCAGACCGCGGGGAGGTCCAGCGTCTCGCCGCCCGCCGCGACCACAAAGCCCAGGGGTGTCTCGCCCCACTCTCTTGAGGGAATGCCAATCACGGCGGCATCCACCACTTCGGGTTGTTTTAAGAGCGCGTCCTCCAGATCCCGCGGGTAAATGTTGAAACCACCCGAAATAATCATGTCTTTGGAGCGGCCGAGGAGCGTCACGAAACCCTCCTCGTCGACACGGCCAATATCGCCCATTCGCTGCCAGCGCTCGCCGTTCTCGTCGTACCAGCTGGCCTCTTCGGTTTTATCGGGCTGGTTTTGATAACCCGACATCATGGTGGTGGAGCGCCCGACCAGCTCGCCAATCTCGCCCACAGGCAGACGATTCAGTTGCTCATCGATCGTAAAGACCTCACTCCCACCCCAGGGAATGCCCACGGTGTGGAGCTTGTCGGGGTTGGTGTCGGCGCGGAGCAGGCAGACCACACCGCCTTCAGTCATCGAATAAATCTCGATCAGCGCGCCAGGCATGCGCCGCACCACTTCTGCCTTGAGCTCCGCCGAAAACGGCGCGCTGGTGCAGTATTTGAGTGCCATGCTGGAGAGGTCGTACTCATCAAACTGCGGGAAGTCCATCAGCCGTTGGTACTGCACTGGCACCAAAATCGTATGCGATGCCCGGTGTTGCCGGGCGAGCTCCAGCCACCTCGCGCAATCGAACTTCCGCATCACCACCGCGGTACCCCCATAGGCCATGGTGGCCACAAAAATGCCCAGCGTGGTGTTGGAGTACATCGGCGTCGATAGCAGCGTCACCTGTCCAGGCTGGCCCAACCCACTTTCTTCCCCCACCGCCATTTGGTACCAGCGCATCTGACGGCTGTGCACGATGCCTTTTGGCGTGCCGGTGGTGCCGCTGGAATAAATGATGTTGTAGGGGTCGTTGGGGCCCGTCTCGACATCCAGAGGTGTCGCACCTTCTGGAGCCATCCAATCGAACAGGAACGGCGCACCATCTGACTCGTCCGGCGCATCCATCATCACGTGCTTAAGAGCGGGCAAAGCGACGCCACTGTCGGCAAGCTCCGCACGCTTGGTGTGATCAATAAATAAGTGCCCCGCGCCGCTGTCTGTCATCATCGCGACAAGCTGTTGTGGGGTTGCTGAGGTAGTGAGTGGTGCGGCGCAACCACCCGCGACAATGGCGCCGAGATACGCCAGCGCATAGCGAATGGTGGTGGTACCCAGAATAGACACCGCCTGACCCTTTTGCAGGCCCTCGGCCTGTAGCTGAGCGGCGATGCGATTCACCAGCGCGGCGGTCTCGCCCCAGGTCAACTGCTCCTCACCATCATCCAGCGCAATGCGCTCGGGTTGATGTGCGGCGTGGGCGTTAATGAGCCAGGCCAGCTCACCGTAGGGCTGCTTCAGGTATTCCAGCGTGTCAGCAGCCGGTGTTGAGGTATGCAAAGTCATAAATCGCTCGGTTCGTATCCGCGGTCAGGTTGCCAACCGCGTTGTATCACGAGCGTGACTTGAGTGGCAGGGTTCAGGCGCTGGCGCGTGCCGGTTTACGGTTACGGCCACCGCGATTGGCTGACTGGCCTTGACGCTTTGCCGATGGCCCACCCTGTCTTTTCTTGCCCTGTCCATCGCCCTGTTTTCTGGCGCCGGATTTGCCCCTCGCCTTTCTGGGCGGACGTTTGCCAGTAGATTTGACCTCTTTGGTGGGCAATCGATGCTCGGGCTCGAACCCTTCGACTTCTTCTCGGGGCAGCGATTTCTTAATCAGCTTTTCAATCTTCTGCAGCTGTGCCACCTCGTCGGCGCTGACCAGTGACAGCGCAATGCCCGCCTCACCCGCACGCCCGGTGCGGCCGATACGATGTACGTAATCTTCGGCAACATGGGGTAAGTCAAAATTCACCACGCGCGGCAGTTGCTGGATATCGATGCCTCGCGCTGCAATATCCGTCGCAACCAGCACCTGCAAGCGCCCTTCTTTAAATTGCTTCAGGGAACGGGTTCGCGCACCCTGCTTTTTGTCGCCGTGAATAGAGTCGCTGCTGATGCCCGCATTCGACAGATTGCGGGAGAGCTTGTCGGCACCATATTTGGTGCGAGAGAACACCAGTACTTGTCCCCATTGCTCGCTGGCGACCAGATGCTTGAGCAACTCGGTTTTGCGGGTTTTATCGACCGGGTATACGGTCTGATCAATGCGGCTCACCGTGGTGTTGGCGGGTGTGACCTGTATCTTTTTGGGCTGATGCAAAAACTCCCCCGCGAGCTTTTCGATGTCGCGCGAGAAAGTGGCGGAGAACATGAGCGTTTGGCGCTCTTTAGGCAGTTCCGCATGGATGCGGCGCATAGCCGGGATAAAGCCCATGTCGAGCATTCGGTCAGCTTCGTCGAGCACCCACATTTTGACGTGATCGAGTCGCACCGCACCCTGCCCCAACAGATCCAACAAGCGACCAGGCGTGGCGACAAGGATATCGGTGCCCCGCGCCAAATTGCGTATTTGCGGTCGAATGTTCACACCGCCACAGACCATCTGGCTGTGCAACTTAATACCTGCACCGTAGGCGCGGATACCGTCGGCAATCTGCGCCGCCAGCTCACGGGTCGGCGTCAAGATGAGGCAGCTGACGTCTTTGGGGCCCGGGCGTCCGGAGTTTTTGAGCATCTGCAAAGCAGGCAGCGTGAAAGCCGCTGTCTTACCCGTACCGGTTTGCGCGGCGGCCATCAGGTCGCAGCCAGACAGCACCAGTGGAATGGCCTTCGCCTGAATCGGGGAGGGGTTGTCGTAGCCTTTTGCGGCAATATTTTTAACGAGCTTGGCATTGAGGCCCAGCTCAGCGAATGCGGTCATGGTGTGCTCTATGTTGGGTATCGCCGTCGGCGAATCAGATCGGGGGGTGCGGTGTTGTCGCGCCCTCCCTCGGTTGGAGCGCAGTATGGGTGGTAGCGCCCACAATACAAGCGTTATTTCACCGCACTATGTACTGGCTGTATACGCGTCGGCGGGTCGATGCGGACTACTCCGCATTAACGATCATCTGCACACCGCCGTTTCTGAATGCCGTCGCCATCCATGAGATGTCAGCTATCTCTCAAATGGCACACGAAGCGCTATGTGAACTGATGATTCAAGACGTTTGCTTGATCGCTGCAAGACCCCGCCACATGAGTAGCACCGACATCGGCAGCACAACACCCCCTACAAGAGCCAACGAGCTACCTACTGCCTGCGTGCTTTCAAAAATGTAATCGCTCGCCAGCGCTACACTGGTCGGCCCCAACGCCAGGCCAATGAGGTTCGTGCTTAAGACGTAACAGCCCGCCATCAGTCCGCGCATCTCATTGGGCGAGGCGTTCTGCAACCCCGTCGCGAACAAGGCCAATGGGAAGGTCACGAGATAGCTCGCTCCAGTGATCAATACCAGCGCCCATGTCAGCGACTCGGCCAGACCTGCGCCGACGAGAATAGGAATCAGCAGACCGGTGGAGTAAATCGAGGTCACGAGGGGCGCGGTAGCGGGATCAATGCGACTCGCCAGCCATCGCGCCGCCACCGGCCCGCTCAGCACGCCGGCCGAGCCCGCAACCAGAGCAATAGTCCCGTAGTAACGACCCGCCTCAACGATCTCGAGGCCATGCACGCGAATCAACAAGCTGGGCACCCAGGCCTGCAACGCGTAAAGCACCAGAACAATAAACGGCGCGCCCAACAGATAGGCGCCAAACACCCCGCGACGTGGCCAAACGTAACGAGCCACTTCTCCCCAGCTGAGCCGAGCGTTGGTCGTGTTTAACTTCTCGGTGCGCGGCGGCTCCCGCAACAGCGGCAGCAACAACACCATGACCAAGCCAGGCAAAGCGACCAACATAAAAGTAAGCTGCCATGGCGCCACCGCACCAATGAGAGGCAGTTCAATAGATCCCAAGCCGCTCGCCCAACCGACCACTTCTGCACCCAGAATGAGCGACAGCCCCGCGCCCAAGTAGGGCCCCATCAGAAAAATACTGACCGGCAGTGCGCGCTTGTCCTCGGGAAAATAGTCCGCCAGCAACGACCAGGAAGCAGGCGTCACGCTGGCCTCCCCAGCGCCGACACCCATTCGCGCCACACCCAACTGCCAGAAGTTTTTGGCCAACCCGCAGCTCACGCAGCTAATGGTCCAGAAGAGAATGCCCACGACCAACACCCGAATACGGTTGGCGCGATCCACAATGCGGCCCAAGGGAATACTCAAAATCACGTAGGGCAGCACAAAAGCCAAGCCCTGCAGGAAGCTCACCTGTGAATCCGACAGCGACAGATCCGTGCGAATCGGGTCAACTAGCAAATTGATGATTTGCCGATCAATAAACGAGAAGGTATAGGTTGCCGTGAGCAAGAGCAGTGCCCACCAGGCAGCCCTGTGCCGGAACGGCTGACCCACCAGATTAGTCACCGGAATGGCTTCGAAATTTGACAAGATAGGGCACGTTATCGACCGGGCACGCGGCCTTTGGCCTCGCCTTTGAGAATGGTCTGCCCATCCTGGTTGCGTTGCCATACCGCGCAGTTGACCACCCCACCACCACCAGGCTCCTCAACTAAATCGAGAATCTCGCCGCCGCATTGCAACACATCATCCGGGAATACGTTGGCGGCAAAGCGCATCTTGGACGCCACCAGATCCCAGGGATCATGCAGCCATGAGGTGAAATAGCGATACAGATACGCCTGATTAAGCGGCCCCTGCTGCACCACGTCGGGCAGTCCGCGCTCCTGCGCATAAACGCGATCGAGGTGGAGCGGGTTGGTGTCGCGCAGAATCAGGGCGATCGGGATGTAGTCAAAACGGTCCATGGGCCCCAATTCGACAGTGGGCAACGACATCCCCACCTCGAGGTCCTCAAAATAGGGTTTGGAGAGTGCTTCGCTCATTTGAACAAGATATAGGACTGCTGCCCGGACATCAGCCGGTCCCCCTCTGCGCTACCTGTGATCTCGAACGTGACTTCGATCACATCAAAAAGGCTTTTACCCTGTTTCTCGTAAACGTCGCTGATTGACGCGGCGATGGCCACCGATTCCCCGACTCGCAACGGTCGATGAAACTCAATAGATTGCTCGCCGAACATGGCAGTGCCCGTCCGATAATCAAAAAGAAAGTCATCCTGCCAATCAAAGGTTTTGAGCAACCCCAACACGGCGACAAAGGGCGCGAAAGACGGTGGCGCCAGGGGCGCATCATCGGCTGAAAAGGCGGTCATCTCGCTGGTACCGGAATCAGTGCGCGTGACGGCAAACCCCGGCTCGTCCACAACACCGAGAAAATCATTCACGTCGACTTCCGTCACGGTATAGGTCGCCGAGCGCAGCTTGCGGCCAATCAATGTTGTGCGATCGATATCCAATTGGAGGTTCCTGTTACGCCACTCCAAGACTAACACTACCGCCGGGCGGACAGTGGCCCTCGCGCATGCGCCTCAAGGCCCATATGATGAAGTTACTGTTTTAACCGCGGTATCCTGCAGCCGCGAGACAGCATCGATAATTAAAAGGACGGCGGGTGCAAGCATCGGTGACACCACTTCTGGGCGAACTCCTTCGCAGCGCGACACGGCGTCATCCGAGGCACGACGCCATTGTGTTTCCTGATCACCGGCTGAGCTACGCCGATTTTTCAGATGAGAGCCATACAATTGCTCGCGCCCTCGTGGCACGCGGTGTTCGACCGGGCGATCACATCGGCATTCTCGCGACCAACCGCCCCGAATACCTCCCGCTGCTCTTTGCCTGCGTGTTGATCGGTGCCGTGGCGGTATTAATGAACGCACGCTTTCGCACACAGGAGCTCCGGCATGTGGTGCGCCACTGCGATCTGAAGTGGATCGTGACCGGCAACCTCAGTGCGGTGCCGAACGCCGATAGATTGCTCGAGGCATTTCCCGAACTACTCCAAGATGCCGCGCGTTCATCCTTGGCCGGCGACGCTGCACCCATACTCGAGCATCTCGTTACACTGGATGACGCCCCGAGGGGTCCCTTCGAGCCCTGGCAGGATTTTCTCAACAACGCCAGAGACGTGACAGACCAGGACCTCGATCGCGTCGCCGATACCGTCGACCCCATGAACACGGCGCTGATCATGTTTACCTCTGGCACGACCTCGATGCCCAAGGGCTGCGCGCTCAATCATCACTCCGTATTTTGGACCGCGGCGGCCATGCGCGATCGGCTGTCGGTGGTGCATCAGGACGTGATGTGGGACCCGCTCCCGCTGTTTCACATGGCCTCCATTTTGCCGCTGTTCGCGCTGATGCATGAGGCGGGCACATTCCTCACCGATCACACCGTCGATATCGACCGCGCGGTGAAGCAGATACACGATGAGCAGGCGACATTTTTGTACCCGGCGTTCCCCGCCATCATGGCGGACCTCATCGCACACCCGGAACTCAAACCCGAGACGCTCTCCTGCATCAGGCTCATTAATAATGTGGCGCATACCGAGGCGCTGGAAGCCAATATGGCCGCGATGCCGTTGGCGACGCATATCAGTGCCTACGGCATGACGGAGTTAAGTGGCATTGCCAGCCATACGGACCCTGCCGACCCTGCTGAGGAACGCGCGCGCAACTGCGGGCAACCCTACCCCGGCGTTGAGGTCAGTATCCGTGACCCCGAAATCAATCAAGCGGTGACCCAGGGGAGTCAGGGAGAAATCTGCGTCAAAGGGTTCTCGGTGTTCCAGGGTTACTACAATCAACCCGAGGAGAACGCCAAAGCGTTTGACGAGGAAGGCTGGTTTCATACCGGTGATATGGGGTCACTCGATACAAAAGGCCGCATCTGCTTTCACGGGCGACTCAAAGATATGCTGAAAGTCGGCGGTGAGAACGTCTCGCCCCTCGAGATTGAGGCCTGGCTGTCAACGCACCCCGGCATCGCAATGGCGCAAGTCATTGGCGCGCCAGATGAGCGGTTGCAAGAGGTACCCGTGGCGTTTATTGAGCTCCACCCTGACGCTAGCGTGACGGAAGCGGACGTCGTGGCCTACTGTGCGGGACAGATCGCCTCCTACAAGGTGCCGCGGCGCGTGATTTTCGTCTCAGAGTGGCCCATGTCTGCCACGAAAATACAAAAATCGGCTTTGCGGGCGCGGCTCTGAATGAGCCTTCGATACCGCCACCACAGACCTCAGGACGCCACATGACCTCAGAGCGGATTATTCAGAACGCCTACTACGTGCCCGACATCGATGAGGGTATTGCGCGGTTCCACGCGCTATGGGGTTTGGGGCCCTTTTTTGTGCGCCGCCACATTCAGCTCGAGAACGTCAGGTATCGCGGGTCACCCTCGGAGCTCGACATTTCTGCCGCCTACACCCAGTCCGGCAACTTGATGATCGAGCTGGTCACCCAGCACAACGACGCGCCCTCTATCTTTCGGGATCGTTTTGCGGCAGACGAAAGCGGCTTTCATCATGTGGCCCTCGATTTCGGAGACCATGATGCCCGCGTCGCCGAATACAACCTGAAAGGCATTGAGTCAGTGACCAGCTTCAGAACCAGTGAGGGACGAGGCGCGACCTACCTCGATACCTTCGATGATCTGGGCCACGCCACCGAGATCTACATCGTGAATGACAGCCTCAAAGAGCTGTATGCAGAGGTTAGGCACGCTAGCGAGACTTGGGACGGGCACGAGCTAGTGAGAGCACTCTGATTCGGCCCTGACCGGCAAATTGGTCCGTCAGCCCCTCGTGCATTGATCAGGCAACGTGCCTCCATTGTTTTCATACAGTAACCCTAAGCAAGTCACCAGAAATGCGAGGGCGACTAAAGCCCCTCTCCGTCGACGGAGTAAATCACCCAAATTTTCCGGTAGCCCTCGCTCTCCCACCGGCCTGTCCACGCTTTGGGGATGGTCACCGCCTCGCCGGCATTCACTGTGGTCACAGAACCATCAGCTGACGTCAGCGTCACGCTGCCTTCGAGAAAGAACATGAATTCGTCGACGCCGTAGGGCTCGGTGATATCGAACACCTGCGCGCCAGCTTTATACATGCCCGAAGCAAACTTACCGTCACTGGATTTCAGGGACGTGAGATCAAGAATGTGCGCATCGCCTTCCTGCGTCACAACCGTCTCGGGGCGATCGAAAGCGGCGCCCGCAAGGTCTGCGACCGACAACTTAGCTGGGTAAACCTGCTCCGCATAAGCCACTTTGCCTGTAAGTACAGTCATGAGGACAAGCGTCAAAATAACGTGGGGGGGTTGGTAGCCATCGTTTTTCATTGGGGTGCCTCTGGAAAATAGGATTGGATGTGCAGAAAGCCTACGGATTGTGGCCCGCGCGCGCAGCAAAAAACAATTTCCCAGTCAGCGAGGTGCGGCAGGGCCCAAGTGCAGACGAAGAAAATGGGTCATAAGAGTGCGCGCCACTCAGCGCCACCTTTACTGGTACCCTTCTAGAAAGTCCACTCATCGGTACTGTCGAGCTGACGATCCGGGAACTCAGATTATGAAGCGAAAAACAGATGAGCAGCTGGGCATGTCCAGAGCAATAAAGCGTCGTGACTTCGTGCAAGGCGCGCTTGTCGCGGCGGGCACCGCACTGACTGCAGCGCCGTTAACGACTTCAGCGGCTTCGGAGGGCCCGGTGATAACTGCGAGGATGGTTGACGCCAACTATCCGCCCATACGGACAGGCATGAGAGGGTCGCACCCAGGCTCTTACGAGATTGCGCATGCATTGGGGCGCGACGGTGCCGCCTTTCCCCAGCTCGATACTATGGAAGAGCAATATGACCTGATCGTGGTGGGTGCCGGCATATCGGGATTGGCAGCGGCCTACTTTTACTCCCAAAAAGTCGATTCAGACGCAAAAATTCTATTGCTCGACAATCACGATGACTTTGGCGGACACGCCAAGCGCAATGAGTTTCATCAAAGTGGCGAAATGGTGCTTTCTCTGGGTGGCACCCACAATCTCGAGTGGTGGAACTTCAGCGAGGTGGTGAACGCCTTGTTGGAGGACCTCAATGTTGATGTGCAAGCCATGCGTCGTGACATGACATTCGACTACGGCCACGACGCACCCAACAGCCCCGCCATGTGGTTCGATGCGGAAACGTACGGTCAATCTGCGCTTCTTCCCAATTTCAGTCTGCGTGATCGACTGTCTGAAGCGCAGATACAGCAGATACCGATATCTGAAGAGGGGCGTTCATCCCTCGTGCGCTTTTACGCAGGTACCAGTCTTGAGTCGACGCCACCGAAAACAGAGCTTGAAACATTGCTTAGTCAAATCAGCTACCCAGACTTTCTTCGGGATTACGCGGGACTGACTGAGGATGCGATTCAACTCTTTGACAAAGACCAGCATGGGGCATGGGGTCTAGAGATGCGAGCACTCTCGGCGGCCGAGGCAATAGAAACCGGCTACCCTGGACTGCATCTATTCGGTGAGGAGTGGACAGGTGAGGAGTTCCAATACCCGGTGGCTATGTGGCCAGACGGCAATGCCAGCCTGGCCAGGCTACTGGTCAGCAAATTAATACACGACGCCGCGGCCGGCGCTCATGCCCACAATATTGCGACGGCGCGCTTTGACTACTCCGCACTGGATCAACCATCTAACGATGTGCGGTTAAGGCTCAACTCAACGGTAGTGAACACTGAAAATACTGACTCAGGTGTGGCAGTCACCTATGTCACATCAGGAGCGACCCATCGAGTCACTTCCAAGCATGCGGTGCTGGCGTGCTACCACAGCATCATTCCCCACTTATGCCCTTCTCTACCGACCGCTCAAAAAGAAGCGATGAAATACCAGGTAAAGATGCCGCTGATATTAACGAATGTGCTGATTCGTAATCGCGACGCTCTCGACAAACTGGGCATCGACGCAATCTCCTGCCCAGGCAGACTGCACGGCAGACTATTCCTCTTTCAGGGAATTCATACAGGGGGGTATGAAAATCAGGGCGACGCTGTCTCCCTGGTGTTCTGGGGATCGATTTCTCCACCGGAGAACGCCATCGATATTCGCAGCCAACTGCGAGCCTCGCGCCGAAAGCTTCTCGAATTGTCTTTGGAAGACTTCGAGCGCGAGGTGCGCACGGTACTCGACGGGCTCCTGGGCCCAGCCGGCTTCGATGTTTCTGAGGATATTCTCGCCATTACAGTCAATCGATGGCCGCACGGGTACGCATACGAATACATGCAACTGTGGGACCCGGAATGGGCGCCAGGGGAAGCTCCACATGAATTAGCCCGGCAACGATTTGGCGCGATTACCATCGCAAACGCTGACGCAGGCGCGTCGGCGTATACTCACGTCGCAATCGATCAAGCGTATCGGGCGGTGAAAGAACTGGCGGATATCGTCTAAATACCGTCGGATATCGTGCCAGCAATGCTGACTGCTATTTGAGGAGGTCAAACCTCATGCAACATGCCTGCCAATGCCCCTGTGGCACCAATCAATTCTCTGCGGTCGGGGAACCCATCGTCCGGTTCTTCTGCCACTGCACGATTTGCCAGGACAAATATCAGGCGCCGTTTGCTGACGTCACGCTTTTTAAACTACCCGCCGTCACGCTACCGGAGCAGGCAACGACCTATGGCAATTACAAGCGCTTCGCGGCAATTGATCGAGGCATCTGCGACGCCTGCCACAAACCGGTGATGGCCAAAATGGGTGCAGGAGAAAAAGGCTATGCCTTCATCTCGACACAGAACTTCGTGAACCCCGAGGCCTTACCTGCCAGCGCGCTTCATGTGTTTTACGGCACACGAACCGCTGACATCGATGACGAGCTACCGAAGTACAACACCTGGCTAAGCAGCCAGTGGGCGATTTTGAAACTCCTAAGGGCAGCAGGCTAAGCGGCCTGACCTGCCCCGCCTTCACGTTCCAACGTAAAGCACTTCTTCACAGGGCCGCAGTCACAAGTAGGCTCTGAACTGTGTACGGGGTGACGGGGCGAGACGTCCAAGACAGGCAGCGGGTTAAACAAGCTGATCTGCGGCGGCTTCGCGCCCTAACATGAAGTGCTTCATCACATGGCGACAGTGACGCTGGATTACTAGCTTCGCAGGGTTTAGCCAGATGAGGGGCCCTAGCTAAATGGCAGGCTTAGAGATGGACGGTGACCGTCGGTACCCGCGACGCGCGCAAGAGACCATTGGTCTTACTGCCCAAAATCAGGCTCTTTAGGGGCGATCGGCTGTACGCGCCCATCACCAAGATATCAATTTCCCGATCCGCTATAGCCTGAGTGATTTGTTGCTCAGGATCACCCGGCAAATACGCCGTTTCGACTTCAAAACCGCTTTTACCGAGGGTGTTACTGGCCCACTCCAAATGCTTATCAGCCTCACTGTTCTGCTTACCCGACATGACCACGTGCACGGGCAAATCGGTCAGCACGGGGTTAGCCGACAGCATAGTGACGCAGTTGCGCGTCATACGCTTGCCGTCATACGCCACTAGCAGGCTCTTTGGCTCCGAAAAGGCATTAGCAACAGTCAGGATCGGCCGGCGAATTTTGCGACTGATACTCTCTACGTGACGACCCAGATCCCGCTGCGTCTGATCCGCTGACTGACCCCGACGGCCCAGCACATAAAGCGCGACATCCTGCTGTTGCTCCTCGAGGGTTTCCAGCAGCTGGCCGTAGCGTTGCCGTACGTCAACCGAGAGCCCATCTCGTCGCTCACAACGCTTTTTCAGTTCATTCAGGAAAATCCGTCCCTGCTCACGGATGGTACGGGACCGCTCACCCTCTTCCTCTGTGAGCCGGTTCAGCAGATTCTCTTGCGCATCAAAGCCAATGGCGCCGCTGTGATCGTCACTGTTGGCCGTCTCTTGGTGGCGATCAATGATGTGCAGCAACTCCAGCGGCAGCGCAAATTTGTTGGCCGCCCAGGCGCTGTAATCCGCTACGTAATCGGCATACGGTGACTGGTCGACGCAAGCCAGTATTTTTTTGGGCTGCTTCATGTCGGCGCCTACTGTGGCAGGAGCAAGTCTTCTGCTCCATCCTTGTCGTGTAAACCAAAGCGATCCACCATGGTCGCACTGGCCTCGTTCAGACCAATCACCTCAACGTCTGCGCCCTCTCGCCGGAACTTGAGCACCACCTTATCCAGGGCACTGACCGCGGTGATGTCCCAGAAGTGAGCGCGGCTCACATCGATCCGTACGGTGTCGATCACCTCTTTGAAATCGAATGACTGGGCGAACCGATCCGCGCTGGCAAAGAATACCTGGCCGAGCACGGTATAAGTTCGCACCCGTCCCTCGTCCTCGGACTGGGACCGAATCACCAGAATGCGCCCCACCTTATGGGCGAAGAAAAAGCCCGATAGCAACACACCCGACAGCACGCCCTGGGCGAGGTCATGGGTAGACACAGTCACCGCAACGGTCACCACCATCACCACGCTGGAGCTCGGTGGATGAGTACGCAGGTTGCGAATGGAGTCCCAGTTAAAGGTACCAATGGAAACCATGATCATGACCGCTACCAGCGCGGCCATGGGAATCTGCCGGACCCAGTCACTAAAGAAAAGCAGGAGCAGTAACAAGAAAATACCCGCGCTGAGTGTGGAGAGGCGACCGCGGCCACCTGATTTCACATTAATAACTGACTGGCCGATCATCGCGCAGCCGGCCATGCCGCCCAGAAAGCCACTGGCAATGTTGGCCACGCCCTGTCCCATACACTCGCGGCTTTTGTTACTGGTGGTGTCGGTCAGGTCATCGACAATCGTCGCGGTCATCAGTGACTCAAGGAGGCCCACGACCATTAACGTGACGGCGTAGGGAAAGATGATCTCCAACGTCTCTAAGTTGAGCGGGATATCAGGCACCAAAAACACGGGGAGCGTTGAGGGCAGATCGCCCATGTCGCCCACCGTGCGGACGTCGATACCGAAATAAATCGACACTGCCGTGAGCAGCACAATGGCGACCAAAGGAGATGGCACCACCCGCGTAATAAAGGGCAGGCCGTAAATGATGCCTAGTCCGGCAGCCGCCATGACATACACCGCATAAGGCACATCAATCAGTTCTGGCAGCTGCGCCATGAAGATGAGAATCGCCAGCGCATTCACGAAGCCGGTCACCACTGAGCGCGACACAAAGCGCATCAGTTCACCTAGGCGAATCCACCCCGCAATAATCTGCAGGATGCCGGTGAGAATAGTGGCGGCGAACAGGTACTCAAGACCGTGTTGTTTCACGAGGGTGACCATCAAGAGCGCCATGGCGCCCGTGGCGGCAGAAATCATGCCCGGCCGCCCGCCCGCAAAGGCGATGACCACCGCAATACAAAAAGAGGCGTACAGACCGACCCGGGGATCGACGCCCGCGATAATAGAAAACGCGATGGCCTCGGGGATGAGTGCCAACGCCACGACCAAGCCCGCAAGCAGATCGCTACGGATATTCGAGAACCACTCCTGCCGAAGTTTATTCATGAGAGACCAATTGGGGGATGCGCCGGATTGCCATGGCGATACGGCCCAGCAGGCGGAACGGATTGTTATCCGCACCAACGCGCCAGCTGCGAATCCTGCGTGGGTGCCCACCACGGCGATGAATCCGACGTGGTAATAAAGTGGCAATAAAAAGGTCCCTCCAACCATCCATTCGGTGATTTCAGGCCCAAAAGTGTCGGCTTGGAGCAACCAGGTTTGCTGCACGCACCGTACAAAGGCGGCGCCAAATCACAATAGCTGGGCACTGAGTCCAGCGTTGGTCAGAGGAAAGACTATGTCCGCCGCCACAAACAAAGACTTTGGGTTTGGTACCCAAATCCGTAAATCACCGTTTTTTGATGCCACCGTTAGATGGGGCGCCACCGATTTTTCGGTCTACAACCACATGTACATCCCCCGGTCATTCGGTGACCCGGAGCAAAACTTCTGGAATCTGGTCAATGACGCCATCCTCTGCGACGTCGCGGTGGAGCGTCAGGTCGAGATTACAGGGCCAGACGCGGCCGCCTTCGTACAGTTACTCACCCCTCGTAATCTGTCGCAGTGCGCGGTGGGTCAGTGCAAGTATGTGCTGATTACCAACGCGGCCGGCGGCATCTTGAATGACCCGGTGCTTTTACGCCTCGAGGAAAATCGTTTTTGGTTGTCTTTGGCTGACAGCGATGTGTTGATGTGGGCACAGGGCGTTGCCACGCATGCCGGCCTCGATGTTGACATAAGCCGAGCCCGACGTCTCCCCGCTGCAACTCCAGGGCCCCAAGAGTGGCGACATCATGGCGGCGCTCTTTGGTGAGTCGATTCGTGACCTCAAGTATTACTGGCTCGATCATTTCGAGCTCGACGGTATCCCGCTGGTGATCTCGCGCACCGGCTGGTCCAGCGAGCTGGGCTATGAGATTTACCTCCTGGACGGCAGCCGAGGCGGGGCACTATGGGAGAAACTGATGGCCGTGGGTGAGCCGATGGGGTTAAAGCCCGGCCACACCTCTTCGATTCGTCGCATTGAGGGGGGCATGCTCTCCTACCACGCCGACATGGATGCTCAGACCAACCCCTTTGAGCTCGGTTTGGACAGACTCGTCGACCTTGAGATGCCCGCAAACTTCATCGGTAAAGCCGCACTCCAACGAGTGCAGCAACAAGGTGTTGCACGACAGCAGGTTGGTCTCGAGATCGACGGTGAGCCGCTCCCCGGCCCCAACACGCAGTTCTGGCCCGTTGAGAGAGACGGAGAAGTGATCGGGAAGGTCACCTCCGCGGTGTACTCGCCGCGCCTGAAAAAAAATATTGCGCTGGCGATGGTAGCGAGCGCGCATAGCGCTGTGGGTACCACCTGCGACGTCCAACTGCCCGGCGAGACGCGCTGCGGAGCGATTGTGCCCAAACCGTTTTACGACCCGAAAAAGCAGATCACCGCGGGCGCGACGACGTCTATGGCTTGATCGCCGCGCGCCACGGCTCAGCGTTAGATCAAGTCGGCAACACGCTCCCTGAGCAGATTCTTTCGGATCTTACCGGTCGTGGTTTTGGGCAGCTCCTCGAAAACGATGCGCTTCGGGCGTTTGAAACCGGCCAGCTGCCCGCGCGCGTGCTCAATCAGGTCGGCCTCAGTGAGCTCACACCCCTCAGCCAGCTCAACAAACGCACAGGGCACCTCGCCCCACTTCTCGTCGGGCATGGCCACCACCGCCGCACAGATCACGGCCGGATGGCTGTAGAGCGCATTCTCGACCTCGATGGACGAGATGTTCTCGCCACCCGAAATAATGATGTCCTTGGAGCGGTCGCGGATCTCGATGTAGCCATCGGGATGTTGCACCGCTAAATCACCCGACCAGAACCAGCCGTCACCGAATGCCTCCGCAGTGGCCTCGGGCTGTTTGAGGTACCCCTTCATCACGATGTTGCCGCGAAACGCGACCTCGCCCTGGGTCTCACCATCCCAGGGTACTGGGGTGCGAGTGTCAGGATCCAGCACCAGCACATCCTCCTGCAATTCATAGGCCACGCCCTGCCGCGCTTTCAGCCTGGCCTGCTCCTCATCACTCAGGGTCGACCAGGTCGCCCGCTCCGCACAGACCACTGCCGGGCCATAGACCTCGGTCAGGCCATAAACATGGGTAATGGAGATTCCCATTTGTTCCATCGCCTGAATTGTTTGGGGCGGTGGCGGTGCAGCCGCCGTCATCATGCGAACAGACTGCGAGAACGGTTGCCGCTCGGCATCACTCGCCCCGGCGATCATCGACATAATGATCGGCGCGCCGCAGAGATGCGTTACACCGTGCTGCGCGAAGGCGCTGTAGATCCCCTCAGCCGATGGGCTACGCAGAAACACGTGGGTGCCCGCCAACATCGTGATCGTCCACGGAAAACACCAGCCATTGCAGTGAAAGAGCGGCAGGGTCCACAGATACACGGGATGGTGTGGCATCTCCCAGGTCACCACATTATTCACCGCATTGGTCCAGGCACCGCGGTGGGAATACACCACGCCCTTGGGCCGCCCGGTCGTGCCGGATGTGTAGTTCAGGGCCAACGCATCCCACTCATCGTCAGGAGGGTTGTAAGGAAAGTCGGGTGCGCCTTCTGCCAAAAGCGCTTCATAGGTCAGCTCGCCAATGCAGTCGCCGCCCGGCCCTTCTGGATCTTCAATGTCGACGATGAACAGATCGCGTCCGGATTGGGTGACCGCCTCTTGCGCCAACGCGGAGAACTCGGTATCCACGAGCAGTACCTTGGCCTCGCCGTGCTCGAGAATGAAACCCAGCGTGGCGGCGTCGAGCCGGACGTTGTTGGCATTCAGCACGGCGCCCAGCATAGGAATCGCCAGCGCACACTCGAGGGCTTCCGGGATATTGGGCGCAATCAATGCGACTGTGTCGCCTTTGCCCACGCCGCGCTGAGAGAGCGCGGAAGCTAACCGCTTGCAGCGTTCGGCCACCTCCCCCCAGTTGCGGTGGATATTGCCGTGAATCTGAGCGGGCAGATCGGGATAGACCCGCTCGGTGCGCTTCAACACCGAGACCGGGGTCAGCGGCGCAAAGTTCGCCTGGTTTTTATCGAGCTCGGGCCCGGAATAAAGGCTCATGTCGGGCGGCACTCCCTGAATCAGTGACCTTTGAGGCGGTCACCGTATCACGCAGGCGCCCCAAGGAAGTGCGCTTGTGAAATCAGGCAGAAAACGCCTTGGCACAGGCCGGTCGGTTCATGAGGCGATCCGCGTAGGCGCTGAGGTTCGGGAAGGCCTCATCAGTCACAATCCCCAGACGCTTGGACATGATGCACGCGTGACCCAGCATGGTGTCGGCGGCAGAGAAGTCCCCGATCAGATACTCACGGCCTTCCATCGCCGCTTCCACCGGCGCCCAGGCTTTCGCTAACAACCGCTCCGCCTGACCGCGAACCGTCTCATCCTGCCGCTCTGGTGGGAGCAATATGGTGTGCACGACGATGGTGTTCACCGGTGGCATAACCATCCCCTCACAGTAGTGGAACCACTGGAGATACTCGGGGAAACGCGGGTCATCCGAGGCAGGTTTTAGCCCACCATTTTTGTGACGCTCTAAAATGTACTCGGCAATCGCACCCGACTCGTAAATCGACACGTCCCCGTCATCCAGCACCGGAATGCGGCCCAGCGGGTGACGGGCACGGTGCTCATCAGACTTGAGGTCCTTGGGGTGAAAATCCATGCGGTTCAATTCGTACTCGAGGCCGAGCTCTTCGAGTAGCCAGAGAGTGCGACTGGCGCGGCTGTTGGGGGCAAAGTGCAAGGTCAACATGTGTGGCGACTCCTCAGCAGTAAGCGATGATGACCAGCCCTACCTAACCATGCTCGAATTGGCGGTTTGGTCAGATGGGAAGGCATCCAGATAGCGTGATATTGGCATAGCATCTGCCAATAGTTAAGCCCCACGTCAGTGCTCTGCCAGCGGCGTATCCGAGAAGGGCAATCGTTCCGATGCGTGGTCGCCATCATCGATCAAACGTACACCGAGACCGATGAGCCGCACCGGCTTGGCCTTGCGCTCCCATCCCTCCTTCAACAGCGACTGGTAATCCGCTTCAACAGCTTTGGTACCCACTCGCTCGACAGTGGTCGTTGTAAAATCACTAAACTTCAGTTTGATGAAGGCTTTATCAATGGCGTGCCAGGCTTTAGCCGCCTCAATCCGCTCCATCAAGTTAATGTAGAGCCGCTCGATGATCGGCGCCCACTCGGCAGGGCCACTGACATCCTCTGAAAACGTCCGTTCAACACTGACAGATTTGCGCACCCGGCTGGGTTGTACGGGCCGTTCATCGCGACCCCGGGCCCGCTCATGGAGCACCACTCCAAACTTACCGAATCGACGACGCAGATCATGCAAGCTCCAGTCCCTTATATCGGCACAGGTTCTGAGCCCATAACGGTGCATTTTTTCGGCCGTCACCGCGCCAACGCCCGGAATTTTCTTCACTGACAAGGCAGCAACAAAGCCATCGACTTCATCGGGCGGCACAACAGTGAGCCCGTCAGGTTTCTTCCAGTCCGAGGCGACCTTGGCAATGAATTTATTCACCGAGACACCGGCCGACACCGTGATATTGAGCTCCTCTCGCACCTGTTGGCGGATCGCCTTTGCGATCCGTGTCGCAGTGAGCTCCTCATCAGACACCTCACTCACATCAAGGTAAGCCTCGTCCAATGACAAGGGTTCAATCACCTCAGTGAAGTTGGCAAAGATGCCGCGCATCACTTTGGACGCCTCGCGGTACTTGTGCATCTGCGGCGGGACCACTGTCAGTTGCGGACACAGTCTTAGCGCATGAGCCGTTGGCATAGCCGAACGTACTCCATACGCACGCGCATCATAATTACAGGTTGTCAGCACGCCACGCCGCTCGGCGCTACCGCCCACCGCCATTGGGATGCCCCGCAATTCCGGGTTGTCGCGCATCTCAATGGCCGCATAAAAGCAATCGGCATCGATGTGAATGATCTTGCGCTGCATGGTCGCGAGAGTACACTGAAACGCGGGCTTTACCGCCACCGTAAATTCGCTCAGGCTTTGCGGAGCAAACATTGGAAACGCTCATGAGCGCCGACACCCGAACACATCATGATGAAACGTCTTTGCTCGACGAGACCGCGCTGGCCGAGCGCATCTTTGAGCATATTGATGCTGGCACCACCGACCTCGGTGACACCATGTGGCGCGAGCCTGTCTCGCATTACCTCAGTCAGGAACGCTTCGAGGCGGAGTGTGCGCTGATACGTCGTTACCCTACGCCATTTTGTCCCTCTGCTGCCCTACCGGAACAAGGCAGCTACCTCGCGCGCATGGCAGCGGGCAATCCGATTGTGGTAACCCGAGACGGTGATGGCTCGGTCAGCGCGTTTATCAACGCCTGCCGGCACCGCGGCATGCAGGTCGCAGAAGGGAACGGTTGCGCCAAAGCCCTCTCCTGCCCCTACCACGGTTGGACCTATGGGCTAGACGGCACCCTGAAAGGGATACCCGGGCAGTCGGGCTTCCCTGAGCTAGATAGAGAGCAGCACGGACTGAAAGCCGTCGCCGCGATCGAGCAAGGTGGCATCATCTATGTGCAGCAAGAGGGTGACATCGACCCGCGCAGGCTCACACATGCGCTCGATTATTTTTCGCCTAATCAGCCACTCTTTGACCAGAAAGTGCTGACCGATTCGGCCAACTGGAAGTTGCTTTACGAAACGCTGATGGAGGGCTATCACATCAAGTCGCTCCATCGAGAGTCTTTTTACCCCTTCGGCTATGACAACCTCAATATTGTGGAAACATTCGGACCCCACTCGCGCGTGGTCTACCCCTTCCAGCGGATCGAGCAACTGCGCAGAGTGCCGCCGAGCGATCGTAACCTCAGTGGATTGGTGACGTCGGTTTACATGCTGTTCCCGAACGCGAGCATCTCGGTGCTTTCCAAGCACACCAATCTGGTGATACTCGAGCCCGTATCACCCACTGAATCACAGTGGGTGATATACAGCCTGATCAACACCTCACCCGACGGCAAACCATTTGACCTTGAAGATGCGAAACGCGACGCGGCCTTCGTGAATGACTCAGGACAGGAAGAGGATCGCGCGGCAGCAGCAGCCATTCAGCGAACATTGGCAAGCGGCGCGAATAGCCATCTCACCTTCGGTCACTTCGAAAAAGCCATCGTGCATTTCCATCAACGCCTGGCCGAATACCTATAATTCATCAGGTGCCACGCCATACAGTGCCGTCGTCTTATCGGGCGCGGGATCCTTAGCTTTTGCAGGAAAAGACCGCTACCCTCTGCCTCACGACAAGCGGGGGATGACCTCATGAAATCAGGCGTAATTTTTGGAGTGGTGCTCGTCATCATTCTGGCAGCAATCGTTGTATCCCATCAGATGTCAGATGGTGGTAACGACCACTTCGATAAAGCAGGCGAAAACTGGAAGCAAAACTGACGACGACGCGTTCTGCCCATCAACGTTGACGCTAGAAACCCAGTGTAGCTCTGGCCCATCACCCCATACATTGAAAAGGACAGAGGATGTCCAGAATTTCACCATCTGAGCACGCCGACGCACCGGAAATGCGCGAGCTATTGGCGCAAGCTGAGGCCTCAATGGGTTACTTACCGAATGACGTGTTAAGTCTGAGTCACTGGCCCGAACTTCTGAAGAGTTTGGGTGGTTTGATCAGAACCGTACTGGAGTCGGGTGAGGTCGATCCAGATCTGAAGCGCCTAATCGGCATCATTAGCAGTCGGACACAGGGTTGCACCTACTGTGCGGCGCATTCGAGTTACGCGGCCAATAAACTGGGAATCACGGCAGAAAAAATTGCGTCAGTCTTCGAATTCGAAACTTCACCGCTTTTTTCAGATGCAGAGCGAGCTGCGCTCAGAGTCGCTTGGCACGGCGCTTTGCAACCGAATGCGGTAACCGACGAGGACTTTGCGACACTCAAATTGCATTTTTCCGAACGAGAGATAGCGGAGATTGTCGCGGTCCTCTCGCTCTACGGATTTTTAAATCGTTGGAATGGGACACTGCAAACCGAGCTGGAACCTTTGCCCGCTGAATTTAATGCGGCGTTGCAGCTGTCGTCCGAGCAAACATCGGGAACCTAAGTGAAGCGTGATCGAAAAACGCCACGCGCAGCGTTCCCGAGCTCATAAGGTATAGACCATGGTTTGGCCGACTATCCGGGCGCTTTTTTTGTTTGAGCATAGCTAGATCAGTCATTAAAGCCGATCGGGTAAGGCCTCAGTCTCCGGATTGCACTTTTTCAAAATGCGCCTCGAGGATGTCACTACCTAAGGTCGAGCCGTCATTGTTGCCGAGCTTAATGGCAGGCCAGGCCCCAGTGGCGAACATAAAGAGCACTGTCGCGCCCTCGGGCCCCGCGACCAGCGGCCCATAGCCCCGGTTAGCGAGGCCAATACGAATGTCGCCAGCATGGTGCCAAGTCGCTCCCACCCGTTGTGAACCCTCGAGAATAATCTCCGTGTAATCACAGTCGTGGGTATGCGCCTCGATCGTGCACTCTGGCGGATAAAACACCTTAAAAACTGTGGGGGACTCTGCCCGGGTCGGGTCGCCTACACGGTACATCGATGAGATCACACCAGTGGGGAGCTCAATTTTGTCAAGATCCTCCCAGTTAAGCGCGTAGTGCCCTTTCCGTTCGAGGGTTT
The DNA here is from genome assembly GCA_038143045.1 of Halieaceae bacterium. Taxonomy (GTDB): domain Bacteria; phylum Pseudomonadota; class Gammaproteobacteria; order Pseudomonadales; family Halieaceae; genus Luminiphilus. The sequence goes on from JAYQLF010000011.1 coordinate 35,832, forward strand.
CTTTGATTTCCTGATCCGTGACCTGACCCATGACCGCTCCTTAGCTGCCGGCCGTGGCAAACAGGCAAAGCTGCTGAAGCGCCACGGTCGCCGCCGCTAGCGAGGTGATATCCCCCACGTCGTATTGTGGTGCCACCTCAACAACGTCCATCCCAACCAGGTTGATCCCCTTGAGGTGTTGCAGGATTTGCATCATTTGATGGGTCGACAAGCCGCCCACCACCGGTGTTCCCGTGCCCGGCGCAAAGCTGGGATCAAGGCAGTCAATATCAAAGGTGAGGTAGCAGGGGCGGTCACCCACAATCCCTTTCACCTGAGAGGCCAGGTCTGCCGGTTTCATATCGTGCACAGTGGGCGCATCAAAGATGTTGAAGCCATGAGTCTCATCGTTATGCGTGCGCAGGCCGATTTGAGCAGAGTGTGCTGGTGACACCAATCCCTGTTGGGCCGCGTGGTAGAACATGGTGCCGTGATCAATCCGCTGGCTATCCTCCGCCCAGGTATCGGAGTGCGCGTCAAAATGAATCAGTGACAGCTGGCCGTGCTTCTCTGCGTGGGCCCTTAGCAGTGGATAAGACACAAAGTGATCGCCACCGATTGAGAGCAGTGCGGTATCTGTCGCTAGAATCTGCTTCGCACACTGATAAATTTCTTCCGGAACACCTGCCGGGTTCCCTGCGTCGAAGTCGCAGTCTCCGTAATCGACGATGGCCAGCTCCTCGAGAGGAGAAAATCCCCAGCCAACCGCCTTACCTTCCCACGCCAGACTGGCTGAGGCCTCGCGAACCGAGCGCTGACCAAAGCGAGTGCCGGAGCGGTTGGTGGTCGCTAAATCAAAAGGAATGCCTAGCACGGCGACGTCGGCCTCGGCCAGATCGCGCGAGTAGCGCCGCCGCATAAAACTGATAATGCCGCCGTAAGTGTGCTCATCGGTCACACCGCGAAGGCTATCCCTGAGCATGGCCTGATCAGGAGGTGAACTCATGGCTGAAATCCTGTTGTTTTACTGATTCTGGCCACAAGTTAATCACAGAACCCGGCGTAAATCAGGGGCACGCCGAACTACACCAAGAGCGATTGGATGCCCTCAGGAATTGGCCACCATCACTGGTCGCTTTCCGTCCTTGCCGTAAAGGTTGACCTGCAAACTGGAGATGGCGTGCACCAGAATGATGGGCTCAATCTTCTGCTTACCGGTCCAGTGAATATTCGGGAAGCGCTCAAGGATGCGCTCATAGGCCATCTTGAGTTGCATCTGTGCCACACGATTCCCTAGGCAGCGATGCACACCGTGGCCGAAAGCCAGATGCTTGTCCACGTTGTCACGCGTCATGTCGAACTGATCCGGGTTCGGGAACACACACGGGTCGCGGTTCGCCGCGCCATACCACATCACAACCTTTTCATCCTTGGCAATGCGCTGCCCGGCGATTTCCGTGTCTTCCATCGCAGTGCGGCGCATATGCATGACCGGCGACACCATACGCAATGCCTCGTGGGACATCCGCTCAATAAGTGAGGGGTCATCCAGCACCATCTGACGCTGCTCTGGGAACTCAGTCAGCAGTCGAATCGTGCCCGAGAGAGAGTTCCGGGTAGTGTCGTTACCGGCAAAGATAATGAGCAACCACGAGCCATCGAGATAGCTTTGCGACAGGGGCTTATCACCCAGCGTCGCGTTGGCGATCGTGGTGAGGAGATCCTCGCGCGGGTTACGGATGCGATCAGCCATGACGCGCTCGCCGTAACTAAACATGTCGTGCAGGATTTTCTCGAAGCGGAATGGGAACGAGGGCTCAGCAATGAGCATACGTAGCGGATGCGTGATGAACTGCGGCGCCAGCTCCAGGTAATGCATCCATTTGATGATGTCGGCGCGGTCTTCCTCATCAACACCGAGCATCTCGCAGAGCGTAAACATCGGCAGTTCTATTGAGAACAACTTGGCGAAATCAACAACCGGGCCCTGGCGCTCCATGTTGTCGAGCAACTCATCAATCTTTCGGCCAACACGCTCCTTCAAGGTCTCGATATAGGTAGGGAAAAAGAAAGCGGCTTGTTGAGTCCGTAAATCGCGATGCAAATCAGCATCGAGATTGATGAGCGAGTTATAAGCGGCGTACATCAGCCGTTCAGCCTTGCCTTTGTCGTTACGCAAAACACTCATGTTGATGCTGCCCCGCTGGGACGAGAAGATCTGCGGGTTCAACTCAACGTGCTTAATGTCGTCGTAGCGCACAACCGACCAAAACCCGGATGACGGCTTTTTGATCTGCGACCACATCACCGGCGCCTCTTCCCGCATGCGGCGATAAAAATCGAAGGGCTGACCGCGGGTCCAGGAGTGGGTGACGCCGAGTTTGAAGTCAGGCAGGCGCGGATAAATCTCCTCATAAACTGGGTCACGAGCACCACTATCAATCAGGATGTCGTCACTGACAGCGGGGTGGTGGGCTGCTTGCGCGCTATTCATGAGGTCTCTTCTTTATGTGCTTTTATCGTGTCGATTCGGGGAGCCTACGAGGATCCGCTGTGGGCAGATCATGCCCTGACGCCTCGTGCGACTCCATTGCCGCTACTCTCCATGCACCCCGTACACCGATGGGATCACGCCCATCAGGGAACACTGTTCTGGATGCTGCAGGCGTCGCAGGATAGCCCAAACAAAGCCAGTTGGGCGCTGGGAGCCTTATAATTCTGCGCGCTGATATTGAGGACTGATTGTGCAATCCCTATTGCTGTTGCTGGTTGGCCTGTGTCTGCCACTTTTTGCCCACGCGGAGTACTCCCGTACCTATCTTGAGAGCCACCCCCTACAGATGGCAAAGGTGGGAGAGCTCGATATCGCCTACCGAATCGTGGCATCCGGACCTGACAAACCCAAAGCCGTTGTCATCATGGGTTTGGGTGGCTCCAATGTGGCCTGGGGCGACGCTTTGATATCCGGACTGGCCGATGGCGGCTATGAAATTCTCTTGCTCGATAACCGCGACACCGGCGCCTCCACCCGCTTTGATGAGTGGGGCCAGCCCGTTCTGTGGTGGGAGCTCCTGAAGTATCAATTCGGGTTCTCGGTGAATGCCCCATACACCTTGAATGACATGGGCGCAGACATCGCCGGGCTCATGGAGGTCACGGGCTACAACAGCGCGCACATTATTGGCGCCTCAATGGGCGGGATGATCGCGCAGATTGTCGCGGCGCAATATCCCGACAAAACCCGCAGTCTGATCTCGATCATGTCGACAACCAATGCACCGCACTTACCGCCGCCTACCGATGAAGCCGAAATGAACCTGCGTAATCTGGCAACGGGTGAGGCGCAATCTGAACGTGAGCAATCCATCCGGGACCGCGGCTTTTACCCTGAATCGATGCAGCGACATCTGATGGCCATCTTTAAAACGGGGGACCGCTCGGAAGAAGTGGCCACCATCACAGCGCCTACGCTCGTACTACACGGGGCTGATGATGGTCTGGTGCCGCCTGAGCATGGCGAACACACTGCGTCCCTGATTGCCGGGTCGCGCTTCCTGCTGATCGAAGGCATGGCGCACAACATGCCCGAGGAGGTGATCCCGATCCTCGTCTCGGAAATGACCGCGCACATGGATCGCGCTGAGGGCAGACCGGTCGCAGCGCGTTAGCTTGGGAGCGTTGCTGAGCTCAGGCGCCTTGGGCCTCCGGAAATCAGAGGCTCGTCGGTCAGGTGTAGGTGCAGATGTAGGTGTAGGTAAGTGAGCGACACCCCAATGGGTGCCGCCCGTCACACACGTTAGAAGTCCAATCGAACCCGAATACCCAGGTTGCGTCCGGGCAACGGCACTTGGTCTTTGACGAAAGAGGTGTGATTACGCGCAACCTCGTCCGTCAGGTTACGCGCAAACGCTGTCAGCGTGAGTCGCGTGGAGTCACTTAAACCATACGACCAAGACGCATCTGCGTTCACCAAAGTAAACCCATCGGTAATGGATTCACCCGGCGCCACCGCGGTCTGACGCTCGACGTCTTTCACCAGCAACTTGGCGGAGAAATCATCCAGCGTATAGCGTGCGGTGAACATATTTCTCGCCGGCACAATGCGCGGCACGTCACCACCATCGGTAAATTCCGCGTCGACCTCGTCACGGCCCAACGTCAGCTCCAACTCGCCGCGAGGTAACGCAATGCGCGTACCAATCTCGATCTCATAGCCGGTGAATTCAGCATCCTGCTGGCTGTACTCAGAGAGAATCAAGCCACCGTGATCGATGTGGCCCTCATCATGATGCTCGTCGTCATGGTGCTCATCATGGTCGTCATCGTGTGACGCCTCCATGTGCGCTTCATGCTCCTCCTCGAGCTCATCTCGGAGATAAATGTAGTTATCGACTCGGTTGTAATACACCGACGCCGAGCCGAACCAATTGTGATAGTCGAAGTTGAAGGCGAGATCGATGTTGTTGGAGCGCTCCGTATCGAGAGTGATATCGCCTATTTCGTAGCGGCTACTCGCCAAGTGCTCACCGTTCATGAACAACTCTACGGACGACGGCGTTTTGCTGACGCTCGCCAAGCCCAGCGATAACGACGCATGTTGATTGAGATCGCGGCGCAACGTGGCCGCTACGCTGAACACCTCGTCACTAAACGAGGCTGGCTCGTACAGCATCTCTTCACCATGGTGATCGTCGTCATGGTCACCGTCGTGATCGCCCTCGTGGTCTTCGCTATGGTCGCCTTCGTGCTCCTCGCCATGCTCCTCATCGTGATGCATTTCGGCGATAAAACCGTCGCGATCAACCTGATCGAACCGAACGCCCAGATCCAGTGTGGCGAATCCAAGATCATCCGAGCTGAAAAACCCGAGCGTGGTCTCAGTCGATTCAACCGGTGCCATGAAGGCCTCGGCACCAATAATCGAGATCTCTTCATCAGCGTAATTGAGCACCACACGGCGAATCCGCTCGCCGCGACTCAGATCCAGAGAGACCGATACCTCGGTGGCTTCATTGCTAAATACCGTTGGCCCTTCCTCATGATCATGACCACTGTGTTCGCCCCCTTCGTCGCTGTGCTCGCCCTCGGCATGCTGTTCAGTTAACTCATAGTCTGTGTTCTTCACAGCAAAATCGATGGCGTTAACAAAGGGGATCGCCGTCTTGATCGAACCACTCAATGCGAAAATTTCAGACTCGGTCTTTGAAAAAACACGCTCTTCACCATGCTCATCATGGCCAGCGTGACCGTCTTCATCGTGCTCGTCATGATCATCTTCATCGTGATCATCATGGTGCTCGCCCTCATGCTCTTCTCCGTGCTCTTCGTGGGCCGCTTCAGAGTGGAAAGGGATGCCGTACGTGCTGCTCAGGTCACTGTAGGAGACGCCAACGTAGCCCCAGTCACCCGCAGTGGACAGGCCGAGTCGATGTGACGTGGTCTCGATGTCTGAGTTTGCGAGCGTGTCCATCTCGCCGTGCTCACCCTCATGTTCACCATCGTGATCGTCGTCGTGTTCTTCGTGATCCTCATCGTGCCCTTCATCATGGTGTTCTTCATGACCACCCAGTACCGCACCGTGGGGAATTTCGTAATTCTCCATCTGAGTGTCTTGGTAGCTGTAAGTGATATTCAATCCGCCGACGTTGCCGCGTAGGGACAGGTCCACAGCCTCACCATCGTTCACAGACTGCGCCTCGGCGCCGACGGAGCCACTTAGCCCTTCGAGATCAGTGGTTGGTATCGTGTTGTCGACGACGTTGACGATGCCGCCAATAGAGCCATTGGAATACATTAAAGCCGAGGGGCCACGGACAATCTCGATCTGCTTCACATCATTGAGACTGACATCGACAGCATGGTCGGGACCGAGTGCTGACACGTCGCGAATCACCGTGCCGTTATTCAGCACTTTCACGCGATTGCCGCTCATGCCGCGGATGATCGGCTGCCCCACGGCGCCGCCAAAATCGGCAGAGGACACACCCAGCAGGGCATCGACGTGCTCGCCGAGTGACTGAACACCTGCCTCGGTGATGGCCTTGCCATCGAGAACATGAATGGGTCTTGTTGCAGAAGACTCGTTAACGCCGACAAAAGACGCCGTTACGACTACTTCTTCCAGTAAGGTTTCTTCGCTCCCGAACGCGAACGACGGTGACACCGCTGCGACTACGAGAGCATGTGCTGCTATGCGCTGCATGCTCGCCTCCAAATGAGAGATTTAGTGAACTAGATAGATGAGTTCAGCTAAGAGGCGGAGCGCGGGCCTGGAAGGTTGAAGTGGAGACGGAAACCGCAGCCCGCACAGCGGGTTGCATGTCATCAATTGCTGCTGATGCGGTAATCGCCTCGGCAGATACCGACATCGCTGCCGACTGCTCGACTGAGCAGTGGCTGCACTCGGTGTGGATTTGGGAGAACTCGGCGCCGAAATCGTGCTCAACCGCGTGCACCGTGTTGCCCGCAACGAACAGAATCGCTGCGCAGAGCACCCACCGGGCGTGCAATGTAAAACGGTTACGCGACATCGGAAGCAAAGCGGTCTCGAGCCAATTGATTCGCAAGCATAATAGACCCGCTGACGAGGGCACAACCACTATTAATGATCATTATGAGCCCGGGCTAGCCCCTTCGATTGGCCTGAGCGTCAGGCGCTGAAGACCTCACTGAAGACCCGGTCAAAGATTTCAAGCTCCTCAAGCCGACCCATGCTGACGCGCGAGAAAGTGTCGTAGCCCTCGTAAGCACCGCGTATCCTCACGTTGCGAGCGGCCATCGCCGCCTCGAACGTGTCAGCGTCTCTGCCAATGTCCGCGTACACAAAACTGGTTTGTGATGGCAGCGGCTCGATGCCATGGCGCCGGAACGTGGCGTTAACCATTTCGCGACCTTGAAGCACCTTCTCGCGGGAGAAGGCGATAAAGTCCTCGTCGAGGTAACTGTGGTAAGCCGCGTAAAGCCCCACTCCGTTGGGCCAGGCCATCACGTTGTCTTTGACGACACTCACAATATCCGGGTGGCCCATGCCATAACCCACGCGGAGTCCCGCCATACCAAAGATTTTTGAGAAGGTCCGGGTGATGAGGATATTGGCTCCACCGCGGACCAGATCAACCATAGAGGTGTAGTCCGGCTTATCAGTCAGTTCGTTGTAGGCCTCATCGATCAGGATGGGCACCCTGCCCTCCAGCTCGCGACAGAAACTGCGCAGTTCGTCACCGTCGATCGCCATCCCGGTCGGGTTGTTGGGATTGCAGAGATAGATCAGGCTCACGGAATCGTCGACCGCCCGCGCCATCGCCTCGAGATCAATGGCCATATCGTCGCGCAAAGGGATGCGTTGCACTTCGACACCCAGCTTCTCGGCGTAGAGTAAGTGATCAGAATAGGTAAGCGTCGGCGAAATCACTTTGCCACGCTTGCCAAAGGCCATCATTGCGGCCTGCAGTCCCTCATTCGAACCCGACGCCAGAAACACTTGCTCACGATCAAGGTTGTGACGCTCCATAAACAGCGACATTAAGTCGTTTTCAATCTCGCCCGGGTAGTACGCAGTCATCGGCAGGATTTTGGCCACCTCGGCCAGCGCCTTGGGGCTCGGGCCATAGGGATTTTCGTTGAACATCAAGCGAATCTGGCCGGGGGGTATCTCTACCTGGCCTAAGGCCAGCCCTGGCAGTGCCAGCGCCGCCGCCCCTCCCAGCAGGCCCTGCAATACTTGGCGCCGATCCACAACACGGCAACGCTCTCTGCGGCCGTTCAACACATCTCGCAGGCTTTGTAATGACGCAGCCTCAATTCCATTGTCCATGACGTGCATCCTGTCTTCTCCCCTCTCCCGCTGCCGGGTCATGACATTACGTACTGCTTCAATCTGGTTGCTTAACCTCAAGCACGACCATTTTGCAGATCGACTCTTCAGAGTGAACATAAGGCTCATCGCAGAGCTGTTTCACTTGCGCTCTGCCGGACGAGACGATGCGCTTGAGCACATCAGCAAAATGCGTCTCCCGCCAGTATTCCTCGCGGACGGTGCAGCAGACGGTTCCCCCATCACGGGTAACGCGCACCAATTCGTTCAGCGCTTCGGGTATCACATGAGCAGACGTGAAGGTGCCCACACAGGTCACCCCATCGTAGGTACCCGTCGCAATCGGCAATGCCTCGTTCATGTTCATTTGTGACAGCGTTTGGTAAACGCCTTTTTTGGCCGCTTCCCCCAACATGGCCTGCGAATAGTCGATACCGTCGATGTGGGTAAATCCGCCTTGGGCCAGCGCTACGGCCACCAGACCCGTGCCGCACCCCGCATCCAGAATCCGCGCACCATCGGCTTCCACATATTGCTGTAACCAATACAGCGTCCGATCAGGGCCGCTGTAACCCCAGGTTTCGTTCACGTCCCGGTCGTAGTCTGCGGCCCAATCCTCATAGAGACCCATGAGTTCTTCAGTGGACTGCGTGTTCAATACCTGCTCATGAATGGCGGTTTGTCTGCCCAAAGCCACACCTCATCGATGGAAGCACACATGTGTGCCCTTTGCCCTTATCATACGCCCCCTGACAATATTGGCACCCCGGGGGAGGGGTTCACCATGTCCAACCCCATCGCAGAGCTTATTGCAGCCAAAGGGTGGTGCGTGGCAGATGGTGCCACCGGCTCGAACTTCTTCGGACGCGGATTGGAGGCGGGCTACCCGCCTGATCTCTGGTGTATTGAGAGACCCGAGGAAGTGCTCTGGCTACACGGCGCGTTCCTCGAGGCCGGTGCCGATATCATTCTGACCAACAGCTTTGGCGCTAATGCCCCGCGACTCAAGCTTCATAAAGCAGAAGATCGCGTTGCGGAACTGAATAGTGTGGCGGCCGAGCTCGCCCGAGAAGCCACGCGTCAGCACTTTGAGGACACAGGCCGACGCGCGGTGGTCGCGGGCTCTATGGGACCCACCGGAGAACTGTTCGAACCCATGGGCATGTTGAATCACGAGGATACGGTCACCATCTTTTTAGAGCAGGCGCAGGCGCTGGCTGAAGGCGGCGCCGAGGTCATCTGGATCGAGACCATGTCCTCGCTTGAAGAGGTCGCCGCCGCGGCAGAAGCGGCGCGCACAACCGGTTTGCCCGTCTGCGCCACACTGACGTTTGATACCGCCCGTCGATCGATGATGGGTGTTACACCAGCGGATTACGCCCACTTTGCAGAAGAGATTGGCCTGGATATGGCAGGCGCCAACTGTGGCGTCGGCCCCGCCGAGTTACTGGATTCGACTGAGGGCTTGGTCGGCGCAGGGCTGAACTTGCCCGTTGCTGCCAAGGGTAACTGCGGTATCCCGCAATATGTCGACGGGGAAATTCACTTTCATGGCAGCCCTGAACTCATGGCGCAATACGCGCTGTTTGCACGGGATGCGGGCGCCACCATCATTGGCGGATGCTGCGGCACAACACCCGAGCATATCGCCGCCATGGTCAATGCACTGAATAGCACCCCGAAAAAAATCATCTGGATAGAGCGGCCATGAGGCTAAGCGGTAGCGAGCGTATCAAAGCCCTGTTCTAGCCAGCCAGGCACCACTTGGCACACGCAAACGGGGAAAAACTTGGACGGAACAATGCTTAAAATCAAACAAAATAAAGCGAACGTATTGGCACTGATAGGGTGCCTCTTGTACTTAATTGCCACACCTTCCTATGCAGCATCTGTCAAGGGCACCGTCCCCCTCGGGAGACCGAGTCGATGTTGAGATCGTTAAAACACCCAAACTCAAATATCCTCGGAGAGCTCAACGGCTGGACGTCGAGGGGTTTGTCATGGTTAGTTTTGACCTCTCCAAGGACGGTGAGATTCTGGACTTGCGGGTCGTTGAAAGCCAGCCCCGCCTCATGTTCGACAAGAGCGCGCTGAAATTCGTGGGGGGATTTAAATTCTCCATGCCCGAGGAGGATGGTGATGCTGTTCCTGTCACTGATATCAAGTTCAAAGTCCGTTTCGCACTTCAATAAGGTTGGGCTGCAGGTATGACGATTAAAAGCAAAATGCTGCTGATTATCTTGTTAGGAATTGGCGGCTTGTTCATTGCCAACTTTTACTCGTCGGCACAGCTCAACGCCGCACACAAAAACTACAGCTCAGAAGAAAGTCTGACCGCGCACTCCTCAGCGTGGTTTAGCAACATGGACACCCAGTTTGTGAGCAACTTGCTCACCTTCGACCCCCTCGACGGATCCGAACGCAATGCGAGTTTCTGGGACCCAGAGTTGGACGCGTTCGGGGATAGCAGCGATGCCAACCCGCTATTCGCTGCGATCAGTGCTAAAGACGCCAAAACTGCCGCCTCGCTGTTTGAGCAGGTATTCTCGGATCCAATCATGGAGGAGCAAATCACATTTGCTATTGCTTACGACAACAGAGGCTTACAACTGTATTGCGAGTCAAGTCTCTATCTCGTCGGCGTTGATCCATGCGAAGAAACTGCTCAACCGGATTACTTTTTGAAATTCGGGGCGTTTGTTAACAGCCTTGAAAATGGATCTGTTCGCCGCGTTACAAAGATTAACGACTTGGCTGGAGCGCAACCCGTATCTATCAACGATACGCTGGCGTTTCCCTTACAGACCTCCGATGGGGATATCGTTAGCATGGTCGTCGTGGGCCGTAACGTCATCGATAGCCTTGAGCAGTTCGCTGAGAACTTTGAAATTGAGTCTGCGATTGCTATCGGTGACCAAGCGCTGACTGTCCATGATTACTATGAAGAAGAGCGACCGGCTGAACTCAATACGTTAATTCGAGCGGGGCAATCTCACGCTCGAGAGACGGGTTCGTTTCACCTACAGCTTCATCGTTGCAGGGCAAAATACGCGGGTGTCCTCCATACCATTTAGTAAAGAGGTCAGGGCCAGTGACCTCCGAATCCTGATCTTCGATGATCAGAGTGAACTGCTAGCAGTGCTCAAAAATCCGAAACCACTGCCTATATCGTATTCGTGGCGCTAGCCCTGGCAATACTCGCCCTAGTCTTCATTGTCACCACGTCATCTTTCAATCGCATTCTAGATGCAATCCATCTTTTAGAAAGGATGGGTGCAGGGGATCTCTCTGCCGAAGCTGCCAAGAATTCTGGGTTGCTTTCATCCAAAAATGATGAAGTGAGCAGACTGCAAAGCGCTATCGAAGACTACCGAAACCACCGTCTCGAGGCAGAAGCACACAGAAAAGAGCGCGCGATAAGGCGAGATGAACGCGACAACATCATGTTCGAAAAAATGTCGTTACTGGCTGAGCAGCTTGAGGGGCAAGCCAAGGTTATGCTGACGCAAGAAATCCGCGCCATGCGAGACAGCGTTTCATCGGGTAGCGACGAGGAGAAGGAGCGGGCGTCAATCGAGGTGATGTCTCAGGCCTTTTCTAAAATGTCCGACGAGGTGTCTACCCTGATAGACGCGAGAACGCATGAATTGGTTGCGGCAAAAGACGAAATCAATAGTTCTATCCGCTACGCTGCGAAACTACAGAATGCATTGCTCCCAAAAACCATGCCCGGAGATTTCGACATTAATGTGGAATGGCGCCCCAGAGACCTCGTCGGGGGAGACATATACTTTATTAAGGACTTCCCGGACAAAGTTTATATCGCCGTAGTGGATTGCACCGGGCATGGAGTACCGGGTGCATTTTTATCGATCATAGCGCGCAGTCATCTTGATAAAGCCATTGATGTTGAGAATTATCAGAGCGCAGGTAACTATCTTTCATCGGTGAATGAACTTCTGAAAGAGACTTTATCTCGCTCTGATCAAAAGAACACCAGCGAGGAAGGCTTCGACGGCGGCGTCTGCATTTACTATCGCAAGGAGCACAGGCTCGAATTCGCGGGAGCTAAATCCTCAATCTTCAATGTCGACGGCCACGAGGCAACCGAAATCAGTGGCGATCGGAAGTCGGTGGGCTCTACCAGAATGGCGTCGGACTTTACGTTTACCACCCATGAGATTGAGTCACCTACAGGCGCATTTGTAATGCTGACGGATGGGATTACAGACGTGATGAGTCCGGAAGAGAAACCGATTGCTTTCGGAAGACGCAGGGTACTCAAGATTCTCAAACAGTCGTCTGACAAAAGCCCCTCATCGATTGTCAAAAATATTATGAGTAGCGTAAACCTTTACCGCGGGGATGCCCCATTCCGCGATGACCTGACGCTTTTAGCTTTCTCATTAATCGACGACAGTAATGAAATTCATGAAGCAGAAGCAGTTGGAGAAGACTCATGATTTATGACGCTAGTCAACGCACACCGCTCGTGGAGCTGACGCCTACCTCATGCTTGATTAGAGGCGAGTGCTACCCAGAAAACATATCAGAGTGGTCTGAACCTGTGCTGAACACTCTGGAGGAGTGTCTGAGCAACGATAACAGTGAATTCGCAGTCGACATTGAGCTTTATTATTTCAACAGTTCATCCGCTAAATTTCTGTTCGACTTCTTCGAATTTCTTGAGGAGAGTGCCGAGGGCGGGAAGTCAATCACGATAAACTGGCGTTATCGAGCTGAAGACGACACCATGCAGGAAGCAGGCGAGGACTTCGAGGAGGATGTGTTGGCATGCTCCTATAACATGGTGCAGGTAGAGAGCTCGGCGGAGTAGGCGTCGAAAGCCGAAAATCATTCGAGGTAACTGACATGGTCAAGAAGATCAAAAGTAAAGATACCGTCGCACTGCACAGCTTTATGCAGGATAGAAGAACTTTGTTCTGCTACTCCGGCCCCTTGACAGAAGATTTGTTGACAACCATCTCAAGCCCCGTGAGGCATCAACTCTCTGACAAGGAAACTGAGGAAGTTGTCGCGAAGAGAGTGTTTGGCGTCTTTATTGAACAGGCACAAAATATCATTCGGTACTCTCATCGAAAAACCAAAGCGACTGGCGACAGTATTGGAACGATTGCGATTAGCATCGCCGATAACGGGTTTTTGATCGAGGCAGTCAATGTGGTCGATCCGGAGAAGAAAGATGTGCTGGAGGCCACACTTGTCGAGCTCAGTATGAAAGATCAGAAAGAGCTCCGGGACCTGTATAAAAAGCGATTGAGGGAGGGACCACCTGAAGATTCAGCCGGCGCTGGTCTTGGGTTTATCGAAATGGCTAGACGCGTCAAAAAGTTTGAATTCGACTTTGTCGAATCTGACGACGGTGCGTTATTCGTTTATCGAGGCTGGGTGAGTTAACTCTATTACCCCCTCACTTATTAGTGTAATCGTTGAGCTCCCTGAGAGCCCGCGCCAGACTTTCTCTCGTCATCTCAAGGTCTGCGTCTGACAACCGGTCTAAAACAAGCGATAGGTTGCGCTTGCCGAGATTCACTGAAATGGCTGAGGAGTCAATAGTGCCAATGACTTTTCTGGCCTTGAATTCTCCAATACCTTTCAAATTAATGGGCTCCAATTCGATCGCATCGATGGAATCTTTGCAAAGGTTATAAGTATCCTCGGAAATAAAAATCGAGCCGTGGTCAGCCGCTGTTTCAAGACGCGAGGCGCGGTTCACTGCTGAGCCAATCGCAGTGTAATCCAGTCTTGATTCACTGCCGAAATTTCCTACCGTCGCGAACCCAGTGTCGATACCGATTCGCATTTGTAAGGGCTCTTTCATTCCATAATTAACCCACTGATCTGACAGATCATCGAGCTCCTTGAGCATATCGAGGCCCATTTTTACGCAGCTTGTGGCATCCTCTTGTAGACCTTTCGTCTCAGGATCTCCGAAAAAAAGCATGATTCCATCACCAATGTATTTATCGATGGTGGCGCCATAGTCCAACGCAATGGTCGTCATCGTTTCGAGGTAGAGATTCAGCAGGTTCGTGACATCTTCCGACTCCATGCTTTCAACAAAATTGGTGAAGCCGCACAAGTCTGAGAAAAATACTGTGAGCTTTTTGCGCCGAGTGACGCGAGTACCAGCTCGTGAACCAGAGAAGATTGAATTATAGAGTTGTGGAGAAAGGAATTTTGAGAGCTGTGAAGACATCCCCTCCAGCTGGGTATTGGTCTCCTGCGCTTCCTGTTTGAGTTCATTCAGACGCTGCTCATTCTTGTCACTCAGCTTGATGATTTTCTTTGTTGTGCGAAGTAACTTGCCATACTGACGGACAAGATCAGTGTAGGCCTCGGGTGAGGCGTCTCCCTCCTCTATTGTTTTTTTCGCTGCCGCGAGAATTTTCGTCTCTTGACCAAAAATATCTTTCTCCATCGGCGTATGCTCCTTACCTTGTGATCGACTCTTTAAGACCAACCGGTGTGGCAGAAAGTGTCCCCTAAAACCCGAACCCCTACCTCTCACACATCATACCGACTCATCTGCTGAGTTGGCTACGTTGGCACCCCTCTAGACGCGTAACAGGGGGCGCTCATGACAGCTAGCAAACCAAAGGGCAGTTGACGAATGCCTCGCCGGTAGCGCTCGAGGGCAACTAGTTTGTCCCTAAAATATACTGAGCAAGTTATCATCGCTGCCGGTGAAGTCCGCGGTATTTGCGGCGACAGGAAAAGCCATCTGATCTCAAGAACGACTGCTCGGTTTCAATCGAAATATCCTGATCTGTGCGGTCCAGAAACTACAACCTGCTAAACAGTCTAACGACAAGCTAGTTTTAGGATTTGAACTGCAGCTTGTGCCAGCATTGAGGCTAAGCCCGCTTCGTTAATAAGTTCGCTTAGTAAATTAGTTGGCTATGCACGGGATGCAGGGCCACCATCATTGGCGGGTGCTGCGGCACGACACCCCAGCATATCGCCGCCATGGTCGATGCACTGAATAGCACCCCGAAAGGTACGCTGGATAGAGAGGCCATGACGTCCGCACTCGGCACGGCCCGGGCGGAAACAGAAGCCAGTGGCGGCGGAGAAAAGCGCCGAGGACGCCGTCGCAGGGGTTAATGTCATCCCGCTGGGAAGTTGACTCAGCGCGCGGCGCGGCATGGAATACCGACTCACCCGCATAGATAAGAAAATAAAAATGCCGTTACTGCTCGCCGCCCTTCTTATGACTATGGCTTTGGTCATAGGTTTTCTTAGTTCCAACGTCGCGGCTGCCGATGCTCATACCGATGCCGATACAGCAGGCCTCGTGAACCCGGTGCTGCTTGAGCTACAGGCCAAGCAACCGCCCAAGTTCACCAAAATGGCAGATCGCGTCTACGCCAGCGAGTTTCTCGACTACTCCAATTTCGGATTCATCGAGGGTGATGACGGCGTCATCGTGATTGACTCCGGCTGGTTCCCCAGCGCGGCAGGCACCGCCATCGAAACGCTCCGCCGGCACACCGACAAGCCGGTGGTCGCGATCATTTATACGCACATGCACATGGACCACTTCGGCGGCATCGGCAAGATCATGGCGGGCCAAAACGCTGACGTGCCGGTCTACGGGCCTGGCGGTTGGCGCAAATGGATGCGCGCGCTCGAGGGTATCGATCGGGAGTCGATGCTGCGTCGGGTGTATCTGCAGATGGGCATGATGCTGCCCAAGGGCCCCGAGGGCACGGTGGGTAACGGCATTGGGCCCTCGCCCAACCCCGAGCCCCCAATGCCATTTAAGTTCCCACCCACGATTGATGTTTACGACAAACTCGAAGTCGAAATCGCTGGCGTGAAGTTACACATCATGCCCATGGAAGGCGACGTGCCCGAGCACCTGTGGGTGTGGCTACCTGCAGACCGCGTGCTGTTCAGCGGTGACTCACCCCCGCACGGTGTGTTCCCCGCGGTCGAAACCGCGCGCTTTGAGATCGATCGCAACCCGCAGCGGATGCTCGATGCAGTGGAGACAACCCTCGCGTTGAACCCGTCACTGGTGGTACCGGGCCATGGGAGACTCTTACAAGGCGAGGCCGATATTCAGGAGCTGATGTCATTGACCCGCGACGCCATCGAGTTCTTGGTCGATCAGACCTTCCGCTTTTATCTATCAAACCGATCTATTGATGAACTGCTGGACACCCAGCACCTGCCACCTGCGATCGCAGCGCACCCGGACCTGCAGCCCTACTACCACCGCTGGGAATGGATGGCCCAGCAGCGCTTCGTCAAATTGGCGGGCTTTATTGATGATTCCATGGATTACCTCTCCTTCACCGACATCGATGAGGCGCGGCAATTGATTCCCGCCTTGGGCGGTCGCACGGCAGTACTGGAGCGCGCGACGAAAGCGCTAGCCAGTGACCCTCGCTGGGCCGTCCAGCTCGCCACTTACCTACTCCTCTAGGATGCCGGAGACACTGACGCCCGCGCACTGCGACTACAAGCTTTTCAGCGTGTGGCAGCGACCACCATCAGTACTAACCAGCGAAATTACCTGCTGGGCATTATCCGAGAAGAGCGCGGCGAGATTGACTTCACACGCGATCTGGCGGCGCTCAATCGTCAAACCTTCGCCCGCTTTACCAACTACGACTTACTGCGCCGACTCAAGTACCGCTTCCGCGCAGAGGACGCCGATGACGTGAATCTCTCCACTATGGTGGCGATCGATAACGAGGCGTTCTTGCTGTCGGTACAAAACAATGTGCTGAGAATCGACACACCGATGCCAGGAGACGCAGGCGATGCCGTGCTGTCGCTGTCACGCGAGGATCTGCTCGATGTCGTGACGCGTGTTCGGGGCCTGAGCGATATCGCCGGCTGGGACCAGGGAGAGGCCGCGATGCTGGCAGGCCTCATCGAGTAGTACATCTTCCTGCATGAAGCCGGCGGCCGTGAAAATCGTCGAGGTGGACGCCGCAGAGGCTGATTAAGGCTTGTATTTGCGGGTTTTTGCGGCACACTTACTCTAGACAAAGTGCAGGGCTGGGCGGCCCCTAATGAGCTCAGCTCATTCGCTGAATAAAAATATTTTTCGATTGAAGCCACAGGGCGAGAAACCGCCCACCCGATAATCCTCGAGGGGACTCAGAATGAAGAAGAAACTTCTCAGCCAATCCATTTCGGCCATTGTGGCCACAGCATTGGGTGCCAGCGTTGGACACGCGGCGCAGCTTGAGGAAGTGGTCGTGACGGCGACCAAGCGGTCCGAAAGCGCTCAGGACATTCCAATCACCATTCAGACGCTCGGTGAGGAAACGCTCGACGATCTTGGTATCGGTAATTTCAAGGATTACATCCGCTACCTGGCCGGCGTCACTTCCGGTGGTCGCGGCCCTGGCAGAAATGAAGTGTTCATCCGCGGTGTCTCAGCCGGTAAGGCGGCCTGAAAATCGCCGGTGCAGTCGGCCTGGAGCCCAACGTGGCGATGTACCTCGACGAAGCGCCCATCTCTATGGGTGGACGTAACATTGACCCCTACATGACCGATATGAATCGCGTTGAGGTACTGCCTGGCCCGCAGGGCACGCTCTACGGCGCCAGTTCACAGGCGGGTACGGTCAGGCTCATTACTAACAAGCCCGAGTTCAACGAATTCAGCGCTGGCTTTGATGTCTCAGTTTCTGAGACCAGTGGCGCGGATGGCAGCAATGCCGTCGAGGCCTATGCCAACATCCCGATCATTGACGATACCTTGGCTGCGCGCATCGCGGTCTATAACGTTAAGGAGGGCGGATATATCAACAATATCCGTGCCACCAAGCAAATTGGCCTGCAAAACCCGGGCTTCGGCGGCGTCGTGCCAGAAACGCGCGGTAGCCCGAAACGATCACTTGGCAGAGGATAACTTCAACGATGCCACCTACGAGGGCTTCCGCGTAGGTGTGCGTTGGGCGCCAAATGAAGACTGGGACCTCCAACTGCAGCACACCAGTCAAACCATCGAAACGGATGGTGTCTGGGACTTTGATCCGACGCTGGGGGACTTGAATTCAGTCTCATTCCAGCCCGACACCGCCGAAGATGAATTTGATCTCACCACCTGGACGGTGGCAGGCAGGCTAGCCAGTCTGGATATCATCTACACCGGCTCTTATCTGGATCGGCTGGTTGAGGGCATCTCGGACTATTCAGGCTACGCCGACGTTGGACCCTACATCCCCTATTACATTTGTGAGTATCCGGGCTACGCCAGCTGTGGAGACCCCGCTTTTTATCTCGATCAGTACTACAACACAGAGCGCACCACCCACGAGTTCCGCCTGAACACTGACATGGACAGGCGTCTCCGACTGCTGGTTGGCGTGTTTTACGATGACACCGAGAATATCGAGCGTGGTGACTGGACCTACCCGGCAACCATCGAACAAGGCTTCGCGCCTAACGCCCCCATCCCGGGCGCAACATCCAGTAATCCAAATGCGCGCGACCCAGGTGTCGCGTTTTTCAATGACTTCACCCGCACCAAAGAGGAGCTCTCATTCTTCGGCGAGCTCTACTTCGATATCACCGAATCGCTGACGGCAACGGTGGGTGCGCGTCGCTATGACATTGAGATTGGCTTGAATGGCAGCTCCAACTTTGCAAACCGCGACTGGGGTAGCGGAGATCTGAATTGGGGCCGTAACGTTGATGAGGTTCTGGAAGGCTCGAGCCCTGCTGACCTGAGCGACACCATCCTCAAGTTAAATCTGCAGTGGGATATCAGCGACGACATCATGGTCTATGGTACCTGGTCCGAGGGCTATCGCCCTGGTGGCTTCAACCGAAACGGCGGCTCCAGCAAAGTACCCGGTGTCGGACCCTTTGTTCCCGATTTCTATCAATCGGACGAAGTCACCAACATGGAGTTCGGCTGGAAGATGTCACTCCTGAACCAAGCGCTTCGTTTCAATGGTTCTATCTACAGGGTTGAATGGGAGGCCATGCAAATTGGGGTCCTCGACTTCGACATTTCCAACCTGACGTTCATTGATAACGTATCGGATGCAGAGATTAGTGGTGTAGAAATCGACGCGGCCTGGGTGCCCACCGACAACCTGAGTCTGTTTGCCAACCTGTCGTTTAACGATACCGAGCTCACCGACGTGCCTGCGAATATCGTTGGCCTTGAATCAGAGGGTAGCCCGCTGGCGTTGGCACCAGAACTGCAGTACGTGCTTCGCGGTCGTTACGACTGGGCGCTCAGCGAGAATAGCGGTGCCTTCGCTCAGCTGGTTTATCAATACACGGACGACCAGATCAGCTCAATTGTCTCGGGCGCCTCGTTCAACATGGACAGCTACAGCACCTGGGATGCGACACTTGGGTATAGCCGTGATAACTGGACTATCACGCTGTTTGGGGAGAACCTCTCTGACGAGCGGGCTGACCTGTTCATCAGCAACGAGGATGACATTGTCAAAACGACACCCAACCGGCCCCGCACATATGGGCTAAGGCTCAGTTACCGATACTGAGTCTTCTCGTGTCTTGATTGAGGCTTCGACACAGCAAGGCGTTCCCAATGGAACGCCTTTTTTTGTATGGTCGGAAACTGAACCCCTAGTGCATGACATGATTGGATAGCGTCATGGAAGATTCCTCAGAAACGCTGATACGGGAGGCAAAGCTCAGCCTGCAAGCTGGCAATGTACCTGCCGCTCGCACACCGCTACACGCCATTCTTGAGCAATATCCGGATCACCGGGAGGGCCTTTACTACTTGGCGGTCTGCGAGCGTCAAATTGGCGAATCAACCGCCGCCATCCAATTGCTGGACAGGCTGATCAGCAAACACCCGCAATATGGCAGGGCCTACCAGGAGTACGGCCACAATCTCGCGGCCAATAAGGACGCTGAAGGCGCAACGGTGGCTTTCGAGAGAGCGGTCAAACTCAACCCTGCGCTGATGGCGAGTTGGCAGGCACTGCTGGGGCGGTATCGCTTTCTGGGCAGCGCTGATAAGGCTGAGGATGCCAGTAACCATATTCGATGGCTCGAGAGTATGCCGGCTGAGCTGCGCACCGTAAGCAGTCCACTTCATGAAAATAAGTTGTATGTTGCGGAGCAGATCTGCAGGGCCTTCCTGAAGAAGGAGCCCCACCACAGAGAGGCGATGCGGTTGCTGGCCGAGATCGGTAGTAAGCTGCAGATTCTCGACGATGCAGAATTTCTTTTGGAATCCTGTGTCGAGTTTTATCCCGACTATCATCGAGCGCGACTCGACTACGTGCAGGTGCTCCACAAGCGGCAAAAGTTCAACAAGGCTCTGGATCAAGCACGTGAGCTACACCACAGCGATCCACAGAACCTCTTGTATGAGGTCACATTAGCCGCCGAGCAGCAGGCCGTCGGCAACTTCGACGAAGCGCTATACATCTACGACCAGGTGCTCGCGAAAAACGGCGACTTACCCCGGGTGCTGGTTTCGCAGGGTCATGCGCAGAAAACCAGCGGCCTCGCTTCAGACGCGATCGCCTCGTATCAGCGAGCGTATCGATGCCAGCCGGATTATGGTGACGCTTACTGGAGCCTCGCCAACCTCAAAACCTATCGATTTTCCGAGGAAGAGATTCAACAGATGACTGCGCAGGAATCTTCCCCTGAGGTGGATTCGACCGACAGAATCCATCTCTGCTTCGCACTCGGCAAAGCATTTGAAGACCGGCAGCAATTCGACGAGGCATTCGCTTTTTACGAGCGAGGTAATGCGCTCAAACAAACCGAGTGCGGCTATGACGCCGATAAACTGGAAGAAGAACTCCAGACTCAGAAAGCGCTCTTCGGCCAGCAATTCTTCAGTGAACGGGCCGATATGGGCTGTGAGAGCTCAGCGCCGATTTTTGTCGTCGGGCTACCCACGCGCGGGCTCCACGCTCCTTGAGCAGATACTGGCATCGCACTCCGAAGTAGATGGCACCATGGAATTGGCCAACATCATTGGCACTGCGAATCGGCTCGGTGGACGCAAACACCATCGTGGAGAATCGCGTTACCCCTCTATTCTCTCAGAATTAGATCCCGCTCAGGCCAAGCAGCTGGGTGAGAATTACATTGCCGACACCCTGCAACACCGTCAGGACGGGCGTTTCTTTGTCGACAAGATGCCGAATACCTTCAGGCACCTTGCCCTCAGGCAATTGATACTGCCGAAGGCGCGTATTATCGATGCGCGTCGACACCCCATGGCCTGCTGCTTCAGTGGCTTCAAGCAGTTATTTGCCGAAGGTCAGGAGTTCACCTATGGCCTCGACGAGATCGGCCGCTACTACAAAAGCTACGTCGATATTATGGCGCATTGGGAAGCGGTGCTGCCGGGGAGGATACTGCGGGTTCAGCACGAGGACGTGATCGACGATCTAGAGGGGCAGGTTCGTCGCATCCTCGATTTCTGCGAGCTGCCATTCGAGCAAGCTTGTATCGACTTTCATAAAACCGACCGGGCGGTCAGAACGCCCAGTTCTGAACAGGTCCGTCAGCCTATTTACCAGTCAGGTGTCGACCAGTGGCAGCGCTTCGCCAAGTTTTTGCAGCCACTGGAGCTTGCGCTGGGCGAAGCCCTGACCGATTACCGATAAACGATAGCCAGGACTTCTTCAGCGCACGGGCTCGGTCAGCATTTCGAGGTGTAGCTCGTCGCCCTCATACGGGTGCTCACGAGCAACCGCTTCATTCAGCGTGACACCCAAGCCGGGCTCAGTTGAAGGAATCACATACCCGTTCTGCCAATTCACTGGCTTATCGAGAAGCGCGGCGTGGAAGCCGTCCCACGTCTCAATGCCTTCAAGAATCAAAAAGTTCGGTGAGCAGGTGGCGAGTTGGATATTGGCCGCGCCCACTATTGGTCCGCAGTAGAGATGCGGCGCAATCTGCGCATACTTGACCTCGGCCAGCGCCGCGATCTTCTTGGCTTCTAACAGTCCGCCGACACGGCCCAGATTCAATTGCAAAATAGCGGCAGCGCCCTCCTCCAGTACGCGAGCAAATTCATACTTCGTGCAGAGCCGCTCTCCTGTTGCGACGGGGATCGAGGTTGCTCTGGCTACCACAGCCATCTCTGCAGCATTTTCGGGGGGAACGGGCTCTTCAAGCCATAGCGGGTCATAGGGGGCGATGCGCTGAGCGAGTCGTATCGCACCAGCAGGGGTGAATTGACCGTGAGTGCCGAACAACAGATCCACCTCGGCCCCTACTGCCTCACGGAGGGTTCGCATAAATGCCTCTGAGCGCTCGAGCTCAGTCCCCGTAGGCATGCCCCCGTCAAAAACGGTGTAAGCCCCAGCAGGATCAAATTTGAGCGCGGTGAACCCCTGCTCTACGTAACGCAGTGCGCGCTCTGCCGCGCGCTCCGGATTGACGTAAACGTGTTCGGCATCCTTCTCATCGGGATAGACGTCACCCTGATCCGGGTAGATATAGGTGTAGGTTCTCAGCTTTTCGTGGACCTGCCCGCCCAGTAATTCATAGACGGGCTTGCCGCACTCTTTACCGATGATGTCCCAACACGCCATCTCTAATGCAGAGAGCACGGCCATCAGAGAAACATCGGGTCGGAGGTTATATCCGGCGCCATAAATGCTGCGCCACAGTGCCTCGATATGAAACGGGTCGCGGCCCACGACGAATCGCTCGGCGGTGTCCCGGAGCATCGCCTCCACCGTCTTTGCGCCGAATGTCGCGCAGTAAGCCTCGCCGTAACCCACGACACCGCTATCGGTCACCAACTTTACAAAGATGAAATAACGCCCTCCAAATCTGGGAGGGGGATTCCCGACTACGAAGGTCTCAAAGTCTTTGATGATCACTGGAACATCACCACGTTGCGAAAAGCCTCCCCTCGCCTCACCGAATCGATGGCGTCGTTAATGTCATGCAGGGCGTAACGACCACTGATCAACTCGTCCAGTTTGAGGGTGCCTTCCTGATATAAATTCACCAACAGCGGAATGTCGCGACTGACTGAACTGGAGCCCATTTTCGAACCCACCAGAGACTGCCCTCTTGAGGCCAACTCGCCGGGGTCGCATTCCAACAAAATCTCAGATGCAGGCATACCCACAATGACCAGCGTCCCGGCCCGGGAGAGTATTTGCATACCTTGCATGATCGCGGATCTGGCACCTACTGTGACGAAGACAAAGTCTGGTCCGCGGCCCTCGGTCAACGCGAGCACATCCTCGGTGAAGGTTTGAGCGCTACTATTTAATGTATGCGTCGCACCGAAAAGACGGGTTTTTTCTAACTTTTCGTCCATGACATCGATGGCAATGACACATTGCGCGCCTTTGAACGCTGCCGCCTGAATACTGTTGATGCCAACGCCGCCACAACCGATGACAGCAACAGTGCTCCCGGGCGCGAGGTCTACCGTATTCGCAACTGCGCCAAACCCTGTGAGCACCCCGCAGCCCAACATTGATGCGACATCCAACGGCAGTTCCCGAGGGATAACACATACCTGACTTTCTTCCACAACGACATACTCGGCAAAGGCACCCGCATTCAGACCCTGGCCAATGGTGGCACCCGTTTGATCTGACAGCGGGCTGTGCTCATCCAGCGAGAACGTTTTTTCACACTGGGTCTCTATCGAGCGCGAGCAATAGTGACAGTCTCCACAGGAGCGAATGAGCGTGACCACCACATGGTCTCCAACAGAAACATCACTCACGCCACCGCGGTGGGCGTGGAAGGCTTCGCCTGGTATCGCCATGAACACACCGTTGACACCGAGGGCGTCGGCATCGAGTTCGAAGAACGTGCCCGGGCCATGGGTGCCGCGGTGAAAGAACCTCAATCGGACAGCCATGCCATCGATGGTGAGGCCTTCAAATGGGTGGCCGATACACTGGTAGAAGAGGCCGGTATCACACCTATGCTCCACCGACTGTTTGTTGCACCCATTATGGAAGGTGATGTCATCAAAGTCGCACCCATCATGGAGGGCGTGTCATTGTGGAGAGTAAGGCCGGGCGCGAGGCGATTCTCGCTGAGCGGGTGGTCGACGCGACGGGTGATGCCGACGTCGCGCATCGCGCGGGCGCCATCACATTGAAGCAGGCCAAGGAGGATATGATCGGCGCCTCGGTGATGTTCTCGATGTCAGGGGTCAACAAAACAAGATTTATCGAGCACGTGAAAGCCGACCCACAAACTTACCGTGATTGGGCCTACGGCCAATGGACTGTCGAAACAACGGGTAAAGAAGACGAAATGTTCTCGCCCTTTTTGCGCAAGCCCTTTGAGAAAGCGCGCGAGGCAGGGTTAATCCCCGAGCACCTCGATACCATCGCCGGCACCTGGGGGGCGCTCTATGACTCAGGCGATCTTACTTATCTGAACCTGGTTCACTTGCTGGGCTATGACGGCACCGACCCCGATGACCTGACCCGTGGCGAGATCGAAGGCCGTAAGCAGGCCATGATGGCGATTGAGGCGCTGAAGCATTACACGACGGGTTGTGAGAACGCCAAGCTGCGCAACTTTGGCATGACGCTTGGGATCCGCGATACCCGGAAAATCGATGCCGCCTACAACATGACCGAGGCGGATGTGCGAGATCAGGGCCGCTTCGAGGACAGCATTGGCATCTTCCCCGAATTCATCGACGGCTACGGCATTCTCATTCTGCCTACCACCGGCCGATACTTTCAGGTGCCCTACCGCACCCTGCTGCCCAAGGGCGTCAAGCATCTGATCTGCGCCGGTCGCATTACCGGCGGTGATCGCGTCAGTCACGCGGCGACGCGCAACATGATGTGTTGCACTGTGACCGGGCAAGGCGCGGGCGTGGCGGCAGCGGTCGCTGTTCAGCAAAAGCGCGGCTTCGATGAGTTGGATATTGCTCAAGTTCAAGCCGAATTGAAGCGGCAGGAAGTGCGGCTTCACTAACGAGGTATAACGGCCGCGGCAGCAAGCGCTACTCTGGAACGCAAATGGAAAACACTCACCAATACGCTTCGGGTGGACTGGCCTCAGGAGCGCCGCTCGCCGACGCGCGACAGACAGCTCGAAGAAGACGGCTACCTATTGGTCGAGGGTTTGTGTGATCCCGCATTCGTTGCCCACCTGCTTGCGGTTTCACTGCGCCGCAGCGATCAAGTGATGTCAGCGCTGGGCACACAGCCGATCGGCATTGGCAGCGCGGCCGGCTTCGATGAGGTGGTGCAACGATCACCGGGACGCTGGGACATCCCCATCTCACCGGATGAGTTTGGCGTTGATGAGCCCGCGCTGCCCTGGTGGCCGCTGATCGCCGCCGTGCTGGGCGAAGATGCCGAGCACTCGTTTAGCGGTGTGGTGTATTCCGATCCGGGAAGCCCTGCCCAGTACTGGCATATCGACTCACCCCACGTGAGTGAAGACCATCTCCCGGCCCACGCGCTCAATGTGATGATTGCCCTCCATGACACGCCACTGGTAATGGGCCCCACTGAGATAGCGAGGGGCTCTCACCGACTGACCAATCACCTGCAGAACCCGGCTCTCGTCAGCGATGAACTGGTCTATCAGCATGAAACAACAGCGCCCGAACAGCTGGTCGCCAACACCGAGCAAGCGGCGCCCGAGGGCTTCTCTTCTGCGCTGACTGCCGGGTCTTGCCTGATCTTCGATGACCGCATTCTCCACCGCGGGCTGGGCAACACATCGAATAACCGGCGCAGCATGGTGTATTTCTCTTATCGCCGAGCGGGATACAGCGAAAACACTCACTTTGAGGCGCAGCGTTCCGTCCACGATGCGAAAAGCTGACCGCTAGCAGAGAGCTGATGCATCAAGTTTTGGGGCGCGACTTCGGACCCGGGAACGTGGGGCTTGATGCTGGTACCTAGAGTTCTGAGTTTTTGATTTTGGGCTTTGGGCTTTGGGCTTTGGGCTTTGGGCTTTGGGCTTTGGGCTTTGCAGGACAGGATAACGACGGGCGGCATTGACTTGATGCATGGCATCCACAACAGTGCTCAGCCGAAATACGCATTCACGGATCTGAAGTCATGAACATCCGAGCACTCCTTCACCTCTTCACTCTCTCGCTACTGGCCACGCGGCTCGAAGCTGCCGACATCGACATCGTTGAGCCCGAAACGGTCGGCTTCTCCACCGAGCGGTTAGCCAAGGTCACGGAGTTTGTGGAGCGCGAGATTGCCGAGGGGAATTTAGTGGGCACCGTGACATTGGTCGCGCGGCACGGACAAGTCGTGCACTTTGAGGCAGCCGGCCGCAACGGGCTCGACGATGAGCGGCC
This sequence comes from Halieaceae bacterium, assembly GCA_038143045.1. GTDB lineage: Bacteria > Pseudomonadota > Gammaproteobacteria > Pseudomonadales > Halieaceae > Luminiphilus. Next base: position 61,898 of record JAYQLF010000011.1, read on the forward strand.
CATGGAGACCGATGCGCTGTTTCGCATTTTCTCCATGACCAAACCGATCACCACTGTCGCGGCAATGATGCTTTATGAGGAAGGCGCCTTTCACCTTGGGGATCCGGTGGCCAAATATCTGCCGGAGCTGGCAAACATGCAGCTCTCAATCGATGGCGAGCCTAGTTCCGCCCCAGAGCTCAATGACCATCGAGCAGTTGATGACCCACACCGCGGGCCTCACCAACGGCTGGCACCTTGAGCACCCTGTGGAGCGCGCCTACCGCGACGCCGCCTTGCATCAAAGCGCCGATCTCACGCCTTTATCGATAAGCTCGCAACCTTACCCCTGCGTTTTGAACCGGGCACGCGCTATCACTACAGCGTGGCAACTGACGTGCTGGGAGCGCTGGTGGAACGTCTGAGCGGGCAAACGCTGGAGCACTTTTTTCAGACGCGCATTTTCGACCCACTTGAAATGCACGACACTTTTTTCAATGTGCCCGATGACAAAATGCCGCGCATGGCGGGCGGTCATTTGTGGAACGCCGAGCAGCAAGCGATGGGGCCTATGCCAGCAGGTCTGCTCCCGCCGCCATCAGGCGTGACGCTGTTCTCAGGCGGTGGCGGCTTGATCTCGACAGCGCAGGACTACTGGCGCTTCTGCGAAATGCTGCGCCGGGGCGGCAGCCTGGATGGCGTGCGGATTCTTGGGCCCAAGACGGTTCAGGCCATGACCATGGCGCGCCTGCCCCCTGAGGCACGCGATAACGGTGCGACCGAGTACCCCGCCTCGCACCTCTACCCCGGTCAATCCTTTGGTCTTGGGGCGGGGGTGATCACGGATCCAGCTCAGGCACGCGTGATCTCCTCAAAGGGTGAGTACTCCTGGGGCGGCATCGCCAACACCAAGTTCTGGATAGACCCCGAGGAAGATCTCGTGGTCGTCTTTATGACACAGGTGCTGGGCACGCCGCACAGCGATCGGCACCGGTTTGACCTCAAAGTGGCGACCTATCAGGCACTCACCGATCTTGGGACTTCAGGCAGGGACTGATCGCAGCGCAGTACGGCGCAGAAAGACCAAGGTGTAAATGGCGGCATAAATGCCCACCACCACCAGGCCCACCCATTCGATTTTGAAAGGCGTGAACTGGAAGGCCATGACCAGCGCAAACAGGATCACCCAGTTCACCGCCACGTAACGTCCGGTACCGAGCGCCTCCACGGTCAGGCCAATATTCGTGGTGTAAAGCCGGGTCAGCGAGTCGAGCGAGTTCACCACGAACAAAATCCCCACGCCCATCATGGCCCAGCTCATGAGCCCTGCGATGGAAATGTCGTTAGCGAAGTACCAGTACAGCACCGAGAACCAGAGCGCGATGGGAATCGACGGCACGATCAGCAGCAAGAGCAGCAATTGCCAAGCCGTGAAACCACTGACAAAGCGCGAGACGAACTGGCCAATCATGATGCTCCAGGCAAACCACCAGAACAGATAAAAGGCGTGGTAGTCATTGATCGGGAATACGTAGCGCGGCAGTTGGCCGAAGTAATCGCCCAGCTGGGCGAGCGTATCCGCGAAGCCCGACCCCCCCATCCCCGCCGCCAGAAAAGACGCCTGCAATCAATGCGAAGAACAAACCGCTCGAAGCCAAACTGAGCATCTTCACAAAGCGGATCTGGGTGCTGGAGATCACGGCGACCAGCACCGTACCGGCCACCAAGGCGTAACGCACCCCATCGGGAATGCCCTCGATGTAACTGGGCAGGTAATGCAAAAACAAATAGCCGGTGAAGGCACAGGTGCCAATGATGGTGAGGTTATTGATCAGCTTGATCGCCGGGATCTCAAAGAGCTGCAATCGGGGTTCGACGACACAAAAATAAAAGGTAGTGAGGAAGTAAAAGCCCCACACCAGAAAGCCCCAGAAACCAAACTCCAACGCCAAGGGGTTGGCAAAGGCATAGTCGGGCTCGCTGGCAAAAATCTCGAAGTCGACCATCGGGAACATTAGAAGGCCCACGTCGAGTCCCGAAGTGAACAATACTGCCAAAAACGTCACCAGCGGCATAGGGGCACTGCCCTCGATGCGGGTATTGCGGAAACGCAATACCAAAAAAACAGAAGTGAGCGTTGTGACCGCGATCGCAATGGAGAGAATCGTGTTCACGTATCGATCAACTCAGGGGCGCAGTGCTCATGGGCACAGGCCTGACAGGCTCTCGCTCACGCTGCCGTGTACGCCACTCGGGATCCCTCCATACCGGTGCATCCACGCGCATTGGCTCTCTACCCAAAATCAGATCAGCGGCACGCTCCGCCACCATGATCGTCGGCGCATTGAGATTACCGTTGGGAATGGTCGGAAAAATTGATGAGTCGACGATACGCACGCCCTCTAGACCACGGACCCGGCATTGAGGATCCACCACTGCGCGCTCGTCATCCCGCGCGCCCATCCGACAAGAGCAGGAGGGGTGATACGCGGTCTCAACATTTCGACGCACCCAGGCATCGACTGCGGCATCGTCAGACAGATCAATTCCCGGTTGAATCTCCCCCCCTCTGAACTCGTCCAACGCCGGTTGCTGCAAAATCTCTCGAGTCAAGCGCAGGCACTGTCGCCAGTCTGCTAGATCCTTTTCAGTCGAGAGGTAATTAAACTGGATGAGTGGCTCATGAATCGAGTCGGGGCCAGAAATTCTGACATGCCCTCGACTATCAGGCTTGTTGGGGCCCACATGCACCTGAAAACCATGGCCGTCGAAGGCCGCTTGACCATCGTAGCGGATCGCAGCCGGCAAAAAGTGGTACTGGATGTCGGGCGCAGCCACACCGGCCCTTGAACGAATGAACCCGCAGGACTCAAAGTGATTTGTGGCACCCAAACCTGACTTTGTCAGCACCCATTGAGCCCCGATCCTCAACTTGGACAGTAATCCCAGGTGTCCGTTGATAGTAATCGGTTGCCGGCACCGGTATTGAAAGTACACTTCCAGATGATCCTGCAAGTTCTCGCCGACACCGGGCAGGTCATGCCGGACCGGAACGCCCGCCGCCATCAAAACGGACATCGGTCCCACGCCAGAGCGCTGCAGTAGTGTCGGTGACCCAATTGAGCCTGCGCTGATAATGACCTCTTGATGTGCTTTGACCGAGTGCTCTTGCCCACCGAGCCGGTAACGCGCTCCCGTTACTCTCATACCGGAAAAGGTCAAGCGATCGACATTTGCCTCTGTGATCACAGTGAGATTCGGCCGACGCCTTGCCGGCTCAAGATACGCAAGATCAGTCGAACATCGCTCACCGTCACGGACCGTCATATGCATGGGCCCGAAGCCTTCCTGACGGTAGCCGTTGTAATCTTCTGTAACGCCATACCCCGCCTCACGACCCGCGTCGATGAAGGCTTGATACAGCGGATTACGCATGTCGTTACCATTGCATGTCGTCAGAGGGCCAGCTCCTCCTCGATAGGTATCTCCACCCATCATCCAACCCTCGGCACGCTTGAAGTAGGGTAAACAATCGGCATAACCCCATCCGGTCGCGCCTTCATTTTCCCACTGATCAAAATCGTCCGCGTGACCCCTCACGTAGACCATCCCATTGATGGCTGATGAGCCGCCCAAGACTTTGCCTCGCGCGCAATCCATTCGCCGGCCGTCTAAATAGGGCTCAGGCTGGCCCCAGTAGCCCCAGTTGAATCGCGGCGTACTCATCGGAATCGCCAAGGCAGTTGGCATACGGATAAAGAGACTGCGATCTTGTTTACCCGCCTCGAGAAGAAGCACCGAGTTTGCGGGGTCTTCGCTGAGCCGATTGGCGAGCACGCAGCCTGCCGAACCGGCACCGATGACGATGTAGTCGTACTCGCTCATCCGCTCTCGCTCTCCACGCTAATGGGGTGACGCTGCGTCAATTGGTAAAGCAACCAAGAGGCCACCATACCGACTCCGGCCGCGGCCGCGACGTAAGCAAAAAAGTACTGGTACGCGGTAGTGGTGTCGTAGTGGGTGTGCAGCCAGGCCGCCACCTGCGGCACGTAAGCGTCCGGGCTATAGCCAATGATCGAGACCACGCCGATCGCGGTGCCCAGCACACGGGTCGGGATCGGGCAGTTGTAAAGCAATGCCCAGAACACGCCGCGCAAACCATAGGCCAGCAGCGCGAAGGGAAAGATGAACACCCACAAGGTCCATGCCCATCCCGGCGTGGTTGGCATCAATGCGAGGTAGAGACAACTCAGAATCGACAGCAAAAAGAGCCAGATCATCACCAGGGGGTTGCCGATGCGATCCCCCACCATGCCGGCCAGAATCCCACCGGGAAAACGCATCCACAGCTTGGCCGCACCGAGCGCCGTGGCCGCGGCGAGGGTCATCTCAAAACCGCCGGTTTCGGCAAAACTCGGAAACTCAATGGTCGCCCAGAACACGTGATACAGCGCCGAGAGGATAATGCACAACAGCCAGATACTTGGCTGGCGCACGATAATCAGCAGATCCGACCAGCGAATTTTTTCCCGCTCCTCGGTCACTTCGCCCGCCGGCTTGGACTTCCAGAACAAGAACACGCACCCCAGCACCGCCGAGACAACCGTATAGAGAATGATCACATTGATCATGCCCAGCTCGCGCGTGGCAAAGAGACCAAAAATAAAGCTCCCTACCGTCAGGAGGATCGCTTCAAATAACCCCCGCGCGCCCTCGAGACTGCCGAACATGCGGCCCTGTTCGTCGCCACTGCCCAGCAAGCGCACCTGCTTGAACATAGCCGCCCATAAAATGCCGACGCCGATCACCCCCCAAGCCGCATAGATGATCAGGAGTTCTTCATAGCTCGGAATGGTGGCGTACCAAGCGTAACTTGCGGCACTGGCAAACAGCGCAATAATAAGCAGCTTGCGCGCCTCAACCCGATCCGCCAACCAGCCACCGGGCACGTAGCAAATCAAACAGGACAGCGCGTAGGTGCTGCTCAGGTTGCCGAGCTGTGCCTCGGTGAGCGAGAAGGCCTCTAGCAATGACGTTTTGAACAACTGGCGGAGATAAGGCGCGCTATAAATGACCGACGCCGCCAGCGCGATAATCATGACCTGTGCATACGCCGCGATGCGTGATCGATCCATGCCTGCCCCTATTGGATAAATGACGCGCCGTCGAGATGGCGCGCGACCTGTTCAGGGATAGTAATCCCCAAGTGCGTGGCGATAGAAGGATAGATGTCGACGATTTCGGGCATCGCATCAAAGCCGGGTGTGAGGCGCTGACTGTTGGTCGCGATCCAAATGGTGCGCTCGCGCTCTGAATGCCCCTCGTGATCGCGTCCGGTCAGCGCATCGCGCCCATGATCAGTGGTTACGATGACCAGCCAGTCTTCTGAGTGGGTCGCTTGTCGCGCCTTCACCGCGCTCCAAATCCGGCCGACATTCGCGTCCATCTCCATTACCGCAGCGTCAAACGCCTCACCATCACCCTGCTCATGGCCTACGTCGTCGGTGTGCTGAAGATAGACCCAGGACAAATCCGGTCCCTGCTCCACGATAACGCTCGCTGCCTCTTCAGACACAACGCGATCGATCACAGCAATGTGTTTATCGGAGGGCTGCGGTGGAAAACGCTTTTCGTCCTTCTCGAATCCGTCGGCGATGTAGTCGAAACGCCAATCTCCCGCGCCCGGCTGCCCTTCTCCGATTAGAACGGTGCGATTGTCTGTCCAGGTCGAGAAAATCCCCATCTTGATCGAGGGGTTGGCAGCCTTCGCAACGCGAAAGAGGTTCCAGTAATCGTAATTGGGGGACAAATTGTAGTTCTCGTAGACGTTATGTTTATTGGCCCAGGTGCCCGTTACCAGACTCATGTAGCCCGGCGCCGATACGGTAGGCGTTTCACCCGGCTCCCCAACAGGGCCACCCATCTGGGCGCGCGCGTAGGCACCCACTTTGGCAATCGCATCCAGATGAGGAGTGGGTACCCGCTCAATCACGTCTGCGGGGATACCATCGACAATCACGAACACCACTTTGGGGCTGGGCGTAGGTTCGGCCAGCGCCGCGCCGTGAAGCCATGTCGGCATCAGCCAGATCAATGCGGTAATGCAGCGCCGGAAGTTCAGCATGGCGGGGGCACTCGTACTCAAGATGCCACGATTATGCCGACTGATTGAGAGGAGAGGAAAGCCTGACCTTAGTGCTTATGGGTCGGCGCATGAGGCGCTTTACAGCCGGACCCTCGCTCATCGAATATGCACCGTCAGTGCACAACAGTCTTTGCGTTGTTACCCGCTCAGAGATCGCCAAGGAAACCCAAAAGAATGCCCTCATCGCTCGCCATTCCGACGATTGATCTCGAAGCCGACGATGACGAGATTCTGCCCACGCTGGAGCGCGCGCTCTGCGATATCGGCTTTGTGCTGGTGAAGGGGCATGGCGTGCCCGCTGAGCTCGTGAGCGATCTGCGGCGGCAGCTGGTCGACTACTTCGACCGCCCGCTGGCCGACAAGATGGCTGAGCGCATCACGCCGGACAACTACCGGGGCTATATTCCACTGGGCTTTTTCTCGCCCAACTTTTCACCCAACACGGAGGGGATCACGCCCGATCAGTACGAGGGCTATAAGCTCCACTTCGAGGTTGCGGCGGAGGATCCGCTGTGCGCCGCCTGTGACCTTTACGGCCCCAATCGCTGGCCGCGCGAACCCACCGAACTCCAGGAGACCACCGAGGCTTTTTGGCAGGCCTGTGAGGCTGCGGGCCAGCGGCTACTTAGCCTGATCGCGCAGATCATGAAGGTGAGCGAGGCTGATTTCCTGGCGTATTTTGATCAGCCGCTGACCAACATGACGCTGCTTCACTATCCGCCCGGCAATCCAAACGATGGTTTTGGCATTCATCCGCACAAAGACACCGACGCGCTCACATTACTGTTCCCGGATGCGGTAGGTGGCCTATGGCTGCGGCCCCATGATCAAACCGAGTGGCTGGAGGTTGAAGCGCCCGATGACACCATGGTCGTCAATATCGGCGATCTGCTGGAGCTCTGGTCCGGCGGTTACTTTGTGTCCACACCGCACAAGGTCGTGAATGCCTCAGGCCAAGAGCGCTACAGCTTTCCCTTTTTTATCGTGCCGCGACACGACGTGGTGGTCGCGCCGCTGATTGATTGCCAGCCCGGCTTTGAACGCGCACCGGTCCCGGTTGGGCCTGTCTCCCGCGAGGTCTGGCGCACCAACTGGCCCGAGACCGCGCCGAAGGAAACAGGCTTTGATCTGGGTACGCTACCCGACTAAGTGATCAATCCCGGGCTAAAAAGCGCTCAGGGAAATCAGTCATGATCATCGACGCGCCGAGCGCGACGAGGCGCTCGGCCTCTTTCACGTCATTGATGGTGTAACAGCGCAGCGCAAGGCCGGCGTCGAGCACGGTGCGCGCCGAGTCGTGAGTGACCTGATGACCGTCGAGATGCATGCCCTCGAGCCCTTGCTCCTGACAAAATGCGACGCCGTCGTCGGGCAATGCCTCCGCAATCAGCGCCATAGGGATGGCGGGTAACTGGGGCCTGAGGGCAACTAGGACATCGCGACTGAAGCTCGACAAGATGCAACGATGATCGCCGGCATCCCGGAGGCGCTGGGTCACCGCTGCCGCCGCGGATGCGACTGCCTCTGGATCGTCCTCACACTTCACTTCCCACACGATGCCCGGCCGGTCCAATGCCTCGGCCTGCCAAGCGATCAGATCGTCACAGCGCAGCGGTCGCTCCGCAGCAAATGCGCTGGCCTTCCAACTACCCACATCCAGCTCGGCCATGTCAGGCCAAAAGAGTGACGTGACCTGTGCCGACCCCGATGCTGTGCGCCCCAGATGAGCGTCGTGAAAGATCACTAGTTCGCCATCTGCAAGACACTGGATATCGGTCTCAATCCAGCCCGCGCCGATGCTGGCCGCTGCATCAAACGCCACGCGAGTGTTCTCAGGATAAGCGCCGCTGGCGCCACGGTGGGCGCAGATCTGCTCGTTGGTAAAATCCGTCTCTGCCAACCCGATGCTCGCCCCTACTCTAGATCTGTCGCCAAGTTAGTCACTGGCGGCCCTCAGGCGATTGAGAAACGCGCCGGCCGCAGTGTCTTCCTGCCGCAGCGCTTTCAGCATGGCCACCAGATTGGCGTCGCGCTCTTCCTCGAGCTCGCTGACCGAGCGCCCGGCGGCTTGTGCATCGGACTGCTCAACGATGCGATCAATAAGTGCGTCATCGAGATCCGGCACGTCGGTGAGCTTGGTCCAGGGCCATTGCAGGCAAGGGCCAAACTGTTCGAGGAAGTGCTTCATACCTGCCTCACCGCCTGCGGTGCGATAAGTTTCAAATAAACCTTTTTGCGCCCAACGCAGCCCGAAGCCGTGGGTCATGATGTCATCGATCTGCTCGGTGGTGGCGACGCCGTCTTTGATGAGCCACAGCGCCTCGCGCCACACCGCCTCAAGCAACCGATCTCCAACGTGAGCGGGGATTTCTGCGCGAAGGGTAATCGGCTTCATACCGATATCACTTAACAACGCTTCGGCACGCTGCACCGTCTCTTCGGGTACCAGTGCCGAGGGGACCACTTCGACGATCGGCAACAAGTAAACCGGGTTATAAGGATGCGCGACCAGAATCTGCTCGGGCCGGGCGCTACCTGCCTGCAATTCCGTGGGCATAAAGCCGGAGGTCGATGACGCAACAATGGCCTCCGCATTGCAGTTGGCCTGAATCTCAGCCAGCACCCGCTGTTTGATCTCAAGTCGCTCGGGGGTGGACTCCTGCACCCAGTCAGCGCCAGTCACCGCATCGGCAATGCTGGCGCAGAGGGTCAGCGCGCCCTCTGGCGGGAGTTGGTCGTAGACTTCCGGGACCCAGCGGCGGGCCTTATCCAACACCTTGTTGAGCACTGCTTCTGAATTCGGCGCCGGGTCGTGAAAGCGCACCTCCCAGCCGTTCAATAAAAACCGTGACGCCCAGGCCGAGCCAATCACCCCGCCGCCGACGATCGCAGCCGTTGGCATCAGGGCAGCGCCCGCTTGGTCAGCTGCAGCTCGGCGCGGACCTCATCCGGCGTCATCACCTGCACACCCATGGCCTCGACAATGGTCACCGCCCGCGCCACCAATTCGGCGTTGGTGGCAAGGTGGCCTTTTTCCAGCCAGAGATTGTCCTCGAGCCCCACGCGCACGTTGCCCCCGACAGTACCGCCGCCGACACATAAGCCATCTGATGCCGGCCGATCGAGAAGGCAGAATGAACCCAATCAGAGGGCACGTTATTCACCATCGCCATAAAGGTATTCAGATCATCCGGTGCACCCCATGGAATACCCATACAAAGCTGCACCATCACCGGCGCCGGGATCAGCCCCTCGCTCACCAGCTGCTGGGCAAGCCACAGATGACCTGTATCAAAGGCCTCGATCTCGATCCGAATACCGAGGTCCGCCATGCGGCTTGCCATGTCCCGCAGCATGCCGGGGGTATTGGTCATTACATAGTCGGCCTCGGCGAAATTCATGGTGCCGCAGTCGAGCGTGGCGATTTCGGGCAGGCAGGCCTCGAGGTGCGCGACCCGCTCCGCCGCCGAGACCATGTCGGTGCCCTGCTCGCTCAAAGGCAGTGGCGCGTCGGTAGGGCCAAAAACAATGTCTCCTCCCATCCCAGCAGTGAGGTTGATCACTACGTCGGTATCCGATGCCCGAATGCGCTCCACCACCTCGCGGTACAGGTGTACGGCGCGATCCGGCGCGCCGGTTTCCGGGTCCCGCACATGGCAGTGCACCACCGCCGCGCCCGCTTTGGCGGCATCAATTGCCGCGGTGGCAATCTGCTCAGGGCTGCGGGGTACCTTGTCGCTGCGGTCCTGTGTACTGCCGGAGCCGGTTAACGCCGCGGTAATGAAAACTTTGTCTCGCATGGCCAGTGGCATGGTGTGTCCCCTGATGTGTCGTTACGGGTATGGGTTCTGGGTAACGGTTGATGGCTTAGGATGCTTGACGCGCCGCACGGGCCCGATTCACCGCCCGCGCCGTCGACAGGATCTCGTCGCGGTCAATATACACCCCCTGCAGGTGGCGCTGACCCGAGCCTGAAAACGCCTTGCGACCGTGCATCACACGCCGGTTATCAAAGCACATGATGTCGCCGGGGCCGAGCCGAAAGGTCAGTTCAAACCGGGGGTCATCCGCCAAGGCGTGAAAGCGCCGGAGCGCGGCGTAGGCATCACCCACATCGGCATCCGGCATATCGGGAAAAGCGCGCACCGGATAGAACGCCCGAATTGTCGGTACACCCTCGCCACCCAGCGGGTCGATGATAGGCGCTGAAAAGCGATGATCAATACCCGGACCGCGGTTAAAAAAGACCCAGCGCCGGGTGCTCAAAATCTCGTAGTCATCCGGGCGGGTTGCCTTGAGTTCCTCGATGAGCGCGGCGCCATCGGTCAGGGTCGATTCGCCGCCGTCGGCCTCGTTGATCAGGCAATGCAAAAACTGAAAGCCTGGCGGGATTTCCCGGGTGGGCAGATCAGTATGCGGACCCAACCGGAAACCCGTGTTGGCCGTGGTATTAGTTTTGGCGTCTCCCGCCAGATTCACGTCGGCTTTCACATCCCAGAGCAAGCCAAAGTTGCTGTCGCGCACCGGGCCAATGCGTGCGGCGAGCTCATAGAGGAATCCGGGGTCAGTGGGTGCCTGCTCTACCACGCACACGCCCAAGCGCAGCAGGTCGTTAAGCATGTCGCACAGTGCATGGTCATCTTTGAGCACCGCATCGGCTTGACGCCGCGGCGGCGCCGGCAACGTTGAAGCGTTCCAGGCTCGGGGGCCGGCACCCAGCTCTCGGGTAAGTGCTGACCCTCCGCGATATGCCGGAGCCAGCCCGAGTGATATGTGCTGATCACACTCTCATCGGCGCCCTCCGGCGCCCAGGTCACGCACAGATCGCCACATGCATTGAGCTCGAAGGTCGCGATCTGCATCGCTTCTGAGAGCTCTGCAGGGTCCATGATGCCTTCGCGAGTGGCGGGGTCGATGCCACCGTGACCCAGCGTGTTTTCCCGCAGCCAGAAACGATGGCAGCTCAGCTGGCGTCCATCAGACCAACTCACAACCAGCGCGTCATCACCTTCGGTGACAGCGGCAATCGGCTGGGCTGCGTAATGATAAAAATCGGGGGCCAAGGGCGCCGAAGACTGGTCGCGTTGCGTCATCACGATGCACATCCCCCTTGCCAAACGACTGTAGTGGTCGCGTGATCCGCGGTGCCGGGCATCGCGCATTCTGGTGCCAGAGACGCCACAGAGTCGCTGTATTAAAGGCACCTGTCAGTCGGCGGAAATGTAACCGAAGCCGGTAGCAGTGGGAAGAAAAATTGACGTCCGAACAGACCCCCCTGACAACCCGAAAGGCCATCAATTTCTGCGGCGCCGGAAGAGACGGTAATCAAGGCAAACGGTGCTATATTGCGTCGCCCTTAATGGACATTGGGACGGCCGACAAACCGCGTGAGTACTCCCACTACTCTGCCGATTGTGATCGAGCAGCGAACAGGATAACCCCATGAAAAAACTGTACCGCAGCGTCTTCTTTTTTTGCGCGACTATTGCGTTGACCACGCCGCACAGCTTCGCCAGCGACGACGATGCCATTGTCCAATACAGTGAGCAGGCCGTTGAACTCCTGCGCGATGCGATCAGCCGGGAGACTTCGCACGGGCGCGGACTGGTCCCCGCTTACGCGGAGTCGTTGCGGCAAGTGTTTCTTGAGGCGGGTTTTCACCCTGACAGCCTGACGTTGGTGCCTTACAAAGAGACCGCTTCTCTCATCGTGCGCTACGAGGGCGACGGCAGCAGTGGACGCGACCCGATCCTGTTTTCGTCCCACATGGACGTGGTGCCTGCCGACCCAGACAGCTGGCTTAGGCACCCCTTCGAACTGCAGGAAGACGACGTCTTTTTCTACGGCCGCGGTGTGTTGGATAACAAATTCGATGTCACCCTCCTCACCACTCTTTTCGTGTGGCTTAAGGAGTCTGGGTTCGTCCCCAACCGCGACCTGGTCATTGCCTTCACCGGTGATGAAGAGTCCTTCCAGGAAACGGTTCAACAGCTGGCTCGCGATTACCGCGACCTGATCGACGCCGAGTATGCGCTGGTTGTTGATGGCGGCGGTGGCGTCCTGAATGACGCCGGCGAGGCCATCCAGTTTCAGGTGGGCTTTGCGGAAAAAACCTACGCGACCTTTTCCATGACAGCGAAGAACCCCGGCGGGCACAGCTCGATGCCGCGGGCGGATAACGCCATCTATGATTTGGCTCGCGCCATTCAGCGCCTCGAGGCCTACACCTTCCCGGTGGAGACCAATGAAATCACGCTGACCTACTTTGCCCGCACCGCGCCACTCCTCGATAACGAGGTAGGCGACGCGATGGCCGCGTTCGTCGCCGATACGGGTGATGAAGAAGCCATCGCGCTATTGCGCGCGCAACCTGAGTACGTCGGCACGCTCGGCACTACCTGTATTCCCACCATGCTCTCCGGGGGGCACGCAGAAAACGCGCTACCTCGTGCGGTGACCGCTACCGTGAACTGCCGCATTTTCCCGGGCCATACGCCTGCCGACATCATGCGAGAGCTCCAGCGCGTTGCCGATGATCCCGCACTGGAGTGGGCAGTGGTTGGCGTGCCCGTAGCGAGTCCCGCGTCGTCGTTTAATCCGGAAATCATGACTGCCATCGAGCAATCCTTGGCACCCATCCACCCCAACCTCCCCATCGTTCCTGAGATGGGTTCCGGCACCACCGACGGCGCCTACTGGCGCGCGGCGGGCATTCCCAGCTACAGCCTGACGGGGATCTTCATCAACCCCAAAGACAGCTTTGCCCACGGATTGAATGAGCGCGTTCCCAAAGCAGCAGTGGGTGAATCACTCCGCTTCTGGCGGGCGATGATTGATGAGCTGGCGACAGACCGATCGAACACAGCCCAATAGATAGGCCTCACCCCGCGGCAAGCTAAGGCTGCTGGTTGCGACTCGAGCCGCTACAAGCGGACCTCCGCACTGCCCCATGAACCGCCATGCCGCGAAGGGTTACTGATTGTCTGCTGACAAGTATTGGGCGCGCAGGCCCTCACAAAACGCCAGATCCGGATGCGTTCCGTAGGTAGTCGTATCGCCGTAGCGAATTATCTGGGAGTCGCCAGCGCGCCATTGTGGCCATAGCGGAGCGGATTCAGAATTGGGATCTCCTCGGCGAACAAATGCGCTCCAATGTGCGACCATTTCTTTGGTCAACCGACGATCAACCTCCTCGGCGGGCAGCCAATCATCATGCTGATTAAACATGTAGGGCAACTCAGCGCCGTGGTAAGCACCAATTGACTCAAAACCCGGGCGCACACGGTCAAAGCGATAGACCCAGGCACGCGCACCCGCCTTATCAAGTGCTGACGCCAGTGCCAGTGATGGGCATAAAAAATCAATACCCGTCCCCACGCGATCTATTTGATCAACGATGGGTAACTCATCGGGGAATTCATCAAAGATCCTCTCGACCACCGCCACCGACAGCAGACCATCAAAATACTCAGGCGGCGTGGATCCGGGCGGGATGTACATCAATGCCTCGTTGAGGTTGGTGCCGAGCATGACGTCGATCGCCGGCAGAGAACCCCTCTCCGACAGCTCGGGCAATGTCTCCGGTAGGCTTTCGGGGTCTTGGACCGGGTCGAAATAAAAACTGGAATAGACCTCACCGGCCGCGTCCAGCAGTTCCGATGCGGACATCTCGCGAAGTCCCGCCAGCGAGCCCGATTCGCCCAACACGGCTTTCTGGAATGCCAGCGCGTGGGCCTCTGCGGCGGGGGTGTCCGGCCCCTCGTCAAAAGACCACCCGCCACTTTGGTGGATCAGTCCGCGAATTCGGCCCTGACTCAACGGCGATATCGCCAGGTGTACCGCGTTGTCGGCGCCTGCGGATTCTCCCACCACCGTAAAGCCGCTCAGGGTCCCCACCAAACGCCGCAATGTTTTCACGCACCCAGGCCAAACTCATCGCCAGATCGTGAAGTGCTGGATTCTTGATCGTCATCTCAGGGTGATTGAGCCAGCCAAATATCCCCAACCGGTAGGCGACTGAAACCACCACCATGCCCTGCTGGGCCAACTGCTCACCGTGATAGTTCGGCTCGTAACTCCAACCTCCGGTGTTACCACCACCGTGGATGTAAATCATGACCGGGAGCGGCTCGTTGGCCTCCAGATCTGTCCACACATTGAGGTACAAACAATCTTCGGAGTACTCGGGCGCCACCATGAGATTGGGGTCGATACCCACGCGCGCCATCATGCCGCGGTACCACTCGACACCACTATCCGTTTGCATGCAGGCGGGTGCAAAAGTGGAGGCGTCGATCGATTGGCCATTGGGCTGCCAGGGCACTGGCCGCGCCCAGCGTCGCTCGCCCACCGGCGGTTCAGCGAACGGCAACCCGAGAAACGCGGCGATGCCATTTGTCTCGTAGACACCGTCATCACGGTGTCGCCCAGTTGCACTGAGGGTGGGCCTGGCTCTGTCCCACAACCAGTGAGGCCCAGCATGCCGGATGCCACCAACATGCCAGCCAGCAGCGCGCGCCCCAACCGACTGGGCCGGAAAGCTAAATCGTCACGACGACGCATCCGCGCACGCTCCCTGCTTCAATGATTTCATGGGCTTTTGCCATCTGATCGAATGGTAGCGTCTCGGCAATGCGGTGCTGCAGGCCACCCTCAAATAAAGCAGCTTGGGTGTCCGCCACCGCCTGCGCCTTGGCCTCTTCCGGCATGGCATACACAATGACCATGCGGACCGTGAGATCCATAAACATCATGGTTCTGAAGGGCAGTGCGGGCTCGGGCACCACCGTACTGGAGTACGTCGCAATCGTGGCGCCAATCCTCACACACTGCAGCAGCTCGGGCAGGTTGGCACCGAACTCGACATCAATCACCCGATCGATCTTTTGACCCCCGGTCAAATCCAGCACCGCCTTCCCCCACTCGGGCTCGCGATGATTGACCACCGCCTCGGCGCCGGCTTCCCGGCAGGCTGCAGCGTCTTATTTGTTACTTGCCGTCGCAATCACCCGCGCACCGGCGCGATGCGCCCACTGGATGGCGTAGTGGCCAACCCGGCCGGCGCCACCCGTAACGAGTATCAACTGATCAGCAACGGGGCCATCCGCCAACACGCAGCGGTGGGCGGTCATGATGGGAATGCCTATACAGGCCCCCACCTCAAACGTGGCCTTGTCGGGCAAAAGCGGCGCACGCGCGCTGTCGAGCGCAACGTACTCCGAGGCGGTACCCAACTGGCGGCCGTATTGCGCCTGATACACAAACACCCGCTCACCCACCCGGGAAGACGGTACACCCTCACCCACTGCGGCAATCACACCCGCGCCATCGCTGTGGGGGATCACCGGCCCGGCTTCTAATAAGTCAGGAAAGGCCCCCGCACGTTTTTTCACATCGGAAGGGTTCACCCCGGTGGTTCGGAGTTGCACCAGCACCTCACCGGGGCGAGGCTCAGGTGTGCGCCAGTCACCCTGCTGCAGCACCTCCTGCGCCGCACCGAATGCCTCAAACCAGCACGCTTTCATCGATTCATCCTTAGGGGTCCAGCCAGTTAGCAAGGCTCTCGGTATGGCCGTCGATACCGAGGGTTTGGCCAGAGATCATGCGGCCCCCGGGTCCCGCGAGAAAACACACCATCGCGGCGATGTCCTTGGGGCTCACAAATTCCCTCAGCGAGCTTTGGCGTTGGTAGACCTTGCGGATCTCATCTGGCGTCACGCCGCGCTCAGCGGCATCGCGGTCAATCACGCGGTCAATACGCTCCCCGCCGACACTGCCCGGGCACAACGCATTGACCCTGATATTCCAAGGGCCCAGCTCCATCGCCCAGGTCTGGGCGAGCCCAATCGTGGCCCACTTGGCTGCCCCGTAGGGGGCGCGCATTGGGCAACCGTATCGCCCGGCACTGGAGGACATATTGAAAATGAGACCACTTCGCCGGGACTTCATCAGCGGGATCACCAGACGCGTGAGATAGAAGACGCTGTTGAGGTCGGTATCGATCGTCGACTGCCACGCCGCCACCTCAATGTCCTCCACCGGCTGCTGAGGGCCCGCAATACCCGCATTGTTGAACAACACATCAACTCGTTGGTGGGGCTCGACCAACGAGTGAAAAGCCGCCTCGACCTGCGCCGCATCCGCCACATCACAGACCACCGCGCTGCCCTCGCCGAACTCATCCTGAAACCGCGCGATGGCCTCGCTATCAATATCGAGGGTGAGCACGCGATGACCCGCCTCGGCCAGCGCTCGCGCGCAGGCCAGCCCGATGCCTGAGGCACCAGCCGATATCAGTGCAACGGGTTGATCTGTCATAGCTAGGGACAACCCCTTCATCCCGGGCTGCCGCCCGCTATCCGTTTCAGAGTGACGCACCGCCGCGCCATTGCCCATTGGACAGTGCGGCCTGTGAGAGATGCTGTTTTATCGCGGAGGGTGGTCGGCGCGCAACGATTTCAGCAGGGCAATGCCCGTTAGCCAGAAAGTGAACGTTAGGGGTAGCGAGACCACCAGCGTGGCGGTTTGCGCCTCGCGCACACCGCCGGCGTACATCAAACCGATCGGCAAGATAGCAATGGCGATCGCCCAGAACACCCGGTGCCAGCGCGCGGGGTCTTGAGACGCGCCCAGCTCGGTGGAAGCGGTTGCCGCCAGCGTGTAAGAAGCACTGTCGTAGGTCGTGGCGACAAAGATGATGGCGACCACACAGAACAGTCCAATCGCTACAGCAGCCAACGGCAGCGCATCGAGGCCAGCCACAATCGCGGCGGTGCCGCTTTCAGCATTCATCACGCCGATCACGTCGACCTCCCCGCTCAGCTGTAACCCCAAGGAGTGGTTGCCCAGCACAAAGAAGAACAGCCACACGCCGAGAGAGCCGAGACACAACATGCCAAACACCACCTCGCGCAGAGTGCGACCGCGGGAGATCCGCGTGACAAAGATGCCAATGAACGGTGCGTAGGCAATCCACCACGCCCAGTAAAAGACCGTCCAGTCACCAACAAAGCCGGTGTTGGCGATGGGGTCTGTCCAGAAGGTCATGGCCAGCGTGTTCTGCAGGAGATGCCCTACCGAGTTCACGGCCATGTTTAAGATAAAGAGCGTGTCACCGGCAAACAGCACAAAGAGCAAGAATAGGAATGCCATCAGCAGATTTACATCACTGAGTCGGCGAATCCCCCGCGTGAGGCCCAGCCAAACGCTAAATGAGAATAGCGCCACACAAATGCCCACCACAACCAGCTCCAGTGCGAACCCGTCGGGTATACCAGTAAGCCGCGCGATCAGCGCAGAAATCAGTGGCGTGGAAATGCCCAGGGAACTGCCCGCACCGCCAATCAGGGCGATCATGAAGAAACTGTCCATGAGGCGTGCCGGCCAGGAGTTTTCCCTGCCCTTCAGCCAGTACTGGGCGGAGTTACTGTATTTGAGTTGCGGCGCTTTGCGCACATAAAACGGGTAGGCAATAGCCAGTGTCGGAAGGCTGTAGAAGGCCCACGCGACAAAGCCCCAGTGATGCAGCCCGTAGGAGGCCGCCCAGTCATAGGCTTTTTCAGAGAAGGGCTCGGCACCAAAAGGCGGAGCCTGGACGTAGTAGGCCCATTCGATCGCACTCCAGTACAACATGCCTGAGCCGATACCGGCAGCGAACAGCATGCCCACCCAGCTTACAGTCGGGAACTCCGGCTCTTCTGAACCCAGACGAATGGCACCGTAGCGGCTGAAGGCGATGTACAACACCAATGCCAAGGTGCTCGCACCGGTGAGGATGTAAAACCAACCAAACGTGTTGGCAATCCAAGCGTAGATAGCTGCGAGGGCAGCGGCGGTTTCACTCGGAAACACCAACAACGGTAGCGTCAGGCCCAGCAGTACCGAGACCGAGAGCCCGAAATTCACCCTATCGATTTGTTGAGCCAAAAGTACCGCGCTTTTTATTGTGTGGCGTGCCGCCCTTGCGCAAGAGTATACACAGGCCAACCCTTATGAGCCGGTTAACACTTCCTCTAACCCACCATCTAAGTCCTCTCGCGTTACTCCGGTAGCGACGAAATCGACGCGGCAACCAGTACCCAGAAATAAGCCGAGTG
The DNA here is from genome assembly GCA_038143045.1 of Halieaceae bacterium. Taxonomy (GTDB): domain Bacteria; phylum Pseudomonadota; class Gammaproteobacteria; order Pseudomonadales; family Halieaceae; genus Luminiphilus. Next base: position 80,117 of record JAYQLF010000011.1, read on the forward strand.
GGTACAGTAGAGTCCTAAAAAAACCAGAACCCACGAATATGACCAGCACCGAACCGCTGTATATCCGCCATTCAGGCCCCGCCTTGCTTGAAACACCGTTGCTCAATAAGGGCAGTGCTTTTTCACGTGAAGAGCGCATTGATTTTAATCTCACCGGCCTACTCCCGCCGCGTTACGAAACCATCTCGGAACAATTAGATCGGGCGTATCGCCAATATTCCAGCTATCACGAAGCCATCGACAAGCACATTTATCTGCGCGGTATTCAGGACAACAACGAGACCCTCTTTTATGCCCTCGTCAGCCAATACCTCGAGGAGATGATGCCGATTATCTACACGCCCACGGTGGGAGATGCCTGTGAGCAGTTTTCGGATATTTATCGAAGTTCGCGGGGGTTATTTCTCGCTTGGGAGGAGCGCGGACAAATAGACGACATACTGCGCAATGCCACCAAAGACAACGTCAAAGTGATTGTGGTCACCGACGGTGAGCGCATTCTCGGCCTCGGAGATCAGGGCATCGGTGGGATGGGCATACCCATTGGCAAGCTCTCGTTATACACCGCCTGTGGCGGCATCAGCCCTGCCTATACCCTGCCCGTCATGCTCGATGTCGGAACCAACAACGAGGCGCTCTTGAATGACCCAATGTACATGGGCGCGCGGCACCCCCGGGTGAGTGAAGACGAGTACGACGAATTTATCGAGTTGTTCATGCGGGCTGCAGAACGCCGCTGGCCCGGCGTGTTGATTCAGTTTGAGGACTTCGCCCAAGCCAATGCGATGCCGATACTCAACCGGTATCGCGAGCGTTTCTGCTGCTTTAACGACGATATACAGGGCACTGCCGCGGTGACGCTGGGCACATTGCTGGCCGCTTGCCGGGTCACCGGGAAGCCCCTCAAAGAGCATCGCATTGCCTTCGTTGGCGCAGGCTCCGCGGGATGCGGTATTGCGGAAATGCTTATTCGACAGATGGTCGAGGAAGGACTTAACGATGAGACCGCCCGTCGGCAGGTGTTCATGGTGGACCGCCATGGCCTCATTACAGAGGGAATGAGCGGCCTGCAGGATTTTCAGCGGTGTCTGGCACAGAGCAAGTCCGACTTGACCGACTGGTCATGCGAGGGAGAGTGGGCGAGTCTTGATGAAGTTGCGGCCCAGGCTCGTCCAACCATACTCATTGGTGTTTCCGGACAACCCGGCCTGTTCACCGAATCGGTCATTCAAAGCATGACGGAAAATAGTGATGCCCCGATTATCTTTCCACTGAGCAACCCAGTGAGCCGGGCTGAGGCCACTCCGGAAAATATTATTCGTTGGACAGATGGAAAAGCCATTATTGCAACAGGCAGTCCATTTCAGCCTGTAAGTCATAATGGTGAGTCCTACCGAATAGCCCAATGCAACAACAGCTATATTTTTCCGGGCATTGGCCTCGGCGTTTTAGCGGTGCGAGCAAACCGTGTGACCGATGAAATGCTACTGGCTAGCAGCAAGATTCTGGCAGAAGCGTCGCCGCGGGCCTCGGGAACCGGAAAAGATCTACTGCTGCCTCTGCAACAGATCACAGAGGTCAGCCGGTCCATCGCGTTTGCGGTAGCAAAGGTAGCCCAGGAACAGGGTCACGCACTCAAGATCTCAGACGCCCAACTCCATGCCCGCATCGACCAGATTTTCTGGACACCCCACTATCGCCACTACAAACGCATTAGTTTGTAGTCTGCCCCGGCAGGTGCGCGTCACGCTCACGGTCAACCTGTAAGCGTTAAGCGGGCGCTGAACCCAGGCACAGGGAAGCCAGCACGCTTCGCTGGCCCGAGAAAGGCCGCCGGCCGTGCATGACCTGATAGTTATCGATCAAGGCCACATCACCGGACTCCCAAGGGAGATCGAAGACGAGGTCGTAGGCAATCTCGACCGCCGATTGCACATCGGCGTCGTCAAAAGCTGAGCCATCGCCATAGGTCACCGAGCGGGTGCCCTCGTTGCGCTGATCCTGCCAGCCGCAAAACGCGGCGATGAGCTGATTGAAGAAGACCTCGTTGCCTGAGGGCGCGTGCCGGATGAGCGACAGGGCTGGTGTGGTGGTAAGGATTGCGTCGTCGGGTAACCACTGCCAGTCATACTCGAGCGCTGCCAAGCGTGCCTCTGCCGCCTCTTTCGTATCGACATTCAATGTCTGGCGCCAACTCCTACCCTGCCCCGAGGTGGCGTCGGCCTCGGCGGGCATGGTGAGGGAATAGCGCGCGCCGTGTGCTCTGCAACGAGCCACAAATTCAGGCAAGTACTGTGTCAGTTTTTCGAGCAGCACATCAGAGCGGCAAATTGGCGTGGCGCCACCCGATACAGCGGCCTGCTCACAAAAGAAAAACAAATGACTCGGAAAATATGGGGTCTGCGCCATCTCGTGGTGCAGAAAAATCTCGACGTCACGCGGCGCCTCGTTGGCGGTAAAGACCCGCGGCGTGCGGTTGCGCCGCACCGCGTTCGACAGCGACTCGTCGTAGGCAAAATTCGGGAGGCCAAAACCGGTGACGAAGTCATCGAAGGCCTGCGCATCCGTCACCCCGCAACCGCGAAAGAGGATCGCGCCGTGGGTCGCCAGTTGTTCCATGAGCGCCGCCGACTGGGCGTGAAGATCCTGCTGCGACATCGGTCCTTCAGCGACCAACACCAGCGGGAATGCCGCACCGCCGTGGCACTGCTGACTCCTAACAGGCTGCGGCTCAAACCTCATCATGCAAAACTCGCACCAGGCATCGCAGGATGTGTGCCCGCGCTCATCGCAATAACCCTGCCCTTGCCGACGCTCGCGCCTGTGCCCTTGACCTTGCCCATGCCCACGAACTCCGTCGCCATCTCAATCATAGATAGGGAAGAACGTGCCAAAGGCTTCCTCACAGAAGTGGCCCGGATCATTAAATCGCCGGTTGCGGTTCAGGGCCGAGATCGCCGTCATCTCCGCGTCAGTCAACTCAAAATCAAATAGCGCTTGGTTCTCTCTGAGGCGCTCTACCCGGCTGGTTTTCGGAATGACCGCCGTGCCCCGCTGAATGCCCCAACGCAAGACCACCTGCGCGGGCGTCCGACCGACGCGCGCGGCGGCCTCTTTCACCGCCGCTTGCTCAAGCACCGACTCGCCGGCGTCGGCCATGTCGAGCTCCAAATAGGACAATGCGCCTAGCGGTGAGAACGCCGTCACCGCCATGTTGTGCTGCGCTGCTGCGCGCAGCAGTCGCTCCTGAGTCAGGTAGGGATGGGACTCGATCTGCAGCATGGCCGGCTTGATCTGCGAGTACGCCATCAGGTCATGGAGCAGCCCGGTGTTGTAGTTGCAGACCCCGATCTCCTTGACCAGACCCGCGCGGACCAGCTCCTCCATCGCGCCCCAGGTCTCAGAGAGGGGCACCGGGTCGGGCACCATCACAGGATTCCCTGCATCGGGGTCGGCGATCCACTCCGGGGGATAGCGGGTGTCAAAGTCGACGTACTGGAGCGCAATGGGGAAGTGGATGAGATACAGATCCAGCTCGCTCAAGCGGAGATCTTGTAGGGTCCGCTCACACGCCGCGCGCACGTGCTCGGGCCGGTGATAGGTATTCCAGAGCTTTGAGGTGACCCAGAGCTCCTCGCGACTCACGAGGCCTTCAGACAGTGCCGCCTGCAACCCCTCGCCGACCTCAGCTTCATTGCCATAGTCCGCCGCGCTGTCGAGATGGCGGTAGCCCTCGGCAATGGCCGAGCGGACCATCTCCGCAGTGTCCTCTCTGGCGATCTTCCATAGACCGAGCCCAATGGCAGGCATCTCGCCGCGACCCACCGAAATCGTTGCACTCACCGTCGTCTCTCCTTTCGACCTCAGCATCAGGTCACATCATCACTGGATAAAGATCAGCCAACCCGCTCATAACGCCCCCCTCACCATGGCTGTAGCCACAGGCGGTGGCAGTGAACCGTCAGCGTCCTCCGTAAAAGTCGCCGATGCCCTCTGCTTCGCAGAATGCGCCGACGTCGACCTCTCGCCCGGTCTGCATCGAGTGCTGGGCAGCACTGGCCACAATCAGCGACCAGAGTGCCTGCTCGGGCGTGGCCGCGTCCACCGCCTGCCCCGCCAGCTGCAAATTAAAGGCGATGTGTTCAAAAAAAGTGGCGCCGTAGTGGCCGCTGGCCTCGATCCAATCAGGATAGCCAACCGACACGCCCCGGTAAGCGGGATGCTCTGGCACCTCCACGAGTAGCTCAGCCTTTGAAGGCGTGTCGGGTTGGAAGCTGGCCTGCTCGCTGGCCACCAAACGGCCGCGCTCGCCCACTACTACCAACTCTTCGTAAAGCTCCTGACAAAACATGTTGAGAGTGAAGCTGGCCCGCACGCCATTGTCGTAGTCGATGATGACCATGGCGTGGTCATCGATGTCAGATGGCTCACCCTGCCACTCAAAATCCAGAAAGTTCACCGCCCGGCCGCCGCTGGCATAGACCTGCCGTGGTCGTGACTGCGCGACGACGTTGATGAGATCAAAGTAGTGACAGCATTTTTCGACCAGGGTGCCGCCGCTGTTGCGGTTGAATTTATTCCACTGATCTACCTTGTCCAAAAAGGGTGGCCGATACTCCGACATGGCAACGGTTTTCACCTGCCCCAACGCGCGCTCTGCGGCCGCCGCCTGCAGCGCGTCCACGTATTGCGCCTTGAAGCGATATTGCATGCCGAGCTGGATAACCGAGGGGTAGTCCCGCGCGAGGCTCACGATGTCCATGGCATCCGCCAAGGTCGTGGCCATCGGCTTCTCGAGCAAGACGGGTTTATGGGATGCGGCAACGGCGTGCAGCACATCCCGGTGGGTGTGGTTGGGCGTTGCGATCACGATCGCGTCCACCGCGTCATCCAGGCAGGCCTCACTCAGGTCGCGATAGATCGTGAGCGGCGCGTCGGTGAGCAAGCGCCAGTCCGTGCACGCCCACTCGAGACTGCCGCCGTCGGGATCGACAATACCCTGCACATCTGCCCAGCCGAGTAACTGCGACACACGCAGATGCTCCCGACCCATCATGCCCGCCCCCACAATCAGCAGACGGGGTTTCCGCCCACTCGACAGGTATGGATTCTCAGCTGTGAGCGCGGCGACGCGCGCAGCGGCGTTACCTTCAAGCGGCGATGCGGGCTTCGTCATGCGTGAGCTCCCGAGCCGGCGATCAGTCGGCGGTGCCAGCCGAACCAGAACAGCACATTCAGCGCGAGCAGACCCAGCAAAACGGGGGCAAAGAGATTCGAGCCTTCACCCACCAGACCGATGGGCGAGAAGACAACATAGAGCGCCACCACGCAAGACAGCAACGTCACCGCACAGGGCTGAGCATAGGCCCAGGGGGTCAGGTCCACTTCTGCGATCTGTTTGATAGCAGTCTCCTCTCCTCGCGGGCGCCATGCACCGATCGCGAGCATCATCGCCACCTCCACCACAAACAGGATCGCGTAAAGGTGCAGAAAGTGCACCGGTAACAGGTCCTTGAGCACAAACTGGAAAGTGCCGTAGGCAATGATGTGAAACACAATCACCACCTTGGCCGCCACCGCGGGCACCTGCCGGGTAAAGAGCCCGATGATCACAATCGCGATCATCGGAATATTGTAAAAGCCCGTGAAAATGCGAATGACCTGCCAGAGCCCCTCGGCAGCAAACTGCAAAAGCGGCGCGACCAATAACGAGAAGCCGGTCATCACCAGCCCCACCCGCTTGGCCACCTTCACCATTTCTGCATCAGAGACCGCCCTGCCAACGAGGGGCTGATAGACATCAATGCAGAAAAGCGTCGAGGCGCTATTGATCAGCGAGTTGAAGGAACTCAGCACCGCGCCCAATAACACGGCGAGGAAAAACCCGGTGGCATAGACCGGCAGTACGTCGCGCACCAGCTGGGGGTAAGCCAGATCTATCGATTGCAGCTCGGGCCCGTAAAGGTGGTAGGCCACGACGCCCGGAATCATCATCAGGAGCGGCACCAGCACCTTGAAAAAGCCCGACAGCAGCACACCTTTTTGTCCTTCGGCGAGGCTGCGAGCGGCGAGGGTGCGTTGAATCACATATTGGTTGGTGCACCAGTAGAAGAGATTGGCAAACACCATGCCGGTAAAGAGCGTGGCAAAGGGGGTCGGGTCGGTCGGCCCGCCGATGGCATTGAGTTTCTGGGTCTCGGTGGTCAACACCATGTTGAGACCTGCACCCACGCTCCCTTCACCCAGTGCCTGCAGCCCCAGCCAGGGCACGGCCACACCCACGATCAGCAAGCCAACGCCATTGAGGGTGTCGGAGACCGCCACCGCCCGCAGGCCGCCGAGGATGGCGTAGGACGCCCCCAAGGCGCCGATGACCATAATGGTCAGCACCAGCGACGTGCCGTAATCCAGTTGCAGCAGCTCGGGCACATCAAAGAGTTTGAGCACCGCGATCGAGCCGGAATACAGCACGCTGGGAATCGTCACCAAGCCATAGCCCAGCATAAAAAGCACCACGGTCATGCGACGCACACCCTCGTCAAAGCGCGCACTGAGAAACTCGGGCAAGGTCGTGAAGGCTCCGGCGAGGTACTTGGGTAAAAAGAAAAACGCCATGAGCACCGTGGCGACCGCGGCGGTCACCTCCCAACCCATGCTGCTCAGGTTGTAGCCATAGGCTGATCCATTGAGACCAATAAGCTGTTCCGCAGAGAGGTTCGTGAGTAACAGCGAGCCCGCAATAAAAGTGGCGCCCAAACCCCGCCCGGCGAGGAAGTAACCGGCACCGCTATCAACCCGCCCACGGGTTTGCCGCCAGGAGACGAATGCCACCAGCCCCATAAAGCCGATACAGCTCAGCATCGTGAGTAGCAGATCAGCTGTCATGCGGGGGGACAGCAGTCATGTGAAGAAAGGTGTGATCACCATGACTGCAGGGTACGCACAGACCCACTCACCAGCAAACTTGAGGCGCTTTGCGGGCCTGTGACAACGTGCTGGGATTGTATTACTATACCGTCTGGACGGTTTATAAATGGTGCGGCATGAAATCGGAACAAACCCGCGCGCGCATTCGCGTTGCCGCGGCCAAAGTGATTGAGCGTGACGGCGCGGGGCACCTTACGTTGGAGAAAGTGGCGGCCGAAGCGGGCGTCTCAAAAGGCGGGCTGTTGTACCACTACCCGTCCAAGGATGCCCTGCTACAGGGACTGCTGGACCATCTGCTTGAGAATCGCGCAGGGTTGGTTGATGACCTCGGCTCGGCGGACGAAGTCAGTAACGCTGCACTGCTCAATGGTCTGATTGATGCCGACTTCGACCTGCCCAAAGACGAGCGGATCATGGCGCAGGGGCTGATCGCAGCATCGGCGGAAAACGCGGACTTGCTCGCTCCAGCCAAACAATACGTTGAGGCTTTATTCGAGCAATTGGGCGCATCAAAAGCCACTGCTGCGACCGCGAGAACCATTCTGTTGGCGTCGCAGGGGCTCCAGTTTTTGGAGTTGCTTGGCCTGCTCTCACTGAGCGTTAACGAGCGCAACGAGATTCGCCAACACCTCAAGTCGCTGACACAGGAGCTCGCATCATGATGAGGATTCTGATGGGAACACTACTGGCCGCATTGGGACTTGCTGGCTGCGGAGCAGAGTCGACGGTCGAATCATTCTCTGCGACGCGGCCTGCGCGCTTGATCACCGTGGGCACGGGCTACCAATCCGCTCCCAGCCAGTTTGTGGGCAAAGTGGCGCCCGCGCACACGGTCGAACTCGGCTTTGAAATCGACGGCACACTGCAGCGCTTACCCCTGCCAGAGGGGGCGTTGGTTCAGGCCGGTGACATCATCGCGCAGCTAGACCCCGAGCGATTCGAGCTCGCGCTGGAAAGCGCCCGGGCAGATCATGAACTCGCCGAAAAAACCTTATCCCGAGTAGAGTCGCTCAAGGCCTCGGGCACTGTGTCACAGGCTGAGCTCGATGAGGCCGTGGCGCGCGCCAAATTGACAGGCCTCGCGGTCGAGACGGCGCAAAAAGACCTCGATGACACGGTATTGCGCGCGCCGTTTGACGGACGGCTCACCAAGCGCCTCGCAGAAAACTTTTCTCCCGTCGCCCGGCTTTCGCCGGTCATCCGTTTGGTCCCAATTGAACGCATCGAGGTGGTGATCGGCGTGCCTGAGCAACTGATGGCCGGCCTGAACCCCGCTGCCTTGCAACAAGCAAACGTGCGCTTCACGGCAGACCCGAGTCGTCTATTTGAGGCACAGTGGCTGGATTACGAGGCCGAGGCCAGTCAGGACACACAAACGTACGACGTGCGTTTTTCACTGACAGAAACCCCGCCCTGGCCGGTGCTACCGGGCATGACTGCCACCGTCTTGCTGTCGATGGCGACCACCGACGTGTCACTCATCCAGCTACCCCTGAGTGCCGTGCAAAGTGATGCGGCGGGCGATTTTTTCGTCTGGGGCGTCGAGCAAGAAACCTCGAAAGTGTTTAAGCGACCGATCACTGTGGGCGTGCCCAACCGCGAGACGGTTCCCGTGCTCTCCGGCCTCGAGCGCGGCGAGCAAGTGGTCGCTGCAGGGGGCGCCTGGCTTTACGAGGGTATGCAGGTGCGGCCCCTGGCGGACGGCTAAATCATGTCGCGTTCATCACTTACTGAATTTGCGCTGGCGAACCCACTTTACGTTTGGGTCGTGGTGATGGCCTGTCTGGTCGGCGGGCTGGCGGGCGGACAACGCATTGCGCAGCTCGAAGACCCACCCTATCCGATCAAGATCGCCTTCGTCTTTACGGAGTACCCGGGCGCCTCTGCGCTGGATGTTGAACAAGAAGTCACTGAAGTGTTGGAGCGCTCAATCCAAGAGCTGCCGTGGATTGAAAACATTGCCTCTCGGTCGTTGCCCGGGCGCTCAGAGATAGAGATTGAACTCAACCACTCGGTATCAGCCAAAGATACCGGTCAAATCTGGGATGAATTGCGCCGGCGAGTCGCCGAGGCCGCTATGCGTTTACCTGCCGGTGCCCACCCACCCTGGGTCGAGGACGACTTCAGTGACGTGTATGGCTTGCTCTATGGATTCACGGTCCCCGACGGCTATGACATTGCCACGATTCGCGACGCCGCCCGCTTACTGGAAACCGAAATCAAACGCGTTGAGCACGTCGCCAAAGTCCGCGTCGAGGGCGTACCGGAGGAGCAGGTGCACATCGACTTCGACTATGCGCAGCTGCGTCAACTCGGTGTGCCCTTCCCGCGCATTGTGCAAGCGATTAATAGCGCCTCTGGCCTGTTCCCGGCCTCCATGATGGAGTCGGGTGAACAACGGATGAGAATCGACATTCCTCTTGAGCGCAGTGAAGCGGTGCTCGAGGAACTGCTCATTGCTCTGCCGGGTGAGACGTCCATGCTTCGCCTCGGCGACATCGCAACAGTCTCAAGAGAAGAGACCAGACAGCCCTCCCTGATCGTGCGGCACGAGGGCCAACGCATTTTCGCATTAGGTATTGCGATTAACGAAACACAGAACGTGGTGCGGGTCGGCCAAGTTGTTGAGCAGCGGCTCCTTGAGCTTCAGCAACTTCTGCCGGTTGGTATCGAGATGATTCCGCTCTTTGAGCAGCACCGCCTCGTTGACCGATCAATCACGCAATTCTTGATCAACCTGACTGCATCAATCACCACGGTCATCGCTGCACTGTGTTTATTCATGGGATGGCGCGCCGGCGTAATGGTGGGTGCAGTGCTATTACTCACGGTGACCGGCACCATCGGTGTGATGGCTGCCGCGGGCATCGAGCTGCAGCGCATCTCATTAGGCGCCATGATGATTGCCATGGGCATGCTCGTCGATAACGCCATCGTCGTGACCGAGGGCATGATCACGCGCATCAAACAAGGCCTCAATCCGCGCGATTCTGCCATCGCGGCGGTGGCCACGACGCGCTTCCCGCTCTTGGCGGCGACCGTTATCGGGATTGCCGCTTTTGCGCCGATTGGCCTGTCATCGGATTCGACCGGTCAGTTTTTGGGGTCACTGTTCACTGTGTGCGGGATTTCGTTGTTATTGAGCTGGGTATTGGCGATCACGCTGGTGCCCTCCATGGGGGTGTGGCTTCTCAAAACGGTTCCCGAGGCGTTGCCTGAGAGCCGGCTTTACGCGGGTCCGGTATTCGGCGGTTACCGAAAACTCATGGAACTGGGTATCGCTCGGCGAGGCTGGACCACCTTTGCACTGATTGCCATCATGGTGTCGAGCGTGGTGGGCTTTACCCAGTTAAAACAGGGGTTTTTCCCCGCAACCAGCACGCCGCTCTTCTTTGTAGATCTCTATCAAACCCAGGGCACGGATATCCATGCCAGCGACGAACTGGCTGATCGCGTGCGCAACCGGTTGTTAACGCTCGATGGCGTGACCGAAGTCTCAACGTGGTCGGGTCGCGGCCCCATCCGGTTCACGATGATCTTACTACCCGAGCGCCCCGACCCTGCCTACACCCAACTGGTGGTTAACGTAGACGACGTGGAGGCTGTCACCGGGCTGATGGCCCAAGCCAGTCAAGTGATTGCAGCGGAGTTCCCTGAGGCACACCACATGGTGCGACGGCTCGAGTTCACCAGCAGTACTGCGAGCAAAATCGAGGCGCGTTTTTACGGCAGTAACCGAACTGAGCTTCGCGAGATTGCCGAGCAGACCATGCAGCACTTCATCGAGCACCAGCTGATTGATCGCAAAATCGACTGGCGCGAACAGCGGCTGTCGCTGGCGATCATCCCCGATGAAGCGCGGGCGCGGCGCGCAGGCGTGCAACTGCCCGACGTTTCGCGAGCGGTGGAGTCCAGCACCGTCGGCACAATGGTGGGTGTGCTCCGCGATGGTGACAAGCCGGTTCCCATCGTCGCGCGCATCACACCACTGGCAGAAACCGCGGCTGAACTGATCGAGCGTGATCTGTGGAGTGAGAGCACTCAATCCTTCGTTTCGGCGCGCCAGGTTGTGGCGGGCGCCGCACTGAAAGCGGAGGACAGCTTCCTGATGCGGCGCAATCGGGTTCGCACGATTACCGTGCAGGCGAACGCGCCCCCCGGAGAGACGGCGACCAGCGCGTTCAACGCGATCCGCGGAGACATCGAGTCCATTCCGCTTCCTCCGGGCTATGAGCTCGAATGGGGCGGTGAATATGAGTCGATGAAATTGGCCAACGACATGGTGATTTCGCGCTTCCCCATCGCGCTACTGGTGATGATCATCGCGACGCTAATGCTGTTTGGCAGTGTGCGACAAATGTTAGTGACCTGGCTGACTGTGCCGCTCATTATGGCGGGCGTTTTCGTTGGCCTATTCGTGACCAATCTATCGTTCACCTTCCCTGCACTGCTGGGTCTGCTGAGTCTGGTCGGCATCCTGATCAAGAACTGCGTGATCATGGTCGAGGAAATTAACCTGAGATCTGATCAGGACGGCCTCACTCGCGACAATCTGGTTGCCGCCTGCGTGAGCCGTTTGCGCCCCGTGCTCCTCGCCGCCGGCACGACGATCGTCGGTATGGCACCGCTCTTAAGGGATGACTTCTTCCGCGAAATGGCCGTATCGATCATGGGTGGGCTGGCCTTTGGCTCAGTGCTGGCACTGCTTGCTGTGCCGGTCTTCTACGCGCTGCTGTTTCGCGTCAGCAACACCGAAACTGCTCGCGCCTGACTAAGCGGAGGACGACTGATACTGGAAGAGCCTCCCGTTCAGTGAAGAGCGCCCCGGCGACTTATGAAGAGCCATCAGCGAGTTAAAGAGCCATCTGCTGTCAGTCAGCGTCCCCACTCTTAGCCCTCGCCGCTCGCAACTTAACCGCCACCAAGCGCCAGACCCGGCGCACCTGTGGCACATTTTCGGACATCTTCCCTGTCCCACCCGGCGGAATGTCCTGATAACCTCGCACCCGGTCACTCACTGATCTAGCGAGGAGTCACAGATGACGCAGGGCGTGCTTTTACTGGATGGCGGTATGGGACAGGAGCTCATTCGGAGAAGCAGCACGCCTGCCCACCACCTGTGGTCCCTGCAGGTCATGATGGACGAACCTCATCTGGTATCTGAGATTCACCGCGAATTCAGCGAAGCGGGTGCGGGCATTGCGTGCCTCAACACTTATGCTGTGACGCGAGCCCGCCTCGCCAGGGGCGAGGTCGAGACGCCTCTCGAGGTCCTGTTGGAGCGGGCTCGTGAGCTGGCGGCCGCAGGTGTTGAGGCAAGTGGCGCCACAGACGTCAGCCTCATTAGTAGCTTGCCGCCGCTGGTGGCCAGCTATCGCCCCGACACTGAACTCCCCTTTGAAAAAATGGTTCAGGAGTACCGCGAGCTCATTGAGCTGCAAGCGGGCCGGGTGCATGGCTTTTTAGCGGAAACCATTGCCTCGGTTAACGAGGCGAAAGCCGTGCTAACGGCAGCGGAGCAGGCCGGTCGCCGCATCATGCTGGGACTGACCGTCACAGACGAGGACGGCACGCGCCTCCGATCAGGGGAGTCGCTGGCTGAGGCACTTGATGCCATCGATGACTTGGAACCTCTCGCGGTCGTCATTAACTGCTCCAAACCCGAAGCCGTCTCTCAAGCACTTCCCACCCTCAGCTGCTCGCGCTTTGCCTATGGTGGCTTCGCCAATGGCTTCACCGCCGTGGGTGCGTTGGAACCCGGCGGGGTCGTCGACGTACTCGAAGCAAGACAGGATCTCACGCCGGCGCAATACGCCGCCTTCGCCGCCGAGTGGTTGGATGCGGGCGCCTGTGTCATTGGTGGGTGCTGTGAGGTCGGACCCGACCACATCAGAGCGCTCAGTGAACTGTTGAAAAGTCGGGGACATTCGCAGCTCGCCTGGAGCGATTTGGCCGCCTGATCAGGCTCTACTGATCTCACTTCATAGGGCTGTTTTCTGGGCAAAAATTGAACGCCGCCAGCGTCGCTCTGCGCTCGCCAAAAATTCACGAATTTGTCGCTTGCGAGCCATCGCTTTGCAGGCAAAATGCGCGCCTCTTCGAGCAACACCCATTTGTAGCTGAGCGCATAACATGAGCACCCTTCGGCCCGTATCGTCATTGCTGTTTACGACTGCCTTCCTGTTGGCTGGTCATGGCTTGCACATGACTTTCTTGCCGTTGCGCGCGAGTGAACTTGGCCTGTCACAAACACTGATTGGGTTGAGCGGCTCAGCGTATTTCGCGGGCTTTTTGACCGGCGCCTTGGCCATCCCTCCGATCATCGCTCGAGTGGGCCACATTCGCAGCTTTACGGCGTTACTGGCCATCTTCCTGTCGAGCTTCCTGTTCCTCAGTCTTGTCGAGGAAGGTTTCTTCTGGGTACTGGTGCGCTTTGTACTGGGCGCCGTCATGTGCGGCTCTTACACAGTAATAGAGAGCTGGCTTGCCGAGCAGAGCGACAGCGCGCGGCACGGCCGCGTGCTGTCTGTGTACACGGCGATCGTTTTGATCTCCATGGCGGTAGGGCAATATCTTTTGGGTCTTACCGAGGCCAATCCGCTTTACCCCTTCATTCTGGTCTCTCTGCTCGTGGGCTTAGCCATCGTGCCTGTGAGCTTGACTCGCGCCTTGGCGCCGGCACCGGTACCGGCAACACGCTTTGATTTCTTCAAGCTTTACAGGCGGTCACACACCGCGTTTGCGGGTGCGCTGGGTTCCGGCGTGGTGATGGGCGGCTTCTGGGGATTGGGCGCCATTTACGCCCTGAGTGTGACCAACGACCCAAGCTTTGTGCCGACCTTTATCGCCGCGAACATCATTGGCGGCGCCTTGGCGCAGTACCCCATCGGCATGGCGTCCGATAGGATCGATCGCCGCTACGTGCTGGCAGCGCTTTGTGCCGCGAGCGGCATCTCTGCCTTTGCTCTGATGCTGGCAAGCTCTCAGCAGGCGCTGTTGCTTGGGGCTTTTGCTTTCGGTGCCTTCGCCAACTCTTTGTATGCGGTGTCACTGGCAAAGGCGGCCGATAACTCAAAGCGCGAAGAATTTGTCACCATTGGCTCCTCTGTGTTGCTCCTCAATGCATTGGGCTCTGCCAGTAGCTCGCTGGTCATCGGCTGGGCAATGCGCAGCATGGGTGATGGCGCGCTGTTTGCTCTGGTGGGCACGGCGAGCCTCGTCACCGGCGTCTTTATCATCCTGCAGCCCCCGGGCCGTACTGCAGTCACCATCGAAGAGCAAGGTGCCTTCATACCGGCGACGTCAGCGATGGCACCCGCTGCCTTTGATCAAGACCCGCGCTCCGACGAAGAAGTCGAATACGAGCCAGTGGCACCTGTCGATGGTGAAAGTGACGCACCTCTGGAATTCACCGAGACCGATTTTCCCCGGGCAGCGGCCTGATCAGGAGCCGGTCTCTGCCCACGGCCGATTGCGGCGCACCAGTTGCTGCTCAATGTTCACCCAACATCTGCTGCGGACACCGTAGCCAAGCAATCGACGAACTCGCTGCGAAAGTAACTTGCTGACGCGGCGCGATGACCGAGATTATTCGTGCCGGCCACAACGACTTGGCCGACAGCACCCAGGCTGCTTTTTGAGGCTGACAAAAAGATGCCGAGGCGAGGTTTTTGGCTCCATACTGTCGCGCAAATAAAAATTCGCGTTACTGACGGAGTCACGCCATGTCATCACCCGCCATCACCATCGGGCCTCGCGTTCGCAAATCCCCTTTTTATGACGCCACCATGAAAGCGGGCGCCCAAGCGTTCACGATTTATAACCACATGTTTATGCCCACGAGTTACGGCGATACCACGGCCGAGTACTGGGCCATCGTCAAAGGCGTCTCGCTTTGGGACGTGGCAGCTGAACGTCAGGTGGAAATCATCGGCCCCGATGCGCTGGCACTCACGCAACTGCTGACTCCGAGAGACATCGACAAGTGCCCGATCAACCGGGCCCGTTACGTGGTTTTTGTGGATGAGAATGGCGGCATCATCAACGACGCAGTGCTCTATCGGCATGCCGAGGACCACTTCTGGCTGTCGCCGGGTGATGGCGACGTCCTGCTGTGGGCCAAAGGCGTAGCCGCGCAAAGTGGGCTCAATGTCACGGTCAGAGAACCCGACGCATCGCCACTGCAATTGCAAGGCCCGCTGGCGCCGCGAGTCGCACACAAGCTTTTTGGTGATTTAGCGACAGAGCTCGGCTACTACCACTTCTGCCACACCTCCCTGGAAGGCATCCCGGTGGTGCTCAGTCGCACCGGCTGGAGCGGCGAGTTAGGCTACGAGATTATCTTGAAGGACGCCAGCAAAGGTACTGCACTGTGGGACCTGTGCATGGAGGCGGGTGCCGAGTTTGATATTCAGGTCGCCTGCCCGTCGCTGGCGCGCAGCATGGAAGGCGCACTGCTTTCCTATTGCAGCGACATCACACTGAACGACAGTCCTTTTACGATCGGCATGGACCGACTGCTGGATATCGACAAGCCCTATGACTATATCGGCAAAGCCGCACTGCAGGCCATCGCCAAGACCGGTCCTGAACGCCGCCTGGTCGGCGCTAATTTTGGCGGCGACCCCGTCGTTCCTAATCAGCATTTCATGGACGTCAAATCAGGTGATGACGTGGTCGGCCACGTGACCCGCTATTGCTGGTCACCGCGACTCGAGCACAATATCGCGTTAGTTAATGTGCCTACCGATTTGGCCACGCCGGGTACCGCATTGTCGCTGGATGCTGGAGATGGCTGGCGCGATGCGGAGGTTGTGGATATTCCGTGGATCCCATCAGAAAAAGTCATTCCATCGTTCGACTAAAACAGCCGCTGAGCGATAAAGGAATAATTGCTGAGCGCCCACGTGAACGGCTTCGCGAGACCGACCGTATAGACCTCATATAACCGCAATGTCAGAGCGGAGGGGAAGCATGTCTAAACATCAGCTTGGCGGGGATTATCCTGAAGCGACTGAAAAGCTCGACCGAGGCGTGTTGGGCTTTTTTAGTCTGGCTGAACGCATCTTACTGGTCATTATCAGTTTACTGACCATGGTTGCGGTGGCGCTGGAACTCACAACGTTCTTCGATGCGGGACGCATACGGCTCGCTGACCTGCTGCTACTGTTTATCTACCTCGAGGTCATCGGGATGGCGTATGCCTATTACGCCACCCACAGTGTGCCAGTCACACTGCCTGTGCTGATCGCAATCACAGGTATTACCCGGTTGATTATTCTTCAAGGGAAAGAGGCTGAACCCAGCAAGCTGTTGTTTGAGGCGGGTGCTGTCTTATTGCTGGCGATGTCGCTCGCCATTCTTAGCTGGGCGTCACAGCGCTCACCCTCGATCAATTCGAGCGATAACCCCGGCCTCTGACTTGGCGTACTTAAACATTCCGGTTTAAGCCCGTTACCGACACAGCGCAATCACACTGACTTGTTGCACCCACATAGAGGTGCCCTGTCGTAGTGCTACTATCGCAGCATGACGCTGAACGCACTGTTGCCCGATCTGGCTGGCCCCGATCTCGCGATCGCTTGGGCGGCGCTCGAGGCGCTACCGGGAAATGCAGATCCTCTGGAATTGGAGGACATTGCCAGCGCTGCCCTCCCCCGACGGCGCGAGTTTGTGGCCGGGCGACTCATCGCGCGCATGCTGTCTGATCAACTCGGTTTACCCCCTGCGCCCGTGCGCCGTGCAGACGATCGGTCTCCTGTATGGCCCGCTGACCGAGTAGGAAGCCTCTCGCACTGCGATACGCTCTGCGCCGCCGCCATCGGCACATCTCATGCGATTCGTTCGGTGGGTATCGACATCGAGACGGTTGGGCGTGTCGAGCCCAAGCTCTGGCCAACGCTCTTCACTGAGCGCGAGGCCGACTACTTCACATCGCTTACGCCAGAAAAAGTGGTAATGGAAACCACGCTGTTTTTTAGTGCAAAGGAATCATTCTATAAATGCCAGTACCCACTCACTCAATCGTGGGTCGGCTTTCAGGACGTCGAAGTGACACGAACCGACGAGCACTTGCTGACCATCGCGCCCACAAACGGAGAACCTCAACCCTGGCACGACGGTGTCATTTACGCCGTTGAGATCACAGACGCCCATATCGTCACGGTCATGCTGTTAACCGGGTAAAAGCAACGCGGTCACTAGAACAAGCTGTGCTCGCCGCGCTCCGGTGCCAGCACCTCACCCGAGGCCAGCTTCGCATAGAAGTCTTGCAGCGTGTCGCTACCAAACTCGGGCGTCGCCTCAGCGTCGTAGCGCTTGGCCTCCGCATCCCAACACAGCATCGACTCGGTCGCGTAAAACTTGGCGATACGGAGAAACTCCATTCGGTCTCGCACCCTACGAGAGACCAAGCCCAGCGGGCTAATCAGCCAGCGTATCCAATCAAACATTTCCGGCGGCAACGAGGTCGAGCGAAAGGGTTGCCCCAAAGTTTCGCAGAGCAAGCGGCCCTGGTCTTGAGGCGTTAGTGCCGGGCCCGGGCCGCCGATTGGCAGAATCACGGTGCCCTCGGGCGACTCCGCAGCGCGCGCCACAATAAATCGCGCTAGATCACGATCGGAAATAGGCTTACAGGCAGTGAGGTTGCCGCTACTGAATAGCAGGAAAGGCTTGCCCGCGCGAACCCGCTCAAACTGACCGACCAGGGAACGGAAAAACGCCGTCGCCCGCACAATCGTAGCGGGCACCGGGGACGACTTGAGCAGTGCCTCGAGCCGGAGTTTCTCTCGCTGGAATGCCAAGCGAGGCATCTGTACGCAAATCGCAGACAAGAGCACAAAATGTTGCACCCCCGCTCGCTCCGCGTACGCAAGTAGGTGGCGATTGGCCTCGTACTCTACGAGCCTGGCGTCAGCAGGTGCGCCACTTCGGCTGGCAAGACAGGAAATCACCACGTCGGTGTTTGGCAACGTGACCGTCCAATCTTCATCAGACGAAATGTCCGCTTCCACGACAGTGACTGCATCAGACAAGCCATCTGGCTGTTCATTGGAGTGCGTACCTGAGAGAACATCGGACCACTCCCGACCCGGCCGCACCAGTGCAACAACCTCGTGGCCTGCAGAGACCAACTCGCGCAGGACCGCTTGTCCGATATATCCCGTTGCCCCTGCCAGCAGAACGCGCATGCTTCACTCTGACCTTTACCCTGCCCCACACTAGGTGGGACAGCGCGTACCGTCAATGTGCGCACTGGCAAGCAGTCACGTTTCGAGGCTTGATTTCGCTAGAGTGCTGGAGCCGGCATCACGACGCAAAGCTCAGCATCTGGTATCAGCAATCCCTTGATCTTGGAGTGGAAACCCTGTGAACACACCACGCGCCAAACACCCTATCGGTACTTGCTTGGATGAGGCTGATCATTCGCGCGTGATCGAAATGGCATGGGAGGACCGAACGCCCTTTGAGGCGATCGAGCATCTTTATGGCATGAGCGAGGCCGACGTTATTCGACTGATGCGCGGTGCCTTGAAACCCAGGGCATTCAAGAACTGGCGGCAGCGTGTCTCGGGCCGCGGAACCAAGCACAGCGCCCTTCGCGACCCCTCGGTTTCCCGGGGTTACTGCGCGACCCAATACAAACAGCGCTCCAAGTAGAGACCGCTCATGGAAACAATTGCCCTATATACGGTCGCAGCCACCCTGGGCGCCATGCTGTTCTTTGCCGCAGGCGTGGCGCCCACGGTTTTCCAAGCGCTCCCGGAAGAACACGCAGGCGCCTTCCTGAGGCGGCTTTTTCCCCGCTACTACCTTGCTCTCATTATTGGATCGGGGCTCGCTGGCATCCTCTACCTGCAATCTCAACTCTGGGCGGGGGGGATTTGCCTGATCATCACGCTATCGACGCTGTGGGTGCGGCAGTATCTGGTGCCGCGCATCAATGCCCTGAGAGATGCCGAGCTGGCGGGAGATGAGGCCGCGGGTACTGACTTCGCGCGGTTGCACAAACTGTCCGTGATCATCAATATGTTTCAGTTGGCGGCACTTCTAGGCATTCTCCTGCTGACCTGACTCAACCTCGCAATCCGTTGCCTTGAGTGCGGTACGATAAACTGGCCTGCGGCAGCACAACGCTTTCACAGCAGGGTGAGCTAACGCTGTTTACAAAGGTTGCGGAGAACTTCTCGAGCTATGGTCATCGCGGTACTCGGATCAGGGGATGCAACAATCATCACACCTGAAACGCCATTACCGGCGCCACTTCGATTGGCCGGGGCGCATTGCAAGCTTCTACCCGTTCCGGACGCGGTGTTTCCCGCCACGGAACAGGACCGAGCCATTTGCGAGCGCACCTACTACCTCGCCGGACTTGCTGCGGCCGCACAAGGCGCCCAAGGCATTTACATCAACACAGTGGGCGACTACGGCCTCAAGCGCTTGCAAAAAGCGGTTAACGTTCCCGTGGTGGGTGCTGGTTCCGGCGCGATAAAACTAGCGCTCCAAAATGCCGAATCGTTCAGCATCGTCACCGTCTGGCCACCGGCGATGCGCT